>CAVXYK010000015.1:0-251929 GCA_963765875.1 uncultured Chloroflexia bacterium
TATCACTTGGCCGCTGATCCACCCGGCGAAATCCGAGGCAAAGAAAAGGGCGCCATGGGCGATGTCATCGGGTTGGCCCAGGTGCTTGAGTGCGATGCGATCCAGCAGGGCCTGCTGCCCCTCCTCACCGTAGGAAGCCCATTGGCGTTCGGTGGTGGGGTTGGACAGCACGAAGCCGGGAGCAATGTTGTTGACGGTGATATTGAAGGGACCAAGTTCGTGACAAAGTTGTCGTGTCAGATTGACTTGCCCGGCTTTCGCCGATGCATAGGCTTGAATGCCGGTCAGGCTCGCCCCCAAACCTGCGCCGCTGGAGATGTTGATAATGCGTCCCCAGCGAGCCTTCTTCATGGCCGGAGCCACAGCCTGGGCAAAGAAAAAGGCCGCGCTGAGGTTGACGGCAATGATGCTGTTCCAGTCGTCGACGCTGACCTCCTCCAGCGGCCGGCCCACCTGGCCCAGCACACCGCCGGCATTGTTGACCAGGATATCCACCCGCCCAGCGGACGTGGATGCCTCAGCCTCGCTCACAAAGGCAAAGACGGCGTCCCGATCTGTGACGTCGACCGTACGTACTTGGCAAAGACCGCCTGCTTCCTCGCAGAGCCGCTGGGTCTCGGCCAGTTCATCACCAGCAGATCGCAGGCCCAGACATTTGCGCCCCGACTGCTGAAGCCCAGAGCGATGGCGCGGCCGAAGCCATGGGCCGCGCCGGTGACAATGACGGTCTTGCCGCTGAAATTCAATATTCATTGGTTACTCCGTGGAGATGATTGGTTGGAAAAAAAATTGCCTATCGTAGGGCGGGGCTTGCCCCCACCCGCGTACAAACAGACCGGGCGGGGACAAGCCCCGCCCCTACCTGTATATGGATTTTGCTCTTATTTCATGCAGCCCCAGGCCCCAGGACCGTCACAAGCAGCAGTGGAACGTCGCCGCTGTTGGCGATGGCATGGGAGACGTTGCCGGGGATCTCGAAGAAGTCTCCCGCTGCGATCGCAGTGACACCGTCATCGGTCTGCACTTCGCCCGCACCGGACGCGACCCAGGTCAGTTGCTCCCACGGATGGTGGTGGCGCTTGGAGATACCGCCCGGTTCGACTTGGGCCAGTTGAAAGGTGAAATGCTCCCGGTTCTGATAGAGCCGGGCCAGGCTGAGCCCGCTGGCGCCATCACCGCTGACGGGCTTGAACGGCAGGGCGTCGGAAGGCAGAAAGTTGATGGTCATGATGTGGGTTCCTAACAATGGTTCAGCACGAATAAGATCGTTTTTTTGGGGATGGTTTACCAAGTGATTTGCAAATTTCGCCTCGCGTAGGTGCGGTCTGCAACCGCACGATTCTCAAATTCACCTAAATTTCCGCAGTTCGTGCGGTTGCAAACCGCACCTACTTCTCTTTCATATTCAATTCGAATGCAGCGCCAAGGGCCAGACAGAAATCGTCAGCGCCGGGGCGGGTGGTTATCTGAAGGCCGATGGGTAGGCCCTGGGGACTGAAGCCGCAGTTCACCGTCAGCGCAGGCAAGCCCGTGAGATTGGCCGGGGCTGTGCGCCGGGCTTCCGCCATGCCCTCGTCACCGATCACGGCCGGATCTTCGTGGGCGCGACCCAGGGTGCAGTCGGCGAGAGGATGGCATCCACATGGGCAAAGGCCTCCAGAAAGCGTGCCGTGAGGTGGCGACGATATTGTTGGGCTCGCACATGGGCCAGCACAGGCACGGCAAAGCCCAGCTCGATCTGGCTGCGGGTGAGGATTGCGTAATCCTCGGGCCGTTCTTCGATCCAGCGGGCGTGGACCGCGCTGGCCTCTGGTGCAATGATGGCATGGAGCACGGCGTCGGCCAACCCCAGATCCGGAATCTCGACCGTTTGCAGCACGGCTCCTGCATCCGCCAGAGCTGCGCACGCTGCGTCAAAAGCAGCCAGCACCGGCGCTTCCATTTCCCGACCCATGCGATGGGCATCCAACACGCCCAGCCGCAACCCTTTCAGATCAGCTGGATGCACAGGTTGAGGCGTTCGCCCCAGCAGGGCATCCAACAGCAGACCGGCATCGGCAGCCGAGCGCGCGATTGGACCGGCATGATCCAGCGACCAGGAGAGCGGAAAGACGCCATCTAGACTCACCCTGCCGTAGGTGGGCTTGAGGCCGGCCACGCCACAGTAGGCGGCGGGAATGCGGATCGAACCGCCGGTGTCCGTACCGACCGCAGCGAAGCACATCCCTGCGGCCACGGCAGCAGCCGATCCGCCACTGGAGCCGCCGGCCGTGCGCGTGGGATCATAGGGGTTCCAAGTGGGGCCGAAGTCCGGGTGCACGATGCCGTAGGCGAATTCCAACAGATTGGTCTTGCCCAACAGCACAGCACCGGCCTGCTTGAGCCGATTGACAATCAAGGCGTCCTCGTCCGGCACGTTATCGGACAAGATACGTGAACCGCAGGTGGTGCGGATCCCCGCTGTGTCCACCAGGTCTTTGAGTGCAACAGGAATGCCATGAAGCAGACCCCTATCCTGGCCGGACCGCAACTCCGTTTCAGCTTGCCGTGCACTGGCGAGAGCGGCGTCTGCGCTAACGGTGATGAAGGCATTGAGAGTCGGATTGAGTGCGTCAATGCGCGCCAGCGCACGTTCGGTCACCTCAATGGGCGAGAAGCGGCCCTGTCGGTAGCCCTCCGCAATCTCCGAGATTGATAGAAAGAGCAGGTCGTCACCGCCGGTCAGATTCATCAGGATCCTCCCCCCAGGGCAGACCAACGGCGGGCAGAACGCCCAGATCCAGCTCAACGATATGCGCATCTGCGGCCAGAATCTCGGCCAGCGCAGGAACTAGGTCAGCGGCCCGGTCTAGAGCCAGGTCAAAGCCGTTCAGCGCGGCCAGGTGACGTACGGTTTCGGCGTTGAGCGATGGATGTTCGTGCATGGAAAAACCTCATATGAAATGGGCGCACTCCAAATTGGTTGAACAGAATGCTCGGAATGTCTTGTGCATGCTCGGCATTCCACGACATCCCTGGGGCGTAGGGACATGGCATTCCCCGTCGAACGAACCTCTGACAGCCCCGCTCCAAATCGACCACCATCGTCGGCTTTGTTCACATGATGCTCGGAATGCCTTGTCCGTGCTCGGCATTCCACGACATCCCTGGAGCGTAGGGACATGGCATTCCCCGTCGAACGAACCTCTGACAGCCCCGCTCCAAATCGACCACCATCGTCGGCTTTGTTCACATGATGCTCGGAATGCCTTGTCCGTGCTCGGCATTCCACGACATCCCGGCGCAATCGGACAAGGCATTCCGAGCACCGATGCGGTTGCAGGTACAGGTCTCGAAGGTCGAAACGCCCTCCGCCAACAATGGGTCTGCGGGGAATGCCTCGTCCCTACATATGCGCGATGGACCCTACGCATTCAGTGCATTCAACTCATCCAGATTGACCGTCTGCTGTGGACGTTCCCCTTCCTCGATTTCATGGATCTGCCGGATCAGCACGGCGGTCAAGGGCGTGGGCACGCCAACCCGTTCGCCAGCGGCCACGATGGGTCCAAGCTGGGCGTCGGCTTCGGTCCGCCGCTTTCGCACGGCCAAATCGCGCCAGATGCCACTATGAGTCTTGGCCGACTTGCGGTTGAAGGCCACCATGTCATCCAGTGATTGGAGCGAGACGGCCCGAGGCGTGCCGGGCATGAAGGCACCGGGATCGAAGCCGTTGAAGGCTTCCGGCTGGATGCTCTGGGCCGTTGCTACTGCCAACACCTCTGTAGCCAGATCGATGTAGAGATCGGCGTAGCGGGGATCGGCCAGACTGTCGGCGATGGATTCGTGGGTCAGCGCGGTGGCGAAGAGTTGTGCGCCGTAGGCCAACTTGCCCCAGAGGTAGCCCCAGATGTTTTCGGTGATGATGGCGTTGGGTTCGAAGTCTAGGAATGCTCGATGCAGGGCCTCGATTCTCGGCGTATGACTGCCGTCGATTTCTCCCAACACGACGGCCCCGCGTCCACCGTAGAGAATCTCGCCGGGTTGCAGATAGTCGGCGCCGAAGTTGACGAAGCTGCCGACGGTGCGCTCCTGGCCCACCACGGCCGCGATCTCCAGTTCGTTCAAGCCGTTCTGTACAGAGACCACATACCCTTCCGGCGTCAGATGCGGTGCAATAGCCTCAATGGCCGCAACAGTGTCCTGCGCCTTGACGCAGAGCAGCACAGTCTCCCACTGGCCAGTCACGGTTTCGGGCGTAAAAGCTGCGCCCGTCACGGTGAACTCGGCAATCGGCCCAGTGATGGCAAGGCCGTCTCGATTGATGGCCCCCACGTGATCCGCATCCCGATCGACAAAGGTAACCTCGTGGCCAGCCTGGGCCAGATAGGCGCCGATGACGCCACCGATGGCTCCTGCACCCCAAATCAGTAGTCGCATCTCAGTCCCACCCCTCTACGATCAATGACTGAGTTTCCGCGACCGCCACTTCCCACAGCGCCAGCATTTCAGCATCGGCACGCTGATAGTAGCCGCCGTAATTGCCGTCGCCGTAGAAGGCCTGCATTCCCTTGCCAACCAGCCGGGGCATACCCGTCCTGTCGGGCAGAATCTTCTGTTCAGCGGGCAATGCAACGCCGGCCAAACGCGTCCAGGGGAAGTTCTCCATCCACGAGGCATGACTGCCGATGGTGTCGATCTCCTGAACCTTGGCCCAGGTCTGGGGTGCGTTCCACCAACTGTGGAACTTCACCTGCACACCGGGATTGTCGGCCATCCATTCAGTGGCCAGCGAATCTGCCGGGATATTGCCGCCATGGCCGTTGACGATCAGGATACGCCGGAAACCGCTATGGGCCAGGCTGTCGAGTATGTCGCGCACGAGACGCACATAGGTCTCCACCCGCAGGCTGACCGTGCCGGGATATTCCCGAAAATAGGGTGTGACACCGTAGGCCTGGACCGGGAAAACGGGCACGCCCAACGCCTCGGCCGCATCCAATGCCACTTTCTCAGAGAGAATACTGTCCACGCTCAAACTGAGATACGCGTGTTGCTCCGTGCTTCCCAGAGGCAGCACCGCTCGATCGTCTTTTTTGAGATAATCTTCGACCTGCATCCAATTCATATCAGTAATGCGCATGTGGGGTTCCTTTTTTCAATATCATCATTTTGGCATGCTCGTAGAGACGCAAGATTTTGCGTCTCTACAATTTGATTCATTCGTACAGATGACAGGCCGTGAAATGGCCCGCTTCGTTGGCCTTTAGTATAGGCGCCTCTGCACGGCAGCGATCGAAAACCTGCGGGCAGCGCGGGTGAAATGGACAGCCGCTAGGAATATTGATGGGGCTGGGCAGTTCGCCCTGAACTGCCTCTACTTCGCTTTTCCGGCTGGGGTCCAGAGTAGGAGCGGCTGAGATCAGGGCCTGGGTGTAAGGATGTTCCGGGCTGGAGAAGATTCGCTCGGTTTCGGCCAGTTCCACCACCCTTCCCAGATACATAACCGCCACCCGGTGGGAGATGTGGCGAACCAATCGAAGATCGTGGGCCACGAAGAGCACGGTCAGGTGCAGACGTTCCTGCAACTCCAGAAGCAGGTTGATGATCTGAGCCTGAACGGACACATCCAGGGCAGAGACCAATTCATCGGCCACCAGCGTCTTCGGCTCCAAGGCCAGACAGCGGGCAATGGCCACGCGCTGGCGTTGCCCCCCGGAGAATTCGTGGGGCAGACGTCCGGAGGCGTCCAAGGGCAGGCCGACTAAGTCGAGCAGTTCGGCAATGCGCTCATCGACCTGGTCTGCAGGGCGCAATTTGTGCACCCGAATGGCTTCCCCCAACGTCTGCCCCACAGTCATGCGCGGGTTGAGGGAACTGAAGGGATCTTGGAATACCATCTGCACCTGCCGGTGATAGGTCCGCAGATCCCCTCCACTCAGGGCTATCACGTCCTGGCCGTCAAAGGTAATCACGCCTGAATCAGCGTCATAGAGACGCACAAGGCAGCGGGCCAAGGTTGACTTGCCACAGCCCGACTCACCCACGATGCCCAGGGTTTCGCCTTGCTGCACACTGAGTGAAACGCCGTTGAGGGCCCGAACCGCTCTGACCTCACGACGTCGTATCCAGTCTATCGGCGAGCGATGGATCGGAAAGTACTTGTGCAGATCGTGGACTTCCAACATTGGCGTTGCGCTCATCTGGACGCCTCCTCTCCGGGCCGGGCCAGGGAACCATGATGGATGCAGGCGGAAAAGCGGTCGTCACCAATGTCGTCGTCAATGGAGACTAGTGGTGGACGCTCGGCCAGACATTCATCTGTGACATAGAGACAACGAGGCGCGAAGGGACAGCCTTGCGGCAGATCGGCCAGATCGGGCGGTGCGCCGGGAATGGGCATCAGGGGTTTGCGACTGGCTCCGACGCCGGGGATTGAATTGAGCAGGCCCAAGGTGTAGGCGTGGCGCGGTTGCTGAAAGAGTTCGACCACCGAGGCCACTTCCACGATGCGCCCGGCGTACATTACCGCCACCCGATCACAGGTCTGGGCGACGACGCCCAGGTCATGGGTTACCAGGATCACGCTCATCCCCAATTGATCCTTCAGACGCAGGATCAGCTTGAGGATCTGGTCCTGGATGGTTACATCCAGGGCCGTGGTCGGTTCATCAGCCAGCAGCAGTTGTGGGTTGGAGGCCAAGGCTATGGCGATCATCACACGCTGGCGCATGCCGCCGGAAAACTGATGCGGATAGCTGTCTACTCGCTCCTCTGCGGAGGGAATGCCGACCAACTCCAGCAACTCCACCGTATGCCTGTCGATCTCACCCCCGCCAATGCTGCGGTGTGCGCGCAGAGACTCTTTGATCTGTTCGCCGATGGTCAGGACCGGGTTGAGCGCGCTCATGGGCTCCTGGAAGATCAGGCTGATCTCTCCGCCACGTACCTGGCGCAGTTCATCGTCAGACATCTCCATGATCTCACGGTCCTGCCAAACAATGCTGCCGGTGATGGAACCCGGCGGTGCGATCAGGCGGATCAGTGAACGCAGACTGACGCTCTTGCCCGAGCCGGACTCGCCCACCAGACCCAACACTTCGCCGGGAAAGAGATCGAAGTTGACGCCGTCCACCGCAGTCAGTTGGCCGCGCTTTGTGTCGAAAGTCGTACGCAGATCACGCACAGACAACACAGGGGTCGGCCTGGTTTGGGTTGATTGTTGCAATGATCGGCTCATTTCTTGGGCCTCAACAGATCCGCCAGACCGTCGCCGATGAAGCTGAAGGTCAGACCGGCAAAGGTCAGGGCGATAGCCGGGAAGGTAGAGATCCAGGGTGCGGTGGTCATGAAGTTCTTGCCGTCGGCCACCATCACGCCCCACTCAGCGGTGGGCGGCTGCGCACCCAGGCCCAGATAGCCCAGGCTCGCGCCCAACAGAATGCCCAGCGACATGTCGGTCATCCAATAGGTGAGGGAGGAGCCGATCACGTTGGGCAACAAGTGACGCCCGATGATACGAGGCGACGTATAGCCCATGGTCTTGGCGGCCTGGGCATACTCGGCCTGCTTCTGCACCAACATCTCACCGCGCACCAGCCGTCCATAGGCCACCCAGCCGACGACACTGACGGCAATGTACATGTTGGTCAATCCTGGTCCCAAAAAAGCGACGATGGCGATAACCAGCACCAAAAATGGGAAGACGATGACGATATCTACAATGCGGCCGAAGATCGCGTCCAGCCACTTGCCATAGTAGCCGGTGAGCGCGCCCACGAAGGTGCCAAAGAAAAAAGGAAAAATGGTCGTGAAGATGGCAATTTGCAGATCGACGCGTGCCGCCCAGATGACACGCGAGTAAATGTCGCGGCCGAAGTTATCCGTGCCGAAGAAGTGGGCCCGACTTGGCGGCTGCAAAATGGCCGCGTAGTCGAATTCTGTCGGGCTGTAGGGCGCAATCGCCCCGGAAAGAGTGCCAGTAACAGGAATAGAAAAAGCAGGGAGAAGCCCGCAACCAGCGTGAATTTCGGCCGAAAGCGCGCACGTCTTCGGCCTTGGGTCATGGCTGGGGCAATGGTCACGGCCATCAGAAGCTCCGATCTTGAACAGCGCTAAACAAGAGGGATCTCATGCCATCTCCACCCGAGGATCCAGCTGGGCATAGACCAGATCGGTGAGCAAGAAGACCAGCGAGACCAAGATGGCAAAGGTCAACGTCAAGGCTACGACGACCGGGTAATCCCGGCCATAGATGGCATCCACCATCAAGCGACCGATGCCCGGAATGGCGAAGACGGTCTCGGTGATCACGGCTCCGCCAAAGAGCGCGCCGATGTTCATTCCCAGCAGCGTGACAGTGGAGATGAGGGCGTTGCGCAGCACATGTTTGCTCAACACCACCCGGTTGCTCAGCCCTTTGGAACGTGCCAGGTCCACATATTCGGCGGTCAACACCTCGATGATCGAGGCACGCAATGTGCGCATGAGCACGGCAGAGAGATTGAAGCCCAAGGTCAGGGCCGGCAGGAAAAGGTGGTAGAGATGTTCGCCAAATGTGTCGCCATAGCCGCCAATGGGAAAGAGGCCGAGCTGTGCACCCATGATCGTCAGCAGCAGCAGCCCAATGAAAAAGGTCGGCAATGAGAGCCCGACCTGAAAGACTGACCGAATGGCGTTGTCCAGTAGTGAATTGCGGTTCAACGCTGCGACGAAGGCCAGGGGCACGGCCAGAAGAAGCGCAATCACGGCGGCGTAGATCGTCAGAAATATCGTCACCGGGAGACGCTGCCAAACCAGATCGGTCACTGGGATCTTGAAGCTGATGGAATCACCCAGATCCCCTTGAAAGAAATTCTGCACAAAGATACCGAACTGGACCAGGAGCGGCTTGTCCAAACCCATCTGCGCGTTGATACGGGCCACTGCTTCCTCAGTCGCCCGATCGCCCAGGATGGCACTGGCCGGGTCACCGGGCAACAAGCGGACCATCATAAAGACAAGGAACATAATGACAAAAAAGGTCGGTATGATCTGGAGAAGTCTCACCAAGACATAGTTCCAGCGATTCACAGGGATACCTCCTGTGGCAGATGGCGGGTGGTGCGTGGCCTGTTTGTCCATGCACCACCCGCGATAACTCACTCAGTATGCGCTTACCGGCGCCCAAGATTTACTTGACTGTTTCGTTCGTAGTGACCGCTTTAGCGGTCTGGATGGCTAAAGCCATCACTACGAACTAGTTTTGGACGCTCACCTAATTACGAACCAACCTACTGCTCCAGATAAACATTGGTGAAGATGTTCTGGCCCAGGGGCAGTTGGAAGAAGTCCTTGACCTCTGTGCGCAGCGCCACCGGATAGGGCGTTTCGTACAGGAAGATAATCGGGGCGTTCTCGACGTAGATCTCCTGAATACGGTCATACTGTTCGGCTCGTTTGACGTCGTCCAGTTCCTTCTGGCTATCGGCAAAGAGTTGTTCCAGTTCATCGTTCTGGAATCCGGTATGCAGTGACTCGACGACATCGTAGATGGCGAAGTAGGAGGTGATCTGGCTGGGATCGTTGATGTCATTGGTCCAGGCCGCCGTGCGCATCTGGAAGTCATTCTCTCGATAGCGAGCGGTACGGGTGGCGGAATCCACTTGCTCGATATTGAGCGTGACGCCAACGTCAGCCCACATCTGCTGGATGGCAGTGAGCAGGGCGGCATCATCTGCGTTGCCGGAGATGGCCAGCGAGGAGACCTCAAAACCATCAGCGAAGCCGGCCTCGGCCAGGAGTTCCTTGGCCTTGTCCGGATCGTACGAATACATCTCCTGGGGTGAGTAGAGGGGCGTGGTGGAGGCCATATAGGATTCCGTCGCTTGCCTGTACCGAAGGTCACCAGTTGGATCAGGGCTTCTTTGTCCATGGCGTAGTTGAGCGCTTGACGCACACGCACGTCGGACATCGGGTTGGCCGTTCCGTCCAGGAACTCGGGACGATTGTTCATCAGGATGTCATTGACCTTGGTCGACGGGAAGAGCTCCATGTTGACGTTGGCATCGGCCTCCAGTTCACCCACACGACTCAGGGGGATGAACTCGGCGGCGTCGAGTTCGCCGGCCTGGAGTTTCAGGATACGGGTGGCGTCTTCGGGGACGATCTCGAAGCGCACACTATCCAGGTAGGGCAACTGCACGCCGTCGGCGTCGGTCTGCCAGTAGTAGGGATTGCGTTCCATCACCATGTGAGAACCGCGCACCCATTCTTTGAGCACGAAAGGACCGGACCCGACTGGCTGCTCGGAGAAGGCCTGGGCCTTTTCCTCGTCTGTCTCACCGGCGGACGCCTCGAAGAGCGTCTTAGGCATGACGGCGCTGTTGAACATGGCCAACGCGGCCGGGATGGACGGGTCTGGGCGGTTCAGATTGAGGACAACCTGGTTGTCGCCGACCGCTTCGACCGAATCGACGGATTCAAGCGAGAAGTTCCAGATGCCGTTCTCCGGGTTGCGCGCCCGGTCCAGGGACCAGACAACATCGTCAACCGTGATGTCAGAGCCATCGGCGAACTTGATACCGTCGCGCAGGGTGACAGTGTAGGAAAGGGCGTCCTCGGCGGCTTCGTAGCCCGTCGCCAACATCGGCTCGATACCCGTGCCGTCCTGGGTGGACTGGAAGAGCGTATCGTAGAGGCTGTTGAGCACCCAGATGTCCAGGTTGGCATCGTTGAGCACCGGGTCCAGGAAGAGGGAATCGGCATAGCGGCCAAAGACGATGTCGCCGCCGGACTTGCCGGTTTCGGCCTCCGGGGCGGCAGTGGCATCGGCAGCAGGGGCGGCCTCACCTTCGCTGGGCGCGGCAGCCGGCGCAGCCGGTGCGCTACAGCCACCGATCAGCAGCGCCAGGACCAGGATCAGGCCCAGAATCAAAGCGGGTCGTTTGTGGATGGGTTTCATGTACAGTCTTCTCCTATTGTAGTAGAACGACAGACGGGATACTTCTGCAACGAGTGAACCAAAATCAAGACAACGTGACGGACGAGTGGATCAATCAGTGATCGCCGTTGGGCCTCCTTTCAAATCAGTTATGTTCATGACGTCGTGCGAAACAAGTTTGTAGCACGACATTGATGTCGTAGCCGAGCTACGGCATCAATGTCGTGCTACAAACCACCATCTCCTCCTAACAGATCGATGGCTTGACGAAGCACAAACGCCACCTGGTTGCAATTGCGTACCAGTTGCGTATGCAAGAAGTGAAATTCATCGCTTTGAGGCTCCAGATGGGCCAGGTCACGCGCTCCTTGTAGGCCGGGCAGATGCGGGATTGTCCAGGCCGGGTCGTGATCAAAGGGGCCGATCTCGGTGTAGGTCAACGGAATCAGCAGACGGGACAGTCCCTTGATCTGCCGGTTGATCGCTTGGATTTCCCCATCGTTTTGGCTTGCCTCAGCGGAATCGCAGCGATCGGCAAGGCCACGGACGGCCATGGCCAGCCGATCTGCTCGCTCAATGAGGACACTCAAGTCCAGAGCATCGCCGGCCACGTTTTGCAGATCGGCCAGCGTCTCCAGGATGTCGGCGACCACCGGCTGGAAGTTCATGGGCAGCAAGGGCACAGTAGCAGAGCCGCCACACAACGCTGACATAGACCTGGGTGTCCAGCGCCAGCACATCCAGATCCACCTTGTCGATGGTGTCTCCACTGGTGTGCCACCACCAGGGCATGCGGCCGCCAAAGAGTTTGCCCAGCGCCTGGGAGACATAGTCGGTATCGGCCTCGGCATCGAAAGGCACCTGGCTCAGGCTCATGAAGAGTGCAGGGATGCCGACGCCGTTGAAGCTCATGTCACCGGCCCGGCTCATGCGTCGTGGAGTCGATGGCTGGCCGGTCTGGGTCTCGACAATCTGAGCGCCGAAATCGCCCAGTTCCAGATGGGCGGGGAAGTTGCCGTAGTAGGTCGCGCCCCGTGCGCCGGTCGAATCCACGTTCACATGGGCCACGCAATGGTCGTAGAGTTCCTCCCAGTGGTTGTCAACATACCAGGTGGAGCCGGAGTAGCGCCCATGGCTATGGCCGCTCCAAAAGGCCAGCCGCAGTCCACGATGGAGTTGCTCTTTCTCCTGGGCCAGCAGCCGCCCCACCTCCATCATGGTGGCATTGGCGCTGCCGTTGTCCATGGCCCCGACTTCCCACGAGTCCAGATGGCCGCTGAAGAGCACAAAGTCTTCGCTCTGTTGCCCCTTCAACTCGGCGATCAGGATCGGCGTCTGCTGCCAGTCCATGAAGACCTGGGAGGAGAGGCGGACCCGCACTTCGCCGGCCGCCGCCAGATCCCGCAGCGTTTGGCCGTCGGCCTGGGTGACGGAGACAGACGGAGTGGAGGGGATACGCTGGGCCGAAGAGGGCGTCGGCGTGCCCCAGATGGTGCTGACAATCATGTAGTGACGATGGTCGTCGTTGATGAATATCTGGCCGACCGCGCCGGCCTGCTCTGCCGCATAGACCGCGCCAGGGGTGGCCAGCCCATTGACCAACACGATCTTACCGGCCACAGACTGAGCTGAATAGTCGGCCGGCGTGCCGAAACCGATATCGACTAACGGGGCGTCCAGCGCCTCGACGCCGCGACTGTAGGCTGTGCCCAGACATTCGAACTGGATCGTTTCCTGGCCGTCACGGTTAAGCGTCGCCAGGGTTGCCGCCAGCGGATAGCTGATCAGCGCAGGATGCTCCAACAGGTGGGTGTCCATGCCATAGCCGTCCAGCGTCTGCTGAACATAGGCGAACGCGGCTCGCTCTTCGGCCGTACCCGAATTTCGGGTCCATCCGGCAATTGTGCGGTTGGTCTCCCAGAGGGCTTCCCGACTGATTGAATTGAGCAAGCGAGCTTCGTGATCCATAGTCATGCAGTACCGTTTCCTGTCTGAACTGCGAGCAACTGTTGAATGCGTTTGACCGAAGCCGCATTGGGCGTATGTAGAAACTCAATCACGGGGGTCTCGATGTCTACGCTTGATCGAATCTTCTCGATGGCCCCATTGGAGCCGCTGGAAAAGACGATGGCCTGCGCTTCGGTCACTATCTGATCCAGCCCGGCTTCATCCGATGCCAGCGAGATCACAGGCGGCTGGGTCAGCGGGCGAACGGCGGAAATGCCCTGGATCATCGTGTTGACAAACTCGGGGAAGAGGGAAACGATGCCGATACGCTGGTCATCGGCAATGGCAGAGATGGCTTGACGTGCATCCGTCCGCAACTCCAGACTGAGTCCGATGATGGGCCCTTCCCACCCGATGCCGGCCGCCACCAACGAGTCGCGCAGCTTCTGCACTTGATGCAGAGGAACGAGCAACGCCTCGGCTTGCTCAAACGACGGCAGATAGACATCAGGACGTTGCTCCAGTTCAGCAAATGTGACCGGCTCGACGACTACCCGTTCCTCAGCCAACTGGCGTTCCAGATCATCGGCATAGGCACGTAGCGCATCGGAAAAGAGTCCGACCAATACAAAACAGCGATTTGTGAAGAGACCATCCGACTCAGTCAGCAGAGAAAGAAATGCCTGCGAGATCTCAGCCTGGTCGAAGCCATCCGCCTGGGCCTTGGTGACTGCACCCTGCAAAATGCGACGTAGCTGAAGCGACCGATTGGGGGCCGTGGGCGCATCGGCCACATCGAAGTTTGCCACATACGTGCCCAACCCTGGCCGCATCTCAATCAGCCCCAGTTGCTTCAACTCCTGGTAGGCCTGGGTGATGGTCATGGGGGCGACGTTGAGCGCCTGGGCCAGATCGCGGATCGACGGCAATTGCATGCCCGACGGCAGACGCCCCGAGACGATATCGAATTTGGCCTGCCCAACGATTTGAGTATAAAGGGGCACAGCCAGGTCACGGTTGATCTGGATCTTCACAGCGTTCTCCATGGTGAAGCGGAATATGCCGGTGTGGAGATATAGCTAAAGCGGATAAAGCCATACTGTTCTAGTGTACTATAACAGTATGGCTTTAGGGTAGCGGAATTCGAATGGTCTGTCAATGAACAAAATGCACAAAGGATCGTGGGGCAGGTTGACGAAGGGAGTAGGTTGGATTGGGAATCCGACCAGCCAAGCTCAGCTTAGCACAGCCAAGCGGAATGGCATTCCGCCCTAACATGGGCAGCATCCATACATCGAACTCGAAGACGGGAACTTGTTTCTGGATAAACCCTAGATCCTGCCCAGCGCCTGCAACAGCAGGTCGGGGAAGTCAACGGTCATGCCGTCGACGCCGGCATTGATGGCGCGCTGCATGAGCACGGGCGTGCGTACGCCCCATGCGCGCACATTCAGTCCCAGTTTCTTTCCATTCGCAAACCAGATCCGATGTCAGCGCATCAGCAGGCGGACAGAATTGGATGATGCCGGCGTCGAGAACGCGCTCTACGCCAGCCGCGCTGATGTCAGATGTGAGAAAACCGACGTCGGCAGCGGCTTCCTCCCGTCGGATCCGTTGGACGGAGGCGAAGTCAAACGAGGTGAAGGTGATGGAACCCAATAGGCCAAGCGCTTTGACTCGCCCAAGCACCTCCATCTCGATACCCGGCTGCTTGATCTCCAGGGCGATATGGGTGCGCGAGCCATAGCGCGCCAGCATTCGTCCAGCAACGGGACTTGAGCACCCCGATATTCTTGGCCGAACCAACTGCCGGCGTCGAGCTCTCGGAGCGCTGACCAGGGCGTTGACGCCACCGGACCGTGACCGTCCGTCGTCCGGTCTAGATGCAGATCATGAATCAGCACCAACACGCCGTCACTCGTGGCCTGCACATCAGTCTCGATGGCATCGACGCCCAGAGCCAACGCCCTATCGAAGCCCGCCCAGGTATTTTCCGGCGCCAATGCCGCCGCGCCGCGGTGTCCGATCACTTGCATTGTTTGTCCTCAACAGTCAGGTTTGTTCAATGGCACCGATGATCCTTACGTTACTCGTCGCAGCGTGAATTAAGTCGGCAGGCAACAGCGAAAGACGCACTCAGACGCTTAAGCCTAGCCGCTGAGGCGGCTTTTCTTTGTTAGCAGCCGACTTCAGTCGATGCGTTCAGACGATCTCATGACACCTACGCTGTTGCCTGCCCTCGCTCAATCCGTTCCTGCAAGTTCTCCGGCCACTCGTCCGGATGTTCTGACGGGAAAATGCGCAGTTCAGGACCATCCATGGTCAGCAGCTCGGACGTTCGGCAGTTGAGGATCTTCTTGGCCGCGGCCAATCCCGAGAAGGTCGCTCCGGCCACGCCATGGCTGAGCGTGCTGGCTCCGCACATCAGCAGGCCATCGATCTCAGTCTGGACCGGAAATGCGCCGGGTCCCACCTGGCTGCGGGTCTTGGCCGTGCCGTAGAGGTTGCCCTTGGTGGCGTTGACGAAGTGTTCATTGGTGACCGGCGTGCCCAGACTCCAGAAGACCACGTGTTTGGAAATGCCCGGCACGCGCCGCTCCAGCCCCTGAAACATGCGCTCGGCCAGTTCCTCTTTCATCGCCTCATAATTGTCGGTATGAGCGCCGCTCTTCTCGTCCGCCCATTGCTCGAAGGCTTCGTAGCCGACAAAGGCAAAGGACTCGCACGTGTGGTGTCCGCCGTGCATCTTGGATGGATCCTTGAGCGTGGTGACGGTCAGAAACATCATCTCCGGCGGCCCATCCGATGCCAGCAGCTTGGATTCCAAGCCGTCCCGGTAGAGTTGATCGACGTTTTCGTTGTCGTAGAACCAATAGTTCCCGGAATCCAACCCGGCCTCACGCAGATCCATGTCGACGGCGAAGAAGAGACTCAGACAGGAGCCCGAATAGGTCATGTTGTCCAGCTTTTTCTGCAAGCGGCCGCTCAACTGATCGCGTCCGATCAGCTTGTCGAAGGTGACGCCCGGGTCGGCGTTGCTTAGCACGTAGGTGGAACGCACCTCGCTACCGTCCGCCAGTTCGACGCCTACGGCCCGGCCATCCTCGATCAGAATCCGCGACACACTGGTGTTTAGACGAATCTCACCGCCGGCTCGCTTCAAGGCGCGCACGAACGCACGCGGAATCGCAAAAGCGCCGCCTCGCGGATAGTAGCCGCCATTGAAATAGTGATGGGTGACGCCCGCATGGACAAAGGCCGACACGTCCGACGGCGGCAGTCCGTGGTCGCCGGATTGGCCCGAGAGCACGGCTTTCAACACCGGGTCCGAGATGTAGTGGTCGATCAGATCTTGTCCGGTGCGCGTGCCCCAGCGCACCACCGTCGCCGCTCCGCCGGCAGCCTTGATGGCGCTCCCCACGCCCTTGACTCTGCTGACCTGACGCAGGCCGCCCATCATATTGGAGAGTGCATCCAGGTAGCCATCGATGCCCTTGGCCTCGTCGGGGAACCGCTGCTTGAGGTAGGCAGCCAGGTTCTCCTTGCCCTTGGGCAGGTCAAAGCGTTCGTCACCGACAAAAATGTGGTCGAATCCCTCAGGGTTGAGTTCACAGAATTCCAGATCTTCGGAGACGCCCAGCCCTTCATAGATGCCGCGTAGTCCACCGCCCGGCTGCAAATCACCAATATAGTGGACGCCGGGACTGAATCGATAGCCTTGCAACGTAAACGAGTGGGTCCAGCCGCCGGGCACCTCATGTTGCTCGCAGACCAGGACCTGCTTCCCGGCCTGAGCCAGTGCGACGGCCGCGGTCAGCCCGCCGGCCCCGGAGCCGATCACGATTACATCATAATCCGTACTCATCAGGTTTTGCCTCTCTGTTCAGCAAAATGCAGTGACTCCACTGTAAAAAGGGATTCAGACGCGAATTCACACAGATTCTCACGAATCTTCGCTCTGGGCGACGAAATAATTCGTGCAAATTCGTGACCACCCGTGTCAAAAAAAGACTTCTTGCAGTAGAGCCATCTGTGGCAAAAAAAGGGCTTGTTGCAGTGGACTCGATGATTATCCACGAAGAGCACGAAGGAACACGAAGAACCGCCAGCCACTGTGTGATCTCGTGTCTCTTCGTGAATAACTATTTTCTTGTATTGGCCTATGCTGATGGCCGTCCTACGGCATCTTTTCCAGCAGCTTCTCCGACGCGGCAATGATCTGGTCATAGTCCTTCTGTAGCTCGTCAGCAGAGAGCATGGCCGCCGGGATAAAGGCATCACGACTGATGCGTTCCAGGGATCGGAATGGCTGCCCGGCCTTCCAGGTAGCGTTGGCGAAACGGGCCATCAACTGCATGTCCTCATCTGACCGGGTGCCGTCGACGATTTCGCTCAAGATGGCCACAGGACTCTCGCCGGTGCGCTCCGTCAATACGCCCAGTCCGGCCTCGACGGCATAGAAGCCGGCCAAATTCATGGCGATCTTCTCCTCTACCACACTCTTTTCCTTGACCGCATTCTCGTCTTCCGGCGCAACGAAATCAGGAACCGGTTCGCCCTGACCCTTGTAGTAGGCGGCATCGAGCCATGTTGCAATCTCCAACGCAAAGTCCGGATCCTGCAGGAGTTGCTTCAGTGTCTCCAATTGAGCTACGGCTCCAGCATCGGCTTGGCCCTGCATCTTGTCAAGCAACAGCTCTGAGGCAGCGATGATCTGATCATAGTCCTTGGAGAGCTCTTCTTGTGAGAGCATGGCGGCCGGGATAAAGGCGTCGCGTGTGATGCGGTCCAAGGATCGGAATGGTTGACCGGCCTTCCAGGTGGCGTTAGCGAAACGCGCCATCAACAACATGTCTTCGTCTGCTCGTGTGCCCTCAACGATTTCGCTCAGGATGGCCACCGGGCTCTCGCCGGTGCGCTCGGCCAACACGCCCAATCCAGCCTCGACAGCATAGAAGCCGGCCAGATTCATGGCGATCTTTTCTTCGAGCACGCTCTTTTCCTTGACCGCGTCCTCGTCTTCAGGTGCGATGAAGTCGGGGACGGGCTCGCCCTGCCCCTTGTAATAGGCAGCATCGAGCCAGCTGGCCATTTCCAACGCAAACTCCGGATCCTGCAGCAGCTGCTGCAAGGTGCCAAGCTGCTCTTCCGTTGAGTTGGACGAGACGGTCATGCCCTCTGGCTCCACGGAGACCGGCTCCAGTTGGAGCGGCGCACAGGCAACCAACACGAGCATGATCACCATTGGAATCAATCTTAAAATCTTCATCTTATCTCCTCCGAGATGTGAAACGATCCGAATATTCAAGGCCCTGAATCCCCTACAATATCTGTATCGACCTGCCCTGATCTGCTGTCGGCTACCTCCTCCTTTTTCACGCAAGGAGCAGACACACTTTCTCTGAACACTTTGATAGAATGAGTTTATATCAAGTCACGCCAAACTGAAACGAACGAAAACATTCATGGCGTCATGAAGACACAGTAAATTCCCTTGACATCCCCTGTTGCCTACGCTATCGTGATATCCCATTTAGGCGAATCCAAAGAAATAATGATCCACGAAGGACACAAAGAAACACGAAGAAGGCTGACATTTGTGGAAATTTGTGACCCTTCGTGGATAAATCTTTTCCTGCATTGGCCTTAACGATACTGGACTGCCGGACTCCACGTCTGTGATTCACCACAGAAATCGGTTCGATCGAACATTCCGAACCCACACGAAGTCTCGGGCAGAAACAAGATCGTAGACCAGAACCCTAATCATCTCGGAACGGCAGACTTCTTCCACCAGAGAGGAACAATACTCGAATGTCATTGGGAACAGAACCTTCAACAAAGCTAAGCCCAGAGGCGCTCAATAAGCTGCGCGCCGTGTCGACAGCAACGCTCACAACACAATTGCTCAAACGGGGTTTCAGGAACACCTTTCTGCAGGGCCTGGGTCCGGTCGACCCCGGCTCTCGCATGGTTGGTTATGCCTTCACCTTGCGCTTCGTCCCCGCTCGCGAGGATTTCGCCGACACCATGTACGACAATACGCAAAACGTTCAGCGAATCGCCGTCGAGACCATCGGCAAAGACCAGGTGATGGTCATCGATGCGCGCGGCGACGTCCGGGCCGCCTCGTTTGGCCACATCCTTGGCACGCGCATCAAAATGCGCGGTGCTGCCGGCCTGGTGACCGACGGCGCGTTGCGCGATACGCCGGCGTTCAAAGAATTGGGCCTGCCGACCTATATTCGTGCGCCTCACGCCACCATGTCCTTTGTCATTCACCATCCGCTAGAGATGAACGTACCCATCGGCTGCGCAGGCGTGTTGGTGATGCCCGGCGATGTCATGGTCGGCGACGGCGAAGGTGTGGTCGCCATCCCAGCCCAGGTGGCCGAAGCGGTGGCCGCCGACGCCTATGAACAGGAACGAAGTGAAGAGTTCTTCCAGATGAAGGTCGCCCAGGGAGCGAGCATCCAGGGCGTCTATCCGCCCAATGAAGAGACCCTGGCCGAATACGCGGCCTGGCGAAGAAAAGAAGGATAGAACGCAGATCATGCGGATCCAACGGGTGTTGGCGCATTGAAATGAAATGGATGTGTTCAAAAGAAATCAGCGTAGATCCGCCCAATCCGTATGATCCGCGCTCTATCTCAAATCGTTATCAGGAGGCGAAACATGCAACGTTTTGGACAGGTGATCGGCGTCAAACCGGAAAAACTGGCCGAGTATACGGAACTACACGCCAATGTGTGGCCCGAAGTGCTGGCCACAATCGATGAATGCAATATCCGCAACTACAGCATCTTTGTGCTCAACGACGACACGCTCTTTGCCTATTTTGAGTACGTCGGTGACGATTTCGAAGGCGACATGGCCAAGATGGGTGCAGATTCGAAGACACAGGAATGGTGGGATGTCTGCGGCCCCATGCAGGTGCCGCACCCGGATCGAGCCGAGGGCGACTGGTGGATGACGCTGAAGGAAGTGTTTCATCATGGGTGAGTCCAGAGAAAAGCAAAAAAGAGGAGCGATAATCCATGCCCCATACTAAAAGCATGACCTCGCGTGAGCGTGTGCTAGCCACAATTGCCCACCAGGAACCGGACCGCGTGCCGGTCGATCTGGGCGCCACGCCCAGTTCCGGCATCTCGGCCATCGCCTACTACAATCTCAAGCGACATCTTGGCATCGACAGCGGGCACACGCGTGTCTACGATGTGGTACAGCAGTTGGCTCAGCCCGAGGATGACATACTGGATCGCTTCGGCGTCGACATCATCGACATCGGTCGCGCCTTCAACACCCAGGACGACGACTGGTATGACATCACCCTGCCCACCGGCCAGCCGGTCCAGTTTCCGGCCTCGTTCCGTCCTGTCGAGCAACCCGACGGTTCCTGGGACGTCTTCGACCATGACGGGGAGCGAATCGCCACCATGCCCCTCAAAGCATCCTTCTTTGACCAGACCTGCTTCCCCTATCTCGACGGCTATCCTGACGACTATGCCGATTTGTCGCGCATGATGGCCAAGATCCACTGGGCCGGGTTGGCTCACAGCCCCTGGGACCATGCCGGCGAGGATGACTTTTGGGAACAGCTGAGAACCAAGGCGCTCTACCTGCGCGAGAACACCGACAAAGCCTTGATGGCCGTCGTCGGCTGCAATCTTTTCGAGTGGGGAACCTTTCTACGCCGGCTGGACAACTTCCTCATGGACCTGATCCTTCAGCCAGACGAAGTTGAGAAGATGCTGGACGCGCTAATGGCGATCCATTTTCAGACGTTGGAGAATGTCTGCAATTCGGTCGGCGACGTGGTCGATATCATCCGCTTCGGCGACGACCTCGGCACCGACACGGGTCCATTCATGGCGCCCAAGACATACCAGAAACTCTTCAAAGCGCGTCACACGATTCTCTGCGACTATGTGAAGGCCAACAGCTCGGCCCACACCTTTCTCCACTCGTGCGGCTCCATCTACCGGCTGCTGCCCGACCTGATCGACGCCGGCTTTGAGATCATCAATCCAGTCCAGACCAACGTCAAGGATATGGAGCCGGAGCGGCTGAAGAAGGAATTCGGCAACGATGTCGTCTTCTGGGGCGGCGGGGCCGACACGCGACACATCCTCAATCAAGGCTCGCCCGCCGATGTCAGGGCAGATGTGCTGCGCAGCATGGCCGCGCTGGCGCCCGGCGGCGGCTTTGTCTTTAACACCATCCACAACATCATGCCCGATGTCCCGCCCGAGAATGTGCTGGCCATGTTCGAAGCAGTTGACGAATTCAACAATCGGTGAGAGCGGGTGACTCTATTGAAGATCTATTGCTAAGGAGTGCTTTTCACCACGGAGGCACGGAGATTGCACAGAGCTCACAGAGGAAAAACATAGGAAAGAACTCGTTGCAGGCGTCTCGCCAACGCAAATGGACATAGATAAAAAAGTCACCCCGGTCGCTTTTTCTCCGTGAACTCTGTGTGTTCTCCGTGCCTCCGTGGTGAATGAGCTTTTCTTACAGTGGCCTGATCGCCTAGATCACACTATACCGAAACCGCGCCTCACGCTCCGGCAGATTTACGCCGGTGAGTTCCAGGTTCAGTTCGGCGTCGAGGGGCACCTCGCCATCCAGGAGGACTTCGGTTTCGAAGGCCAGTTCAGGAATGATCACCAGGCTACGCGAGCGGCGATGGTCGACCACGATCCCCGTGCCACTCCAGCCAGGGCGTTGTTGCAGATAGGCCACCGTCCAATGGGCATTGGAGAAGCGCTCGGAGAGACGTACCGGGCCGATGCCGGAGCGAACGCCGGCTAACCGGTCGGCTACGGTCTCCGCATCCATCACCTCGTCGCCACGCACATGGGCGCGCAGCTGTTGATGAACAAGCAGGTCGAAGTATCGACGTAGCGGACTCGTTACCTGCAAATAGATATCCAGTCCCAGCCCGCTATGCGGGCCGGCCTCCAGATATTGACGACCCGGCTTCATCAGCTTGCGCACGGCAAACATCTCGGCCAATGTCTCTGCCTCAAGTTGACTGCGCTCCTCGACATCGGGCGGCTGTTGCACGGTGAAGGGCATGGGGATCTCATGCGCCAGCGCGTAGTTGGCAGCCGCCTGTCCGGCCATCAGCATCGCCTCTCGCACCAGGATGCGGCTGGCCAGCGGAGGCAACCTACGGATATCAATCTCGTCTTTTCCATCCTCAGAATCATCGCCAGACTTGTTGTCGGAATCAAGGATACGGATTCTCACCTCGGGAAAGTTCAACTCAACCGCACCGTTCTGCATGCGCTTGGCCATGAAGCGCTTGGCAATGGCATTGAGCGCGCCAAGCAGCGGTTCGTCCAGGCGGTCCTCGGCCTCGCCATAGCTTAACCGGGTGACCCGAATCCAACTCGGCACAATCTCGAAATCAACAACATTGCCCTCCTCGTCCAGATCGAGCCCGAACGAGAGCGCCGGAGAGACATCGGTCAGGCCCAGTCCGAGCTGAACAGTGGTTTCCGGCGGCAGCATAGGAACCGTGCCTTCGGGCAAGTAGAGATTCATGCTGCGCTCGCGGGCTTCGATGTCGGCCTCGCTATCCGGCGGGACCAGGGCAGCCACATCGGCGATGTGCACCCAGAGGCGGCTACCGTCCAGACTGAGCGCGTCGTCCGGGTCTTTGTTGCCCTCGTCGTCAATGGCCAGCGCGGTCAGTTCGGTGAGATCGCGGCGTTCCTCGTCGGGCAGGTCCGGCAACGTGATCGCCGGCGCCGTCTGCGCCACTTTGAAACGTGTGGGATAGGGATTGACATATTCGTCCCAGTAGCCGACTGACAGCAGCAGGGAATGGGCAGCCCAGGGCGTCTCCTCCAGGCCCAACGCCTGCATGGTGCGGCTTTGGTCGCGCTCTTCCAGCGCCAACGCCGCCACGTCCGCCAGGTAGCCTGCATCTTCCGGCAGAATCGACCGCTGTTTGACGCGCGTCTGGAAGGCAGACCACGCGGCCTCCTCCGCCTCCTTGGCCGCACGCGCCATCTCTAGTTCAGCCACATCTTCTGCTGTGCGTACGACAACGGCATCAGGCGTGCCGGTGAAGTAGTGCCCTTCCGTCACCCGCTCCCAGATGGCGAAGGCCGTGGCCGGTGTGAAATCGCCATAGGCCAACTCAGCCAATTCAGAAACGGAGCTTGTTTCACCCGCCATCAATTCCCAGGCAGCCATCAATTCGCTATCATCACCGCCGGAAGTGAGTGCAGACAACGATTTGATCGGTCCCGGATGCAGCACCGTGACATCTTTCACGCGCACATCTGAGCTTTTGCCTGAATCATCTCGGATGGTGATCTTCTTGGGACCGACCTGGGTCACGATGGCCGGGCGCTGCTTGTAGAGCACCAGCGCGTACTGGCGGGGAGAGTGGGTATTTGTCACGGGATACTCCATTTCACGGGCATTCGATGTGCGCCGCGCATGATCGGATTGGTTCCCCACCGCAGTTTCTCAATCGGTATGTCCAACTGAATGTCCGGCAGTCGGCGCAACAATGTCCCGATGGCCACGCGTCCTTCCAGTCGGGCCAGCGGCGCGCCCAAGCAGTAGTGGACGCCCAAGCCGAAGGCCAGATGCTTGTTTGGGGATCGTCGAATGTCAAACGTATCGGGATTGTCGAAGATCGCTGCGTCTCGATTGGCAGAACCGAGCACCAGGCTCACCGAATCGCCACGACGAATCAACTGATTGCCGAGTCGCACATCTTCTGCGGCAAAGCGCATAGGCGCTCGTTCTACCGGGCAATCATAGCGCAGCATCTCCTCGACAGCCAATGGCAACAGGGCGGGCTCCCAGCGCAGCTGAGTCAGTTGCTGCGGATGCTGGAAGAGCGAAAGCATGCCGTTACCGATCAGATTGACTGAGGTTTCGTGGCCGACCACAATCAGCAGCAGCACCATACTGAAAAGCTCCTCCTCGGAGAGGCGGTCGCCTGCCTCCTCGGCCAACAGCAACGAGGTAAGCAGATCGTCGCCGGGCTTCCGCCTGCGTGCGGCGCTGAGTCTGCGCAGGTAGTCGATGAAGTCCTCCATGAGCTGGCGCGTTTTGGCCAACTTCTGCGCCGTGCGCTCGGCGTTGGGCGTCGGCGTGACGATGGCATGGGACCAATTGCGGAAAGCGGCCTCGATCGCGGGTCGGCACGCCCAGCATCTCGGCGATCACGATGACGGGTAATGGAAAGGCGTAATCGTGGATCAGATCCATCTGCCGGCGCTCGATCACCTTGTCAATCAGCTCGTCTGCAATTTGTTGCATGCGTGGTTCCAGCTGATCGACCATGCTTGCGGTGAACGCTTTGTTGACCAAGGAACGTAAGCGTGTGTGGTCGGGCGGATCCATGTTGAGCATGTGGTTTGAGACCAGGCGCAGCATGGGTGGATCCGGCTCCAGCGCATTCTGCTCCGCAGGTGTGAGACTGTTGCGATAATTCTTGACAAATCGTTTGTGGTCGCGCAGCACCGCCACCACATCGTCGTAACGCGTGACAAACCAGGTCGTTGTTCCATCATGAGGATTGGTGCGCCCAAGGACAGGCATCTCGGCGCGCAGCATCGCGTAGGTCGGATAGGGGTCGGCGCGGAAAGCCCGGCCGAAGAGGGTGATATCGTTGGGGTTCATTGCGAATCCCTGTCGGTTGCTATTTCTATTTGGGCGTGAATACCACGGCAGAAATCTGGCATCTCTGCCTCTGGCAGAAGCTGTATCGGAATTTCCGCCGGGATTCCCTATGGACTTGTCGCACTCACACGCACAAAGACGGCGAGACGCCGATGAACCTCAACATCCCAGGCCTCCTCTCGCAACAGATCGATTGTCGGTCGATCCAGGTGACAGTTGTAGGCAACCTGACGCCACCATGGCGTAATGCGCTCTGTCAGCCCAGCCAATACGGGATGGCCCGGCCGCACATGTTCGACCATATGCAGCGTGCCTCCCGGTCTCAGAACCCGACGAATCTCGGAGAGTGCCTGGCGCTGATCATTGACCGAACAGAAAACAAGACTTGATACTACGTGGTCAAAGCTATCCTCGACGTATGGCAGATTCTCGGCGGTCGCCACTTCGACCGAAACACGAACAGTTGCTGCAGCGGCACTCTGCCGGGCTTCTTCCGCTCGCCGCCGGTCCGGCTCAACGGACCATACGCGCCTTGCTCTGCGATAATAGCCCAGATTCTCACCCTTGCCCACACCGACTTCCAAAATGTCACCGGCTAGATCCTGCACGAGATCGGCACGCCATCTGAGCAGAGTCGACAGCCAGAATTGCGCCTTCATGCGGTCACCGTGATCAACGCCAACTGAGGACTGGCGCCGAAACGCAGCGGTATGCCCTCACCCAACCCTCGGGTGATGTAGACATGCGTGTTGTTGATTCGGAAAGAACCGGACACATGCTCCCTTGCCAGGAACTCCACTTGCGTATGCGCCGGTCCCCATAGCGGTATTACGATTTGGCCGCCATGCGTATGGCCGGAGAGGACAAGGTCCACCTGACCAATACGTGGGCTTTGCAGAATATCCGGATTGTGGCTCAGCAGAATCGTCGGCGCATCGGGCGGCACATTATCAAGGGCATGATCGATATAGGGTCGCCCTTCAACGACATCATCCACACCACAAAGGTAGAGGGCCGTTCGGTCTGATCCTTCCGACTTGGGATAAAGACAAATGGAGCGATTGTGAAGAACCTGAATGCCTCGTTTTTCCAGAACCGCCGTCAATCGGCCGGCATCGTTTGACCCCGTACGCCGTCCCTCGACTGGTGTATTGCGCACATAACGGCCAAAGCCAAACAGGTGTTTCGGGATCCCACAGAGTCCAAGACCACGCCGTTCTCGTCTTCGGTTCGTCTCCGCCTGATAGGCGTGCCACATACATTGAAACGCCTCACCCATCGCGTAGTGGGTGTAGTCATGGTTGCCCAACACCGCATAGCTGCCTAGCCGGGGCTGCGGAAGAACATCAAGTAGCTTTGTGACATTGTCGAGCCCACCGTCGAAGTGAAGGAAGTCGCCTGTGTGGACGATGATGTCGCATTCCATGCCCGCGGTAAGACGTCGAATCCGCTCAATTTTGGCAAGTTCGCGACGGTCCTTGCCCTGAAAATGGACGTCCGACAGATGCAGAATCCGTAGGCCATCCGGCGGGATGCTGTCGCCGCCGTTGGCTAAGCGGACGGTCAATCGTTCAAGCCCGATGCTGAACGGTTCCACAAAGAATGAATAGGCAGCCATGCCCAACCCGATGCCCGCTCCGGCCAATACCAACGTACCGGCGCCGGCCAGCCGATGATATCTGTTTCGCCCACCCTCTCGCTTCTCCGTGCCTACCGAGGACGGGGAAATCGAGTGTCCAGGTGCCTGTTCGAGAGTCTTCATCGGTCGGGTCTTCGCCCTTTGAGTAAGCTTCAATGCTGCATCAACAAGTGATCGTACTGTAAATCTGGAACCAGATCAAATGTGCCGGTTGTTGATCTGGTTTCATCCGAACAGAGAAGGGGTTGGCGTCGAATCGACACTATGCCTAAGTTGACATCCAAGATGGAACAGGGGACAATTGCTGATAGCTTGTGGAGTCCGCTCTAAATCGGCTCCATGTGACGGCCCTTTCACCAACGGACGGTTTCCCGGTCGTCAAACCAAAAATGACTCTACTGCAAAAAGGAATCCAGACACGAATTCACACAAATTTTCACGAATCTTCTCTCTGGGGCGATGACACAATTCGTGCTAATTCGTGCTAATTCGTGTGAATTCGTGTCAAGAAAAGATTTTTGCAGTGGAGTCAAAAATTGCCCACAAATTGAGCGAAATCGATATAAAAAAGGAGTTCCCAGTGAATCAAGAAGCTTTTCTGAGCGGCGTACCTGTGGATGCCGCGGTCGAGGCGAAGGCCGTTAACGCCATTCGTCTGTTGTCGGCCGAGGGCGTACAGGCCGCCAACTCCGGTCATCCAGGGATGCCGATGGGCATGGCCCAGGCTGCGTACACGCTCTGGAGTCGCCATCTGCGCTTCAACCCGGCCAACCCGTCATGGGCTAACCGTGATCGTTTCGTCCTGAGCACCGGCCATGGCTCCATGTTGCTCTACTCGCTCCTGCATCTGACCGGCTACGATCTCTCGCTGGATGAGCTACGAAACTTTCGACAGTTGGGCAGCAAGACACCCGGCCATCCTGAATATGGTGAGCATACGCCCGGCGTCGAGACGACCACCGGCCCGTTGGGCCAAGGCCTGACCAACGGCGTGGGCATGGCCATAGCCGAGCAATGGCTGGCCGCTCGTTTCAATCGCCCCGAGTTTGACGTTGTCGATCACTACACCTACGCAATCGTCGGCGACGGCGATTTGATGGAGGGTGTCTCCAGCGAGGCCGCCAGTCTGGCCGGCCACCTGAGCCTGGGCAAGCTCATCTATCTCTACGACAACAACAGCATCACCATTGACGGCACCACCGCAATCTCCTTCACGGAGAAGTGGGCCCAGCGCTTCGACGCCTACGGCTGGCATGTGCAGGAAGTAGACGCCCTGGATCCGACCGCCCTGGAAGCGGCCATCACCGCAGCCAAGGCCGATCCACGCCCGAGCATCATCGGCTGCAAGAGCATCATCGGCTACGGCAGCCCCAACAATGCCAACACCTCTAAGGTCCACGGCGAGCCGCTGGGGCCTGACGAGCTAGCGAAAACCAAAGAGAATCTTGACTGGCCCAAGGAGCCCGGCTTCTTCGTGCCTGATGACGTGCGTGAACTCTTCAGCGCTGCGCCGACCCACGGCGAGAGACTGGAGGCCGCCTACAATGAGATGATGGCCGCCTATGCAGCAGCCTATCCGGCCGAGGCCGCCGAATACGAGCGCATGATGACAGGCGAGTTGCCTGAAGGGTGGGAAGAGGCCATTCCGGTCTTCGAGGCGGGCGGTTCCGTTGCCACCCGCAGCTCCAGCGGCAAAGTGATCAACGCCATCGCCGCAGCCGTGCCCAACTTCATCGGCGGCAGCGCTGACCTGGCCGCCAGCAACAAGACCACCATCGAGGGGCAGCCCTTTGTGGAGGCAGGCAACTTCGCCGGTCCCAACATCCACTTTGGTGTGCGTGAGCACGGCATGGCGGGCGCGCTGAACGGCATGGCCCTCCACGGCGGCGTGATACCCTTCGGAGCCACCTTCCTGGTCTTTGCCGACTACATGCGCGGCAGCATGCGCCTGGCCGCGCTTATGGGCCTGCGTGTTGTCTACGTCCTGACCCATGACGGCATCGGTGTCGGCGAAGACGGCCCGACACACCAGCCGATTGAGCAACTCGCGTCACTGCGCATCATCCCCAACATGACGGTCATCCGACCGGCCGACGCCAACGAGAGCGCAGAGGCCTGGCGAGCGGCGCTACTCAACGAGAGCGGTCCGACCGCGCTGGCCCTGACTCGTCAGAATCTGCCCATCTACGACCGCGAGGCCGAAGGGCTGGGCGGCGCAGATGGCGTTCTGAAGGGCGGCTATGTCTTCTACGAGAACGCACCCAACGGCCTTGACGTCGTCCTGATCGGCTCCGGCAGTGAAGTCGAGATTGCCTACGACGCTGCCAAGCAACTGGTGGCCGACGGCGTCGGCGTGCGGGTTGTCAGCCTGGCCTCGTTCGAGTTGTTCGAGGCTCAGAGCGAAGAGTACATCGAGGGCGTGCTGGGCGGCAGCGCACCCAAGGTGGCTGTCGAAGCCGGCGTGACGTACGGCTGGCAGCGTTGGGTCGGCAACGATCCGACCAAGAGCGCGGTGATTGGCCTCGATCGCTTCGGCGCCAGCGGCCCCTATCAGGAAGTCTACGAAGCGCTCGGCATCACGGCAGAGGCCGTGGTCGCCAGGGCGAAAGAACTTGTGAAGAAATAGGGATTGGGGAATGGTGACTGGGAGCAGGGCAAACCCTTTGCCCGATCACCATTCCCCGATCACATCAAACCAATGCTCCCAGCCCTAGCCGCCGCCATCCATCGCACCCGTCAACACCATGCGCTTGAGCATGCGACCATCCATCTGTTGACGGCGCGCTTTCCAGGCCAACGATTCAGCGGCCTGAGTGACCCGTCGGGATTCACCCTACTTGCCGACATCGACGAAGTCGATCTGCTGCGGGCTGTGGACGATGCGCTCCTGCGCTTGCAGGGTGGGCAAAAGGCGCTGGCCATTCACCCGAATTGTGGCACCAACCTTGCCACGACAGCACTGCTTGCCACAGGCGCTGCGCTGGTGGGCAACCGCCGCAGCGGTCGGCTCGACCGACTTGCCACATCTCTGTTGCTTGTGTTGCTGGCGCTTGTTGTGGCCAAACCACTGGGCTACCGGCTGCAAGGCTACACGACGCTGGCCGATGTTGATGATCGCCGACTGGCCGATATCGGTCTACTGTTTGATGGAGTCAGCCGCGTCTATCGCGTGACTTTTGCGTAGACGATTCCAAAAAACCAGCGTCCACGAAGGAAGACAAAGACATACGAAAAACAGATTCACGTTCCATACTTCGTCCTTTTCTTGTTTTCCTTCGTGGAAATTCGTGTCCCTTCGTGGATTTATCTTTTCTGCGCTAACCATCGGATACACTCGTGAACTATCTGCTCCTCAACGCCGATGAATTTCTCGCTACCCAACAGATTGCCGCGCTCAAAGAGGCCATGGGCGATGCGGAGATGGCTGATCTAAACACAGCCACTCTGGACGGTGCTCAGACCTCCATCAGCCAGATTCTGGGCGAGGCGAGCATGATGCCCTTTCTTGCGCAGCGGCGTCTGATCATTGTGCGCGGTCTGCTGGCGTCGCTGGAGCGGCGTATGTCAGCCAGCAAGAGCACCGACAGCGCCGCCCATGCCGACGCAGCGCTATTGCTCAATAGCCTCGGCAAGATCGCCGACGCTACAGACCTTGTATTGATCGAGGAAAAGGCCATCGACAAGCGACGGCACCTCTGGAAGGGCTTCAGCCAGGGCGATGCTAATGCAGTCAAAGTCTCCGGCATTGCCGACCTGATAAAATCCGGAGATTTGACCGTCTCCGAGCAGAGCACGCCCGACGCCCGCGACATGCCCGCATGGATCCGCAAACGAGCGCAAGGCAAGGATATCTCCATAGAAGGTCATGCAATCCAGATGTTGGCCGAGTATGTCGGTCCCGATCTTCGTCAAATGGACAACGAGCTCGACAAGCTGGCCGCCTACGCCAGCGGACGTGCCATCAGTGGCGACGATGTGAAGCTGTTGGTCTCTGACGCCAGCGAAGCCGTGATCTGGAACCTCACCGATGCCTTGAGCCAACGCAACAGTCGCCTGGCCATGCAGACCCTCTACGAGCTGCGCCGCAACGACGCCAACCCCTTCTACTTGCTGACCATGATGGCCCGCCAATACCGCATCATTATCAAGGTCAAAGAGGCCATGCATAGCGGCATGCGCAGCGAATATGAGATCGCCAAGCGGGTGAAGGAGAGCCCTTATCCTGTCAAGAAATCCATGGGCACGCGCGCAGTTACACTTTTGACCAACTGGATGCGATCATGGAACGCCTGCTCAGCGCAGACTTTGCCATGAAGACCGGCGCCATTCCCGACACAGAGATCGATCTGCTTATCGCCGGATTGACGCAGAAGCCGGAGCGTGCTGGGGCTGGACACAGATCGCGCCAGGGATTGCGTCCATGATCCTGTCCCACCTGTCGCTGACTCACTACCGCAATTACGCCCATCTCGAACTCGACTTCGACGGCGGGCTGACCCTGCTCCAGGGCGAGAATGCCCAGGGCAAGACCAATTTGCTGGAGGCCATCTACTTCCTGGCCACCAGCAAACCGGTCCACGCCCAACATGAGCGTGAGGTCGTCGGCTGGCAGGCGGTCGACGAACCCATCCCCTACTGCCGCATCTCCGGCGAGGTGCAAAATCACCCGGACTCACCCCAGCGCCCACTGACGCTGGAGGTGTTGCTGACGCAGCGTGAAAACGGCACAAATTTCAAGAAGCAGGTAAAGATCAACGGCGTCCCCAAGCGTAGCATGGACCTGGTCGGCACCATGCGCGCTGTGCTCTTCCTGCCCGAGGACATCAAGTTGGTATCCGGCGGGCCGGGCGAGCGGCGGCGCTATCTCGACATTGCCCTCTGCCAGATCGACCGCGACTACTGCCGCACGCTCTCCGCTTTCCAAAAGGTGATCACCCAACGCAATAGCTTGCTCAAGGCGCTGCGCGAGCAAGGGGCCGATCCCGGCTCGACCTCCACCGGCGCACAACTGGACTTCTGGGATGAACGACTGGTTACCCAGGGCAGCCGCGTCATGACCCGACGGACGTCCTTCATCAGCGAACTAGAAGCCATCGCAGCCCAACGCCACAGCGAACTGACCGGCGAATCAGAACAGCTCGCCCTCCAATATGTGCCCAGCTTCAACTTGGGGTTCCTCTCAGAGCCGGACTATCTTCTGCTCAAAGAAGGCTCGTTAAGCACGGAAGCATACGCCGGTCAACACCGTCTGCTGAACAACGACGAGATGGCCGAGCAGTATCACGCCCGGTTGCAGCAGCGACGGTCCAGAGAGATTGGCGCCGGCAACACGCTCTACGGTCCGCATCGAGATGATCTGCGATTGCTGGCCAATGGACGCGACCTACGCCTCTACGGCAGTCGCGGCCAGCAGCGCACGGCAGCACTCTCTCTCAAGTTGGCCGAAGTTCACACTATGGCCGAAGCCGGCGGCAGTACACCACTGCTTCTACTCGACGACGTCATGAGCGAACTGGATGCCCGGCGTCGCAGTACCCTGTTGTCGGCGCTGGACGGTGTGCGCCAGGCCATCCTCACCACCACCGACTGGGACGATTTCACCCCCGAGTTTCGAGACCGGGCCCAGTTATTTCAGGTGTCAGGTGCATCGGTCAGGCCGATAGAACGCGGGCGACGCGGATTGGACTGATCTACGCGGATTCCTTTTCGGCCTCCAATATTCTGCCGCATAGGCTGGCAATGCTTGTTTATGGTATTCCGGCTGCGCAATTGCCCATTGATCGTACATCTACATTGATGTATACTTTTCTCATAGAAACAAATGTTGGCGACTGTTTAATCGAAGGAGGCGACAATGGCAGAACGTATGCATCGAACCCAGGTTTTATTGGAACCGGCACAACATGAATGGTTGGTTGGATTAGCGCGAACTGAAGAGCGCAGTGTTTCAGATCTCATCCGTGAGATGGTGGATCACCAGATCCAAGAGCGAGAACTAGAGGCTGAAGCAACCAAGCAACGACAACTGATAGCGTTGGCGAGAATCGCGCAGCGATGTGAAGAGATGGTTGAGGAAATGGGCGGACAACCGATTATTGTTAAAGGTACGGATGTAATCGATCTCATTCGGGAGGAGCGCAGTGCCGAAACCTTCGAAACGCTCACCGGTCGTCGTTGATGCCAATATCGCGGTTTGGGCCGTGGTACCCACAGACAGATTTCGGTCCGCCATCGCGTTGTTCGCAGACTGGCGGCAGAATGATGCTATGCTCTGTGCACCCGCTCTTTGGCTACCCGAATGTACGTCAGCCATTCGCCAATATGTCTATGCCGGTGAATTGTCGCACGAAAAGGAAGCCGTGGTCCTCAGAAATCTGTTTGAACTAGAAGTACAGATAGTCGAAGCCACTCAGTTACGTTGTGAAAAGGCCCTACAGTGGGCCCATAAGCTCGGTCAATCAAAGGCGTACGACGGATTCTACGTAGCCCTTGCCGAAGAATTTGAAACGCTGTTCTACACCGCTGACAAACGACTCGCCAACAGCGCTCGCCAAGCCGGTGCTGAATGGGTACGCTATGTCACTGTTGACGGCTAATTTCGAAACGTCTGCACGCTGCCCTCATGGAGGTACCCATGCTACTCTGCATCGACATCGGCAACACAAACATCATGCTCGGCCTCTATGAAGGCGAAGAACTCGGTCCCCACTGGCGCATGGCTACCATCCGCGAGCGCATGCCCGACGAATTTGCCATCCAGTTGTTGGCGTTGCTCGACCATGCCGGAATTGCGCCGCAACAGATCGACGGCGTAGCGTTGGCGTCGGGTGTGCCTACGTTGACGCAGCGATGGTGTGAAGTCTGCCGCCGCTACCTCGACCGAGAGCCGATGGTGGTCCACAGCGGCATGAAGACGGGTCTGACCATCCTCTACGACAACCCTAACGCGGTCGGAGCCGATCGCGTGGTCGATGCCGTGGCCGCCTACACGTTCTATGGCGGCCCGCTGATCATCGTCGACTTCGGCACGGCGACCACGTTTGAAGCGGTGACCGCGGCAGGCGAGTATCTGGGCGGGGCCATTGCCCCTGGTGTCGGCGTTGCGGCCGATGCACTGGCTCAGCGCGCCGCACGTCTGCCAACGGTTGACATCGCACAGCCCCCATCGCCCATCGGTCGCAACACCGTCCACTCTATGCAGTCGGGCCTTTTCTACGGCTACGTCGGTCTGGTCGAAGGCATGGTGGCCCGCTTCAAAGCTGAGTTGGATACAGACGCCCAGGTCATCGGTACCGGCGGCCTGGCCCCGCTCTTCGCCGGCGGGACCAATGTGCTCGATATCATCGCTCCCTGGCTCACGCTGGATGGGCTGCGACTGGTCTACGAGATGAATCGGAGAGATTTTGTCACAGATTGACACTGATAAATAACTGATATTCACAGATGATATTTAAGCCGCTCCTTTGCGATCAGACCTTCTCTGTGGTTATCTGAAATCATCTGTGACTGTACTGCAAATAGGTCTTTTTCACCACAGAGACACGGAGGAGGCACAGAGGTTCACAGAGGAAAATGCTCTGATTATCTATGTCCATCCGTGGCAAATTTTAGTTTTGCAGCAGAGTCATCTGTGAAAAAAAGGAACCCACAATGACCTCAACCCCTCTCAATGGCAAGCAGATCGTCCTGGGCGTGACCGGCAGTATCGCCTGTTACAAGGCCGCCGATCTGGCCAGTAAGTTGAGCCAGGCCGGCGCGACAGTCGACACGATCCTGACCAGCGGCGCGACCCAGTTTATCTCGCCGCTCACATTTCAGTCTGTGACCGGTCGTCGCGCCTATGTTGATGACGATCTCTGGGGATCAGAATCTCATGTCTTGCATGTTGGGCTTGGTCACACGGCGGATCTGATCGTGATTGCGCCGGCTACAGCCAATACGTTGGCCAAGCTGGCCAACGGGCTGGCTGACAACTTGCTCACGGTGACAGCCTTGGCTGCCACCTGCCCGCTATTAGTGGCTCCTGCCATGGATGCGGGCATGTATTCTCATGCCGCAACTCAGGAAAATGTCAAGCGATTGCAGGACCGAGGCGTTGTGGTGGTTGGTCCGGAAGAGGGTCATCTGGCATCTGGACTGGTGGCTAAGGGACGTATGACCGAACCCCTGGATCTGCTGGGGGCGATCCGGCGTCTGCTGGCTCGCAACGGCCCGCTTGCCGGGCGCAAGGTCGTGGTGACGGCCGGGGGCACGCGCGAGCCGCTCGATCCCGTGCGATTTATCGGCAATCGCTCGTCGGGCAAGCAAGGTTATGCCTTGGCTCAGGCAGCGCTCGATCTGGGCGCGGAGGTGACGCTGATCAGCAGCATGCAGTTGCCGGCCCCGATGGGCGCAACCATGCTGCCGGTCAACACGGCATTGGAGATGCACAACGCTGTTCTGGCCGAGTCGCTAGACGCTGACGCCTTACTCATGGCAGCAGCCGTGGCTGATTTTCGCCCAGCCGAGGTCAGCAATCAGAAAATCAAGAAAGGCGGCGGCGTGCCGACAATCACGCTGGCGCGTAACCCTGACATTCTTGCCGAGGTTGCGGACCGGAAGCAACGGTCCGGCCTTCCGCGGGTGACCGTCGGTTTCGCAGCAGAGACGCAAGACCTGCTGGCCAATGCCCAATCTAAACTGGAACGCAAGGGGTTGGACCTGATCGCGGCCAACGATGTTGGCGCTAGCGACGCAGGCTTTGCGGTGGACACCAATCGCGTCACGTTGTTGTACGGAGATGGACGCAGTGAGACACTGCCGCTACTGGAGAAGGATGAGGTTGCTCAAACGATAATCGCTCGCGTCGAGGAATTACTGACGGCATAGAGGAAAACAGCGTCACCCCCCATAGATCCCAAAGAGCCGACCCACTCAGACATATCCTGAGCGTAGTCGAAGAGATGACAACAACCCAAAGATACAACACTACTCGATATCGAGAATATCTTCGTCCTGAGCGCTGTGCACAAGCAACACTGACCCGATTCTCGACATGAGCAATTCGATTCCGCTGCAATATTGCTCCACGCCCACATGTGAAGGCATCTTCAGACCGAGCAACGTGAGATCGGTCTCCATGCTCCACGCCTCCATGACATCACCAATGGTCTGGCTTTCAGGGTCGCGCACAATGATGACCGGCTCCGCCACCACTCGCACGGCGGCCAAGGTCTGCTTCATGTGCGTCATTGTCTGGTCACGTCCGTCTTCGTTGTCGATCACGCGAATCAGCCGGATCTTGGCGCCAGGCCAAGAATCACGACGGCGAACGATGATGTAGGCGAGCAACAGCATCAGATCAGCATTGCCGCCGCGACCAGCCCACCAGACATCGACAATCTTGCGTTGCCCATATCCTCGTTCGCTGTCATAGCGAAGAAAGAGTGCTGATTTACGCAGGGCCATCAGATCTTGCGCCAGCGAAATCTGTTTGCTTCGCCCGTCTGACTCGCGGCTCCAGCCCATTAGCACGGTGTTAGCCTCAAGTCCGCCTACACCATGTGCCTGAGCGATTGTCAGCGCACCCGAAAAGAACTCCGGCACGACATCGGCCTGGGCGAAGGCCATCATGCGTCTGTCCTGGATATAACTATGTATGCGTTTGCGCGCAGTCTCCCGCAGGCCCTGTCCGGCCAACTGGCTGACGTCGCCGATCAGCAACTGCGTGAACGTGACGATGCCCTGACCGGAACTAAGCCAATGTGCAACCTCAACCAGTTGTTCCCGGTTATGGGGCTGCCCGGTGAAGACCAAAATGTTAGGTCGCCAATTCTTGGCATGAAAGCCCCGCTGTTCCAAATTTAGCAATGAGTAGCGCGCCAGCGTGAACCAGATGCCATTACGGACATCGCCCCAGGTTCTGGACAGCGATCGCCGCTCAAGAAAGAACCAGATGCCATAGCTAATCACAATGGCGATAACTGTAGCCATCGGATTGATCAGGAACATGACACCGTAACAGCCTATGGCGCCGAGAATCGATACGCCCCAGTGAATATTGAATCGAGGCCGATAACTGGGATTGCCGACCCATTTCTCGATTCCCGCCACCAGATTGGTCATGCCGTACGTGTTGAGGAAAAACATCGTGATGACGGGTGCAACAAAGTTGAGATCACCCAGCCAGACCACGCTGATAGCGATAGCAATCGTAATCAGTACGGCCATACGCGGCTCGGTCGCGCTGCCTAGCGTTGCCCCAAGTTTGCGCGGCACAATGCCGTCAAATGCCAGCGCCTGTAACACTCGCGGCGCTGCAATGACGCTACCCAATGCCGACGAGAGCGTCGCAGCCCAGACACCGATCAGCACCAGCGCCGGCCATCGAGCAATGTCCTGCATGATCAGATTGTTGGAAATAAGCTCCTTAGGCGTACCATGCAAACTGAGCCAAATCACAGCAGCAAGGTAGATCACAGACGTGACCAAGATTGAAGCCAGCGTGCCCTGTGGAATGCTCTTGCTCGGGTTTTTCAGATCCCCGGACATACTGGCGCCGACAGTGATACCAGTTACAGCGGGGAAGAAGACAGCAAAAACAGTCCAGAACGACTGATTTTCCGTGAAGTTGGCTGTCAGTGTCGGTGTAATAATAGAATCCCAGCCGCCAAGGAAGAAAGAGATTAGCGCAGCCACCAGTGCAGCCAGTACCACGTACTGGATACGAAGCGCGAAGTCAGCCCCCACGTAGGCGATGATGCCAAAGATCAAGACCAGCACCGTCGTGATCAGCCGCGCATCGACAGGCTGGAAGTAGGGTAACGACTGCAATGCTTCCGTAAAACCGATCAGGTAGAATGCAACTGAAATCGCCTGTGAAAGATAGAGTGGGATACCAATGGCGCCGCCGATCTCCAGTCCTAGGGAACGAGAGATCAGGTAGTAATTGCCACCGGTCCGAACATTCATGCTGGTGGCAATGGCAGACAATGACAGACCGGTGAGCAACGTGATCGCGTTGGAAATCAGCACGATGGAGACTGCGCCGATCAGACCGGCCTGGCCAACTACCCATCCTGTGCGAAGGAAGAGAATCAGGCCGAGAATTGTCAGTACATTGGGGGTGAAAACGCCGGCGAATGTACCAAATCGCCCTTTTGCAACTTCGTCAGCGATGGGTGCTGTAGTCGGCTGAACTGCCATATTTTTCAATCAACCTATTGTCCGCCCAGGTAACGACGTACGTTTTCCTGGTGCTCTTCGAATGTATTGGCAAAAACATGGGCGCCGCTGCCGTCGGGCAGGGCAACGAAGTAGAGATAGTCATGATTGTCGGGAAAGAGCACGGCCTCGATGCTGGCCAGACCCGGACTGGCAATCGGACCCGGCGGCAGCCCGGCGTAGAGATAGGTGTTGTACGGGCTATCGACGCCTGCATATTCCTCCAGGAAGACCGGTGTCTTCCACCATTGGCCGCTCTCCGGCTGGTAGCCCATGGCATATTGGACAGTGGGATCGGCATCTAGCTTCATTCCGTTGTCCAGACGATTTAGATAGACTGCGGCGATGGCCGGCCGCTCCTCGGCGACCACGGCCTCACGCTCTACGATGCTGGCCATGGTCAACACCGCATAGAGATCCATCTGCGTCGTGCCCTGGGCAATGGCATCTTCGTAACGCGGCAATACCTTCTCGGCGAATGTATCCAACTGACGCGTCAACAGGTCTTCGGCGGTGGCATCAGCCGCCGCGATTTCATAGGTGTCGGGAAAGAGGTAGCCTTCCAAACCGACACCGGCCGGTCGCTCCTGTAGGAATAGATATCGACTCGGATCAAGTCCGCTAAGATCGCCGAGCGCCGTCTTCTCGGCATATCGCTCCGCCTGAATCGAATCATCGCCCTCACCGAACAGGTCCTGTTCAATCAACAGCTCGGTGATCTGCTCGTTACGCCATCCTTCAGGAATCGTCACGCTGACGCTGGAAGCACGCGCATCCTGCAATGCAGATGCAATCTCCTTCAGCGACATCGATGGATTTAATGCAAAGGTCCCTGCCTCAAGACGATCATCCAAGCCGTTGACACGCACATAGGCCTCAAAGAGCAGATCATCGCCAATCAGGCCCGCGCTCTGCAAGTTGCTGCCGATCTGGCGCGCCGGGGTTCCCGGTTCGACCACGAAGCGGACAGATGTGTCGTCAATGCTGTGTGGAATCGATAGTTCGTCCTGATTCGAGGCCAAATAGACGCCCAGCATACGTTCGCCGCCGCTGCTGCAACCGACAAGCAAAACGACTACAAAGAGCGCAGAAATCACTCGGGTTACCACCGAAGGGAGAACTTTGAGCTTTAGATGGTACATTTTCAAAGAAAAAATCCTAACTGTCGACTGAATTCGAGCCATATTTTCTGGCGCTGATGGCTCGCTGGATGGACGGATCTCTCTCTACAAGCAAACGCAGGCCATCTGACAGTTTGGTCTGCGGAGAATAGCCGAGCAACTGACGAGCCTTGCTGACATCGGCCACGAGACGCGCCAGCCCACCCGGTGCTTCATGGTTATAGAGCACATTGGTTTTGACGCCCGCTGTCTGACCGATGAGATCAATCAATTCGTTGAGCGACGTCTCTTCACCGCTGCCGATGTTGATGATCTCTTGATCGACGCCGTCGGCCGTGGCTGACCTGATCAGCGCATCGACAACATCGTCGACATAGACGTAATCGCGGGTTTGGGTACCGTCACCAAAGACGACCAGAGAGCCACGCCCAATTGCCTGCTGCATGAACTGGGGTATGACCGGCGCATGGACCGGCGGCAGCGACTGATCGGGGCCATAGGCATTGAAGACACGCAGCGCCACTGTCTCGAAGCCGGAAAGCCGTCCCATGGTGAAGAGATAGTGCTCGGCCGCTCGCTTACTCACGGCATAGGGCACTACAGGCCGCGCTTCCATCGACTCGCTCACCGGCTGGGCGGACTGCCCGCCGTAGACTGTTGCGCTGCTGGTCAGAATCACTCGATCAACCCCCACATCCCGACAAGCCTCAAGCAACGACACCGTGCCACCGACGTTCACGGTATTATACTCGCGCGGATAGAGAAGCGACGCAGGCACGCTCACCCGTGCCGCCAGGTGAAAGACCACCTCCATCCCCTGAAGCAGCGACCATAGCTTCGGTATATCGTTGACATCGCCCCGGTTGAAGTTAATCCCCTGCCGCAATCGATCCGGATCGCCGCTGCTCAGATCGTCGAGCACGCGCACATAGTGACCTTGTTCATGCAGTCGATTGGACAGGTGGGCGCCTATGAAGCCGGCCCCGCCGGTAACAAGCACACGCATTTTTACCTCGCCGCAAGCGGTTCCCCACTTGGTTAGGAGGGAACCGGAATGAACTGTCGATGTCCGACATTGGTGAATGCTATCATCGTCCAGTGGACACAGCCGCTTGATCAATGCCGGCATTCAGTCGTTGAAAAACCGACGCTGGGATCTTGGCCATGCAGCCCTCCAGATCGACACATATATGCTGACTGGCGCCACTGACCAACAACCGACTGTCATCGACACTGCGAATTTCATAGGCAAAACTCACCTTGCGGCTACGAAGCTCAGTCAGACGTGTGAGAACGCGTACGGTATCACCATAGCGAGATGGACTGCGATACTCAACCTGGATTCCGGTCACGGAAAAATGATTGCCGCCCTCTGCCACTTCACTGTAAGGCATGCCCACGGCATCCATCCAGGCGATGCGTCCGGCTTCAAACCAGATTACATAGTTACTGTGGTGCACGATGCCCATGGCGTCGGTCTCGGCAAAGCGCACTGTGATGTCCAGGGGAACAATTGTTTTGAGATTGGTCATAGTTCTCGATTACATGTTCGTCCGCGAATCGTACCAGGCTATCTCGCGTAGGGACAGAACTAAGACCTGTCCCTACGCGAGATTGTCGATCGTTTTCAGCATCGCTCTGCCATGTGCCTATCCGTGAATCGGTTGTCCATCCACAGCGTGGGCTGCTTCCATAATCACTTCGCTCAACGTCGGGTGAGCATGGACCGTGCGAGCGATCTCGTCGGGCGTGATCTCCATGAACTGGGCCAGACTCAACTCAGGCAGCAGCTCAGTCACATCCGGTCCAACCATGTGCGCGCCCAGAATCTCGCCGTACTGGGCGTCGGTGATGATCTTCACGAAGCCGCTGCGTTCGTTGAGCGCCTGAGCCTTGCCATTGGGCATGAAGGGGAATCGGCCTACGTTGATCGTATAGCCTGCTTCCTTGGCCTGTTCTTCGGTCATGCCCAAGCTCGCGACCTGCGGATGGCAATAGGTGCAGCGCGGCATGAACTTGTAGCGATCATCGGCAATGGGTAACGTCTCGACGCCGGCGATGGTTTCAGCCGCAACGATCGCCATGGCGCTGGCCACATGGGCCAAAGCCAGTTTGCCCGTGCAGTCGCCGATGGCATAGATATTGGGCACGTTCGTGCGCATCACCTCGTCCACTTCGACAAAACCGTGTTGGTTGGCAGCGATACCCGCGCCTGAAAGGTTCACGCCATCGGTATTGGGTTGGACGCCGATGGCGACCAACACCTTGTCGGCGCTCAGAACTTCTTCGCTATCATCCTTTAGGTTCTTGACCGTCACGCTGACGCCGGCGTCCGTCAGTTCGATCTTCTCGGTACGCGTGCTGACCATGGTGTTGATTTTGGCGCGGCGGAAAGCCTTGGCGACTTCGTCAGCCACATCTGGATCTTCCAGCGGCAACAGCTGGTCCAACATCTCAATCACAGTGACCTCTGCGCCGTAGGCGTTGTAGATATAGCTAAATTCCATGCCGATCGCGCCTGATCCGACCACGATCAGTTTCTCAGGCACCTCGTCCATGACAATGGCATCCCGATATTGGATGACCTTGTCGCCATCGATCTCCATGCCGGGCAGGCCGCGTGCTCGTGCGCCCACGGCAACAATGAAGTTGTCAGCAGTCACGGACCGTTCGGCCGCATCCGGTGCGATGGATGAAGCAGTCACACTCAGGGTGTTGGCGTCAACAAAGGAACCTTGGCCTTCGATGACATCGATCTTGTTCTTCTTCATCAGGAAGGCGACACCCTTGGTCTGACGGTCGACAATGGTGCGGCTGCGTTTGACTGCCGAACTGAAGTCGACCTGCAGGTTGTCAAAGGTGATGCCGTATGTCTTGGCGTCGTGGAAGGTTTCCAGCACCTCGGCATTGTGGATCAGCGCCTTGGTGGGAATACAGCCCCAGTTGAGGCAAACGCCGCCCAGGTTTTCACGTTCCACAATTGCCGTCTTCAGGCCCAGTTGCGCCGAACGGATGGCAGCCACATAGCCGCCGGGGCCGCTGCCAACGACCACCACATCGTAGTCAAAGCTGTGAGTACTCATGATATCTCCTAGAAGTTGGGGGATTGGGGAATGGGGAGTGGGGAGTGGGGACTGGGTGTACGCACCGTATCGGTCGGTACCTACCCAATCCCTAATCCCCAATCCCTAGTCCCCAATCCCATGTTATTCCTCACGCTCGGTCCAGTTTTCGAGCGTCATTTTCACGATAGACAGAAATTTGTCCGCCATGGCGCCGTCCAACACGCGATGATCAAAGGTCAGGCTCAGATAGCACATAGGGCGGATCACGATGGCATCGTCGGCGCTCGGCAGCAGCGACGATCTACCACTGCGCACCGTCGACTGCACCACCGGCCGCTTCACGATAGCGCCGACGCCCAGTATACCGGCCTGAGGCTGGTTGATGATGGGCGTACCGATCAGGCTACCGCTGGTCCCATGGTTGGTAATCGTAAACGTTCCGCCTGTCAGATGGTCCGGCGAGAGTTGATTCGCCCGCGCCTGTTCAGTCAGCCGGTTGACCGCTCGCGCCAGCCCCAACAAATTCATCTCGTCGGCATCACGCAGAACCGGGACAACCAATCCCTGCTCAACGGCCGCAGCCACGCCAATATGGATGCGTCGATTGACCAGAATCCCTGCGTCCGTGAAACGTGAATTTAGCTCAGGCACGGCCCTAAGCCCGACAGCCGTCGCCGCAACAAAGTAGGGCGTATATGTCAGCTTGATGCCCTTCTCAGCCAGTCGACCTTTCCATGCCTCACGATGGCGGACGACCGTGGTCATATCGACTTCAAAGACCGTCGTCACATGGGGGCTGGTGCGCTTGCTCTGCACCATGTGGGCAGCAATGGCGCGACGCATGGTGGATAGCGGTTGGAGGATTTCATCGTTTGAAGAAGGATCGGAAGGAAGAGGGGAAGAGCGAAGATCAATGAACGAAGAACCAGCGTCTGCACGCGTGCAGACGCTTTCCTGATCTTCGATCTCTGATGCTCGGTCTTCAATAAACCGAAGCACGTCCTTCTTGGTGATGCGTCCGTTCAAGCCTGTGGCATCAACCTCATCAAGATCGACATCTTTTTCTGCGGCCAAACGCGCCACCACAGGGCTAATGAATGAACGGCCGTTTGGCCGGGACTGACCAGATAGCGAAGCCAAGTCAGGGTCTGACAATCCGTTCGGTTCGGAGCGTTCCACCATGCCTGGCTCAGTGCCCGGATCATTGCCCGGCTCATCGCCTGTGTCACCATCGATCGTTTCGCCCGACGCGCCGATATAGGCCAGTACAGAACCGGCTTCGACAGTCTGGCCTTCGTTGACCAACACGGTCAGCAGAACGCCGTTTGTAGGCGCGGGCACTTCAGTATCGATCTTATCGGTGGCGATCTCCAGCAGCGGTTCAAGCTTGTCGACGGTCTCCCCAGCGGCCTTAAGCCAGCGGGTCACCGTTCCTTCGACGACACTTTCCCCAAGCTGGGGCATGATCACAGCAGTCGGCATCGATTCAGACTCTCAGTCAAGGACGTAAGTGCGGCGCTCCCGGATCTCATGCGGATTGACCCCATGGATTCCAGATGAGCCGAAAGTGCCTATTCCTCAGACAACATCAGCCGGTCGGCCAGGACCGGCTCATCCATATCAGCGGTCACATATAGATATTTCTTGCCCGGCACCGTGGTGAAACCCTGGTGCGAACCGTCAGGCGCAAGCGTGACGATATTCATGTACTGGCCGGGGCCTGCGTTCAGCTCAGTCAGATCACGCAGCGCCTCCAGGCCGGCCTCATCCAACGACATACCCATCTTCATGTAGAGAATGATGCTGCGCGCCGTGGAGACGCGGATTGCCAACTCACCCATCCCGGTGCAGGCCACGGCGCCGTAGCGATTGTCGCAGTAGTTGCCGGCCCCGACGATGGGGCTGTCGCCCACACGGCCGGGGTACTTCCAGGCCAGTCCGCTGGTGCTGACGGCCGAGGCGATATCGCCATGCTGGTCCAGGGCCAGAAAGTTGACGGTGCCCAGCGTATCGTCTTTACCGGTCGCATCTTTGCCCGAAACTTCGGTCTGTACCGGCATATCACGTAGATTCACCGGACGTGTCAGGGTCTTGGCTACCTTACGCAGCTCGGTGGGCGTCTCCGGGTTCAGGCCATAGTCTTCGTAACGTTGACGCCAACGTCGCAGCGCCTCTTCCGTCAATTGATTAGTGGGCGAGTGATTCAGTTCGGCGGCCAACTGCTCGGCCCCACGCCCAGAGAGCAACACGTGCGGCAACTCCTCCATGACCCGCCGAGCCAACGTGATGGCATTGCCGTAGCTTCGGACTGCGGCCACTGCGCCGGTCTCCAACGTCCGCCCATCCATGATGCTGGCATCCAGCTCGACCTGGCCGACCACATTGGGTAGGCCGCTGTAGCCGACGCTATGCTCATCAGGATCGTCCTCGACGATACGACAGGCCAGTTCCACGGCATCCAATGCACTGCCGCCATCGCGCAGCAATTCCATGGCCGCAACCGCGCCACGCCGTCCATTTTCGCTGGCCACGACGACCGGCGCTTCCCCCAATTGACTCATTCAAACTCCCACAGAAATAAGGCGGTTCCAAAAAGATGATCATCCACGAAGCAAAAAGAAACACGAAGAAAGCCACCTTCGTACAATTTCATATTTCATCGTGGATGAGTATTATCCTGCATTGGCCCAAATGCCTTGAATACTATGCATCCTGACTAATCGCATTGAGAACGGCCTGGATGCGCTCGGTGAGCGGCTCCCATTCAACGTCCGGATACTTGTTGACAGTCACAAAATTCTGCGCCCAGAAGACATTATAGATGCCGCCGAGATCAAAAAGCTGCCGGGCCAACGGATGACCGGCAGCAGAATCCACGTCCGGAAAATTGGCAGACTCAGTGAATCGCTTCGCCGGCAAGACAAACTTAAGCGCATTGGGATTGGGTGTCTGCTGTACTACGATTTCCATGGTGACAGTATAGCAGTTGGGGAAACGGGGAGCAAAGGACCGAAGATTGTTGCAGCCAATGCATGTCGGCAGATGGTCACACGCTGGCTGGCGGGGAAAAGGAGCCGTCTTCATTGCAAGGATAGTCCGTTATGGCGGTCACTGACGCCATCGGCAATCGCCCGTAGACATGTGGAAAGAGCTCGTCACCGCCTAAGAGGTTTTCATCGATCACGTCACAGGTCAGCATGGCCGGATCGATTTCCAGGAGAACCAATTCGTCCTGCCCACGGTAGTAGCGATTGGCCACACCTTGCACCTGCCCGGCATACGAGCAATGGATGAAGCCTTCGTCGGCGAAGGTCTGCGGCGTATATTCGCCCGAGGAAACGGCGGCGTCAGCTTCGGTTTTGGTCGTGATGTGGTAGATCGGTTGCATGGAAAATCCTTGAGTGAAGAACGGTTGATCGTGCGTTGAGATTGCTGACATGATACCACGGTTGGCGGGAAAGAATTCAGCGGTTGTATCTCAGGCCCTGCTGCAAAAAGGTCCGGTTCACCACAGAGGCAGGGAGAAGGCACAGAGTCCACAGAGGGAAAGCCCTGCCCAACAGAAAGGGGCGCAGTGCTCGTTGACACTGCGGCCCAATATTGCATCTTTCTGACTATCCCTATCTCACCCAGCCTACGCCTCAATACGCTCCGCCATCAACTCGACCACATCCACGACGGCCACGCCCTGATCGGCTTCCTTGGAGGCGTCAGTCAGCATGGTGAGGCAGAAGGGACAGCCGACGGCGATGGTCTTAGCCCCGGTCTCGGCAGCCTCTTCATAGCGAACGATGTTCACCCGTTCGGGGCTGTGCTCCTCTTCCTTCCACATCTGTGCACCGCCGGCCCCGCAACAGAATGATTTCTTTCCGTGGCGCGGCATCTCAACCGTGTTCAAGCCCATGCTGCCGAGCAGAGCTCGGGGCGCATCGACAATACCGTTCTGGCGACCAAGATAACACGGATCATGGAAGGTGATGGTGTCGCTGTCGCCATTGCTGATGGCGCTAATCTTGTTGAACGCCGTCAGTTCCGAAAGCAACTGGGTGTGATGAATCACGTCGTAGTGGCCGCCCAACTCGCCGTATTCCTTGCCCAATGCCTGTAGACAGTGGGGGCAGGTGGCGACGATGCGCTTGGGGGCGAATTCGTTCAGCGTTTCAATGTTTCCAAGCGCCATCTCATAGAAGAGCGCCTCGTTGCCGGAGCGTCGCGCAGCATCGCCGGTACAGGTCTCCATCTCGCCCAACACGGCATAGTTGACGCCGGCAGCGTTAAGCACCTTGGCGAATGCCTTGGCGGTCGCCTGAGCTCGCGGGTCATAGGCAGGTGCACATCCGACCCACCAGAGCAGCTCGAAGTCCGGATTGTCCTCGACCGTAGGCACGTCCAGCCCCTCGGCCCAGGCCATGCGGTCGCCGGCACTCAGGTTCCACGGGTTGCCGTTGCGCTCCATACCCCGATAGGCCGTGCGCAGTTCCTTAGGATAAGAGTCCTCCATCAGTGTCTGCCAGCGGCGCATGTACATGATGTCGAACATGGGCTCGTTGCCGACGGGACAGATCTCGATGCAGGCGGCGCAGGCCGTACAGGCCCAGACGGCCGACTCGCTGATGGCGTAGTCGATCAGGTTGAACTCGGACTCGTCTCCATTGGCCAGCGAGGTCAGATTTTCGTTGATGTAATAGCGCTTGTTGACCTCAAGCGCCGATGGGGACAACTCCTTGCCCGTGGTGTAGGCCGGACAGACGTCCTGGCAGCGGTTACACATGATACACGAGTAGGCATCAACCAGGTTGGTCCAGGGCAGTTGCTCCAGTTTGGCAACGCCGAATTCCTCAATCGACTCGTCCTCAAAATCTATGGCTTCCAACGAACCCATAGCTGTGCGTTTGGGTTTCGTGAGGAAATTGAAGCCGGACATGACGAGGTGAAAATGCTTGGTATAGGGGAAGTAGGGAATGAAGGCCAGAATCAGGCCGATAGCGACCCACCAGCCGATATGCGCGCCGATCGCCAGTTGTGTTTCGCTCATGCCAGACCAAAGATTGCTCAGCGCATTGCCGAACGGCTGCCAAGGATCGCCGCCATGTTCCGCGATCAAGAAGCTCTCGCCCAACATTCGGAAGCCGACATGGCAGAGGATGAAGATGCCGACAATCAGCGAGTCGCGGGCAATGCCGCCCTGCTTCACCTTGTCCATCAACATGATGTTGTCGTTGTAGGTCAACGCCTTGCTGCGCAGGATGAAACGGCGGACCAAAAAGTAGACCATGCCGATCAGCACCGACATGGTGAAGACATCGGCCAAGCAGGCGATAGACATTGCCGGCGAATCCAGTGCCCAAGAACGTAAAGTCAAAGAGGCCCTGGAGAACATCGGCGAAATTGACCAGGCAAGTAGAAGATGAAGCCCCAGGCGATCATGGCGTGGAAGATGCTGGTGCCGGTGCGCGCCCGCCAAATGGGCCACATGGTGACCCACTCAAACAAGGCGGAGAACGCCTTGCCGATAACACCCTTGGTGTCAAAGGGTTCACCCTGTCCGCGTCGGATCACCAAGTAGACTTTGCGGAATCCCAAGTAGGAAAAATAGATTGATAAGGCAAGAGCAACGAGGAATAGAAGTTTTTCAGGCCAGGTGAGCATGGTCAATGTCCTTTGAGAAACAGAGCGCTGATTGTTCGGCCATCATTTCACGGTTATACACTATCACGGTTGCGACACCGTTTCGACACTGTTTGGCCGTTTGTGACCGGCACTATTGCTGGAGCGCAATAGTCCGGCGGTAAATAGAGTTGGAGCAAGCATACATCGACAATCGAACGCTCCATAGGTGCAACTGACCTTGATCGAGAGGGACAGATGTCATGCAGTTTTGGGACAATGGTCCTATGGGCAAGGAGAACGGGTCGTCGGGCGCTAGCGCCCGACGACCCGGAAGATACATACTGGGCTTCGAAATCAGTTGAGACGAACTCCGGGAGGAGCACCTTATCGTTCAGGTCTGCGGCATCATCCTCCCGGAGGGACTCTAGGCGATTAACTCGTTTTGAACAGACCCATTACAGATCACGCTTCACGTTTTACGCTACAGAGCCTTCGCCGTAATTAGGCTGACTGTTTCTAGCGCTGTACACGTCCTGACGCATCGCCGCCCATAAGCTTGGTGGCTTCGGCCAGGGTGGTCAGGTTCACATCGCCGGGGATCGAATGCTTCAGGCAGGAGGCGGCCACGGCGAAGTTGAGCGCATCTTCGTCAGCCATACCGCTGGTCAGGCCGTAGATCAGGCCGGCAGCGAACGAGTCGCCGCCGCCGACGCGGTCGACGATGTGGGTGATGTCGTAGCGCTTGCTCAGGTAGAAGTCACTGCCGTTGTAAAGACAGGCCGACCAGCCGTTGTGAGAGGCGCTGTAGCTTTCGCGCAGCGTGATGGTCTGGTACTTCAAGTTCGGGAAGGTCTCAAACATCTTCTTGGCCAACGCCTCATAGCGGGCAGCGTCCAGATCGCCCGAGCCGACAGCGTGCTCCCAATCGCCTTCTTCCAGGCTGACGCCCAGCGATCGCTGGCAGTCTTCTTCATTGGCAATGCCCACATCGACATACTTGACCAATTCGGTCATGACCTCGGGTGCGCTCTTGCCATACTTCCAGAGTTTGCTGCGGAAGTTGTAGTCGCACGACACAGTAAGCCCCTTGGCCTTGGCCATCTGTACGGCCTTCAACGAAAGATCGGCGGCATCCTGCCCCAGCGCCGGGGTGATGCCGGTGATGTGGAACCATTCGGCCCCATCGAAGATGGCGTCCCAGTCGAAGTCATCGACCGTGGCGGTGGAGACAGACGAGTGGGAGCGGTCGTAGACAACGGCCGAGCCCTTCTGGTTGGCTCCGCCTTCCATGAAGTAGATGCCGACGCGCTCACCCTTGCGCGAGATGAACGACGTGTCCACGCCATAGCCGCGCAGGAAGCGGATGCAGGCCTCGGCGATGGGGTTTTTGGGCAATGCAGTGACGAAGGAGACGTCCTTGCCGAAGATGGCCAGCGAGATGGCTACATTGCCCTCGCCGCCGCCGAATGTGGCTTCCAACACGGAAGACTGGAAAAAACGCTCCATTTCGGGCGGTTTAAGACGCAGCATGATTTCGCCCAAAGTAACTACTCTACCAGCCATGATTATGCTCCTTGTCGAATCTGTTTGGCCAACGCCACTGCTTCGGCAGCCATCTTTTGAATCTCGTCAAATTTGCCGTCAGAAATCAGCTGCTTCTTGACCATCCAACTGCCGCCGCAGGCATGCACCGAGGGCAGGCTGAGGTAGTCGGACAGGTTGGCGGCACTGATGCCGCCGGTGGGGATGAACTTGACGCCGACATAGGGAGCCGAGATGGCCTTGAGCGTCTTGACACCGCCGCCGGCCTCTGCCGGGAAGAACTTAACGATATTCAGGCCCTTCTTGAGCGCCATGTTGATCTCGGTCGGGGTGAGCACACCGGGCGTGATCGGCATATCATTGGCGATGCACCAATCGACGACGTCATCGTCAAAGCCCGGCGTGACCACGAACTTGACGCCTGCCTCGGCAGCCTGTTCGGCCTGGGCCACCGTCATCACGGTGCCGGCCCCGACCATCACGTCCGGGCACTCGGCGCTCATCAGCCTGATGGCTTCGGGTGCAGCCGCAGTGCGGAAGGTGATCTCCGCGCAGGGCAGCCCACCGGCCAGCAACGCCTGGCCCAGTTTGGGCGCGTCCGCGGCATTTTCAATGGCGATGACCGGCACCACACCCAGTTCGCCGATCTGTTCCAGGATAGTTCCCATCATTTGTTCTCCTATTTGTACACGGCTTGGATTTTGACTAGGTCTGTCGGACGCCGGGCAAGCGTCTCTACGGATGAAAAACCGCTCTCCTGCACTGCGCAGTTGCCCACCGGAAACGGTACAGGCCTACATAAATTGAGTGCTGATTCAATTATACAACAACGGCCAAAAGAACGCGCTGTGCGATTTGACGGACTCCTCTCGACACCGACCAAGCTACGCCAAACCAACGTAGGGACAAGTCATTTGGGTGTGCTCAAAATGAGTTGAAAGGAGCGCGAGGCTGAGCTTGTCGAAGCCGGGTCGACCCGCCTGCGCCTTCGACAGGCTCAGCCTGCGGCTATCCGGGGTGCTCAACCCGTTTTGAATACATCAAAGTCATTCCCAGCAGTCCCCATCGGAATGGATACGGTTCCCAATCGAATATTCTCGCTCACGATCCCGAGAGCTTCACAAGAATGACTTGTCCAACGTGTGCAAGGAAACATATCTTTGAAGTACACGGGATTGTCGATTCCCTGTTTCGTGGGTGAGGATATCCATAGGCGCCAGGCCAAGATTATGTTGAGTCGAACACCCTTGCCAACGAACTTACAGCAACGGTATCATGCGTTTAGTAGGTCACGCTTGCAGCGTGACAAGGTACGCGTGCCAGACGGATCCAGAGGTCACCGAAGGAGTCCGACTGCAAGTCGGACCTACAGAAGTCATGTTTTCAAAGCGTCTTCAGTCTAGCGCCAGGATTTATCCCTGCCGAAACCGACGGCTTTGCCAGACATAACGCCTAGCTTGATGCCCATGAGCAAAGAAACCCGCCCTAGGGCATGTGATCCCAAGTTGAAGTTGCGTCGGTTCTGTCTTGATGGCACGATAGCCTCAACAACCATCTCCAAAGCCAAAAGCCCTGACCATCGAAAGGCATCGCCCATGTCTACTTCCAATCCGACCGTCCCCGGCTTTCGTCGTGTACCACGCACCGGCGTCATCTACGTGATGCACCGTGCTACGCAACAGGGCTTCACATACGGTGATCCGGAGTGGGCAAACCTGGGCCAGGGCATGCCTGAAACGGGCGATCTTGACGGCGCGCCGCCGCGCATCGACAAGATCACGATTGATCCCGGTGCGCAGGAATACAGCCCCATCACCGGCGAGGTGGCGTTACGTCAGAAGGTTGCCGATCTCTACAATGCACTCTATCGTCAGGGCAAGGCGTCACAATACTCATGGCGCAATGTTAGTATTGCCGGCGGCGGGCGCGTGGCACTGACCCGACTGGCAGCCGCCCTGGGCAATATCAACATGGGCCACTTCTTGCCCGACTACACTGCCTATGAAGAGCTGCTCAGCGTCTTCAAAGCCTTCATACCCATTCCCATCCTGCTGGATCCGGAAGAGGGCTATCAGGTCTCGCTGGCCCACCTCAAGAAAGAGATCCAGGGACGAGGATTGCAGGCGCTACTGGTCAGCAACCCGTGCAACCCCACCGGCCAGTTGGTTGAAGGGGAACGACTTCGCCTGTGGATCCAGATGGTGCGCGAGCTAAAGTGCTCGCTCATCCTTGACGAATTCTACTCCCACTACATCTACACCGGCCATCCCGGCGGCCATCCGCCCAAAATGGTTTCGGCAGCAGCCTATGTGGAGGACGTCAACAGTGATCCGGTGATATTGGTCGACGGATTGACCAAGAACTGGCGCTACCCAGGCTGGCGCATCAGTTGGACGCTTGGGCCGGAGGAAGTGATCAATGCCATTGCCAGCGCCGGCTCATTCCTGGATGGCGGCCCCAACCACCCCTTCCAGGCCCAGGTACTCGACCTGCTCGAGCCCGAGCACGCCTTTCAGGAGACGGCTGCCATTCAGGTCTGTTTTCGTCAGAAGCGAGACTACATGTTGCAGCGCCTGCGCGCCATGGGGATCCGGGCCGACGCTGAGCCGGGGGGGACGTTCTACATCTGGGCCAATCTATCGCAGTTGCCGGCCCCGCTCAACGATGGGCTCGCCTTCTTCAAGGAAGGGTTGCCGGAGAAGGTCATCACCGTGCCGGGCATCTTCTTCGACGTCAACCCGGAGCAACGTCGTGCCTTCGGTCGCTATGGCAATTACAGCCGAATAAGCTTTGGGCCGGATATGCCTACGTTGACGCGGGGTCTGGATGCGCTGGAACGATTGATCGCCAAGTATTGATGACTTAACTATCTAGTTCCCCCTGCCCATAGACCGCCCCAATGCTCATCGAACGAAGAAAAGGTATGACGAAGAGCAGCGGGCCAAGGCCCAGAATCGCATAGATGCCCACCGAAGCGGCGTCGAGCTCTTGACCAAACCACGGCGCGATCAATGTGCCCAGCAACACAGAGAGTCCAAGGGCGCCTACCTTGATCAGGATCGGGATCACTAGGGCGTCACCGAGTGCTGCTTTCTTGAAAAGCAGCCCCGCCTCAATGGTCAGCAACGGCAGGAAGAAGGCCAGATCCAGGACGAAGATTGTACTTCCGTCCGGCGGAATCCGGCTGCGCATGGCAGGCAAGAGAATGCTGAGCCAGAGGAAGACAAACATGGCAACAAGCACCAGAAATAGAACTGCCGCCCCCCGCCGCAGAGGGTTTCGACCGTCCTTGGCACGGATGGCTGTCAGATCGGCACGCATGAAAAAGCCGATCAACGAATAGACCGTCAGCCCAAGGATTGCAATGTAGAAGAGGAATAGCGGATTGTAGAGTCGTTCGAAGTTGTAGAGTGCGTAGGCGTAGAAGAGATAGCCGAGAAGACCGACCCAGATTAACCAGGTTGAGCCTGATCCCCGCCGAATGAACAGTATACAAACAATGAGGCCGATGGCCGCCACGAGCGAGACGATATCCTGGCTGGCTGCGCCCGGCAATAACTTCTCCGGTGTGCCGGGCTGATAGACACTGAGATTCGCCAAACTGTATCCTGCGACACCCAGCGTAATAAATGCTGCCAAACCCGACAACAGGAAGAGAATCCTCCGATCAGATTGATTGACCACGCTTCAAACCTCCTGTGCTGCTAGACATCTGAAAAAACATCTGTGGAAATCCCCTGATTATCTGTGTCCATCTGTGACTGAAATTAGTTTTTGCAGTGGAGTCATCTGTGACTCTACTGCAGAAAGGTCTTTTTCACCACGGAGACACGGAGGGGCACAGAGGTTCACAGAGGAAAATCCTCTGATTATCTGTGTCCATCTGTGGCTAAAATTAGTTTTTGCAGTGGAGTCATCTGTGGCAAGTCCCTGAGTTCGGTTGCTGCTCAGATGCCATGGCAGTCAACAGCCTCTGGCTGACCACCCTATTGAACACGATATACCCGATCCTCGGGATCGCCACCCAATTGAATGAGCGCTCTTTCCTGGGGAAGCAGGTAGGTCATTTCAGCGCGATACCGTTGCATGCAATCGAGGTCTTCCAGCGCCAGGCCATGGACGGTACGCACCACGGTCACACTGAACGGGTCCTGCGTGGGCAACAGCGCAAACTTGAATTCGTCGCGTAGCACGCCGCGCCAGATCGCTGTCGGGCGCGCCGCCCGCTGCCACGAAATCCACGGTGATGCCGTAGACTGCCAGCCGATCAGAGACGTCGTAGTTGGCTGTCGGTTTTGCTCGATTCCAGGTCGTCTCGATGTAGCGACGCGTGGAGAAGGTCTTCGTGGTCTCGCGGGCCTGAGGCGTCATTTCCGGTGCAACAAGGATCTCCGGGTGGGGAGCATGACGGGTGTTGCCGTTAAGGGCGCGCAACTGCTTCTGGAGGTCGTTGGCATCGGCGGCAAAGCGCCAGAGCATATGCTCGACGCTATATTGCTCGGCGAACTCGGCGATGAGATCAGCCCGACCGGGCTGGTAGCGCTCTAGGCTGACCGGAGCGACCGACTCGCGCACGGTCTCACGGATGAACTGGGCGATGGCTGTGGCGCGCCGGTTCTGACTCGCAGCGCTGCCGCCACGCGTGCTGCCCGGCAGTGAACGCAACATACGCGTCATGGCTCGTCGCCACTCGGGCTGTCCCCAGAGATGATCAAGGCGGTCTTCGCTGCGGAAGCCCTCGGCATCGATCTGCTCGCGCAGATAGCTGAGGGCCCGCGCCCAAAGCGCCTCATTCATGTGCGGTGTGTAGAGATAGTCCAGAGGCACATCCGGCGGCGGCACCGCGGGCATGGAGGGCGGCGTAGAAAGCGCATGTAGCTCTTGCCTGGCCTCGGCCAACATCTGCGCCCATTCATTCAGCAAGTCAAGCACCCGATCGACCAGACGCACCATGCCGTCGGTGGTGGTGCGCTGCAACAGATCGGTGAATTCGTCCTGCGCCAGTTCCACTCGCTGCTCGCGTAGACGCTGAATGCGGTTGCTGCGGAAGACAAAGGCGGCCAGGGCCGCGACCAGAACACCTGTAGCAAAGCCGGCCAAGGCGATGCCGTCATCAGCCCAACTCCAGGCGCCGCCGATCACCCACAGATAGCCGAGGGCCAACAGAGTGACGAGCGCGATGGCCACTACGGCGCGCAACATGGTGGCGGCAAGTGACGGCGTTCGGCTGGTCACACGCGGCATAGCTGGCCGTCCAATCGCGGTGGGCCTGCTCCTGGCGAATGTCGAGCAGTTTGCGGCTTGAGGGTGTTGAGCGCGTCAATAGCCACAGCCGTTCCTGATCAACCACGGTTTTCCACAGCTCAACCTGATGCTCTGCGGCACTCAATCCTGACGGCGACGCCACAACAAGCTCGGTCAAATGGCTCTGGATCCGGCGCACCGTCTGGGGATAGACACGGTCATCCATGCTCTGTTCCGCCGAGGCCTGAGCCAGATCGACATCCAGCCCCCAGGCCTCGTCGATGGCGGCGGGCCCGGCTGCCAGCCCCAGATGCCCGGCCAGTTCGACCAAATGGTCGGAGAAGGTCGCGGGCCAACGATTGCCAGACAAACGGCGCATGGCTTTGTTGACCATATCGGGCAAGATGTAGGTGCGCGGCACCTTGAGATCTTCAATCGTTTTCGGTTTCTGATTGCTGTACAGATCCGGATGGCGCACAACCAACAGCGCCAATACTTTCTCAATCGTGAAGCCAAATTCGTTGAGGCTCTTGACCGCAGGCGCAACTGTCTGTCGCTGCAACGGATTAGAAGAAGGCGCGGGTGTGCTGCGCAAAACCCAATCGCGCACCAACCGACTCTCTTCCTGGCGGTTAACCGCATGCAGGATCTGGCTCACGGGCACATAATCGCTGGCAGCGCCGATCAGGCTGTAGGGACGCTTTTCACCGTGGTGAATACCGAGGCCAAGCTGTTCCTGGATGAAGAGATTGCCCCCGGCCACGATCATGGCCTCTAGCGCATTGCCTGCCTGAATCGCCAGTTCGTGGCTGTCGTCAGTGAGGCTCTGATTGCTCTTTTCCCGATCCAGCAGATAGACGAAGTCGAAGATCTCGTCCCCGATCTGATCAACCAGAGGAGAACCGGATTCGGCCACCCGCTTCTCCAATTGATCCATCTCAAGGTCCGTCTCGCCGATTCCACGATCGTCGCCACGGTTGCGAAGTCCGGCCAGCAGTTCCAGTTCGCGCAGCGCTGCATAGGTAACGCCATCTTCCAGCGCCCGGCTGATGTCCGGCGCGTAGCTTCCGGTTGCGAAGATGCCGACCACCTGTGAGATATGGCGTCGGCCTGCCCGGTTCATCAACTGGGTGACGATGGGCCAGATGGGCGCGGTGGCCAAGGGTTCATAGAATGGAGCCACGACATAGAGCGTCGTCTGCACAAACGGATCGTCGGGATCCAATAGATCATGGCGGATCGGGTCGAGCATGTGCATTTCGAGCAGGCGGGCCAAACGGTCCGCGTGCACCAGCGAGGTATTGAAGATGTCGTTTCGTGTGGCGTGGAGTTGCTTCTGCTTGCGATCCAGAACGACGCCTTTGCCCACGGACCGGAAGCCGCTGTCGTCAAAATCGAGCACCTGCAAATGGGGAGCGGTCGCCTTGAGCAGCGCCTCCGTGCGTCGCTCCGCTGCGGTCAGGGAGTTCGATTCATCGCGCTGCTCATCCAGATGGGCCAGGACACGTTCAATGTAGAATGGCGGCAACTCGGCTTGGCCATTGGGCTGCAGCAGATGCAGTTGGGCCCTGTCTTTGGCGTCCAGCACCGGCTCAGAAATGACTGCGCCGAAGCGCGTGATCGACTCCAGATCCGGCCCGATGGCCCCAAGCGCTGCGCGCTGTTCCTGGGCCGCCTGCAAGCGCGGTAACAGGTGGAACATGACCTGCATGCCCCACCCACCAAAACATAAGATTGCCGCTCTACTCTGTGTGTAGCTGATTTGCATTTGGTTTCAGCCGCATATGAACACAGGTGCACGCGAATGACTCTTCTTCGTTGACAATTGAACGTTGACAATTGTCAATTGATCATTGTCAACGTTCAATTGTCAATGACCCTTGTAGGTAACGGCTCTTCCTCAAGTGTAATATCCGGCAGATTCACCCAATCAGGATTCAAGTGGAATTCTTGCCTGATCGGAAAATCAAGGGTGTTTTCATACTGAGCTCGATATTCGTCCATGCGCTCAAGCAACATCACAGGCAGCCCATGCACGATCCAGACTGCGTCAGTGCGTGTGTGATCGCCGGTCGGCACCCACTTGAAATCCTCCAGCCCCACAGTCGCCGCCATCAAACCGGGATCATCCTGCCGGTTGGTGGGTACAGCGGCCAGTCGAATGTGCTCCAGGTTCGATTCATGAAAACTAAAGCGGTCGGCGTCCCAGCGGATGTAGGGATTGAGCCGCCCCAGCCACTGGTGGATGCGGTTGTCGGGCCGCTGGCGGACGCGCTCGACTTCCTGATCGCGCTGGGTATTGATGATGTGGTTGATGTCAACCGCGTCGGCCACACGCCTGCGCAGCGCGCTGTTGGCAGCCACGGCTTCGACCATACGTGTGTAGATCTGCTCCGCATCAATCACGCGGGCGCCCTGCACCAACTGGGCAAAGAGCGGATTGAGCGCCGCCTGCCAATCCTCAGCCGTGATCGTCGACCCGGCGAGCCGGTAGAAGGCGCTCAGATAGTCACGCCCGACTGCGCCGGTCTCCAGTTCGTAGTAGGTGCTCGTTGTGGCGCTGCCGTCAGGGATGCGCGGGTCAATACGCTCGGCCATGCGATCGGCATCCTGGTTGGCGCGGGCCAGCGCCAGCGTCGTGGCATCGATCTGGCTGCGCAGCGCATCGCGCATGAGCGATGCCTGTTTGCCCAGCTGTTCGACTAGCGCCCGTTCCAATGCATCACGTTGCTGATAGAGTCTGGCGTGTGCCTTGCGCGTGGCCATGTCACTGGCCCGTTCCTTGGCCTGCCTTGGGCTGAAGGCCGTCATCATCAGGTCGCCGAAGCCGCTGCCCACCTGGCGCATCTGCTCTGCGAAACCGCCCTCCTGGGCCAACACCTTGCGCCAGCGTGTGCGGTCTTCCTCGGTGACCGGCGAGCCGTTGATCAGGAACAGCCGTTGGCGCGGCAGTGATTCGGTCGGCGCCGTGGCCGGCGTGGACGGACTCATCAGGTCGCACAGGGTAATCGCCCCGCGAATGCCCGTGTCAATGAGCGCCTGCTGCACGGCCTGCTGCACCGGCTCCCAGAAACTGTACCAGGCGCCATTCTGCTCCTCGATTTCGCTGCGAATGGCATCGAGTCGCTCGTTGTCCAGCGCAGCATAGCGAGAGACCAACTGGGACAGCAGACTTTGCCAGATCGCAAAGACGCGCTGGATATCGCCCGCCGTCGGTCCAGTGCGCGGGTCGCTCAGCGACGGTCCCGCTGCAAAACGACGAACAAGATCGGCTACAAAGGCGCGCTGCCAGAAATCGACCAACGCCTCGCGCGGTGCGACAAGCGCCGAGGTCGCAAAGCCGCTGTAGACCAGAAAATGGCCGCGGGAGCCGTTGACCGCGTCTTTGGGGCGGTCCAAGGCGGACGGGCGTGTCCCGGTCACCTCGCCGGCTGCGCCGCCCATATCGTACATGCGCTCGCGCACCACATTCACTTCCAGGCCCAGAATCTCGTTACTGAGATGACTGATGGCAGTCAGCTGGATCATGTGTGCAGCCATCTGTTCGGCGTCGGACTTGCGTGCCAGGCTGCCGCCGTCGCGGTTAGTGCGCCCCACCAGGAAGATGAAGTCAAAGGGTGCGTAGGGCGTGTCCGGCAATTCGCGCTGCTCGCTGGGATAGAGTGCCTTGAACTGCTGAGTCTCCTGGAAATAGTTGAGTTCCTTGAGCGCTGCGTAGGCGTTGGCTCGAATACGACGACGCTGCAAGTCACTGGAAATCTCGGCCTCCAGTACGTCGGGCAAAAAGAAGATACCGACGATGCGGGCGTTGTTGCGCACCTGGGCGCGGATGCGATGAACCGTGTCCATGAACATGCCTGCGCCGGTACCGCCGCAAAGGCTGCTGACGACATAGATCAACTGGTAGTTGCCGACCACAGGAAAGCCGCGGTTCTGGGCCGTCTCCATGTCTCGGATCTTATCCAAGTTAGTGAGTTTGGTCTCAAGCAACTGCTTGAAGGTGACATAGTTGCGGAAGAAAGAGAGCCTGCCAATCGGACGCAGCTGTTTGGCCCCATTGTGGATGTAGCCAAGCGGGATCGACGGGTAATTCCACCAGCGTGCGATCTCCGGATGTTGATCCAGATTCGAGACCAGGCGCGTGGCATCGAACTTGCCCATGTAGGCGAATTCGTCGGCAAAGAGCGGCTCCTGATCCAGACGATTGACCAGCGGCTCGGTATCCAGCGCCATGAGCTGGATCATGCCCGGCAACGGATCTCCGCCCCAGACGTTGCGGAAGCGACGCTTGACCGCACGCACAGTGTTGGTCCCCATACCGCCCACGCCGACAACCATGGTCGGGTAGATGGTGGGTTTGTCAAAACGAACTGATTGACTGTCTGTCATTGAGTTTCCTTGAATTTGTCACAGATGACTCTACTGCAAGAAGGTCCGGTTCACCACAGAGACACAGAGAAGGCACAGAGTCCACAGAGGAAAAGCTCTGCCAACATCTGTTTATCTGCGTCCCTCTGTAGCTGAATCGTTGTTCTTACAGCAGAATCACAGATGGACACAGATTGTCAGAGGATTTTCCTCTGTGACCCTCCGTGTCTCCTCCGTGTCTCCGTGGTGAAAAAGCCCTGTTTGCAGTGGCGTCATCTGTGACAGAAAATTCCCCTCTGCCGACGAGACCAGTTGGCATTCCGTCTACCATCCGGCGCTCCATGGGTCGCCAATGTCGTCGGCAGAGAGCGAGGTCGAAGATGGGCTGTCGCCTGAACCTTGCGTCGGCATGCCCCACTCCGAGCTGCCCCAGACCGCTTGATTGCCGGGGACATTGACCGGCACAAAGGGCTGTTGGGCCGCGTTGGCATCAGCGTTCATGCTGCCGTTCATCTGCATGGCCGCGGCCATGGCGGCCTCTTCAATCTCCTCGTCATCGATACCGCGACTCCGGATACGCGCCACGATGATCAGCAGCAGCAGCAGCGTGAGCGGAATCGAAAGCAACGCCTGCGGCATGCCGTAGATCGGCATAGCAATGGGCAATACGTAGCGCTGCAAAACGCTGGGGCTGCGGAAGCTAAGGCCCGCCGTCTGCACATCGCCGGGCAGGCCGGCAATGCTGACTGCCAGGTCGCCGCTGTAGAAGCTGCCGCCCAACGGATCGTTGGGAATGCGAGAACGCACGACAAAGGTGATCGGCACCTCATACAGCCCGGCCTCATTGGGTGCATCGGTGATCTCCACCGGCGTCATTTCCAACTCTGTCTCGGTCAGCGTGACTGCCCCCTCGTCAGTTTCGCCGTTAGCCGTGATCTCCTCCATCTGCACAACGAAGGGCGTCTGCCCGTTGAAGCGCAGAAGCAGCGTACCCGTGGCCCGAGCGCCGGCATCCTGAAGGTCGCCAAGATTCAGATCGCTGCCCGCCAGCGACCATTCGACTTCATCGACACGCGTGCGCCACTCGACTGTGGACGGCAAAACATCGTAGTCGCCGTCCGGACCGGAGAGCGTTATGCCACCGGTACAAGTTGCAGGCTGAATCGGTCCGGTACTGGTCAGGCTGAGCGGCAGGATGTAGGCGCCGTCGCGCTGTTGAAGGGCTCCAGCCTCGATGGTGATGTCCGCACAGGAACTGTCGGCCAATGTGGCGGCGATGTCAAATGGACTGCCGACGAAGCCAAGCTGCACCTCTGCATTTTGGTTCAACCGGAAATTTGGCGAGGTTTCGAACTGGGTCTGTCCAAAATCAACCATCTGTTCGTCGACACGGGCCAGCGGCCGCGGTACGGAGATGGAAACCGGCAGCGTGGCGCCGGGACGTATCTCCACATCCATGGGCAGGCCGCTGGGGCTGGTGGCTGAGAGCGAAGATCTCACCGGCATAGTCCCCTGGCCGCAATGTTTGCAGTCCATCGACCTTGAGCATTGCCTGTAGGCTGCCCTCCTCCGGTACTTCCTCGCTGAAATTGAGCGAGACCGTGGCAACCGGCTCATCACTGTCGACTGCACGCAGCACAGCCGACGCAGCCAGGACACCGATGGGATCGATGGTGCCGGACGAGAGTTCAATGGGCCAGCCCTCCGGCGGCATGTTGGCCAGATCGAGCTCAGCCGGCAGGCCACGCAGGTAGACGGCAGGCGCCAGTCCCAGATCGGTCTGCACCCAGTCGCTGAAACGGATGCCGTCCTGCTGGCCTTGGACCACGTAGGTGATGCGATAGGACCGTCCATCACCTGGGATGAAGTTGTTATCGGTACAGAGTCGATCGGCGCATTGCATTGTGGCCTGGTAGACCAGCTTGCCGTTGCCCGCTTCATCAAGTGATTCATCACTGACGTAGACGGTTGCCGCCATGTCCTGGACATCGCCGCCACCGAAGCCGACTTGGAGCGGCAGATGCCCATTGGTCAACAGATCGGCGCTGTCGCCGACAGGCGAAAAGACCTCGGCCCGCGGCAGATCCGGACGAGACTCGATGCGGAAGGTGCGAACGAGTTGCAGGGGTTCTTCATCGCCGCCTAGTTGGATCTGGACGTCGGACGGCAGATCGCTCGGAAGCAGCGCGCGATGCCCATCTGTTCCAAAAGCGGTAAATTCGCCCTGGTCTTCCAGAAAGAGCGGCTCGCCAATCCCGGGACCGGTGCCGCGGGCGATGAGCAGCGGCGTCTTACCTTCGGGGTAATAGCGTGTGGACGCAGGGCTGTTGGCCACGCTGGGCGGCGGATTGAGCAGGAGCGGATAGCTATCGGCTTGAACGACGACAAAGCCGTTTCGATCGAGCGTATTGGCCGTCCAACGCCCGGCGGTCAGATCGCTGCCGGCCACAAGATTGACGTCGATGTTGGGATCCCGCAGTGCTGCCACAGGCAAGGTCGGCGTCCCATCGCGCTTGACACTGAGCAGGTTGGCGCTTGAGGTGACGTAGGCCAACTGGCGCGCACCATGGGCGTCGCGTGTGACCAGTTGCAGCGCGCCCGCACCATCTCGCTCGGTGATGATCGAGCGGTCGGGCTTCATATCGGTGAGCAGTTCGCTGAAGATGCGCAGCAGATCCGGCGCGGTTGCCGCTTCATTCACGCCCTTGCCCACGAGGTCCATCTGGGCCAGATCCTCGCGCAGAAATTCGCCTGAACAGCCTGCCGTGGGATTGCAAAGCACGACGGGAAAGGTCAGGACATCGTCGGCGGCAAGTTGGCCAAATTGCTCGATGATGCGTGGCTTCTGGTCCGGCACGCCGGCCTGCTCGCTTGGCTCGCCGTCGGTCAGCAACAGCAGATATTGGCTGCGGCCTGCCTCGCGTCCGTCTTCAAGCAATTGGATCGCTCTGTCCAAGCCCAGGTCGATACGCGTATAGCCGCGCTCGAAATAGCTCTCTGGCTGCTGCAGCGAGTCGATGAGCCGCCTGCGGTTCTCATCTGAACCGACGGGCTGGAGCGTGCCCAGGTCGCCGATTCCGGCAGCATCACTATCGAAGCGCACGACTGCCACACGATCTTGCTCGTCGACCAATTGAAGTAGAAGCCGTGCGGCGCTGTAGCGCAGCGCAGCGGGGTCGCTTGGCAGGTTGGGGCTGGGCGAGCCGCAAGGCGGGTTGAACGGCGGTCGATCTTGGGGCCATGGCCAGCAGGTGGCCATGCTGCCCGAGTCGTCAAGCAGGACGACGACGTCGATAGGCTCGGTGGCTGCGTCTGTGTTGATAGATGTGGAGACGATCTGGGAGACAGGCGCGGCAGAAACCGGCGGTGAGATGCTAAAAAAGCCAATCACGGAAAATATGATTATTACTACAAAGACGGAGGGACTAATGGTCTTCAAGACATTTTCTCAACACAATTCAGAATCGTTTAGACTCGACTGAATTGCAACGAAACAGTTGTTCGCTTTGTTCCGACGATAAGGCGTGCAGTCAGCCAGGGCTTCAGGCCAATCCAGAGAGATAAATATACGCTACAAGATCATCCCTGCCTGGAATGGCATGAGGCTTTGCCAACGCCCGTTTAGTTACTGGTCTGGGAAAGCCTCGCTGAATTTTTGCTGCAATTGGGCATACGGCACAGCGCCCTCGACCATCTCATCGTTGATCTTGAAGGTCGGACGAAGACGAATGCCCGCTTCACGCCGACTCTGATCCATACGAGCGATCTTCTCTTGGGTTGCAGGATCGTTGATGCAGGCCAACAGGGCGTCGGTATCCAGCCCCAGTTCACTGCCCAATTGGACCATGACGCTGCCATCCGCGCGCCAATGTTCGCTCTGGCGCTCGAAGAGTAGGTTGTGCATCTGCCAGAAAGCCAGCGGATTTTGTGCGCCGGCGCACTCTGCGGTTCGGTGGGTCAAATTGGACGCCTCACCATGGTCGAGCATGGGGTGGAAGGCCAGGCTGACGGAGCCTGCGGCAACCTCATTGGCAATGATCTCTGGTTCGACTCGCAACACGTGCGAGCGGCAGGCGCCTCACATGAAATCCGAGAAATCGACAAGCCGGATAGGAGCGGCAGGGTTGCCGAGAATGAAGTAGTCGCCGTCGATGCCGGCTGTTTGTGTCCAGTCGGCTTCTTCCCTTTCCGGTACCGGCGCTGGTTCTTCCGTTGGCACCAAGATGGCTTCTTCAGAAACCGCTGCCTCTGTTGCAACTGCCTCCGGCATGGCTGTTGGATCGGTCTCACTGCTCACTTCTTGCTCGACGGGGGCCGTCGGCTCGACAGTGGCAGCTTGCTCGATGCTGCCTGGCTCCGAAACACCAGCACAGGCGGTCAGAAAGAGAATTGACAGAACGATGATCATGCCAGGAAGAGACTGTTTTTTGATCATTGATGCTACTCCTTTATATCAAGCATCGACCTGACGGGTTCTCGAGAACCCGTCAGGTCGATGCTTGTAGACTGCTAGAAACTGTTTGAGCTTGGTCGCAGCAATCATGCTGCGAGTCTCAAAGAGCGCGACTAGTTTGTTGTCTCCCCATCAAGCAACTGCTGTAGCGCTTCAGAGAATGACTCCGCAGGCAGTGCACCTGGGATGATGCTGCCGGCGCCATCCTTGAGCACGATGAAGGTCGGGGTGCCGCGTACGAATGCAGCGCCTTCCGCCCTGTCGCTCTCGACCAATGCCAACGATGCTTCGTCAGCTAAGCAGGCCTCGAAGGCATCCATATCCAGATCAAGCTGGCCGGCAATTTCAGTCAATGCCTCAGTAGGATCGCTGACCGACCAGGATTGGGTGTTGGCAAAGAGCAGTTCTTCCATTTCCCAGAAGAGTCCTTGAGCGCCTGCACATTCAGCTGCTGCGCCGGCCATGGGCGCCTGGGGATGAATGTCCAGCGGGAAATGCTTGAATACCCACATTACCTGATCGGTGTCGACAAACTGCTCGTCCAGAATGGGCTGAGTCTCTTCGGTATGCCGGCGGCAGTACGGGCACTGGAAGTCTGAGAACTCAACGACGACAACCTCGGCGTCCGTGTTGCCGCGATAGGCATCGCCGGCCATGGTGTAGCCAGGGTTATCCGGATCCGGGGCAAGCCCTTCGGCAGTGGCCCAGAACGGGATTTCAGGATCACCGGCCTCGGCGGCTGCGGGCGCTGCAGGCGCTTCGCCCGCAGCAATGGCATCAATGTATGTAGCAAATTGCTCATAAGGCTGTGCACCGACTAGGCTGTAGGCGTCACCGCTTGCTTCCGAAACCAGTTGGAAACTGGGCGTACCGCTGAAGCCGGCCTCACGGGCGTCGGCCACACCGGCATCGATCAGAGGAACGGTTTCGTCAGAGTCCATGCAGGCATTGAAGGCATCTACATCAATGCCGATATCGGAGGCCAGCTCAGCGAAGAAGGCCACTGGCTCTGAAAGCTGTGACCAGGCCGACTGAGTCTTGAAGATCTCGGCGTGCATTTCCCAGTAGGCGGCTGCGCCTTGCTGGGCCACACATAGTGTCGCTTCATGTGCGCCATATGCATTGGGATGCAGCTGTTCCAGCGGGAAGTCCCGGAAGATGACACGCACAACACCGTCACGCACATACTGATCATTGATTGCAGGCTCAGTTTGGATGAAATAACGACTACAGAAGGGGCACTCGTAGTCACTGTATTCATAGATGGTCACTGGCGCATCAAGACTGCCGCGGTAGGGGTAGCCCTCCTCAGTGAAGCCGACGGGGATGCCGTTGTAGGATTCCTCATCCCCAGAGAGCACGAGGCTATCATTCGCACCGGCCTCTGTCGCTGTTTCGTCAGCAGCTGTTTCGTCGGCGGCGGTCTCGACGGTGCTTTCAACCTGATCTGAGCCCGCATCGGCAGCAGGGGCTGCGGGTGTCAGCATGCCGCTACAGGCCGCCAGGATGATAGCAAAGACGGCAATGACAGCGGTAATGCCAACAATGCGGCCCAGACGAATGGGTGCTTTCTTGTTCTGGTCTTGATTCATTAGTTTCTCCAGCGTACGTAGGGTAGATAGATCTCATATTTTGACAGCATATCATCGATTGCTGCGGACCATTGTAATCAGGCGGACATTAGGCGCACGTGAACATTAACTGAGGGCGCCCTGAGCGGAGGTGCATTCGCATTTAGGGATGGCAGGGTGATGGCGACTTAGGCCGCTGCAAGAAATTGAATCCCTGTTTGATGATGCTTGCGCAGCGGCTTGCATGCCGTCAAATAGGGATTTGATTTCTTGCAGCGGCCTTATCGACTACAACTGGAAATTTCGACCGTTGTCACGGACCACTTTCTGGCTGTAGTTCGTTACGTAGGTGAGTAGCTTCTGATGAAGACGATCCCAGCGTGAACTCTCAAGGATTGCAACCAATTTTTCGCGGCTCTCAACGGCCCCAATCGCCAGCATTTGCGGACCGTCACCGTACATGGTATACAGAACTTCGCTCGGCTCAACGCCCAGCTGCATCAATTTAGGGGCGAATTCTCGAACGACAAACTCGGAGAACTCCTGTTCACGGCCCATCTTGATGTCCCATTGCATGAGCAACTTAACCATAAACGTTCGTCTCGCCCTTTCGTACCGCCCAGTGAAGGCTCGATGATGCACCTGACTGTACCTAGCATAGAATCCAAGTCACGATACCAAAAGCAGGGTAGAAATGCAACTTCCGAGGCATTTCTGCCTTACCGTTCTTGCCCTGATACTCTGGACGAAATGGAAAGATCAAGTCATCATGAGATCTGGAAATGCCGTCTTCGACCTCGAATGACATTGCTCATGGCGGGTCTTGTATTCTGCCTGGGCCTAATTGGGACACTTGCGCCTGCGAATGCGTTGGCTAGTTTGCGTGCGGCGCCAGAGCATGCGCGATTGGGGCAATCGGTCCAGGCAACCTTCCCGATCTACTATCTGACGCCGGACGCCACGACCGCCGCACAACTTCAGACCCATACCGCTGAGTTTCAGATTTCTGAGACCGCCGGCGGTCCGTTATCGGTTACCTTCCAGGGACTCTACCGGTTCAAAAATGAGAGCAATGATCCGATCGCTCTACCGCTGACTTTTCGGTATGACGGTGTTGATGCAAATGCGCCGCCTATCACGCTATCCGCGAACGGGACCCCGATCATCCCCGCGTCAATCGAGGACGGCTATCAGGCAGAGATCCGGATCGCGCCTGATTCGAGTCTCGATCTGCAGCTCACCTATTCGGCTCCGCTAGAAGCCGCGCCCCTGGCTATCCTTCGCTATGATATCCGCAACCTGGTCGGCTGGCCGGGCAGCAGCAGCCTGCGAACGACTATCGTGATGCCGGAGAGTATCGAGCCGGAAAGTTGGATCGATATTGCACCCGACGAATGGAACTACGTCACCACATCCGATGCAAATACGGTTGGCATTCACTGGCTATATGATGGCTCGTTTCCACTGGAGGCCTTTCTCTTTCAATTCGTTTCACCAGATACCTGGCGACAGATCAGCGCGCTTTCGGTCGCCGTCGTCACCGACCTTGGGGCCGCAACTGAACTTGCGAATCTCTATCAACAGCTCTATCGCACACTGCCCGCAGACCTCGCTCCCGAAACCCGTGATCGATTCTACGCACAGGCGCTGGCCGCCTATACGTCGGGTATCGAGAGGGCAACAAACAACGGCGATTCGGCTACCGTGGCAAGGTTGCATGCGGGGCTCGCCTCGCTCTATCGCGGGCGAGTTCTTGAGGCCGACGGCGCCCCCGACCCCGATTATCTGGCGTTGATGGTCCAGGCGACCGGCGAAGCGCTGGCAGGATTACCGGGCGATGATATCCAACGGACTGAATTGGCTCAGTGGCAGGCTGACGGACTTCGGCAACTTCTGGTCGATGCTCAAAGACAAGGTGACTGGCTATCCGTATTGGCGCTGCTCGAACAGATTGAAACATTGGCTCAACCGCCGCTATCCAGCGATGCACTGGCCGAGGCGCGCCGTGCGGCCAATGTGCTCCAGGCCCTGGAGTTGTTAGAGTCGGGCCAGCGCGATGCTGCCATCGCATTGGCCGGCGCTCAGATTATCGATGAGACGTTGCGGCCAGGACCGGAACTGCAGGGGCTCTTCTCCGGCTGGCAAGTGACGATGACTGTCACAACCGCCGGAATCGATCTTCAACTCCTTGCCGATCCTGCGCCGGGTCAACTTGAGCAGGCGCGCAGTGCGCTTAATGAGCAAGTGGACCGATGGAAGATGTTGCCCGTGCGCTCCAACGCTTCGGTGCAGATGACCGAGCGCTCATTGGGGCCGGACAACTCCGCATTCCGCCTTGACATATCGACGCCGGATCGTGAGGCAGCGTTGACATTGGCGCAAGCCACAACTGTATCACCGGATTCAGCACTACTGCGCACAGTGTTGGAGCAAGTTGCCCCACTGATCCAGACCAGGGATCAGTGGCTCCGTCGCCAACTAACGATGGAGCAAACCCTTGATCTGCGTGGAGTGGGTGCTCAATGGACGGCCATGGCCGACAATCTGGACAATGAAGCGGTAGCAATCGAGTCTGGCGGTCGCGGCGTCAATCCCAACGATCCGGCTGCGGTCGAAGCGGCATTGCGTGCACGTATTCAGGCCAGCAACTACCGTATCGCTTCCCAGCAATGGCGGAACCTGGCAAGCAACAGTTGGGTTACAACAGAACTAAAGGCGTCCAGTGGGGATTCAGTCGGCAACACAGCCGGTGGAACAAGCAGGTCTTGGCTGGCTACTGTCGACACGCCCATTCAGACCTACACGCTGCGTTCAGAGACATTAAACCCTGTGCGTGTATCGATTCTGGCGGCGGCATTGTTGGGATTGCTACTGTTATTCAGCGGTTTACTGTATAGGCTGCTTTGACAACCAATGGCTGTCCTGTCAGAAATTGATCTCTAGGCTAAACTGAGATGTCTATGCGATCAATTCTGTTGCGAAAAGGCTTTCTGCGGCAAACGCACAACTGAACCTATGACCACAATCACTGAACCACTCTCAAATGCACCAGCAGGCTCTCAACCAGTTCGTTCTGCTCCGCGCCGTCGCCATCGCTATCGAGACAACGTCTATTTTCAAGATGGATATGTGATCACCGCTATCCTCTCTCTTCTACTGTTCATGACCGTTGCCATCTCTTTGGACGCGGCCAACTACGTGGACGACATGACGATTCTCGTTCCGGTGACGCTGGGCGCATTTGTGTTGGGCTTGTTGATGTCATTTAGTCGTTTCGACGGCTTCTTCGCATTCTCACATAGCCTGTTTGCCGGATTGGCCTGGATTCTCTATCTGATGACAGCGCTTGTCGGCCAGCGAAACATTGCGGCAATCACGCCAAAGGGAGTCTCGGAACTTCAGGCCAAATCCTACTTCGTCCTGCTCGAGTGGATGGAGTGGGTAGCGGCTGCGCTGAACGGTTCGGCCAGTGAGGACAACTTTGTCTACATCTTTGAGATGTCGTTCCTGATCTGGTGGCTGACGTTTCTGGGTGTTTGGTCGATCTTCCGCTATGGCTACACATGGAGGGCGGTCGTTCCGGCAGGGATTGTCCTGGTTCTCAACACCCAATTTGCTTCCGAGCCCGTTCTCGGCTTCATGGTGCTCTTCTCGCTCTTGGTGCTGGTGTTGTTGATCCGCACAAATCTGTCTGAACAACAGCTGCGCTGGAGAGAGAGACAGACCTATTTCAGCCCCGACATCTCCTTTGATTTCATGCGCAATGCGCTGATCTACAGCGTGATCGTCCTCGCCATTGCGTGGATCTTCCCTGGATTGGGTCAGGTGCCACAGGTGCAGAGAGTGCTGCAACCGCTGGATATGGTTTGGGATGATGTTGTCCAGGAGGTCTATGAGCTCTATCCGGGCTTGAATCCGAGCCAGCGAGGCGGCGTCGCAACGTTTGGTCAATCGCTGCAACTCGGCGGTGCGAGAAATCCAGGCGAGGGGCCGGTCTTCCAGGTGGATAGCCTCAACGGGCGCTATTGGCGCGCAGCAACATTTGATACGTATACCGGCCGCGGTTGGCTCAACACAAGCCAAGAAAGCGCCGCGTATGAGGTCGCCGAGACAATTCCGTCTGAGGCGTGGGTGATGCGGCAGCCGCTGACCTATACGATTACGCTGATGAGCGATTCGGGCGGCGTGATCGTGGGTCCGCCGGACATCAGACAGGCAAGCATTCCACTTCAGACGCTGATACAGCCCACGAGCGATGAAGGGACTGCCGGACCGATTGAACTGAGTCTGGCCAGCAGCCGCCGGGTGACCAATGTCGGCGATAGCTATACGATTGTCAGCAACTATACCGATGTCACGGTGCCGGCACTCGATAGCGCCGGGACAGACTACCCGGCCGTGATCCAAGAGCGTTATCTACAGCTGCCGCCCGATTTCTCGACGAGGATCACTGAAGACGCCACCTGGCTGACCGCCGGCCATGACACGGTCTATCAGAAGGCAAAAGCCATTGAGGCCTACCTGCGTACGATTCCATACAACGACAAGATCGAAGCGCCTGCTGCCGACGATGATCCGGTCGAATACTTTCTGTACGACATCCAGGAAGGGTACTGTGACTACTATGCCACAGCCATGACAGTCATGTTGCGCAGTCAAGGCATACCGGCACGCACGGCCAGCGGCTACGCAGAGGGGTCGAAGGATCAGGAGTCGAACATTACGACGGTGACGGAACGGGATGCCCACACATGGGTCGAAGTTTTCTTCCCCGACTATGGCTGGATCGAGTTTGAACCGACCGCCCAAGAGAGCAATCTGGAACGACCAACCGGAGAAGAATTGGATGACAGCGGTATGGTTCCGGGGATGCCGGAAGACAGGCCTCTCGGCTCGCCGGGCAACTCCCCCTCCTACGAGGATGAATTTGGCGGCATGGGCGACAACATGCCCCAAGATGATCTGGCCTTTCCTGACGGCGACCGCTCCTCCCCAATGGTGCCGCCCTGGGCATGGGCGCTGCTGACGCCGGTCGTGTTGTTGTTGGGCCTGCTGCTGATTCGGAACACAAGGATATTTGGCCCCACCGGCTTCACGCCGGATCTGTCGCCGATTCTATATGAGCGTATGCACGGCTGGGCAAACCGACTGGGGTTTAGCATGACGCAAGCCCACACGCCGTATGAACAAGCAGGGCGTCTGGCTCAGGCACTGCCGGAAGGCAAACTCTATATCGATGAGATCACCGAAGCATATGTCCATTATAGCTTCGGCGAATCGGACAACAAGAGTGGTGCGGATGACAGCCCTGGAGGAGAGACCGGGCATGACAGCACCCGAATGGATGTCCCTGGGATGGAAGATCCCGGCGTCACCGATGCGTGGCGAAATCTGCGACGCCTCTTCTGGAAAGAATGGATCCGCAAGCTGCTGCACTTGCCGTCAAGAGAGAAGCAGGATCCCTACGCGCTGAGTGAGCAATAGCGGTGCCGTTCGATAGGAATCGCAAAGGATAAAAAAAATGGCGGGGAGCTGTGAACAGCTCCCCGCCATTTTTTTATTCCTCAAACCATGGGCCCGTCAGACTCGTTGAACCTTCCGGCCCGTGTGACTCGGAAACCGCTACTGTACGGGATTGAGCAGCACAACCTCGGTCTCTTCGGGAAGCGAACTCTTGCTGACTTTGAGCATATCGACCGGTTCGGGCGTCGTAACACCAAATTCCTTGAGAAACTTGTCGAGTGGTTCAAGTTCTGCATTGAGCTTTTTGTTCAACCCGTCCTGCTGATAGTGCATGGGGATGATGAGGCGTGGCTCCAACATGCCGATGACCTCGACTGCCCGTGTCGCATCCAGCGTATTGATGCCGCCGACCGGCACCATCAATATCTCTACCTCACTCAGGTTGAGATCATCGATGTCGCGTTGTTTGGGCACCTCACCTAGGTCACCCAAGTGCCCAATGGTGAACCCGTTCAACTCAATGAAGAAGACTACGTTTCGCTCTCTTGGCTGATCCGCGTCGACGCGGTGATAGGTCGTCGCTCCCGTAACAAAGACATTGCTGACCTCGTATTCACCCGGGCTACGGATGATCTTGGGATCGCCGCTAATGCGCGAAACATTGTTGTGACCGGCTTGATCGTGGCTGGATGTGACGATATCGGCCTTGATCTTGGGGAGCGTCAGGCCAATGGATTTCTGATAGGGATCGCAGACAATGGTCACGCCGCGCTCTCGAATGCGGAAACATGATAGTCCGTACCAAGTGATGTCCATCTAGATCTCTCTTCTTCCTATTCCTATGATCAGCTTGCGCCATTAAGTCTAGTTCGCGTCAGGAGTGCCACCGATATGAGCCAAGCAAGATGGAAAATTCATGCAGCCCCGATCGGAACATTTGTTTTGCGCTACTATACCCCACCTGACTGAAGAGACCCAAATTGCACGCGATGTCTCTCTTTGGGCTTCGCCTGTTTTCAGAGTGCTATCAGCGAGCACTATGTGCGCGGTGACGGCAATGATATCATGTAGTGGCGGTGAGCAAAATACAACCTTTCAAATCATACTCAGTGAGGAAAACCTGATGGAGTTTGGTCGAGAAGAACTTGAGATCGTCATCGAAATTGCAGAACAGGGTGGGCAACTGGTCAGCCGTATGCAGCGCGAGGGGATCAGATCGATCACGGGGAAATCCAACGAGATCGACCTGGTCACCGAAGCCGATGTGGCCAATGAGGCCTTCATTCGTCAGGCGCTGGCCGAACACTTCCCGACCATCGACTTCTGGGGCGAGGAGAGCAACAGCCGGCCCGACTCAGAGGCATACTGGGTCGTCGACCCCATCGACGGCACCGTCAACTACGCCAACGGCATCCCCTATTACGCCGTCAACATCGGCCTACAGCAGGGCGAAGAGATGGTCCTGGCCGTGACGGTCGAACTGCCGCTGGGCCGGGTCTACTGGGCGCGCAAAGGTGAAGGCGCTTACATGCGCGAGACTGACGGGCAAGTACGCCGCATGCACGTCAATGAAGTTCACGTCATGCGTCAAGCCATCCTATCCACCGGCGTTCCCTATACCCGAGCCGAGAATCCCGACAACAACAGCGTCGAGATTGCCCACTTCATCCCGCTCTGTTCCGGCATCCGGCGCATGGGATCCTGCGCCATCGATCTGGCGCAGGTGGCCAGCGGCGCCTTCGCCGTTCACTGGGAGCGCGATCTCAATGCCTGGGACATCGCCCCGGGGGCGCTGATGGTTCGCGAGGCCGGAGGCATCATCACAGACTACGACGGCAACCCGTGGACGCCGGCCCAGCGCGACTTCGTGGCCAGCAACGGACAGCCCGACCTGCACCAAGCCATGCTCAATGGGATTCATGCAGCGCGACTGAACCTGCACAAGGCCACTGTGATTGGCGAACCACTCGAGTAGGGTGTGGGGGTGACAGCAGAATTGGCAAGAGAAGGGGCATGAGGTCGGCGGCGGAACCGGATCGCTAATGTGGCAGACTGTCACTTTGGCCAATTTTCCGCCCACATCCTTGGTGGATCAGAAGTCTGTTTTAGGCTATCAATATCTTTTCCGCGGCTTTGGGTAAGTCAATGGCGGCAAACAGGGACTCCAGGTAGAGGTAGCCATCCGATTCGGACGTGTCTTCATCGATGATGCGTATCATTCCTGGCACGTCGTCGTGTTCGTCCGGCAGCACGCGATACACTTTGCCAACGATAAGGCTGGCCGGGTTGCTCTCGTTGTTCAGGCAAATTACAAACTTGTTGCTCATTTGAGTATTCTCTTGATCTTGATATCCCTACGGCCGATCCCGTGTGTTTCAAACCAGTGAAGTTCCGCATCATGAACCGTACCGTCTGCAAATTGAATGGTTGCACTACCTTTCAGTTTTCGCCAGCGACCTCGTCCATACGCACGGATCAGGTGACGTCGAATATGCACACCTGGTCCTATTGCAATCGTTTCGACGTCTGTAATAACGCCAAGAATTCTGAACTCGTTCACGGGGGATAATCACCTTTGGCTATCGGGTTAATGACTTATTCTATCATCGCTTTTTCAGCCGATCAACCATTATTTTTAGCCTGGATACATCTTCCCGATCAAACCCGTTTCACCTCTCACCGTCGCCGAGCAGACAGCAGGTCGTTTGCCGACTGGAATCGCTGCGTGCCCTTCTTCATTCGGCTGCGCGAATATTACGTCGTCTATATGAATCTGGTGAGCGGAGTAGCAGCGAAAACACCGCGATCCTTTCTATCCCCTTGCTATGCTGATATACTGAGCCAGCATCCATGAGGGCAACTTTTTCTTGCCCCCCGCACACGATTCCATGCAGGTGGCCTGAGACAGGTTGACGCTGGCACTACTCCTTTTGCGCTCTCTGAGCCTCTGCGAAACACAGCATAAAGGAGCTTTCCCATGGACGATATCAAGTTCGGCACCGACGGCTGGCGCGCACGCATTGCCGACGCCTATACCTTTGCCAACGTCCGTCGTTGCACCCAAGGTTACGCCGATTTCCTCAAGGCTCACGGCAGATCAGGCAACATTGTCGTCGGCCATGATCGACGCTTCCTGGCCGAAAAGTTTGCGGCCACCGCCGCAGAAGTACTGGCAGGCAACGGCTTTAGAGTCTTCCTCACGGACACAGCCACGCCCACGCCCGTCATCTCCTTTAGCGTCGGCGCGCTGAACGCAGTGGCGGCCGTCAACATCACCGCCAGCCACAACCCACCGGAAGATTGCGGGTTCAAAGTACGCGACGAATTCGGCGGCGCGGTCGATCCGGCGGGGCTAAAAGAGATCGAGTCACTGATACCGGCAGTCGATGACGCAGCCGCGATTCGCAGCATATCCCTGAGCGAGGCGCTGGCCGACGATTCCATCGAGTATTTTGACGCCAAGCCGGCCTACATGAAACGCGTCGCCGAGTTGATCGACGTTCAACCCATCAAGGATGCCGGCCTCAAGGTCGTCGTCGACAACATGTGGGGCAACGGCTCGGGCTGGCTGACCGAGATCGTGGGCGGCGGCAAGACTGAATTGATCGAAGTCCACGCCGAGCGCAACCCCATCTTTCCAGAGATGCAACGGCCTGAACCGATCCCGCCCAATGTCGATGCGGGGCTGGCCGTGGGGCGGGCGTTGGGTGCAGACTGTGTCTGTATCATGGACGGTGACGCCGATCGCTGCGGCCTGGGCGATGAGAACGGCGAGTTTGTTGACCAACTGCGCGTCTTCGGTCTGCTGGCCTACTATCTGCTCGAAGTGCGCGGCGAGCGCGGCACCATCGTCAAAACGTTGAGTACCACCACCATGCTTGACAAACTGGGCAAGCTCTACGATGTGCCGGTTGTCAATACAGGCGTTGGTTTCAAATATGTGGCTCCGGCTATGATGGAGCACAACGCTTTGATCGGCGGCGAAGAGAGCGGCGGCTACGCCTTCCAGAACCATGTGCCCGAACGTGACGGCATCATTGCCAACCTCTATCTGCTCGACCTCATGGTACGCACCGGCAAGAAGCCGACCGAACTACTACAACTGCTGTTCGACAAGGTCGGCGGCCACTACTACGACCGCATCGATACACGCCTCAGCGGCAATGAGATGAAGGAGAACGCCAAGGCCCGACTCGACGCATTGAGCGTCACTGACAACCTTACGCTGGGCGGACACGATGTCGTCGACCTGGTGACCATCGACGGCTACAAGTTTGTCATGGACGACGGCGGCTGGCTGTTGGTCCGCTTCTCCGGCACCGAGCCGCTAATCCGCGTCTACACCGAGACGACCGACGAGGCTGCGGTGCAGGACATTCTGAATGATGGTGTTGCGCTGGCCGGCATTGTAGCCAAAACCGATGGCGCGACTTGATTGTAGAGAACGGCAGTGGAAGATTGAAGGGCTCAAGTTTGAGTTTCCTTGCACGCGTTATCTTAGCGCCAATCTGCAATCCAAAGTACGGTCTTCACTTCTCCCCTGTGATAAAATGAACAAACTGATTCTGAGAGAAGACTGGATGTTTGTGGAGTGGATTTAGGCGATGTCAGGCCCTGTGATGAGACCGACGCTTGTTGATAGTCACTGCCATTTGGATGTGGAGCAGTTCGATTCTGATCGGGATGCAGTGCTTGCGCGGGCTCAGGCGGCAGGTGTAGGCTTGATCGTCGTGCCGGGCATCCAGTTGGAGACCATGCACCAGCCACTTGCCTTGGCCGATGCGGCCTCCAGCGTCTATGCAGCGGTCGGCGTGCATCCCACAAGTTGCCAGAGTTTTGACCAGGCCAGTCTCATGAAATTGCGTGCGTTGGCCCAGCATCCAAAAGTGGTCGCCATCGGCGAAATCGGGCTGGACTACCACTGGGATACAGTGGAACCCGACCAACAACGCTTGGCGCTGGAGGCTCAACTCACGTTGGCCGCTGAACTTGGATTGCCGGTAATCATACACAGCCGCGATTCCAACGAGGATGTGGCTGCCATCTTGGGAGCCTGGGCGAATTCCGATACGGTCCGTCAATCACCGCTGAATGATCGACCGTTCAAAGGCGTGCTCCATGCTTTCAGTGGTGACCTGGCTCTGGCCCAAGAAGCCTACAGCTGGGGCTTCGCTTTGAGCCTGGGCGGTCCGGTCACGTACAGGAACGCACGCAAGCTGCATGACCTTGTCCCGGAGTTACGTCTCGACGCTCTAATGCTCGAGACCGACGCCCCCTATCTGACGCCTCATCCTTATCGAGGCAAGCGCAATGAACCGGCTCACATTTCATTGATCTGCCAAGCGATTGCCCGGCTTCGCGATCAGTCGCCGGATGAAGTTGCTTCGGAGACCACGAATACTGCACTACGCTTTTTTGGGTTGGAGAATGACTATCATTACCGCAAACAACCAAGTGTTGGACAATCACTTGCCGCTCAAGGTCGACATGCGACCGCAGACTGACGACGGGGCAATAGTCGCCCCAGCGCTGCTTCAGGCTACGCCGCGAAGCGATGTGCGTCAGCTGTTGGCCCCTGTCCAAGGGGGGCTGAAAGGGGTGGAGGCCAAGCTAAAGGGTGTTGACTCAGCACTCTTCGACCCGCTGGCCACGGCCTTTGTCGATCTCATCGGCAGCGGCGGCAAGCGGCTGCGTCCCGCCCTTGCGCTGCTTGCCTATGGGCTCAAGTCACCACAGAATGGGTCGGGCCAGAATGAGTCAGCAGATTCGTATGCCCGGGTTATCTCTCTGGCTGCGTCTGTGGAGATGCTGCACACTGCCACGTTGGTGCATGACGACGTCATCGACGACGCACTGCTGCGCCGCGGTGCGCCGACGCTCAATGCCAGTTGGACCAAGGGTGCAACGGTGCTGGCGGGCAATTTCATGTTTGGTCGAGCCGCCTACTTTTCTTCTGAAACCGGCGACATGCGTGTGATCGATATCTTCAGCGACACGTTGCAGGTCATCGTCAATGGAGAGTTGCGTCAGCTCTTCGCCCGCTTCGACTATGTTCAGGACAAAGAAGAATACTATCAACGCATCTATGCCAAGACTGCCAGCCTCTTTTGCGCGGGGACGGAGGGAGCCGCAATCCTTGCAGGAATGACTGAGCCTCAGATCTCGCAACTTCGCGAGTTCGGCTACAACCTGGGTATGGCGTTCCAAATTGTCGATGACATCCTCGACTTCACCAGCGATGACAATACATTGGGCAAGCCGGCCGGCAGCGACTTACGCCAGGGCACATTGACACTTCCCTTCTTCCACTATATACAATCTCAAACGAAGCCGGAAGCGTTGCTGGATGAACTAGAGGAGACCTATTCACAGGCAACCATGAACGGTTCAGAAATCTGGGACGAGACGATTCAGCGAACGGTCCAGAATCTGCGCGACAGTCAGGCCATTGAAAATGCCCGCCAAGAGGCGGTTGATTTCGTGGACCTGGCACGAACAAACCTCGCTCCGTTTCCTGAAAGCGAGTTCAAGGCATCCATGCTGGGACTCTGCGACTTCGTGGTTGATCGCACCTTCTAGCAGGCCACACCATGTCCTCAACCGATCTCTCTTCCACATCAGATCCCAGCTGTGATCTTTCGATTGTCATCGTCCACTGGAATGTGGTCGATCTGCTTGTCGCCTGTTTGCAGTCGATTGAAGCGGCAACCCGGAATCCAGACCCTACTACCACCGCCCGCTCATTCGGGTCTCCAGATCAAGTAAAAACCGTCGAAGTCATTGTGGTTGACAGCGCCAGCTCTGATGACGTGGCAACGCAGGTCTCTACACGGTTTCCCTGGGTTCATCTGATTGTCAGCAAGACCAATCTCGGCTTCACGGTCGGCAACAACCTCGGCTATGCCGCCAGTAACGGGCGCTTCGTCTTTTTCCTCAATCCTGACACTGAGATTGTGAAAGATGAAACCGGTGGCGACAGCCTGTGGACGCTCTACGCTGCCGTTCGCGACGACGAGACCGTTGGTATTGCCGGCCCTCAACTGCGCTATGCAGACGGAACGTTGCAGTCCAGCAGACGACGCTTTCCTACACGGCTCACCGGCTTTTTCGAGAGCACTTGGCTGGGTGCTGCGCTCCCGATCAATCCCTGGTCAAAACGGCTGCACATGGATGACCAGCAGATTGACACTAGCCATGATGTCGATCTGGATCGTGGGTGCAGCCATGTTGGCGCGACGTCAAGCACTGGAACAGGTACGCATGTCCGAATATACCGGCCCGTTCGACGAAGGCTTCTTCATGTACAGCGAGGAATCCGACCTCTGCCTGCGGATCAAATCAGCCGGCTGGCGTGTACTTTATGTTTATGAATCTACGATCATCCACTACGAAGGGCGCAGCAGCGAACAAGTTGTTGCTGCGCGCCACATTCGCTTCAACACCTCGAAGGTTCGCTACTATCGCAAGCACTTCGGTCCGGGCTGGGCTGAGGCGCTGCGCCGCTATCTGCTGCTTGAGTTCCGCGTGCAGATCTGGCTCGAAGGGACCAAGCGACTGCTTGGCAGCAAGCCGGAACTGCGCAGCGAGCGGATCGACGCCTACAAACAGGTTTTGGCGAGTGGGTTGCGCTCCGGAGATTCGGGCTAGATTGACTTTTTGCTCGACAATCGCTTGATCGATACGCTATAATCAGTCTACTGATGACGCTACTGCAAAAACGGAAATTTGTCACAGATAGCCACAGATAAGGAGCTGATTTTCACAGATGTTTACCAGTTGTCCAGAGTAATCCCGGTATCATCTCTGTTTTAGCCTTTTCTATCCGTGTAAATCTGTGGCGAAAAAGGTTTTTTGCAATAGCGTCACTGATGGCCCCGAATCGCTAGTGAGAGCTGAGGTGTGATATGGCAATCGCCGTTGACAAAATCAAACTTCGAGAATCTAGAGAAACTGCACCCCTACAAGCTGGTGACAGGCTGTCGCGTACCGAGTTTGAACGCCTTTACGCAGCGATGCCTGATGTCAAGAAAGCCGAGTTAGTTGAAGGAATCGTATATATGCCATCCCCCACACATTACGAAAAACACGGACGACCACACAGTAGCCTGATTACCTGGCTGGGTTACTATAGTGCGCACACGCCCGGCACAACGGTGGGCGACAACGTAACGGTTCGTTTCGATCATGAAAACGAAGTCCAGCCCGATGCGTTGTTGCGTATCGATTCAGATTCGGGCGGAAGAAGCTCTGTTTCAGATGACGACTATCTCGAAGGCCCACCGGAACTGATTGTCGAGATTGCGGCCAGTAGCGTCAGCTATGACATGAACCAAAAACGGCGGGTCTATGCGCGCACCGGCGTGCCCGAATATATTGTCTTGCTCACATACGAGCAGCGCGTGGTCTGGTTTGTGTTGCGGGAGGGAATTTACGAAGAGATAGAACCTGACGCCCAGGGCATACTGCGCAGCGAAATCTTTCCTGGGCTGTGGCTTGACAGCGCAGCACTCCTTGACGCAGATCTATCTCGGGTGTTGGCAATCTTGCAGCAGGGAATCGATTCCGACGAACATGCTGCGTACGTAGACCAGCTTCAACAAGGGTGAGCGCAGGAGAAGTCAGGATCAGGGTGACAGTCACTGGCGGACCGGGATTCCCTGGTTCGAATTACATTCTGCCACTGACTGTCACGCTGAGTACCCGACGAAGTGCAGCGTCTTGAAAACTGAAAGAAACAAGATGCGCTCAAGCGTACCCTGGTCATTCTGAGTGGGTCACCGTAAACAGATCGGTCACCAAGACAGATTAGCGAAGAATCTGTACGACGCTGTCCAGACCCTTCGTTAGCCTCTCAGGGGATCCGATCCACTGACAATTTCCCACTCAGGGTGACAGTCCATCTCTTGCCGCAATTGGGCTTGTTTCTTTGAAACTATTTGGCACACTAACCAGACAATTCACCCGTCAACAGGGCCGACAATTCCTCCGGCGTGTTGACCGGGAGCTTACAGGCAAAGTTTTCACAGACATAGGCGGCCGGCTTGCCGTCGACCAACGTGCGATCTGCCAGAAGCGGCAGATCGCTTTTTTCGTCCGGTCGCTTCAATGCCACCACAGTATGGGGAAGATAGCGCTTGCGCGCCTGGCGCAACAGCGCTTGGGTGGCTTCATCATCGGGATCACCGACGATGGCGATCTCCTGGCTGGGGGCCAACAGCGTGTCCAACGCGCCCAAGAGGCGGCCAAAGCCCGTCGGCTGTTGTCCCAGCGCATCCTTCATGAGCAGCAGAATGCGAGAAGCCTCGTCACGGTACTCATGACGGTCGACCAAGACACTGAGCCGAAGCAACGCCTCGGCTGCCATCGAGTTGCCGCTGGGGATGGCATTGTCGACAAAATCCTTGCGCCGAACAACCAGCTGCTCATGATCGACGCCAGTCTGATAGAAGCCCCCGCGTTCGGCGTCATGGAATTGCTCGAACATGATGCCGGTCAGCCGGCTGGCCTCACCCAGCCAGCGAAGCTCGAAGGTGGCTTCGTAGAGCGCAATCAGCGCCCGAATAAAGGCGGCGTAGTCTTCCAGATAGGCGTTGAAGCGGGCGCGCCCGTCTTTGTGGCTGCGGAAGAGCCGCCCATCGCCTTGGCTCATGTTGGTCAGGACAAAGTCGGCTGCAGCGCGGGCAGCGTCGAGTGCATCCTCGCGCTCCAGCACCGATCCGCAATCGGCCAGGGCGTGGATCATCAGGCCGTTCCACTCGGTCAGGATCTTTTCGTCACGCTCCGGTTTGATGCGCTTTTCGCGTTCGGCGAAGAGCGCCAAACGGCTAATCGAGAGTGATTGTTCGACATCGGTTCGGCTCAGGTCAAACCGTTCGGCCACATCTTGTGGCGTTTTGACGATATTGAGAATGTTGCTGCCCTCGAAGTTGCCTCGCTCGGACACGTCATAGTAGTCCTCAAAGACCGCAGCCATTTGAGGGCCAAGGACAGTCTGGATTTCCGCCGGCTTCCACAGGAAGAACTTGCCCTCTTCACCCTCACTGTCTGCATCCTGGGTGCTGTAGAAGCCGCCATCAGGCGAGGTCATCTCGCGCAAGACATAGTCGATGGTCTCTTCAACCACGCGTCGATAGATAGGCCTACCAGTGATGCGCCAGGCGTTGAGGTTGCTACGCAACAGTTGGGCATTGTCGTAAAGCATCTTTTCGAAATGGGGGGCCAACCAGTAGGCGTCAACGCTGTAGCGGTGGAAACCGCCGCCGAGCTGATCGTAGATGCCGCCATTGGCCATCTTGAAGAGCGTCAGTTCGGCCAGATAGAGCGCCTCTTCATCGCCTGTGCGCGCAAACTGACCCATGGCAAAGTCGAGCGTCATGGGCTGAGGGAACTTAGGTTGGCTACCGAAGCCGCCATTCTCCTCATCGAAGTTTTCCTTCAACGTGGCGACTGCCTCATCAAGGGTCTCAGGGCCCAGATCCGACTGTTCGCTGGCCATGACCGATGTGCGATTCAGCATGTCGGTCAGGCGAGATGCCTGTTCGGCAACCTTCTCGTGATCGCGTTGATAGGTGGCGGCAATGGATTGCAGCACCTGTGAAAAGCCAGGCATACCGTAGCGCGGCTCGGGCGGATAGTAGGTGCCGCCATAGAAGGGCTGTCCGTCCGGCGTGAGGAAAACGCTCATCGGCCAGCCGCCCTGGCCCGTCAAAGCCTGGACTGCATCCATGTAGATGGAGTCCAGATCAGGGCGCTCCTCGCGATCGACTTTGATGTTGACGAACAGCTCGTTCATCAGCGCGGCCGTGGCCTCGTTCTCAAAGCTCTCGCGTTCCATGACATGGCACCAGTGGCAGGCGCTGTAGCCGATGCTCAAAAAGATGGGCTTATCCTCGTCACGGGCCCTGGCCAATGCCTCCTCGCCCCATGGATACCAGTCCACCGGGTTGTGGGCATGTTGGAGCAGATAGGGGGAGGTCTCGTCGGCGAGACGGTTCGTGAAGCTGTGATTGTCTGTCATCGTAAGTGTAGGCCGATCTGGTTTGATTGGTGAGTGTGCTGCAAAAAGGTCGAATTCACCACAGAGACACGGAGAACGCACGGAGGTTCACAGAGGCGAGTTCTGATCATCTGTCTGAATCCATGTCGATTTGTGGATAAAATTGGTCTTGCAACAGACCCGCTGATTACCAAAGTATTGGTTGTCTGAGATTCGGCGCGATTATAGCACAGACGATGCGACGGCACGGTGGTCCTTCTCCTGTTCAACCGGCCTACCTTGTTCATGATCCCTCACACCGATGGTTTCAGCTATCTTCAAACAGACTGAAAATGGTTTGACATATAAGTTACACGTCATTATACTTTCCAACCATATTATATTGGCCAACCATACAACAGATCACCATTTGAGAGAACGAGCCTCACATGCACACTGAAGATCTTGGCGCCAGGAGACTCTTCAATAACGCCATTAATGCAGCCGCCATATTTGCGGCTGCGGTCGCCGCAGCTATGCGCGTGTCACGGTGACGGCTCAAGGGCCAAGCCGTGGACACCGAAATCCACGGCGCTGAGTAGAGAAGACAGTTTTGTCATGATGCCGTGGATGCTTCCACGGTTTTTTGTTTGGGCCGTCATCCCATCGAACCATCGGTGACCATACGGGGAGATCGAGACCAATGCGTTTGACGCTTGAAGAAGTACGACACGTGGCCGAGCTGGCAAAGCTCAGCCTGTCGGAGGAAGAGGTTGTACAGTATGCCGAGCAGCTTTCGGACATCCTTGAGTATGCCGAACGGCTGCAAGATGTGGACACCAGCCATGTGCCACCGACCCCCTATCCACTGCCGCTGACCAATGTACTGCGCGAGGATGAAGCGGGCGACTGCCTGACCAATGACGAAGCGTTGGCCAATGCACCGGACAGCGCAGACGGATTCTTCCGTGTGCGTGCAGTGTTCGGCGAATAATCGTTGGCGAATCGAGGAAACAGAATCATCGTGAGCAAAAATCTGTTCGAACTAACCATACATGAAGCATTGGACGGAATGCGTAGCGGCGCATTTACCTCGGTCGATCTGACCCGTTCGCTGCTGGACCGCATTGAATCCGTTGATGGAGATGTGAAGGCCTATCTCAGCGTTACCGGCGACCGAGCCTTGGAACAGGCAGCTTCTGCCGACCATCGACGTGCCACCGGTGATGAAGCTCCGCTGCTGGGCGTGCCCCTGGCCATCAAGGATGTGCTCTCGACCAAAGGGGTACAGACGACCTGCGGCAGCAAGATCCTCGAAGGCTATCTGCCGCCCTACACGGCCACGGCCGTGGAACGTCTCGAACAGGCAGGCATGGTCATGTTGGGCAAGACCAACACCGACGAGTTCGCCATGGGCTCCAGTACGGAGAACAGCGGATACTTCACGACCCACAACCCATGGGACCTCGACCGTGTCCCAGGCGGCAGCAGCGGCGGTTCAGCCGCCGCCGTGGCAGCCAACGAGGCATTGGGCGCGCTGGGTTCCGACACAGGCGGAAGCGTGCGTCAGCCGGCCTCGCTCTGCGGCATCGTCGGCCTCAAGCCCTCCTATGGGCGTATCAGCCGCTACGGGCTGGTCGCCTATGGCAGTAGCCTGGATCAGATCGGCACCATGACCAAGGATGTGGCCGACTCAGCACTGCTGCTCAGCGTCATCGCAGGTCAGGATGGCCACGACAGCACAAGTTGGCCCGGCGATGTGCCCGACTACACAGCCGCGCTCACAGGCGACATATCGGGGCTGCGCATCGGCGTGCCCGAGGAATACTTCGTCGACGGCATGCAGCCCGAAGTCGAGACCTCGGTTCGCACCGCCATCGCTCAACTGGAAAGCCTGGGCGGCGAGATCGTGCCCATCAGCCTGCCCAACACGGACAAGGCGCTGCCCACCTACTATCTCGTTGCCACGGCCGAGGCCAGCGCCAACCTGTCTCGCTATGACGGTGTGCGTTTCGGCGTCAGCGCCGGAGCAGATGACATGTTTGAGAACTATCGCCAGACCCGCGGTCAGGGGTTCGGCCCAGAGGTCAAGCGCCGCATCATGCTGGGCACTTATGCGTTGAGCGCCGGCTATTACGACGCCTACTACCTCAAGGCGCAGCAGGTCAGAACCCTGATTCGCCAGGATTTCGAGCAGGCTTTTGAAAAGGTCGATGTGATCGCAGGACCTGTCTCACCGACGACGGCCTTCAAGATCGGCGAGAAGGCCGATGATCCGCTGGAGATGTACCTAACGGATATCCTCACGCTGAGTTTGAACCTGGCCGGCATGTGCGGCATCAGCGTTCCCTGTGGCTACGACAGCCAGGGCCTGCCAATTGGACTGCAACTGATCGGGGCATTCTTGGGCGAAGAGACGATTTTGCGTACGGCCCACGCCTATGAGCAAAGCGTGGCATGGCGGGAGCGGCAGCCGGCGTTGGGGTGAGGAATTGTCATTTATCGATTTCCAAATTTCGATTGCCAATGGTTTGTGCAAATCGAACGGTAAATGGTTAATCGCCAGCCAATAGACCGCGGCGAGTCAATCAACCTTTACGCAGCACGTATTACGCAGTAGCTTTCAAACAGCAAGGATCTTCCATGAAACATTCGGAAATTCACGGTCACGGTGTCGGAGGGTTAGCCAGTGCTAGCCGCCGGCAGTCTGCGTGCAGGTAGCCGGAACGCAGATTGTGAACGGCATTCACCGGTGGATCTATGCCCGTTCCATTGAGATTTCGAACTGTCTATTTTTAGCTCCCTGAAAGATCAACAACCCATGAATAACAGCATTGTCTCTACCCCTGTTCAGTCGAACGGCGGCTCGGTCGATGTGCGCAATCTCCGTGACCACCATTCCCGCATCAGCAGTCGCGTTCACGATGTGCCGCCGTCCGGCATTCGCCGCTACTTTGACATCGCCGCCACCATGGAAGATGTCGTCAGCCTGGGCATCGGCGAGCCCGATTTTGTGTCGCCGCCGCCTATCCTCAATGCGGGCATTGCCAGCCTGCAACGCGGACAGACCAGCTACACGTCCAATGCAGGCATGATCGAGTTGCGCGAGGCTGTGGCCCACAATCTGGCCAACCGCTACGGTGCTCGGCCCTATGACCCCGAAAAGGAAGTCCTGATCACCGTCGGTGTCAGCGAGGCCATGTATCTGATCATGCAGGCCATCCTCGACTTTGGCGACGAGGTCATCGTGCCCCAGCCCTGTTTTGTGAGCTACACGGCCAGTGTCATTCTGGCGGGCGGCAAGGTCATCGACATCCCCACCTACGCCGAAGACGAATTTCGCGTGCGTCCGGCCGATATTGAAGCCGCCATCACGCCGCGCACCAAGGCGCTGCTGATTGGCTTTCCCTGCAACCCGACCGGTGCGGTCATGGATCGTGAGGGCATGCTGGAGATTGCTCGCATCGCCGAGAAGCATGACCTGATCGTCATCTCCGACGAGATCTACGACCGGCTGGTCTACGGCGATCACGAGCATGTTATGTTTGCCTCACTGCCGGGCATGGCCGACCGCACGGTCCACCTGGGCGGCATGAGCAAGGATTACGCCATGACCGGCTGGCGCATCGGCTATGCGCTGGGCCCGGCCGATCTGATCGGGGCCATGCGCAAGATCCACCAATACCTGATCATGTCGGCCCCCACAGTGGGACAGGAGGCCGCCCTGGCCGCCTTCATCGACCCGACAGTCGAGCAATATGTCCAGGAAATGATCGACAGCTATGACGAACGTCGAAGGCTGATCGTGGGCGGGCTGAATGAGATCGGGCTGGACTGTTTCGAGCCCAAGGGGGCCTTCTATGCCTTCCCGAGCATTGCCAAGAGCGGCATGGATGAGCATGAATTTTGCGAGTTGTTGCTGCACGAGCAGCAGGTGGCCGTGATCCCGGGCAGCGCATTCGGAAAAGGCGGTGAGGGACACATTCGCTGCGCCTATGCTGCCGGCAAATCGGACATTGAAGAGGCGCTGGAACGCATGTACAAGTTCATGTGCGTACACGGCTAATTGAGCGAAAGACATTTTATGATGAACAAGGGGTCAAGCTTCTGGCAGAAGCTTGACCCCTTGTTCATCAGACCAACATTGGTGCGCTACTGCGGTCGAAGATCTGCCCCGGCCCCTGCACGGCTCAATTCGTCCGGCAGTCGCAGCTTAAAAATTTCAAGATGGGCGATGGGTTGCTCAAGGTTGACCGCCTCGATACGCTTGTTGAGTGTTCTGACTTCGGCAGACCAACCTTCCAGCCGGGCGCGCCAATCTGCGTCTAATGTCTCAACCGTCGCCGGATCGCTTGTGCTCTGCAGCGCTGCTTGATGGCGATGAACGCCGTCATGCACTTCTGTCCGGATTCGCTCGATTGCGTTCAACACACTGGTGCGCTCGCTGATCCAACTCGGTGCGAGATCATTGTTCTCAAGCAGCTTGTACGCCATCTGGCGATCTTCCGGCACAAAGGGATTCTTGTTCAGGTCAAGCGGTTTCCCCTGGCCGGGCAAATTGTCGAATGCACCCTCGCGCATGGCCTGCTCAATGCGCTGGCCCACGATGTCCGTCCAGTCCGAAAGATCCCGCTTGTCCTGGTTCTCTTTTTCATCACTCGATTCGTCGTCTCCGACGATTTCTCTTCGATACGCGTCTAATTTCTGCTTCGCATCCTGCACGCGCTCTGTGTCTCGAGATTTTTTATCCGCCATTGTCGTCAACACTCCGCCTTTCCGATATCGCGCCGATAACAGAAGCAATCCACAACATGGTCGTTGACCATGCCGGTCGCCTGCATGAAGGCGTAGCAAATGGTGGGACCGACAAAGGTGAAACCGCGCTTCTTCATATCCTTGCTCATGGCCTGGGAAAGCTCGGTTTGGGCCGGGACCTCGCTGAGGCTGGTGAAACGATTGACGATGGGCGTTCCATCGACGAAGCCCCAAACGTAGGTGTCGAAACTCGCGAACTCTTCCTGCACACGCAAGAAAGCCTGAGCGTTGCGCACAAACGCGTTGACTTTGAGTTTGTTGCGCACGATCCCCGCATCCTGTAGCAACGTCGCTATCTTCTCTTCATCGTAGGCCGCCACCGCCTCCACATCGAAATTATCGAAAGCGACACGGTAGTTCTCGCGTTTGCGCAAGATCGTGATCCAACTCAGCCCGGCCTGCGCTCCTTCCAGACAGAGCATCTCAAAGAGTTTGCGCTCGTCATGGCAAGGCACGCCCCACTCCTCATCGTGATAGGCGATGTAGAGTGGATCGTCGCCGGCCCAGGCGCAACGGGTTTGGGTCATGGTGAGGTCTCCTTGGGTACTGCTGCGTGCTGCTTGCTCCGTGAGGTTTCGTTGAGTTTCCCTGCACAATACGTGAAACTAACACTGTCCAAGCCTGATTCATATCTCGCCAGTGGGTTCTCTACGACATTCCCACGCAGCACGTAGCAAGCAGCAATCCTTTGGATGTACGATTACGCGTCAAATTTGTCTATTATCGTCACGCCCGGATTGGCAAACTCGCCCATCTCCGCCAGGGCTTTACCCGACTCGGCTAGTGTGACTGTGCGTGTGATCATTTTCTCAGGCTTGAGTTTGCCGGCGGCGATCATGGCCAGCATGGGGCCGTAGGCGTGGGCCTGCATGCCGTGGCTCCCCAGGATCTCCAACTCCCAGGCGATGACACGATCCATGGCCACCGGCGAGTTCTGGTCGCCGTCGAGCATGAGACCGACCTGGACGTGGCGGCCCCGCTTGCGCAGACTAAGCACCGAGTTGCGGCAGGTCACTGCACTGCCCAAGGCGTCGAGGGAGAGATGGGCGCCGCCGCCGGTCAGCTCGCGCACGGCCTCGACCGCGTCGGCCTCGCTGCGTGCGTTGATGCCGTACGCCGCGCCGACTGACCGGGCCAGCGCCAGCGTCTCGTCATTGATGTCTACGCCGATGACGTTGGCCCCCAGGGCACCGGCGATCATGATGGCCGAAAGGCCCACGCCGCCGCAGCCATGCACAACCACCCACTCGCCGCCGCTGACTCGGCCCTGGGCCACCACGGCCCGGTAGGCTGTGATGAAACGACAGCCCAGCGAAGCAGCTTCCACATAGCTCATGCTCTCGGGCAGCACGACTAGATTGGCGTCAGCATGGGGGATGGCCACGTATTGCGCAAACGATCCCCAGGCCGTGAAGCCGGGTTGGAAGTAGTTGTTGCAGATATGCTGGTTGCCGGCGGTACATTCATCACAGGTGCCGCAGCCGACGGCAAAGGGTACGGTGACGCGTTCGCCCACACTTCGTTGATGTACCTGCTTGCCCACGGCCACGATCTCGCCGGCCAGCTCGTGGCCGGGCACGTGGGGCAGCACGATGTCGGGATCATGGCCGGCCCAGCCGTGCCAATCGCTGCGGCAGATGCCGTTGGCCTCGACGCGGATCACCACGCCGTCGTCGGCGGGTGTTGGGTCAGGGACCGTCTGGAGGGTGGGGAGTTGGTTGAACTGTTGGTAGAGGATTGCTTTCATGGTTGTTGATCTTCCATTAATCGATGAGTACGCTATGTAATCGGGTGCGTAGCGGCGAGACGCAAGATTTTGCGTCTCTACAGATGTTGGCTATTTTTCGTAAAGGCTGTCGGTATGCCACCTTTGTGGATTTGTCCGGACGTATTGTCTGATACGTTCATGTTCTTCACTATCACGGATGACCCGGTCGTGGAAACGTGCTTGCCATTTGAACAGGATGTCGTTTTGGCGTGCGAATTTGGTCACGCCAATCTTGAATCCACGTACAATGGATGCCAAATTTCTCGATTGTGGGCCGAAGCGGTTCCTTTGTGTACCCTGTAGAGACGCAAGATCTTGCGTCTCTACGTTCCCCTTGTCGATGATTATGATTCCGTGAACATGATTGGGCATGGCCACGAATTCATCCAGTTGCACAAACGGGAAATGGTTGGGAATCTGTAACCAGCAATCCCAGGCAGCTTTTCCTAAAGGGGACAATATCATTTCACTGCCATCAATTCGACCAAAATCGGGTGTCCGTTCTGATGTACAAATGGTAACAAAATAGGCAGCATTGCGCCCATAATCCCACGTAGCCCAACGTGTACTTGGAACACGATATTTGCCCTTGTATTTCTCCATTGGTTCCTGTCCGGGGGATATGTTTACAGAACCGAATCGTTGTCCGTAGAGACGCAAGATTTTGCGTCTCCCTCCGACCACTACAAGACTGTCACTTGATCACGGATAGACGTATCTAGCAGGGCGTGATGCGAGACGCAAGATTTTGCGTCTCTACAGGTGTTTCTCATTCCTCGCATAGGCTGACAGCACAACGTTTCACTAATACCAGTACCCTCGCCCATTGTAGCGGAACACATAGGCGGCGGCAAAGCAGAATTTCCAAAGGGGATCATTCCCACCACATTGCTACTCCCAACGCCGCGACGTTCCCGCGACGCTTGTCCCTTATCCTGAAACCATCAAACGCAAGCGAGCAAAAACATCAACCTTTCAGGAGAGACAACCATGCTATCCGCCAACACAATTCCGACCACCATCGCCCGTTTCGCCGCAAACCTGCCGATTGTCAACATCGACATCAGCCGCCTTGCAGGGCAAGGGCACAGCACAGACGTGGCTCTCCGCAATGCCTACGCCAAATTCGAACAAGGCTACGGCAACCGGGCAGACATCTTCTTCAGCGAAGACTTTCTGGCCGACGATGGGTCGACCATCATCAGCGCCTTTGCCGACGGTCGGATCGCTCGCCACGAAGCGGCCGTCCATCTGGCCCATGCTTGGGACAACGGCTATGCCCCAGCCCGCAGCGCCGAGCGCAAGCGCCGCATCGTCGACGCCACCATGGCTGCCGACAGCCTGCTAACCTATTATGAGGCTGAGCTGGTGTCAGGGAGCTAGGGGCGATCTAGACGAACATTTCGGTGCGATCAATCTTTTCAAGCCACAAGAAATTCAGGGGATTGAGAGATTGCAGAGTCGCCAGGAATCTCCCAGTCTCAGTCCAAAGGCCAAAATCACTCAATCCCAACAAATATGCTCTCGTCGTGCTTTCAGTGCAGGTCGTTCACGAAATCAGGCAAAACGAGATTGCTCGTTGATATACGAAAAAGGGGACTGGCCCGCAAGCCAGTCCCCTTTTCTATTCATCGGATTCCGATGAGCGCTACTATCTAGATAGTGCGCACATCAGCTGCGTTCGGACCCTTGGGGCCCTGCTCGATCGAGAACTCGACTCGATCGCCCTCGGCCAGGCTGCGAAAGCCCTCGGACACGATGGCGGAATGGTGCACGAAGACGTCATTGCCGCCCTCATGTGCGATGAAGCCGAAGCCCTTCTGATCGCTGAACCACTTGACGGTGCCTGTTACTTTTTGCTCACTCATGGTTGGAAAACTCCTCGTTTTCAAAATCGTACAATCAACTTTATCGAACCAAAACGTCGGCGTTTCCAACAGCAAGAGAGACAAAAAACGCCACTCAGACATATGTTTGTCTGAGCGGCGTCTATACGCAAATGGGTCAGAACCTGCAACATCTTGTTGGTCAACAATACTCTAGGCTTGACTGAATGTCAAATCTCAGTTGCTCATTGTATTCCCCGAAAAAGCCCAGCCGCGAATCTCCAGGTCTCATGTCTGTGCTGAATACTCGTTCCGTTGCACTAGAGGCGCCGATGTCTCAGCCATCCCGGCCACTTAGCTTCTACTACCGACACAGGAATTATCCTCTTATTGAATCGGGTGTGTTCAATCTGAGTTGATGGCGTACTTCTATGTAGGGACATGGCATTCCGCACAGGCCCGTTGTTGACGGAGACCGATTCGACCTTCAAGACCACAGCCGCCAACCATGCGGTGGCTAGGAATGCCTTGTCCGTGCCTGACATTGCAGTAGGTCTGACACGGACAAAGCATTCCTAGTATCATTTTCAGAATGCGGATGATGCTTCTCGATTTGGAATCGCCCTATCCGAGTTCGACCTGGCGAGGAATGCAATGTCCCTACGGGTCTCAACTCGTTTTGTTTGCGCAGCAGGCGCTTTTCGCCAACACACCCTATTGAATCGACTACCCCGACGTCTCGTTCGGATCAAGAATCGCCCCAACCTCCGCCAATTCTTCGCTCGTCAGGACCCAGTCAGCCGCTCTGACATTACTCTCGACGTGGGCCAACTTGGTGGCCCCGGAGATGACTGAGCAGACCTGAGGTTGGGCCAGAAGCCAGGCCTGCGCCAGTTCGTTCAGACCCCGTTCGCGGGCGGCGGCCCAGACGGTCAGCTGTTCTACAATATCGTAGTTGGCCGCAGTCATATATTGCTGAACGTAGGCGCTGGACTCGCCCCGTGATCCGGTCGGGGCCGGTTCGCCCCGCCTATATTTGCCGGTCAAAAAACCACCGGCCAGGGGAAAGTAGGGTACGAAACCAACACCATGAGCCTGGCAGTAGGGCAGCACCTCCTGCTCCACCTGCCGCTCCAACATATGATAGTGGGATTGAATGGCCACAGACGGACTCCACCCACGCACGTCGGCCAGAAGATTGGCCTTAGCCAACTGCCAAGCAGCAAAGTCCGAAACCCCAACATAGCGCACTTTGCCCATGCGGACCAGGTCATCCAGACCACGCACTGTTTCCTCAATGGGCGTGGTCTCATCCCAGCGATGAACGTAGTAGAGGTCGATGTAATCGTTCTGAAGCCGGCGTAGGCTGACCTCAACCGAGTTCATCAGATGATAGCGCGAAGTACCCCGGTCATTGGGCCCGTCGCCCGTGGGGAAGTAGAACTTTGTCGCCACGACAAATTTATCCCATCGCCCCTTCAGAGCCACGCCCAATGTTTCTTCAGAGCGGCCCTTCTGGTAGGCGTTGGCGCTATCGACAAAATTGATGCCCAGATCCTGGGCCGCGTCGATGACGTTGTTGACTTCCGCTTGAGGCAGGCTCTCTGAGCCGAACTGGTTGGTACCCAGCCCGATCACCGAAACGCGTACACCGGCGCTGCCAAGTTGTCGATATTCCATAATTATTCTCCCTTCGAAAAATTCTGATGACACCATATGGTGCACGTGGACAAGAACAGTAGATCCGAACGCTATTCTACTGGCGTGCGTCTGAAAAAGAGGGCTGCGATGCCAAACCCCGAAGCGATGATCACGACCGGGATGATCAGCAGCAGATCGACACGAATATTTGCCTCGGGCGAGAAGGTGACAATGCCCCATTCCCACACGGCCCAGAGCAGCCAGGCCGTGGCCGGAACAAGCAGGGCACGGCTGCGCCGAAGTGGATTGTTGCGCAGCAGTAGGTATGCGACAAAAAACAGTCCGGCGATCAGGGCGAGCCATGCTGGATTTTGGATGAAGAGGTTGAAGAGATTCATGCTGAAGATTGACTCCTTTTGGCTTGTCGGCAGAGGAGGCGTTCTCTATTCCGGAAAGACCCGCTGCCAGTCGCGTTGTATACTGACCTGGGTCCAGCCCTTCTCTTGGGCCGTACGGATCGCCTTCTCAGCGCCTGCGACGTAGTCGAACTCTCGGTCCGCGTCGTCGTGGACAACGAGCAGGCGCAGGGCGGGCAATGATGGACCACCCGCAAAGGAGAGCATCTCCAGATCGCCATTGGAATTGCCCGCGGCCAAAATGGGACGCCGAGCGATGACATTCCAGATCTGGACCGGTTTGCCCGGACCGTCGTCCATAACGTCCAACTCGGCCTGCTGAACAATCTGTCCGCCCTCCTCGTCCGCCACATACCGGAGAGCAACCGTGCTGCCCAGGACGCGTTCACGCGGAATGTCGTACAACGCCTCGGAAACACCGCGCACAAAGTCGCGACCACCGCCGGAGACAATGTAACAGGTGAAGTCGTTGGCTTCCAGATAGCGCAACAACTCGAGCATGGGCTGGTAGATGCAGTACCGGTAGGCCCTGTTCAGAGTCGGGTGCGCTTCATTTTCCACAAATGTCCAGGCCGACGCTTCAACATCTTCAACGGGCTGTCCCTCAGCGAGCGAAAGAATCCCGCCGAGCAAGATCTTGAGATCGCTGTCGTCGCCCTCGTAATGTTTCGTGATCACATTGCCCAGCCAGACGAAGTCCTTTTCCCAGGCGGCCTGCCACGGCTGCTTGACGCGCACCGACCGATCGGCTTCCGCCTGGGCGGCCAACTGACGCAGTAGATAGTCGAGTTGGATGTACATGGGCTTTTCAGACCAAAGTGTGCCGTCATTGTCGAACGTGGCAACGCGATCTGCCACCGGCACATAGTCCGGGCTCATCTCGTCGGTGACACGGTCAACAAAGCCAATGATGGCATCTCTTGTCGGCGTATCATTCCAGGATGGTAGTTGTCTGTCCATGATCTCTGTTCCTTCGTGTATCAGGCGCTTCGTGTGTCAGGCCGATCCGACACGATGAATATCCCTACGCCGCCAGGATCGTCCACATCGTTCTTGCTGGCACAACAAACGCTCAGGCTATCCCTGCAGCGCTACCGGTTGCAGGCTGGCCCGGGCAAGCTCGACACCGGCTTGCTTCATCGGCAGACTGACGGCAGTAGCCCCGGCTTCGAGCAGCGGTTGGCTGGCAGACTCGTCACGGATCAGGGCATTGATCGTCCCCGTAAAGCCCAGTTCACGCAGCAATACCGTGGTCCGAGCGTTGTAGATATCATTGGGCGTTATCAGTAGGACGGCGCCCAGGTTGCCAATCTCCATCTCCTGCCAGAGTTCCGGGTCTTTCTCGTCACCAAAAATGACGCGCCTGCCGGCTTTCAGATGGATTTCGATCTGGGCGGGGTCGTTGTCCAGGCCAAGCGGTCTTGCGCCCTGATCAATCAGGTAGTCATAGGCGGCAGTACCCGCTCGCCCCATGCCGACAACCAGCACGTCGGTGCTGCCGATCACATGCGGTTGTTCGTCGAGGTGGTGGATATTGTGGCGCTCAAAGCGCACAAGCCAGGGTTCCCAGCGCGCCCACAACCGATTGGCAGCAGCGCTGAGTGGTGCGTTGATGGCGAAAGAAATGGCGACTAAGAGGCCAAGGACAACCACATAGGATTCGTCAATCATGCCGTTCTTGGCCGCGGCCGCGGCCACGATCAAGGCGAATTCGCTGTAGGCGGTCAAGGTCAGGCCGGCCATAAATGCCGTTCTAGCACGCAGTCGGAAGAGGACCAATAGCCCGAAAAAGAGCACCCCTTTGAGCGGCAACAGAACTAGTAGAACCCCAAGCAACCAGAGATCGCCAAACGTAGGCAGCCCTGCCAGACCGACCTGCAGGAAAAAGGCGACCAGAAAGACCTCTTTGATGGACCAGAGCTGGTCGTAGAGATCATCGGCCTGGGGATGACCGGCCAGTAGAATGCCGGCAACTAATGCCCCCAATTTAGGGCTGAGTCCGCCAAACTCAAAGAGCCAGCCGACGCCCAACGCCAGCAACAACCCATAGATGAGCATCAACTCGCCTTGGCCGCTGTGGCTCAGACCGCGCCAGAGGAGTGGTCGCAGCAACGGCAGAGCGAACAAGGCCAGCGCCCACATATTGGGCGATTCCGCACCCGTGAAAATCAGCAGGATAACGGCCACCAGATCTTGAAAGATGAGGATACCGATGGCGACGCGCCCGTGATAGGCGTCTAGTTCGTCGCGCGCTTCGAGACTCTTAGCGGCCAGCACCGTGCTGGAAAACCCCAGTCCCACGGCGACCAGCAACGCCACAACGGCGTTGACACCCAGCAGCATCAGAACGCCTGTAAAGAGTGCGACACTGAGGGTCATATGAATGGCGCCTACGCCCAACACTTCCGGTCGCAGCAGGCTCTTGACACGCATGTGCAGCCCGACAGTGAAGAGCAGAAAGATTACGCCAAAATCGCCGATGGTGACCAACGTCTCGGTGGCCACGACACCAAAGGCCGATAGGACCAGACCGGCAGCCAAAAAACCGACCAAGACCGGGAGACGCAGGGTCTTAGCAACCAATCCGGTGCCGTACGCTGTTGCTAACCAAACTACTTCCATAAAATCCTCAATTCAGTAGAGACGCAAGATTTTCGTCTCTACGCCCTGTTGACCGATTCAGTTTCATGTTAGTTCAGCCAGAAAATTCGCGGCGTGCGCCTGTACGCTCTTTCGGTCTTCGTCGTCCAGGTGGCGCAGGCCGAGCACCGCCGGACCCAATCGGGGATTGGCACGCAACCGCGCTTCATTCTCTATGAGGAACGCCCAATAGAGAAAGTTGAACGGGCAAGCATCTTTCACCCACGCGTTGCTTGGGATTGAACCGACACCCTGCACAGTAATCGCTCATGCGGTTGATGTAGTTTGCCGAGCTAATATATGGCTTCGTCGCCGTCTTACCGCCGTCGGCATTGAGCCCCATGCCCAGCACATTTGGGGCCACCACCCACTCGTAGGCATCGATGTAGGTGCTCAGAAACCAGCGGTTGACCTGAGCCGGCTCAATGCCTGCCAGCATACAGAAATTGCAGACAATCATCAAACGCTCGATGTGGTGAGTATACCCCTCATCAATGACGCGCTCCGACCACGCTGCGAATGCAGTTCATCTCGGTTTGGCCGTCCCAGAACATCTGGGGCAGGTCTCGCTGATGGTCCCAGCCATTTGCGTCCAACAATCCGGGCATCTGAAGCCAGTAGTGCAGATAGATGTATTCACGCCAGCCCAGGATCTGGCGGATGAAGCCCTCCACCGAGTTGATGGGCGCCTCACCGGCGCGGTAGGCGTCCTCCGCCCGCCGGATGAGATCGAGTGGCTCCAGCAGGCCGATGTTGAGATAGGCGGACAACATGGAATGGTAGAGCAGACCATCGTCGGCGCTCATGGCATCTTCGTAGGCGCCGAAGTTGGCCAGGCGTGCGACAAAAAAGTCGGCGGCGGCAGCCTCCGCCTCGTCGTGAGTCACCGCAAGATTGAATCCGTCAACGGCGCCGAAGCCAACGTCGATCGCTTCCATCTCAGCCATCACCGTCTGTGTGATCTCATCAGGCACGAAGGTGACCGCCGGAGGCACATCGACCCCTGCCTTCGGCAGTGACTTACGATTCTGCCGGTCGAAGTTCCACTTGCCGCCCTGCGGCGATCCGTCTTCCTCAAGCAGCACATCAAAATGGCGGCGCATGAGGCGGTAGAAGCGCTCCATGATGGGCGCACGCGTTGCCGAACGACTGCCGGGTGCGGTCATCGGGTTGAACCGGCTCAGCAGAAATTGCGTGTTGGGCAGGACCGTCACAGGCAGACCAAGACGTTCCGATAGCTTGTTCTCCTGCAACATCCGGCCTGCGTATTCGGCAGCGGCCATGGTCAGCATCTGCGTCGGCTGAAAATCGTCCACATGTTGGCGCAGCCCAGTTTTGGTATCGGCGGCACGCACGTAGTCAACGGTATAGCCTTGGGCTCGAAGCCGAGCAGCATAGTGGCGCATGGCGCTGATCAGCAGCACCAGCTTCTTGCGCTGATAGGCGAGACGCGTTTTGCGGCCCTCGCTCTCGACCAGGAGAACAGAGATATTGGCTCGATCTGTGATTTCCTCGGCAGCCAGAAGCGCCGGGTGCGTTCGTAACAGCTGATCGCCCAGGATCCAGACAGATATACGAGGTTCAGCATTAGCAGGCATGAAAACAAGTCACTTTCTAGTCAGTACATCCCCAGTGTCGAAGCAAAACCCAACTCTTCGGCGGGCGCATCGATCAGTTCCGTTGCGGCAGCATTATCGCAGAGACTCATCCGAAATGCGAACACGATAGCGACAGGACAGATCTCCAAGCTCGCAGAATCAAGTAACGAGAGATTGGCGGAGACTCTCAGTTTAGTTCCAGTGACCGTCTGCCGCTATGGATGCTACCATCCGGCATCATTGCGCCTCTTCCAGTATAGTTAATCCATGGTGACAAAAAGTGGGATTGGATTCAATCGGTCCGGATTGGGCGGGCCATGGGCTGTCAATATCGGCCCCGGATGTTTGGCAAAGGAGCAATAGGCAGACCGACATGAGGATGCGTCCCGCGCCGTTGACTGGGCGCTCTTTGCGCTAGTCACATTTGAACTGATCAGTGGGTTGATCTCCTTCACAATCGGCAAGCCGGAAGGCCGCCTGTTCTTTGTGATTCATGGTATGGCCGGTCTGTCCATCATCTTTCTGCTTGTCTTCAAGTTCAGACGGGTTGGCCACCGTGTCACCCAACCTCGACGCTGGCAATGGCCTACTGTCGTCTCAGTTCTGCTTGCCGTCACTGCGGTCGCCTCGCTGGCAACCGGCATCATCTGGACCGTATTCCAATGGCCGGTCGGCTACCCCAACGGCATGATCCTGCACACGACATTCGGCATTCTGCTGATGGTCTTCTGCCTCTGGCATATGGCGCTGCGCTTTCGGCCACCGGCGCGCCGAGACGTGACCGACCGACGCACAGCGCTCACAGCGATGGGCGTGCTTCTGGCCGGCAGCATCACCTGGGCGTTGCAGGATCAAAGCACCAAACGGCTCGGCGCCGCAGGGGCGGTGCGGCGCTTCACCGGGTCTCGCCACTACGGACCCGGCCAAGGCAACAACGCCTTCCCGGTCACCATGTGGATGTTTGACCGGCCGGCGCCGCTCGATTTGGACCGCTATCAACTGACGATTGGCGGCCTGGTCGCCCATGAGCGCACCTACGATCTGGTCATGCTGACCGGCATGGCACAGCATCAGCGAGAGGTAACGCTCGATTGCACCGGCGGTTGGTATTCGACACAGACCTGGAGCGGAATCAGCGTGGGGGATCTGCTGGCATTGGCCGCGCCGGAATCGACGGCGCGAACGGTCACCTTTCTCTCGTCGACCGGCTATCGCTGGAGTCTGCCAATCGCCGAGGCTTCCGAGGCGCTACTGGCGACTCACGTGGGCGGAGAACGGCTGAGCCATGGCCACGGCGCGCCGCTGCGCCTGGTTGCTCCGGGCCGGCGCGGCTTTCAGTGGGTCAAATGGGTCGTCGGCCTTCATGTGACCGACCGCACCGATATCGGCCAATGGCAGGCCATCTTTACCAGTGGGTTGGATCGAGCGTAGGCCCTTGTGACTCCACTACAACGGGATGTCACAAAACACGGTGACACAGAGTTGGCACAGAGGGCCACAGAGGAAAAGCAGAGAAAGCCGCAGCGAGTGACGGTTGAGGCTGTACGACAAGTATCAGCCTACAGGATGAGATAACATCGGTCTAGAGTCGGTGGCGCCCCACCCGCCGAACCTGATATCCTATTCAAAGAACGAGAGCAGAGTGGGGCTTGAAAAAGCCATCGGGGGACCGCACTGCTCTCGTTTTTGGTTCAACAGGGTTTTGTGGTTGACAAGACCGCACCGCCATAAATGGACGGTGCTACGTAACAACGCCCCGTAAACGGGGCTGGCGCCTGGACAAGCAAGCTGGGTTTAGCCTGCGTTGTTCAATAGCACGGGGGCATTAGCCTCGTGCGGATTTGTCAACCACTTCAGATCCGAAAGAGCCTCGGTTTTTTGTCTCTACCCACTGTCGGAAGCCGACGGATCAAGGCCGCCGGCGACAAACCATGGGGCATTAAACATACCGGCAGACTTAGGTCTCCATCCCCACATATGGCCACGCCGCCTCAACCCGTCGCAGGCGCCAGCCGATGAAAAACCAGGTGCCGCCTGCCAGCAAACCCAATCCGAAGAGCACAATAGGGATGGCCAATAGCGGATAACTCACGGCCAGGGCAAAGGTTGCAACGGCAACTATGATGGCGATCCCGTTGTAGAGCACTGTGCCGATGGCCGACGGCCAGGCTGTCTTGCGGTTGGTCATCTTGCGCGGATCCTCCCAGTCCAGATTGGGATGGACAAAATCCAGCGAGACGGCAAAAGAGATCATCCCAAAGCCCATAATCAGCATCACAGACCACGCATAGGGCATCCACAACACACTGTAGTCCATCACAAACAGGCCGCCGATCAACAACAAGCTGACCAGCAGCATGAAGGGGATCAGCACGCCCAGCACCTTGGCGCGCAGAATGCGTGAAGGGCTGACCGGGGCACTCTTGAGAATGTAGACTGCGCCCCGTTCGATGGAGAGCGCTGAGCGGGCAACGCGCGAGAAGCTCATCCAGGCGATGAAGTAGGTAAAGCCGGACATGACCACGCCGCGGCCAAAAATGGCTGCCAGAATGCCGTTGTCGGCAAATTCATCGGCCAAGGAAAAGAGGTTACCGCCGTCGTCCTGAGGGCGCAACACCATAAACCCGACAAAGCCGGCCAATACCAGGCCCGAAAAAAGTGTCGCCAGCATCCGCCGGTCGCGCGACACGTAGCAGCCAATCCTTGTAGCCCAGAATCAGGTCCAACGAATCACCGCCGAAGATGCCCGGCTCGTCCTCCAGCCCCTGCGAGCCTGCGCCCGAGCTCTGCATGCGTAGCCAGCCGGAAAGATAGAGTCTGTCCGCCATGAAGATGGTGGCCAGGAAGAGGCCGACCGTGAGCAAGAAGTAGGCTGCCAGCCCGCCGAAGTCGGCCACAGAGACATTACCTTGACCGAGACCGACCATGGCTTTACTGGCCCAGTTGGTGGGGAGCGGCAGATCGCCGTAGCGATTGAGCGCACTTGAGATCAACGCTTCGGCCTCAGGGCTGATCTGGTCTCCCCGGCCATTGGTTGCCAGGAAGCGGGGCAGTAGAAAGAGCAGCGAAAAGAGCGTGCCGATGACGATAGAGGCGGCGCCCATCCACTCGCTCATACGCCGGGCAGGGAGCAGCCGCACCATGAGGATCGCGACAATCGCCCCGACGGCAATCCCGAAGAGAGGTGCGGCCAACACGACAACAAGGGAGAGGAAAAAGTAGGGCAGCCCAAACCCCATCACAAAGCCAAAGGCCATCAGAGCCGGAATGACGCCCGCCAACATGAAGAAGAGCGTCGTGGGCAGTCGCCCCAGCAGCTTGGCCGTGACAATCGAGCGCGGCGGAATGGGCGCCACAAAGAGCTTCTCCAGATCATCGCTCAGGAAGAGGGCTTGCAGTGCCTGGTTGAAGCCCGACAGCGCTGTGCCCAGCAGCACCATCGCCAGCAGCAGCCCCGGAATCACATCCAACCTTGCCAAATCGGGCAGACCTTCTTTGATGAAGATCGATCCGCCCGTCCCAAAGAGGACAGACAGAAAGATGACGACAGCGAAAACGAGCACACGCCTGGCCCAGCCAAAACGACTGATGCCGCCGTCGGCGCGCTGGTCCAGCCGCCAGTAGAGTTGCATCAGTAGGAGCGTGTCGCTATTCATGGCTGTTCAACGCCCGGTTCAGTTCCTGATTCTCCGAGTTCCTTGACCATGGCATCGACATCATTGCCGCCGGTCAACTCCAGGAAGATGTCCTCCAGCGATTGATCGCCCTTCATCTGGCGCAGGTCGTCTACAGGCGCGTCGGCCAGAATGCGACCCTTGTCGATAATGATGACGCGGTCGCACATGCTCTGGGCGATCTCGAGAATGTGGGTCGAGAAGAAGACGGCATTGCCCTCGTCTCGACGTTGCTGAATCAGATCCTTGACCAGGCGGGCCGAGCGCGGATCCAGGCCGACGGTCGGCTCATCCATGAAGAGGACCTTGGGATCATGCAGCAGCGCACCTGTGATGGCGATTTTCTGCTGCATGCCATGGCTGAAGCCTTCGAGATAGGCGCCGGCTTTGTCGGTCAGTTCGAAGAGATCCAGCAGTTGCTTCATGCGCACGTCAGCCTGCTCGGCAGGGACATGGTAGAGCCGGGCCATAAAGCGTAGGTATTCGCTGGCCTTGAGCTTTCCGTAGAGGTTGGGCGTGTCCGGCACATAGGCAAACTGCGCCTTGGCCGCGAGCGGATCTTTCTGGATATCCAAGCCGCAGATAATGCCGGTCCCACCATCAGGGACCAGCAGGCCGGTCAGCATTTTGATGGTAGTCGTTTTGCCCGCTCCGTTGGGTCCAAGAAAACCGACAATTTCGCCGGGCTTGGCGTTGAAGGTAGCGTCGTCGACGGCGACATAGTCGCCGTAGGTCTTGCGCAGGCTGTTGGCTTCGATCAGGTAGGGCATCGTGTTTCCTTACTTATGTGGGTCACACTCGCAGTGTGACAACTCTACCAATCAGACTGGTCCGACCAGAGATGTGGCATTTCGGCCAATGTAGCTCGTCCGACTGCAAGTCGGACCTACAGAAACAGATGATCTCGTGGCGACTTCAGTTTGGTATTCCAGGGGCATTGTACAGCCATACGCTGAGTGACCGCGAATCAGACTGATTTCGGCAAAAAATGGGATCTTTGGGATCTTAGGGGGTTGGTACGAAACCGTAGGGCGGGTTTCCCTACCCGCCAAAGCCGGGCAGGTATGGAATACTTGCCCGTACCCTCTGAGATTCCAAAGAGCCATTATTTGAAGATGTTAGGACGCTGCAAGCAATTGATTCTCCAAAATCTTGACACTTGCGCAGCGGCTTTAAGACCGTCAAATAGGGATTCAATTTCTTGCAACGGCCTTAGTGCGTTGAGATATCAGTCCAGGTCAGCGATTGCCTCAATCGTGCTCTCCAGATCGGGATCGACCCTGGCCCCTGTCGCTTGCTCGTAAGCATAGCCGATGGCGATCAGTTTGTCCTCGCCCAGGAAGTCTCCGAGCAAGGTGATGCCATCGGGCTGACCGTCCGCATTGTAGCCTGCCGGCACCGTCAGTGCCGGGAAGCCGGCCGCTGCGTAGGCCTGCGAATCGCTGAGCAGAGCGTCCAGTTCGTAGTCCTCAAAGAGGCCGCCGAGGTCGTCGGCCACAGACATGCTCTCTTCGACCTGGGCTGCGTACTCATTGGCTGTGAGCATGCTCTTCACAGCACTTTCGAGATAGCCCTGCCCGTAGGGCGCGCGGTTGGCAAAATCGGCGTCGTTGATTTCGACGATCTCTGCTAGCGACGAGACCGGCGCCTCATCACCCAAATTGACCAGGAAGGCATCCAATGCCGTGCGGAACCCGTAGTCGATAACAGCGTCGAGATCCGGTGCATCGGGCAATACTGAGGCGGGCACCTCGACCAATTTAATGCCTAGATCGGCGAACGGCGCTGCGTTCGCTCGCACCTCATCATTGCTGGCGAGCATAGACTGGCGAAATTGGTCAGCGGCTTCGTCCTCCAATTCGAGCATGACAATATACTCGTCGATAGATGCGTCATCCTGGACAATTATACCCAGGTTCTTGCCGTCAGCTTCTTCGCTTGCCAGGTATTGAGTGTAGTCCGTACCGGCCACATGTGCAGCGTCCAACGTGGCGGGATCATTCTCGTCTACGCCGGTCATGGCGCTGAGCAGCACGGCCACATCGGTGACGCTGCGGCCGATGGGGCCAGGCACGTCCATCCAGTCGACCAGTGGCAGAATGTGATCGCGGCTGACCAGGCCACGGCTCGTCTTGAGACCGACAACGCCGTTTATCTTCGCCGGCTGAATGACCGAGCCTTGTGTTTCGGTGCCCACGGTCACGGCCGCAAGATTGGCGGCAGCAGCCACCGCGGAGCCACTGCTCGAGCCAAGCGTGTCATAGGGGCCGTAGGGGTTGCGCGTCTGGCCGCCGAGCACGCTGAAGCCGTTGGGCATGTTGGAATCCATGTAGTTGGCCCATTCGGAGAGATTGGCTTTGCCCAGGATGATGGCCCCTGCGTGATGCAGTTGACCAACCAGGAAAGCGTCTCGGCTCGGCTGCCAATCGCGCATGGCCCAAGCGCCGGCCGCGGCATGCAGACCGTCACCGGTGGCGATGTTGTCTTTGAGCAGGACCGGGATGCCGTGCATCGGGCCACGCACCGCGCCTGCTGCACGTTCGGTGTCAAGCAGGCGAGCGATCTCCAACGCATCCTGATTGAGTTCCAGCACAGAGTTCAGCTTGTCGACATCGTAGCGCTGAATGCGCTCGACGTAGTAGACCACCAGTTCCTCAGCTGTGAGCTGCCTGTCATCCATCAACATCTGCATGTCGAGCAGCGTGGTGTCGTCCAGCAGATCATCCAATTCGGCGATTCGATTGGGGTCATATCCGGACAACGCTTGATCAAAGGCGCTGAAATCTCGTTGCCGTTTGCCGCTGTAGTCCGGTTCGGCAAGGGGGTATGACGGCAGCAGGTCATCCCACTGGCCACTGACCGAGGTGTTTGCCGAAGATTCTGTGCCCGCGGCAGGGGCGTCGGATGTACCATTGACGGGTGTACAGGCGGCTAGTATCAGAGAAGAGAGAAGAAAAAGGGCGATCAGATTTCGCTTCATGATGATGGTCCTATGCTAGGGGCCGACAGGCAAGCTGTGGCACGATACTGACAATTGACAGGTCGTCGAGTCCTGCTTGAGCGTCATCTCGCTCGGGGCAATTTGCGTCTGTGCCGTGTGCGCCGGACGAGCAGCTCTACCTTACACAGGCCACGTGCCTGATTCACAGCATGAAGAGTATACAATAGACCGGAAATTCGGGCTGTTATAAACGGCCCATTCCGGCTTGTCAACCTTAAACAGGAGAACGACAGTACGAAAACAGAACGATTCTCCATTTCTAAGAGTTACAGACTTCTGGCGACGAAGCGCGCGCTACGTTGGAAACGTCAACGATAGTCGCCAAAGAACTGGCTCAAAAAACGTCTCTGTGGTGTAGATGACGGCCCTCTTCTGGCACTATGCACGTCAGACGGTTGACTATCTCCGCGCCGAAACAACTATCCCGCCTTGCGTCTCGGCGCCATGGGTCCGTTCTACGAACCAAGCTGATCGCATCCTTCATGTTACGCAGTGACGATGTATCGAACTTGCAATAGTCATAAGTGACTATTATAATAGTGAGCATGAGCACAGTAAAGGACAAGCGACTGCTGCTGTTGGGCATCCTGAGCGAACACAGCCTGCACGGCTACGAGTTGAACGAACTGCTCAAAAACCCGGCCATTGGCATTCATGTCGGCAAAGCCAACGCCTATCAACTGCTGGCCAAGCTAGAGCTTGAAGGGCTGGTGGCGGGACATGAAGAGCGGATCGAGAAGCGCCCGCCGCGCACTGTCTACACGATCACGTCGGCAGGTAAGGCCGAGTTCTCCCGCCTGTTGCAGGAGCGGCTGGCTGAATGCCAGCCGTTTGAATACCCCGACGGCATTTCGCTGAACTTTATCAATCTGCTCGAACCAAACGTTGCTGTTTCCTTGTTGATGCAGCGCGCCTCGCGCCTCGCCGATCGTTGTGTAGCCCTTTCGGGTTTCTCAGACGACATCCGCGCATCCCATCCTGGGTTGGATTTTCTGATTCGAATGGTCGAATTGGAACGATCCATTTTGCACGAATTCATCGAGAAACTTGAAAGGAACCAGACCAATGATTGACGCAGGCCAATTTACCCTCCACGCAACCTTTTTGGCACAGCCCGACAAATACGAAGAGATGAAGGCCATCACCCGCGAATCCTTTGCGTTGACACGCGAGACGCCGGGGCTGCTGCAGGTGCTCTGTCTAGAGCCGCCAAAGGCAGAGAAACCCTTTGTGTTCGTCTCCGTCTGGCGCACAAAGGCCGACTTTCAGGCCTTTTTGAAATCGCCGGCCATGGTTGAATACCACAGTTCAGCGGCGATCAAGACGATGTTTGAGACGGCCATGGCAGATGCGACGGCCGACTTCTACACCGTTATGGACGCGTGGACTGCCCCTCACTAGTACAGATTCTATACAGCTCGTGACCAAATAGAACGCGGATGACGCGGATGTAGCGGATTCACACGGATATTCCAAAGAATATCCGTGTGAATCCGGCCCAATCGGTAGAATCCGCGTTCCATCGGTGACTCTACTGCAACAACGGAAATTTGCCACAGATAGCCACAGATAAGGAGCTGATTTCAAGATGTTTACAAGGTGTCCAGAGTAATCCAGGCACCATCTGTGTTTTATCTTTTTTTATCTGTGTAAATCTGTGACGAAAAAGGCTTTTTGCAGTGGAGTCATCGGTTCGATGGCTGAATGGTAATCTCATCCAAAGGAAGCCTCATGAATAACCGAATCAAGAAAATCGCCAAGTGGTTGGCGGTATTGGTCGTTGTGCTCCTGTTGTTGGCGGTAATCGTACCCTTTCTGATCCCGATTTCGCCACTGGAGGGCGTCGGCCCTGCTGAAGCGGCGGCCGAACCCGAAAGCCGATTCGTGACGATCCCCTTCGAGGGAACCGACGGGATCGACATCCACCACCTCACCGACAGTGTGACAGACACAGCGACCGACACAGCGACCGACGCAGTGACCAACACAGTGCCTGACCATACCGAACCGACCTTTGTCCTGCTGCACGGTTCTGTCTTTAACGCCTTCACCTGGAACGAGGTGATCGAGTTCTTCGACGAGCGAGGGCGCGTGATCGCCTACGACCAGATTCCCTACGGGCTGAGTGAGAAGTTGGTGGAGGGCGACTGGACGGGCCCCAATCCCTATTCGGCCAACGCTGCCGTTGAGCAACTGATCGCCCTGCTGGACACACTCGACGTGGACAAGGCCATCCTCGTCGGCAACTCCTACGGCACGGTGCCTGCGGTGCAAGCGGCGCTCACTTACCCAGAGCGCGTCGAAGCCCTGATACTCGGCGACTCGGCTGTCTACGTGCAGGAAAGTCTGCCTGCCTGGGTGATCAATCTGCCGCAAGTGCAGCGACTTGGCCCGCTTCTGGCACGCATGATCGGCGGCAGCGAATCATTCATACGCCAGACGCACCTCGATCCTGACGCCATAAGCGACGAGCGCATGCGTTTGACGCTGATTCACACAGCAGTTGAAGGCTGGGATGACGCACTGTGGGCCTACTTGCAAGAGTGGGGAACGGCTCCGGCTGACGTGACCGGACAACTGTCGATGATTCAGCAACCGGCGCTTGTGATCACGGGAGACAGCGATACCATCGTGCCGGTGGCCGACAGTGAACGGCTTGTATCCGAACTGCCCGATGCTGACTATGCCGTTCTCTCTTCCTGTGGACATGTGCCACAGGAAGAATGTCCGGCGCAATTTGAACATATTGTCGGTAATTGGCTAGATCAGTTCGACCGATGAGCCACTAATCAACTGGACAAGCAAGTACGCATCAGCTTGCGCAGAGGCCGTCGCCCAACCTATGACCCACGGCATGATGATACGAGGTGTGAGGGGCTTGTTGCTTCACTAACGGTAGTTCGCATATGCTGCCAACGAGCCATCCCGTGAGACGGGATGGCTCGTTAGTCATTCAGTCATTCTCCAGCAGTTCCAGGACGGCCCCTAGCTGGGCCGCGCCATCCAAGTACGCGTAACGACCTCCAGTATATTCCCCGCGCTGGACCAGCGGAATGCCCTTGCTATCCAGATAGGCAATCTTCTCGGCCATCCCATCGATGACAAAGGCGATGTGGTGCAGGCTATCGCCATGCTGGTCGAGTTGATCCTTCCAGGTGCTGGGACCGTCGATCGGCTCAATCAGCTCCAGATCGACCTAGCCCAGGTGGAAAAAGGCCAGCTTTGCGCGTGCCGGTGTCGACCCGCCCTGGTACTCAGTTTGGGCCTTGTCGACGGCATCGGTGATGATAATATCCGGGACAGGCAGCCCCAACGTATCGGCCCAAGCCTTCGCTTTGGTCTCGATGTCTGCCACGATGATGCCGACCTGTGTGACCGTCGTAGTCCCCAGTGCTTGATTCGTCATCTACTCAAATCTCCCGTTAGTTGGATTAGATATTTTCGTCGAAGTTATCGCAAGGTTAGCGTGACCGGGCAGTGGTCGGACCCCAGCACATCCTGGTGCGTTTCAATATTTGCCACCCTGGGCACGAACGCTTCGGAGACCAGGAAATAGTCCAGACGCCACCCCTTGTTCTTGCCCCGTTGGTTCTGCATATACGACCAATACGTATACTGGACCTTGTCGGGATTGCGCGCTCGAAATACGTCCACAAATCCATGGTCCAAAAACTTGGTGATCCAGGCCCGCTCTTCGGGCAAGAAGCCGGTGATCTTGGTCTTGCGCTTCGGGTTGTCTACATCGATCTCTTCGTGCGACGTGTTGATATCGCCGCAGATGATGATCTGCTTGCCGGCAGCATGAAGCGCGTCGCATTTATCCAACAGGGCCGCATAGTAGTCGAGTTTGAAGGGTACCCGACTGAGGTCACGCCCGCCATTGGGAATATAGAGATTGAAGAGCTCGAAATCATCGAAGGACGCCTGAATGGCGCGTCCTTCATGGTCGAAGCGGTCAACGCCCAACCCGGTCGACAGGGGCACCGTCTGGTCTTTGACCAATGTGAGGGTGCCGCTGTATCCCTTGCGCTCCGCCGGGTTCCAGCATGCTTTGTAGGGGGCAAAAAGCGGCTGATCTTCTTCGGGAATCTGTTCCGGCATCGCCTTGATCTCTTGCAGGCAGAACACGTCCGGATCAAATTCCTTGACCCGATCCCAGCCATTCTTACGCAACATAGCCCGTAAGCCGGCGACATTCCATGTGGTTATCTTCATCTGACATTCCTTTTCACGTCGTCAAAACAGGCCGAGTCCTGCTGTGCTGACTGCTGAGCGGCGGCTACATCGCAAGCAGATTTTCTATGCGGGTAATGTCCTTGCGGACGTTGGCTTGCCAGTCGGTTGCGTCCGCAATGCTGTGATAGTTGTTTTCCAGAATAAACCATCCCGCATAGTTCTGTTCGACAAAGACAGCCATCGTCTGCGCAAAATCGCTGTCACCGTCACCAAGAAGGGCCGAAGAGAGCTTGTCGCCATGGCCATCTTTGGTATGTGCTGCGCTGTAGAGATGCGCATACTCGCTCTGCAATATTTCGCGCGCGTTCTGCCGCTCCATGGCCCATGGGTTCTGGGTGTCGAAGAAGACTTTCAGGTTCTGGCGGTCTACCAGGGCGATAAGTTTGAGGCAGTCTTCAACGGTGAGGGCGTTTTCCGTACACACAACGATGCCATGCGCTTCGGCCAAGTCGCAGACTTCCTGGAGGCATTCTGCAGTTGTTGCCAACTCCTGATCTGTACCGATGGCGCCGTCGAAGAAACTGGGAAGCTGAAGCGCAGGTATTTCCATGGCACTTGCGATTGCTACCCCATCAGCGAGAATGGCTCTAACCGTCGCCATCTTGTCCGCTTTGGACATGCCATCCCCACACAGCGCATTCACGCCGAGTGCCGGAATTTGAAGCGCTGTCCCGGCAATAGCGTCGAGCCATCGTTGCTGCAACTCATGGTTAGACAGTGTGAGATGCGTTCCGTCCCAATTACCCGCGTCCAATTCGATTCCATCCAGACCCAGCTCGCTCAAAATCTGGGTGGCGGCGCCCGGTTCCAGCTCTGGCATGGACCATTGGCAAATGCCGAATAGAATTTCCGTCCGATCTTCAATGCCCATATTCTTTTCCTTGGGTTACTTGGCGTGGGTAACAGCTCTCGTACTCACCTGCTTCGGGCGCACTATACGATGCTCTGGCTACTTGCAGTCAATGGCTCAAGTCCCCGATCGCTATCGGTCTATCCACTTCTGTACTCTTCTGTACTCAAAGAGCACGATAGGCATCTACTGCCTCGGACAGTCGCTCAAGTCCACGCAATGTTGTGGGGCTATGCGTGATGATGAGGTGACTGATGCCGGCCTGCTCATATTTCTGAAACGTCCGGGCCAATTCGATTGACGTTCCGGTCAAAGGATTCTCAATCATCGGTTTGGAGTCTCCGAGATCGGGGAAGTGGACCTCGATCCCTGCAGTGATTGCCAACGTCGATGGGTCACGGCCCACATCGGTGCAGGCAGCGTGGATGCGGGTCAGCCGCTCGTCGAGCGCAGCCGGATCGCCCAGCCAGACCGTGTTCCACATATCCGCATAACGGGCAACGAGGCGCAACATGCGCGGCTTGCCCGCCCCAATCAGGAGTGGAATGCCTTCGGGCCGCGGCCCGGGTGGCGCAATCACACAGTTTCTGGCCTGATAGTGCTCGCCTTCGAAGTCGATTGTCTCGCCATTCAAGAGTGGCCTGACTATCTGCAACGCCTCTTCGAAGCGGTCAACACGGCGTTCAAAGGAGTAGCCAAAAGCGTCGAACTCGGGCTCATGCCAGCCCGCGCCCAGGCCCAGAATCAGCCGTCCACCGCTGACTTCGTCCAATGTGTGGGCCATCTTAGCAAGCAGCGCCGGGTTGCGGAATGGTGAACAGAGGACCAACGTGCCCAGTTCAACGCGAGTTGTCGCTTCGGCCAGCGCGGAGAGCAGGGTCCAACACTCCCAAATGCCCACGGTCTCTTCAGGATCGAAGCGGAAGAGTAGATGGTCGAACAGCCAGATGGAGTCAAAGCCGACCGACTCTGCCATGCGTGCCTTCTCGCGTATATCGGGGTAGTGCGGAACGCCCTCATCGTTTTGATTGTTGTTGATAGCCACACCGATCTTCATAGTTCCGCCTCCCTCGATCCACATACAGTTCCTGAGTTCAAACGCATCGTTGTTGCACAGACGCCAAATAGGGTGCTGCGAGACACAAACCTACAAAGGCGATCTCGAATATATTGTGATCCACGAAGTCGCACAAAGAGACACGAAGCAATGCGCCCATCGTGAGAATTCGTGTCTCTTCGTGGATAGCTATTTTTCGAAATTGGCCTCACCCAAGAATCGACTACGTCTCTCCTGGGCGTATACAGCGTAGGTTTCCGACTTCTCCAACCGTGCCAAGAGCGCTTCATCCTCTTCGTTCCAGGCCAGATCATCCAGAATGGCCAGGTTGTTGAGGAGCATCTCGCGGCTATGCACGCCGGTCGCTACGGTGGTGACGCCCGGTTGGGCCAGGTTCCACTTCAACGCCATCCGCGCCAACTGATCGCGGTCAGTCAGGCCGACGTCATCACCCATAGCGAAGAGTGCGCCTTTCATAAAGGCCTCGCGGCTGTTCACGCCGAGGCCCCGCTCGACCGCGGCCGGGATCACACGCTGCAAAGCAGCATTGTCGGCGAAGTTGAAGTTGATGAAGAGTGAGTCGAAGATGCCCGATTCGATCTCGGTCAGATAGGTCGCCTGACCAGAGAAGGTATCGGCGCTGGCGAAGCGGATCAGCCCTTCCCGCTTCAGTTCGCTGACGTTGTGACCGATCTTGGCCAGGTAGTCCGGGTCATTGTCCAGGGCCGACTGCATAAAGGCGATATTGAGGAGGTCGAGCCGATCTCTTTGCAGCAGCTTGAGTCCCCGCTGCACCTCGGCCTTGAGCAAGGCGTAGTCGGCCATCTGCCGGTTGTGCTCATCGTAGGTGTAGACCATGCCCTCGGGTCGAGTCTGGATGAAGATCTCATGCGGCGGCGGCAGTTCTTTCAAATTGCGCCCCAGGGCTTCCTTTTCCGAGTCCACGGTGACGTCGAAGAAATTGATGCCCTGATCGTAGGCCAGCTTGATGATCTTCCTTCCGTCGTGGGCCGCCAAAGCCGGGATAGATCTGTCCCGGGATGACGGCCAGATGCGCGTCCACAGGCTCGTTGAAGCCGCGTGATTTTCCGTTGGGCAGATATTCATGCCCACCTAACCCGATGACTGAAAGTTCGACGCCCGTATCGCCAAGTCTCCGGTAACGCATTGTTTTTCCTTTCAATGGATTTCTCTTGGGCTGGTCTCGCTATCCTATTCGTGACCGTGATACCGGCCTCTTCTCAGATATCGTCCTCTTGCCACTGAGGCCACGCGTGTGGGTTTAACCAATTGTGCGATCAACGATCGTGCATCGTGGGGGCGGGGCTTGCCCCAGTCCGTTTGCCACCGTCCGCTCGCCACAGTGGGCGACCCCAAGGGTAGCCCATACGAAATCACGGTACATGAGTGACTCTGCTGCAAGAAGTCTTTTTTGACACGAATGGTCACGAATTTACACGAATTATGTCGTCACCCCAGAGAGAACATTCGTGTAAATTCGTGTCAGGATCCCTTTTTGCAGTGGACTCATGAGTGACTCTGCTGCAAAAACAAAAATCAGCCGCAGATGGGCGCAAGAAACGCAGATGAAAAGAGCTTTTTCTCTGTGAACTCTGTGCCTCCTTCGTGCCTCCGTGGTGAAATGAACCCCTTTTTGCAGCAAAGTCATGAGTGGGAAATTGAAACTACAGAATGATGAACGTCCGGCGCTAGGAGCCGTCAGATGCTTCAGGCCGGTCGACCACGAGCACATTAGACGCCAACTCATCCGAGAGGCGTTGTTCAAGCCCGTCTTCCTCGGAGCGCAGTCGTCTCAACGCAGAGGGCTTGGATCCCTTGCGCAGCTTGCCCAGATTGCAGACCGGTTCGCCCGGGCTGACAGCGGGCAGGCTGGTCATGCCGATCACGACGGCGTCAAACGGGGCATAGAGCACGCTGCGTTCCTCGCCGAGCAACGTTGTGTTGGTTGCCACCGGCTGGTCCTTCTCAATAATATCGCCCGGTTTGATGTGGAATCGCATGAATCCGCCCCGCTCGGCCCGGATCCATTTCGATTTCTTGACGACGATCTGAAATGCCGGCTTCTCTGCCGGACCATCGAGCATATGCAGCGAGCGCAGAACGTTTCTAATGCCGCGTGTGGCGGATTCGACGATGGCCGGCTCCACCTTCCAGACTTCGCCGCCCTCCATGATGATGGTCGGGCAGCCTGCTTTGCACGCTTCCCGCCGCAGCGTTCCGGCCGAGCCTTTGCGGTCCATGATAATCTCTGCGCCAAATGCTTCGGCCAGCCGCCGAACCAATGGATCGGCCAGATCTCCCCGGACATTGGGGTAATTCGTACGACGGACCGATGCCGTGTGCAGATCGATGCCGTAGTCGGCCCTGGCGACGATTTCATCAAAGATGACACGCGCCATGCGACTTGCCAGGCTGCCGCCGGTCGAACCCGGAAAGGAGCGGTTCAGATCGCGACGATCCGGCAGATAACGAGAATGGCGATCGAAGGCGAGGAGATTCAATACGGGTACGAGGATGACAGATCCGCGTAGCAAGTTGAAATCTGTGTCGCGGATGAGCTGGCGAACAGCGCCTGTGCCATTAATCTCATCGCCATGCAGGGCGGCCGTGATGAAGACGACCGGGCCATCTTCCACGGCACGGCGAATGCAGATCGGGATGCGCACCGTCATGCTGCTGTAGCTCTCGCTCACGTTGAGCATCACATTGTGTGACTCGCCGGCGCGGATCTCTTCACCAAACCAGTCGTCAATCGGCTTGCGGGTACGGGTTTCACTTACTGTCATTTCTGTCCTTCACTGTCGGCATTAAGCCGATCCAATACGCTGGAAACACTGTTTCTACGATTCTTTCAGAACCTCATCCGCCACCGGCAGATCAGGCAAGTTTCGAACATTTGGGCGTCGCCTGCGTCTCGTTTTCGCCGGGATCAAATCGCGCATCAGATCCAACTTGCCGAAGCAGAGCAGCCGATCGTTGGCTTCAAGCACCCGCTGTGCACGCGGGTTCGGAATGACGGTCGTGCCTCGATAGAGCGTCAGCACATTGATGTCTTTCTCACGCAGCCCGGATTCGCTGATCGATTGGCCAACGAATTGCGAGCCCTCGGGAACGTAGATTTCCGCAACACCGTAGCCGCGACTCACAGTCAGTCGTTGGCGAAGATCGATCTCCGGGAAATCCACCTGTGCCGAGATATAGTCAATGATCGAGCCGGCAATATCGAGCTGGGTACAGCCTTCGATCCCTTCCAGGCCCGGTGACGAATTGACCTCCACAACCTGTGGCCCATCTCTGCCTTCAAGCAGGTCGACGCCGGCGACCCGAAGGCCCATGATCTGAGCCGCGCGCACGGCCGTCTCCCGATAGTCATCGCTGAGGTTGACCGGCTCAGTCAGGCCGCCGCGATGGACGTTGCTGCGGAATTCCTGTCCCTGGGCCACACGACGCATGGAGCCGACCACTTGATCGCCGACTACAAAGGCACGAATGTCACGGCCTTTGCTTTCGGCCACGAACTTCTGAATCAGCACACTCTGCTTCTGGCTCTGCAACAGCTCGATGATGGCCTCGGCAGACTTGACGGTCTCGGCCAGCAATACGCCGATCCCCTGTGTGCCCTCCAGCAGTTTGATGATCACAGGCGCGCCGCCGACGCGCTCGATGGCGGGCAGCACATCTCGCTTGTCACGAACAAAGGTCGTCTGCGGGATGCCGATGTGGTGCCGGCTGAGAATTTGCAAACTGCGTAGCTTATCGCGTGAGTTGCTGATGCTGGCCGACGAATTGGCACAGAAAACATCCATCTGCTCAAACTGACGCACGACGGCCGTGCCATAGTAGGTGATCGAGGCGCCGATCCTCGGCAGCACGGCGTCGTAGTGCGAGAGCTGCTTCTGGCGGAAGTAGAGATCTGGCGCGCCTTCTTCGAGGTCAATGGCAAACTTGAGCGTATTTAGGACCCTGATCACGTGGCCGCGCTGTTCCGCGGCCTCGCGTAGTCGGCGTGTGCTGTAGGACTTCGGGCTGCAAGAGAGTATTGCGAGTTTCATCAACGTTCCTTTCTGGATCGAAATTTCACGAAGTGACCAAGGAAGCTGTTTGAAAAGGTGAGGATGCACTTCAGCATTCCGGGATTGAGGCTATATATGACCTCAAAACGGAGCTCTGAGTGGCTCAATCCCTGAATGCCGGCGTAGAATACGGGCTTTTCAAACAGTTTCTAAGGTTTCTTAACCGGTCTCTTTTTCCTGCGTTTTGGCCGACCGCCATAATAGGACTTGCCCGCATCGACCAGGAATCGTTGACGAAACGCCTCGCGGCCAAGCAACATGCGAAACCCCATCTGATCGCGATTGGCAAGCGTCAATTCGATGGGCCATGTGATGCCGAGCAGCCGGACGTTGGTAATGATAACCGGGCGCACTGTAGCCTTTCCGCTGGAACTACGCACGGATCTGAAGGCAAAGACCGGCGCCTCGGCAGCAATCGTACGGTCATCTCTGCGTTGAACCGGGTGAATCTGAAATCGCACCCAGGTCACGCCGTCTCGCTTGAACTGTCTTAGATCGAAGGCGTGCAGCGACGAGGAACGGGCGCCCGTATCGACTTTGGCCTTGATCGCCTTGATCCCTAAGTCTGGGAGGCCGACCCATTCTCGCCAGCCAATTGTCGGCAAAGTGGTTGTTCGTTGGAGCATTATTTCGGTGTTTCTTTCAAGAAATGGTTGAACTCCAATAAATCGAGTCCAACCTGAAGAGTCAAACTTCTAGAGGCACAATTACTTCGGCTGAATTATCAATTGCATTGTGGAAACAGTCAAAAAGCTGAGCGCTCGCCGGAATCAACCTGCCGGAATCGATTCACAGGATTGCTCGAAGAGGGGACGAACGGGTGCATCCTCTAGGAGTCTGTCGGAGTGACACCCGATGACTCTGCTGCAAAAAGGTCTTTTTCACCACGGAGCCACGAAGAGGGCACAGAGGTTCACAGAGGAAAATCCTCTGATAATCTGTGTCCATCTGTGACTCTACTGCAAAAAGCCTTTTCTTAACACGAATGGTCACGAATTTACACGAATTATGTCGTCACCCCAGAGAGAACATTCGTGATAATTCGTGTAAATTCGTGTCAGGATCCCTTTTTGCAGTGGAGCCATAGATGGTTCTCGGATTTCCAGAGTAATCCAATCATTATCAGCGTCCTATCCTTTTCCCATCTGTGTGAATCTGCGGCGAAAAAGGCTTTTTGCATTGGACTCACCCGATTGAACGCGGATGACGCGGATAAACAGATGTGGGCAGAGCGTTTCCTCTGTGGACTCTGTGCCTGCTCCGTGGCTCTGTGGTGAACCGGCCCTTTTGGTAGATGCTTAATCGGTACGCCTATGCGAACGAGGCCAAACTACCGGGCCAATGCCTCGGCATGAAAACGCAGATGATCATCGATGAACGTGGCAATGAAGAAGTAGCTGTGGTCATAGCCCTCTTGCATGCGCAAATCGATGGGATAGCCGGCATCTGCTGCCGCCCTGACCAGATGATCCGGTTTCAGCTGCTCTGCGAGAAAGTCATCGCTGTCACCCTGATCGATCAGAATCGCCACTTGATCTTCAGTCGAGGCCGTTCGGATCAAGGCACAACTGTCGTAAGCGCGCCAGCTTTCCCGGTCCGTGCCCAGGTAGGCCGTCAGCGCCTTTTCTCCCCAGGGGCATTGCATGGGGTTGGTGATGGGGCTGAAGGCTGAGATCGCCCGGTAGCGATGGGAGTTTTTCAGACCGATGGACAAGGCCCCATGGCCGCCCATGGAATGACCGCTGATTGAGCGGACATCGGAGACGGGGAACGAGGTCTCGATCAGGTCGGGCAGTTCGTTGACGACGTAGTCGTACATGCGATAGTGGCGGTTCCATGGAGGCTGCGTGGCGTTGACGTAGAAACCTGCGCCTAAGCCCAGGTCATAGGCGCCCGATTCGTCATCGGGCACATCGTCGTTGGAACTATCGGGGCCGCGCGGGCTGGTGTCGGGCACGACCAGGGCGATGCCCAGCTCTGCTGCCGCGCGTTGAGCACCGGCCTTCTGGACGAAATTCTCATCGGTGCAGGTCAGCCCGGAGAGCCAATAGAGCACGGGCACACGGACGCCCGACTCCACCTGCGGCGGCAGAAAGATAGAGAACGTCATGCTGCACTTGGTGCTGGCGGAGAGATGGCTGTAGCGTTGTTGCCAGCCGCCGAATAGTCTGTTTTGGCCGATCAATTCTAAACTCATCACTTGGTCTCCGGGCAGTGGCCATAGATAGCCGAACATTTTGGGTCTTCCTGCTCACCACGTCTGGTGCGCCAATGGAACGAGTGAAAACGCGTAGGGGCATATGTACGGGCGGGAACCAATGTTCAATTTGTCCCGATCTACGCATCCGCCCGTTCATGTGCCCGTCTTAGGCCGCTGCAAGAAATTGAATCCCTGTTTGATGATGCTTGCGCAGCGGCTTGCATGCCGTCAAATAGGGATTTGATTTCTTTGAACGGCCTTAGCGCAGAGATCGTGGTTTCGACGGGCACGTGCCGGCTCGACGATGGATGGATTTCACCACCGGCCGAATTGACTCCGCCGAGCCAACATGTGCCCCTTTTTTGAACTTGGCCTAAACTGAAAGCGCTATGAAAACATGATTTTTGTAGGTCCGACTTGCAGTCGGACAAGGTTGATGACCTCTGGATCCGTCTGGTATGTGTACCTCGTCACGCTGCAAGCGTGACCTACAAAACTCGTGATCCCGTTGTGCTTTCAGTTTAGTAATGGATCACGCTGCGGATGCTCTCGCCGGCGTGCATCAACTCGAAGGCCTCGTTGATTTCATCCAGGCTCATGGTGTGGGTGATGAAGTCGCTCAGCGCGAACTCGCCATCCATGTAGCGTTCCACATAGCCCGGCAGTTCGCTTCGGCCCTTGACGCCGCCAAACGCCGTGCCGCGCCAGACGCGCCCGGTGACAAGCTGGAACGGCCGTGTGCTGATCTCTTCACCCGACGCAGCCACGCCGATGATCACCGACTCGCCCCAGCCCTTGTGGCAGCATTCCAGGGCCGAGCGCATCACATCCACGTTGCCGATACATTCGAAGGAGAAGTCCACGCCGCCGTCGGTCAGTTCAACGATGTAGTCCTGGATCGGCCCATCGATGGTCAATGGATTGACGCAATCGGTGGCGCCCAACTGGGTGGCCAGCTCGAACTTGCGCTCGTTGAGGTCGATGGCAATGATGCGCGAGGCTTTGGCCATGGCCGCGCCGATGACGACCGAGAGGCCGATGCCGCCCAACCCAAAGACGGCAACGGTATCGCCTTCCTGTACCTTGGCCGCATTCTTCACCGCGCCCATGCCCGTGGTAACGCCGCAGCCCAGCAGACAGACCTCCTTCAGGTCGGCGGCCGGGTTAATCTTGGCCAGCGAGATCTCGGGCAGCACGGTATATTCGCTGAAGGTGGAGGTGCCCATGTAGTGGTAGATCGGCTCGCCGTCCTTATAGAAGCGCGTCGTGCCGTCGGGCATCAAGCCTTTGCCCTGGGTGGCGCGGATCTTCTGGCAGAGGTTGGTCTTGCCGGAGAGGCAGAACTTGCATTCGCCACATTCGGGCGTGTAGAGCGGAATCACATGGTCGCCGACCGCCACCGAGGTGACCCCTTCGCCCAGTTGCTCGACTATGCCGCCGCCCTCATGGCCAAGGATGCAGGGAAAGACGCCCTCGGAATCAGCCCCGGAGAGCGTGTAGGCATCGGTGTGGCAGACGCCGGTGGCGATGAGCCGCACCAGGACCTCACCCGCCTGCGGCGGCATGACGTCAACCTCCTCAATCTGCAGCGGCTGATTGGGCCCCCAGGCAACGGCGGCGCGCGATTTGATAAAATTGGTGGTGTCCATAGGATTCGATTCTCCGGTGATGGTGGGCTGATGGTTTGTTGGCGGTTGTTGGGCTGTCGACGATATTCTTCGCCCATTCTAGGGTGAAGTTGGCACGGTCTCCGCAATGTCTCACCCAATGGGGCGCACGAACGCACGGAGGATCAAGCAGAGCAACGGTCAAGCGCTGACGGTCAAGAAACCAGCAGCGGCACAACATCCAGATCCTCTCGATGCTGCTGCCCAGGGCAATGGAGAGACTAACGGCCATCTCTAGCTTGACAAGCGACCACTCCCAATGGTCATGTCGGATAGCCGGATTCGCCCTTCATTTCTTCCCGGATCACACGCCGCAGTACGCTCTCGATCTCCTCAGTTCGAATGCTCTCTTTCAGCGCCTCGTTGATCAAGGTCTGATATCCGCGGCCACCAGCCTCTGATTTGAAGTGATCGACTACTTCAGCATCAAGATAGATATTGACGCGTACCTTCCCCTTGGCAGCAGGCTTACCGCCAACACGCGGCGTGGCGTGCGCCATCTGTTCAGCGGTGATTTCCGGGATATCACTCAGATCGATGTCATCATCATTCATGTTTTCGAGAGCGTCCCAATCAGTCAGCGAAGCCTTCGTAGTAGATTTTTTGTTCATACTTTGTCGCCTTTCGCATGGATATGACTCTGATCATATCCCCTCGCTCCGAGTGGGCAATAACCACGACAGCGTCGCGGCAGCAAACCAAGTGTCACAAACCGATCCTCGCCGTAGTCGAAACGATCGTCCGCAAATGTGAACGTTGCTCCAGCGAAGACCGTAGCCACATCTGCAAAATCCAGACGATGTTTGCGAAGGTTGGATTCCCTTTTGGCATCATCCCACCCGAATTCCTTATTGATATTGTATGTATATAAATACACATGTCAAGTCAGAGAAAGGGGGTATGATGCAGAACTATATTGCTATTGCGGCCACTGATATCCTTGGACCGCGTTTTGCGGCTGATGCCGATGGCCAATGCTGCATCTGTGATGCGCCAGTTTGTCTATACGGTGGCTGGCCAAGTGCCGTTTCTAATCCATTCAGTTCATGCTGATTGCCAGCTTTGCTGCCAGCTAGGAAAATTTTCCTATCAAACAAAGCCCTCCTCAACCAACACACTCCCCGATTCGGTAATCTCATGGCGCTGGCCGGAACCCATCACCACACGGCTCCAGCTTTCGACCATCAGCTTGGTCTTGGCGCCCTGGCCTTCCAGCTTGAAGTAGAAGCCGCCATACATGCCTGCAACGGGAAACGCCATGTTGGGATTTTCCAACTCAAGCAGCACGGCCAACTCCGGCAGGCGGAGCGCGTGTCGGTCGACCAACTCGCCTGCTCGCTCCCGAATCATGGCATGGAAATGGGTCTGGATAGCGGCAAGCTGTTCGAGGGGAACAAGGTGCTTGTAGTCCGGTTCAAGAAGATCAACCAGACGTCTGTGTCCCAGTCGCTCTGCGATGTCGACGGCACGCTCTCCGCTGGAGGTCGGTAGTGTTCTCCATGCGCCCAGCCCGATCAGCCGGCTGACCACGTCGACCGGCGCATTGCCGAATGCCGCCTGGTGCAGCGGGGTGAAGAATGATCTTCCGTCCAGCCGCCAGGCGTTGACAGAGACCCGATTGCCATCCAGGATCTCTAAGACGCCGGTCCAATCAAAGCGTCTAGCTGCATCTGCCAAAGCTTGGCGCGGGAGCGCAAATGCGGGATCGAGGGTGCTCGATTGAGTGGCGGCGTTCCAGGTGGAGGACATGGCGCGCTCTCGTGTGGTGTGGTGACCGAAATTTGTCACAGATGGACACAGATAAAAGTGTGATTTCCACAGATATTTTTCAGACGTCCAGAGGAATCCCAGAATTATCTGTATCCCATCCATTTCCTATCTGTGTCCATCTGTGACAAAGGTTGTTGCAGTGGGTCAGCGTCAGCGCGGGGGGCGCAGTAGACCAATTCGTAGACATAGGACTTGGCCCTCTTCTTGCTGACCCAGTCGCCGGGCGGCGGATGGTCGCCCTGGTCTGCAGGCAGCACGTCCCAGAGGCGTCCGGTAACGAGCCCGCTCTCTTCATAGAGTGCGACCCAGCCCAAGGTAGATCGATACACGATCCAGAGATCACGGTCGCGGCGTTTGTAGCCGATCTGGCCGTCGGCGAGCGGTGTGCGATCGAACTGGTAGACAAGAACATCGCTTCTGCGGCGCAGTTCGAAATAGTTGTGGTTTGTTGTCATCGGGTTTCTCCAGGATGTAGTTTCCGCAGTACCGCTTTGCCTCTTTCCGTCATGATGGTCACCAGTTATCGGCCAGGTCAGTCCAGTTCTGATTCAGCAACTCGATCAAGTCGATCTTTCGTGAGCGTCGCCAGCCCTTGAGCTGTTTTTCGCGCTCAATCGCAATGTGCACATCGTTCGTTGTTTCATAGTAGACCAGGCGATGAGTGCGATATTGGGCCGTGAACGTTGCTCCTTGACCATCCTTGTGCTGGCGAACACGTCGTTCCAAATTGTTGGTCATACCGATGTATAAGGCTCGTGACCAACTTGCCATGATATAGACGTAGTATTCTTTGTTGCCGGGGGGTTGCATGGATTCTCCTCTTGCCGAGTATCTTGCCGCAACGAAGGCGGTCTATTGTCATGCTGAGCGGGTCAGACAGACCACTTCAGCATGACAATAGGGGCATCGTTGCGTGTTGTCAATTGGTTGCCGAAACGAAGGCGATTCTCTGTCATCCTGAGCGAGTCGGGCAGACCCCATCACTTGCCATTCAGGCTAGCGAAGGATCTTGAGTTCCAAGATGTCAAGATGCTTCGTTGAACGTTTATCAGAGGCGGCATTTTTTGCGCTGAGCATGACAATAGGTGCATCGTTGCGTGTTGTCAATAGGTTGCCGACACGAAGGCGATTCTCTGTCATCCTGAGCGAGTCGAGTAGGCCCCATCACTTGCCATTCAGGCTAGCGAAGGATCTTGAGTTCCAAGGCGCCAAGATCCTTCGCTAGCTGTTTATCGTGGGCGGCGTTTTTTTCGCTGAGCCGCTCAGGATGACAATAGGGAGATCGTAGGCCCGCGCCCAGTTCCAGCACACGCTTGGGGCCGGGGCCGGCGAGTTCCTCAATCAATGCAGCGTTCTCACGATTGGTCTGAGAAATCTCCTCTTCGTAGACGCCGGACCAAGCGTTCTGTTTATGGTAGAAATCAAGCACCCACTCCATTCTCACCTCCATCTGTTCCATCGTCTGTTGGATTCCCTATTCCCAGCCAATCTGAGACCATTGGCCGTGCATAGGTCGCCAGGGCTTCATAGGCATCTTCGGTCAAGTGCAGACCATCCTCGATATAGAATCGCTCCATCGGCCGGCCATGCTGGACAAAGACGTCGTTGCTCTCGACGTAGAGATCGCCCGCCGGGAGGTTACGGCGAATGGCGCCATTCAATCGTTCGATGAGATCCCATTTGCCCAGCTTCTGCGGCGCTTTGATGATACCGAAATAGGCGAAGGCTGTCTCCGGCGAGTAGGCAGCAACAATCTGACGGCAACGCGCTACGTTGGCGACAATCTCATCTTCCGCAACGTCGGCATTGATGTCGTTGCTGCCACAGTAGAACAAGACAACATCCGGTGATTCAGCGCAAAGCACGTTGGCAAATCGTTGAACCCAGTCTGCGGTGATGGTACCGCCGACGGCACGGTTGACCACAGGCGCTTCAGGCGAGATCTCGGTCAGGCTGCGCCATGCCTCAAAGATCGAACTGCCGACAAGGAGTACCCTTTTCATCTGGCTTCTGCCCTCGTTGATATGGAAATGACATTTTTCGTTTTAGAACGCGGGGATACTATAGCTCATCACCAGAGAAGCGTTCAAGGAGGCCGAACAATATGGTTAGCTTGCGGAAACCAATGAGTTCGGTGGGTCTTCAGGCTAGCCTGAAGAAAGCAACAAAAAACGGGACGCTGAGAGCGTCCCGTTTTTTGTTCAATTTTGCGGCATCGGAGGTATTGGTGGCATTGATCTGATTAGGACCGTGCCAGTAGCGTCTTGCGTACTTAGTTTACTCAATACGCAGGCTCTCCATGATCTGCCAGCAGTGGCGAGTTCAGTGGCTTGCGATTTAGGACAAAGAAAGATCTAGACCACGGCCAATGCCTGTCACAGGATCGACCGTGTCTGTTCATCGGCTATCTTCCATCAGGGGATGGTAACAACGGTGAGTGCAGCTTGCTCGGCGAAAAATTCGGCCATCGCTTCCCAGCGATACGCTGATATTTCATCGTCACCCAGCGTCGTCAGATCGACAAGAGCAGGCTGCGCGGCATAATACTGAGCCATCGCTTCCCAACGGTATGCTGAGATGTCAGCGTCGCTCAGTGTGGTTAGATCGACAAGGGTAGGTTGCGCGGCGTAATATTGAGCCATTGCTTCCCAACGGTATGCTGAGATGTCAGCATCATTTAGCGTGGTCAGGTCGAATTGCGCCGGCTGTCCTGCGTAGAACGCAACTGTTGCTTGCCAACGGTATGTCAGGATTTCATCATCGCTCAGGGTGGCCAGGCTGGCAGGGGCGGTGTCTTGGGCCAAAATCCGGGTGCTGTAGAACCCGGACCCTCCGGCAAGAATGACGCCAACCAAGATGGCGACTCGAACGGCGATTCGAACATAGTGGAGTCTGACTCTAATCGATTGTATGATCATGGGTTTCCTCTGAATAGCGGCCATTCGCTGATCTGGACCGGCGGAAATGGGTAGACACACGGGGACGCATGTGGTGCCCAAGTGGCGACACCAGATCCCAATCCTACGCCAATCGTCTGCGCTATGATAGACAAGAATTTGCCTACTTGAGGGTCAATTCCACTACATTAATTTGTAGTCTTGGTTCAGCTGGTGCGTTATCGGGCGGTTTCCATGAACTGATTCAACGCAAGGCAGTTTGCTGCCAGCGCACCTTCCAACAGGGTTACGGCTTCACCCTCCGGAATGCCGGTTGCTTGGAAGGTTGATGCCCAGACAAGTTCGGCCTGGTTCGGACCCAAATCGCTTATCGTCATACTGGTCAGGCAGTTGCCAAAGGGGGTATCCGTCAGCAGGGTGTAGCTCAGCCGCTGGGCAGACGCGTCCAGTGTCTCGAGTTCCTCGACGATAGTGCTGCCGTCAATGGCGGTCAGTAAACGCCGCGCACCAACGCCATCGCCCGCTATCGTACAGTCGGCGACGCCGTCCAGGTACTGATCGGCCATACCGAAGGCGCTAATCACTTGCCAGATGGCATCTGCAGACGCGTTGATCACGATTTTACTGGATGCCTGAGCCATATTCCCGCCTACCATGGATACATTGAAGGTGTGCTGGTCTGGCTTTTTCTCAAAGCATGGCACTACAACGGATTTGGAGTGGGAAAGGATTAGGTTCATCGTGGAAAACGGGTCGGATTCTATCCGAGAACTGCCTCGACCAGTCAATAATCCGTTCCAGATTTGATCCGTTGTAGTGTTTTTCCAGCTCAACCACAGAAAAAACTAGAACTTGGAATTCTACTGTCCCGGCGGTCGATAGATAGGCGACTTTTTCGCTGCCGCATCCATCTCCTCAGCGGTCAAAAGCACGGTGACCTTGACGGTAGCGGTCCCGGCCGCGCTGGCCGTCAGTGATACTGCCGCTGCGTTGATGTTATCCGGCATGTCGGCAATGACGAATAGATCGGTTTCACCAAAGGCAAAGTAAAAGGCCTCTATCGTGCCTCCAACCGATCCAGCCAGCTTCTCGACGACTGCGCGTCGGCTGGAACCGCCCTCTTTGAGCAAACCTTTGGTTCCTTCACCGGTATAGTTGGCTTGAATGAGATACTTCGCCATAGTTGATTTTCCTTCTGTTTTTTGCGCTCCTGGTTGCAGGACGCAATGTGGGGTTATTTGGAGAACTCATCATACGGTTATGTGCCGCGCTGCGATAGACAAGAATCGACCTACTTGCACAGCGACTTATCTACAAAAATTTGTAATAAGGGCCAGATAAGAAAGGGAGGGGATCAAGGGAACTGGGGTAGTAGTGGGTATTACAACGGCGGCTCATCCAACGAGACCCAGCCATGGCGCAGGGCGTACAGCGCGGCCTGGGTGCGGTTGGCCACGTGCAGTTTGGCGTAAATGGTGCGCAGCCGGTTGGCCACGGTATAGACGGAATAGTTGAGCGTCTGAGCGATACTCTGGTTGTCCACGCCCTGGGCCACCAGGCGCAGAACGATCATCTCACCCTCGGTCAGTTGTTCGACACGCGGCTGTTCGGGGATGACCAGATGAAACTCACTCAACACGCGGGCGGCGATGATGGGATCGATGAGGTAGTCGCCCCGGTGCACGGCCTCGATGGCTGCAATCAACTCTTCGGCGCCCACGGTCTTAAGCAGATAGCCGCGCGCACCCGCACGAATGGCGTCGAGCATGTACTTCTCCTCCCGGTACATGGTCAGGGCGATGATGCGCGATCTGGGCATCGCACCCATGATCTGCCGGATGGCCTCCACGCCGTCCAGTTCGGGGTCCAATTCGGGCATGACGATATCCATCAGAATCACATCCGGACGTTCCGTGCACGCCAGCAGCACCGCCTCCGTTCCGTTTGCCGCTTCGGCCACAACCGAGAAACCGCCAACCCCTTCGCAGAGTTGACGAAGACCCTGGCGAACTAATGTGTGGTCATCGGCGATCAGCAGCTTAATCGGCTCCATGGCTGCTTCCCTGATTGACTTGGTGATTGACCCGGTGATTGACGCCGTGATTCGTGGCGAAGTCGGGAGAGGGCAGGCTGATGACCAGTTCCGTCCCCTGGCCGGGCGCGCTGTGGATGTCCATCGTGCCGCCCCAAGAGACGACACGCTCGCGCATCTGATGCAGCCCAAAATGACCGTCGCTGTGGACTGGGCGAAGTTGGTCCACTTCAAAGCCACGACCATTGTCACGCAGCGAGACCACAACGCCCCCCTCCGCGTCCACCGTCATGCAGACTCGCACTGAACTGGCGTGGGCATGTGCACTGACATTGTTCAAGCCTTCCTGGATAATACGGAAAAGGGGCAGTTCGTAGGCGGTCGGCAGCATCTCCATCGGCCCACAAATATCTAGTCGGGCTACCAACTGGTTTAGGTCGCCGAAGTTCTCCACCATCTGGTTTAGCGCCGGCCCAAAACCCAACGTGTCCAGGTCGAGGGGACGCAGAGCAAAGATAACGCGGCGTAGATCGATGATGGCGTCAGTGACTATGGTCTGAAGTTCATCCAGCGCTGTGTCCATACCCGGCGGAGCGGTTTCAGCCAGATGGGCCCAGAACGCCGACTTAAAACGCAGCCCGACCAAGCTCTGCGCCACACCGTCGTGAATCTCGTGGGCGATGCGGCGGCGCTCGGCATCAATGGCCTGCGCCTCGTTGCGGCGTTGTGTTTCGGCGCTGATGTCTTCGACCGTGACGATCATCTTGCCGTCATCCATCGGATCGGGCGCTGCGACCACGCGTGCTGCAAAGAGCGTGCCATCTCGACGTCGGCTGGTTGTCTCAACCCGCTCTATGTGGCCGTGCCGAACCTGCTGGGCGATGCTCACCAAGGTGGCTTCAGCCTCTGGCGGCACGATGGTGGCGGCGGTCATCCCCTCCAACTCGGTGGTGCTGTAGCCGAATACCAGCTCTGCTCGCCGGTTGGCTTCGAGAATGGTTGCCGGTGTTGTGTTGAGGTCGATGACGAAGATGCAAATGGGCGCGTGCTCAAACAGGTGGCGGTAGCGCTGGTCCTCTGACTGGCTTACGGCCATGTTGGATGGACTCCTGACTGTCAGGCTTTCAGCCTTGACTAAAAGCACGGTAAAGACATGACACTACTAGATCCGACTCGTAGCAGGACAAGGTCTGCGACCTCTAGAACAGTTAGGAATTTTTATCTTGTGGCGGGATAGATCAATAGGAGCGCAAAACTAACCAGGCTCCAACCACAGCAGCGGACAGAAAATCGATGCAGGACGGAGATGCATTACCATGGGCATTGTAGTCGACTTGGGGCGGACAGACAACAGCAGATCAGACCACTGCCTCTCCATCACGCCGGCGCGAAGAAGATCGGATTGGTCAATGCCAGCATGTTGTCACCAGCGTCGCGCATCTCCAAGGTGCACCAATCGATTTGCTGGGTTGATATCGTCCAGCCGAGAACTCCTTCATCTTCAATGGTGAGCGACTCCAGCACCTCGCCGTCGGCAACGAGTCGGATGCTCGCACCGGCAGGTGCGTTGGACCACGTGGAAGCCAGGCTGACGGACATTGATTGCCGGTCGAGTGTGAGCAGATCTCCCATCATCACCTGTCTGCCGTCGGCGTCTGTGGCTGTAAAGTCGAGGGTTGGACCGGAACTGAGGTAAAGATGCCCTTGGACCAGCGCACGCAGGATGCCCTGCTCCGACAGTTCCTCAGCGTAGACGACATTGAAGCCTGGCGAGTCGGCATAGCCGGCCTGGTGATGCACGTCGCCGCCGGCAGTGGCCACCATCCGCAGCCCACGGTTGAGCCACTCGTACCAGAGCGCCAGGCCACCAGGGTTCTTGTTGCTGTTCTGGTCGTCATTGCCTGCCCAAGATTCGTTCCAGACCTCGACCAGACGCGCCGGACCTGGCCTCATGCCGGGGTAGACCCAGCGACAGCCGGTGCAGAAGGGATCGCCCCGATCCTTGGGGTGAGCGATGATGTAGATGAGACCATCGGCTATGAGCCGCTCGGCAATGGCGGCCATCTCGGGACCGTCCCGCGTCACCCGCCAGTCGACCCACTCGTGGACGCCCAGGCAGACGGCGTGGCCCCAGAAGGTGGTCAACTCCATGCCGCCCATGGTCAGGAAGCCGTCGGTCGCGTAGGTCTCCATCTTTGCCAATCCGCTGACGGTGTTGTGGTCGGTCAGTGTGACGAAGTCCAGCCCCTGGTCATGCGCCGCTGTCACCAGGTCAGGCACGTCCCAGTCAGCATCAGAGTGGATGCTATGGGCGTGCAGATCGCCGCGATACCACCCGGGGTTTGGGTTGGCGATGTGCGCAAAGCCGGGCGCATCTGGGGCAAGTGCGCTCGGCAGGTCCTGCTCAGTCGAATCGGTTTCCACGTCGGCAGAGATCTCTAGCTGATAACGGCATGGTTCGCCGGGCAGGATCATGTGGGTGTCGATCTGCACGCTCCAGCGGCCTGGGGGCAGCGGGCCAGGAGCATAGCCCGGCGTGGCATTGTCTGCGTCAATCGTCACCACATGTTCGGTGCCGCCACGATGGCCTGCGCCACGAAAACCGTTCGGGTCGAACAGTGTCAGTGTCAACAGATTGCGAATGTCGCCTACCATCGCCGGCTCAAAGGCCAGGCGGATGGTCAAACGTGTACAGCCGGGCGGCAGGTCAAAGTGGTGCGGGATATGGCGCTTGACGTCGGCTGATGTGAGGGTGTCTGAGAATGTGAGTTGCATGATGCTGAATGAGTACTTTCGTTGGGTGAAGTTCTATCATTTTTACCCTGGCGCCTCGGCTGCGTGCGACGCACTGGGCAGGAGTGCTAGGTCCATCCAAATGGATGTGCCCAGTGCGTCGCACGCGAACTCACTCACTCGCCCGGATCTGCTGCGCGCCTTCGATCATAGCCAAATATCCCTCGACCGGGACGTAGTCTGGAATGGAATTGCCCGAGCCCAGGGCGTAGCCGTTGGCCAAAGCCCGGAAGCGCTGCCCCTTTTCAACGACCTCGGCAACGATCTCGGCAGGCGGCTTCTGACAGAGCGTGTCAACGTCGATGCCGCCCAGCAGACCAATGCGGTCGCCGTAGAGCGAAATCCATTTGTCATACGGAGCGATCACGTCTTCGTTGGAATGCTTGGCATTGATGCCCAGGGCGATGACGTCGTCCATGATGGCGAAGATGCTGCCACAAGAGTGCCAAAGGAACGGGTGCCCTGACCCGTGGACCAGATCGATGACTCGTTTGTACTGAGGCAGAATATGCTCCCGGATTGTGGCGGGAGAGACCAGGGTGCTGGTCTTGAAGCCCAGGTCATCGCCGAAGCGGCAGATGGCGAATGTGTCGCCGTAGCGTTGCAAGAATTCGGCCCAGATCGTCGCCATCAGATCGCCGATCTTGCGGTAGAGATCGGCAAACAGGTCGGGGGCGTCGACCATCATGTAGGCTAAATATTGGAAGCCGACCAGATCTTCGCTGATCTCCAGGACGCCATTGCCCACGCCGCCAAGTGCCTTCATACCCTGAGGCATGGTGGCGCCCAGCGCGCTGAACTGCTTATCGGCCAACGCCCAATACAAGTCAGGCAGTTCATCCCAGGGGTAGCGCTCAAAATCGGCCCGGGTCTGGATAGGCCCCGGCCTGCCGCCCATGATGGCCCCGCCATCCGGCAAAATCGTGGTGATGCAGACCTCGGCCGAGACGGTGTCGTAGGTCATCTCTTTGAAGAAGCGACTGTAGTGGGTGAAGAATTCGTTCAGATCTGATTCGTCACCGTTTTGCAACTCGGCAAATTCAATGCCCAGGATCCGCTCCATGATGACCGGACTGATGATGTGTTCGTAGACCGGTAGACGGGCAGGGCGTTCGTTGTCGAGCACGGCCAACATGTTGCGGTAGTCAGGTTGGAAGGACATTGATGGTCTCCTGAAAGAATAGGTTGCCTGGATACATGCTCACTGATCTCCCTGGGGTCAGATCGCCGGCGCCCCGCTGCCTTCAAGGCCATCAACAGCCAAAGGCTGAGGGCGTTGCATGGCAGGTGATTCGACCTCGCTGTTGGCGTCATCGCCGTTGAGACCAAATTGCGCCTCGTGGAGGCTGCGATAGATGCCGTCAGCAGCGATCAGTTCGGCGTGGCGCCCCTCTTCAACAATGCCATCCTCGGTCACTACGACGATACGGTCGGCATTTTTGATCGTGGCCAGTCGATGGGCGATGACCAGTGTGGTGCGTCCCTTGGATAGTTCGGTCAGCGCCTGTTGGATCTTGACCTCGGTGGCGGTGTCGAGGGCGGAGGTGGCTTCGTCCAGGATCAGGATGGGCGGATTCTTCAGAAACATACGGGCGATGGCCAGGCGCTGCTTCTGCCCGCCGGAGAGCTTGACCCCGCGCTCGCCGATGATTGTCTCCAGGCCGTCAGGCTGGGCCAGGATGAAGTCTGCCAACTGAGCCCGCAGTGCGGCCTCCCAGATCTCCTCGTCAGAGGCATCCAGCTTGCCGTAGGCGATATTCTCCGCAATCGTGCCTGCGAAGAGAAAGACATCCTGTTGCACAATGCCGATCTGGCGGCGAAGCGACGTCTGTGTCATGGCACGAATGTCGATGCCGTCGATGCTGATCTCCCCTTCGTCGACGTCGTAGAAACGCGGAATCAGGCTACAGAGCGTCGTCTTGCCCGCGCCGGACGGCCCGACAAAGGCCACCGTCTCACCGTCAGCAATGGACAGGTTGATGTCGGTCAGCACGACTTTGGCATCTTCGTAGCCGAAGCTCACAGCGTCAAAGCGAATGTCACCGTGGAGGTGTTCGACCACAACGGCGTCAGGCGCGTCCTGGATGTCGGGCTCTGTGGCCAGGATCTCCTGATAGCGCCTGAAGCCGGCAACGCCCTTGGGGTAGCTTTCGATGACCGAGTTGATCTTCTCGATGGGTCGAAAGAAGACGTTGGTGAGCAATAGGAAGGCGATGAATTCGCCGTAGCTCAACTGGTCCTGGATCACGAACCAGGTACCGGCGATCATGACAAACATGAGTACAAAGCGCATCAACATGTAGCTCAGCGAGATGCTGCGCGCCATGATCTTGTAGGCGACCAATTTGGTGTCGCGGTAGCTGGCGTTGTCGACGGCGAACAGCTCGCGCTCGTACTCCTCGTTGGCAAAGGCCTTGACCACGCGGATGCCGCCGATGCTCTCTTCGATGCGGGCATTGAACTGGGCCAGATCTCGGAAAAGCTGGCGATAGGTTCGGGTCATCTTGCGGCTGAAATGCATGGCCACCCAGATGATGATGGGCACGACAATGAAGGTCAGCAGCGCCAACTGCCAGTTGATCGCCATCATCAATAAGAAAGCCCCCAACAGGGTCAGCACTGCAATGAACATATCCTCTGGGCCGTGGTGAGCCAATTCGCCGATATCCTGGAGATCGGTGGTGATGCGGGCGATCAGATGACCGGTCTTGTTGTTGTCGAAAAAGCGAAAGGAGAGCTTCTGTAGATGATCGTAGAGCTTGGTACGCATATCGGTTTCGATATTGATACCGAGCATGTGGCCCCAATAGGTGACCACGTATTGAAGCACCGTGTTGAGCGCGTAGATGGCCAGTAAAGCGACTGTGGCCAGGAAAATCAATGTCCAGTTTTCCTGGGGCAACAGGTTGTCGATAAATTGATTGACGGCCAACGGGAAACTCAACTCCAGCACACCGACAATCACGGCGCAACCAAAGTCCAGATAGAAGAGCCCTCGATACGGGCGATAATAGGCGAAAAACTGACGAAACATTAGGTGGCTTGTTCCTTGCTAAACTGAACAGATGTCAAAAACATGTTTCTTGTTGGTCTGCCTTGCAGTCGGACATGGTCAGTGACCTCTGGATCTGCCTGGTATTTGCACCTTGTCACGCTTGCAGCGTGACCTACGAAAATCATGAACTCGTTGCACTCCTGTTCAAATCATGCACTGCTGAGTCATTCACAAAGAAGCAAAGGAATGCACAAATAGTGGAATTCTTCGTGTTTCTTCGTGTTTCTTCGTGTCCCTTTGTGCGTCTTCGTGGATCTTCGCTCTTCATCCTACCGAAGCGTCCGTTCGAAAAAGCCGACCAGCCGATCTTCGTATTCCTCGGGATAGACAGCCGGCCCGCGCACATGATCGACCTTGTCGATGAACCAAAACTCGAAATCGACGTTGCCGCGCAATGCAGCGTCCTGCAACTGGTAGCTGTGATCAATGGCGATGCGCTTGTCGTCTATGCTATGCACGACAAAGACCGGCCGCTCGCCGATAACGGCCATGGCGTCCAGCGGTGTGCGCTCAAGTACGTTCACCCCCGTGACGATCCTGCCCATTAGCATGGCTGAGCGTACCAGGATGGTGGGGAAACCGCTTCGGGACAGTTCGGACTTGAGTATTTGCGGCAAATTGGCATAGGGTGAGTTGAGAAAGATGGCGGCGGTCTGAGGCTCTTCGGCAAAGGCGTAGAGACTGGTCGCCGCGCCCAGCGAGTTGGCCGCCATGCCGATCTCCTCGGCTGCAAATCCCTGGACTTCCCTGAGCCAATCCCATGCCCCCAGCACATCCAGGTACTCTTCGCTGCCCAGCGTCGAATGTCTATCAACGATCTGGGAATCGCCGGTCTCGTGGAGATCGATGAGCAGCACGTTGAATCCGTTGCGCCAGAGCATGCCGGCCGGCACCAGCACGGCTTGCGCATGGCGACAGCCGCCAATGCCGTCCACCAGAATGACTGCCGGCTTGTCTGGATCGCCGACAACGTACCAGCCGGCGATCTCATAGTCGGTCTCTCGGCTGGGGAAGCGTACATCCTCGTAGCTGGGCATGAAGTAGGGTGTCATGTCGAACTCGGGCCACTCGCTGATGTTGGTGAAGTGCTCGGGCATGTTGGGCCGATGCGGTTGGCACAGACCGGTCACCGTGGTCAAACGATCGTAGACCAGGTAGCCGCCTGCCAGATAGAGACTCAGGAAGAGGATGGCAATCACAACAGGGGTGATCAGCCACCAGCGCTTGTGGGCAGGCCATCCCGGGAGGCGGAACAGGGCGGAACGGGAAGGATGAGCTTCGCTGAGCATGTCAGCCTCGACCAACGCGTTCCCGGTCAGAAATGGACTCGTGCAACCTGACGCCGGGCTTTGGGCCGGCAACTCAAACACCGGCGCCTCTTCAGTCCGCGTCAGCTTGACATTGATCGGAATGGAGAGGAACTCGGTCTCGTCCAACAACGCATACAGACAGTCCCAGACTTTTTCGACATGTAGGTTGTCGAATGAGCCGGTCGATCTGAACCTGTATTCCCGGCCATCGCGCAGCACGTGCAGCGTGTTAGTGCTGACATCGTGCCCGCCCCCATATCCGCCCCAATCGAGTTCCGGTGGGGCATCTAGGCGATCCAGGGATTCCAGCAGATCTGCAACCTGATCATCTGTCAGTGTACAGATGTTGCCCTTCACATCATGGAGATAGAGTTCCAGCCCCGTGTTCGGAGCGGATGATGCGCCGATCGAATCCAGATCGACTTCAATTTCATTCCACCACGACATCGGCATCTGCCTATCTCCTGACCATCAACTGCAACTATCGCCGGCTAGGTGAAAATTGACCCTGAAGCCAGCCAAGCAATTATACACGACTGGAGATGCTGATATGAAACACCTTTTGCGGAGGGGCGCAATTCACGCTGGGGGTCGGTTCACTGCATTCCGGGATTGAGCCGGGCGATGTCGTCACATGACCGGCCGTGTGCTGGCTCAATCCCGGAATGCTGGCGCCGATCCTGACAGCTGCGCTCCTCAAGCGCGCAGAAGTGGGGCTCTTGGCGAAAGCCCGGCTTCTGTTCCATCAACTGCGTCTATCAATGGTTACTGATCGTAGCCCTCGAACGCCTGCCCGGGTTCGATATTTGGATATTCGGTTGCGTCATACTTCTGACTACCTCTGGTTTGGATCCACTACGGTTGGAACATCAGATCAGGACTCGGAAGAAGTGGACGCTAAAGAGGTTGAGCACGAATACCAGTCAGCGTTTCGTTGACCAGGTCTTCTTCATCGGGGAAATGGGTCACCATGCCCAAACGTGGATTGACTTCATTGATCATATAACCGGAGGCATAGTGGGGGTTTGATGGGTGTCAATCGTGTAGTTGTAAAGCCAAGAAGGCAGTCCATATTTCAATTGGATCAGGTTGCCGTTGTCATTTTCGCACTAGGTCACGAAGACATCAACACCCTTCGAATATTTGGTGGTCAGTTCATCAGGACGGTCAGTCGTCCGGTCATCCAGTTCGCGCCGGAGTTATCGGAGGCGCCACGAGGTTCAGGTCCTAGAAAACGCCGCACCGTCTTTTCCATACGGGCGAAGTCGCCGATGTGTTCGCACAACAAGCAGAGCGATAGATACAACTGCGCCCTGGCCGGGGCTTCCGGCGACGGGTCGGCAAGTTCGCTTTCGAGCAGATCAATGGCCTCCTCGGGATCACCACGCAATTGCAGGGCAATGGCTTGATAGCCGAGCGCCGTTGCCCGTCCGCCTCGCTCTGACGTCGGCAAGGCTTCCAAGGCAGAAAGACTCGTCGCGATGATCTGGTCGGCCGAAATCATGGTTCATGAATGGGCAAAAAATAGTACACCGCAGAGTCGACTTTTTCTCTAGCCCTTCTCAAGGAGGTTGACCACCAACCGGAACGAGGTTAATATCAAGATTACTTCCAAGTTCGATTCTCATCAATTTAACCTGAGCATTCATTTCGACGGAACAGAACGAAACGACTGCCTGTCCTGGGCCCGCCGAAGGAAGGAATCTCGACTGTGCGAACTTAAGATTCCCCTTCCCTCCGGTCATGGCGCTTTGCGCCCACTTCGTGAACGGAAGGACATTCGTGAACTACGGAAGCACGACTGAGTCCAGGCAACATCATAGAAAATGCGAGAAATAGGGAAATCAATCATGGGCGACATGCAGGAACGGGTGATTTTTGCCACATTCGACAACGAAGATGAAGCGAAAGAGGCACTTGACCAACTGAAGCAAGCGCGCAAGGCCGCAAAACTCGACTTTGACGACACCGCCATCATCATGGTGGATCCGGACGGAACGCTTCACATCAAGGACTCAGGTGATGTAGGCATGGGCAAGGGTGTGGGCAGGGGCGCTATCATCGGCGGCGTCATCGGCCTGCTGGCCGGCCCGGAGGGCGTGATCATCGGCGCCGGCGCCGGCGCCCTGATCGGTGGCCTGTTCAATGAAGGGGATGATGGGTTCAGAGATGAGGAGCTTGAAGTCCTCGGCGATAAGCTGGCCCCCAATTCATCGGCTATCGTTGCCGTCGTGCCCGAAGTATGGATCGACCGGTTCGAGGACGAGCTGAGCAAGCATTCGGATGACGTATCGGTCCAAATATTGGACGAAAAAACTGTCGCCCAGTTGAACGTTGATGTGGACGACGATGACGACATTGAAGCGCATAGTGAAGAGAATGACGGAGAGGTAGCCGACGGCTAGTAACAATTAGGTTATCCCATGCAACGCACCGTTAGTTTCAGATTGTCTGACGAATCGCAGATGGCCGAATTCGAGGCCGCCGTTGCCGGGCGCCAGGTGATCTCGACTGATGTGCCGGTTTTCGAATCATGGCGAATCTTCGATACGTTCGACTGGCGGCTCTTTGCTCAATCAACCATGCTGCGCCGTTCCGGCAACGAATGGCTCCTCACGTCGTTCACTGATGGTCGGACACTTCGATGTGATGCCAGTAAACAATCTCCCATGTTCGTGTGGGATCTGCCCGACGGGGCGTTGCGACAAACGCTGAAGCCGATTCTCAAAGCACGTGCCCTGTTCGAACTGGCCACTGTCGATGTTGAAGAAACGACATTTCGGATTCTGAACGATGACCTGAAGACCGTTGCAAGAATCGACTATGTGAGAATTCGGGCCGTGCCCAATGATGCCGGCAGCACAGCAGCAACCTATGTCCGGTTGCGTCCGGTTCGCGGCTACGACGGCCATGCGCGCAGACTATCAGAAGCGCTTGCCGTCGGCGCCAGGCTCGATTCAATGGAGAAGGCCATCGCCGTTGACGCTCTTGCGGCGGTCGGCAGATCGCCCGGCGACTACAGCGCCAAACTCGACTTCAAGCTAGATCCCACTCAGCGCTCTGATGAAGCGGCCAAGGTCATTTTCCGGCGCTTGTTGGAGACAATACGCGCCAACGAGGCCGGCATCTGCGAGGACATCGACATTGAGTTCCTCCACGACTACCGTGTAGCCATCCGTCGCACACGCTCTGCCCTGAGCCAGATCCGCGGCGTCTTCCCATCAGCGACAACAGATCACTTCAAGCGAGCCTTCAGAGCGCTAGGCACACGCACCAATTTGCTTCGCGATCTGGACGTCTACCTTCTGGCCGAGGAGGACTATCGGGCCATGCTGCCCGAGAACTTGCGGGAAGATATCACTCCGCTCTTCGACCTATTGCGTTCACAACGATCGGCGGCTCTCAACCAGGTCATTGAGGGCATCGAGACCGACGAATACGAAGCGATCCTGGGCGAATGGGAATCCTATCTGGCGCAACCCGGCATCGATGATCCGACGGCCCCCAATGCCGCTCTGCCCGTGATCAAGCTGGCGCGCAAGCGCATCTATAAACGCTATCAGCGTATCGTCGAAAGTGGAACCTACATCCTCGACCACACGGAGGATGAATTGCTGCATGCGTTGCGGCTGGAATGCAAAAAACTGCGCTATCTGCTGGAGTTTTTTGCCTCCCTCTTTCCCAAAAAAGAGATCACACGTCTTATCAAACAACTGAAGGGGCTACAGGAGAATCTGGGCGATTTTACCGATCTGTCGGTCCAACAGGAATCGTTGATGGAGATGGCTGACCGATTGCCCGATGATGATCTGCGGACCCGCCGTGCGCTGATCGCAACCGGCGCGCTGGTCGATACGCTGGCACGCGAACAGCGGACGGTCAAAGCCAACTTTGCGTCGACATTTATCCACTTTGCTGCACCGGCCAACCAGGAGGCGTTTCGAGCGCTCTTTGACGCGCAGAAGCCGAAAAAGAGAATCCCTGTGAAGAAGAAAACCGGGAATAAAAAGCTAGAGAATATGAAGAGAAAATCGACGAAGAACAAGAAAGGAAGGGCACAATGACCTCTTGCATTGCGCTCTTCAGCAATAAGGGCGGTGTGGGCAAAACAGCATCCGCCGTCAATCTGGCCTATTTTGCGGCGTTGTCAGGCCGCTCGACGCTCATCTGCGATCTGGATCCTCAGGGAGCGACCTCCTTCTATTTCCGGGTCAAGCCCAAGCTAAAAGCCAAGGCCCGCGGTCTACCCAAGCAGGGCAAGCAGATCGACCGCAGTATAAAAGGGACGGACTACGATGGGCTTGATCTGCTGCCGGCCGATTTCAGCCACCGCAACCTGGACATCATCTTTGCCGAACAGAAGCGCAGCCGCAGACGCCTGGCTATGGCGCTCAAACCGCTGCGCAAGCAGTACGATCTGATTGTGTTGGACTGCCCGCCCACTATCAACATCTTGGCCGAAAACATCCTTTTTGCCGCCGACCATGTGCTTGTGCCGATCGTGCCGACGACACTCTGCGTGCGCACCTACGAGCAGTTGCTGACCTTTGCCAATCAACAAGGAAGCGGCACAGCGCAGCTCTCCCCCTTCCTATCCATGGTCGATGGACGCAAGAAATTGCAGCGCGAGCTATCCACTGAACTGATGGAACAGATAGACGGCATATTGACCAGCGCCATTCCTTACCGCTCGCAGGTTGAGCAGATGGGTATCTATCGTGAGCCTTTGCCCGCTTTCGCGCCCAACAGCCGTGCATCACAGACATATCTAGAATTGTGGGTTGAGATAGAGCTAAAGCTGTTGAGCGGAACCTGATCGCATTGACGAACGAGTGCACCAAACTGAAGTCTCTACGAGATCACGACATTCATTGATGCGACCGCCTTTGCCTTCGACAGGCTCAGGCGACGGCTACCTGAGATGCGCAGGCTGAGCCTGGCCTGCACTGAGCCCTGTCGAAGTATCGAAGCCAGGTCTGACGTAGCGACCGGCAAGACTATCGGTCTCGTCATGCCTTCAGTTTAGTACTGTTTGCCCATTCATGAAGAATGATTTCGTAGGGGCGATCCTTGCGGTCGCCCGCTGTGGTGAGCGGACGGGGGCAAGCCCCTCCCCTACGATATATGATCGTTGACCGGACAATTGATATTATTCGGAAATAACCAAACCATGAGCAGCGTCACCGTTTCGACAAACCCACCGAAACCAAGCGGCATTGAAAAATGGGTGCCGGGTGTGCGTGCTGTGCGCACCTATCAGCGGGGATGGCTGCCGCGTGACCTGGTTGCTGGAATCGTACTCTGCGCCCTGCTGATTCCGCAGGGCATGGCCTATGCCGAGCTGGCCAGGCTACCGCCCATCACCGGCCTCTACACCACGGTCGTCTGCCTCGTGGCCTACGCCGCCTTCGGCCCGTCGCCCTATCTTGTGCTTGGTCCCGATTCATCGCTTGGCCCCATGATCGCTGCCGCGATTCTGCCACTGGCAGCGGGTGACACGGAGTATGCGATTGCGCTGGCCGGCATGCTGGCGTTGATGGTCGGCGTCATCTCGTTGGGCACAGGCGTGGCCAAGCTCGGCTTTGTGGCCGACCTGCTCTCCAAACCGGTACGCGTCGGCTATCTTGCAGGGCTGGCGATTACGATTTTTGTCGGTCAATTACCCAAGCTCTTCGGCTATTCAGTCGAAGGCGGTAATGTGATCGAGGATTTTTCAGACTTCTTGGCCAACCTGGATCAGACCAATGTGTGGGCATTGAGCGTGGGATTGCTGTCGCTGGCGATCATCCTCGGTCTGAGGCGGGTGGCCCCGCGTGTGCCGGGCATCCTCATTGCCGTGGTTGTCGCCATCGCAGCATCAATGATCTTCAGCCTGGCTGAACAGGGCGTTGATGTCGTCGGAGTATTGCCCCAGGGCTTTCCCACGCCAACCTTCCCCAGAGTCGATCTTGCCGATCTGCCTCTTCTGGCTGCCGCCGCAGTCGGCATGACATTGGTCGCCATCGGTGACACGATCTCCACGTCAGCGGGTTTTGCTGCACGCACAGGCCAGGACATTGACGGCAATCAGGAAATGGTGGGGATCGGATCGGCCAATCTCCTGGCCGGCTTCTTCATGGGATTTCCGGTGAGCACAAGCGGATCGAGAACGGCTGTCGCCGAACAGTCCGGGGCAAAAACACAGCTCACCGGCATTGTGGCCGCTGCCTTGGTGCTGCTCATGCTTCTGCTGGCGCCCGGCCTGGTCGCAGCTCTGCCCATGTCGGTCCTCGCTGCCGTGGTCATCGTGGCCGCCATGAGCCTCTTCGAGTTGCCGGCCCTCAAGCGGATATGGACCATGCGCAAGAGCGAGTTTGCAGTCGCGGTGGCCTGCATCCTGGGCGTAACCCTGGTCGGTGTGCTTCAGGGCATTGTCATCGCCGTGAGCCTCTCCATCTTCCAGATGTTCATCCGCGCCTGGCGGCCCCATTCGGCGACTTTGGGCAAATCCAAAGGCGTCCCCGGCTACCACGATCTCACACGCTATCCAGATGCCCACCAATTGCCGGGTCTACTCATGCTCCGCTGGGACGCGCCGCTCTTCTTCGCCAATGCCAGTCTCTTCCGAGAACTAGTGCGCTTTTCGGTGGCCGAAGCTAATCCAACACCATTCTGGGTGTTGGTAGCCGCTGAGCCAGTCACCGATATCGATATCACCGCGGCCGACATGCTCGTCGAACTGGACGAAGAGCTGAACGCAGTCGGTATCCACCTGATCCTGGCCGAACTCAAGGATCCGGTCCGCGATAAGATAGAGCGCTACGGGTTGTACGACACGATTGAACGCCACCATTTCTACCCGACAATCAAGTCGGCGGTGAAGGCGTTTAAGAAGGAGACTCGGGTCGACGAAGCGGATTAGGATACGCTTCGTCGAATTTATAGTTCACTGTTCGGCTCCCTCTCTCCCGACCGCTTTACCCACCCCATGATGGCCAGAGACACCAGTGCCAGCAATCCAAAACCGCCGACCAACGGCAGGATCGTGCCGTTGTATTGCTGACCGATGAACGCGCCCAGCAACGCTGCAATGATTAGCGACAGCGATCCGACCACGGCCGCGCCCACACCGGCAATGTGGCCCAATGGCTCCATGGCCAGCGAGTTGAGATTGCCGAAGAGGATGCCGGTACAGAAGAATGCGCCCATCATGTAGGCCATGAAGAACCAGAGTGCCGGATTGCCGTCCTGGGTGAAGGCAAAGATAAAGAAGAGAATCGACAGGCTGCTCAGGACAATCAGGGCCGTCCAGGAAAGCGCCCGCATGCCGAATTTAGTGACGATTCGGGCATTGACAAAGGAGGCTGCGCCCAGGGCCAGTGCAAGCGTGGCAAAGTAGAAGGGAAAGCGTGCCCCAACCCCGTACTGATCCTGGAAGATCTGCTGGGCCGAGTTGAGGTAGCCCATAAAGGCGCCCGAAGCCAAGCCTGCCGTGACCGTATAGCCAAGCGCGATCGGATTGGTCAACACTTCTCGAAACGCCCTGAGGATGCGACCAATCGAAAAAGGGACGCGCAGATCAGTCGACAAAGTCTCTGGCTGCCGCAGCGCGAACCAGGCAAGGCTGAGCAGTGCCAGCACCAGCAGTGCCCCAAAGATGGCGCGCCATCCCGAGATCATCAGAACGCCCTGCCCCAACATCGGTGCGATGACGGGCACGAGGATAAATACCGTGGCAATGAACGACATCACCTGCGCCATTCTGCGCCCTTCGTAGAGATCGCGGATCAGCGCCGTGGTGACGCTGCGTGGGCCGGCAACGCCGATGCCCTGCAGCAGCCGCCCGGCCAACATCACGGTGAAACTGCCCGACGCAATCGACAGCAGGCACCCTGCAATGAATAGCAGAAAACCAACGTAGATGGCGGGCTTGCGGCCACTGCTGTCCGATACGGGACCGTAGAATAGCTGTCCCATAGCCATACCCAGAAAGAGCGTCGAGACGACCAATTGACCGGCGTTTTCCTGTTGCAGGCCCAAATCTGAGCCGATGGCCGGCAGAGCAGGCAACATGGCGTCGGTGGAGAGTGCGGCCAACGATGTCATCATCGCCATCAGCGCGACGAACTCGCCGAACCCGAGTCGGGATCCCTTGGATTCCGTTATTGTTGTGTTCATTTCGCCCCTGGATATTGATTGTGATTTGTTGCTCAGAACCCAAAATTCTTTGAGCTAATTATGGCATAGCCTTCGGATTCCGCTGGCATCGCGGCAGCAAGCCGCACGCTTGCGCTATGTGATTAGGGTGTGTTTTAAGCGAGTTGAGAAGCGTAGGGGCATTTGGTGGGGCGGGAATACAGATTCAACCACAAAGGTGAGTTCGCCCGCCCCATCACATGCCCGTCGCCGACGATGCCCCCTTGGCGCGACGGATGGTCGCCCAACTGATTTTGGACATACCCATGTGTTTGAGACGCAAAATCTTGCGTCTCTACAGGCTGAACCTTGATTGCTGTTTTCATCGTGGCGTCGTCCGTGCTACCCTTGGATCGATCAGCCGCTCAATCCACTGCGAAGTCCCACCCACAAGGTTTTATTATGGCAACGACGGACAAGACTCAGGTCGAACCTACGATTGGCTACGGCCAACTTCTGCGCAGCAATCGAGACTTTCGCTATCTCTGGCTAGGCCAGATTGTCAGCCTGTTGGGCGACTGGTTCAACCTGATCGCGTCGGCGGCGCTGATCGGCATGTTGACCCAATCCGGGGTTGCCATCGGTTCGCTCTTCGTGGTGCGCATGCTGGCGCCCTTTCTGATCAGCCCCATCGCAGGCGTGGTGGCCGACCGCTACAGCCGCAAGCACATCCTGATCGTGGCGGATATCGTGCGAGCGATCACAGTATTGGGCTTTCTTCTAGTTCGCGACAGCAGCCAGATCTGGTTGGTCTACGTGCTGACGGCCATCCAGTTGGGCGTGAGTGGCTTCTTCTTCCCGGCCCGTAACGCCATCCTGCCCGACATTGCCGCGCCTGAGGAGGTCGGCGCAGCCAACGCGTTAAGCTCGGCCACCTGGTCGGTGATGCTGGCTTTCGGCGCGGCCCTGGGAGGTTTGGTCTCCGGCATCTGGGGCATCTACCCGGCTTTTGTCATCGACAGTCTCACCTTCGTGCTCTCGGCCCTATTCCTGGTTCAGATCCGGGCAAACACCAAGCCAGGCCTCTCCGGCGAGGACAAGACTGTAAGCGCAGCCCTCCGCCAATACGTTGACGGGCTGCGCTACCTTGGCCAACACGTCGATATTCTTGTCATCACCCTGCAAAAGGCCGTCAACGCGTTGATTCTCTCCTCAGGGTTTCAGGTGCTCCAGGTGACAATCGCTCAGAACTACTTTGTCATCGGTGAGGGCGGAGGGGTCAGCCTTGGACTGATGTTTGCCGTGGCCGGCGTAGGTACAGGCATCGGCCCCATCGTTGCACGCCATTTTACCGGCGATCGTGGCCAAGATCTGCGTTGGGCCATTGCAGTCGGTTATCTGATTGGTGGTGTGGGGTTGGCGCTCAGCGCGCCGCTGTGGAATTTCGGCATGGTGCTACTGGGCACGGCATTGCGTGGCGTAGGCGGAGGCATCATCTGGGTCTTCTCGACTCAGTTGCTGCTCCAGCTTGTGCCCGGCAACATGCGCGGCCGCGTCTTCGCCACCGAGTTCGCCTTCTTCTACCTGGCCAGCGCCTTTGCTGCGGCCTCAGTCGGGGCCGCGCTGGACGCCTCCATGAGCGTCTCCGCCGTGATCTGGTGGATGGCCGCGCTCAGTGTGTTGCCATTGGTACTGTGGAGTGGGTGGCTGTTGTGGCGAGGGAAGTCGACCGAGACTCCGTGATTTGGGCATGTTGGCGCAAAACGCCAACATGCTCGCGTGATTTTGTGCCACCACATTTTGAAGAATACTGTATTACCACTGGTATTGCGAGAAGGTAGCCGCAGCCTGAGCCTGTCGAAGGTGTAGGCGAGTAGATCCGGCTTCGACAAGCTCAGCCTCCCCTGGATCTCACGACAGCACCTTCCGACATGAATGTCATATTACAAGTACCAATGTCGGACTTCGCGAGGAAGTCCGACATCTGAACCACGACACCGCTCAGTGCTCGCGGGGATGCTCGTGATCGTGCAGCGGTGTGTGCTGGTGATAGACGCCGGCACGGTGCATGCGCTGATGCAACCGGTTGTGGGCGCTTTCCAGCGTTGCCCGCAATTGCTTGTAGCGAATCGCTTCGGGCCGGGGCGCCAGCGTATCCACATAGGCGATCGCTCCCTCGATTTGCTCCAGCACGGTCAGGGCGTCGGCTTGCGAGAACAGTCCCTTCCTACCCACCGACACCTGGACTGCGCTGGTATGGGCGGCGATCTGTTCGGGCCGACCGGTGTAGCTGCCGCGTACTCGCAACGCGACCCAGGTTGATGTCGTCGCCCCAAGTTCAACGCTGCCCTCTATTGACAGCGCTCCGTGGGCATTTACCTGATCCACAACCAGCCCGCTAGCCACGACTTCGACCTGTTCGATGGGCAGACTGACGGATTCGACACGCCATGTGATATTGACCGTGCCGCCGGATGCCGGCAGCTCGAGGGTGCCACCGGGGGCTATCCCCTCAACCGTTAGCTCAGCCAGCGGCCCGACCGTAACAAATGTGTTGCCGGCGCGTACGGCCTCCATCCAGTTTTCATAGGTGAACTCGCGTTCGCCCATGTGCGCGTAGGTGCGGATGCCGCCCAGTAGCGACGCTGCCGCCATTTTGTCGGAACCGCCGACCACCGGCACTTGGTAGCCCAGGTTCAGATAGCGGTACCAGTCGGCGACACCGTAGGGGTTGATCTGATTGGCGTCCGGCGTTAGCGGGTTGAAGGTCATCATCTCGATGGCGTTGACCACGCCGAGCACGATGTCGGCTGCCCGTTCCAACTGCGGGTTGGGTGCATGCGGCATAACGACCAGACCGTTCTGGTCGATGCAACGTTTGGCCCACTCGGCCATGGTCACCTCCAGTGGATCGCCAATGGCTGATTCCGACGGGCCGCCGCTACAGAGCGGATGGATCATCTGGCCGCTGTAGCCCAGTAACGAGATATGGCCCAGCACCTGCATGCGATTCTCGGTGCCGACGCGCACGACAAACTCGCCATCGCCGCCGAATTCCTTGGCTCCGATGGTGGTTCTGCCGTCGAAGTCGCCCACGTTGCTGAACATCTCGCCCCACTGGCTGGCCAGCAGATTGACCACGTTGACACCCTCTGCCTTACCCTCCAACAGTGCGGTCTGCGGGCTGAGGAAGTGGACGTGGGTATCGGCTGTCACCCAGCCGCGTTCTCGCCAGTCGAGCACCTTCTCCAACTCAAACCTGATCTCGTCCGTCTCCGCTGTCACTTCGAAGCGGGTGCGGATTGGCGACACCTCGTAGCCCCGGCTCAGCTCGACATAGACGTCGCCCAGCGGCAGGTCAGCGAGACACTCGCCGTCGATGTAGGCAAACTGGTTCTGACCACTGACGTGTTCGGCGTAGGTGTCCTCGAACCAGTAGGGGTTGACCTTGCGGTGATACCCTCGTGGCGGCAGGTACTCGCCGGCCGAACCATGCAAATGCAAACGCACGGCCACTGGCCGGCCTGAATCTTTGTCCACCACGCGTAACCGAACGGGGCGGTCTGCCGGTGGAATCTCTGCTAGTGAACCTGCGCTTCTGTCTGTCAGATCGGCCAGATCAAGCGCCACCGTGTTATTGGAACCGATGCCCACATAGAGTTTGGCCAGGGGATGGGCGATATACTCGATGACCACCGAAGAAGTTGACTGCTCCGGCTGCTGATTGGGCTGTCGGCCCAACCAACGTTCGACGTCATAGTCGAGCACTGCACGCGCAGAGATCACCGTGCCCAGATCGATGGCTACGTCTTCAAGTTCACCGATGGCATTGAGCGAAGCGCCATCGGGCAACGCCAGCCGCAACTTGCGCCGCGTGCCGGGTCGCAGTGGATGATCGGCAATGGGTGCGGCGGTCACAGCATAGATGGCCGATCGTTCCTCGCCCGGCGCACAGACAATACGCGTGATCGTCTTTTCGGGAAAAGGATTGGGCAACGCATAGAGCCAGAGATGTTCGCCGGCGAGATCGCGTCCGGCAGTGTGGCGGGTTTCGCCCTTGCCGTAGTATAGTGATGTGGCCCCGTTGACTTTCCGGTCATCGCCTGCCGAGGCTGTCACCAACGGCTCCAGCGCGGGGATCGCTGCGAACGCGGCCGCGCCCCATTGGGTTCGGGCCTGCTGAATGGCGAAGCGACGCACTATCGGTGTCGTATGGGAAGAACCGTCATCGTACTCGATGGTGTAAGTTGAGACCGTCTGTCCCAGTTCGTTGCCGTCATAATCGGAATCAGCGAAACCGGTCTGATAGCTGGTCTTACGGTCTTCAACTACATGTAGAAAGAGCAGGTAGCCCGATCTGACATCATCAACAGGAATTGCGATTGCATCAGCCGCCAAGAGCAGCACGTTGTCCGTAGCTTGGCTGTCGTTGGCCATGGCAAAAGGGATGCCTTGCAACGTCTGATCGCCAAAGACTTCCGCGAATGGTTTGGGTGTCCGCATGGTGTCAGGCAGATCGGCCCGGCAGGCGTTGAAGGTATCGCCAAGGTCAATCGGCGTGAAGTGAGATGACGGTGGTATTTTCATCGTTGTGTCTCCGTTGAGTAGATATCTGCGTCTGAAAAAGATGATCCACGAAGGAGCACGAATTTACACGAAGGATGATTGCATTTTGTGAGAATTCGTGTTCCTTCGTGGATCAGGACTCTCTCTCATCCGTGTTAGGCCGTTCAAAGAAATCAAATCCCTATTTGACGGCCTGCAAGCCGCTGCGCAAGCATTATCAAACAGGGATTCAATTTCTTGCAGCGGCCTTAATCGTCGCCAACCACAAACCCAATTTGACGCACCAGGCCGGTCGTGATCAGGTAATCGAGCACCTTGTGCGCGTTCTCTTCCGGAGCGTAGTCCACCGTGTTCAGCGTGATCTCTGAATGCAGCGGCGGCTCGTATGGATCGTCGATGCCGGTGAAACCCTTGATCTCACCGCGCCGTGCCGCAGCGTAGAGTCCCTTGACATCGCGTGCTTCGCAGATCTCCAATGGCGTGTCTACGTACGCTTCCATGTAGTTGCCTTGGCCGACCATATTGCGTACATCATTTCGTGTGCTGCGATAGGGGCTGACGGCCGCACAGATAACAGTGCCTCCATGACGCACGATCTCTGCTGCGACAAAACCGATGCGACGGATGTTGACGTCGCGGTCTTCCTTGCTGAAGCCCAGGCCTTTGGACAGGTGCGTACGCACTACGTCGCCATCGAGCACAGTCACCTGGCGGCCATGTTCCTGCAACAGCGTGGTCAGCACATCCGCCGTGGTTGATTTGCCCGAGCCGCTCAGGCCGGTGAACCAGATGCAAACACCTTGCTTGTGGCGCGGTGGATAGCTGTCGGCAAGAATCGCGGCCACTTCAGGGCGCGTGAACCAATCGGGGAGCTTTCTACCGTTGTTGAGATAATCGTCGCGCACCTGGGTGCCGGAAATGATCGATTTTGCCACGTCGTCCGGCACTTTGGTGATCTCTTCATAACGTTCTTCATCTGGCAGATAGACGAGCATGCGGAAGGGTACAAGTTTTACGCCAATTTCGTCACTGTATTTTGCCAGCATTTCTTGTGCGTCGTAGGGACCGTAGAAGGGCTCGCCGGTGGAGTCGTTGCCCGGTCCGGCGTGATCGCGCCCGACAATGAGATGGTTGGCCCCGTAGTTGCGACGGATGATGGCGTGCCAGAGAGCCTCACGCGGGCCGGCCAGGCGCATGGCCAGAGGCAACAGCGCCAGCAGCACCCGGTGCTGATCGTAGTACTGGGCGGTCAGCGCACGGTAGGTGCGTACGCGGGTGAAGTGATCCACATCGCCCGGCTTGGTCATGCCGACCACTGGATGAAGCAGAAGCGCGCCGTCGATTTCCTGAGCGGCACGTTTGGTGAGCTCTTCGTGGACCCGGTGCAGAGGGTTGCGCGTCTGGAAGGCGACCACGTTGGCATGGCCCATCTCAACGAGCTTGGCGCGTGTCTGAACCGGGGTCAAACGCAGCTCCTTGAAGTCATGATGGATCGGTAGCTGGAGCACACGCAGCCTGCCGGAGATGTTCAGTTCGCCCCAGCGGTACATACTCGACACCAGCGGATGACGCAGATCGGTGGACCCGAAGACTTTGAGCGCGGCTTCTTCCCGATCCCACTCATAGATTTCCTCGACCGTCATCACCGCCAACAGATTGTTCTTGGCGTCGCGAATTCCGATATCTTGACCGAGTTGAATCACCGGATCCGGCGCCATGGGCAACGTGATCGGCATAGGGAACAAACAGCCGTTGGCGAGACGCATCTTGTCGAGCACCGAGCGGTAATCCTCGGCGCCCATAAATCGATCGAGCGGTGAAAAGGCGCCGACCGCCAGCAATTCCAGATCACAGGCGGCCCGCTCGGAGATTTGAATCGACGGCAGTGTTCCGGCATAGGATCGGGCATCAGCCAGTTCTTCGGTGGCCACCATCAGGTCTACTAGGGCGCCGCCATAGGGCGTGATTAATTCCGTACCTTGCACTCTTATGGCCATGATTGTTTGCTCCTATCGCAACCGAGATTTCGCTATCAAGAATCGGATCAGGTAACTGGAACAACCGATATGGCGGCGGAAGGGAAAGGCGGATTCATGAAGCAGAACAGAGAATATCACTCTGCAGATAACTCAAATTCTTGTGCACGAATGGCATATCGCTGTTTTGCAGGATTTAGTAGGCCTTCAACTAGAGATCCTTCCCATTTTTGCCGGAATTGTCAAACAGGAAAAATGTTCCTTCCAGACCTGCCACCTGTTCACCGAAGGCCGCATTGTCGATAGGACGAGGGCTTTTTGCTTGCGACACACTAATCATGGGTAGAGTAGCCGTTTGTCTTCTGGTTGGCTTCTACCGTATCCTTCTACAATCAAGGGTCGTATGCAGTTTATCGTGAGTCGAATATGGACCGCGTCGAGCGTGATGCCGAAATTGAAGAAGAGGTGCTTGTCGGCCTGCTGCGCTCTGCACAGGAGCGACAGGATCCACAGGCCTATGATGGAATCTATCTGCTCTACGCCGATCGCGTCTTTCGTTATCTTTTGGTACGAGTCGGCGATGAAGATACTGCCGAGGAGATGACGTCGCAGGTCTTCGTGCATTTGATTGAGCGTTTGCACAAGTATCGAATTGGACCGGCTGACAATGTCGCCATCTTTTCAGCCTGGCTCTACAGGATGACCTACAACAAGATGGTCGATATCATCCGTAAATCCCGTCGTTCGCCCCAGATGCCCATCGATGTGATCCAAGATATGCCGACCGGGCAGGTCGTTTCAGACGATGTTATCCAGAAGATTGACAACGAAAGACTGCTCAGTACCTTGGCGGTGCTCAATGAAACGCAACGTGATGTTCTCCTATTGCGTTTTATTGAGGGGTACAACATTGCTGAGACTGCTGAGATCCTTGACAAGACCCAAGGCGCCATCAAGGCGCTCCAACATCGCGCCATCGGTAACTTGCGCCGTCACTTCGAGGACAAGAGCTAGATGACTTTCGACGACGCTCTTTCCAACTGCATTGATTTGATAGGTCGCGGCGCATCGATTGATCGATGCCTCGCACTCTACCCCGAATATGAGGCCGACCTGAAGCCGCTGCTTGAGGTTTCCGTCTCTTTGCATGCCCAAAAGCGACCCAGGATGTCGACTGCCGGCTTCGAACGGGGCCGCGCTGCAATCTCAGATCGATTGGGGCCAGACAAGTCCGCGCCGCCCGCTTTTGTCATGGCTCAGTTGACTGCGCCCTCCACGACAATGCCGACTGAGGCTTTACCTGGTGAGATCTTGCCTGGTGAGATCCTGCCGGGTGCGACCAAACCGGTGGAATCGCCCCGAACCGCCCGTCGACGTTCCATCCGCGCCACGCTGCCGTCCCCATTTGCTTACTTACACGCTGTCACCGTCGCAGTGGCAGCCGTGGTTCTATTGCTGACGGCCTATTCCCTTGTGCGCAATGTGAGCGCCAGTCTGCCTGACGAGCCGCTCTACACCGTCAAGCGTTCGGCTGAAAACTTCCAGGGCTCGCTGATGACGGTGATGGGCAGGAAGGCATCCTGGCACGCCACACAAGTCAAACGTCGTCTTCGTGAGTCAATCATATTGCAGAAGCAGGAACGACCAATTGACCCGAGTTTTGCACTGGCCATACAGACGGACGTCCAGAGGACCATCAACGCCAGCTCTGCACTGCCGCTTGCTCAACGCCGGGCATTCCTGAGGAGATGGCTGGCCGAACTACAGGATCTGCAAACAACATACGATCAGGTTCTGACCCTGAACAGTGGAACCTCTGGTGCGGCCTCCTCTCCGAACGGGGCGTCGGGGACGGGTTCGAACGTTGAGAATCCGCTGCCCGCTACAATCCAACGTTCGATTCAGGCAGTAGAAAATGCGGCAGGGATTAACCCGGCGCCTGCCGTCATGCCGACATTTACACCGACTTCCACACAGACATCGACCAATACGCCCCAGCCGCCGACCGCTACTGTTACGCCATCGACCACACCTACCGCATCGCCGTCTTTGACGCCATTGCCGACGAACACCGTCGCGGCGGTTGTGCCGCCGACGGCCACGCCACCCCCAACAATGACGAATACGCCTCAATCGCCGACCGTCCAGCCGACCGATACACCTAGGCCAACAAACACTCGCGATTCGTCCGGTGACTCGGGTTCGGACAGAAGAACGCCGACGCCGATTCCCCCGACCAACACGCCAATCCCGCCGACGGCCACGCCTAATCCGACGGCCACGAGTACTCCTGTCGCAACCGCAACACGCGAGCCCAGCGCGACGCCGACTGTTGAAGCGACCTTAGAGAAGACGCCGGAGGCAACGGCGACTTCCGACCTCGAGGCAACACCGACGGCTGAACTAACGACCGGGCCAACGACTGAGCCGACCATTGAGAATACGCCCGAGGCTACACCAACGCTCGATCCCAGTACGGAGCCGACGGTTGAGCCAACCGCTGAACGCACGCCTGAGGCAACCGAAACAGACGATCCCGACGCAACGTCCACGCTTGAGCCTACCATCGAAAATACGCCTGAGGCAACGGAAACGGGCGATCCCGACGCAACGCCGACGGTCGAGTCCACCACCGAAGGTACGCCTGAGGCAACAAAGACACCTGTTCCCAGTGCAACATCTATGCCGGAAGCGACCACTGAGAGCACGCCCAGAGCAACGGCGTCCTCTACTGCCACCAGATCTCCGGCCACCGCAATACCGACCGCAGAGACTACGCCCGAGAGGACGCCTGAGGCAACTCCGCTACCTGAGCCCACCGCGACGCTGATGACGGGATCCACAGGGAGAAGTACGCCGCAGGCGACACAGACGTTTGATTAACGCGGGTGTTGACCCTGACGCAGCGATGCCGCTCCTCTGGAATTCAGACGCGATTGCCCGGGCCGGTTTCGCAGTTGAACTAGCTGATCAGGGTTGCCTGTGGTACAGTTGTGCCGAAAAATCCGGACCCTTCGACACTCTTCGAATGACCTCGGATATCGACCTGCCGACTCCCTCGCTCTCAAGCGAGAAGACCGGCTGAACATTCGCAGGGAGGATGACATGACAGTCGCCGCAGTGGGCGCGATCAATTTGGACAAGATGGGCCAGGCAGGTCGTGCCGCCAGCCGTAAGCTCTCAACCATGACAACAGACCTCAAGAACGCAGCGCTGTTGGCCATTGCCGACGAACTGGAGGCCAAGGCGCAATGGGTGATTGCCCAAAATGCGCTGGACATCGCCGACGGACGCGCCAAGGGCTTGAGCGACTCCTTGCTAGATCGGTTATTGCTGACTGAAGAGCGGATGGCCGGTCTTGCCGCAGATACTCGCAGCGTGGCCTCGCTCGCCGATCCAGTTGGATCGGAGTTGGAAAGCCGCATGTTGCCCAACGGCCTACGCCTGAGCCGGCGTCGCATTCCCATCGGTGTGATCGGCGTCATCTATGAAGCGCGCCCTAACGTGACCATCGATATCGCCACCCTCTGCCTCAAGACCGGCAACGCCTCCATATTACGCGGAGGCAGTGAAACGCTGCGTAGCAATAGGGCTCTGATCGAGGTAATCAACAGTGCGCTGGACACCGTCGGCTTTCCCAAAGGCGCTGTCCAGTACATCGGCGACCCGGATCGTGCATTGGTCAGTGAAATGCTGCGACTCGACAAACACATCGACATGATCATCCCGCGGGGTGGGGCCGGCCTGCATCGCATCTGCAAAGAGCAGAGCACAATTCCCGTCATCACCGGCGGCATCGGCGTCTGCCATCTCTATGTCGATACCAGCGCCGATCTGGATCGTTCACTCAACATTGTTGAGAACGCCAAGGTGCAACGGCCCAGCGTCTGCAATGCGCTCGACACCGTGTTGGTCAACCGCGACGTGGCCGGCGAATTCCTGCCGGCCATGGCCGCACGGCTGGCATCCAGCGGGGTGGAACTGCGCGCTTCCGGCAGAGCACTCAATATTTTGCAGAAGAAATCAAACGGTGCAGTGGTCGTACCCGCCGGGCCTGATGACTTTGATGAGGAATGGATGGCGCTGATTCTGGGCGTCAAAGTTGTCGATGATTTAGACGCGGCCATCGATCATATCCATGCCCACGGCTCCGATCATTCGGACGGCATCCTTACCAATGACTTGGAGAACGCCAACCGCTTTGTGGATTCGATGACGTCGGCGGCTGTCTTCGTTAATGCCAGTACACGCTTCAACGACGGCGGTCAGTTTGGTCTCGGCGCTGAAGTCGCGATCAGCACGCAGAAGCTCCATGCCCGTGGCCCCATGGGTCTGGAGGAATTGACCACCTATAAGTGGATCTGCATCGGCGATTTCCATATCCGAGAATAAGGGGTAACGCCATGGAACAGCCAATCTTCTACGTGAACGGCCACTATGTCCCCGCCGACCAGGCGGCTTTGCCGATCAATGATCTGGGCATCGTACGCGGGTATGGCGTCTTCGACATGCTACGCACCTACAACCGCATCCCCTTCCACCTGCAAGATCATCTCGCCCGGTTGGCGCGTTCCGCCGACCAGATCGATCTGGCGTTACCCTGGTCGCTTGCGGAGTTGGAATCGCTGGTTCTGGAAACCCATGGCCGCAATGACTACGACAATGCAGCTCTGCGCATCATCGTCACAGGCGGGCCATCGCCCGACCTCGGCACGCCTCAGGGCAACCCCAGCCTTGTCATCATGGTGATGCCGATCTCGCTCCCCCAGTCCGAGCAATACGAACGTGGGTGCAAGGCAACGGCCGTGGAGGCCGTGCGCGAACGGCCATCGGTCAAGAGCTTGAATTACATCGGCGCCATCATGGCGGTTCAAGAGGCGACCCGGCAGGGCGCAGTCGAGGCGCTCTATCTTACTGAGGCCGGGAATATTACTGAGGGAACACGCTCCAACTTTTTCATCTTTCGTGGTGATCAGTTGATCACGTCGAACGTTGATATTTTGTCCGGCATCACGCGGCAGGTCATCTTGAAGCTGGCGCCTGAATACTTCGATGTCGTCGAGCGTTCCATCAGCTACGCTGAGCTGGCCCAGGCCGATGAGGCGTTCATCAGCAGTTCAACCAAGGAACTGCTCCCAATCGTCCAGGTCAACGATCTTGTGATTGGCGATGGCGTTCCCGGCGCCAATACCCTCAATCTGTTGGCCAAGTTTCGCAAATATGCTCACTCGTATCAGCCTTAGTATACGGTGCCGAAAATGCCTCCACTGTTCGTAGAAGCGACTTTTGCCGTTTGACGAAATAACATTGGTATGGAAGCAGTGTGATGGTCAGCGGGCTCGCCTCACCCTGCTTCGCCTCCTAGACGGAGGCTACGCGTCCCTCTCCAAATTTTGGAGAGGGACCGCCCTGGCGCCCTTAGCGCCAGGGCAGGGTGAGGCGAGCCCGGCGACCACAACGACAGATCTATGCCAGTGTTTATTCGTTAGCCTCCAAAAGTCGTTACTACCAACCACAGGACTATTTGCGCCATCATGTACAAGTCACAGTTCAACTCTAGTCACGGTTCAACCCTAGTCACGGTTCAGCTACAGTGACCGACAAGCACCAGCAGACGATAGCGACAGAATTCGCCAAACAGGCCCAGGGTTTCGGGCGACAAGGACTCACGCTCTCCAGCGCCGAACTGCTCAACTGGGCCGTGGATAACCTGCCGCATGGTCGAAATGCTACTGCCTTGGATATTGCCGCGGGTACAGCCCACCTTGCACGGGCACTGGCGCCACGTATCGGTCATGTCACCGGGATTGACGCCACACCTGAAATGTTGGCTGAGGGCATTAAGGCTGCCAACCATGACCGACTGACCAATATCGGTTTTGTGCGTGGCCTGGCTGAGCGTTTGCCCTTTTCAGACAACACCTTCGATCTGACTGTCTGTCGCTTGGCCGTCCATCATTATCGAAAGCCGAACCGACACGTAGACGAGATGGTACGGGTCTGCAAGCCCGACGGCGTCGTAGCCATCATCGACTTAACCGCGCCTGCTGACGAGTCGCTGGCCGAAACGTATAATCACTACGAGCAGCTGCGTGATCCCTCTCACACGGTGGCGCTATCGGTGGACGGACTGGTGAACTTGATGAGCAATCAAGGCATTACGGTCACCCTTGTTGAGCAACGACAAGTGGCTGTCAAGATTGAGGCGTGGCTGTCGTTGACTCACACGTCCGCTAAACGCGCCGACCTCATCCGCGGGACGCTGCGCAGTGAGTTAGACGGTGGTCCTCAGACAGGCATGCGTCCGTTCATCGAAGGCAATGAACTTGCCTTCTGGCAGACCTGGGCCGTGGTCTCAGGCAAAAAATAGAGATGCAATTCCCATGATTCAAGAATCACGAATTATCGACCTGACCAAGCGGCTGATTTCCATCCCATCTGTCACCGGTCACGAACAGCCGCTGTCTAACTGGATCTACGACCTCTTTCAGTCACTCGGCTTGCAGGGTGTGCAGAGGCTGCCAGTCGAAGAGGCCGGGGAGACGGTCGTTGGCTGGATCGAGGGGAGCACTGAAGGCACGGCAGACAGCCCGACATTGCTCTTCACCTTCCACCTAGATACGTTTGATGTCTTTGACGGCTGGCAGACCGATCCGTTCACGTCTGTCCAGGTGGGCGATCGGCTCTACGGACTGGGCGCACACGACATGAAGGGCGGCGCTGCCTGCGTGTTGGCAGCGATTGAAGCGCTGGTGCAATCCGGCGCAGACGCTCGGCGGTCGGCTGATGGTCGCCGCTACGACGGATGAGGAGAACTGGTCACGGGGCGCGCACGCGCTGATCGAGAGCGGTCTTCTTGAGAACTGCATCGGCTGTCTCATTCCGGAACCATCTGATCATGGCACGCTAACCGTTGGCGCACGCGGCCGTCACGTCTATCACCTCACGTTTCAGGGCCGGACGGTTCACTCAGGCTACGACAGCGGCGTGAGCGCGTTGGTCGACGCAGCCCGGGTCGTCGCTGCCCTCTCAGAGCCTGGAGCCGTCGATCTGGGCTTCAACGACGCTTTCAACATGACCGGCAGCCAGTGTGTGATCGGCTTTGAGAGCGGCGGCCAGATGGTCCTGGTTCCTGAAAGAGCCGACGTCTACATTGATCGCTTTACAGTGCCCGGTGAGACGGCTGAAGAAGTGGCTGCACAGATCCGTCGCGTTGTCGAAGCAACCGGCATCCTTGGTGCGTACACATTGACCTGGGATGAACGGCCCACCCCTGCTCCGGCGCCCTATGTTGTGCCCATCGAAAACCAGCTGGTGCAATCTGTCTCGACCCATCTGGCCACAGAACAGCGGACTGAGATCCGCTATGTGCTGGCGCGCAGCGTGGCCGACACCAATCACCTGGCCGTCCACGGCGGCGTGCCCACATTGATCTGTGGCCCCCAGGGCGGCAACACCTGTGAGGCCAATGAATATGTGGAGATCAGTTCGCTATCGGCCATTGCACAGACCTATGTGAATGTGGCGCTGGACTTGCTTGCGTAGATGACTCGATTGCGAAGAGCGCTATTCAACACAGAGGCACAAGGTCGGCATAGAGGGCCACAGAGGAAAAGAAAGCCGGTTTTTATCTGCGTTTATCTGCGGCTTCTTGCAGTGGACCCACCGATGGATCGTGGAATCCTTGGTAACTGTCCGCAATTAACCTCCAGGCGGTGGTCACGGAATTCCAGGTAGGCGAACTGGTGCTGATCACCTCCCGGAGGTTGGTGTCGCCAAGTTGTTTGCGGACAATGACTTAGATTGACGCAAACTTCGTCTTAGGTTAGTCTCAGCGGTCATGACTGAGAAACCGAACATCGATCCAGAAAATACTGATATCCCCGCTCCTGAACCACTGACGCCTGAAGAAAAGGATGCGCTGCTGTCACACGTACCGCGCGGAGGGACGCGCCATGACGCTCGAAGAGATCAATGTGATCTTCGAGCCGTCAACTGATGCGCTGGATACACCCTCGGATGGTACGGTGCAGGAAGACGAACAAATCACAGAGATGGAGCCTGCCGCCCTTGCCCCTGAACAGATTGCGCTCCTGGAAGAGGATTTCTTCTCCGAATCGTCGGATCATCGGATAGCCTCCCATCCCAACGATTGGTCGCCGGTCTGATCTTCGACTTTGACTACACCCTGGCCGTGCCATCACGGCCTATCGACGTACTCATGGAGGAGGGGGCCAGAAGCGCTGAGTCCTATATGCGTTCGACGGGGATGGCGTTCGAAGAAAACTTCTACACCAACATCATTGAGGCACGGCGCTTTGCGCTGAAGAAGTCGGAAGATGAGCAGGAAGAACACATTGCCGATGATGCCATGAGCTTTCTGCTGCAATTTTTCGGCTACCCGGCCAGCAAGATGGATCCCGATGTGCTCAAGCGCGCTGTCGACATCTTCTACGCACCGGAAATGACTGCATGGCAACTGCGTCCGGGTGTGCGTGAACTGCTTGAGACACTGCACTTATCGGGGATCAAGCTTGCGTTGCTGGCCAATTATCCCTGTGACCGCGTCTTCCAGCGCATTATCGATTACCTGGAGATTCGCCATTTTTTCGACGTCTGCCTGTGTAGCGCCAGCGTCGAGTACCGCAAGCCTGATGAGTCATTCTTCAATATCGTTCTCGAACGCTGGGATGCGCTGCCCTATGAGGTTGTGGTGGTCGGCGACAGCCTGACCCATGATATTCAGGGCGGTCTCAATTTGGGTGCGCTCACTGTCCAGTTGGCTCAGGAAACATCGGCGCAGGACGCTCACGATAACAAACGCGCTGCCCGCAAGATTGCGGCTGACGAGGTGATTGACGCCTTGGACGAACTGCCTTCGCTCATCGAGAAGTGGGTCTGACATGAGCGAACAGAATTCGCATGCCACGACACCTGTAAGCGTACGACGTCGCTACCCTGATGCGCCGCTTGTGGGCGTGGCCGCCGCTGTCTTCAACGACGAAGGTGAGGTTCTATTGGTGCAACGCGGGCAGCCGCCGCGCCAGGGTTCCTGGGGCCTGCCGGGCGGTCTGCTCGATCTGGGTGAACGGCTGGCCGACGGTGCGCGACGTGAAGTCAATGAAGAGTGCGGTATTGAGATCGAAGTTGTCGATATCGTTGCCACATTCGAGCCGATCATGCTTGATGAGGCAGGCCGTATCGAATATCACTACGTGGTCATCGATTTCTTGGCCCGCCATCTGTCCGGCAAGGCCACGCCCCAGGACGACGCCGATCGCCGTCGCCTGGGTGACCATGGAGGCGCTGGATCAGTTTGACCTTTTGCCCGAGAGCCGTGATGTGGTGGAGCAGGCTTTTTCGTTGTGGCAGCAACTATCTGCGCAGGCGGGGTAAAAACTTCGCTACAGGCTAGCTGACACCCAGCGCCTCATGTACGCGGGCGAAGGCCAGATCCATGATCGCCAGCGCTTTGTCGACATCCTCGTTGTCTGCGGTCAACGGCGGGGTCACTCGAATTACGTTGCCGTATAGCCCACCCTTGCCGATTAGCAAGCCCAGCTGCCTTGTCTCTTCAAAGAAGAGAGCCACCGCCTCGGTGGACGGCTCCTTTGTGGACTGATCGTTCACCAGCTCAATGCCCTGCATGAGCCCCTTGCCGCGCACTTCCCCGATCAGCGGATACTTCGCCCAGAGACAATCCAGTCCGGCTCTGAGATGGTCGCCGACCGCTTCGACATGCGCAGGAGTCGCTTCCTCTTCTAGAACCTCGATGGTGGCCAGTGCAGCCGCGGCTGAGACCGGGTTGCCGCCAAAGGTGCTGATGGACAGACCTGTATCGGCCATGGCACCGGCGATCTCGTGGGTCGTGATGCAGTTGGAGAGGGGGAAGCCATTGGCGATGCCCTTTGCCATGGTCATGATGTCCGGCTCGACACCCCAATGCTCAATCCCGAACCAGTGGGCCCCGGTGCGACCGAATCCGGTCTGCACTTCGTCAATGACGACAAGGCCACCATACACATTGGCAATCTCGGCCACGATGCGGAAGAACTCGGGCGGCGGCGTCACGAAGCCGCCCACGCCCTGGATTGGCTCCATGAAGATGGCCGCTATCCTGCCGCTGGTCTGGGTCCGAATTACATCCTCCACATCCTGTGCGCAGGCAACGTCGCAGCTCGGGTAGCTGAGCTTTAGGGGGCAGCGATAGCAGTACGCATTCTGGGCATGCTTGATGTCTGGACTGAACGTGGGGCCGATACGCCAGGATGCCTGCGCGGTCAGACTCATGGCAAGTTGGGTCTTGCCGCTGTAGCCGTGACGCAGCCCGATGATCTCACGATTGCCCGTGTAGATCTGGGCTAACAGCACCGCGGCCTCATTGGCCTCGCTACCCGAATTGTGAAAGTAGGATGTGTTCAGATCGCCGGGCGAGATTTCGGCGATCTTTTCTGCCAGGGCTACGTGGTTCTCGTTGGGATAGAGCGTAGAGGAGTGGATGATCTTGCCCATCTGCTCCCGGGCACGCTCGACCACTTTCGGATGATTGTGGCCAACGATGGTGGTCAGGATGCCGGCAAAAAAGTCGAGATACTGGTTTCCCTCAACATCCCAAACATACAGACCATCCCCATGATCCAGCGGGATGGGTTCATTGTAATAGAGTAAATGATTGGGCCACAGGTACTGGCGTTGTTTATCAAGAAGTTCCTGTCGGTTCATGATATTGTCCCTGTGTGTACGTTCCGAATCTGTTCTTTTGCGAAATGAAAGAGGCCCCGTCTTGTACAAGACGGGGCCTCTACTAAACACACTATCGGATTGACGGGTAGTGCTACTAGCCGCCGATCATGCTCATCAGCATCTCTGCCGGAAGGACGAAGGCGCCCTGAGGGGCCGGAACCTCTTCGACTTCATTCTGACCATACTTGTTGGTATCCATACCGAAATAGAAGACCGCTTCGGAGTCGCTCATTGCTGACTCGCCATCGGACTCAGCCATCGCCAGCAAAGTGCTGAGATCCCAGTTCATGCCGAGAGACGTGGCCAACGTGTAGCCGGATTCAAGGCTGATAGCCTGCTGGACCTCATAGTCAAGGCCGCCAAAGAGCATCGGCGCAACCATCGGCATCATCTCTTCCATCTCAGCCAGGTCGTCGTCAGAGACCGCTTCCATGCCCATCTGCTCGGCCATGGCTGCCTGGGCGGCAACGTAATCGATGAAAACGTCGCTAGTGGCAAATTCGATGAAATCGAAGACGGTGCTAAATACGGCAATGGGCTCGCCGTCGATCGCTTCATCCTGTAGCCGCTGAACGTCAACAAAAGGCTCGAAGATGGCCATCTGTTCGCTGGTCATTGAGGAGCCGGCGGCGCCGCCGGCAAGTGCTGCGCTGGCTGGTCCCATCGACGCCATCGCGCTCGGATCGGCAGCAATCTGGGCCAAGGCGACGTCAAGGAGTGGCGCCAATTCGGTGCCGACCCAACCTTGAATCGGAAGACCGGCCAGTTCAGGGACGTATGCCGCCAGTTCGCTAATGTTGACATAGATAATGCCGTCGACTAGCGCATAATGAAGCCCAATCTTGGTCGGGATGGGCATGCCCATTTCGCTGGAGAGCAGGCTGGCAGTGTCATCGCTGAGCGTAATTTCAAAAGCCTGTTCCGTATCAGCAGCGTCGATCGCCATGTTCAGCACGTCAGACAGGACTCCTACATCGCCCATCGAGTCTGCATCCAGGCCTTCCAAATAGGCCATCATGTTTTCTTCGAGATCGGGGTCCATCGCATAGATTGACTCCTGCACCCAAGTGAGCGCAATTTCATCAACCGGCATGCCAGGGATGCCGACGACCTCGAAGTCGATCGCGAAATCGTAAGCGCCACTGGTCACTTCGCTGTCTGCGACAGCGGCATCTTCCAAAATCATACAGTCTTCTTCGTCCAAGTCACCGCATAAAACCGGCGGTGCATCCTGGGCTAAGACAGAACCGACAGGGATCACGGCTAGCAACATAGCAAGAAACAGCCACACAAATTTTCTCATTAGTAATCGTCCTTTTGTGAATTGAAGAGTATTGATGGTTTTCTGGCGATAGTGTATCGGTCGGCGGTGTTCGGGGTAGAACAGCTGTATGGTACCGTATAGATCTAATTTTGGCAATCGCATTTTGCTGTCATCTTCCGACACCAGGTTCATTTCGACCCATGTCAAGCTGTAGAACGAGGGCCGATAAGAAAAGGTTCACGCGATTGTCGGATAGTCATCATTGTCTTTGCCCTTCGTCTATCCGATCGCGCTGCTGAACGACGAGCACAAACGCATGGTAGCACGATGCTAGTGCATCGTCTGTAATCATGCTACACTCTGCAAAAATCTAAAGGTCAAGAGCGAAAACAATCACCAATGAAAATCGTTGCCGATCTACATATTCATTCACATTTCTCCCGGGCTACCAGTAAAAAGCTGAACTTTGAGCACCTGCACAAATGGGCGCAGCTAAAGGGTGTGCAAGTCGTCGGCAGCGGCGATCTCTCTCATCCCGGTTGGCTCAAGGAGATGCACGAAAAGCTGGTTCCTGCAGAAGAAGGACTCTTTCGACTCGGCGATGAGTATGCTTCAACGGTGAACGATGAGGTGGCCCCCGCTTGTCGGGCCCCGGTTCGTTTCCTGCTCACAGGCGAGATCAGCAGCATTTACAAACGGGGCGGCAAAGTACGCAAGGTGCACAATGTTCTCTTCGCGCCTACATTGGACGCCGTCGCCAAGATTCAGGTCGAGTTGGAGAAGATCGGCAATATTCGTTCTGATGGCCGCCCGATTTTGGGCCTCGACTCGCGTGATCTGCTGGAGATCGTGCTCAATGTCGATCCACAGTGCTATCTGATTCCGGCCCATATTTGGACGCCCTGGTTTTCCATGCTCGGGTCCAAATCCGGTTTCGATTCAGTGGAAGAGTGCTTCGACGATCTCACCCCGCATATTTTTGCCTTGGAGACAGGTCTCTCGTCTGACCCGCCCATGAACTGGCTCGTCTCCGATCTGGATCGTTATACCCTGGTCTCCAGTTCGGACGCTCACTCGCCGCAGAAACTGGCCCGCGAGGCAACTCTCTTCGATACGGAACGCTCCTACGATGCACTCTTTGCGGCCATGAAAAGCGGTGATCGAGAGACGTTCAAGGGGACCATCGAGTTTTTTCCGCAGGAGGGCAAGTATCATCACGACGGCCATCGTAAGTGCGGCGTCAGTTGGGAACCGCGTACGACAATTGCCCACGATGGTCTCTGCTCCGAGTGCGGCAAGCCGGTCACGGTGGGCGTCTCCCATCGCGTGGAAGCGTTGGCCGATCGCACAGCAGGCAGCGTCGATGCAGTGCGTCCCGACGGCGGACAGCCGTACCACAGTCTGATCCCGCTGCCGGAAATTCTGTCTGAAATCCATGGCGTCGGCGTGAACAGCAAACGGGTGCAGCGGGACTATTTGCAGATTCTCGGCAAGCTGGGTCCGGAACTCGGCATTCTTCTCGATCTGCCATTGGATGAGATTGCTGCGCAGGCCGGCGAGCAATTGGCCACCGGCATTGGGCGCATGCGCTCAGGCAATGTGCGAGCCGAAGCCGGGTATGACGGTGAATTTGGCGTAATCCGGCTCTTTACCGACCAGGACGATGACCCGCTGGCTCACCAGTTCGGCCTGTTTGGCGAAGCCGACATGGGCGAAGCCGGCCTGGGCGAAGTCGTATCTAGCAAAGGGGCATCTGCTCTCGAAGTCGAGACCACTGACGACGATGCATCTGCTGCGCTGCAGTCTGCAGCCCAAGACGCCATCGATTCCCACGATGAGCCGCCCCCGACAAGCACAACGATCCAGACCCGTGGCCGGCGCACAGATGAAGGGCTGTCCACTGGCCTCAACGAGCAGCAGCAGGAAGCCGTTCGATGCGTTGACCAGTCACTGGTGATCGTCGCCGGCCCCGGCACCGGCAAGACACAAACGCTGATCCATCGTATCGCCTATCTGCTCGGTGAAAAGCGAGCCCTGCCGGAGAGTATTCTGGCCATCACATTCACCAACAAGGCGGCAAGCGAGCTGTCCGAGCGATTGGCCGCACTTGTCGATCCGGAAACCGCTCGACGGGTTACAGTCCAGACTTTTCACACGTTCGGGGCAAATCTGTTACGACAACATGGTTCATCTATCGGCATCGATCCCGATTTTGTGATCATCAGTGACGAGGACCGGCAGGCCCTGCTTCGCCACTGCTATCCCGACATGCCGACCAAGGCGGTTCGCCGCCATCTGGATCAGATCTCAGCAGCCAAAAACCAACTCTGGACGCCCACTCGCTTGAATGCGGGATTCGGGCAGGGGGGCGTTGCGCCCGAATCTGCTGCTGACGTCGAGTTTGTTTCCGCCCATGAGCGCTACGAAGCTGCCCTGCGCGCTAGCCAGGCAGTCGATTTTGATGACCTGATCCTACTCAGTGTCGCCCTGCTCGAAGGATCGTCGAAACTGTTGGCGTCGGTTCAGACCCAATACCGCTGGATCTCCGTCGACGAATACCAGGATGTGAACCTGGCACAATATCGACTGCTGCAATTGCTGGCCGGAGGCGGAGCCAACCTGTGCGTCATCGGCGATCCCGACCAGGCCATCTACGGATTCCGGGCGCGGATCGGCGCTACTTCCTCACCTTTCACGAGGACTATCCAGACGCCAAGACACTTCGCCTACGCCGCAACTATCGTTCCACGCAGACGATTCTGGACGCAGCCACCCAGGTCATCGATCAGAGTTCGGGCCACGAAACGTTGGATATCTGGTCCGAATTTGTGGACCAGATCAAGCTCGACATCCATGACGCCCCGACCGACAAAGCGGAAGCCGAGTATGTGGTCCATCAGATCGAACAGATGGTGGGCGGCACCTCCTACTTCTCCATTGACTCGGGCCGGGTGGATGATCGGGTTGACAGCGCCGAGGCGCCCGATCGATCTTTTGCAGATTTTGCCGTACTCTATCGCACCTCGGCTCAGGTGCAGGCGCTGAGTGAGGCGCTCGATCGGTCGGGCATTCCCTATCAGACTTCCGGTCAGACTCCACTCTATGCACAGAAAGAGACGCGGCTGATCCTGGCGCATCTTTGGCTCGTGCAAAACCCATTTTCCAGCTTGCATCTGGATACCATCCTCAATCATGATCGCCCTCTTTTTCCACAGGATAGCTTGGACACATTGGTGAGCGTGGCGAAGTCAGAAGGCTGCTATCCCTGGCAGATCGCAGAGCAATTCATCATGCCGGAGAACATGGGGTATGCACTTCGCCGAAGAACGGTCGCCACAACAGCCTTTATGCAAGAGTTGACTGCGCCCAAAAACGGACGTACGGTCGCGGATCTGATCACCGATGTCGTCGGGCATCTTTCCAGATTGGACAAGAGATTCATCCGCGGTGACCACGACACACTGCTTGAGCTGTTGTTGCGTCGAGCCACGCCCTTTGGTGAACGGCTAAGCGATTTTCTGGTGTCGACGGCGTTGCAACAGGAGACGGACGGCTACGATCCGCGTGCCGATCGGGTCGCCCTGATGACGCTGCATGCGTCCAAGGGGCTGGAGTTCTCTGTCGTTTTTCTGGTTGGCTGCGAGGAAGACCTGTTGCCTTTCAAACGTCCCTACCAACAGACGCAGGAGAGGGAAGCGGAGAACGGGGTGTCTGAAGAAGCAGACGGCGAGATGGACGTTGATGAAGAACGCCGCCTTTTCTACGTCGGTATGACACGAGCTCAGGAGAAGCTGATCCTGACGCGGGCCGATCGGCGCTTCCTCTACGGCAGGCAGATGGAAAACGAGCAGTCCCGTTTCGTTGATGACATTGAAGAAACCCTGTTGCAAATTACACGGATGGCCCCACGGCGCACCAAGCCCGGAAAACCGGATCATGTACAACTCAACCTGTTTGGATAGCGCTCACTGATGGCACGATCAAAGCAGGCAGCAGCGAAACATCCGCTATTTACCCCACGCAAACCCGAAGGGCAACCCACGCGCGGCAAAACGGCGCGCAATCGCCTGCGCCGGGCCGATAACTTTCTGCTCCGCTATGCCCCCGAGTTGATCAGGCGCGAGGATGGCGACTATCGCCACACGCTGGTCGTTGATTTGGGCTATGGCGCCGAACCCTACACGACGCTGGAGATGGCCCGGCGACTACGCCGTATCAATCCAACACTGCCGGTACTGGGCGTTGAGATCGATTCTGAGCGCGTCGCTGCTGCGCAGCCCTATGTCAGCGAGCGGACTGACTTTCGCCTGGGCGGCTTCAACCTGCCTCTGCGGTCCGCCAGTCAGGCAATGGAGTCTGTGCGACTTGTACGGGCATTCAACGTGTTGCGGCAATATGACGAGGACGATGTCGCCGATGCATGGGACCGGCTAGGCCGATACGTACTGCCCGGCGGCCTGCTGATCGAAGGCACATCGGATCCGTTCGGTCGTGTCTGGACGGCGAACCTGCTGCGCCGAACGAAGGTCGACGGTGAGGGTGCGTGGCGTAATGAGGGTCTGATCTTCAGTACGAACTTCCGCACGGGCTTCGACCTCTCTCAGTTCCAGGCAGTTCTGCCCAAGAACTATATCCATCGCATGGTTTCTGAGCAGGAGATCTATGATCTATTCCAAGCCTGGCAGAGGGCGGCTGACGACACCCGCGCCTTTCAAGCCTGGGGCGTTCGCCAGTGGTTTGTCGCTGCTATCGAACGGTTGGCCGAACTCGGATATCCAGTGCGCCTCACGCGGCGATGGTGGCGGCACGGCTATCTGATGGTTGAGATGGAGCCATGAACCATTGTGGCTTTGGGCAAAACCGGCCTACGCCGAAGCAGGTCGGAATTTGAAAAGAGAAGACGGGGTTAGTAAGATAGGGCATCAAAATGATGTAGGGATTGGATCTCGAACCTTGAGCCTTCCCCGTATGAAGGCCCCCAAACAGAAGCGGACCTCATAGACATACAGCGAATAGACAGACAGCGAGAACAGAACAATGACAATCGAATTTGGCACTGATGGCTGGCGTGCAGTCATCAGTGAGGATTTTACGTTTGCCAACGTACGGCGAGTTGCACAGGCCGTTGCCGAACAGGTCATGGTCGATTGGGTTGAGCAAGCGCCCATGGAGCATAAGAGCAACGGGCAGCCGTCAATGGTTGTGGGCTATGATACCCGCTTCTTATCCGATCGCTATGCCGCGGCCGTGGCAGAGGTACTGGCGGCCAATGGTGTTCGGGTCTGGCTGTCACAGTCGGACGCGCCGACGCCTCTCATCAGTTATGCAATAGTGGACAAAAAGGCCGACGGCGGCGTTATGATCACGGCAAGCCACAATCCGCCTCGCTACAACGGGATCAAGCTGAAGGCATCGTACGGTGGTTCAGCCAGTGCCGCAGACGTCAAAAAGGTGGAGCAGCGGGTCCAGATCAATGAGGAGCGGACACCGATGAAGATACCGCTGGCAGAGGCCATCGAGCAGGGTCTGGTCTACCGGTTCAATCCACTGCCTGCCTATCAAGAGCATATTCGAACGCTGGTCAGTTTTGATCTGATCAAGTCTGCTCATCTGAATGTGGCCGTGGACGCCATGTACGGAGCCGGTCGGGTCTATTTGAAACGCTTGTTGGAAGATGCCGGCTGCAAGGTGACGGAAATGCGTGGCGAGATGAATCCTGGCTTCAACGGCATCCATCCAGAGCCGATTGAGCGCCACCTGAAACCGTTGCTGCTGGAGATCACGTCGGGAAACTATCACATCGGTCTGGCTACCGATGGCGATGCGGATCGCATTGGCGCTGTGGATCCGACCGGACGCTTCATTGATCCGCATCAGATCATGGCGTTGCTGGTCGAGCACCTTGTCCGTGATCGAGGCCTAACCGGCAGCGTGGTCAAGACAGTCAGCACGACGCAGATGCTCAATCGGGTCGCCCGGCGCTATGATTTGACCGTGCATGAGACGCCCGTCGGATTCAACCATATCAGCGAGCTGATGATGAGCGAATCGGTTCTGATCGGCGGCGAGGAGAGTGGCGGCATCAGCATGATCGGCCACATCCCGGAAGGCGATGGCCTGCTTATGGGGTTGCTATTGGTAGAGATGGTGGCCAGCCGCGGCAAAACGCTGGCACGGTTGATTGACGACTTGATGGCGGAGCCCGATATTGGCCAGTTTCACTATGCCAGACGTGATCAGACTGTGACGCCGTTCAAAAAGGCCGACCTGGTGGCGGGCTTAATGGAATGTGTACCGGAATCGCTTGCCGACCATCGAGTGACCTCTGCCAGTGATGGAGACGGCGTCAAATATACGATGGACGATGAGAGCTGGCTGCTGATCCGCCCAAGCGGCACCGAGCCGGTGCTGCGCGTTTACGCTGAAGCATGCGACCAAAATCAGGTCGAGGAGCTGTTGGATGCAGGGGTACGGTTGGCCGATCAACAGATCGGCCGGCTTTAGTTTCATTCGGCGTGAATACCACGACAGAAATCCCGCGTCCCTACCTCTGGTAGGCACTGTATGAAGATTTTCGCCGGGATTCACGAGTAGTCTGACAGACGTGTATCGTCTAGCGCCCAGAAGTCTGGCTTTTGAGAAAAGCCAGACTACCTACCATTGAGTATTGCTGCCGCCAATGCATTGTCAGGCGATCATTTGGCGTGCAAATGGAGACAAGCAAAATATTGGGGCCAGTTGTTGGCAACAGGCAACCCAGCGATGATACAATGGGTCTGTTGTGGTCCAAAATGGGTGCGGTTTAGCCGGGTTTGATGTGGCAGCGTGTGTTGGCGCTTTGCGCCTGCTTCGCAAACAGAAGGGGTTGAGTGCGTGGGGGCGTGCCCCTGTGTCCGCTCACTGCCAACAGCCAAACTGTGGCAGCCCTCACAGAGGATCATTGGGATGCCTTTCGGCGAATCCCATCTGTTGGGTGATTTGTACCGCAAGCACGTAGCGCGGTGTCCACTGAAAGTGGTGTCAAGAAATGATGCCAAGCAATGGCGTCAGAACATAGAGGGGATTGGGGTTGCCATGTCAAGATATGTCTTTGTTACAGGTGGTGTCTTGTCCGGATTGGGTAAGGGCGTCACCGTGGCGTCTGTGGGCAGAATACTCAAGGCGCGCGGCATTAGCGTAACGACCATGAAGCTCGATCCCTACCTCAACGTCGATCCCGGCACCATGTCACCCTATCAACACGGCGAGGTTTTCGTGACTGAAGACGGGGCCGAGACCGATCTTGATCTGGGTCATTACGAACGGTTTGTCGACGAGAATCTCTCCCAGTTGAGCAATGTGACAAGCGGCCAAATCTACAACGATGTCATCAACCAGGAGCGGCGCGGCGACTATCTTGGCGGCACGATCCAGGTGATCCCTCATGTGACCAATGAGATCAAGCGACGGCTCGGGACTGTTGCCCGGACCTCCAACGCAGATGTGGTGTTGGTGGAAATCGGCGGTACTGTCGGCGATATCGAAGGCCTGCCGTTTCTGGAAGCCATTCGACAGATGCGCAAGGATGTGGGACGTAAGAACACGCTCTACATCCACGTCACCTGGCTTCCGTATTTGGCTGCCAGCAAGGAGCTGAAGACCAAGCCGACCCAACACAGCGTCCACGAGCTACGCAGCATCGGCATTCAGCCCGATGTGATCGTTCTGCGCAGCGATGATGATGTTGACCAGGACTCGCTTTCCAAGATATCGCTCTTCTGCGATGTCGAACAGGATGCGGTCATCCCGCTCGTGACGGCAGACACCATCTATGCAGTCCCGCTCAGTTTGGAGGAAGCAGGTCTGGGCGATTGGATCGTGGACCACATGGGCTTGACCGCGACTCGAGATCCGTCCGATGGCCTGGCGAACTGGCGACGTTTCGTCGAGGACGCTCGGCGCGAAAAGCCTGTGCTCAATATCGGGCTGGTCGGCAAGTATGTCGAGTTGGAAGATGCCTATCTCAGCGTCAAGGAATCACTGATGCACGCCGGCCTTGCTGCCGGCTACGATATCGACGTCAACTGGATCAGTTCTGAAGACCTGGAAAAAGGACGCAATCTCGATCTACTCGCCCATGTTGACGGGATTGTCGTCCCTGGAGGATTCGGATACCGGGGCATTGAGGGAAAGATCGTGGCCGCTCGCTATGCGCGAGAGAACAGGGTGCCTTACCTTGGGCTGTGCCTGGGTATGCAGGTGTTGAGCATCGAATTTGCCCGCAACTACCTCGATAGCGATGAGCCGAATAGCACGGAATTCGACATCAGCACCGAATATCCGGTCATCGATCTGATGCCCGACCAGCGTGATATTGCCGACATGGGCGGAACCATGCGGCTCGGCGTCTACCCATGTCGCCTGGCGCCCGACACCATCGCCGCAAAGGCCTACCAGGACATGGGATTCGGCGAGATCGTCTCCGAACGTCATCGACACCGCTTCGAGTTCAATAACCAGTACAGACAGGAGATGGCGGAAGCGGGTATGGTCTTCAGCGGCCTTTCCCCTGATGAGCGGCTCGTCGAGATTGTTGAACTGGCCGATCATCCGTTCATGATCGGCAGCCAGTTTCATCCGGAATTCAAGAGCCGACCCAATAAGCCACACGCACTTTTTCATGCGTTTATCGAGGCGTCGATTCAGCATCAGGCGGCTGTGTCGAATTCCACTACTGAGGGCGAGGCGGTATCGCCGGAGGCCATCGATTAACCTGAGGGTGGAGAGATGCTAGGGATTGATAGGCGAATTCCTTGGCGCTCGGATCGATTTTGTGCAATAATGACTAATAGATATCGTTGGATTTTGACGTTGAGTAGATTGAATGCCAAGCACTGTAACCAGATCTGTTTTCAGTGCGGGCAAGGAGTGAGTTAGGCTATGTCTGGACATTCAAAATGGTCCACAATTAAGCGAAAAAAGGGTGCGAATGACGCTGCCCGCGGCAAGATTTTCACCCGACTTGCGCGTGAAATCCAGATCGCAGCTCGTGATGGGGCGGATCCGGAGACAAATTTTGGGCTACGGTTGGCTGTCGATCGCGCTCGTGCGCAGAACATGCCCAAGGACAATATCGATCGAGCGATTCGGCGCGGAGCCGGCCTGGAAAAAGACGCAACAATCATCGAAGAGATTACCTATGAAGGCTACGGCCCTCATGGCATCGCCATCTTGATTGAGTGTCTGACCGACAACAAGAATCGCACCATTGCCGATGTCAGACGGGCATTGACGCGTGCCAATGGCAACCTGGGTGAGCCCAACTCGGTCGCATGGCAATTCACCTCGATGGGGTACTTCCTCTTTAATCTCGAAGATGAAGAGGGCAATCCGGTGGAGATCGATCCGGAAGAGCTGTTTATGGTGGCGTTGGATTCCGGCGCCGAAGATGTGGAAATCGGTGAGGATACGGTCGAAGTCTATTGCGAGCGCAACAGCTTTGCCCAGGTGAGCCAAGCGCTGACCGAAGCCGGCTACAAAGCTGACGAGGCTCAGCTCACCATGAAGCCCAATTCATTAATGGAGTTGGATCCAAGTGATGCCGCATCTGTTCTCCAACTGATAGAAAACCTCGAAGAATCGGACGATGTCGGCCAGGTCTATCACAACCTAGACATCACAGACGAGATGATGGCGGAATTTGCATAGAATTACCCAGGCCTGAAGCCACAACGCAGGGGTTGAGTCGTGTTATCGATCTCCCTTGATCTCTCCTGCGCACTGTGAGGCAATGGATCGGTTTGCATGATGAATGTAGAGGCTGAAGCACGCTCCGGGTCACCGGGTCTCACCGAGATTGTGTTGGGTATTGATCCAGGCACGGCAATTACAGGGTATGGTGTCGTCGGTCGCACGACCGACGACATTTTTATTCTTCTGGCTTGCGGGGTGATCCGTACCCAGCCGGAGACGGCGATGCACCTTCGATTGCTGGAGATATTTGAGGATTTGCGTGGGTTGATTGCCGAGTTTGAACCGGACACCGTTGCCGTCGAAAAGCTCTTTTTTGGCCGTAACGTGACCACTGCGATCACCGTTGGTCAGGCACGAGGCACTGTATTGCTTGCCGCCGCCATGGATGACAAAGAGCTGGTCGAGTATACCCCCGCCGAGATCAAGCAGGCGATCACGGGGTATGGAAATGCGGACAAGCAACAGATTCAGCTTATGGTGCAACATCTGCTCGATCTCGACGACATTCCTCGTCCGGATGATGCTGCTGACGGCGTCGCCATCGCGCTCTGCCACCTGCAGACGGCTCACTACCGTACGCTCTCTGGCATAGATTGAATCGACTATAAAATTATGGCCAAGAGTGAATTCACTGTCTCCCATCGTTGGACATCTGACTACCGCAGCCCATCGCGGTGGGTATTGTCCCACCTGCGTGACTATAAGCTGATCATTGTCGTCGTCCTCATCGGTGCTGCCGGCAACGCTGCGTTGGCCGCAGCATTGCCGATCTTCACAGGCGTGGCATTCGATGCCATCGTCAGCGATTCGCCTGACGTGTCCAAATTGTTTTGGATTTCGATCCTGCTGGTTATCACCCAGGCCGTGCGCACGCTATTGCAATTAGGGCGCAATTTCGGCAGCGAGGTGCTCGGGCAACGCTTGGAGCGGGACAGCCGCGTCGAGCTCTACGCCTCGTTGCTTGGCAAGAGCATGGGCTTTCATGATCTGCATGCCACCGGCGACATCATGGCTCGGGCAACCAATGATGTTCGAGAGCTGGCGCTGATGATGGCCCCTGGCCTGAATCTAGTCATCGGTTCGGCCAATTTTCTGATCATGCCGCTTATCGTCGTGCCAAGTATCAGTCCCCAACTGCTCCTGACACCGGTTCTTTTCATCATTGGCTATGTACTTGCCATGCGCTGGTACCTCAAGTCGCTGCAGCCGGTCACTGAGGCGGTGCGCAAGAATTTTGGTCAACTCAACGCCGGGCTCACTGAGTCTGTTGAAGGCATAGAGACTGTCAAGGGGGCCGCCCAGGAACGATATGAGGTCGCACGATTTGAGATAAACGCCCGTCGGGTACGCGATTCATTTGTCAACCAGGGACGGGTCGAGGCACGCTTCCTTCCCTTGTTGATGTTGGGCATTGCCCAGGGGCTGGCATTTGGACATGCACTTTTCCTCTACTCCCAAGGCATGGTGACGGTGGGCGACGTGGTCGCCTACATGGGGGTGATTGCTCTGCTCGGCTTTCCAGTCTTTGTGTCGCTCTTCTCCTATTCACAGGTCTCATCCGGGTTGTCGAGCGCTCGACGGATCATGGAACTGATCACAAGCAAGGCCGATCTTGACCAAAACGATCTCGGATTTCAGGAGAGGATGAGCGGAGCATTTCGCTTCGATGACGTTACGTTTACCTATTCAGTGGGTGACAATGAAGCTGCCGCTGAGGATGATCAGGCCAACCAGCCGGCGCTGGAGCAAGTCAGCTTTAATGTGGAGGCCGGTCAGACGCTTGCGCTTGTCGGCCAGACCGGTTCGGGCAAGAGCACGGTGGCCAAGCTGATCAACCGTATCTACGATGTGAATGAGGGCAGTGTGATAGTCGACAACGTCGATGTACGCGATCGGAGTCTGGCTACCTTGCGACAGCAGATCTCAATCATCGAGCAGGACGTCTTTCTCTTCAGCCGCACCATTGCTGAGAATATCGCTTTCGGCAAGCCCAATGCCAGCCGATCAGAGATCGAAGCGGCTGCCCGTTCAGCCCAGGCCCATGACTTCATTATGAGTTTCCCGGAGCAATATGAAACCGTCGTGGGCGAACGAGGCACCATGCTCTCCGGCGGTCAGCGTCAGCGTTTGGCTCTGGCCCGCGCCTTCCTCACCGATCCGGCCATCCTCATCCTGGATGATTCGACCAGCGCCATCGACAGCGCTACCGAGGATCAGATTCAACAAGCCATTGAGGCTGCGACCGAAGGCCGTACGACCATCCTCATCACACATCGCCTTTCCCAGATCCGTTGGGCTGACAAAATCGTGGTGTTGCGTCGCGGTCGTGTGGCCGCCATGGGAAGCCACGAAGAACTGCTTGAGCAGTCACAGGCCTATCGCGATATCTTCGCACGATTCTAGTACGATGGCGCAAATAGTCATACAGATGCATAGAACATGGCGGCAGCCCCCTATCCCCAAACCTTGGGGGAACGCTTGGCTTCAGCCTGGCTTTGTCTTGCACAGCCTCCCCCAGGAAGTCACATTGAGTTGACCGAATGTTTGTCACTCGCACCACTCTGTACTAGCCAAAACAGTTTCACTTCACTATAGAGACACAGTGGGTGCAGGAAAGACAACCTCTCTTTGCTTTCCCTCCTTGTTCTCCGTGTCTTGTCCGTGCCTCCGTGGTGATTGTCACTCTCTTGTGCCAGATCACCGGTGAGCCAAATCGATCTGCTGTCGGAGTTCGTCTTTTGCCGCAGAGAGATGATCCTTGACCTGAAAATAGGCCGCCTCCGTAAACTCTATATCGCCGGACTGCAACGCAATTTCCAACAGTTCGACAATGCGCAGCACTTTTCCTTCCAGCAGCTCGATGGTGGTGCCATAGAGGCGTTGAGGAAGGAAGAAGAGCAGCAACAGAGCAAACAGGAACCCATAGATCAGGATGGTTGACCAAGGCTGGCCGATTGCTGACGGCAACGTCAACAACGCTAATAGATCGATGATCAAGCCGATTGTCATGACTTGCCAACGGGCGATGGGTCGAGCCGGCGATAGGTTACTGAGCTGTGGACCTAACCACTCATACCGTTTCAGCTCAAGCAACCAGTCGTTGAAGGCATGGCATTGCTTAAGCTGGACGCGGTGTTGATCGTGGAGTGCCAGTTGAGTGGAAAAATCACGGCATTCTTCTGCGATGCGATAGAATTCTTTGCGCGTCCAAGGTGACGTGGGAGGCGTCGGAGTCCAGCGAGAGGTCCAGCGGGAGACCGACAGATATGAGGCGTAACGGAAGCGTGATTGAGGTTGTCGCAAAGCCCTTCCGCCTAGATTCTGTTGAAAAATGCCGTTTCCGTCAGATGCGCTCGCTTCTAAAAAATACGGTCAAACATAAGCGCCACACCGAACAGGATACCGGTCACGATCACGGCATTGACGGTCGCATTGTAGAGATCGATATACTCTTCTTCGCGGCCGTAACCGCGCCGTAGACGCCCATAACGTCCCAAAGCAATAGGGAGCGCCCCAAGGCAAACGAGGACCCAGATGGGCAGATGGGCCCAACTTACGATCAGCACAAATGCCACATACCCCCCGACAACCAGCACGGAGCTCAGATCCAGTCCGCGGTCAGGACCCAGGTGGACCATCAAGGTCCGTTTGCGGTTCAGCCAATCACGCCGATAGTAGACAATGTTAAAATTGTAGACGACAGCCACAGTTAGTAGGCCAATGGGTATCGCCGTCCATATTGGCAGCCAGGAAATGGCCTCTGCCTGGGAGTAGTAGCCCATGGTGACCAACAGGCCGGCGCCGAACAACACGCCCAATTCTCCCAATCCCCAGCCGCGAAAGGCGTACTTCACCGGCGGGGTCATGTAGCTGAACCCCAGCAGATAGATCAATCCGGCGAAGAACAACATCGGCCAGCCCACGAGCCAGACCAGCAATAGGCAGCAGAGAAAGCTTAGGAAGAGCAACACCAGGGCAATCAGGCGAATCGCCTTGGGCGTAATCACGCCGTGCAGAAGGAAGCTGTATCCACTGAAGTAGGGTTCAGGGCCGACGAGTGGCTCGGCATCATCACTGCTTCGGTAGTCGAAGTAGTCGCCGAGGAGATTGAAGCCAACGGTCATGGCCAATACGCCGCCAAGCATATAGACCAGAGCCAGCCAGTTCAAAGCATCCGATTGCCACCAGCCCAAAGCCGCGCCGCAAAGAGCGGGCATAGTCATCGCCACGGCTGCGGGCAGTCTCGTTAGCCGGGCAAACTCGCCGACAACGTTCTGGGGACGTTCGCTTGCGGCATGCGTTTCCACACGCGCTCGTTCACCTGCGGAAACTGCAGGATCTTGAGTGCCTGGGATCGGTTGAGTTGACGAAAACTTGCGTTCGATAATCTGCATAGAATGAGAACGATTTCGCTATTGATAAGAAACCTATTCAAATTCTAACATGGGTATTGGCGGTCATCAAGGTTGCAGCCGCCAGAGTTCAACTAGCTCGGTACCGTTTCGCTCCGAAAACGTTGCCTCAAGCAGGGGGGTCAGGCCGTTGGCCTCGGCAATTTGGAAGAAGACGTCACGTCTTCCAGCAAATGCAGTCTGGTCAGAGGCATGGAGGAGATAGACATTGTCCGGATTATGAATGAACATATCGAGTCGGGCGGCGAAGTCAGGATCCGGCTCGGCCGGCGAGGAGTAGCCGAAGATCTCGATGGGGGTAACTGTGTTCTCTGTGAGATAACGCACGGTCGCATCGAAGCCCCAATCCAGTGCAATCGGCGCTCCTAGCCCGTTGTAGCGCAGGTGGTAGGCCAAATGATAGGCGGCGTCGGAGTGGCCGGCCAGACCGCCGCTGCGTTCGAGGGACTGATGGGTTTGCAGCGTGGCTGTGAGGTCGAACAGCAACCAGAGAGTCAGCACGATTGTGACGCCGACATAGCTCTGCCGTGCCGAGCCAGGCGAGTGGGGTTGCCCTCTTCCTCGATAGAGACAGATCGAGCCCAGGGCAATTCCGACGACACCGGCCACATAGGGCTGGATCAGCGCATAGTGTGTGAGGAAGAGATCGCTGACTGTGAAAAGGCTCATTGCCACTGCCAGTATCACCAGCAGAATCGGCCCCAGTAGCGCTTGCCGGCGCCGCGCAAGCCCGAAGAGAACGGTCCCTGCCGCCAACCAGGGGGCCAGCAGGTTCGCATGCAATCCGCCCAGATACCAGAAGTGGTCGCCGCGCAGAGTCTTGACCAACTGGCCCAGACGTACAGGAAGATTATCCAGGATGCGCCGGTTGTCAACGCCGTAGTAGCTCTCCGACGCATTGCCGACGATGGTTTGAAATGTGCCGCCGGTTTTCAGATTGAAGAGCAGAAGCGGGACCAATGGCAATGCAAAGGCGCCGATCATCAATGCCGCCAGCCCAATCGAGAGTCGAGGCAGGCTCTGATCGCCACGCATTCGACGCCAGCACCACCAGCCTCCGGCCAGGAGCACAAATGGGCCGATGATCCAGATGGCCAATAGCTTGGCATAGAGCGCCAGACCGCCGGCAAAGGCGCTGGCCGGCAACGCCCATTTGCGACCGGTTCGCAGCCAGTGCAAGCCCAGCCAAATGCAGAGCAACGTCAGCGGTTGGGTCAGGTTGGTGACAAAAATACCCTGCCGGCTCCAGAAGACAAAGCTCGGCGAGGCCGCCAACAGGGTCACGGAAAAGAGACCGGCCAACGAAATCGGCGTCCAAAACGAGGGCGGGGCTTTGTCCTCGATTGAACGTTCGTGAGTCCGTGGTGTAAAGCGCGATGACTGGAGCACCATCCACTCAGAGACAGTGCGTTCCAGCATCAACAATGCCGCTAGACCCGCAAGCAGACCGACAAAACGTAGATCGGGCACGCCAACGCCGGTGATCGCCAGAACTGGCCAGGCGAGCCAAACATTGAGCGCTCCAATATAATCCTGTACCATCAGCGGCGCAGGCAGACCGAAGAGTGAGACGGTCGCCTCTCGAAAGGCAGTGACCGGCGCGCCGGTGAGCAGCTCAAGTGCATTGAGACCGGCCTCTCTAGCTTCGTCATAATGGAGCCCGGGCAGTCCAAGTTGGTAGGCCGCCAGCCCCAGGTAGAGTGCCAATGATGCGATCAGCCAGATGAGCCGCCAACGGCGGGCAATCCACGTATTGGGAGGCGCTTCGGTGGGGTGTTGCGTAGAGGGTTGAGTAGAATATTCCGTGAGCTGTTGACCTGCGTTCATAGGCAAAGCTACTGCGCAAACAAGTAAACTTCGCTGACCATGCCCTGATAATTCCACCCGCTGGCGTAGATGCGAATGCTATTGATACGCGCAGGCCTCGTCTCCTGCAACAACTCCATCAGGTTGGGGGAGAGATAGGTATACCAGTTGAATGCCGGCACTTTTTCGCCGTTGATGATCTTCCAGTTGGGATCTTCAGGCTCACGGAAATAGAAGCCATGCCCCCAACGCAGATCCTTACCGTAGATATCTGTATATTCGATCTCCACGCGCATCGGAAATTCTGAACTCAGATAACCGGCCCCCGGCAGACTCTGGTGCATGAGGCGAAGGTCAAGCTGAATCCTCAACTCATCGTAGACATTGACTTCCTTGTCGATCTCCTGGGTGATGCCGACTTCGGTCGGCACATTCTCTTCACCCTGGCGGATGAAGTGGGCCACGCGACGCCCGTCCCGCTCGATGATGCGCACGCTGCCCTGCGACACATTGTCGGCAATGGCGTAGCTGTTCCAAGTATCAAGCATCGACTCGGTGAAATCGCCGTTGCGGATTAGGTTCTGTTCTACGGGTCTGACCTGATCGACTAATTCAGCCTCCGACATCCATGCTCGCTCACCGGCGTTGACGACGATCTCGCCGTCTGCGCCGTGCAGAAGCGTCGCGCTGCCCGAACGTGCGGTCAGATCTGTGCGCTTGTCATCAACAGAGACACGATAGCTTCCATCGCCCAACTCGACCATGCCGTGGGGCGTACTCAGTTCGATGCGCAACGGGCGTTGATCACCCGTATTGGAAAAGATGCGCGCCTGGCCGCTGTTCAGGCGAAAATTGGCCTGATAGGGCTCGGAACTGCGATTGAAATAGGGACGCTGAATTTTGGTGACCTCGAGATCGGTGCCGGGGTACATCTGGACACTGCCCAGAATATCAGAGGGATCGTCTTCACTGACCAGACCCAGCGTGCCCTGAGTCGACTCCTCAGCGGCGACGATTCGGCTACCCTCCGCGATATCATCGCGGGTTGTGGTGACTGCGATGGGTTCGGCTGAAGGAGACGTGTAGAGCAGCAGGGTGCCAAGCGTGGGTTCCAGGAGCGCATTCTGGCTGGTTGTGTAATAGCGAACAAAGTATTGGGCGCTCAGTGGAATCAGAATAGCCAAGGCAAGGAAGACGGCGAAGCTGCTGAGGAAAATCATCCACGCCACTCGCTCCGGATTCTCACGCCAACGAGGTATATTATGCGCCGGCAAAGCAGTGATATTACTCGGGGTCTGATCTGCCTGCGTGGCACTCGAAACCTTCGAGCTCATACAGTATCTCCAGACCGTCTATACAGCCGTCTGCGAATCGGAAGGCGCATCAGTCGCTTGTTTTCCCGTAAGCTTGTCCTGCATTCGCTGGCGCTGCTTTTCGGCCAGAATCGCCTCAATGCGTTCGATCCACTGTGATGCATCCTTGTCCGCCGGATTGACCTCGAGCGCCCGGTGAAAAAAGACAGAGGCTTTGAGCAGTTCGCCTCGTTCCTTGTAGATCAACCCCAGCGAATAGTGGATATTGGCTGCCATGGGATCAATTTTCAAGACATGTTGATAGGACTCAATGGCATGCTGCTGCTGCTTAGGGCCGGAGGTCTCGAGCGAACCCAGTTGGGCCGCAGCGAGATTGGTCCAGAGCATCGTGTTTTCCGGATCGGCGTCTGCGGCAGCTGACATCACCTTGACCGCTCTATCCCACTTGCGTTGCAGAATGTAGGCGCCGCCTGCATTGATGGCAACGTCAGGGTCGGTCGGTTCGGCCTCTATCAGCGGCTCAAGTACGCGCAGCGCATCACCAGGTCGGTTCTGGCTCAAGAATTGTGCGCTCTGATTCAGTGCGGTGCGAAAATCAGCGGATTGTCTATCCATGGTTCAGTCTTCCTCAATGCAAATGACGTTGGCACAAAATGAACATCGAAAGCATGCCATCGTCAACCACACCAAAAGCCTATCACGACTACAGTATAAACCACAACACAGCAGTCAATGTGATCATGCTGGCCAATGTGGTGAATAGAATGACGGTGGCCACAAGGCGTGGCGCAGCATCATACTCGGTCGTCAGGACGGCGGTCATGACCGCAGTGGGCATGGCAGCCTGTAGAATGATAACGCTTCGTTCAACACCGCCGATGCCGAAAGCCATACAGAGCAGCCAGGCAAGCAAGGGGGCGATCAGCAGGCGAATGGCGGCCGAACGGTAGATCACTGACTGTCGCTCGCGGATGGGCGCGCCGCTCAATTGGATGCCAAGCAGTATCAACATGCCGGGAATTGCAGCATCGCCCAATAGGTCGACCGCACGAAAGAGTCCAACCGGCAGCTCAACAGCCGCTTGATTCAATGCCAAACCAAGAAACGCCGCATAGAGCATGGGAACCTTAAAACTCTGGCGCAGCGCCTTGCCGAATGGCGCCTGTCCTGACGAAGCGACTACAACGCCCAGCGTATTGCCCAGAAAGGCGTTGACCACATAGTAGAGGGAACCCAGGGCAAGGCCGGCTTCTCCAAGAGCGAAGTAGCAGATGGGAATGCCCATATTGCCGTTGTTGCTGATGGCGCTGGTCAGCGTAATGGCGGATCGCCGCCGGCGTTCTTGATCGAAGCTGGCAAACCAGCCCAGCGTACCGGTCGCAATGGCAACGCTCCCGGCAACCAAGGCCAACTGCTGCAAAGTCGCAAAGTCGATCTGCATCTGGTAGAGGCTACGGAAGACCAGCGAGGGTGTTGCCAGATAGAAGAGTATGCGACCCAGGGTTCGACTATCGAGGGAAAATGCCCTGGCCAATATGAACCCGCCAGTGGCGACCAAAAAGACGGGCATCAATGTCTTTGCAAACAGGGGCAGAATGGTGTCGAAGAGAAGCATTAGATGCTCACACGGATCGGTTTGGGGGAACCGCCGGGTGGAGGCTCCTTTTCAAGTTTAACGCTCAGTCTTCGATGTCTGCATGTTTCGGAGCAACAGTTGACTCTGCTGCATAAAGTCTTTTCTTGACACGAATGGTCACGAATTTTCACGAATTGTGTCGTCGCCCCAGAGAGAAGATTCGTGGGAATTTGTTTAAATTCGTGTCAAAATCCCTTTTTGCAGTGGAGTCACAGTTACATCAGGATTTTGTCAGCAAGTGACTCGTCTTCATCCGGCTAGTCTTCATCCGACTCGAGTTCGTCTAGCCCGTCTTCATCCAGGTCCGGGTCGATGGAGACGTTGTGGAAGAGTTCGTAGGCCTCCAAACCGGGGGCGAAAAACTCGATAACGTATTCGTTGGGCACCCCCATTGGTTGTGCGATCTCCTCAAGCAGTATCCGTATGAAGGCGCGGCGCTGCTCAGAGCTCAGGTCGCGAGACGTTTCGTCCCACAGGAGCAAGGTTCCGTAGACGCCCTCGCGCGTGTAGTGCAAATCGAGCTTCCCGATGGTCATCGGCTGATGCTCTTCATCCAGCTGGGCGAGATCGAAGAGCGCGTACTGTTCTGAGTTCGTCGTACGAACAAGGCGCTTCAACTTCAGGTTCACGATTTGCCCCTACTTCTTGACCGTGCTTTGGCGACTATTCGACTACTCATAGGTGCCAAGATCGCTCTCGTCTAGATCGTGGCCTCGATGCCACGGCTCAATATCATCCCAATCATCCTGCACGTCGTCGTTCTCTTCCAGAAGTGACAGATCACTTTCTTCGGACGCAAAGAACATCAGCTCTTCGAGTGCAAAATCAGCGGTCTCGACGAGTTCTTCTTCTTCATCCAGGCGCACCGCTTCCAGCACCTCGCGCGCATCCCTGCCGCCGATCCGGCCCAACGCCAGGATTGCCGCTACCTTGACGGCGTGGCTCTCATCGGAGACCAGCTCGATCAGTTGTTCCAACGCAGCCTTGGTCTCCAGTTCACCACATGCCTGGGCTGCCGCCGCACGCATTTCATCCCATGGGTTCTGTAGCTCCGCTCTGGCCAGGCTGCGCCAGCGTACATCGGCACTCCGTCCCATGGCTATCAGCGAGCTGACCCGCATTTCGTCCTCCGGCGCGTAGTACGCGTCTTCGATCAACTGCCGGAGACCGGTCTCGCCGGAATAGGCCAGGCTCTGTAGCGCACTTGCGCGCACGTTGGTCGACTCTACAGTCTTTGAAACGACCGATAAGAGCGCTTCTTCGGCACGCATCGCCAGGGCTGAGTCAAGTTCATCCAACTCGCCGGCCAATACATAAAGGCCAAGGGCATCGGCGGCCACGCTGCGAGTGCGATCGTCCGAGTCATTGAGCAAGATCTGCACCAACGGTCCAACCAACTGGCCGTCAATCTCTTCTCTAAGGCCCTCTATCGCGTAGCGACGCACTTCCGAATCCTCGTCGCCGAGCGCTAAATAAAAGAGACTTTCCAACGCCCAGGTAACGTCTTCATCGACCACTTGAATCAGGTAGCGAACGACCTCTCGTCGCCGTTCAACCGTAATAGATGGCCATTCATTGCGCACAAGGGCTGTCTGTTCTCGCGACAGATCGGAAAACACGCGCAGATCCTCGAAAACTAGATCCTTGGGGGCAGTGATCAATCGGTTAAGAACCTCGTCTAATTCAACGCCGGATACTTCAACGCCCAAGAGCTTCTCACTCTCGTCCAAGGAACCGTGTTCACCTGCCAACCATTGATCTGCCAGTTCTTCCAGACGTACATTCTGAAGACTCGGGTCATCAATCTCTCCCTCATCGTTCAATTCGTCATCGTTCAATTCGTCATGCCCGTCGTGGCTGTCTAGATCTGAAAAATTCTGTGTCATGATTAATTCCAACTAAAGCTCCACGTCTCACTCGGAGGGCTGACCGTTACGCCTTCTTCATCGACAACTTCAACATACCAACGCCATTGTCGCCCATACTCTTGGGGCGCCAGACCGCATAGGCCCGGGTCCATCTCCCATGACGTCCGATTCGACGGGCGTTGCTGATTCAGCACCCAGGTGATGGTCTCGTTTTCGTCGGCATCCCGGTTGCTGACGAACCCAAGATGCATCACATACTCATCGGTATCTGTGATGAAGTTTACTGCACCCCATGCCATCTGGCCATTACCCTGGCAACTAACGACCGTGTTGTTTTCGGGGCTTCGCAACACGGGCGCATCCAGGCGCAAGGGAGACGGGGTCGCTGTTGGAATCGCGGTCGGAGCCCGTGTAGCACTCGGCGTCGGACTTGCTGTCGGACGCACTGTCGGCGATGCAGATTCTGCCGTCGGGGCAAGCGCCACGACTGAAGAGGCCTCATCGTCCGGCGCTGGGATGACCAGCGTTTGGCCAGGGCGCAACAAACGCACCTGTTCGTCAGAGAATCCGTTCGCCAATTGCAGGACATTGGTAGAGATGTTGAAGCGACGTGCGATGGTCACAAATGTGTCGCCGGCTCGAATTGTGTAGTTCTGGGTCAGAGGTGCATCGTCGTCCGATATAATCGTCAATGTTTCGCCGACTCTCAACGTAAAGGCCTCGTCGGGCGCGATGTCGTTGGCCATCATCAGGAGTTCGACCGTGGTACCAAACCGCTCAGCAATGCTCAGCAGCGTGTCACCGGCTAGAACGGTGTAGGTGCGAGTCTCTGCCGCTTCAGCGGTCGGCACAAGTGCAACAGCCGCGGCAGAAACATTGTCGGACGTGCTGTCCGGCGTATTGGTTGGCTGAAGGATCACCAGAGCCGATTCGGCTGTAGCATCAGCGTCGTCCGCGTTGCTTGTCTGGCGGCCGGCCGGCCGTGTAGCGGTCCTCACGCTGACCGCCGATGTGGCTACCGATGTAGCTGACAATGTCGCCGACTTGGTAGTGGCCGATGGTTTCGGCTGCTTCGTCGGAGCGCTGGTGGCGGTTGACCGCTTTGTCGGCACATCCGTCGGTGTTGAGGTTGCTACTTTGGTTGGGGTGGCAATCGGCGTCTCGGTTGGTGTTGCTGTGGGCGCAGGTTGCGGTGTGTCAGTGGGTGGTATATCAGTCGGCAAAGATGTGGGTGTATTGGTCGGCAGCATTGAAACGACCGCTTCGTCATCGATAGTGGAGTCCGTTGCATCAGAATCAACTGTGCTGGAATTATCATCTCCCGTCGCGACATCGGCCCCGACTAATTCAAGCACAGGCGTTTCCGACTCGGGCGTCATGATGATGGTCATGTGCGGATCCATCTCTTGGCCCATGCCTGAAACCCAGGCTGCCGCACTGTCGGCTTGGCTCTTTGCCCAGGATAGTGGCCCGCCGACCCGACTGAGAAAAAAGAGTGCCACAAACACCACCACAACCAGTGGCACAACCCACGTCCAGAACCGAGACGGCGCAGCATGAAGCTCCCGACCGCAATCCGGGCAAATGGTCAGGCTGGATGATGCTTGATGGCCGCACTGACGGCAGCGAATTTTCTTAGGACGTTGGCGTAGTTGTTCGCCACACTCCAGGCAGATCGACGCGTTGGCATGATTCCTGGCGCCGCAACTCGGACACTGCTGCGCGCCGAGCGATTGCGCGCCGGGTGATTGCGCACCGGCAGGTCGGGAGGTGGAATGGGCTGAATCGATTGATCCACTTTCTTGAGAGGGGGCCCCATTGTGAACCTGCGACATGTGGGGAGGTTCATTCGGCTGTTCGCTCATAGATCTAGTCTCTGTGGAACCCTAGCACGGCTGGACAGGATTGGTGTGACCCATTGCCTGCTGTGCCGGCATTGTGTATTGACAAGGGGGGAGTTGCGGCGATTCTATTGCCCAAGGAGGGAGAGCCAATCGATTCCTTCGCGCGTAGTTCGAATATCTTGCACGGTGACGATCACCAACAGCCCAAGCAGCAGAACGAATCCTACCATATGGACCAGTCCTTCGCGTTCAGGGTTGATGCGTCTGCCGCGAATTGCTTCCAGAAAAATGAACATCAGCCGACCGCCGTCTAGTGCCGGTAGCGGCAACAAGTTTGTAATCGCAAGCGCCGCACTCAGCACTGCAGAGAGTCGAAGGATGGGAAACCATAGACCTGTATCAATGGTTGCCGAGACGGCCCCTCCCACCATCTGAGCAATCCCGACTGGGCCGCTGAGTTGCGCTTCGGATGGCGACAGAGTCCCCATGATGAGCATCACCGGCAATTGCAGGACAAGCATGATATATTCTACCGTACTGCGTACACCCTGCCACATTGCCGAGAGTATGGGCAAAGTTCCCAGTGTGGTGATCGGACTGATCTGCACGCCCAGAGCGCCTTCACCGGGCGGCGGTTCCACTCGCGGTGTCACAGTGATTGACTCCCATGCACCCTCGCGCAGTACCGTCATCGCAATTGCCTGGCCAGCCCGCTCTTTAACGACTTGATTGAGCGGGTTCTCATATGAAACGGCGATGTCGTCGATCGCGTAGACGATATCTCCACCCTCCATGCCGGCAAGTTCGGCTGGACTATCCGGAGCGGTCATGTTGATCTGGGTCGTGAGAACAGGGAGGTACTCGCTTGACCCCAGTAGACCGCTGGCTCTCTCTTCACCGGCAAATGGAATCTCGAGAATCTCACCGTCCCGACTGTAGACCACCAGACCATCAGGCTCGTCGCCGTCGCCGTCACGCCGCAGAATATCGTATTGCAAATCCGGCATGGCATTGACCAATGCCTCTTTGCCATTGATCGACAGTAGGATGTCGCCCGGTAACATGCCCAGATCGGCAGCGGTTGAATCGGGATCAACGGATGTCAGTTGAGGATATCCGGCAACAGCCGGAAAACCGGCCATGAAACTGGCGCCGAATAGCAGGACCGCCAGTATCGCATTCATTGCCGGTCCGGCCAGGAGGGTGGCGGCACGCCCGCTGCGGCTGGCCGCGTTGAAGGAGCCGGGAGACATGTCCCCGGCATCTTCGCCCTTCATCCGTGCAAAACCGCCGAACGGCAACAGATTTAGCGTAAAATCGGTTCCGTCGTAGGTGAAAAGTTTGACCAGGCGAGGTGGATAGCCCATGCCGAACTCTTCGACCACAATACCGGAGCGTCGCGCGACCAGGTAGTGGCCCAGCTCGTGAAAAAACACGAGAATGCCCAGAACAATAATGAATGAGAGTACGGTCATTAACATAGTTTTGTCTTCAATTCCTCAATCGTCGCCGAGATATCCTCTGAAGATTTCGCCGTCTGTACCAAATCATCGACGCCTATCGCGACTGGCTTGTCTCAGTTTTATCTCAGTGTCCAGTGACTCGCTCTGCAGCGTTTCACTCCAAGGCGACGCTGACGCGCACAAAATTATACTCGTTGCCAACTTCTTCCTGCAAATGATCCAGACCGATTGTCCAAGCCGGTTCATCTCCTCAAGAGCGGATCTTAGCCTTCTGCGGTCATCAAATCAGTAGGCAAGACACCAGGTATCTTGTCTGCCGGATTCATACCGAATTTCGAACTCGTTGCGTCATGTCGGTTCCGCCACCGTCATCTATCCCGAAATCCGTGTACCAATCGCAGCACCGGGTTCCGTCAAGATGCGGAACACATTGCCCGGCGTCAAACCGCTACAGACGATGATTTCGATGCCGGGATGACGTGTCACCATGCCAATCGACTGGGCGACCTTGGCAGCCATCCCGCCTGTAACGTCCACGCCATGGCTGCCGCCCAATCCGGCTTGAAGCGAATCAACAGTCTCCGGTGTTATATGACGAATTCTTGAGGCGTTTGGGTCCAACGTAGGGTCAGCTGAGTAGATTCCATCCACTTCACCCAGGAGGATCAACCGGGAAGCCGGTACCGAGTAGGCGAGCCAGTCGAATATCTCTTCGGTGCTGGCAATCGTGCCTCCCAGAATCGAATCGAGCGCGACATCGCCATGAACCACCGGGACTAGACCGTTGGATAACGCGGCTGATACGGTTGACTCGGGACCGGCTGTGACGACGCCGTCTGTGCAGCGCATGGGAACGCTGGGCTGGATCGTCCAAGCCGGTACATCGGCTGCGAGCAAGGCTGCCGTGACGATCCGATTGAGTCGGGCCGCCGCATCGGCGACAACGGCAAATCCATGCCAATCGACTTCGGTCCGCACACCGGCGCGTGTCTGATAGCGTTTGCCTGCGACGTGACCAAAGCTGCCCGAGCCGTGCCCGATGACAAGTCGTAGCTCGGGAATCTGCTCTCTGGCTGCGGCGATCTCGACGGCCACACGATCGATCACGTCCAGGCGTGCTGTTTCAGGTCGGCGCTTGTCTGTGATCAGCGAACCGCCTAATTTCAGGTAGAGGCAGGGCGACATAAGATTCTCGTTGGTCATTTCAGTACTCAGCTTCAGTGTGATTCGGCTTGCTTCTGCAAGGTTTCGATGATGGCTGCGACCAAGAGAGAATCTTGCTCCGGCAAAAGAGTCCGCGGGTCGAAGAGAAGATGATCGCTTTGGATGCGGCAGATGACTGGAACATCAAGCGTTCGCAACGCAGAGGCACAGGCGTCCGGCGATTCGACCGGCAGCGCCAGCAGCTTGGTCGGCAATGTTTCTCCCGGCAGGCTGCCCCCGCCGATGGCGCTTTCGCCATCCCAAATCATACTTGTGATTCGGGCTTCGGCCAATGTCTCTCGCCATGACTCAACTCGTTCCTGCAGGTTTGTCAGTGAGGCTGAGATCATGCTCCAGACCGGCACTTCATCGACGACGCGTTGCCGTTGGTAACTGCGCAGGGTCGCATCCAACGCGGCCAGGACCATCTTGTCGACACGCAACGCACGCGCCATCGGGTGGCTTCGCAGCCGTTCGATCAAGGCCGAGCGGCCCACGATGATACCGGCCTGGGGTCCGCCAAGCAGTTTGTCGCCGCTAAAAGTCACGATGTCTGCCCCGGCCGACAGGCTCTCCTGAACAGTCGGTTCGGGTGCCAGCCCGTATGCACTCGTCTCAAGCAATGTGCCGCTACCCAGATCATCAATCAACAACACCGGGTCGCCCCAGGTCTGAAGGTGACTATGGGCTACATCGGCCAATTCAGATAGTCCCGGCTGACTGACGAAGCCGAGCTGGAGGAAGTTGCTGCTGTGAATGCGCATGATGGCCCCGGTCTCGGTTGAGATAGCGGCAGCAAAGTCGCGCAAGTGGGTACGGTTCGTTGTTCCGACCTCTACCAAGCGGCAACCGCTCTGGCGCAACACATCCGGGATGCGAAACCCGCCGCCGATTTCGACCAACTGGCCTCGACTGACGAGCACATCGCGATCGGCAGTCAATGCAGTCAGCACAAGGTAGACCGCAGCCGCGTTGTTGTTTACCACCATCGCGTCCTCGGCCCCGGTCAACGCGCAAAGCCGTTGCCGTGCGTGATCGTGGCGGCTGCCGCGTTGCCCTGCTTCCAGCTCGTACTCGAGATTGCTGTAGGCATGGCTGATCTCACTCACAGCCTCACGCGCCTGTGCGCTGAGCGGTGCCCGTCCCAAATTGGTATGGATAATGACCCCAGTTGCGTTGATCACAGGGCGGAGCGTCGGCGTCGACATCGCCTCGATGTAGCCGGCGATCGTGACCGGCCAAGAGTCCGATTCTGGTGCGGAGTCGCCGGTTGCAATTGCCTGGCGTGCCTGCTCAAGCGATGCGCGCACAGCCTTGATGACAAGCGATTGTCCATGTTCCTGCACCAGCGCAGAGATCGCAGGCAACTGCAGCAATCCGTCTACGGAAGGCAGTTTGCGATATTCTTCGGCCGGGCTCGTTTGTGGATGAGTTTCAGTCTGCATTGTGTCATTATACCGGCTGTTCTGGTTGGAATCCAAGGGCGGATGACAGATGGCGTGTGGACAGGGCCTGATTGAGCGCAATAAAAAAGCTGACCCAAATGGTCAGCCTCCTTCGAATTCAATGAATGATGAGAAATCGAGTCACATATATGCTATCGATCTCTTGCTCGCTCCGATTCGTATTCGTGTGGGCGAAAAGGGACTCGAACCCCTGACCTCCTCGGTGTAAGCGAGGCGCTCTAACCAACTGAGCTATTCGCCCTCTCTGACAATCATATCGCCAAAGGCTCTGCCAATATATCGGTTTGCGTCCTGTTTGTCAAAACAACAGGCAAACGAGGCCCATCTACCCCCGGATCGAGATGCCGGCCGGCTGACATCATTGGCTAGCAGGCTGCCGGAGCGTGAGAAAGAACAGAACACGGATTGTGCGGATGTAGCGGACAGAAGCCGAATTTTCCTATTCTATCCGCGCATATCAGCCGAATCCGCGTCATCCGCGTTCTAGTTAGTGACTCCCCTGCAAAAAGCCTTTTTTCGCCACAGATTTACACAGATAAAAAAGGATGAAACACAGATGGTACCAGGATTACTCTGGACACCTGGTAAACACCTGTGAAAATCAGCTCCATATCTGTGGCCATCTGTGGCAAATTTCCGTTTTTGCAGTAGAGTCAGTTGGTGTCACTCCAACAAGCTCCTAGATGTGCATACCCGAACAGACCGCCTACTAACGGAGGGCACCCTTCCTTGGACAGTGCTTTCAGAAAATCCACGAGGGATAATCTGAGATTATCCCTCGTATCAGTCTTTAGGTTGTTGATGGACTACCTGATTTTCTGCTTCTTGTTCTTCGTACGAGGCCGCATCATCATGATCGGAAGCGTCAGGTGGTGGCTGAGGTATTCAGCCGTGCTGCGGTAGAGCAGCCGTTCGATGCCTGAGCGACCATGGGTTGTCATGGCCACCATATCAACATCTGTGCTGTTAATGTAGTTGAGTATCGCTTTGCCCGGATGGCCATTGAAGCGAATCACAGTATTGACTTCGTACCCTTCATTTTCCAGCTCTTGCGCATCCGCTTGAAGCTCGTGTTGCAGATCGGATGCCTTGCTATCTCGCTCCTGGCTGGCGTAGATGGGGTGTCGCGCCTCGATGATATCTCCGCGGGTCTCGTACATAGGCACTTTGGAATCAAGCGCTGCCGGTTTGGCCGGTCGTCCGACATGACCGCTGGGGGCCTTAGCGACATGGATAAGCGTCAGTTCGTTCTCTTCTGCGGGAAGATACTCCCGAATGCAGTCAAAAACTTGACACGAGAATTCCGATCCGTCAACAGGAATCAGAACTTTATGCTTTGACATCTATCAGTCTCCTTTGACAAAAGGATCATCATTGATCCATAACTCAACACTGGTTATAGTATGCCTCAATCGGACTGAAAGGGAAAGGGTAATCTGTCCTATGATTTATGGGACATTCGTCCCTATCTCGGATCATCGAGATACAATCTCTTTTTTCTCCGCCGCGCTCCCAAGAGCCAATATGCAGCCGCGTGATTTGACGTAAATATGGGGCTGCTCTATGATCTCAAAGATTGGCGTACTGAAGTTGGATCGATACTCGGATCTCGCCAAGTCCGACTACAGTTGATCGATCAAGAATATAACCAGCGCTCCTTTAGCCAGCGGTACCCTCTATGTCTCCAATCCAGATATCTCAAATCCAACGCATCGGGATTCTACACCATCCTAGAAAACCAGCTTCGATGTCGCTGGCGAAGGAAATCGGCGAATATCTAAGCCGTTCAGGCGTTCGCCAGATCTGGCATGAATCAGCATGGCAGGAAGAGGCAGTACTCGGCCACCTGGATCGCGTCGATCTGCTGATCACGCTGGGCGGGGATGGCACACTGTTGCGCGCTGCACGCATGGGCGCCCGCTACAAGACGCCCATGTTGGGCGTCAAGATGGGTCGGCTCGGTTTCTTGGCCGAGATCATGCCGGATGCCTGGGTCGAACCGCTGCAGCGTGTTTTGCAGGGCGACTACTGGCTGGAAGAGCGGCTGATGGTTAATGCACGTGTGGAGCGGCCTACCGGCGTCGATGGTCAGCGAGAGATGCTCTGCCAGTACGATGCCTTGAATGACGTCGTGTTGAGCCGTGGCGAGATGGCGCGTGTGGTGCGAATCAGCGCGGAACTGGATGGAGGCTACCTGACGACCTATACGTGTGATGGTTTGATTGTGTCGACTGCCACCGGGAGCACGGGATATGCGCTAGCCGTAGGAGGCCCAATTCTGCCGCCGGAATTGCGCAACATCTTGGTCATCCCAATTGCGCCGCACCTCAGTATGGACCGGGCGATTGTGCTCTCCGAAGGGTCGGAAGTGCGACTGGAGGCGTTTGCTGACTATCACCCGATGCTAACGGTCGATGGTCAGGTGGTTGTCGAGTTGCTGGAAGGCGATCAAGTTGTGGTCGTCGGCAGCCCGCACAAGGCCCGCTTTGTTCGATTTGATGACCATAGCTACTTTCATCAATCCTTAATGGATAAACTGCGTTGGACCGACGGCAGGAAGAGAGAAAATGACAACTGAAGCGATAAGAGACGAGGCCCCGGCTGAAGAGGTTCTCCACTGCAAGAACCATCCCGGCCGGGAGACGCTGTTGCGGTGCAACAAATGCGGTGACCCAATATGCTTGGACTGCGCGGTGCTCACCGATGTCGGGTACCGTTGCAAGGAATGCATTCGCAGCGTTCAGAATAACTACTTCAATGCGCTGACCAAGGATAATCCGATTGCGTTTATCGTCGGCTTCTTGGTCACGGTAGTGGCAACGCCGATCATTGGCTTCTTGTTCATGTTGCCCATCTTTCGCAGCATCTTCATCGGCTCAATCATCGCATTCATGATCGGCTCCAGCGCCGGCGGCATTCTCGCCCAGATCATTCGCAAGTCAGTGGGAAAACGGCGCGGACGCAAGCTGCGCTATTTTGCCATGGCCGGCATTGTACTGGGTGTCCTCATCGGCAGCTTCATCGCCTGGGGCGTGATAGGGTACAACCCGCTTTCCATCCCCATGCTCGTCTTCACCGTCCTGGCGCTCGGGGCGGCGCATCAGTTGCTGCGCACCTAGATATCAGCAACTGATGGTTCCATTTCCACTATGGGAATCGGCTCGGATCTTGTTTCGATACGGCCAACCGGTCGGGGTCCTGACACGACTGATTTTCGCGCGAACGTTTGCCTTCGACTTTCTGCTATGCTATTATGCCTTTCATAAAGTTTCTGACTGTTAAGGCTGTTCCGGCGTGGAACTAGGCAGCGGAACCATAGCCCATTGCATCGGGTATTTTGCACAAGGTTATGGTCCGTAGTCGAAGCAGGTTTGAAGTCGATCCCATCACATCAATTATCCTGACCATTGCAGGGAGATATCGACGTGGGTATTCGCGCCTCCTGGCTTATCACAATCCTATTGTTGGCGGCGCTGCTCGCCGGCTGCACCCGCGACCGGCCCACACCGGAGCCCGCCGGCACGGTTGAACTCCTGCCTCAGCCCGTTACCGCTGAGCCGGAAGCCGGCACGGTGGAGCCCGAAGAGGAGGCAGTGGTGGAACCTGAGGTCGTCCAGTTAACGTCGGAATGCCGAGGAGGAGGATGGGACGCCTGCGCCGGATCGAAGAGGGCACGCCCGATGTGTTCCAATACATCGTTGAACCAGGTGATACGTTGTCTTCAATCTCGTTGGATTTTGGTGCTGAACTCGACGTCATTCGAGAACGCAACAATCTCTTCAGCGATGAGATTCAGGTCGGCATGCCGCTGCTGATTCCCTATGTAGAGGGCGTCTATATACCTGGTATGCCGACGCCGACGCCTGGCCCTGTTTATTACACGGTAAAGGCGGGCGATACACTCGGCTCTATCGGATTGCAGTTCGGCGTTGAGCCGCTTGCGATTGTAGAGGCCAGCAATCTAATTGACCTAGACTCGCTAACCATTGGCGACCAACTGGTCATACCAGGCTATCAACCGGATTTGCCCGACGGAGAGTCGCCAGAAAACGGCGGGGATACTGGTGTTTCCGGCCCAGTATCTATCCATGTTGTGCAAGTGGGTGAGTCGCTCTACGGCATCGCCGAGATCTACGGGGTTGACCCCAATGCGATCGCCGAAGTGAACAATGTCAGCAACTGGAATGTGTTGCGTGTAGGGCAAGAACTCACGATACCCGGCATCAGCGACCAGGAATTCTATGCACTGCGTGGTCAAACCCACGTTGTTCAATCGGGAGAGAGCCTCTCGGAAATCGCTGTGCAGTACAATAAGACTGTCAGCGAGTTGATTGAAGTGAATGGGCTTACAGATCCCAATGCCATCACGGTGGGACTAGAGCTGATCATTCCTGAATAGCCTTTGCGTCGGCTGATGCCAGTTGCAGATATGATTCGATAATATCGATGCCCGCCAGCAATCTGGCGGGCATTTTCTTTGTGGGCTCAAGAGGATTTTATGTGATAGGGCGGCTGGATTACGGGTTCCTGGATGGAGCAGCGTTCAGCAATTCGGTTGAGACCGGCAATGTTCCGATCTGTTCAAGATTCGCGACCATGGATGTCGTGAATACCCAGCCGGTGCGACCATCCGGCAAGATGATCTGGGTCCATGCGCTGTCGATGGTGCGCGCGATTGCCGGGAATGTAGCACCTTTGTCCAGCAAGGCCAGTGATTCGGACTCTATGGTTGTCGAGATGCGAACGTTGATCTGATATGTGCGCGGCACGGTGATTGTCACCGAAGGCTCAGTGGGCGCTGGGGATGCGGTTGCCACTGAGGCTGCCGGTAGAATGGGCGACGGCCCCTGGGGAGGAAATGGTGTAGGCGTAGACGGCACAGATGTGGGTGACACAGACATAGGTGGCACAGATGTCGCTGTTGCTTCCTTTGCTACGACTCCATTGGCGAGTTGGCTGGCAGCTGCTTTGGAAATGAGCGAGGCTCCGTTCTCCCGCTCAGTATCGCTCTGGATCTCCGGGGTGCTGATGGCCGCTGTGAGTACCATTGTCAGTAGCTCCGCGCCCGCAGCCTCCACTAGCTGAACTAGAGACTCATCAACACTCGGCTCTATTGTCGGAGCATCTTCTGCAGTTGGAACCGGGTCGACAGGCTGAAGAACGCCGCTCTGCGATACCTGGCTCTCGGGTCCTTGACCGTCCAACGGCGGCACTTCAGTAGCGGGCAGCGCTTCAGTAGCGGGCGGCGCCGTTTCCGCTTCTATTGCCGGTTTTTCTACGGTGGAGACGGTAGTTGGCAGAATCGCTGCGGAGAACCCGTCGTCCGATTCGAGTGTTGCTTCCACAGATCTGCGCAGTGGAGTGGACGTTGTACTTTCAGGCGACGTTGCTCCCTGCATAGTCCATGCAGCATAGACAGCAATTAGCAACACGACGAGTGCCGTGGCAAAGGAGACGGAGCGACTGGGGCGAGGCGCCATCGACGATCGGTTGACTACCGCCATACGAATCGTGGCCCGGGCTCGAACTCCGTTGAGTTCGATATCTAGCCAGTTCTCCACAACTTGACCGGCAGGTAGCGATGCGGTGCGCGCTTCGATATAGAGAAGCATAGGCAGCGGCTTGGCGGGATCCACGCGCTCACCCTTGGTAATTGCAAACCAATCGACGCCATCTTCGATGTGAAAATTGAGGGCCTGGGCAAAACCACCGACATTGTCGATCCGGAGTTGGGCGTGTGCACGCTCCCCATGGACCACCGATCCCAGATCAACCTGTTCCGGATAAATCACCGGCAAGGGCGGCCGCCTGTCGGAAGAGAGTCTCAACCCTCGCGAGCCATCCCCATGTAGCGCCTCGTACGCTTCATTGATCTCTTGTAGCTTCTGCTCTGCGTAGGCCTTGTCTTCGGGTTTGGGATAGCGATCAGGGTGGAATATCCGAACGAGTTGCCGGTATCGATCTTTGATCTGTTGCGGCGAAGCGTCCCGCGGGAGGTCGAGGATTCGATAGAAGTCTTTCATACCATGACTTTTCTAGCAGCGAGCCAACGATGAATGGGCAATGGTGCTTCAGGCACCATTGTACACGGCAGACTAACCATCAGCATAATATTGTTCGTAAGGTTGCTAGTCGAGATCGATTCACTTACGCATGTCGGACAAAGAATGCTACAATCGGTGAGGAGTTTTCGCTGTCGCAGTTTGGTATGGCACATGACCTCCTAAAGTCCACGCCACGGCCCACAAGCGGGATCGCATGGCCGGCATTCAATTGCACTGTGCCGGAGACTTTAGAGAGCCGGTCCGATAGATTGGCCTAGGCATCTTGCTTGATGTCTCGGAGGAGTGAAGCGAGCGTATGAAACGAACGACCACATCCTCATTCGGCACGAGCAAGCGTGAATCCCACGATTCCTCTGTCTTCTATGAACGCAATCTCTATCAGGATCTGTTCCGCGAGCAAGCATCCCCGGCGCAAATGCGTGTCGACATACCTTCTCCAGAGGGCTGGAGCGACCAGATCTACCAGCAGTCGGCCACCGCAATGGGCTCGATTCCCGATAATGGTGTCGCTCTGGCTTTCACATCGCCGCCCTATAACGTCGGCAAAGACTACGACGACGATATGGGGATGGCCGACTACCTCGATCTAATTCGTAAGGTCGGTGAGGAGACATATCGGGTGCTGCGTCCCGGCGGGCGCTATGTCGTAAATATTGCCAATCTGGGCCGCAAGCCCTATGTGCCGCTTCACGCCTTTTTCTACAATATTCATATCGAACTCGGCTACCTGCCCATGGGCGAGATCATCTGGCAAAAGGCCAAGGGCGCGAGCGGCAGCTGCGCCTGGGGCAGTTGGAAGAGCGCCAAGGCGCCCCGCCTCCGCGATATCCACGAGTATCTTCTCGTCTTCGCCAAGCAGGACTATTCGCGCCCGGACAAAGGCGTATCCGATGTGGAACGTGATGAGTTCATGGCGTCGACGCTGTCGGTCTGGGAAGTTCCGGCCGAATCGGCCAAACGAATCGGCCACCCAGCCCCCTTTCCCGTCGAGCTTGCAGAGCGCGTCATTCGGCTCTATTCCTACGTCGACGACGTGATCCTCGACCCCTTCATGGGCTCCGGCTCGACTGCGGTCGCCGCCGTTCGCAATCGACGCCACTACGTCGGCTATGACATTTCGCCTGAGTATTGTGCCTTGGCGCAAGAGCGCATTCAGACGGCGATTGAAGGCCGATGAACTGGAACCGGCAGGTATCCTAGCTTAGGGGAATTCAAAGAAATAGTGATCCACGAAGAGCACAAATAGACACGAAGTAAGATGACATTCGTGGCCCTTCAATATTTTCTCAATATATGGGGGAAGATCGCGGCCCACTCAATATTGAGAAGATACACTCTTCGTGGATGATTATTTTCCTTCAGTGTCCTTTCGCCTTGCCAGGACCATAATATCAGAGCCGGTATGGACCAGAACCCAGCGAAACCTTCAGAACTTCGGAAACACTTTCCCACGATGACTCACGCAGCAAGCAGCACGTAGCAGATCGGACCCTCAATATGCCCGGCATGATCACCGCACCCCAACCCATCGCCGTCGAAGAAGGCGCAAAAGTCCTGATGGGCGGCGGCAATGCCTTTGACGCCGCAGTCACCGCTGCCTTTGTACAGATGATCGTTGACCCGCAGATGTGCGGCATCGGCGGCTACGCACTGTTGACTGCCCATGTGGCCGGCGCAAGCGAGCCGGTGGCCATGGACGCGCCGGCGTTGGCCGGGGCCAGGATATCACCAGATATGTGGGCGGACAAGGTCATTGGCCCCAATCCGGATGGCTGGGGCTTCTTTCTGGAGGACAAGGTTAACGACGTCGGATATACATCGATCTGTACGCCAGGCACGGTCAAGGCGCTGGCGGCCATCCTCTCGCGCTGGGGGACCATCTCGTGGGTGGATGCGATTGCGCCCGCCGCACGCATTGCCGATGATGGCTTCATGGTCCGGCAACAACTGGCGAAACGGTGGCAGGAGAAGCGGGCGTATCCTGAGGCCGCTTCTTTTATCGACTATATTGAGGCCAACCAAGAAGCCAGCCGCATCTACCTTGATGACAATGGATCGCCCTCTGCCATGGGCGATCACCTGCGTAATCCTGACTACGCAAAAACGCTGCGACATCTGGGCGAACAGGGAGCAGAGGACTTCTATCGCGGCGACCTGGCTCGCATGATAGTCACCGACCTCAATGCCAACGGCTCCTTTGTCACCGCGGAGGATCTAGCGGGCTACGCTGTGCGCGATACACCTGCGGTCACAGGAACCTACCGTGGCTACAATGTCGCCTCCAGCATGGCGCCCCATGGCGGACCGACGCTGATCGCCATCCTCAACATTCTGGAAGGCTATGATTTGGCGGCGATGGGCCACAACTCGTCAAATTACATCTATACGGTTGCCATGGCCATGAAGGCAGCCTTTGTGGATCGCAACGCACTGATTGCTGATCCACAATTCAATGATGTCCCCGTAGATTGGATGATTTCGAAGGAACGCGCCGCCTACTGGCGAGAACGAATCGATAGCGGCGAACCGATTGAGCCGGACCCGACGCCGACCGAGTCGCCGCACACCACCCACGTCACCGTGGTCGACGACGCCGGCAATTGTGTCTCGCTCACCCATTCACTGGGCGCGTCGTCGGGGGTGATCACACCGGGGCTGGGCTTCATGTACAATAACTCGATGATCAATTTCTATCCGCTGCCCGGCCACCCCAACTCGATTGAGCCGGGCAAGAGCCGTAGCACGGGCATGGCCCCGACGATCATCTATGAGGACGGCAGCCCCCGGCTGGTACTCGGCTCGCCGGGAGCCAGCCGCATCATCACCTCCAACGTCCAGGTCATCGTCAACGTGCTTGACTTTGGCATGGATATCGCCGAGGCAGTCAACGCGCCTCGTTTCGATTGCCAGGTCAATGACATCCGCTGTCACCTGCGCATCCCTGAATACATCTGCGCCGAAGTGCGCAAACGCCATCCCATTCGACGCATTCCTCAGAGCCACGGCGGCTTCGCCCTGGTTCACGCCATTGAGATCGACCCGGAGAGCGGTCGTCTCAGCGGCGCAGCAGATCCCGGGGCCGACGGCATGGCGTTGGGCGTTTGATGGGGGATGCCCACCAAACGGGTTTTCAACCGAAGGGGCGTGGGGCCATGCGGGAATCATGGCCGATTTCTTCAGACTGGGCCGTCCGCCCGAACCCCTGTCCGACGCCCCCCCTCGGTATTTGGGTTTGGGTGCGCCCATGCATTAATCCATGGGGTAGACCATGCCCCATTGGGCACGCAGATCATCCATGGTCTCCATCAATGAAAGCGTCTCATCCAGGAGCATGACGTCGCTCTCCAGTTTGCCCGCCTTTAGACAGCGATGGACCTCGTCGGCCTCATAGTTGTATCCGTTGCCCTTGAACGGAATGACAATCTCCTCGGGATCCTTGCCGGATCGCTGCAATGTCATGGTGGTCGGGATCCAGAAGGGCGGGTGAATGTGGATCAGGCCCTCGGTCCCCATGATCACGGCATCATGTGGAGATGACGTGCGCACGGCCGAATGCAGCACAGCCAGTTGACCACCTTCGTAGCCCAGGATCATGGCCGACTGCTCATCGACGCCAGTCTCGCCCAACTCGGCCATCGACGCAATGCGCTCCGGCTTGCCCAGCAGCATGGAAGCCAGAGAAAGCGGGTAGATGCCCACATCGAGCAGCGCGCCGCCGCCCAAGGCCGGGTTGAAGGTGCGGCGTTCCGCATTGAAGGCCGCACGGTAGCCGAAGTCACCGGTGATCATGCGGATATCCCCGATCGCACCCTCTGCCACCAAACGCCGCACCTCCACCATCAACGGAATGTAGCGAGTCCACATGGCCTCCATCAAGAAGACGCCCTCTTTCCGGGCAAAGTCGATGGCCTCCCTGGCTTCCTTTGCATTGATGGCGAAGGGCTTCTCGCAGAGCACGGCCTTGCCCTCGCTCAGGCAGGTCAACATGTTCTCTTTGTGCAGCGAATGGGGCGTGGCGATGTAGATGGCATCCACATCCGGATCGGCTGCCAACGCTTCGTAGCTGTCATGCCGTTTGGGGATGGCGAACTCATCGCCGAACTTGTTGGCCCCCTCAATACTGCGCGAGCCGACGGCGACCGCTTCCGCGTCATCCAGCGCGGTCAGGCCGGTGGCGAACTTGTGGGCGATGGAGCCGGTAGCCAGAATACCCCAGCGAAGTTTCTCAGTCATGGTTTCCTCTTGGTATGGATGACATGTTGGTGATCGATAAGTAGCGGGTTTTTGGGCATGTTGCCGGTGAAATTTGCCACAGATTCACACAGATGAAAAAGGATGAGACACAGATGATCATCAGAATACTCTGGACATCATTAAATCATCTGTGAAAATCAGTTCTTTACCTGTGTGAATCTGTGACGAAAAGGCCTTCCTCCTGGGCTTGCCAACGGCTATCGCCCCATCCAACCACCGTCAACGACGAGGATCTCGCCGCTGACATAGTCGGATGCGGGTGAAGCCAGGAAGACGACCGGGCCCTTGAAGTCGGCAGGATCGCCCCATCGACCGGCCGGGATGCGCTCGAGGATCGACTTGCTGCGATCCGGGTTGTCTTGCAGGGCCTGGGTGTTGTCAGTGCGGATGTAGCCCGGTGCGATGGCGTTAACCTGCACGCCCGAACCGGCCCATTCATTGGCCAGCGCCTTGGTCAATTGACCGACGCCGCCTTTGCTTGCTGCATAGCCCGGCACGGTGATGCCGCCCTGGAAGGTCAGCAACGAAGCGGTGAAGATAACCTTGCCCGAGCCACGCGCCACCATTTCCTTGCCGAACTCGCGGCTGAGGATGAACTGAGCGCTCAGATTGACGTCAATGACATGGTCCCAGTACTCGTCAGAATGCTCGGCCGCTGGGTTGCGTTTGATGGTACCGGCGTTGTTGACCAGAATGTCGATCACCGGAAAATCGGCCTTGACCTGGGCAACAAAGGCATAGAGCGCGTCGCGGTCGGCGAAGTCGCAGGCGTAGCCCTTGAACGAGCGGCCTAGTGCGGTCACAGCTTGCTCGACATCGCTGCCGCTCGACTCAAGCGTGGCGCTGACGCCAACGATATCTGCGCCGGCCTCGGCCAGACCGATGGTCATGGCCTTGCCGATGCCCCGCTTGCAGCCTGTTACCAGCGCCGTCTTGCCCGTGAGATCAAAGTGTTTCAGTATAGACATCTATTTTATCCTCCCTATGGAGAGTTTGTGGATGGAAAGTGGAACGATAGAACGCGGATTCTGCGGATCAGGCTGATTCTCGCGGATTTTTTTCAAAGGAATCCGTGATGATCAGCCTGATCCGCAGAATCCGCGTTCTATCCTCAGCTACGCTTCCAATAGAATCTTCATCACGGGGCCACCGCTTTCCATCTGTTGGAAACCGGCTTTGAGTTCGGTCAATGGGTGGACGTCGGTGATGATCTTATCCAGCGGGATGGCTCCGGCCGCGGCCAGTTGGATGGCCTGGGCGAAGTCTTCGCTCTCGTAGACGCGTGCGCCGAGCAGTTGCAGCTCTCGCCAGAAGAAACGGAAGAGGTCAACTTCCGGCGCCTGGCCGAAGATGCCGACGATGACGATGCGGCCGCGTGTCCGCGGCAGTTCGGTCATGACGGCTGCACCGGCATTCGAGCCTGTCACTTCAAAAACGATATCTGCCCCCGCTCCGCCAGTCTGCTCATTGACGTAGGTGGCCAGATCGCCTTCCAGCGGGTTGAAGGCGTCCAGGCCGAGTTTCTTGGCCAGCTCCAGCCGGAAGGGGTTGATCTCTGAGAGCAATACGTTGGCGCCGGCATTCTTGGCCACCAGGGCCACCAGTGTTCCGATGGGACCGCCGCCCAGCACGACGGCATATTCGCCGGCCTGCACCTTACCCATGCGCACATCGTGACAGGCCACGGCCAGCGGCTCGATCATGGCGCCGTGTTGCAGCGAAAGGTTGCCAGGCAGGTGGTGCAGCGTGTGAGCGGGCACGGTCCAGAAGCTCTGGAAGGCGCCCGGTGTGTCGATGCCCAAGAACTTGAGGTTCTGGCATATGTGGCTGTGGCCTGCGTCGCAGGCCGGGCAGTCGCCACAGGGATCCAAGGGCATGACGGCCACCGGATCACCGACGGCAAAGCCCTCAACGCCTTCGCCGATGGCCGCCACCGTGCCCGAGACCTCATGCCCCATGATCTGGGGGAAGGTAACGCGCTGATCCATGACGCCGTGATAGATGTGAAGATCGGTGCCGCAGATGCCGCAGTGCGACACCTTGAGCTGCACTTCACCGGGGCCGGGTGCAACCGGCGTACACTCGCCCACGCTGATTACTTGATCGCCTTCGTAGAATACGGCTTGCATTTGGACTCCTCCGCTATCGGTGGCTTATGTCTCAGCTCTGTGTGAATGCTGACTACGTGGATCCGGCTGATTTGGATCTGATTCTTCTGCAAATCACTATACTCTATTCGATAGATAGCTCTCAAACCCGCGAAGGCGCCGCCACTTCCACTATCTGTTGCAGCGATGGCAGAAAACCGGCGCAGGTCGCCCAGGGCCCCTTGTCCGGATTCTCGACGCGGCGATGCCCCGTTGTCGCCTGACTTCCCTCGTGTCTGATTCCCGAGATGATTGGCCGCAGAATCTTGCATCTCTACGCTGTACGAATTAGGTCGGCAGCCTTCTCGGCGATCATGATCACAGGCGCGTTTATATTGCCGGTTGTGATTGTCGGCATGACCGATGCGTCTACGACCCGTAGTCCCTCCACCCCATGCACCTGCAGTCGTTCGTTGACAACGGCCAGCGGGTCGTTGCCCATTTTGCAGGTGACGGAATAGTGCCAGGTTGTGACCAGCGCGTCACAGATCCAGGCCACGATCTGTGTATCGCTCTGGGCATCTGGCCCAGGAGCCAGCTCCCGTCGGACGAATCCTTCAAACGCCTCTGTGCCAACGATATGCCGAACCATGCGTACGCTGTCCACGTAGATCTGCATGTCCGGTGCGTTGTCCAGGTAGTTGGGCTGAATGGCCGGATAGACAAAAGGATAAGCAGATTGTAGTCGAATGTGGCCACGGCCTTGCGGGCGCATCAGGCAGAGGGAGAAGGCGATATCGCTCTCCCCCTCCAATTCGTCAATGGCAAAGAAGACCTGCATATCGGGTGCAGGCAGGTCGGGCTGCGTGCGCCAAAAGGCGCCGGCAAATGTTCGAGTGGTGACCAATGGGCCGGTCCTGCGTTCGACGAAATCTCGATAGCCGGAACCGGCCAGCGAGATGTCCACGCGCTGTGGCTGAATCGTCTCATAGCGCACGTGCAACAGAGGATGATCCTGTAGGTTTTCGCCGACGCCGTGTAGGTCGATCAAGAACGGAAGCCCAAAATCGTGCAGGTGGTCGGCGGGGCCGATGCCGGAGCAGAGCAACACTTGCGGCGAGTTGATGGCGCCGCCGCACAGGATAACTTCTCCGGCCTTCACCTGCTTCAACCGATTGTCGTGAATGTATTCGACGCCGACAGAGCGGTTGCCCTCAAAGAGGATGCGAGTGACGTGCGCGAAAGTCTGGACGCTCAAATTGTGGCGCCCCAGTGCCGGCTTCAGGTAGGCGTCGGCCAGGGTCTGTCGTTCTCCGTTCCGATAGTCGTGGAGGTAGGGACCAACGCCGTCCTGGGTCTGACCGTTGAAGTTTTCGTTGCGTTCAAGACCAGTCTGTTCACCGGCAGCGATGAAGCGCTCCATCTGGCCCAGGACGTCCTGGATCTGCGTCACAGCGAGCGGTCCGTCGGCGCTGTAGTCGGTTCCCGTCAAGGGGCCTTCATAGCCTTCCGCCTTCTGAAAAAAGGGCCGGATATCACCCCAGCCCCATCCTCGATTCCCCAATTCAGCCCAGTGGTCGAAGTCCCGCGGACTGCCGCGCAAGTAGACCATGCCGTTGATGGCGGTGGTGCCGCCGACCACCTTGCCGCGGTTGAGGTCGATGCGCCGGTTGTTCAACTGTTTCTGCGGCTCGCTACGATAGGACCAGTCGATGTCTGACCCTAGCAGCCTGGAATAGCGGCCAGGAATGCGGATTTCCGGATTGTCATCCGCCCCGCCGGCTTCGAGCAGAAGGATGCTGCGGGCCGGGTCTTCGCTCAAGCGGCCAGCCAGTACGCAGCCAGCTGATCCGGCGCCGATGATGATGCAGTTCACCATAATTTGGCTCTCCCCGAGTATTTCCTCGTGGCTTGGGATGTGTGCGTGCGGATGAAATGTTGGAGATGCTGCTTTCATCCAGCGGCTTCTTGCCATCTACGCTATGGTAGTTTACGCTTTTTCACGAGAACTGTCATTCCGAGCATCTGAAGCCTTGCTAGAAGGAGAACCCATGAAAGCACTCATCACCGGAACAAATCGTGGAATCGGGCTGGAGTATGTACACCAGTTGGCGGCGCGCGGCGACCAGGTCTTTGCGGCCTGCCGTCAGCCTGATGAAGCCACTGCATTGAACGAGTTGAAGACGCAATATGGCGATCTTGTGTCAATCATCGCACTGGAGGTAACCGAACCCGACTCGATCGCAGCGTCCTATGCCGCGGTCAGTGCGCAGACGGATGCGCTTGATCTACTGATCAACAATGCGGCCATCGGAACGGCTGACGGCGGATTAGGCAGTTACGATATGGACGTCATGCAAACGGTCCTCACTGTCAATGCCATCGCACCGATGCTGGTGATCGAGCGATTTCTTCCGTTGCTCAAAGCCGGTGTCGAGCCGAAAATTATCAACATCTCCTCTGGCGCGGGTTCGATCGGTAATCGAAATTCGCTCCGCCCCTACAGCTATGGCGCCAGCAAGGCAGCGCTCAATTTCTACACACGCAACCTTTCCTTTGATGTCAAGGATGCAGGCGTGATCGCGATCTCATTGAATCCGGGCTGGGTGCGAACGGACATGGGCGGACCGAATGCAGATATCGGGGTCGAGGAATCGATCCGCAAAGGGTTGATTGTGATCGATGGTCTGACCCTGGATGATTCGGGCAAGTTCTTTAACTATACCGGCGAGAACATTCCCTGGTAGGGTCCTCGCGCCTGTCATTGGGCGCTGTACAGTGTGACCATTTTGGGCGTCGGCGGAGACGAGATCATCAACATGTTCACGCCCTTCATGTACACGGGCAGTCCTACAAGCTCTTTCGGCGGGCTGTGCGAACCCACCCAACTGCAGCCGAGCTGATGCCGTGAACCCTCGATGACCTGAAACCACTCGTATAGAGTCTCTTGCGTCCGGACCTGCGCGCCACTGCCTACCTCAACACCTCTACCCCTCTCACAAGCAGAATACGGAAATTGCTGAACCCTAAGCACCCCCGAAGCCGCGTATTCCTACTAGCGGCTTCGGGGCATGCCATGTCTGTGTACCCTATGCAGTCCAACAAGATTCAACCCATTCGATGTCAGAATTCAAGATTGTGATATTGGTCACATATGTGGCCAGAAATTACATGTACAATACATGAACAAATGCAGTTCATTTGTAGACAAGGCCAATACGAGGCGTAAGTTAAATGACGAAATAGCCTTTGCCATATTGAGCCAAGTGTCGATGAAGACCTACGTTTATCAGTAAGAAATTTTCGCATAATGGGCGAGCAAGACACGAGGCTCCGCACCAGAAGCGACGTATATAAGGAGAAAAAAATCATGGAATACGATGTGATAATGATGTCTCGAGAGCACCACAAGCAGCACGTCGATTCGCTTACGCAATCGTATGCAGCTGCGCAGGCTGATTCAAAATCGCTGCAGATCCTGTTGTCAAACGGAATTGAACGGATTAGCAGCTTCGTTGAGACAATTGGCTCCCAGAGCCGGCAGAGTTCTCCCAACTCGTATGAGAGCGGCTCTCAGTTTGCGCCTGTGGTCTTGGACGATCGGCGAGGAGATTCCTGGTAGAGCTCCGTTCAAGAGATTCGTACAGCATATCTATCTAACAGAAAGGCCCGGATGCGATATCGCATCCGGGCCTTTCTGATTGGGCAACGGCCACACCGATCAACCTTCCGATGTCACCGGGTCGATGATCGACTTGACCTCGCTGATCTTGTCGGCAGGGAAGCCGGACTGTTCGGCATGTTGCCGCACCAAATCCTCAGATGGTGCGATGTAGATGCAGTAGGTCTGGTCCTGGACCACATAGCTCTCGACCCATTGGATCTGTGGCCCGAGAGCCTCCAGCACGCTGCAAGATTTCTGGGCAATGCCGACAGCTTCTTCCGGTGTGGCGTTGCCGATTCCGGGGATATTGCGTTCGATGACATACTTTGGCATGGTTCTCTCCTTTTTGTCTCACTGTTGATAAATATTCGGTGATGGAGTGACTGAAGAACCTGGGGAAGCCCTTCAGCCGCTGAATCACACGAGTTACACCTACACGTGCTACCTACTATCCACGTAGACAGGATAACGGATCAAGCGTTTCCAAAACGTTTCTTGGATCAAACTGCCAAGCCGAAAAACGTTTCTTCCGACTGTCTATGCGGCTGAATCGTCTTCGCAGGTATCCATTTGCGTCGCCACGAAGGCGCCCAGCGCCGCCCAATCGTGGAAATAGTGGACCTCACCAGTCAACACGTGCTGCGCCTTGCCGCGAATCTCGGTGCGATCTCTCTTCGCTGGCTCACGCCAGACGCGCACCGTGAAGAGGTGTGAACGTCTGTCAGATGATTGTGGGGACAAGTTTTCGTGATCCATGGCTCTCCAACCTATCACTGCCCGCACGCGGGCAACACCATCGTAACAGCCGTACCCGTACCTAAGCATTGCCGGCAAGGCGGATTTTTCAAGAATTAGCCACGCAGCCTCATCTGTGTCCATCTGTGCCTAATCTTTTGTCTTTCCGATCGCAGGCGCTGGCCGTGCCATGCATCTCCTGAACGTCGCGCAACGCCTCAATCATGCCCAGATGGCGGGCAGCGTGGGTGAGCTGATAGGCCAGGTCGGATGCAAGCGGCGTCTCTGCCGCGGGTGCCGCTACCAACTGACGATCTTCCGTCACTCTGTATGGCTGGGTGTTGGGCCGTACCCACTCGATGCCATCAGGTGTCAGTCTGTCCATTCCCTCGTGGAAGCATGCAAAGCTACGATCCGCATAGTTCAGAATGTTCTCCTGACCAATCTGTTGCGGGATGCGCGCAGCGGCTTCGTGTTCCATGCCCTCTCCAGCCTGTAGGATGCCCAGTTCAGTACTGTCCAGGCCCCAGCGCTGGGCAAGCCCCTCTTCCTCCCAGATCTGGCGGCGCTCCGGTCCGCCATGTGTCGGAAAGGCGAGTTGCACGCGGTCGGCCCAACGAGCGATGTGCCAGAGATGCCAGCCGATAGGCGGCGCTTGAGGACCTGGCCGCCAGTTGAACTGTTCCGACGTCCTTCTTGTACGCTGATTTCATAATACAAGACAGATCGTTTCCAAATCGTTCCCTGAGGCAAAAGAGCGGCAACGACTTCAACGCGGCCGCTCCGCGCCCGATGCTTGTTCGCTAGAGATGTAGTCTGTGAAGGATTCTTGGGGATCTGAGGGGAACAGAGCGGCGCTATGAGATTCCGCTGCTCCTATCTGTTCCGCGGAAGTTCTAGGCGGGAACCGCCGTACGGCGTGTCGACCAGGCTGTGAAGCAGAGCAAGGCAACCGCAAAGCCCACGCCGATAGCGGCGATCAGGGACATACCGCCGAAGGCATAGAGCATTCCGGTCGAAAGACTGCCGACACCAGAGGCCAGTGCGACCATCATATCATTCGCGCCTTGGGTTCGACCGCGCTCGTTGGCAGAGAGCGAATCGGTCAGCAATGAGGAGCCGGCAATGAAACAGAAATTCCATCCCAGGCCCAATAGAAAGAGTGAGAACATGAGCGCAAGCAACTGGGTGGAGAGTGGCGCCAGTATCGCGGACCCCATCAGCAGAAGAGTACCCGCCACGATCATGGTAACGCGCCCCGCACGGTCGATGAGCCACCCGGTGCCCCCTGAGAGAGCGAACATGCCCAGCGTGTGCGCCATGATGACCGACGAAATCGCTTGAATTTCATAGCCGAGGCTGTTCATATATATTGGCGTGATAACCATGATCATCGTCATGACCAATTGACCCACAATCATGGCCAGCAATGCCAAACGCACACTAGCGCCGGCGAAGATTGTGCACAAAGACCGTGGGGAAACCTCGGACAGGCTGAATGCACTGATGTCGGCACTATCCGCACCAGTGGCGGCATCAACGGGTGTGACATTGCCTGCCGCTGCCAATATCTTGCCCAGATTCATGGGGTCGGGACGCAACAGCAAGAATGTGAGTAATAAAGCAACGCAGAAGAAAATTGCGGCTAGAATGTACGGCCCGATCTGAGCTTCGAAACCCAGGCGCTGCGCCATACTGCTCGCCGGTCCAGTCAGTAGCGGACCACCGACCGCGCCCACAGTGCCGGCGAAGACTATGAGCCCGATGGCTTTGGCACGGCGCGACGGTTCTTGGATCTCGGCGGCGGCAAATCGGGCCTGTAGGCCGCCGGCACGCCCGACCCCGAAAAGCCCAACCCCAAAGCAGAAACCGGCAAACAGGCCCCAGCCGATGGCGAACGCGGCGATAACCGCGCCGACAGTCGCAATGAGATAGCCCAGTGACAGCCCCTTGCGCCGGCCATAGCGATCCATTAACCGGCCGAGAGGATAGGCCGCAGCCGCTTGGCCGATCAACAACATGGTTGATGGGATACCGGCTAGGCTTTCGCGGCCGGAGAGCTCCACAGCCACGATGGGCATGATGGTGAAGCTGGCAATTGTGGCTGCGCTGAAGAGACCCTCCGAGGTGAAGAGTGTCCCCGTAAGTCGGTTACGAACCGAGGTCGGAATCGGATTGACAGGCGTAGAGTTCATTCGCAAATTCTTTCAACGATTGCTCTTCTGTCTTGAAAGGAGGCGAGTTAAGGCCAATCTATCGAGTCTCTAGAACTCCATGTCTGACTCGTCGAACCACGGTTTATAGGACGACAGGAAAAAAAGAGCGTAGCGCAGTATCGCTGATCTCGTTGCCGATGGCCAAAACGATGGCGTTGGCTTCGTCGAGGAGCGAACCAGCTCGCTCCCCGTCTTCCAATGCCTCATAGACCCAAGCCAGCCTGACACGCGCCTATCATACGATCTGTCGACGGCCGCGCCGTAGTCCCGCTGCCGCTCCAGAATATCGACCAGGGTGTCCAGAACGTCTATGTAGGCCTGGCGTAGTTGCCTCGCACCAGCATAATCCAGTCAGTATAGCAGTCGGGCAGTAGCTCACCGGCATAAAGCTCGACAGCGTGCGCCAGCAGACGTCGGCGCAGCATCAGCAACGTCTTGCGCAGATTGGTGCACGCCTGCCGATCGCTGGATTCGGGCCAGAGCTGATAGGCGATCTCACTACGAGGGACGGGGGAGCCCGGGCGGGTGGCTAGATAGGCGAGCACGTCTTCCAGGCGCACCTGTCCGAGGGTGAGCGGTTGGCTGTCCTGGACAAGTTGAAAGACGCCTTACAGGCGAAGCGTATCGTGGGACAACTGGACTGTATCCTTATCGGGTTGCAGACATCATGAGGTACGCAGCGCAGAAATTTGCCACGATCTGCAAAGGTTCGTCGATTCAGCGCCAAGCGTGATTCTAGCGTCCCCTGGGTGCGATGTCAATCAGCATACGCATACCGGGTGGGTTTCGGGTTTGGGGCACGTGGAAAGCTGGCCCCAACGTAAGATGCACTCCGCATAGCCCCTTTGTAGACATGCTGTCTCCATCTTGTCGCCATTCTGTCGCCATCTTTCGACTAGATTGGCGAGAGGTTCTCTTATGCCCCAAGATGCGGACGGCAAGAAGCTGACCCATAAAATGCGCTGGGTGAACCTGGACGCCACGCTGAGGATACCGAAATTTGAAGAAGTGGACTATGCAAGCGACCTGGTCGGTGAGGCCATCAAGACGGGGCCAGGCGTCTATGACTACAGCGTGATCGGATACGGCGTCAATGAGCGACCGGGCGACCGTGGCGAGATCGTCTACCTGTTTGTGGTCAATGGCTCGCTGGCCTGTGAGGGAGACGCCACCATCACAAGCGACGTGACCCTGTCGGTCTATATGGCGGCCCAGGATGCAGACATGGACGGATTGCCGGATGAGGGTGAGGTGCCGATCTGCATGGGCACCAGTGATTTTGGCAGCGCCCAGCGCATTCCCCAGATGCCTCGGTGTGAGCCGCCGCCGGAGTAAGCGGTGGATATGTGTCTATGTTAGAAACGAGAGGACCTAGTCAATAGTTTGTGACGAGGTCCTCTCATTTTTCATTCTCGATTCCTGGCGTAACGCTGAGGGCGATCAATCTTCCTGTGTAGTCGGGTCGATGAACGATATGGCTTAGCAAAAACGGTAAAGATGCGGAGCTTGTGCAACGCAGTCGGATTCTTGCCGAATGCTTAGATTCAGGCATCGCCTCGTGCTAGGCCATCTGGGTCCGGAGGATCGTCCGATTGGGCAGGATCAGGGGCGGTTTCAGGAGTGTTTTCTGCATACCAAGTCTCCTCTTCTTTCGAGAGTGCCCCAGGAGTTTTCATTGCGATACTATAGTGTGCGTAGGCGAATTCTGACTCTTCTGCCTGTAACTCTTTGTTGTCCTCCCCCTCCGCAAATTCAGACAGTTTACGGTGCCAACGAGCCAACCCGAGTGCATAACGCTCTTTACCCTCAGGCTTCAGGCGACCTTCAACATCTGATGAAGCGGCAAAGATCGTGATAAGCTGCTCATCCATTTCTTCATAACTTTCCAGTTCCTTGATGTAGTTGAGTAATCCTTGAAAAAGGGTTTTGTCATCAGATCCCGCCAATTCGTCGCTCTGTGCGGATTCCGACCTCTTGGTAACGACTTCGCTATATCTCCTCGGGTAGCCCATGAAAGATAGATTCGGCGCAGCATTGGATGTCAAGTATAAAATTTCGAGCTGTTCAGGCGTGCTCTGAAAGCGATCTGCCAGGGACTTTTTGCTCAAGCCAAGAACCTTCGTCATTGCCTCTGCCCCGGCTGCATGATTATTGGAGGCAACGCCGTTGGATTCACTCGTAAAAGGCCTCCAAAGATCTCGAAAATCAGCAATTCCGCGCACACCGCCACGCCGGAATGCATCCGCGTCATCCCGAGTCACATATAGCCGAAGTATAGCTTGATCTATCCAGTCGATGAGTTGTAGAGTGGTGAAAGGGGTGTTAACAATCAGGGCTTCGATATGTGAAGAGGCTAGGTTCTGAATATTATCGATTCCTTCGTCCTGCAAACGTACCTGATGAAAATCGCTGATTCCTTCGATAAGAGACAGAGATAATGCGTCCGATTTAAGGGTGGAGTCTTGGAGAGTCTTATATGCAACTCGATTAAACCAACGAATCGCGAAGCCAGGAAAATAGCCCAACGAGAACGCAATGATGGTCGCTAGGCCGACCCCTAGCCCATCCTCAGCTTTGTCTAGCATTGTCAATGATGTAATCGCCCCAAACGCAACATAGTTAAACGCATAGCCGGCCAGCAACGTCCCGGTGCATTGCATGTAGATGCTAGGTTTGAGGTCCAGTGTTGTGAAGCGACGGTAGATTAGTTGCACAGAGAATATGTAAGCTCCCAGAAATCCAAAACCAAGTGCACGAGTGACGGGAGACGCTAAACCTAGTGCAAATTTCTCCTGTTGCCCCGCTTTTTCAAGACGCCCGATCGACTCACTGTATTCTTTCTGTAAATTTTTCAGATCATTAACAATATCGGAAATTTTAGAGTCCTCGGTCGTTGAAGGATTATCTATCACCGATTCAGCCGATTCTAGTACGGCATTTGCCTTATCTAGCCATGGCACCATCCGATTTATGAACGCGTTGCCCTCCTCACCTGATTCGGTTACTACACGCTGTGCCTCGCTAATACCAGAGACGTTAAACAGGAGATAGACACCAATAATGCTGAGTAGAACGGGTAGAATCGTCTGTATCGAAAAACTCGCCGTCGAATGAGTTTTTCGATAACGCGCCGTTATGCTGGGGTCAGACCGCTCAGGATGCTCCGTAGACTTGTCGGCGTCTAGACCAAGCAAACTAAATTGTTCTCTAAGATTCTCAACCTTGCGTTGACGCTGGAACATGACGTATGCGATGGCCGAAAGCGGGAAGAAAGCAGGAACAATAACGACCAAGAAATATTCTATCCCATTGTCTCCATCACTATGATTCAGAAGCCAGAACGCCGTAAAAGAGGCCCAGGCTATAAACCAGAATGCCATCAGATTTCTGGCAGATGTTTCCTCAGAAGCATTCGTTGCATTGGGAAAAAACACCTGATATACGAGCATTATGGCAGCAAACGTTATTGTCGTCGCTAAACCAATTATCAGGAGACGTATCAGCGGACTATGCGATTCTTCTAAGGATGTCCACGTTGCCCAAATTACGACCGAAAGCAGGAGCAGGCCAAGTATGAAGGGGGCAGCGCTCTTAAGCATTGCCCACCAACGATCCTGTCTTGACTTCTCTTCTCCACCACTTCCATTTCTCCCGTCGTCATCCGAGGGAAGTGAAGGTTTTGTACCCGTGTTTTCTTCATCCATGTTCCATTCTCCTCAGTTTTGAAAGGCGGTAGTTTTGAAAGGCGGTTGTCATCGGTTGCTCAACTGGCGGCAGGGTCAGCGAGTCGTCGGAATTCGCCAGCCAACCAGAACCTGGCTCGGGCATGCAGTCGAAGCTGCTGCATACAACGCGTCTCTTGGAGCCATTCGGTCTCGTTGAAATTGCGCACATCACATGCCGAAACGTGGAAATCCCGGCATCATTCTTTTGCACCGGCCATACGCAGGTTCACCAACTTGATGAGCATGTCAAACCAGAACGGCGCACCAAGCGAGACCGCCGAAGCAGTGATCAGCAAGCCCATCAATTTCGTCAGCCAGAACTGACCAACCTGTGGATCCCCGCTCTGTGCCGTCATCTCGCAACGCACGAAGTCTTTGTATGGCTCCATCCAATCATCCGGCAGTGGCGGGCATTCCTTCCAACCCAGGCTCAGCCCGAGCTGGGCTAAGCCATCCACATCTGCGACGATCTCGCCCTTCGCAGCATCTCCTGTCTGTTCGGCAGACGCGTATTCTTCATAGACAGTCTCTTCAGCTATCGCGACGATTGCTGTGCGAAGCTCGGGTTGCGTCATGAGGTCACTACCAAAGTCGAGTTATAGCATCCATTGCTCATATCCGTTTGGCAATCGAGACTTTGAGCAAATCCAGCACCTTGTTAATATCGATCGCATAGGTCCAATCCTCTTGCATACGGCTCTGACGCAGCCGTTCCTTCCAACCACCCCAGAGCAAACCGACGGGACGCAGGTCACTGTCATCGGTAACGATCAACTTGCCACTATCGCCAGCATCACTGAACTGATCATTATCCTCGCCGACGATGAGAAGATCCGTGTAGCTCTTGAGTGGTGGGGACCCCACTCTGGAATAAACGCCGTAACGATAGGCGAAGCCTGCAATAGTGCCGCGCTGGAACGAGCGAGTGCGACCGACCCCTAGTACAGGCATTCCAAGGGGCCCCAAAGTGTCCAGGTCCAATGGCAATGGGTTGCCGATCTCTTTGCGCACAATGTTATCGCCGTCGTCAAGGATCGGGATCTTCGCATCGAGATCGGCAAGATCGACCGTAGGAGCCAATTCCGCGAACGCGCAGTCCACCTGATATTCTGCGTACGGTTCGTCGACAATACCGGGGAAGCGAACCTCGTCTTTGATCGGCTCGAAAGTCTCTCGCACTGTCGCAATGTGTATCCCATTCCTATTGGGAAAGTACAGTCTGCTCCCCACAGGGCCGGCGACGTGCTGGTTGGTGAGAATGCCCTTTACACCCGAAGACTTACGGACAAAACAACCGAGGGTGCCAAGCCAGCCGTCCGGATGGTAAAGCTGAGCTCCAGGGGCGATAGTCGTCGCCCACCCCCTGACCTTCTCAAGCAGAGCGATTTGTCCTGCTGTTTGAAGTGGCGGAGGTCCCAGAAAATCCTGACGGGACACGACGGGTAGGGATCCAGAATCTCATTCCTGGCATAATATCAAGCAAGTGAATATCGCGGCCCGGCTGGTATTTCCGGCCCTGAACCACGTCCGCCGGGCATGTCAGTCCACCAGGCCCTTCGAGGGTTTTTTTGATTAATTGGCCGCTCTTGAGCCATTTTGAATCAATCTTCTGCTCGACGAAGACAATCACACAAGGATCGCCGTCACCATTCTTCAATCCCAAGGCAGAACCCAGGTTGCCGGTGATCGAATTAATGTAGTCGAGCTCGGCTGCACGGATGAGAAGTAATTCCCGTAGATTTTTTGCTTTAGCCATCTTTTGCTCCTATCTTTGTTATGAAACAGTTTGGGATGTCAACGGTTTAGTATCCTCACAGAGAGTTGCAACTCGACTTTAGCAGCTTAAACAACGGAATATGCCAAGGGGGGCGCTTCAGCGTGCTATCGCCCCTTGATATCTGGCGACGGGCAGGGTGCGACCATGCTCAACATGGAGAATCCAAATGAGTGCTGCGCCGCCCGATGTGAATGAGAGCATTCAACCGCTGCAGGTGGCTTGTATCAGCGGTCCCATCAAAGAGTCAAGGAAAATGCCTTGCACCAAATAGGTGCTGATGAAGAGAGCCAAAGACTACAAGCTCTGAGCTTGAGTCGTTCGATGCCCAGCCGTAGCGTGACCTTTGAGTTCTATCACGAGTTGACATTTAACATGAGAATAAATCGGGCTATTGCCACCTGCTGCACAAATATCTGCCGGTGGCTGCAAAAGATCTGTGTGCTTAACCGTCTCATCACGCAGCTACCATCGCGGCTGATTGTGGCGGATAGAGGAATCCGTCACAATCAGCCGCAATCCCAACGAGCCGCATCCTATTGCTTACGTCGACGGAATCGCTACCGGGTCGGCCCGCCGGTAACCATCGTCTCATCAGCCATGATCGAGAAGGGCGTGACCACGAAGTCGCTCAACGCCGGGTGGCTGGTGACGGCGGCGGCCAGTTCGCCTTCCAGGAAGGCCTGCATGGCGGCGTCATCTTCGAAGAGCATCAGACCGCTGAACTGGTTGTTGGCTTCGTCCAGCGCCCAGATCTTCCAGATCAGGCCCTCGGTGGCGGCGAACTGATCGGCCAGCGGCGAGATCTCGGCCTGGAACTCGTCGGTGGGCACGTTGTAGGAGAAGGTGAGATCGAGCAGTGCCGTGCCTTCGCCCATCAGCTTGTGGGAGACCTCGATGTCGGTGGCTCGCACCAACGTGTTGTAGATGGGGCAGCGGGCCGCCACCTCGTCAACCAGGAACTGGGCATCTTCGTCATTGTCAACACCGATCTCCCAGTTGACGCGAATGGCCTGGATGGCCGGGTCGATGGTCGGGTCGCTCAGGCCACGGGCGTCAAAGTCGGCCTCGACGGTGCCGATGACGCCATCCAGTTCGATGCCATTGTCGATGGCGGCCTTCTCCATGATGACAGCGCCGCATGAGGCTTGCGCAGCCAACAGCAGATCCAGCGGGTTGACTTCCAGGTTGGGTCCACCCAGCGGGGGCACGGAATCGACGATCAGGTAGTTGTCACGCACGTTGACGATGGTGCGGCCGGGCTGGTTGGAGAGGCTGACCGCGATCGGTGGCCGTGGCCAGGCCTTCAGCCGACGGGCCGCCCATCTCTTCTTCGTCGTTGACCGTAACAACGATGGGGGCCGACTTGATCAGCGTGGTGTAGATGGGGCAGCGCAGGCTCCACTGTTCGAGGAGCGCATCGGCTTGCTCGGCGTCCGGACCTTCAAGGTCGACGTGGGCGCGGAACTCCTGGACGTGGGGATCCGCATCGGAGGCGCCGGAGAGACCGCTGGCGTCGAAGTCACCCTGTATGGTGAAGGTCGCGGCCGTCAGTGGGATGTCCATCTCCTGTGCGGCGGCTTCGTAGACGACGAGGCCGCAGGTCCCCAGCGAGGCCAGCATGGCTTCGACCGGGTTCATCTCTTCGGACGGATGGCCCAGCGGCGGGGCCGAGTCGATGATGAAGGTGTTGGCGCGGGCGGTGATGAGGGTGCGCCCAAACTGGTTGGACAGCTCGGCCACGGCAGAGGCGGTTGCCAGTTGAGGAGCGGCGGGCTCTTCAGCAGCTTCTTCTCCTTCGCCCTCAGCCGGAGCGGCCTCTTCTTCGGGAGCCGGCGTCGGGGTGGCGTCCTGCTGATGGGGTCCAGCCCAGGCCGGGACCGACGGCAAAACTGCTGCCGTCAGCAACGCAAACACGAGTGCAAACGCAAAAATGTAGCGGTATTTCATCTCTTTCTCCTTGTGGTTCGTTTAGGTTGGCGGATCGTGCGGGATCGAACATTGAGATTACGGTTTTCACCACGCTGTAATTGAACACCTTGCAATTAAACATCACGTCGGACTTTGGCGGGTATCAGAAATGCGTACAGGACTGATACAGAACGGATGGGCCTGAGGTGGTAGGACTGAGTTGATAGGACCAAGGCCAAGCTGAAGGCACTATGGAAACATGACTTTTGTTGGTCCGACTTGCAGTCAGACGAGTTTGGTGATCTCTGGAGCCTTCTGGCATGCGTCCTTGTCACGCTGCAAAGGTGACCTACCAAGTTCAAGATCCCGTTGTGCTTTCAGTTAGATATCCGTCGTCGAGCATTTCGGGGACCAGTACGGCGATTTCTTCCCAACAACGAAAGTAGCGAACTTCGCCGGTCGCGATGTTCTTGACTTCGCCGCGCCACTCTCCTTTCTCCTCGTTCAGCGGTTCATGCCAGAGACGCAGCGTAAAGATGTTGGTTGGCGGCGAGCGCGGATTCTCAATCATACAGATCCTCTTTTTGACTTGAAAATCACGTGGCGGGTGTCTCAGGTGGCGATGTACGGAGTATAGAGCGGGGTGCGTTTCGTAAGCGTTTCCTGGGCGGGAGAAAAGCGTTTCGGCACAGTGGGGTCATTCGGTCTATACCGTACCGATTTAGCGAACGACAAAATCGGCAATGGATCATTCAGATCTTGCAGAGAGTCATGATTGATTCCGAAAAATCCATGACTCTCCGCAGGCGCCTGCGTCATCCATGACCTATCTCACCATTATCCGAATGGTTGTCCAAGACCTATCGTTTTAGCCGGAGTCTGATCTGAGCAAGATGACCACGATCATGAAACGACCTACAGACTGCGACTTCGCCGATCCATCAATTCAGCCGCTGACATCTCGTTGTAGCCTTTGTCTTCATGCAAATTCCAAGGCGGCGCCGGTTGCCCACAGGGGCAGCCCGTCAGTATCGAGTTGACGCGTTGCTGCAATCGCGTGTCCATCTCAATTTCGTCAGTTGATATACTGGTCAATGACCACACTTGCCGGCCCCGGTTACGGGATTTCCCACTCCCGGTCGCAGGCATCAGCGACCTCGCTCAATGCCAGGGTTGCCCCAAAATGGGCTTCGATCGTCACCGTGCCGCCCGAAGACGGATCCACGACTTCACCGAAGATTCGCCCTTCGACGAAATCAATCAGGCTTCTGGTAATCGTCGCCGACAGGCGGCCTGGGTTTTCAGGATCGGCGAGAACAAATAGAGAGTTGGCACTGTCAAGCAAACTAAAACCAAGCACCGGCTTGGAGCCTGTCGTGCCTGTGGCATAGTCGGCCAGTGAAAAGTTGGCCGTCCACGTCGATGGGAAAGCCGGGTCAAAGGCCAGGACTTCCAGTGGGGCATTCTGGGTTTCGTAATGGGCGGGCCCTGCATAGAAACCGATCTGCGCGCCCCCAAGACTTGCCTCGAAGTAGCAACTGCACTGCCGCTCCTCAACCACGGTGATCTCATTCGTGAAATGATTGAGTTTGGATCTGGAATCCACATCTGTTGACGTGACCAACAGAACCATCTCAGTCGGACCACTACATCTTGAGCGCAGTTCCGGGGCCAATGGCTCCCACTCGTCCGCCACAAGCAACGATTTGACCGAGTGCTCAGCAGCACTGACCGTCGTCTTCTGGGTGTATATCTTCTCCCGGTGGTAGACAAGCGGATAGCGGGCCAGCAAGAAGACAAAGGCCCCGCGCGCCTCTATGTCGCCCGCATTCAGAAATTTCAGTGGCTTTGGATTGGTGTAAACCAGCGGTAGCCCGCCCGTCGGCACCGGCGCGCCGCTACTGTCCTTGATCGTACCGTCAAGGAATTCCTGTCCAAACTGATGAAGGTCTAACCCGAGCGCAGCCAGTTTTTTGGCTTGATCGATTTCCCCACTTCCGGCATTTGTTGGCATGGCCTTCAGCATGCTACGAATGATCCAGTCGTTGCCTTTTTTGTTGCCCACATATTGAAAAAAGAGGCTATTCTCATAGGACATACCTTGTAGCCACATCGTAGCCGACACTCTGTTGAACTTATCGAGCCATCTATGCTCAAGGTTGGTTTCCGGATAGACCACATTGCTGAAATAGGAAGCCGATCCCTCGCTCCACCAGTCCCTGACCGCGTAACTCGGTTCCGATTGTGCAGCCAGATTCGCCCCCTGAAAGCAGTGAAATATCTCATGGGCCACACCCTGTTTGAACTTCTCGATCCCGAGTTCGCCAAATTTGTACATCACGATTGGACACGAATCGTACCCGAAATCTGTGATCGCATTCGAAAATGCTCCACCATAGGTATCGAAGTCGTTGGCCAACAAGGGCGCAAAGATCAGCGTCACGTCCGGCATGTCACCGTAGCGCAAATACTCGATCACGCTCTTCTCCATGGCATCAAGTGCGGCCTCAAAGTAGGGACTTCCCTTGGGATCATCATGCCGATCTACTGAGTAGTAGACGCGTAGCTTAATCGGCTTGTTGTCGAAGACCGTGCGTTCCGCATAGTACAGGCATGGGCCGGGAGCAGGCAGATCATCGGGCAAGCCCTGTAGCCAGGCATCGGCACATGCCTGGGCGTTCACGCGTTCTACAGAATTTGCTGAGCCGTCAGACGTAGCAGCAAGGCTGCTAGCCGTCGGTATAGGCGCTGCATAGTGATCGAGATTCGCCTTCGGCGGCAGAATGAGTTTGCGCAACCGGTTGATCTCTGCCTTCACCGTTGCATCCGCCCCATTGCGTAGATAATGGACCGCCATCGACTCCACGCCAGTGCCTTCGCCAGCGGGCAGATCAGCGCCCCCTGGCAGATCGGATAAGGAACGCTTCCCTGCAAAGAACTCAAGCGTCCGGATGATCCCTTCTTCCTCGGTCCAGACCCCGGTTTCGGTATTGTGCACAATCAGTTCGGCAAAGTTTGCAGGCAGTCTCACAACTGTATCGATCGGCGGCGATGCAGATCCATCGTTGGTGACAACAATTGGTAAATAGAGATTGCCGGACTGGGCAGCGACTGACTCGCTACCGGCCAGCAGCAAGAACAGAACGACGCCGGCCAACAGCGCGCTGCCTGCCACAGATCGAACAGACCGCAGACGATGTAGCGTTTTGCACATAGAGCACTTCCTCTCCATCATGATGATTCGGCCAACTACCGACAGAAACCAGTATACAGAACCTGTCAAATCAGTTCGATTTCTGAGCAGCCCAGGAGCCTGTCGGAGAGAGAAAGGATGACTCTACTGCGAAAACGCCTATTTCACCACGGAGGCACGGAGGAGGCACAGAGTTCACAGAGGAAAAGCTCTTTCAATCTGTGGCTATCGGTGTCTATCTGCGGCTGATTTTCTGTTTTCGCTGGGGTGTCACTCAATAGAACGCGGATTGCGCGGATGTAGCGGAAAAAGCCGGATCTTTTCTGCTTTATCCGCGTATATCGGCTGAATCTGCGTCATTTCGCGTTCTATTGAGTGTCGCTCCGACAGGCTCCTAGATTCTGTTGAAATCTCGTTTTCGCGGGGATGAATCCCACCTCGGAGGCGCCGCCCTCTGAAATTTGGACACGATTCCATTAGAACCGATAACGGTGCCAGATATAATCCTGAGCTTGATTCGCATGGGCCCTAACCCTGCCGCAACAAGGCCACGCGCTGGAAATCAGACTCGGTTGCTCTGGCGCCGGGGGAAAGGGAGGATGCTTCAAGCCAATTTATACGGGCTGTCGACGGCGCCTTAGCCTATGTGCGTGTGCAACATGCGCTGCTGCGCCCGCTTCTGCAGCGACGTGACGGCCAAAACCGCTGCAAAGAGCGTCGCCTGCGAGAGCACAATGGTTGCGCCTGAAGCAACGTCGATGTAGTAGCTGAGATACATGCCGACAAAGCCGGTCAGCGCGCCGACGGTGGTGGAGAGCAGAATGATGCGATTGAAGCTATCGGTGAGCAACCGAGCGGTGATGGCCGGAATGACCAGCGCGGCAGCAATCAGGGTGACGCCAAGAATTTGTAGCGCAGCGATCAGCGTGGCTGCCAGCAGCAGGGCGAAGAGTGTGTCGATCCAGGGTGTGCGTACGCCGTAGATCTGGGCGACTTCGGCGTCAAAGGTCGTGAAGAGCAATTGGCGATAGACGAAGAAAATCGACAGTGCGACCAAAACACAGACGGCTGCGATGATCAATACATCCGTGCTCGTGACGCCCAAGATGTTGCCGAAGAGGGCCGCATCGAACGAGCGTGTGAAGCTGCGGTAGCGGCTGATCAGCGCGACGCCCACGGCGAAGCTGGCTGTTGTGATGACGCCGATGGCTGCATCGGCATTGATCTGGGTCCTGCGTACAGTCTGGTTGATCAGCAGCGCAGCAAGAAAGCCCCATAGGCCTGCGCCCAGATAGAAGTTCCACTGAAACACGTAAGCGACTACCGCCCCGCCAAAGATGGCATGGGAGAGACCGTGGCCGATGTAGCTCATGCCACGCAGCACGATGTAGACCCCGATCAGGCCACAGAGCGCCCCGGCCAACACCGCGGCGATGGTCCCATTGCGAAAAAACTCAAACTGAAACGGTTCGATCAACAATTCGATCATCACAAGCCTCCTCTTCGTTCTGCATGGCTCCCGGCTGGGCAACTTCCTCATCGGATCCGATCACCTGGTGTCCCAGCACAGGATCAACCACTACGTCTTCCAGCTTGTGATGATGCGGTTTCTGATGGACGAGCAGCATGCCATCGTGGCGGATGACCTGCATGTTGCCCCGATAGGTCTCGGTGAGAATATCTGAGGTAAAGACCTGGTCTGTCTTGCCCTGGGCAATGATGCGCCGGTTAAGACAGATGGCCCAGGGGATATGGGCGGCGGCCATGTTGAGATCGTGGGTTGTCATCAAGATAGTCATGCCCTGGCTGTTGAGGTCGAGCAACAGATGAAGCATCTTCTCCGCCGTCTGCATGTCTACGCCCGACGTGGGTTCATCGAGCACCAGCAGATCCGGTTGCGCCACGAGTGCCCGCGCAAGGAAGACACGCTGTTGTTGCCCCCCAGAGAGATTGCGGATGTGGTTGGATCGTAGATGCTCGATCTGTAAGTGGGCTAGAACCTCGGCCACTGCGGCCCTATCTCCAGGGCTGGGCCACGGCCAGAGCCGGGCTTGGCGGACCTGCCCCATGAGCACGACCTGTTCCACCGTCACCGGGAAGCTCCAGTCGATGGTATCAACCTGGGGCACATAGGAGACGCGGGGCGCAGGACGCCCTTTAAGCGCCTTTCCGGCAATGAACACTTCGCCACGCGTGGGCGACAGCGCGCCGAGGGCAAGACGCAGCAAGCTTGTCTTTCCTGCGCCGCTGGGTCCGACCACGCCGGCGAACTGACCCGGATGAAGGTGTAAGTTGATGTCGTTGAGTACGGGCGTGCTGCCGTATCCAAACGCCACGTCACGCAATTCAATTTGGGGTTCCATAACGCTCCGTATTGGTCCCGGGCTTAGTCTTGAACCTGGTTGACGGCGGCATCATCGCCGGGAATGTTGCTTGGATCGACCGACGTGATGAGCGTAGGATCGCCGCCGAGGGCTTCTGCCATAATGCGTACATTCTCGACCATCATACCCACATACGAATGATTGGCATCCCCAGGGGCTCCAGGCAGATCGTCATCTCGCAGTGTGTCGACATAGGCGACACCGGCCTCCTTGGCGATCTGGTCGAGCACAGGCGACGGGAAGACTTCCGAGCCAAAGATGGCCGGCGCTTCGGCCTCGCGCAACTGCGTGATCAGGTCGGCCACCTCGCGTGCCGACGGCTCCGCGAAATCGGCCGGCTGAATGGCCCCGATAACCGTTGTGCCGTAGCGAGGCGAGAAGTAAGCCCATGAATCATGGTAGGTCAACAGCTGGCGATTCTCCGGCGGGATCGAGTCGATCGTCGCTTTGATGGCTGTGTCCAGTTCGTTGATCTGCGCTTCAAAGGCCGCATAGTTGCTCGCATAAACATCCGCATTGTCCGGATCTCGCTCACTCAACTTGTCGCGCACAATCTCTGCATAGCGCAACGCATAAATTGGATTCGGCCATAGGTGCGGATTCGGGACTGCCCGCCGCGGCAGGAAAGGAGAAGTCAAAAACATGCTCATCGGGCGTGATCGTCATGTCACCCAGGAGCACGATCTCGGCATCGTCGCCTATGTTTGCCTCGGCCAACCGCAATGTCGGCTCTTCAAGATTGAGCCCATTGATGAATACAAGATCAGCCTCCGCCAGCGCGCGTGCATCCGAAGGAGCCGGCTCGAAGGTGTGAGAATTGACGCCCTCCGGCACAATGCCGGTCAGGGCAATCTTCTCCCCGCCGATGTTGTAGACGATGTTCGTGACCGGCGAAACGGTAGAGACAATCTGTAACTTTTCGGACTCACCGGCAGCAGAAACCTCGCTTGTAGAGGTGTCGCTGTCGGTCGGCGTACTGCAGGCAGTCGTCAGGAGTGCGACCAGGACGAAAACCAGAATATGAAATCGAATGCGACTAGGATTCATGGGTCTTGTGTTTCCCTTTTGTACAACTAGTTTCTATGGAACTCTTCGAAGTATTTCACGTCAACCACAGATCATTCTCGTCTCTTTCCAACCGGCTGTCTGTCTGAGTTCTCACAATGAGGAGATCCATCGGCCAATTCGATCCGGAATCTGGATGCAATCATCCGGTGCGATTGGCCGCCATTGTCTACAATGAAGCAATGAAAACTGATCAATGGATTTCTCTAGAGACGACACCGCCCCTTTCGCTGCACATTCGTGAATGGCCAGCGGGAGGCCCATCTTCCCATCCGCCCTTTGTTCTACTGCATGGTCTGGCCAGTAATGCCTTCACCTGGGACGCAGTCGCTGCCCATCTGTCGGCCGCAGGCGAGCGCGTGATAGCGGTTGACCAACGAGGTCATGGTCTGTCTGACAAGCCCGAAGACGGCTATGATTTCGATACGATTGTCGATGACCTACGCATGCTGCTCGATGCATTGGCCATCGAACGGGCAACCGTGATTGGCCGATCGTGGGGCGGCAATGTGGTCCTTGCCTTTGGCGCAGCGCACCCTGAACGCGTGCATGGACTCGGTTTCGTCGACGGCGGCTACATCGACCTTCAGATGAGGCCTGACAACACCTGGAAAACAGTTGAGCGCAATCTGAAGCCGCCCGCTCTAGCGGGCATGCCCGCGGCAGATCTGGCCGAGCGTATGCGAAACGGCCATCCGGACTGGACTCAGTCCGGCATCGAAGCAACGATGGCTAACTTCGAAATTCTGCCCGATGGCACGGTTCGCCCATGGCTCAAGTTGGACAACCACATGCTTATCCTGCGTGCGCTGTGGGAGCAGCGTCCGAGTCTGCTCTATCCGCGGATCGGTCTGCCGGTTTACATTGCGGTGGCCGAAAGCAACGGGGATTTGGAGTGGGCAGCAGTCAAACGAGCGCAAGTTGCTGCTGCCGAGGCAGCGCTGAGCAGGGTTCGAGTTGAGCTCTTTCCCGAAACGGATCACGACATCCATGTCCACCGACCCGCACAACTGGCCACTGCATTTCTGAGGGAACTAGAGACCGGCATCTGGTCCGGTTGAGTCATACCAATTGCTTCTCTGAGCTATCGTGGGAGACGGCTCCGATTTCCTTCGGTAGTGGCCGACTACATAGAATCTCAGAGGTCCCAACGATTCAGCCGCAGTTGGCCGCAGATGGAAGGAGCTTTCCCTCTGTGACCCTCTGTGCTACCTCTGTACCTCCGTGGTTAATGAGCGCAAATAACCACAGATGAACCGCAGTCACCCACAAATAGGAGCGTTAGCATGAATTCCAAACCCGGCCCAATCGTTTTGCTGGGTTCCGGCGAAACCTCGCCCAGCATCCGAAAGGTGTATGAAAGTCTGTTTCAGCGTTTTGAGCCCCCGGTAAACGTCGGCATTTTGGAGACGCCGGCTGGATTCGAGCCCAATTCAGACTATGTTGCCGGTCAAATCGGCGCGTATCTTGAGAAACATCTGCAAAACCACCGACCGGAAATCTCAATCATCCCCGTTCGCAAACGAGGCACGGAATTCAGCCCTGACAATCCCGACTTGTTGACGCCAATGTACGACGCCGATCTCTTGCTCATGGGGCCGGGCAGTCCCACCTATGCTGCACGCCAGTTGCGCGACAGTGTCGCCTGGCAGACGTTGCAGGCTTGTCAACGGCTGGGCATGGCCATTGTCTTTGCCAGCGCGACAACGATTGCCTCCAGCCGTCACGCATTGCCCGTGTATGAGATCTACAAAGTCGGCGAGGATCTGCACTGGCAGGACGGGCTGGACTTCTTTGCGCCTTTTGGGCTCAATCTGGTCTTCGTCCCCCATTGGAACAACAACGATGGCGGCAAGGTATTGGACACCAGCCACTGCTATGTTGGCGTTGAACGTTATGAGCAGATGATTGCCCTGCTGCCGGATGATGACCCTGACGATGACTCTGTAGAGCGGACAATCGTGGGCGTCGATGAGAACACGGCGCTGGTTTTTGAGCCTGCCGACGGGATCTGTTCTGTACAGGGAGTCGGCGGTGTGATCTTGATACGCCAGGGTGAGGAGCTACGCTTCGAATCCGGAGACCAGTTTGGTATTGACAAATTAGGACCATTTCGAATGCCCGCCGACCACGCCGGCATTGATGAATTGATCTGGCAAGAGACCAAGGAGCACCTGCGCCTAAGCAGAGAAGAGTCCTTAAAGGTGGCCAGCGCGCCGGACGACATTGTGGCGCTGGTAGATGCTCGAGAAGCCGCCCGGCACGGTCAGGATTGGGCGACCGCAGATCGCCTGCGCGATGAGATCGAAAACGCCGGCTGGCAGTTGCTGGACACGGCCGACGGGCCGGTTCTGAAAGCGCAGTCCGGGTGACAACTTGCCATTGTGCAAGTTGCACAGTGGCTCTGCCGCAATCTTGGTATGATCTGCTGGTGGATGAACGATGCAAATGAAACTATAATGATTCGGGCAGGAGACTGAGGCCATTTGGGTTTGTCAACTGCCGGATTTCCCTGGAACGATTCAGCGCAGTTGATTAGACTGTTGCGACGAGGAATTGTTTTTAGCCCAGAGGGCAAAGACTAAACAAGATTGAAGGAGACTCTGTCATGCACTTAGGTTGTACCACGCCGCAGGATGTCGTAGCTGCGATCAGTGAAAACGACATCAAAATGGTGGACTTCAAGTTCACCGATCTATTTGGCCAGTGGCAGCACTTTACGGTTCCGGTCGAACACTTCGATATCGACGGAGCCTTCAATGAAGGAATGGGCTTCGACGGCTCATCCATCCGCGGATTCAAGAGCATTGAAGCCAGCGACATGGTGCTGCGTGCCGACCCGACGACCTCGTTGATCGACGCCGTCTGTGCCCTGCCGACCCTGAGCATGGTCTGTAACGTCTTCGACCCGATTACGGGCGAGGCCTTCGAGCGTGATCCTCGCTTGGTCGCTCAGAAAGCCGTCGATCATGTGAAAGCCCTTGGCATTGCCGACACCGTCTACATCGGCCCTGAGGCCGAGTTCTTCATTTTTGACGAAGTGAGCTACCACCAGGGCCGCAATTCAGCCGGCTTCCAAGTGGAGAGTGAGGAGGCTCCCTGGACCTCCGAGTTCCCTGGCGGCGGCCACAAGGTCGGCCTCAAGGGCGGCTATTTCCCGGTGGCTCCTTTCGACACGCTGCAGGACATTCGCACCGAAATCGTGCGCGCCATGATAGACGCCGGCATCAAGACCGAGTTGCACCACCATGAGGTCGGCACCGCCGGCCAGTGTGAGATCGACATGCAGTACGCCCCGTTGGTTCAGATGGCCGACCAGGTGCAGTTGTTCAAATATATTGTCAAAAATGTCGCCAAATCCCATGGCAAGACCGCAACATTCATGCCCAAGCCGATCTTCGAAGATAACGGCTCCGGTATGCATGTCCATCAGAGCCTCTGGAAAGATGGCGTGCCGCTATTCGCCGGTGACGGATATGCCGGTCTGAGTGAACTGGCTCTCAACTATGTGGGCGGTATCCTCAAGCATATCAATTCGTTGCTTGCCTTCTCTGCCCCGTTGACCAATTCCTATCGTCGCTTGGTGCCGGGCTACGAAGCGCCCGTGATTGCAGCGCTCTCTGCTCGCAACCGCTCAGCCGCCATTCGTGTGCCTATGTACTCCAGCTCGCCTAACTCGAAGCGCATCGAGTTCCGCTGCCCGGATCCCGGCGCCAACCCGTACCTGGCCTTCGCGGCCATGGTCATGGCCGGCCTTGACGGCATCAAGAACGGCTACACCCCGGGCGATCCGGCAGAAGAAGATCTCTTCGAAGAGGAGAACATCTCCAAGTACACCCAGGTCAAGGGTTCATTGAGCGAAGTTCTGGATGCGCTGGAAGAGGATCACGATTATCTGCTGGAAGGCGGTGTCTTTACCAAGGATATGATCGATGCGTACATTGGTTACAAGCGCATCGAAGAAGTGGATGCTGTGCGCCTGCGCCCGCATCCTCAAGAATTTGTCATGTACTATGGTATCTAAACTGACATTTCTACGAGATCAGTAGTTTCGAGCTGCCGGGATTTAGAGATTCCTGACGAGTCCGTAATCTCATAATTACAGGCCAAAGGCCGAAATCGCTCAATCCCATAAGAATGATCTCGTTGTGCTTTCAGTTTGGACGGCACTGCTTCCACAAAGATAGTTATTGCAGAAAAGAGGGCGGCCATTCCATGATGGGGTGCCGCCCTCTTTGGCCGCTACGTCTAGTTCAAACCCTTTTGTTCTCTAAACGCGGAATGATAGAATGGCAGCAGGCACGCCATGTTCCTCATGCCGTAGACGCATTCAAGCGTGTTATCGCATCCGAACCCGATCAGCGAAATATGGCGGTGTTCAGGAATGTCCAGCTCAAATCAGACAACCACAGACTCTGCCCTAGAGGCACATTCGGTTCGAATCATCCGCTAAGGAGAACGAGATATGGCTATAGACTATACGCCTGAAAAACTTGAAGAGGTCGATGAACTTATCAAACGAAACGATATCCGTTTCATCCGTCTTCAATTTTCTGACATTATCGGCATCTCCAAGCAGATCACGATTCCCGTTGGCCACTGGGACGCAGCCATTACCCACGGCATCTGGTTTGATGGCAGCTCGATTGAGGGCTTCGCACGTATCGCTGAGAGCGACATGTACCTGGTGCCTGATCTGGACACCTTCGCGGTTATCCCGTGGGAGATGGATCTGTCGACGGCGCGTGTCATATGCGACATCTACACGCCGGACGGTTCACCCTTTGACGGCGATCCCCGCTATGTGCTTAAACGCCAGGTAGAACGCGTGGAAAAACTCGGGCTACGCTACGAAGTCGGCCCCGAGTTGGAGTTTTTCCTCTTCAATCGACACCCTGACGGCAGCCTGCTGCCGCTGGTGCCCCACGATCAAGCGGGTTACTTTGACATCAGCACCGATTTGGCCCACAGTGTGCGCCGCCAGATGGTTGATGCACTGCAATCGCTTGGCATCCGCGTGGAAGCGTCTCATCACGAGGTCGCACAGGGTCAGAACGAGATCGCCTTTCACTACGGTGCTGCGTTGAGCACGGCGGATAACGCCATGACCTTTCGCACCACCGTCAAAGCGGTTGCCCAGAAGAACGGCCTGCACTGCACCTTCATGCCCAAGCCCATCGCAGGCGTCAACGGAAACGGCATGCACGTGCACCAGAGCCTCTGGGATGTCGCGACCGGTGATACTGCCATGTATGACGGCGACAATGAGTATGGACTCAGCGACACCGCGCTGCACTTCATTGCCGGTCAGCTGACCCATGCCAAAGCCATCACGCCGATCATCGCGCCGCTGGTCAACAGCTACAAGCGTCTGGTGCCCGGCTACGAAGCGCCGGTCTACATTTCGTGGGGTCGCACAAACCGCAGCGCGCTGCTGCGCATTCCGCGTGTCACTCAAGGGCGATATCGCAGCACACGCGCTGAACTGCGCTGCCCGGATCCCAGCGCCAATCCCTACTTGGCCTTTGCCGTCATGCTGGCCGCGGGCCTGGATGGCATTGAGAAGCGCATGACGCCGCCCCGCGCAGCCGAGGAAGACCTCTATCAGGTGGATGAAGCACGCACAAGCCTGGGGATTCTGCCGGGCGATCTGGGCGAGGCGATCGATGAGCTGAAGCAGGACGAGATCATCCAGAATGCGCTGGGCCAACATGTCTACGAACGATATGTCGAGGCCAAGACGCTGGAATGGAACGAGTATCGGCTCTATGTGACGCAGTGGGAGTTGAACCGGTACCTGTCGGTCTACTAAGAAAAACGAAGAACAAAGATTGAAGAACGGAGAGCAGACTCTTGACGAGAGGGCGTTGCTCTTCGTTTTTTGATCTTTGTTCTTCAGTCTTCGTCCTACAACCCCTCTTTTGTCTCCACGATCAGATGGTCCACAACCGCATTGAGATCGCCGCCGGTATCGTCATAAACCTGTAATTGACGGTCAGCGCTGGTGCCGTGAACGAGCATGGATTCGATGGGCGCGATGAATTCTCGTGTGCCCAGTTCATCGATGGCGTCGCTGACCAGATCGAGCAATTCTCGGATCAACTGGCGTGTCGGCACTTCGTCCGATTTGCCGAAGTCGATCATCTTGCCGTCCAGCCCATAGCGGGCCGCTCGCCAGCGATTCTCCTCGATCAGATCGCGGCGGTAGTGGCGGAAAGTCACATTCTTCTGGCGCAGTTCCCAGAGCCAGAGCACGATGGCCTGGAAGAGCGCGGCAATGGCGATGGCTTCGTCCATACGCGTGCAGACATCGCAAACGCGAAACTCAAGTGTCGGATAGAGATGGTGCGGGCGCACGTCCCACCAGATCTTGCTGGCGTCGGGGATGCAGCCGGAGTTGACCAGCGTATCGATGAGCCCGTCGTAGTCGGCCGGCGTGGGGTAGATATCAGAGATGCCGGAGCGCGGAAAATCTTCAAAGATGTTGGCGCGATAGCTCTTGAGGCCCGTCTTCTTGCCCACCCAGAAGGGACTGCTTGTACTGAGGGCCAACACATGGGGCAGCATGTAGCGCACTACATTCATGGTGTCGATGGCAAAGGCCCGATCCTCGATGCCAATGTGCACATGCATGCCGAAGATCAGCAGTCGCTGAGCCAGCACCTGCATCTCCTCCAACACGCCCAGATAGCGCGGAAAGGGTGTCACCGGTTGATCGGCCCAGCGGCTGAACGGATGAGTGGATGCACCGACGATGGCCACGCCCCTGCTCTCGGCCAGATCGCAGATGAATTTGCGCTGCCTGGCTAGCTCGTCACGTGCTTCAGCAATATCGCGGCAGACCGGCGTGCCAAGCTCAACCATCGACTGGTGAAGCTCCGGTTTGAGCTCACGTTCGGCCATCATCAGCCTATCGCCCTCGATGAACTCGGTGATGTAGGAGCGCAACTCACGAGTCTCGGGATCGACGATCTGATACTCTTCCTCAATGCCAATTGATAGAGAGGGACGCTGCGTCATGCGATATTCTCCGTTTCTGCAATCAACGAGTCGACCACGGCCTTCAGATCTTCCCCGCTCTCCTGCCAGACCTGTAGCTGGCGATCGGCGCTCGTGCCCCGCTCCAGCATGGTGTAGATATGAGACAGTTCGTCGATTGAGTTGAGCCTGCTTGCTTCCGCCTCGACCCGCTGGAGCAATTCTCGCAGAAGTGTCTCGCGCCGGCATCTCCTGCTGTGTGCCGAAGTCGATCAGGCGGCCATCCAGCCCATAGCGCACAGCGCGCCATCGATTTTCGTTGATCAAGATGCGGTCATAGATACGGAAGGTCATATTGTGCTGACGTAGATCGACCATCCAGGCGACTACAGCCTGGATCAGCGCTGTGATGGCCAGTGCGTCGCGATAATCCGGCACCATATCGCAGATGCGAATCACCAGTGTCGGAAAGCGATAATGAGGCACAATATCGAACCAGATGCGGCTGGCATCCGGGATGCTGTTGGTACGGATCAGCGTATCCACATAGCTGCGATATTCTTGATACCCGCTGAATGAGCCGGGGATTCCGGTACGTGGCAATGCATCGAGCAGGACTTTGCGATAGCTTTTGAGCCCTGTATTTCGACTGTTCCAGAAAGGCGAGCTTGTCGAAAGCGCCAGGATGTGGGGCAACAGGTAGCGCATGGCGTTCATCACATCAACCGCCAGCTCACGATCTTCGACGCCGATATGCACGCGCATGCCAAAGGCCAGCATGCGCCGTGCGATCATCTGGGCATCTTCTATCATTGCCTGGTAGCGGGGCGACAATGCCGCTGCTTCCCAGTTGGTGAACGGGTGTGTGCCGGCGGCGGCCACACGAACGCCGCTCGCCTCGGCCGACTCAAGGACGCTGCTGCGAACACGCAGCAACTGTTCGCGCGCCTCCTTGATATCTGCGCAGACGGGTGTGCCCGCTTCAAGGACAGCGCCATCCATCTGCTGCTCCAGCTTGAATTCCGGCGTGCGTCCCTGGATGACGACGCGATCCTTGGCCATGGACTGGGTGACGTATCCCAGCAGCGCACGGCTATCCGGCTCAATCATCTGGAATTCTTCTTCAATGCCAATGTTGAATGTCGGGCGGTACATGAGGAACCTCGGAAATCTACTGCGTGCTGCGTACTGCGTAATTACGTACTGTCGCAGGATCATATTTAATGTAGGTCCGACTTGCAGTCGGACGAGCCTCATTGATCGAACTGTCACATCTCAAGTCGGACAGGTTCCGTCGGCAGAATTGTCACACTGCAAGTGTGACCTACATTTTTTCATATGTTCGCCGTGCCCTCCGTCTGCTACCCCATTCGCCGCAGAAAACCCTTCAGCAGCGTCGATAGCCGCGGCACGATAATGGCTCCGGCCTCGGCAACCTCTTCATGGGTCGGTTGGTCCACGGACCTCAGATCATCGATGGCGATGTTGGTGATCGTGCTGATCGCCAGCACTTCCAGCCCGGCATGGTGGGCAACCAGCGTCTCCGGCACCGTACTCATCCCAACTGCATCCGCACCCAGTGTGCGCAACATGCGAATCTCGGCCGGCGTCTCGAAGTTGGGGCCTGCGATCATGGCATAGACTCCGCGGTGCAGTGTTGTACCGTTCTCCGCGGCGACTTCCTCGGCCAGGTTCATCAACTCCCGGGTATAGGTGCGGTTTGCAGCAGGAAAGCGGACGCCAAATTCCTCTAGATCGGGACCGCGCAGCGGGTTGTGTCCGGCCATGCCGGGAAAGTTGAGATGATCCTCGATCAACATCAGATCGCCGACCCGGAAATCCGGGTTGACGCCGCCGGCCGCGTTGGTGATGATGAGTTGCCGCACGCCCAATCTTGCCATGACACGTACAGGAAAAACAGTCTGCTGCATGGTGTAGCCTTCATAAAAGTGAAAGCGTCCCTGCATCACACAGACACCAACGCCTGCCAGTTCACCGATGACCAATTGCCCAGCGTGCCCCTTGACCGTACTGATCGGGAAGTGGGGAATATCGCGATAGGGAATGAGGACTGCGTTCTCTACTGAATCGGCCAATCCGTTCAGTCCGCTGCCGAGAATCAACCCCACGTCGGGGACCACGCTGATTCTGTCGCGAATGGCGTCGGCGGCCTTGTCATACATGTCTACGGTGAAATTGCTTGCATTGAGCTCTGACATTAGAGATACTCCAAACGAAAATCAGAAGCGGAATCTGGTCCGATAAAAAAACAGTCGGCATAAGCCGACTGTTGGGGTGATTCTATATCGAGATCAAAATTGACGCTAATCGCTTTTTCCGGTGCGTTTAGACCCGGTCTGACCGATCTAGTCAGCTAAACGAATGACTAATCATCCGGCAAGCTTTTCGACAAACTATCTGACTCAGTGGACGGCAAAATCGGCACGCCGTCGGCAACCAGCTCAGCGTCTGTGTCGCCTGAAACCTGACGGTAGACCTGGGTGGTGCTCAAATTGGCATGGCCAAGTCGTTCTTGTACTTCACGCAAGCCAACGCCGGAATCGAGCATATGCGTTGCGAAGCTGTGACGCAATGTGTGTGGCGTCACCGTCCCCTCAATGCCCACCTGCTTCACATAGTGCTTGATGATAAGCCAGAGGCCTTGTCGTGTCAGGCGCTGCCCCCGATGATTGAGGAAAAGTGCGGTCTCGCTCTCGTCCACGAGTAGTTGAGGACGGCCTTCCTCAATATATTTTTTTAGGGCATCGGCGGCATTGACATAGATCGGCACAGTCCGGCGACGTTTTTCCCCTTCGCCACAATTGATGGTCCTGCTCGTGACATCAACATCTCCAACGTTGAGACTCACCAGTTCGGTGACACGCATGCCGGTCGCGTAGAGGACTTCCATCAAGGCCTTATCGCGTAGATCCTTGGCTCCGTTTCCCTTGGTGGGTTCGATCAATAGCCGTTCGATCTCTTCCTGGCTAATTGAACGAGGCGGATTCTTCTTCACCTTTGGCGAGTCCAGGTGTTTGGCAGGATTGTCTGCAATGAGTCCGGCATTGTACAGGTACTGGGAAAAGCTCTTTACGGCTGCCACCTTGCGCGCAACCGTTGATGATGCGTACTGGCGTTCTTTCAGAAAAAGCAGGTAACTTTGAACAGTAACCGCATCAACACTACGCCAGTTTGTGATCGGCGGCGCGTCAGGACGACGATAGTTTTGGATAAACTGGTAGAACTGCGTAATGTCATTGCGGTATGCAGCAATTGTATTGTCTGAACAATCTCGATCAACCTTCAAATATTCGAGAAAACGAGTAATCTCGTTCTGCATCCGCCCCTCCTATAAAGTGTCTTGGTCGGGTGTCGGTTGATTGTAGCATAACTTTGCATAAGAACAAAAGCTTTCCAGAATAGTCTGAGGCTATTTGTTTTGAGCGAGGATGTAAAATGCACCCTTTCTCAATATGAACTTTCAGCGGGTCTGTTCAACCTTTGACGTCTGTAGGTGTGCTGCAATATGTTATAATCAGTCGCCCGAGAGGTGCCATTGAGAGTATGACTATGACTTTGCAAACGACGACCTTACAAACGACAATTGATCCCAATCAGGCCTATGCCGACGATCTTCGTCTGTTTACCCGCGCGTTCTTCAGTTATTTCGGTGCGCGAATAGAGCCTGTCGACTCACAACCGGGTCTGCTCTCCATACACATGGATGGCCCGGTTGATAGTTCGGGAGAAAACGAGGGAGATAACGAGGGAGATAACGAGGGAGATAGCGGGCTGGCCAATCATTTTGGGAAGTCTGTGCTGTTGCTACGATTCCACCAATCACAGGTCGAGGGTAGCGAACTGGTCGCATTCGGCAGCCGCGTTTTTGACCAGATGATCGATTTTCTAAACCAGCATGGGGCCGTCACCGTTTTGCGTCTGCCCAGACGGCACGCAGGAGGCGAGGAACTGCTGAAAGCGATCCAGCCCACCAACGCAGGAATCTCCAACCTCAAGATGAGCGAGAAGGAGCAACTCTTCTACGCGTTCAATTGGCATATTACCTATCGCGCAGACGACAAGCGCGAGGAGCTTTTTACGGTTCTGCTTGATGCAGACGGCGAGTATGTGGGGCCGGTTGACAGTGAATCACACGGCGGTGAGACGGAGAATCAGGAGGAGCAGGCACAAGACAGAGCGGAAGAGACTGAGACGAAGATTGAGTCGATTTCACTGGAGTCGATGTTGCTTGATGCCGAGTCGGTCACCATCGAACACGATGCGACGGGAGCGCTGACCTCCCCTAAGCTGCCGCCCATGACGCGGCTCCGGGAGTACGCGGAAATTGCCCGCAAGTACGCCATTTATCACGCTGACTTGCGCTGTATCGAACTCGAGGCCGACGTTTTGCCTCGATTGCATAAGACGCTCTCCCGGCTGAAGATCTACTATGATCAGCAGATCGAAGAGGTCTATGACAGCCATGATCTTGATGGTGAAAAACGGCATATATTGGAAGAGGATCTGAAGCGCAAGATCGATGAAGAGGTTGAGAATCATCGCCTGCGCGTGAACGCACAGTTGTTCAGCTATGCGCTCCTGGAAGTGCCTACGGCCGCGGCCGACATTGCGCTCAGCGACGGCAGGCAGATTGTAGACATCCGTGTTCAGCGCAATCTCTATGACGGTGCCGTAGAGCGGCCCGAGTGCCGCGCCTGCGGACAAGAGTCCACGCACATCGCGCTTGATCGCAACGGTCACATCACCTGCGATGACTGCATCCGTCAATGCGGGACGTGCCAGGAGATCTACTGTGCGCAATGCGGCGTGACCACCTGCCCGGTTTGCGGGCGTGAAAACTGTGAAGAGTGCAGCGCAGAGTGCTGGGCATGTGGTGAACGGGCCTGCCGGGACCATGTGGCGCGATGTCCAGTCTGTGGTGACACGGTCTGTTACGCCTGTCAGACCGAATGCGCGTCGTGCGGACGGCTGCAATGCCGTACTCACCTGCGCATCGACACCGTGAGTCCCGAGAATGCCAAACCGGAGCTAATCTGTCCTGACTGTGCGATCCGATGCCCGGGGTGTAGGCAATTCAGCGCGCATCTGGGCCTCTGCGATGCCAGCGGCCAGCGGTTCTGTGAGAATTGCCTGGTTACCTGCGTCAAGTGCGGTCGCACAGTCGGCGTCGGGTTCTACACGGTACACCCCTTGACCGGCCGGCCCCATTGCAGCGCCTGTTCGATGAACTGCGGCAAGTGCGGGACAATCACGGTGGAGAAGATGGCCTGTGCGGTCTGCGGCACGGACTGCTGCACAACCTGCGGCCAGATCTGCCAGGTCTGCAATCAGGTCATTTGCGTCGACCATGCAGTCGCCATGCCGGGCTGTGATCATGTAGTCTGCTCCGCCCATGTCGCTGAATGTGAGATCGGCGCCGAGCAGCTCTGCCCCATCTGCCACCCGCCCTGCGGCATCTGTGGGCGACACTACTGCGAAGTGCATTCGGATGTCTGCACCCGCTGTCGACGTCAACATTGTTCGGAATGTGTGCGGCGGTCCGGCCTGTGTGACACCTGTGCCACCCATGACCGGGACGGCCTCTTCGTCACGCTCAATGACGAGCCTTGCGCGACCGATGACCGGGTAATCTATTTATTGCCTCACTATCGTTGGATGCGTAGCCGCAATGAGCGGTACACACTCTATTTGGGACGAAATCGGGAGATGTCAGCCGCGCTCATCGTTGTGGAGAATCGACCCGATGGGACGCCTGGAGATACAGTCCTACTGGCGCGTCGCCTTGGCATTCTTGACAGCAAGTATCGGGAACGGTGGCTGTGATAGACAAGCAGAACAGCGATCAGTCATTGGGCCGGCAGACCGCCGCAGACCCGGCTGCTATCACAGAGGATCTCTTGCACAGCGCCGAGCGCCATCACGACGACTGCCACCTCTGCCCGCACCATTGCGGCACAGAGAGGGCCGCGACCGCCGGTTTCTGCCGGGTCGGCAGGGCGAGCTACATTGCCAGTGAGATGTTGCACATGGGCGAAGAGTCGTTGCTGCGACCGGCCCATGCCATCTTCTTGAGCGGGTGTACGGCTCGTTGCACGTTTTGCACTGCAGCCAAGTTTGCCTTTGTCCCGACCTATGGCGTAGCAGTCTCCCCTCAGCAGTTGGCTGAACGCATTGTGTTGCGCCAAAGTCAAGGAGCGCGGTCGATCTGCTTCATCGGCGGTGATCCGGTCCCGCACATCCCCTTCATCCTCGCCACGATTGCTGCGTTGGGTACGCGCAAGGCCGCACCGGTCGTGATCAACAGCAACTTCTATCTAACTGAAGAGGCATTGGACTTGCTCGAACCGGCCATTGATATCTATTTGCCCGATCTCAAGTTTGGTCCTGGCGGAGGAGAACAGAGCGAGGGGAAACACAGTTGCGGTCAAGAGATCGGCGGGATGCCGGGATACTGGCCCGTGGTCACAACGGCCATCGATCGACTTTGGCGGCGCAGAAAAAGGTCATCGTTCGCCACCTGCTCATGCCCGGACACTTTGCATGCTGTACGGCCCCGGTCCTACAATGGCTCAGCAAACGGGCCGGAATTCACGTTAGCCTGCTGACCCAGTATATCGCGCCCGCCCACGTGCGCGGAGAACTGGGCGCTCCGCTCTCATTCGACGACGTAGCGCGGGCACTAGCAATGGCTGCTGATCTGGGGCTGATGTTGGTGGATTGACACAACGTAGAACGTCCATCTCCCGGCTGCGAGTGAAGCTACAAACCGAGCGTTCCCTGCTTTTCTTGGCGTTCATTGGGGAGCGGGCGCACGAGCAGGCGTGTCCCGCGTACGGCCAGCACCTGAACGGTCGAACCATCTGAAATCGGCTGGCCTGTTTCTGAGTCAGCGGGCCAATCCTCTCGTTCGACGCGAACCCGCCCTTGGGCCGATTTGGGATCAATCGGAACGATCACAATGGCCTCCTTGCCGATGACGCGGTCAGTACCATAGACAGTCTCGGGCGGAAGGCTGTTTCGTCGTGAAGATGGACGAAACAGAATGAAGGCGATGGCTGATACTGCGCCAAACACGACCAGTTGCCAGACGAGATTCGGGCCGAGAAAGGCGACCACCAATGCGACCCCCGCACCGACACCCAGGCTGGGCAAAACAAAACCCCTCGTGAAGATCCCAGACACAAGGAAGACAACAGTCAGCAGCGCCCAAATCCATCGAGCCAAATTGAGATCAATGTCCATGCATGTCTCCTGAGTCAATCTGCGCCGGGGGGAGAATCGCTTACCACCATCAGTATACCAGGACGGTCAACGTCCGTGCTAGTGCATGAAAAGGGCAAAGAGCAAGAAGTCCGGCTTCTCTCAAAAGCCGGACTTCTTTGGCGCTGCAACTCGAGACACGACCTGCCTATTCGAGGAAAATCTCCACATGTTGGCCGTGTTCATCGTCCTGTACATCGACGATGCGCCCCACCATGCCTGATTCGATGGCGCTGACGATCGCCTGCTTGTCAACGCCTGCACTGTCGGGAACAAAGCGCAGGCCGAACGAGACCAGAGTCAGTGGTATGTTGACATTGACTTTCTGTTTGCCGGTGACCAGATCGGTGACGCGAACACGCATATTGCGTGTCGAATCCGTGGGTGCGGCTCCAGCAGAGGATGTCTCATCAGCGCCAAGCGCTTTGAGCAGTCGTGTTCCCTCCTCGGCACTGATCTTGCCATCCTCGACCATGCGCAAAATCATCATACGTTCTTCATTGTTTGCCATCTTTCCACCCCTTGACCAATTCCTTCGTTTGCGGGCTCATTCCAATTGTTCAGTCAAGGATCGTGTATCGTAAGGATGGGGCTTGCCCCCATCGGCTCGCCACACCGGGCGACCACAAGGGTCGCCCCTACGAAATCACGGATCTTGAATGAGCAAACGGGATTACTTGGCTGATTTGGGCCTCAGTGCTTGAAGCAATTGCTCCGCCTGTTCGACAGAGATCTTGCCCTGGTCCACCATGCCCAGGATGATCAACCTTTCTTCGTCACTCACGGGCGGGCTTGTCGGTTTGGCAGGCTTGGGTGGTCTGCTCACCTTCCAGGTCTGCTGTTGACGACGATTCTTCGCTTCCGACTTTGCGGCCCGCTCTTGCGCTTCTTTGATGCCTTGCTCGGCCTGAACCATGGCTTCAGAAATCTTGATCTCAGCGATATTCATCGCCGCCTGCACCTTGTCCTGAATGCGCAGCACCAGATCGTCATTATCAGCCAGTTCGCTCAGCTTCTTGTCCAACTGGCTCGTTGCCGCCTTCACCTGCATCTCAACCTGACTGGCCACCTGTTGGACCAACTCCCCGGCACGCATTCCAGCCTCCATTGCCGCTTCCGCGCTGGAAGCGCTATCGTCCCATTTCATGTCGCTGCCGCCAAAGGAGATGTCGCCGCCCGCCGTGATCGCAAATGCTGCGTCGCCATTCCCCAGCGTGAAGCTGCGACGGTGAGAATTGTCTCCGGAATCAATCGCCAGCCGGTGAATGGTGACCTCGCCGCCGGCCTGCAATGTCACTTGTGCATTGCAATCAAATGGTACCCGACAGGTGGCATCGCCGCCTGCAACCGCAACGCAATTTGACCCCAGCGTGCGGGGTCAGACGCAGCGAGATATCATCGCCGGCGGTCACCTGCACATTGCCGGCCACCTCTGTCAGCACAAGATCGTCGCCGATATTGGAGGCGACAAAGGAGCCCTCAACGTTGCCGACATTGGCATCCCCGCCGACATACTCGACATGAAAATCGCCATGTATGTCGCGGGCCAACAGATCCCCGCCCACATTGCCGACCAATGCCCCGTTGGTATGCTGGAGACGCAGGTCTCCAGCGACGTTTTCGAAGCGGACGGCACCGCTGACAATATGCGCTTTGGCATCTCCACGGATGCGTTTGGCGTTCATATCGCCGTCAGCATGGTAGATGGCGAAGTCGCCTTTGATTTCGCCCAACGATGCCGTGCCGACATTCTTCAGTTGCACGTCGCCTTTGATTTCGTCAAGCGTTACGGCCCCGTTGACTTGACTCACTCTGGCGTCGCCGGCCACCACAAGTGCATGAACCGATGCGCCAAAGGGCACTTGCAGACGACAGTCGCCGCCGCCACGGATCTCCAGAGCGCCACCGTCGCCAGTGTGGTCATCTGCTACTGCATCGTCGGCAGCCAGCACCACTTGCGACTGCGACCAACCCTGTATCGAAAGATCACCCTTTATGAGATGCAAGATGATGTTGGGCGCTTCGCCAGTCTGGAAAGAATGTGAGATGTTCATTGTTCCGTTCCTTTTAGCAGATCCATTGCTTCATCGAATGAAATCTCCCCACGATCTAGAGCCCCAAGTATGCCCTTGCGATCTTCTTCGGTCATCGCCGTTGCCTCCTCCTTGCCCGGCTCGTAGCCCAGCGCCCGGATGACATCGTGAAGCCGATTGCGCAAAGTTGGGTAGGAGAGTCCTAGTTCACCCTCCATACGGCTCAGCTTGCCCTCGCAGCGCAGGAATGTCTCCACATAGTGGAGTTGTTCCGGCGTCAACTGGGCGAAGGGCACATCAACCGAGAAACGTCCGTCAATGGTGATATTGGTTTCGGGGCAGTAGAACTGGGTGACGACGATATCGCCGCCGCCAAATGGGCATCGGTTTGGTAGTGGTACCATGATTCACTTCCTTTCTAGACAGAAAACCTCTGAGGAATTTGACGATGCCGATAGCGGCGAGCGAGGATGAATCGGCGCTTTTCGATCATCTTCACCGCGAAGCCACTCCCCGGCGGCGACCAGCAATTCGCCAAGCCGGCGTCGTAGTCGGGCTCGGCGTCCATGGAGCGCACTGCTCTTCTTGCAGGGCATTGGTGCGATGCAGTCGAAGCGCTTCGGCCTCCTGGAGCAGGAAGCGTTGGTGCTCTTTGGCCTCTACCGCCAAGATGAATGGGTTGGGCAGTGTCATTGGGGTACCCTCCGCCTGTTTTAAGGAAAATCAATACATTTTTATGTCGCATTTAGATAAATATTAGCACAATAATTCAAAAAGTCAATAGTAAATATCAATATAATTGAATAATTTACACTAATATAATCAATTATATTAATTATTGGTGTTTAGATTCCTGATTCAGTGGGCGTGTAGGTCTGGCAAAAACAAAAAGAGCAGTGTCCGCTGGCGGACACCGCTCTTTTTGTTTTTGCCAGACTCCGCATAGAGAGCTAGCGGAGTCACTCCGTTCTTAGTTGTACAGCTAGTGTAAAGCCATCCCTGGTCATGCAGGAAGCTAGTCAATCCAGGGATGCTGAAACGTTTCCCCTGATAGGACTGGTATCCATAGTAGACCATGGCGATGAAGTACATGATGAAGGCCACCGGCGTCAGGCAGAGCACAGCCAGCCCAATGAGCATGCCGATTATCGGTACGATCTGCACAACAACGATGCCGATCATGGCGGCCACGCCGACAATCATGAAGACGAGCGTCAGCGCCAAGCTCTGTACCGCATGATACCGCTGGAACGGACGCTTCTTGCTGCTCTCGCTGAGCAGAACAATGATCGGCATGACAATCGGCACGAAGACTTGGGATACATACGAAAGCAATGCAATCAATCGATCATCGCTGCTGGCGTTGGGATCAATCGCTGCATCTCGTATGAATTCGCCGCGACGGAGTGCTTCAGCGGCCATGCCGGCCTGATCGCGGGCCGTGTCTACAGCCTGCTCAATGGGTGTGCGGGTCTGACTGTTAGCAGCCTCATTCTCTTCGGGCTGGGTATTTTTCTCTTCCATGGGTCCTCCCACTTTTCAACGATTCTGCCTCGCATTCACACAGATCGTGCCGGCCATAGCGCTGGATAACTGAAAAATATCCGTAAAACTCAGCCCTGCATCTGTGTAAATCTGCGGCAAATTTCACTGGCTTCAGAACGAAATTCACTTAACTCTGAACAACAATACGCAGATCACGGCAAAGGTTGCAGCAGATCTGAATGAAAAGTATGTTAAAATCCGAGACCATGAATACCACCGATGACACGCATCATTTTCATGGGAACGCCAGACTTTGCCGTGCCGAGTCTGCGCATGTTGTACGAAGCGTCCGCAGCCAACAATTGGCAAGTCGTTGCGGTCTTCACCCAGCCAGATCGGCGGGCTGGTCGTGGCAAGAAACTGGCCGTCTCTCCAGTCAAAGCCTATGCGCTCGAGCAAGGCCTGCCGGTGCTCCAACCCGCCAGCCTGCGCAAGCAGCCGGAAGTGGTCGAGGCGATCCGCAATTTGGCCCCGGACCTCTTTGTCGTGGCCGCCTACGGCCTGATATTGCCTGCCGATGTGCTGGAAATACCGACGTATGGAGCCGTCAACGTCCATTCCAGCCTGCTCCCGGCCTATCGAGGAGCGTCGCCTATCACTGCCGCGCTGCTGGATGGCTTGACCGAGACCGGCAACTCCATCATGCTGATGGACAAGGGCATGGATACCGGGCCGGTGTTGGCCCAGGTACGCCTGCCCATCCGCCCGGATGATACCACAGAGACGCTATCAATTCGCCTGGCGGAACTTGGTGCAGAGGCGCTGGTCGAGACGCTGCCGGGCTGGCTTGCCGGCGACATTGCCCCGATAGCGCAGGACCAGCTGCCGGGTCCCGTCACCACCTGTAAATTGATACGAAAGCAAGACGGCGCCATTGAGTGGACCCAGCCTGCGGTCGAGATCGAACGCATGACGCGGGCCTACACGCCCTGGCCTAGCGCCCACACAGTGTGGAATGATTCTGTGTTCAAGGTCTTGAGCGCAAAAGTGATTGAAGGCAGTGCCCAACCTGGCTGTGTTGTCCAGACTGAGGCCGGACTGGCCGTAGGCACTGGCAAGGGGCTGCTCCTGCTACAGACTGTTCAACCGGCCGGCAAGCGGGCGATGGACATCAAGAGCTTTTCGAACGGCGCCCCTGACTTTGTCGGTAGTTGCCTGAGACAAGAATAAATTGACACTTCGGGTCAATAGCGAGAGAATATACTTTGTTCTGTTTTCTATCGTGCGAGGTGAGTGGTGTTTGTCTATAAAGTCGAGAATCTACCGTCGGATGCCCCAGCTATCTGGAGCCATCTTTCATTGCAGCCCTTGGCCCCCGGATGCCTCACGCCGTTCAGTTACAGCGTGTTGAGCGAGGTGTGGGGAAGGGCATGGTATCGCTACTACGATCAGCTTGGCTTTGATCCCAAGCCTGGATCTCGCATGCTGCGTCGCTATAAAGGACGCCCCTATCTCAATATTTCCCAGTCATCCTCGCTTGAATCCGAGCACGCCGGCATAGAGCCTGTGACACTACGTGTCAACGAGGCCGTCTATCCTATCGCCGATTGGCAGAAGCCTGGTCTGCTGGGCGGGATGCGAAGCGGTCGAGCCCAACGCAAGATTCAGCAGAGGCTGGAGTCCTTGGCCGCGGATGCCGACCAGATCACCGATCGGGCCCGTAGCTGGTATATAAAGACAGTGGAAATCACCTGGAGCCAGGCAGAGATCCTTCAAGTAATGGAAGAGATCGAGCGCGTCAGCCTCTCCAGCTTTGAATTCTATCTTGCTGCCAGACAGACGCTTGAATGGGCCTACAACCGGCTACTTAATCTGACCCAGGAACAGGCCCCTTATCCCGCCAATTTGGCCTTGATCAACAATACGCTGCGCGATGTGGATGGACTGGTCGAAAATCAGATGGCTGAGCAGATGCTGGCCATGGCAGAACTGATAAAAAACGATTCTGCGACGCTCACTTGGCTGGAGCAGGGCCAGTTTGATGAGTGGGCGGACGCCCACTCCAATAGAGCGGTAGCCGAAGCGCTGACCGCATTCCTGGATAAATTCGGGCATCGCTGCGCTGACGAAGGTGAGATGCGCAATCCTCGGTGGGGCGAAGACCCGACGCCAGTGCTAAAAGGGATTTTGGCCTGCACAAAGCATTCGGCCAAACATTCGGTCAAGGTGCAGGCTACTCAGTGCCTGGAAAAACTGATCGAAGTGGCTGGGGACAAGCGGCGCAAGGAAGTGTCGGCGTTGGTTGACAAGATTCGATCTGGCCATGATTTTGCAGAGCCAGGCGCTCAATACGGCCGCCTATATTTTTGCCGGCACACGACAGTGGGCATTGGCTGCAGCAGACGAGGCAGCTGTCGATGGCCGGATTGTCAATCGTTCGGACATCTTCAGCTTCGAGTTGGAAGAGGTCAAGCAGATGATGACCGGCGAGTGGAACGTCAGTGACATCGAAACCATTCATGCAACCGCAGTGCAGCGCAGCACTACCTACGCCGAAGAATGCTCGCAACGGCCGGCCGATGTGCTCATTGGTGATGCAGAGGCATTGCCCGTCGGCAGGGGGTTGCCGGGAACGACCGGTGAGGCAATTGGGCCCTTACGACGTTGGGACACGCTTGAGCCCCATGTCTGCAACGGCGCCATTGTGGGTGTGGAGCAACTGAGCAGCGGTTGGTCGATCGTACTGCCGGTCGCCAAAGGGATCGTCACGGCAACCGGCACGCCGCTGGACCCGATCGTGGCGGCAGCCCGCCTCTGGCACACGCCCATCATCTTGAACTTGCGCGAAGATTACGCATCATTGGTTGAAGGCGCCCAGACCACGGTTGACGCCGAGCATGTGATCGTGGATCAGTAAGGATGCAAAGATTCGGCGAGAGGGTGACAAAGTTCAAGCCATTCCAGCCTCCTTCACCGTATGTTATCCCTTTAAGCTCAATATAGTGATAGCACTGTCTTATCGTGCACGTGATTCGAGGTTAATTGTTCTATGGACTGTTGAGTTGACAGAAGAGATGGACGACACCCTTGGTTCGGGTTCAATGAACGGGCCCATTTGATGGACCGTTGGCTTTGTCAGTGGTCGTACCGGTCTACAACGAGGAAGAGAGTATTCCGCATCTCTATCCCGCCCTGAAGAGTGCGCTGGAAGGGTATGGTCGACCCTACGAAGTCCTCTTCATCGATGACGGATCGACTGACTCCAGCTTTGCGCTGCTCTCTGATCTGGTTCTCCAAGACCCGACGATGAAGGTCATCCGATTGCGCCGCAACGCCGGACAGACTGCCGCATTCGCCGCCGGCTTCGATCTGGCGCAGGGTGAAATCATCATCACCATGGATGCCGACATGCAGAATGATCCCAAGGACATTCCACTGCTGATGGAGAAGGCGGACGAAGGCTACGACGTGGTCAGCGGCTGGCGCAAAGATCGCCAGGATCGCTACCTGGATCGCAAACTGCCCTCCATGATCGCAAACCGCATGATCTCCAGCGTGACCGATGTGCGCCTCCACGACTATGGCTGTTCACTCAAGGCCTATCGTCGCGACGTTATTCAAGATGTGCACCTCTATGGTGAGTTGCACCGCTTCATCCCGGCGCTGGCCAGCCAGGTGGGGGCCACCGTCACCGAAGTGCCGGTCGACCATCACCCGCGCATCTATGGCTCAACAAAATATGGCATTTCGCGCACGGTCCGCGTGATGCTCGACCTGATCACGGTCTGGTTTCTGGGCAACTACGGCACACGCCCGATTCATGTCTTCGGCACCATGGGGCTGCTCTCCATCGGTTTTGGCGTACTGCTGGGAACCTATCTGACTTTTGTGAAGTTGTTGCTGCACCAGGACATCGGCTCGCGTCCCATGTTGCTGTTGGCCGTCCTGTTGGTTGTCATCGGCGTACAGCTGGTGACCATGGGGTTGCTGGGTGAGATGATCACCCGCACATACTATGAGAGTCAGGACAAGAAGATCTATTACATCAAGGACATCGTCTCGGCGGCCTGAAGATTAGATCGCGGATGACGCACGGATTCGGCGGATTTGCGCTGATTGACGACAACAAGAGATTGTGAGATGCGGAAGCTGCTTGTCGTTTCGTTCTCCGATCTCTCTTTTTTTGCCATGACGACATTTACACCGACATTTATGACGAGCAAATATACACGCAACCTACTTCTTGGCTCGCTGCTTCTCGCAGTAGTCGCACATCTTGTGCTCTTCCTACCTTTGCCGCAACCGCTGCAAGGGTTGGCAGCTCTATCTGCTGGTCGCACTGGTTCCCGGCACGTTGTTGGTTGAAGCGCTGGTGGGCCAGAGCGATACGCCACCGACGAGCTGGGAACGAGCGCTCTACTCGGTTGCAACAGGCTTTGCCATTGCCATCCTGGGCATGCTTGGGCTGAGCTATCTGCCCGGCGGTCTGGAGACGTGGCAGACCTTCGTTTTCTTCGACGTTCTTATCATCGTTCTGACGTCGATCATCATCTGGCAGGATCGTAGTAGTCAGTGCTTGCGTCCTGACCCGGCCATCTTCGAAGACGCGGGCTTGCAAGTAGGCAAACAGCATTGGCTTTTGGCCGGCATCCTTGTGCTTCTGCTGACCGGAGCCTTCTTCCGCTTCGCCAATCTCGGCTACAGCGAGTATCAGGGGGATGAAGCCCGCGCCGCAGAACGGGCGGCGGCCATCATCCAGGGCTATGATGATGTGCTGATGCTGCACAAAAAGGGACCGACCGAGATCGTGCTGCCGGCCGCTGTCTACAGCCTGACCGGCCGCCTGACAGAGACCACGTCGCGTTTGCCCTTTGCCGTTGCCAACCTCACGGCCCTCTTCGCCGTCTTCCTGCTGGGCTGGCGCCTCTTCAACCCGCTGACCGGCTGGATTGCAGCCATGTTCTTCGCCCTGGACGGCTACTTCATAGGTTTCTCGCGCATTGTCCAATACCAGAGCGTTGTCTTCTTGACGTCGATCCTGGTGGTGCTGATTCTCTACCGTCTGGTGCAACAGCCGCGCAACTTCACCCGCTATCTGACACTGGCCTCGCTCCTTCTCGCCGCCGGCCTTCTCTCTCACTATGAAGCCGCGTTGGTGGTAATCCCCGCCGCATTCCTGTTGGCCGTGCTCTTCTGGCAGAACCGATCAATGTGGCGGGAAATTCTGATCGGGACGGTTTTGGGCGGGGCCGTGGGCGTGGCAATGCTGGCCTTTTTCTATGTGCCGTTTGTGCTCCATCCACACTTCCAGGCCACCTATACCTATCTGACGGATCGACGCATCGGCGGCAGCTTCCCCTACAACAACCTGTCTGATTTCCTCCTGCGAACCACGGTATACAGCACAACCTACTACGTAGGGCTGTTGACTGTGTTCACGGTAGTGGCGCTGGTGCGAGCCTATCGGCGGGGCTTGGGTCGTATTTGGGGCATCATTTTGGGCGCCTTGGTACTGGCGCTGATAGCCGTAACGCTGTGGAATCCGAACTGGATGACCGTCGGTCAGACGGATCTGATCGTTTTGCCTTTTGCGCTGCTCCTGGGCTTGGCAGTTTTTATGCCCAAAATGAGTGTGGCCGAACGAACGTTATGGCTCTGGTTCGGGCTGACCATGCTGCTGGCTATCTTTTTCACTGAAAAGCCGCGCACCCATGTCTACACCTTCTTTTTGCCCTGGCTGTTGTTGGCTGCGTGGGGCGTATCTGTATCGTGGGATGGACTGCGCGGTAAGATGGGACGAGGAGCAGCTGTACTTGTCGGCGCATCGGCAGCGCTGCTGTTGACGCTGCTCTTTGGCAGCTACGCCTACTGGTACTTCATCCACAACACGCCGGAGATTCTACGTACGTGGGAGTCGAGTCATCCCGGCGGCTACTGGGTTCCCTATGACGAACCGGACAATCGGGCACTCTTCGGTTTTCCGCTCTCCAATGGCTGGAAGGTAGTGGGGCAACTCTACGCAGAGGGCGTGATCGAAGGCGACTACGAGACCAACGAGAAGGAAGCATGGGTACCGGCCTGGTATACGCGCGGCGCGTATCGCTGCGGACGCACGGCCGACTGGTACTTCGAGATCGACAACCTGGAGCCGTGGAATACCGGCGACCAACGCATGATGGAGCATTTCCTGCGCGGCGGCTTCACCAAGTGGGGCGTGGTCGAGGTCAACGATGCCGAGCAACTGGTCATCTACCAGCGCACCGGCGAGGAACTGCATCTGCCCAACGAAGCGCCGACCGACGACCTGCCCCACTTCAAGTTGGCGGAGTATGAAGCCGCATTCGATGCCAACGCAACGCCGGATTTCCCGCTGACTTATCCCATCGTCGAGCAGCCTATCGGCAATCCGCTACATGTGAACTTCGGCGATCTGATCTGGCTTGAAGGCTACGACATCGACTATCCGCAGCCGTTGCGCCAGGGCGATACCATCGAGTTGACCCTCTATTGGCGTGCCCAGCAGCCGATCTTCGACTCATACAAAGTCTTCAACCAGTCCTTCTTCGGTGACGGCGTGATCGTGGCCCAGAAAGACGGCTACCCGGTCTGCGACTCGCGCGAGACCTGGCGCTGGGATCCGGGCGAACTGATCACCGATGTCTACGAAATTCCGGTCAAGGACGACGCGCCCGACGGTCTCTATCCACTCTACACCGGGCTCTACATTGAAGAGACCTTTGACCGCCTGCACATCCTGGATGAGAATGGTCAGGATGGCGGGTCGCAGTGGCATGTGACGGATATTCGGGTGGGCGAGGAATGATTTTTGTCACAGATAGACACAGATGGAAAAGGGATGAGACACCGATAAATCCAGAGATGCTCTGGATATCTCATCTTTATCTGTGCCCCATCTGTGCCCATCTGTGTTCATCTGTGGCTGATCATTTTTCCCCTTTTCCGCAGAGTCATCTCTGGCTCAGATCATGAATCCACGTCTGCGCACGGCCATCATACTCATCGCACTTTTTGTGGCGGCCTGGTTGCCGCGTGTGGCGGCGCTGGACGCGTTTGTGACCATTGACGAGCGCAAATGGCTGGCCCGCTCGGCCAACTTCTATCAGGCCGTGAGCCAGGGTGATCTGGCCAATACGTTCCAGCGCGAGCATCCCGGCGTCACCATCATGTGGGCCGGCACGCTGGGCTTCCTCACCCAATACCCGGAATATGCAGCCGAAGCCCCCGGCCAGGTCACATGGGACCGGGAGGTGTTGGAGCCGTGGCTATTGGAGAACACGTCGCATACGCCATTGGATCTGCTTGCCGCCGGGCGCTGGTGGATGACGCTGGCCATCGCGCTGACCATCACATCCTCTTTTCTGCCGCTGCGTCTTCTTCTCGGCCAACGGACTGCCTTTTTCGGCACACTCTATCTGGCCTGGACGCCCTTTTTCGTCGCCCTGTCGCGTCAACTCCACCTTGATGGCATGGTGGCGGCGCTCTCGCTGCTGGCGCTGCTCTGCTTTGGGGCCTGGCTCTATGGAGACGGGCAGGACCAAGGTGGGCAGACTCAACATCCGCGCCGCTACCTGATAGCTTCCGGCCTGGTCATGGGCCTGGCCTGGCTCACCAAGACGCCGGCCATTCTGCTTGTGCCCACCGGGTTTCTGTTGATTCTGGCCGAGTGGTGGCGACGTCGAACACATGCTGACGCGCAGCCGCCTACTCAGTCATTGAGCCAGATGGCCCTGGGCTATGTCGTCTGGGGACTGATCGCCAGCGCCGTCTTTGTCCTACTCTGGCCCGCCATGTGGGTCGATCCGCTGGGCACCTTCGGCCGTATGGCCGCAGAGATGACCTCCTACGTCGAGAGTCACGTCAACCCCAACTACTTCATGGGCGAGATCACCAACGACCCGGGCGTCTTCTTCTACCCCGTCGCTTGGCTCTTCCGCACGACGCCGCTGACGCTGATCGGCCTGATCGCTGCCGGTGTGACAGCGTGGCGCAGGCAGTCGCCCTATGACCGCTTGAACGCCCGACGACTGAGCCTGGCGCTGCTGCTCTATGCCCTGATCTTCACGCTGACGTTGACACTGACCGCCAAGAAATTCGACCGCTATCTGCTGCCGGCCTTTGTCGCATTGGATCTGATCGCTCTGCTGGGCTGGGTCGGACTGGCCGATCTGGGCGCAGACTTGGTGGCAACGTAGGCAAGGTCAACGGACCACATCAGCGCCTATGGTGGCGACCGGCGTACTCTCTGTTGCCGTGCTGCTTCACGGCTTGCTGGGCTTCATCCACTTCCCCTACTATTTCACCTACTACAACCCGCTAACGGGCGGCAGTCGTACCGCTCCCCACGTGCTTTTCGTCGGCTGGGGCGAGGGGTTGGACCAGGCAGCGGCCTGGCTCAACCAGCAGGAGAATGTGGAAGGTCAGCGCACAGTGGCCTGGTATCACGACGGACCGCTCTCCTACTTTTACGACGGACAGGCGGCAGGCGTTGGCTCCGGTTCGCCCTTGCTCTGGCTCGACACCGACTATACGGTCGTCTATGTGAACCAACGGCAACGCCAGATCCCCTCGCCCGCGGCCATGGCCTACTTCGACGGCCTGGAGCCGGCGTATATCGTCTCTTCGCGGGGGCTGGAGTTGGCGCGCATCTACGACATGCGCGCCACGTCACTGCCGGAGTTCATCGACATCGGCAAGGAGAGCGCAGCCGATTTTGGGAATCGAATTCGGCTCTCCGCCTATGATCTGAGCGAAACATCAGCGGATCCGGGCGAGGAGATCGAGGCCACGCTCTACCTACAGGCCATCGACACTATGGAAGAAAACTACAACGTGCTAGTGCGCGTGATCTCGCCCGACGGCAACGAGCTGTGGCGCGAGGAGGGGTGGCCCTGGGGCGCAGCCACAACGGATTGGCCGCTGCGCGAGATCCGGCCCGATGGCCATACCATCGCAATACCGCCGGACGCGACGCCGGGCCTCTACAAACTCGTCGTCTCTTTCTACGATCCGACCACGCTGGACGCGTTGCCGGTGACAGCAGTCGGCAGTGACGAGTTGCTGAATGACTCGGAACGAGATATTGCCTTGATCGAGGTGAAGGCGGATCCAGGGGACGAGGCAAGCAAGGCAGGCACGTGGCAGTTTGGAGAGACCTTCGCCCTTAGTGCAACCGCACCCAGGCAAGGGGCGGCCGGACGGCCGCTAAATATTGATCTTCACTGGCAGAGTCTCTCACCGACGTCCACCGACTATACCGTCTTCGTCCACATCATTGGACCCGACGGAGCAACCGTCGCTCAGCAGGACCGTCCCCCACTGCACGGTTTCGCGCCTACGCGTACCTGGCAATCAGGCCAACAGATTGATGATGAGTTCATTATTTCGCTGCCTGAAGACCTGCCCACCGGCGAGTACGAAGTCAGGGTTGGGTTGTACACGTTGGATGGCGGGCGCTTGACGGCTATTGAAAACGGCGAACCCAGCGGCGATCACGTCGTCATCGGCCGTTTTGATGTGCCGTAGACCAGTAGGGTTCAGCAAGAAGCACGTCTGAATTTCACTCGTGATGCAGCGACAATGAAATCAAAGTTGATTGGTCCGGCGGATATCCGGACGGCTCCGGCACGCCCAGAACCAGCACCCTTATGTCCAGTTCTTCCTCGCGCGCGGCATTGATTAGTGAAAGCGCCCCGTTTTCCGGCAAGGATGTGCTGACCAGGACGATATCGCAGGCGGATTTTGCGTGGCGCGCAAAGCATCTTCTTCGTTGATCGCCAGATCGACGAGTTGAATGTCCGGCTCGCCCTCTAGCACGGCGCCAATGACCTCGCGGACAAGACGCACTTTGTCGACAAGCAATACACGGATCATGGTCTCCTTTCACCGCACCTCCATTCGGTCAGGCATTCGCACGGGAAAACCTTGATCGAGCTAAGTAAGCATCTGTCGGTTGTGCAAAAAAGTGCCGGGGACTTAGGCAACAAAGCGGGTGAGTTGACTCTGATTTTGAGGTTTCGGCATCGGGAAGTCCCCGGCACTTTTTGTAACGACTTACAGACTTCTACTTAATTGCTGTATGCCGCAAAAGGCATCGACCTCACAATTATTTCCAAAATCCGCAAATAGAGCGATGTGACCTGCAGCGTCAATCCAGCTTTCTACATCGGCCAATACCTATCGGGCGACCTATCGTTGGATAGGCGACACGTCACCGTCTCGGCGCTAAGCTATCACCATGCAGAGCATGAGATAGAGATTTTGGTGTCAAGCGCCCAGAGAGGTCATATGTCAATCCTCAGAAATTACTTCGTTTGTTCAGTGTGGACAGTCTCACTCGTCTGTGCACTCATCTGTGCACTCATCGCGCGTCCTGCGTTGGCAACAGCTGAAAATCGCGACATAGATGACAGCGAGTCTCAGCTTACGGCTAAGATGGCGGAAGCCTACTTCGATGAGAAGCTCGCACAGCGCATGGCCGACGGTCCGGTGGCCGGTGCGACGGTGGCTGTGGTCCGAGGTGGAGAACTGATCTTTGCCAAAGGATATGGCTACTCGGACGTGACAACCCATCGGCCCATCGTGGCCGACGAGACGCTCTTCTTTCCCGGATCGGTCGGCAAGCTATTCACGTGGACTGCGGTCATGCAGTTGGCAGAGCAGGGCAAGCTTGATCTCCAGGCCGATGTCAATGAGTACCTCGACTTTGAAATTCCTCAGATGCTTTACCCGCGTCGAGACGAACAGGTCGTCGAACCGATCACGCTCGCCCATCTCATGACACACACGGCCGGCTTTGAGGACCAACTGGCCGCCATTCAGAATGCCGGACCGGACGATCACTTGCCATTGCGTGACTTTCTGATCGAATCCATGCCGGAACGCGTCTATCCGCCAGGCAAGTGGTTTGCCTATTCAAATTACGGCACGGGCTTGGCCGGCTACATTGTCGAGCGCGTCTCCGGCCTGCCTTTCGAGACCTACATCGACGAGAAGATCCTGAAACCACTGGAAATGAGACGCAGTGCAGCCGTTCAACCGCTGCCGCCGGCGTTGATGGACGCCTATTCACAGGGCTGCCACGTCCGCGACGGCATCTACCAGGGCGTAGACTTTGAGTGGATCGCGGGGGCGCCCGCCGCACCGGTACGCGCCACAGCGACCGATATGGCCCATTTCATGATCGCACACCTCAATGGCGGTCGCTACAATAGCGTCCGGATTTTGGGTGAGGCCAGCGTCGAGGCCATGCACAGTCTGCAATTTATTCACGACCCCTGGCTGATGGGCATGGGCTACGGTTTCATGGTCTCTGAGGAGAACGGCCATTCGGTGAGCTGGCACACAGGTGGCAGCGCCCACTTTAGTTCGCTGCTGGCCTTGATACCGGACGAGGACGTAGGCTTCTTCATCTCGTACAACACACCGGTGGCCGATCTGCGCCAGGATCTGACCGACATTATGGATCATTTCTATCCTGCATCCGTGGTTGAACCGATCCAGCCACTGGGTGATACAGCTGACACAGAAGTGCGTATTGCTGCCTTGGCCGGCACCTACATTCCCTCAACAGTTGCCGATAGCACGCCCCAGAGGATCATCGGCTGGATCCAGGCAGTGACGGTGCAGGCGGGGCCAGGCGGCACACTGCTTGTCGGACCGCACGTTTTTACGGAGGCGAAACCTGGCTATTTTCAGCAGGTCGACGGGCCGCGCAAACTCACGTACGTCAGCGATGAAAACGGCGCTGTGAGTGCACTTTTCTGGGGACCGTTTGCCTATTTCCCTGTGCCCTGGCGGCAGACATTGCCCGTTCAACTGGCCATGGCCGCGGTCTGCATACTGATCTTTCTGAGCGCAGCGTTGGCCTGGGGGATCGACGCCCTCTTGCGGCGAAGGCGGGGAGAGACCGTCCCGGCACGCTGGACAACGCTTGCCCGCTCGATGGCCGTGTTCCTGGGGCTGCTCAATACTGCGCTGCTGACCTGGTTCCTGCTGCTGAACCTCAACTATGCTGAGACCTATGTCTATCCCGTCGCGGCAGTGGCCGTAATCACCCGTCTCTGGTGGATCGGCGTGGCGTTGACGGTCGCTCTGATCGTCTTCGCTGCAATGGCCTGGCAGCGGCGGCCATGGGGGCGTGGTTGGCGCATCCACTTCACCGTCGTGACCGCGGCCGGCGTCGTTTTCTGTTGGTTTCTACTCAACTGGAATCTGCTGGCTGTCTGGCGATAAATATGGGTGGCGGCCGATCCCAGAGAACCTCAGAGAACCAAATTACCACATTATGGATAAAGGGAAGTACTACATGACAACCATAACCTATTCCGCCAATGATACGGCAGCTGATACCTCTAGACCGCACTGGACGCGCCGAGTCCTGTCCGCGCTGGCATGGACGGTCGGTAGCCTAGTGGCCTTGATCATCGCTTTGCCCGTCTTCCTGCTCCTTGTTGCCACCGCGGTCCCGCTCTATGTAGCGGTTGGGCTACTCGCCATCGATGTGGCGCTCGTCGTTGCGCTGATACGATGGGGACAGAACTGGCTTGGTCTGATCGCGTTCTTCCTGGGCATCATTCTCGTCTCGACATTGGCCATCTGGTCATCGCAGTCCTTCGCCAAAACGCCGCTAATCGTCGATGCCCAGGGCCAGGTTGTGCCGGGCAGCATTGCGACGTTGGAAACTGTTCAACTTGGCGACAGCGAACAATGGGTTTCCATACGCGGCAAAGATGTCAACAACCCCGTGTTGCTCTTCCTGGCCGGCGGGCCGGGCGGCAGCCAACTGACGACCGCGCGCCATGAGCTGGCCGGACTGGAAGATCACTTCGTGGTCGTCAACTGGGAGCAGCCCGGCGCGGGCAAATCGTTCAACGCCGTGAACCGTTCGACACTGACGCCGGAACGCTACATCGAAGACGGACACGAACTCGTCCTCTATCTGCGTGAGCGTTTTGGCGTGGACAAGGTCTATCTGCTGAGTGAGTCGTGGGGCAGCGCTCTGGGGATCATGCTTGTGCAGCGTCACCCGGAACTCTTCCACGCCCACATCGGCGCGGCACAGATGGTCGCCTTCTTGGAGACCGACCTGATAGCCTACGATTTCGCCATCGACTGGGCGCTTGAACGGGGCGACACGCAGAAAGTCGAGCAGTTGCGTGAACAAGGGCCGCCACCCTACTATGGCGACGGCGTGGCCTGGAAACAGGTGAACTACCTGCAGGACACCTACGCCTACATGAACCAGGATCCGGCCATCGACACCAGCTTCAACACGCCGCGCGATCTGGGCAGCCCGGAGTATGGCCTGCTCGACATTGTCAACTGGGCGCGTGGGCCCTTGGACACGCTGGGCATCGTCTATCCCTATCTGTGGGATGTGGATTTCCGTGAGCAGGCTCCAAAGCTGGACGTACCCGTCTACTTTCTGACCGGTCGCCACGATGTCAACGCGCCGCCGTCGTTGATTGAGGAGTACTATGAGTTGCTCGACGCGCCGCACAAGGAGATCGTCTGGTTCGAGCGCTCGGGGCATAGCCCGTGGGTCAGTGAGTCGGATAAGTTTGTGGATGTGATGGTCAATACCGTGTTGGCGCAAACAGAGGCAATGCCATAGAAAATTGTGAGGAGATGTCCCTATCCACGACAACACAGCGGCAACGATGCGAACAGTTGCTGAGCGTATCATTTGGCCACTACGTGGCCGGCTAGACCAACTGGCCGCCACGACCGTCATACCAACGAAAGATGATGCATATGTCCAACAGTCGATACTACTGGCAAGGAAAACGCATTCGACTGCGCCCAATGCGTCTGGAGGATGCCGACCTCTGGCTGGCGGAAGAGCAGTCTGACAGCGAAGCAGTGCGCTTTCTCAACTACGGCATGACGCTGCCCAAATCCGAGCAAGATGCACAGGAATTTGCCGAGCGCTATGCCCAGTTCAACAACCAGGACGAGCGCATCATGTTCTCCATCGAAACCCTGGATGGCGAACTGGTGGGCGGCATGAACATCCATTCCATGGAGCGCAAGAACGGCACGTTCGAGACAGGCAGCCGAGTTTATCGTTCCTTCCGCGGGCGCGGTTATGGCTTTGAAGCCAAGGTGCTGGTGCTGCGCTACGCCTTTCATGAACTGCGTTTTCAGAAGTACAACATCCGCTGTCTGGCGACAAACCAGCCCATGATCCACCACGCTGCGCGCCTCGGCTGTCAACAGGAAGGCCGCATTCGCCGCCACATTTTCACGCAAGGCGAATATCACGATGAACTCATCTTTGGGCTGACCCGCGAGGAGTTCGATGGGCTGAACGATCGGCTCGGATTGACGAATCAGATCGGAGAGACGTCTGAAACGACGCAGTAAAGGTGGGCGGAGGCGAGAGAAGACGTCGCAGTATCCATCAGACATTTCAGAGTGAAGGAGCGAGCATGAGTACGTTTACAACCGTCGCATTTGGCGTCGTCGGCGGGCTGGCCGTCGTGGCCGGCATTGGCTGGGCCGGGCTTCAGGTGAAACCGGCCAACCTGCCCTTGCCAACCGACCCGGCGCAGGATCTCGGCGTCATCACCGTTCCAGATGACGTGCCGGCTCCCGTACGTCGCTACTATCAGGCGGCGCTTGGCGATCAAGTTCCGCGTAGCGAGTCTCTAGTCGTCTATGGACGCGCCCGCGCCAATTTTGGTCTGTGGATGCCGCTGCGCTATCGACTGGTGCACCAGCCCGGCTACGCCTTTGAGCGTTACATGGAGGTCACCTGGTTCGGCTTTCCTGTGCTCAAGGCCATCGACCGTTACGTCGACGGCAAAGGCATGACCGGCCCCATGGGCAAGGAGGCCATCGGCCCCGAGGTCGATCAGGGCGCCAACATGATCCTGTGGGCCGAGGCCCCGCTCATGCCTTCTCTCTGGATCACGGACGAGCGTCTTCGCTGGGAGGCCATCGACGACACATCGGCGCGCATGATTTTTCCCTACGAAGGAGCAGAGGACGAACTGATCGTTCACTTTGACCCGGAGACCGGCCTGATCAGACGCATGACCGCCTTGCGCTATCGAGACGCAGAGAGCGGCAAGATCCCCTGGCATGTCGATTTTCTGGCCTGGCAGATGGTGAAGGGCATGCAGGTGCCGCTGCGCGCGTCCATTCTTTGGGAAGATCAGGGCAAGCCCTGGTCCTACTGGGATTTTGAAGCATACTTCTGGAATGTAGATGTATCGGAGACGCTGCCGTCGGCGACAGTGAGCATTCGCTAAACTTCAATAGCATTCAGCTTCATACGGTCAAACCTGAATGCGTGCAAATGGCGACCTTCTCGTTCGCCCTGCCATTCGCCTGGGAACATGAACAGTCCACGCATATCATGGGCATTCGGACCTTTCTGCTGGTTGTCCTGGGCAGTTGCGCCTATGTTATTATCAGACTATCCATGATTGAACCGGGCAGTGATGCCCTAACTCAGTAAGGCTCATCCAGGGCCTGATGGCAGGCGTTGGTTTTTTCGGAGGCGGCGCAATTCTGAAGCAGGACCGAGATGTGTACGGAACTGCCACAGCTGCCAGCGTCTGGGTGACGGCAATGGGCGCAGGGATCGGCTTCGGCCGCGATGACGTTGCGCTGGTGATCGCCATACTTAACTTCATCATCTTACAATTGCTGAAGTTTTTCGAGATCGATCCTGATGATGCTAGTGAAGAGGGATCTGGCTAGACCATATCATGCCTGATAAAAACGCACCGTTGTGGAAGTTCATCCCGCTCAATGAGTATAAGTCGCCCTCTGGGCCGGCAACCGAAACAGTGCGCAATCACCTGCAGGCGATACTCCGCCGTCTGCGGCTCTCGGATCGTGCCGATCAGATGGACGCCTTTTCTGAGCACGATCGGAAACTGAAGTCAATTCCTGATTTTCTGATCGAGCGGGCCGCGCCCAAGCCGGATTGGCGGGCGCTCCATTTTGAATCGTTGACACACGCATATCACGCTTGGTTGAACGCCGATTCCCAACACCCTGGTTCACACGTGCTCGTCAATGCGCCCCGCAGCCACCTGCCGCAGAGCGCACGAGATTGGGCCGCTGACAACAAATGTCATGTGGTCGAGCCGCCGACGTTGCAGCAGATTCTGAACAACGACCCGAGTTGGCTGACGCAAGTGAAGGCCGCTGACGGAAAAAGATGGGTGTTGCCTTCCCTGGAACGCTGTTTCCTGCGCCATCAGAACGGCCTCAACCTGTTGCGCAGTTGGCTGGATTGGGCGGAAGAACAGCCAGCCGGCCTGATCATCTGCGACAGCTGGGCATGGGCCTTCCTGAGCAATACACTGCACCTGGATCAGATTTTGTCGCCGGCGCGTACACTTGAGCCATTGGATGCCGGCGCGCTCACGCGCTGGTTTGGACGACCGGTGGACCAGAACAGTCAAGAAGAGTACACGTTCCGACAGGCGGATTCCGGGAAATTGATCTATGTCTCGGGCAATTCGAATGGGATCGACAAGTCCGAAGAAGAAGGTGATCGCGATAAGGGTAACCGAAATACCCAGGACGAAAGCGATTATTTGGAGCGTCTGGCCGCACGCAGTCGTGGCATCCCCGAACTCGCGTGGCACATTTGGAAACAGAGTTTGCTGGTGGAGAGCGACGGGGACGTAGAGGAGACTGCCGAGGAAAAAGCCATCATTGATGAAGGTACGACTATCTGGATCCGCCCCTGGGACCAGTTGCAACTACCTGCAGCGCTGGGCCAGTTCGGCCTCAACGAGGCCCTTGTGCTTCACGCGCTGCTGTTGCACAATGGGCTGCCTGATTCAATTCTCCCTCTTCTTCTGCCGATGCTGCCCTCTGCCATTGCCGGCAGTATCAAGCAGTTGCAGACGGCCAATCTAATCGCAGATTACGCCGATTGCCGGCGCGTTAGCCGCCTGGGCTACGTTGCCGTTCGCGGTTTTTTGGGCGATGAAGGCTTCCTGACGGACGACTTATGATCCAAGTGCCGGCAATGTCCAAGCGCCGATGAACCGACTGCCTGTAGGTCAACTACCATGACATCTGACGTGAACGCCAATGAGATTTTGCTCAGCCTAGACGAGATAAGCTTTACAAATATTCTGCTGATCGTGGTATCAGCGTGGCTGCTGATCGAAGTCATTCAACGTGTCATTCCTTGGCTGGCCGAGCGATTGCCGGGCCGCATGCGTCACTATCTATTGCCGGTAGCCCCGGTCCTGCGGATTCTGATCATCATCGTTGCCACACTCTGGCTCATTCCCGAGGTGATCAACCCGTCTCTACAGAATATCTGGGCTATCCTGGCTGCAGTCAGCCTAGCAATCGGTTTTGCCTTCAAGGATTACGTGAGCAGCATCTTAGCCGGTGTTGTTGTCCTGGTCGAGCGTCCCTATCGCGGGCGATTGGGTCGAAGTCGATGGCGATTATGGCGAGATCACCGTCGATGGGACTGCGATCCTTCCAGATGATCTCGCCCGACGATTCCACGATTACAGTGCCCCACGGCAAAATCTGGACCAACAATGTCATCAGCGCCAACGGCGGTCAACA
>CAVXYK010000016.1:0-46936 GCA_963765875.1 uncultured Chloroflexia bacterium
AGTCCAACAGCGATGCCAACGTACTGTTCGCAGGACAGACTGAGTGCCGGCGACACCACCATCCGTATCCCTCTTCAAGAGGATATCGGCTAAACGGCGTATACGTTTGTCCCGTTCCCGTTCGATAGCGTGCCGCAACGCCTTCACTGCCAGGCTCGATTTGCCTGTGCCTGCAGGGCCAAAGCATCCTGCTGCGCGGTAGGCAGAACGAGACGATGAGCGACTGGTCGTTGTTCGATCGTGAACGAACCATCTCCGCAGCGATTAACGCCCGATCAGCCACCTCTGAGCCGTCGTAGACGACAGCCATCGGCGCGGCCAAATGAGTGCCCTCTTTACAATCAGCGCCAGACCAAATCGTTCGGCAAAATGCCACGCACGGTCGATCCCACTCGACCGTGCCTGTAAGCGACCATCCCGTTTCCCCAGGACAAGCAAATCGGCCTCTGCAGATGCGGCAGACCTCGGGCAGACTCGCCCTCGAACAGTGCGGAAGGACCCTATCGGATGGGTGCGCTGGGTTGCCAACGTGAAAACACGACGGGGCGAGGCCTGTCCCCGAATTGGCGTTCCAGATCGACATGATTAATGTGTCGACAAGTCGCCGAAAAGTGACCGACCTCCTGGACAAATGGCAGATCGGCTAGCCGTAGCAGATTCTCGTCCTCAACATAGATGCCGGTGAGTTCAGCGTTAAAGCGCGCCGCCAGGTTGACAGCAGCTTCTACGGCGGCCCGACTATCCGATGAAGCGTCCAGGGCAACGAGGATGCGCTGATGGTCAGCGTCTCTCGATTTTCGCTCACGCTCTCGTCTCCTCATTTTGATTGCGTTGCCCTTGCCTGCATCGCTGAAGGCCTGGCGGTTTCGGCCAGTTCCGCCAAGCGCTCCTTTACCTGGAAGTTGACGCTCCCCTCGGGATAGTCGCCATCCTCGTCCGGTTCACCGGCAGGCAGACCGGTGAGGATCTCGATGCCCTGGTCGACCGTTTCCACTGCATAGACATGGAACTGGCCTGCCTCCACAGCCTCGACCACGTCCTGGCGCAACATCAGATGTTGGACATTCGACGCGGGAATCAGCACGCCCTGTTCGCCAGTCAGCCCTCGTTCAACGCAGATGTCGAAAAAGCCCTCGATCTTCTCGTTCACGCCGCCGATGGCCTGGACCTTGCCATACTGGTTGACCGATCCCGTGACGGCCAGCGCCTGGCGGATGGGGATCTCGGCAATGGCCGATAGCAGTGCGTAGAGTTCGGCCGACGAGGCGCTGTCGCCGTCGACGCCGCCATAGGACTGCTCGAAGACCAGGCTGGCCGAGAGGGAGAGTGGTTGCTCGCCGGCATAGCGCGCACCCAGAAGCCCGGAGAGGATGAGCACACCCTTGGAATGGAGCGGACCGCCCAGATCTACCTCGCGTTCGATGTCGAGCACATCGCCCCTGCCCAGCCGGACCCGTGCAGTAATACGGCTCGGCCGTCCGAAGGCAAAGTTGCCCAGTCCAATGACCGAAAGCCCGTTGACCTGGCCCACTGCTTCGCCCTCTGTGTCGATGAGCACCACATCGCGGTGGATCGCCTCTTGCATCCGCTCGCGAATGCGGTCCGCCCGGTAGATCTGGGCGTCAATGGCCTGCTGCACGTCAGCGTCTCCGACTATATCACGGCCGGCCTCTCCGGCCCAGTAGTCCGCTTCTCTCAGCAGATCCGCCACGCTATGGGTGTGGGTTGAGAGCCTTTCCGCATCGCCGACGGTTCGGGCGCTGCGTTCGATGATGCGGGCGACGGCCATTCGGTCGAAAGGTCGCAATTCCTCTTGACGCACCACCGTGGCGATCAGACGCGCATAGAGATGCTGGCTCTCATCATCGCGCTCCATACGTTCGCTGAAATCAGCCTCGACCTTGAAAAGATCGGCAAAGTCCATATCGAGTTGGTAGAGCATATGGTAGAGTTGAGGCTCACCGTAGAGCGCCACCTTGACCTGCAACGGAATTGGGTCCGGCTCCAGCGAAATCGTGCTGATCAGGCTCAAGGTCTGCCCTAGAGATTCAATACGGATCTCGCCGGTTTGCAACACTCGTTTGAGAGACTCCCAGGCGTAGGGTTGGATCAAGACCTTGCGCGCATCCAGGATCAGGTAGCCGCCATTGGCTTTGTGAAGTGCACCCGGCTTGATCAGGTTGAAATCGGTCAGCAGCGCGCCCATTTGGGCTCGATGTTCGACGCGGCCTACCAGATTTTGGTGCGTGGGATTGTCCTCATAGATCACCGGCGCGCCGGTCGCCTTGCTGTGATCGACCAGCAGATTGACCTGATAGCGACGTGCCAGCGGCGAGCCCCCATCCGATTCTTGAGCGGTGCGCAACATGGCCGGCACATTGGATTCCTCCTGATCTGCCTCCAGGAAGTTGCGTGCATTCTCTACGATGTCATTCTCGACCGCATCTATATGTGCCACAACATCGTCGTGATCGCTGTACTTCTGACGCAGTTCGTCAATCAGCCCGCCAATGGCGAAAGCCGCCATCTCCCGGTTCAGTTGCTTGAGCTTGTCCTGGCTATCTCTTTGCCAGCCGGGTACCTGTTGCACGATTTTTTGCAGCTCTCCCTGGAGCGTCTCCACTTCGGCTTCCAACTGCTTGCGCGCTTCTTCCGAGAGTTCCTGGATCTCTTCCGGAGAGAGAACCTGGCCATCCTTGATCGGCGCAAAAACCAACCCGGACGGCGTCCGCAGCAGGCCTACGTCCTTTTCCTCCGCCTGTTCCCGTACGACCTGGAAAGCCTGGGACTGCCGCTCTTGAAACTCCTCGTTGATGGTCTGGCGGCGCGCCTGATATTCTTCACTCTCAAACGTGGCAGAGAGCGCGTTGTGAAGCCCTTCGATCAGTTCGTTCATGTCATCGCGAAAGGTCGTGCCCAGGCCTGCAGGGAGGTGGATACTTTTCGGTTTATGGCGATCCTCAAAGTTGTTGACGTAACACCAGTCATCGGGTGCTTTTTCGGTGGCCGCACGCTGTTCAAAATAGCCACGGATCACCTGCCGCTTTCCGATTCCTGTCGGCCCCAGTGCAAAGATATTGTAGCCGTCCTGGGCCATGCCGATGCCGAACTGCATGGCCGCAGCCGCCCGCGGTTGGCCGAGCATGTCGGTCAGATCTGCCAGATCATCGGTCGTCTTGAAGTTCAGTTGTTGCAAATCGGTGTGCCGATAGAGTTTGTCCGCTGAAAGCTCGCCGTTCACGGCCATCTTCTGTTATCTCCTTGCGTCAAGTTCGCGCGTTACGAAAAAATGGATGAGTCCCTGTGGCTGATGCCCGATACCTATACTATGTTTCAGCATGCGCTAATTCGGCAAACGACACAAGTCATTGAGGAAGTCGTCATTGCCACTCTTCAAATGATCGAAACTCCAGGCACTGGGCGATGATTGCACGCTGCACCCGAATCCGGCTCGTACGCTGAATGAAGACGTGGCAAGGGAGTCGGCTGAGAGGAATTGTGGGAACGATTCAGGTCATGGTGAGATAGGATACGGATGACGTAGATTTATCCGAATTTCCAAGGATTCGTTTGGGTAAATCCTTGGACATTTGCCCGATCAGTGTGATCCGTGTCCTATCTGGTCAGTGGCTGAACCGGTATGAATTGTAGGCATCTTGATCGGTTTCAGGAACGCTTTGCCCAGGACGTGCTGTCTCTATCCGTCTGAATCGGAATCGGGCTCTTCAGGAATATCCGTGCCCGGTCCCACCAGATAAAGAGCGTTCCAGGGCTGATAGTAGCTGGTGATGGTATCAGTGCGCGTGGTGCCGTCTTCGACGATGGTGCGCTCGACCTGGACAGTCATGCCTTCCTTGGGCCATTCGACCTGCTGCTGCTCGCCAAATGCCAGCTCGTCATCGATCTGATAGACCGGCGCCGCGGGGTCCTGTCGCTCGGTCACCACAGGGTCGGCGATAGTGACTAGACGATCCGGGCGCGTGCCATAGAGGTTGAAGGTGATGGCGCCGCCGACGCTATCCACCACGGGGTCGATGACCATGTAGGCGTCGGTGTCGTTGCGGAAGCGAAAGTCGACGGTTGGCGTGTAGATGGTGGCGTCCAGATCCCGGCTCGCCGTACCAATCCACTACATAGCCGTGATTGTAGCGCTCCTCAATCGGCAACCCCCCTGCGTAGGCCGCCCGGAAAATAGTCGTGCTGACCTGGCAGACGCCGCCGCCTACGCCCACAGCCGTGCGATCGCCCCAGATAATCAGCGAATCCTCAAAACCGTTGGCCGCGGTGACATCTTCAACAAAACGATTGAAACTGAAGCTCTTGCCAGGCGGGATGACCACGCCTTCAAATTTTTCAGCGGCGACCTCAATGTTGCGCACACGCGCAGCGCTGCTGCCTGCAAAGTAGCTGGTGCCCGATGCGACCAATTCGCGGATGCCCATCTCGGCAATGCGTGCGCTGTCGACGGCGGGCGGGATCTCGGTCAGAGCCAATGCAGCCTCGTTTGCGCCACTTGCCAGCGCCGTTTCGACGGCGACCATGGTGGCTTCGATGTCGAGTTGACGTCCCGCCTGGCTCGACCGCAGCACTGTGACGCCGCCGGTGGCCGGGTTGAAGCGCAGCCGGGCATCTCGTGGCGTGATCTCATATTGCCCGGCCAGCAGTTGCAGATGATCACGCAGCGCGTCCTCGTCGATCTTCAGCGGTTCCTGCGTGAAGATAATCGCCTCAAGCTGCTCCGGATCAAGTGCAGTTTCGATGCCGAAGATCGGATCCCTCAAGAGCAGCGGCTCCGGCATCTTTCTTGCAAACGTTTCCAGTGGCGTGCTCTGCACAGCGGCTGGTTCCGGCTCCGGCAGGGCCACCGATACCAGTGGCAATTCGATTAGACCTGTCTGACTCGGATTCTGCAATCTGTCTAGCGCTTGCCACAGCGTCGCCTCGATGTCTACGTCCACCATCGGCCCGTCTGAGGACGATGCATTGTCACCTCGAACCTGGTTGGCGATTTCGCTGAGCGCTTGCCGCACCGGAGCGACCTCGTACGTTGCCTGGGGAATCATATCGTAGCCGCGCACCGCCAATCGAAGCTGTTGTGCCAGCCGCTTCGACAGATCGCCTTCGCGGCCAAGCAGATAGGCTTGATTGACCGCGTCAATGGGTTCCCATTGTGCGTTGAGCGCCTCGGCCGGCAATGGAAAACGTTGGGTGTCCAAATAGACCGTGACCGGCGGCGTCGGATAGCCCGAGAGACTGCCTTCAAGCGTGCCAACGGCTTCGGCGCGGGTCATTCCCCCGACAGGAACACCAACTATCTGGACGCCGCTAAAGATGCGATTGGCATGCCAGAATTGCCAGACAAGCAGCATTGCCAGCAGCGTCAGGACCAGAAGTCCGGAGAAGATGGCGACGAAATCCAGCGGCGTCTGCCGAATTTTCGAAGGTGTAGATGCTCTGGTTTGAAGATGATTCTGCATAGAGATCCGGTTCGATTCTCAACTACTTCGATTCTTACCCATTTCGATTCTTACCCACCAAGTTGGGGTTGAATATAGAGCCACGGAATGGCCAAATTGAGCAGTATTAGCAGCAGGAAGGGGAGAGCCCAAGCCAACAGCCGTAGCGCCCTGACAGGTCGGACAACCCAATGGCTCTGCATGAATCGGCGAAACCAGCGGGGAAGCCACTCAATATTAGACAGTTTGACGCCGGACAACAGTAAGGGCTGTAACAGTAGGAACAGGGCGATCAGCCCAATGATCAGGATTGTCCACTTTTCCAACGTGTTGTTCACGATGCCTGTGATCGCCAGCGATGCCGTCAATACCGCAGCCAGTAGGCCGGTGATCCAGCCCTGGAGCGGATGTAGCACCTCTCGCCATCCCAAAGCAACGACTGTGCTGATGGGCAACAACCCCCAGAATAGATAGCGTCCTTGATGCTGTACAAACTTGAAGTTGTAGCCTACGTAGGAGGTCACAACGGCCAGCAAGATGATGCCTAGCAGAACGAGGACTGCAACCTGAAAGAGATCCATGTCAGTGTCCGGTGGTCCGGAAATCAGCCGAACCACGGCCCACAACAGGCCGGCAAAGATGACGCCGGTAAAGACGAGCAGCGCCAGATAGATGCGAGTGTCCATGAAGACGCCCATCCAGCCGAAGACGCCCCAAAAGCTCTGAAAAGTGAATCGGAAGGCTCGTTCGCCAAATTCGACCCATCCGAAATTGGCGATCCAATCAGACGTGCGCGGCTGGCCCAGCACAACGCTGTCATGCCAGTTGAGGCCCAGAAAATCCCAGCGCCCATAGAGCCAGATGTTACGCAGCCAGAGAGGAAGACCAAGCAACAAGGCCGGGACCAGAGTCCATAGCGAGAACCGGATGCTTCGCCGGAAATCGTGCCATGATTGAAGATGAAGCGATTGCCCTACTCTCGGTTGCAGCCAGCCGACCAGGACGACTGCCATAAGACTGATCGGCAGCAACATGTACGCGTAGATCTTGGTCAGGAGCCCCAGGCCAAGCAATAGACCCAGGACCATCAGGTGGCGGATCTGCCGTTCGTCGCTCAATTTCGCCTTGCCATAAAACTGATCGCGCATCCATTGCAACAGCACAAGCATCGATCCCAAAATCAAGAGCGCAGCCAGACCATCATTGTTGAGGGCCGCAGTCATGGCTACATGCATTGGCAGCGTCGCTGCAAAGGCGACGGCCCCGGTCGCCAACAGGGTCTTGTGCGGGAAGACCAAGATCACGCATTGGTAGAGCAGGATCAAACTGATGGCGCCGAGTAGTACATTGTAGAGTCGAAGCGCCAGTAGACTCCCATTGGTCGCCCAGAATACGGGCGTCGCCATCAAATAGTACAGAGGAGGTTGGTAGGATTCGTAGCGCAGACCTGAGGTAGGGATCTTCGGCGCAAAACGGGTTGCCAGCAGCATTTCGAGCAACGATTGATCGTAGTCGCCCTGATGCAAAACCGGAAGGGAGCCATACTCGGCAATATGGGCGATGTAGTTGTAGTGGGCGGGTTCATCCGGACTCTGCCAAGCTGGCGTGGTCGTCGCGTAGAAGAACGCGGTCACCAGATATGCGCTGAGGAAAAATATCAGCCATCGGCGCGGTCTGCCGACATAGAGATTATCGAAGTGCGCCAAGCTCCTACCGGCTGACTTGCCGACTGTTGACGGCGAACTGCCGATGGAGTCGGCTGTTTTTGATGGGACGGGACCCGAAAGAGCCTGCATGTTATTCCGAACTCAGATCAATCATGATGCTAGATCTATCACGGTGTGAACAGCTTGACCGATCGCAACCAACTTCTCTGCCTGATTCGTGACATGCGCGCTCAGGAAGAGCTGGCGACGGGTTTGAGCTGTAACGCGCGCTTCGACGACAATGAACTGGCTGTCCGGTGTTACAGGTCGCGTAAAAGATGTGTTCAATTGCGTTGTAACACTGGGCGGCGCCACTAGATAGACCAATGGCCCAATCGTGTTGTCGATGGCGGCGACAATGAAGCCGCCCTGCATCATCTTCATGGGATTCTGGTAGCGTTCCAGAACCGGGAAGCGTACGGTCAACGATTGACCCGGCTCAAAGGCCACGATCTCAGCTTCCATGTCGACGAAACTCTTGGGCGGCAACTCGAGTTCCACACCGTCGGGGATCTGCTGATGCATGGCCTGCATCAGCAGATCGTTCAAGTTCCCGTCGCTCATCCAATTTCCTCAAGCTTTTGGGCCATGGTCTCTTCATCCAGCTTGACGAAGAGCGGGCTCGGCTTGTTCATGGCTTGTCCAGCAGGCAGCACCGTTGCTTCCCAGCGACCGGCGGCCTCATTCGGATTGTAGCGCAGGACTTGATGCGAGCCGCGTGCATCGTCGACTTCCTGGGTGTACTGGGTACCGAAGATGCGGTTGATCGTACCCGAGCATCTCGTTCAACTGCTCGCTGGCATGGGGCAGGATGGGGGCCCACAGCAGCTTGAGCCAGTCGATGGCCTGCAACGCCACATAGACTGCGGTCGCCGCCTCGGCCGGATCTTCTTTGACTAGAGACCATGGCGCACGATCATTCAAATATTGATTGACCCGTTGGCTCAGCCGGCGCGTCTCGGTCAGCGCCGCCTTGAGCTTAGCGGCGTCATAGAGCGCACCCACACTCTCGAACCCGCCGCGCACGTCAGCCAACAGCACTTCATCGATCTCCGAAAGTGCGCCCGGCGTCGGAATGACGCCATCAAAGCGTTTGTAGGCGAAGCCAAGCATACGATTGACGAGGTTCCCCCAAATTGGCGACCAACTCGTTGTTGACCCGGTCCGTGAAATCCTGCCAGGTAAACTCGACATCGGTGGTCTCCGGCGCCAGCGCGGTGAGCACATAGCGCCAGGCATCGGCCTGGAATGCGCCCAGCACGGTATTGATGCCGATGACGCGGCCACGGCTGGTGCTGAACTGCTCGCCGTCCAGGTTGAGATATTCATTGCCCGGCACATCGTAGGGCAGATTCAGCTTCTCGCTGCCTTCACTTTGGTCCCCGCGTCATTGTAGCCGAGCAACATGCCCGGCCAAATGATGGTGTGGAAAGGAATATTGTCCTTGGCCAGGAAGTTGTAGATGCGGGCATCTGGATTGACGTCAGCGTCCCACCACTCGCGCCATGCATTTTCCTGGCCCGTGACCTTGGACCACTCAATCGGTGCGCTCAGATAGCCGATGACGGCATCGTACCAGACGTAGATGCGCTTGCCCTCGTAGCCCTCGACAGGGATGGTCACGCCCCAGTTGATGTCGCGTGTAATGGCCCGGCCGCGTAGTTCCTTGAGTTGAAGCTGGCCGCGTGTGAAGTTGATCACGTTGGGCCGCCAATGCTCCTTGCCCACCTGGATCCATTCGAGCAGCGGATCGTTCATCTTGCCCATGTCCAGGAAGAAGTGTTCGGTCGAACGCACCTCAAGCTCGGTGTTGCCGGTCAGCTTGGAGCGAGGTGAGCCCAACTCCAGCGTGTCGTAGATGCTGCCACAGTTATCGCACTGGTCGCCGCGCGCATCTTCATAGCCGCAGACGGGACAGATTCCCTCCACATAGCGGTCGGCCAGGAAGCGATCGGCTTTCGGGTCGTAGAGTTGTTTCTGTACATCGGTGTACATGTAGCCGTTTTCCAGATGGCGTAGAAACATCTGTTGCGTGACCTGCCAGTGGGTTTCCGTATCGGTATGTGTGTACCGATCGAAGGTTAGGCCCATCTTCAAGCAGGCGTCCACGAACATCTCATGGTAGGTGCGAATGATCTCTTCTGGCGGAACCCCTTCGGCTTCAGCCTTCAGCGTGACGGGCGTTCCATGGGTGTCCGATCCGCTGACCATGAGAACGTCATTGCCGGCCAGGCGTTGGTAGCGGGCAAAGATGTCGGGCGGCAAATAGGCTCCGGCAATCTGACCGATGTGCTTTTCGCCATTGGCATAGGGCCAGGCGACGCCGACCAGGATCTTTTTCGGTTGAGATGTCATACTGATATCCGATCGTTTATTGTTGACAAGAAACGAAAAACGAAAAACGAATGCGCCCCATTGTGAATCTCAAAGTGCCGTTTTGTTGCTCTTTGGTAGAGCGATTATAGCGGTTGACCAGACCAATCGCAAAGACTCAGGAATTCCAAACTTCGCCACAAATGGTATAATCAACCATCAGTCAGAGAACAAACCAACTAGGTTAGGATATAGCATGAAGGCATTTGTCATAATGGGGCGCGTCCTGAAAGCGACCTACGAAGATCTCTTTCTCGTCGTCTATCTGAGCGTCCTCTGGTGGATCGGGCAGGTATTGATCGTCACTGGAGCGTCGGCCACGGTCGGTATCAACAAGGCATTCAATCGTGCGGCAAACTATAAACGCACGGATAACAGCTTTTTCTGGGAAGGCGCCAAGCAACATTTTTGGCGCGGGTGGGTGCTCTATCTGACCACGCTGATTGTGCCGGTTGCCCTGGCATTCAACATCGTGTTCTATGGGAATTCGGAAGGTCCCTGGCGCATATTTTCCGTCTTCTGGATCTGGGCATTCATGATCAGCTTGATGATCGCTCAGTATGTCTTTCCCCTCTTCTGGCAACAGGATGACCAGGAGATCAAGTTGGTGCTGCGCAATGCCACGATCTTGGCATTCAAACACCCACTTTACTCGTTTCTCATGGTTCTCTTTTCGCTGGTTTTGATCGCGCTCAGTATTGCCCTGACTCTGCCGGCCTTGATCCTGATGCCGGGCATGTTGGCTATCACCGGCAACTTCGCACTGGCGGGCATTCTCCAAGACATGGACCTGGCTCCCATGCCACCGGAAATTCCGAGGCGTTGACCCCTCTTTCATCACGGAGTAGGCAGGGGCGTGCCTGGCGGTCGACCGCCTATTCTGAACACACGATTCATCCACGTCGAAATGTGAGACTCCTATGATTCGTTCAGGCCTCGTGTCTGTCAGTTTCAGATCACTCCCGCCCAGCGAAATCATCGACCTGGTTTGCAAGGCCGGTCTCGACGCCATCGAATGGGGCGGCGATGTCCATGTGCCGCACGGTGACATCGCTCAGGCCATGCACGTGCGCAGCCTGAACGAGAACGCCGGTCTTCAGATCCCCAACTACGGCTCCTACTATCGAGTCAGCCATGATGATACCGGCCCATTTGAGGCGGTCCTCGAGACGGCCCTGGCGCTGGGCGCGGCCACAATCCGTGTCTGGGCCGGGCGCATGGGATCGAGCGAAGCCGATGCCGGCTATCGCCAGGCCATCGTTGAGGACACGCAACGCATTGTCGAACTGGCTGACGCAGTCAATGTGACAGTTGCCTATGAATTCCACGGCAATACATTGACCGACACCTACGCGTCCGCCTGCCAATTGCTGAGCGACGTCAATCGACCCTCGCTTCGCTCCTTCTGGCAGCCGCCCAAAGGATCCGACGTGCAGGAAAACCTGGCCGGCATGGAGATGCTTGCGCCCTGGATAGACGACGTCCACGTCTTCAGCTGGGAACTGACCGGGAACGGTGAGACCATTCGCCTGCCGCTGGCCGATCACAGCCCGCGATGGCTGGCTTACCTCGACCGCATCAAGTCCCTCCCCGGCGACCGCTTTGCTCTGCTCGAATTCGTGCGCAACGATGACCCCGAGCAGTTCCTGATGGATGCGGCGACGCTCAAGGAGTGGTTGGGGGGCTGAGTACTTGTGGTGTGGCGAGAGACTCTCTCTTGCTGCGTGCTGCTTGCTGCGTGAATTGAGGTGGACGATCTGCCGAAGGAAATCGTAAGATCTCAGATCAAAAGTGTCCCAAGTTCGAAAACCACATCTCACCCGAGACCTCACGCAGCACGCAGCCAGCAGCAGATCCACAAACCCGTTCCCCAATCCCCAATCCCTACTCCCCATCCCCCAAACACCAGTTGACGTCCCCTCTCCTTTCCAGTATCATATCTTTAGCGCTAACGTTAACGCTAACAATCCTCAATCCGTCGAGATCGAACCATCATGGTCAAACGAGTCACGCTTGCCGATGTCGCCGGCGAAGTCGGTGTGTCGATGATGACCATTTCGCGAGTGATCAACAACAAGGGCGACGTCAGCGCGTCGACCGAAGAACGCGTTTGGGAGGCGGTCAATCGCCTCGGCTATCGCCCAAGCACCATCGCGCGCGGGCTCGTGACCAATCAGACCTTTACACTGGGCCTGGTCGTGCCTGATCTCGGCAACCCCTTCTTCTCCGACATCGCCCGCAGCGCCGAACATCAGGCCTATGCCGCCGGATACAGCGTCTTTCTCTGCAACAGCGAGGAGGATCCACAGCGCGAATTGGTGCTCTTGAATTCACTGGAGGATCACTCAGTAGACGGTGTCCTACTCTGCAGCTCTCGATTGTCGGATGCCGACCTGGTGGCAACCGCCTCTCGCCTTCCGGCATTCGTCCTGCTAAACCGTTGCATGGACAACGATGAAGTACTATCTGTGTCGGTTGACGATATCAACGGGATCACGCGGTCGACCAGACATCTGATCGAAACCGGCCATCGGGAGATCGGTCTACTGGCAGGACCTGCAAACTCGGCCAGTGGGCGACAAAGACGTGAGGGTTACTGCTGCGCGCTTGAGCAGGCAGGGCTTCCAACCGATCCCCGCTGGATTCGCCAATGTCTGCCCCAGGTCGATGGCGCCCAGATTGAAGCCGAGCGCTTGTTGTGCGAGCACCCGGAACTTACAGCCTTGATCTGTTACAACGATCTAGTAGCTGTCGGTGCGCTCCATGCCTGTGCAGCGTTGGGGCGGTCGGTGCCGGACGACTTGGCTGTGGTTGGCTTCGACGACATCATGCTGGCCGGGCTGGTGACGCCGTCATTGACAACCTGTCGCGTATCGCGCGACAGCCTGGGTGAGGTGGGCATGAAGCTCCTGCTGGCTCAGATTGCCGGCGATGCTATCGAGGAGCGAACCATTGTGATTGCACCTGAATTGATCGTGCGCGAGAGCGCACCGGCCTAAATAATTATCGCTATCAAACTCTAATCCTTCCGTATTTCAGGAGCGCACAATGACTAAACTGACGCGGCACCCTGACCGATTCTTCTCGGCAGAACCGAGGCAACGAGCCGCTGCACGTGAACTCTATTCCACAGTGGCCGGCCTTCCGTTGGTCTGCCCGCATGGTCATGTGGATCCACAGCTTTTTGCGGACCCGAACTACACGTTCGGCTCGCCGACCGAGCTTCTGCTGATACCGGACCACTACGTCTTTCGCATGCTCTACTCCCAGGGCATCTCACTGGAGTCGCTGGGGATTCCGCGACAGGATGGCGGTCCCACAGAGAGCGATCATCGCAAGGCCTGGCAGATCTTTGCCGACCACTACTATCTCTTCCGCGGCACACCTACCGGTGTCTGGCTCGACGATGAGCTTGTCAATGTCTTCGATGTGACGGAGAAACTGTGTGGAGCGAATGCACAGGCCGTCTATGACCAGATTGACGCCAAGCTTCAGTCGCCGGAGTTCAGCCCGCGTGCACTCTACGATCAGTTCAACATCGAGGTGCTCTGCACCACGGATGCAGCCACTGATACGCTGGCTCACCATCAGGCCATCAGAGCGTCGGGCTGGGGCGGGCGCATCCTGCCTACGTTTCGACCGGACGCCGTTGTGAACATCGATATGGACGGCTGGGCGGAACAGATCGATCTGCTTGTCGATGTCTCCGGCGTGGAGGTGAGCGGCTATGCGGGATTCATCCAGGCACTGGAGCAGCGTCGTGGCTTCTTCAAGTCCATGGGGGCAAAGGCCACAGACCACGCGGCGTTGACTGCCCACACCGAGGTGTTGACCGAACAAGAGGCCGATGCCATTTTCCAGCGTGCGCTGGCAGGCAGCGCCACAGCCCATGACGCCCAGCGTTTCACCGGCCACATGCTGATCGAGATGGCGCGCATGAGCGCCGAAGATGGACTGGTCATGCAGATCCATGTCGGTTCCCGGCGCAACCACAACCAGCAGCTCTATCGTCGCTTCGGTCGCGACATGGGCGCCGATATCCCCACTGCGGGAGAGTTTACCCACAATTTGCAGGCATTGCTGGATCGCTTCGGCAACGAGCCGGGTCTGTCCATCATTCTCTTCAATTTGGATGAGACCACCTATTCCCGAGAATTGGCTCCCCTGGCCGGCCACTATCCTATCCTCAAACTGGGGCCGCCCTGGTGGTTCTATGACAGCATCAACGGCATTGAACGCTACTTCGACAACGTGGTGGAGACAGCCGGCATCTACAACACGACCGGCTTCAACGACGATACGCGTGCCTACGCCTCGATCCCGGCACGCCACGACCTGTGGCGTCGCGTTGCGGCAAACTGGCTAGCCGGTCTAGAGGTACGCGGCATCGTCGATCGGTACGATTCACTGGCGATGGTCCGTGCCATGGCCTATGACCTTGCAAAAGAGTCGTATCGGCTTGATGGATAGCGTTCCGATACTTCACGATATGCTGTTCTGAGTGGCTGACGAAGCTGAATTCGGCAAAGACAAAAAGAAACGGGATACGCATAGCCAGCGACTTTCATTCTGAGTACCCGACGAAGAGGGGCATCGCAAAGACAAAAAGAAACAAGGTGCATTTAGGCGACTGCCTGTCATTCTGAGCATGTTCGCGTCGACAGTTCGAGCATAATGACAGACCAGCGAAGAATCTGGACAACAATGTCAAGACCCTTCTTTGGCCTCTTGAGCGCCCCGATCTGTCAACGGTTACCCAATCAGGGTAACAGAGCATCTTCCGCCGCAATTGGGCTTGTTTCTTAGAAGCGATTCCGCGTGAGCAGACTCTATGTCATGAACGATCAGCGGAGAATCTGGACGGCAATGTCGAGACCCTTATCGAGGCTGGAAATATGGTTCACTATGGGCGCCAAGAAACACAAAAAAAGATATATGGGAAAAGGACATGACAGAACTGAATCTTGACGAGATTTATCCAAATTCATTGGTAGAGCGCGAAGGACTCCATCTACGCCATGTTCAAAGGCGAGAACGGTTTCAAACAGCTGGCGGTACGCGGTGACGCAGATGGGTTTGACGGCGAAGTCGATGCCGACAGCGGAGCGCTGATCTGTCCGTTGACGGCAGGAAATGCCGCAACGCTGCGTAGCCGTCTGCCGTGGCTCAATCCGGTTCCGCTGGGGATTGCTACCTCTTTCGGCTTTGGCGATCGCATTGGCCTGGCCACGCCGGGCCATGTCGCCTCTGTTGAGGGCACCGGCATGGCGCCGATCTTTGCGCAGCAGTCGGTGCGCGAGAACACGCGTATCGGTCGCACGCCCCAGCAAGTGGTGGATGACGCCATGTGGGGCGTCTTCGAAATGGGCTGGCGCGACCCCTGGGGTGCAGACGCCGACCATGTCAAGGTCGTCGAGGATCTGCCGCCCTTTGTGGCAGCAGGCTACACCTTCTACACCATCGACCCCAGCGACCATGTGGACAATGATGCTCAGGCTGACGACGTTGAGACGTTGCGTTCCAAAGTCGCCGGTCTGCCCTGGGGGAAACTCGGCACAAGCTACGAGGCGATGGTCGAGACTTATTGTGCGGCGCCCATCGACCTCGATGACCTATTGCTAGTCTTTGATGAGGAGACACTCTTGAGAGCGCTGGCCAAGTATGGCAACGCTGTCGCTCACGCCCTGTCCATCGCAGACGCGCTCACGGCGCAGATGGACGGCAAACCCTTCGACCTTGAGATGTCTATTGACGAGACCGACACGCCGACGTCGATCCATGAGCACTACTACATCGCCAACGAACTGATCCGCCATGGCTTGCCGCTGGTGAGCGTGGCGCCACGCTTTGTGGGCAAGTTCCAGAAGGGCGTCGACTACATCGGCGATGTCGATCTGTTCGCCGAGGATCTGACCGGGCAGGTGGCCGTCCTGCGTCACTTCAACAGCTACAAGCTGAGTATCCACACCGGTTCCGACAAGTTCAGCATCTATCCGGCCATCGCCGAGCAGGCCGGCAGCCTAGTGCATGTCAAGACAGCCGGGACCAGCTATCTGGAAGCCTTGCGCGTGATCGCCACTGAAGACCCGGCCTTCTTCCGCACCATTCTCGACTTCTCGCGTAGCAAGTTCGAGTATGACCGCAAGAGCTACTTCCTGGACTGCCAACTGGACAAGGTGCCCGCAGCGGCCGAGCTAAGTGATGAGCAACTGCCCGACCTTCTTGAAGACTTCGACGCGCGGCAGGTGCTGCACGTGACCTTCGGCTCCGTGCTCGACAAATACGGCGATGAGTTGAAGGCCTTCATCCGCAGCCACGAGGCAGAATACCTGGCAGGCCTGGACACCCATTTTGCCAAACACGTGCAACCCTTTGTTCAAGGATAGATCATCACCGGCACACACAACATGACCATAGAAGCCACGTAGGGACAAGTCATTCCCCGCGAAATGCTTGCGGACCAGAAAACGGCACAATCAATGGCCCTGGAGCCTGCCATACGCAAATCAGGAATGGCTTGTCGGCCGCAGATTACTCCCTTGATCTGCGGACAAGAAACTCATACCACATCAGATTTGTCGCCACAGACGAGCCTGAGAAAAACTTGAAGGAGATCAACTATGGCTGAGAAGAGCATCTTCTCATTGGATGGAAAAGTAGCCGTCGTCACCGGCGGCACCGGCGTGCTGGGTGGGGCGATGGCCCACGGACTGGCCGCAGCTGGCGCGCGAGTCGGCATTTTAGGCCGGCGCAAGGCCAACGCTGAAGCGATGGTCTCCGCGATTGAGGCGGACGGCGGCACGGCCATGGCTCTGCCCGCCGATGTGCTTGACAAGGAACAGTTGCAGAGCGCTCGCACCGCCCTGCTCGATGTCTGGGGCAGTGTGGACATCCTTGTCAATGCCGCCGGCGGCAATATGCCCGGCGCCACCGTCTTCGGCGACCTGACCTTCTTCGATCTGAGCCGAGAGGCTGTCGAGCAGGTGATGGCCCTAAACTTCACCGGGACGCTTCTGCCCACCCAGGTCTTCGGCGAGCCGATGGCAAAGCAGGGCGCCGGATCGATCATCAACATCTCGTCAATGGCGGCCCAGCGCCCGCTGACGCGCGTCATCGGCTATGCCGCGTCCAAGTCGGCCATCGACAACCTGACCCGCTGGCTGGCCATCGACCTGGCGCAGAAGCATGGGCCGGGCATGCGTGTCAACGCCATTGCTCCGGGCTTCTTCATCGGCGAACAGAACCGCGCCCTGCTGCTCAATGATGACGACAGCCTGACCGCCCGCGGCCAACAGATCATCGACCACACGCCCATGGAGCGCTTCGGTGAGCCGGATGAGCTAGTCGGCACCGCGGTCTGGCTCTCCAGCAATGCCGCCCGTTTCATCACCGGCATCGTCGTGCCCGTTGACGGCGGCTTCTCAGCGTATAGCGGCGTCTAGAAAAAGAATCGCCACAGATGACTCCACTGCAAAACGGGAAATTTGCCACAGATAGCCACAGATAAAGAGCTGATCTTCACAGATGTTTACCAGGTGTTCAGAGTAATCCCGGTATCATCTGTGTTTTATCCTTTCTTTATCTGTGTAAATCTGTGGCGAAAAAGTCTTTTTGCAGTGGAGTCATCTGTGACAACTTGCCGGCCAAATCAGAACCGCTCGTCACCGATCCGATTCATAAAGAAAGCGCGAGTGCCCATGCCCACTATTCAAGCAGATGACCTGACCCAATTTGCCGAGAAGATGTTTGTTGCCGCCGGTTGTTCGTCCGAGACGGCCCGTCTTGTGGCGACTTCGTTGGTGCGGACCGATCTGGCCGGCCATGATTCGCATGGCGTGGTGCGGTTGCCACAGTACATCGACGGCATCCACGAAGGCTACACCGATCCGGTGGCCCAACCCCGGATCGTCCACGAGACCGCAAGCGTCGCCCATGTCGACGCCTGTCGCAGTCTGGGGCAAGTGGGCGCCAATATGGCTGTCCGCGTCGCCATGGACAAGGCCCGGAATGGGCAACTGGCCTTGGTCGGGCTGTTCAACTGCAACCACATCGGGCGGCTGGGCGAGTGGGTCGAGATTGCGGCCAATGAGGGCATGATCGCGCTCGGCTTCTGCAACGGGGGCGGCCCAGGCGGACTGGTGACGCCCCACGGTGGGGCCCAGCGACGCCTGGGCACCAATCCGTTCGCCTCGGCCTTTCCGCTGCCTGATCATGACCCCATCGTGGTCGATTTTGCCACCAGCGGCGTGGCCGAGGGGAAAGTTCGTGTGGCGCGCAACGAGGGCAAGACAATGCCGTTAGGCTACATCTTTGATGCGGAGGGGATGCCGACCACCGAGCCGGACGACCTTTACAACGGTGGCATGCTGCTGCCTGTCGGCCTGCACAAGGGCTACGGCCTTGGGCTGACCATGTCCTTCCTAGGCGGCATTCTGACCGGCTCATGCCCGTCAATCTTCCCGGAATTTGTCCGCGGCAACGGCGTGGTCTTCATTGTTTTTGCACCCGATGTCTTCCGGCCCATGGAGGAGTACATGCGCGATGCCGGTCGCATGGCCGGCTACGTCGCCGAGGCCACGCCTGCACCCGGCAGCGATGGTGTCCTTCTGCCCGGCGATCCGGAGCGGATCAAGACGGCCGAACGGCTCGCATCCGGCATCCCGATCGATGAGACCACATGGGCACAGTTGCTCAAGACCGCGACCGATCTAGGAGTTGAGATCTAGTTCGCAACATCAAACAAAGAGTGAAGAACAGAGATCGGGATGGTGAAGTAGTTTTGCCGTCCCGATCTCTGTTCTTCACTCTTCGTTCACGAACTCATGCTTTCTGGAGGAATGGCTTGACGCCTTAGGCGTCGCTTCCACCAATTGACCAGAAGATAGGCCAGTAGGAGCAGGTCAAGCAGATGTTCGAATATCGTGAAGGGGATGCCGCCGCGTTTTGGATCCCAGTAACTCAAGGGCGAGTAGAAGCGCGCTTCGAAGTTGAACGGGAAGAGCAGCAGCGGACCATCATCATAGTGAACGGGAATGTCGATGAGCGTATGGATCGTGCAGCCCAGCCCAAACCAGAAGAGTGGCGCGCCCCACTTCCAACGGCCAACCATCCAGCCCCGCCGCCATGCCCAGTAGCCCAATAGCGTGTAGAAGATGACGAGAATCGGCGCGTGGAAGAGATTGTGGGCTGTCTTGACCCAAGGATCTTGATAGAACAGCGTCTCAAAAAGGTAGCCTGTGTTTGACCGCCCCATCTCGTTCCCCGGATCCAAGCTCCGACCTGCCAACAGGTCGGATGCCATGAAGACAATCGTCAACAGAATCAGCGGAATGTCAGGAGCGACTGAGCCGAAGAGAAATGGGAACGTATGGGTATGGGGCAGATAATCAGTCGCCCCAACCGATTCTCGGCCCGGCGAGATGCGCTTGTCCTCTTTGTTTTTCAGCCCTTGGTTGATGGCTGCGACAATGATCAAGTGAGAGTATGTTTGCATCGTTATGGGTAACTCGTAACCGTTGACAAAAGGCATTCGTCCATCATCGATAGCACACGGTACAATATGCAGCGCAGTGTCGCAAATTGCCGCTGCGCCCCATATCGCCAACCATTTCTCACCTTTCGACAGAGGCCCATCTATGGATACTGAGACCTTTTCTATCTATCAAACCCAATCACGTAAGACCTGGAGCGAGATTCGCTGCGATCATCCCATCGTCTATCCGACCCTGGGACTGACCAACGAGGCTGGCGAGCTGGCCGGCAAGATCAAGAAGATCTTCCGCGATCGAGACGGCATTTTTACCGACGCCGATCGTGAGGCGCTTAAGTATGAACTGGGCGACGTGCTCTGGTACCTTACCCAGATCTGCACCGAGCTGGATCTGACCTTGGAAGAGGTGGCCGAGGCCAATCTCAGCAAACTCTTTTCTCGTCTCGAACGCGGAAAGATCGGCGGGGATGGGGATCATCGCTAGGTCACATTGAAGTAACAGTCTATTCACATTGACGTCAAATGCCTACACTACGCAACACCCTCCGACTACTAGGCGCGTTTCAGCTTGTCCACCATGGCGAACAGTTGTCGCCGGGTCAATCGCGGTTGGAACAGCTGATAGCGATGCTTGCCGTGCGCCCCGGCGAACCGCTCACTCGCTCCGAAATTGCCTACCACTTCTGGTCCGATTCCACTGACGTCCAATCGCGCACCAATGTGCGCAATCTGCTCTACAAGCTTAGGACCGCGTGGCCGGGCTGGAATGAGGCCGTGAGCATGGAACGCTCTGCCGTCACCTGGCGCCGGGATGGCGCCTTCAGCGTTGACGTACACGACTTTGAAGCGCTGTACGCGTCGGCTGAGAAAAGCCAGACTATTGACGAACGTGTTCGCTTACTGGCCGAAGCAGTTGACCACTACCAGGGCGATTTCCTGCCGGACTGTTTTGCAGACTGGGCCCTGACGATTCGAGAACAATTGCGGATCCGACAGCAAAGTGCGCTGGAACAGTTGATCGACGCCCTAATGGATCTCCGTCGATACGACGAAGCGCTTGGTCGAGCTCGGCAGTTGCGCAGCCACGATCTGCTTCAGGAGTCTTCCTATCGTCGGCTGATGCAGATTTTTGCGCTGCAGGGCGATCGGGCGGCAGCCGTACGCGTCTACCATGACTGCGCATCGATCCTGAAAATCGAGCTGGGCGTTGAACCCTCACCCGCCACCCAAGAGTTGCACGCTCAGCTGTTGCATCGTGAGTTTGAGGCGGCAGTGTCCTCGAACGTTCCACAGCCGATCCAACGGCAGCGCCTGGTGGGACGCCATCCACAATGGCAACAGCTACAGCAAGCATGGCGGGAAACTCAGGATGGGCGCGCAAAGTGTGTCATCATTTGGGGGGAGGCCGGCATTGGGAAGACACGCTTGGCCGAAGAGCTTGTCACTTGGGTTCGGCGTCAAGGCCATGCCTGGGCATCGAGCCGCTTTTACGCATCCAGAGGCGCGCTGACCTACGCCCCGATTGCAGAATGGCTGCGCTCGGAAAGCGTGCAGCCGGCCCTGGCGTCGCTTGATGATCTGTGGCGCGTTGAACTTTCTCGCCTGCTTCCCGACCTGCTCACAGATCGGCCCGATCTGCCGGCGCCCGGCCCACTGGCGGAGACCTGGCAGCAACAGCGCTTTTTCCAGGCGATCGTCCACACGTTGCAGGCTGTGCCAGGGCCGCTCCTCCTCCACCTGGACGACATGCAGTGGAGCGATCAGGAGACGCTTACGTTGCTCCTCTTTCTTCTCCACATTGCAAAAAATGACCCTTTGCTCGTCGTGGGCACGATCCGCTTGGAAGATGTGATCGGCAATGGCCCGCTCGAAAAGTGCCTGGAAGGGCTGAGGCAGAGCAACCAACTTACGGAGATCCATCTGGATTCCCTATCACGGGAAGAGGCGACCGAACTCATGCAGCAGACCGCTGAAGCACCGATCACAACGGAGGTGGTCGAGGCGCTCTATGCTGCCAGCGAGGGACACCCGCTCTACCTGATCGAGACTGTGCGCGGCAGATTGAATCAAGGCGAGGGAGATGGGGTAGGCTGGGCACGGCCTGTCTCCTCGTCACACAACGACGGCATGATCATACCCACTAAAATCCATAGCCTGATTGTGTCCCGCCTGAGCCAACTCTCGCCTACGGCCCAGAAGGTTGTCAATGCGGCGGCTGTGATCGGACGGGACTTCACCTATCAGGTGTTGCGGTCGACGGTCGCAGCAGATGAGCTTGCCCTGATTGACGCGCTGGACGAACTCTGGTCCCGTCACATTGTGCGCGAGCAAGAGGGCGACAGCTATGATTTTAGCCATGATCGTATCCGTGAAGTAGCCTACCAGGAGATCAGTCGTGCGCGCCGTCGTCTACTTCACCGACGCGTCGCCTTGGCCATCGAGTCGTTGCACAGCGACGACTTGAACAGTGTGGCAAGTGAACTGGCTCTCCATTGCGCGCAGGCCGGCGAGTCGGAGCGTGCCTGTCAATTCTATCGTCAGGCGGCACAGACATCTATGGCGCAGTATGCATTGGCTGATGCCGAAGCAAAGCTCGACGCTGCATTGACCCATGCCCCTGACGATCCCAAACTGCGCTTCGCACTTCTGGCTGAACAGAACCGCATCTTCGAGCGCACAATCCAGTTGACGCGCTGGCGCAACAACCTCGACGAACAGGATGCGCTCCTGGCCTCGACGGCCGATGCCGTGCCACGTATGGTCCTAGACTTGTCCATCGACCGTGCTCACTTTTCTAGTATGATCGGTGAGGGCAAGAAGGCTGTTGAAGCGGCACGCGCGGCGCTTGAGGTGGCTGAAGAGCTCGAGGAGAGCGCAGCGCTGGCGCGTAGTTATCTTGAACTGGGCTCTGGATACTGGGCACAATCCAAGATGGATGAGGCCAAGCTATTTTTCGGCCATGCCGCACAATACGCGCAAGCAGCCGGAGACAACGAGATCGAAGCAACCGGTCTAGAGATGTATGCGGCGAGCGGTATGTTCTCAGGTATGTCGACGACGCAGATATTTGACCTTATCACACGGGCGTACGAATTGGCTGAGGCGAATGGTAACAAAGAAAAGATGGCCGTTCTTCTCAATAAGTTTGGCTATCTGACAGCTTCATCCGGCATGGGTAGATTCGAGTCCATTGAGCAAGACTATATGCGAGGTCTGGCTCTGGCACGCGAGATTGGCAGCAACCACATAGAGGAGATTATCCTCAGCAATCTTGGGGTAGCACTCACCAACAAGGGCGACTATCACCGGGCGCTGGAAACGCTCAACGATTGCATAGAATTGGGGCACGCACATCCGACATACGGGCGACACCTGATCTCACGTCATTACTTGGGTGCCATGTGGATGCAGATGGGCGATCTGGATGGCGCTTACACCGAACTCGAACACGCAAGCGAACAACTAAGCGCACTCGGCAACCGACACTTCGAAGTGAAATCGCGTCTGCGATCTGGGATTGCTTCACTACTTGATGGGCGACTACGACTCAGCACGGCAAGAACTAGCCCACGTCCTGACGTTGATTGGGGAACACGGAGATAAGCGATTTGAGGCGCTGGTCAGCACACGCTTGGGCTATGCCCTGGAGGCATGCGGGGACCGCATCTTGGCCAAGAAAATGTATGAACGGGGCAAGGCGCTTCACGAGCAGATGGGGCAGGTATACTATGCGATGAACGCAATTGCCGGTCTGGCTCGCCTGGCGAAAGGCATGGACGATGCCGTGACGGCATTCGCCCATGCGCAGACAGTCTGGGAGACGCTTGAAGGCAAGGAGACGGACGCTACCACCGAGACAGCGCTCGCGCTACGCACATGCTATTCGATCTTCGGCCATCAAAATGATGGCCGAGCAAATGATGTCCTTGCGACTGCCTGCAATCAACTCAATCGGCGTGCGGCCACAATCGACAATCCGGACCAGGTCGCGCGTTTTTGGCAGCTTGCCGATCACCGTTTCTTTCGGGATGCAGCGAGGGCTGCGGACGCGACAGGCACGGGCTAAGCGGCTGTTGCACTTCACCCGGGAAAGCGAAGCATTGTTGCTGTCTGTGCATGACTTCCCTGCATAAAGCCGCAAATAAGCACAGATAAACGCGGATGAAATCCGGTTTTCTTGCACATATCAATGACATGCTGGAATGAAATAACTGGGTCGGTAAGACCAGTAGAGACGCAAAATTTTGCGTCTCTACGATTTTGCGTCTCTACGATTTCGCCATCATGTAGACCGATACAGAAATCCCGTTTTCTCCGCTTTTCCTCTGTGATCTCCGTACCTCTCTGTGCGTCCGTGTTGAAGACCTTTATCCAGTGCACTCACGCGTCACATTGATCAAGCGGGCGATCAGTGCTACTCTTTTCTTGACGTTTGCGATTCGAATGGCTACGGAGAGAACTGAACATGTCAGCACCTTCACCTTTATCTTCAATGTTTGCTCTACCATTGGTCCGTCCAACAATCGACTCGGACGAAAGCACCCGGCTGGAGCCACGGTATCGGGTCTTGATTCACAATGACTCGGTCACGACATTCGCATATGTTGTCCATGTGTTAGGCGTTGTCTTTCTGGTATCAGATGAGATCGCTGAACACATTGCTGAGGCCGCGCACAACAATGGAACGGCAATTGTTGTGGTACGGCCAAAGAGCGAGGCCGATAAGCTCGCCAAAGCCGCCAAAAGTCGAGCGCGCATGGACGGCTATCCGTTGACGTTCTCTATCGAACAGGATGACTAAGCTTATGACCGGTCCAACTGCAAATGAGCCCGAGTGGCTCCATGGCCACGAACACGATCCCAATCCGACGCCGCCCGGCGACGATCCAACCATTACGATCTGCCTGCCGAACGGTGCGGAGATCTCAGTCACGCCCACGGATCTTGAGCGCTACCCGCTCACCCAGGTTTCCGATGCGTACATCGTTTCAACAGGGCACGGAACATCGGGCCCTTTTACATTCAGTGGCGTCCGGCTGCTCGATCTGGTTACCGCCCATATTCCATCGGATATGACATGGACCCATGTCGACGTAATCTGTACTGACAATTTTGGCACGTGTGTCCGTGCCGGCGAGCTTCTCGCCAAAGGAACAGCTCCGCCCATCATCCTGAGCTACAAGATCGATGGGCAGCCGCTGACACGTGAACAGGGTCTGGTGCGGCTCATCGTCCCTTCGGAAATCGATGACGCCTTGCGTCAGGTCAAGTGGATCACGCGCATAGAAGTACATTGAGCAAAGAATGGTCAAGAGAACGTACGAATATTCAGCTTCATCAAATCCAGGCGCGACATTTTCCCGACTTCTGCGTCTACCTAGACAGCGATTCCGAATCGCGGTTCTTGTCGGCGCGCGAGGCATCAATGCGCCACTGCAACCGTTGCTGAATCCTGAACTAGCGCGAGTAACGTAACCCTCCCACATCGCCCCTCGCAGTCGTACCAGTGGCTACATCGCAGCCACCGATACGACGACAGACAAACGAGGGGACTCATATGACGTTCTTCGATAATCAAAAGCGAACGTACCTGCTGGTTATCCTATTTGCCGGTCTTTTTCTCGCGTCCAGCCGTTACTCCTCGGCTGAAGCACACTACTTGACTTCACACTACCTGCCCTCACGTCACTTGCCCTCAATCGATCTGATCTCACACGATCAGATCTCACACGATCTGATCACGACCGACATCGCATGGCTGACAGCCGGTGTTGGAACCGTCGAATCATCGTTGGTTGATGTCGAACCGGCGGAGGCGGCAACATCGCTCGCCAAGCGGGTTGATCTGTCTTCGGGGATGGCAAGCACCATCCTGACCGAGCGAGTGGCTGCCGAAAAGGTGGCCCACTATCTCGTCAAGGGTGAACGGGGTCAGGAACTCCGTGTAGCCCTGGATGCAGTCCAACCAGGGGCCAATTTTTCGATCTACGGAGTCCGAGATCGACAGGCATACAAGCCGCTGGCCCCGGGATCGACAGAGTGGACCGGCATCTTGCCCAGCACTCAGGACTACCTGATCTCTGTGGCCGCAACGGAGACAGAGGCCGAATATGCCATTTTCCTAGAACTGATCGATCTTTCTCCCTTTGCCAGACTGGAGCCGGCTCAATTTCGTCTGCCTTCGGGTGATACGCGCGGGCGTCGTCTCCGGCCGGATCAGTGCCGACACGCCCCATCGCTACAACGTGCATGCAGATGCGGGCCAGATCATCAACCTCGAACTGAAGAGCGATGAGGCTAGTGCAGCCTTCGGTATTCAAGGAGTCTCGGACCAGCGCACCTACAAATGGCTCTACGACGAAGCACGCGCTTGGTCCTTCGTCGCCCCGGAAACCCAGGACTATCTTCTGACTGTTTCCACCAATGCCCAAGAGACAGACTTTGCGTTGACAGTCACGCTGCCATAGCTGCCCATCAGTCGCAGATGCTTCGGCCATTCAGATCGCTTCTGGTACAATCAAAAGAGGAACGCTAGGGCCTGTTGACATTTGGCTCGCGGCAACGGCTGAAGCCGGCAGCTGACAGCGAGAAGCGCCCTCAGGCGCTGAGATCTAGCCGCTGAAGCGGCTTCTCCTTGTTAGCAGCGGGATTTATCCCCGCGAAGACAAAATTTCAACAGAACCTAGTTCCTCTGTTTTTCCTCTGTGAACTCTGTGCCGCCACTGTGTCTTAGTGTTGAAAACACCTTTTGCAGCAGAGGCATGGCTCGTTTCACGTAACCAGAATCGAGGGATGACTGTCGATGCAACGCCCCAATATTCTACTGCTCTACACCGATCAACAACGCTGGGACGCGCTGTCCGCCAACCACAACCCGGAGATCATTACGCCCAACCTGGATCGCCTTGCCGGCCAGGGCATCAACTTCGCCAATTTTTTCGTGCAGAGTCCGGTCTGCATGACCAGCCGCATCAGTCTCCTGACCGGCCAATATCCATCCACGCTCGGCATCACCCACATGGGCGTGCCGGTACCCGAAGAGACCGTGACACTGCCGACGCTGCTACAGCCATACGGCTATCATTGCGCCAATATCGGCAAGCTGCACTTCCTGCCCCACGCCAATCGTGATCATCGAATCCCACATCCGGCCTACGACTTTGATCACCTGGAGATCGCCGATGAGCCCGGCGTCTACGAAGATGCCTATCGCGCCTGGGTGCGCCATGTGGCCCCGGATCAACTGGACCACCTGAGCGTCGGCCTGCCGCCGGCAACCGATGTCTACTATCGCACCATGGGCATTGATGACACGGTCAACCATCCTGATCTGGGTGAACGCTCGGATTTCCAGGGGGCCGTGCCTTTCCCTGGAGACGAAGCCTATACGCACAGCGCCTTTGTCGCTGAACAGACCATCGCATTTCTAGAGCGGCAGAACGGCTCCCAGCCCTTTCTTTGCATTGCCGGATTCTACTCGCCGCATGCCCCCTGGGTCGTGCCGCAGCGCTATCTCGACATGTACGATCCGGAGACGCTGACGCTGCCCGAATTCCCGCCGGAAGTTGAGTCTCAACCCACAGATAATGCCTTTTCGGACGCTGCGTTGCGCTCTGCCCGCCACGGGTACTATGCCATGGTGACCGAGGTCGACCACCATGTGGGCCGCATACTCGATGCCCTTGAACAGGCCGGCCAGGCCGAAAGCACCATTGTTCTCTTCACGTCCGATCACGGTGAATGGCTGGGCGAACACCTGAAATACGGCAAAGGCTATCCCGGCGATGATGCCGTCAGCCATGTGCCGCTGCTGATGCGTCTCCCAAACGGGCCGTCATCGGCGACTGTTGATCGCATGACGGAGGCCGTGGACATCGTGCCCACGCTGCTGGACGCGATTGGCGTGCAGACCCCGCCCCATTTGCAAGGACAATCGCTGCTGCCCTTGACCGTCAACCCTGCTCTGCCTGGACGGGAGAGCGTGCTGATGGAATTCACCGGATGGAAGACGTTGCGAACCGAGACCTTCCGCTATCTGATCCACGCCGATGGTAATGAATCGCTGCATGATTTGCGCCAACCCTGGGGCGAATATAGAGATGTGTCCACTGATAGGGCCTATGCCCAAGACCTGGCCGACATGCGCCATCGTCTGCTTCAACGGCTGGTCGAGGCGGAACGTCCCTTGCCGCGCATCTGGCCCTATTGATGTGGAGATCAGTTGGGTTCATCCCAAACCCCCGTTGCCAGTATGGGACTCCACTGCAAAAAGGGATCTGGACACGAATTCACACGAATTATCGCTTTGGGGTGACGACACAATTCGTGTCCATTCGTGACTCTACTGCAAAAAGCCTTTTTCGCCACAGATTCACACAGATGAAAAGGGATAAGGCCGCTGCAAGAAATTGAATCCCTGTTTGATGATGCTTGCGCAGCGGCTTGCAGGCCGTCAAATAGGGATTTGATTTCTTTGAACGGCCTAAGACACAGATGATACTCGGATTACTCTGGACATCTGTGAAAATCAAGTCCATATCTGTGTGAATCTGTGGCAAATTTTAGTTTTTGCAGTAGAGTCATTCGTGTCAAGAAAAGGCCTTTTTGCAGTGGACTCATACGTAAACCGTCTATGGAGGAGTCAAAAGCATGACTCAGATTGTCAAGACCGCCATGATCTGGATGCGGTAATGTCGGACAAAATTTCCTACGCCTCCTCGAGATGAAAGAAGAACGTCTGCGCGAGCAGTATGATCTCGGCTTTCGGATCGTAGCCGTTGCCGACAGCAGTGGCGTTGCGATAGATGCACAGGGCTTTGATCCCGCACAACTGCGCCGACACAAGGAGGCGGGCGGCAAGATCTCGCAGTTGGCCGGTCACCAATCTGACCAGACGGCGCTGACAATCATCGAGACATCCGAACTCGATCTGGTGCTGGAGGCATCTCCGGTCAATCTGGACGATGGCGAGCCTGGCCTAAGCATCACCCAAGCCGCACTGGGCCAGGGCATCGATGTCGTCCTGGCCAACAAAGGGCCGCTGGTTCTGGCCTTCGACTCCTTGCACGATCTGGCGCGCCGACACAACGCGGGGATTGCCTACTCCGCCACCGTCTGCGGGGCACTGCCTGTGATCAACATCGGCCGGCGCGACATGGTGGCCGCGGATATCATCTCTCTACGCGGCATCTTCAACAGCACATCCAATTTCATCCTCGCGGAAATGGCAACCGGTCGCTCGTTTTCCGAAGCGCTTGATGAAGCTCAGCGACGCGGCATCGCCGAGGCCGATCCGTCACTGGATGTGGAAGGGTGGGACACAGCCAACAAGTTGGTCATCATTGCCAATAGCTTCCTGGGCGTGGGAGCGACGCTGGAACAGGTTGTTGTTTCAGGGGTCACCACGATTACGACCGAACAACTGCAGACGGAGATGGCGGCAGGCAACACGATCAAACTGGTTGCTACTGCAACACAAACGCCCGAGGGCTACCATCTGTCGGTTGGACCCACCGTGTTGTCATTGGACAGTTTTCTTGGGCGTTGCAGCGGGTGGGAGATGGGGATTGAGATGCAGAGTGATCTCTACGGGCGCATGTATCATAAGATCTGGGAGCGGGAACCACTGCCCACGGCTGCGGCGATGTTGCGCGATGCGGTCAACTTGAGGCAGGCATCGGCTGGGGCGGGATGAATAACTGATTGTTGATTGCGGGTGGCCACAGGGCACGCCCCTAAGTGTTCAACAGTGAGTCCACTGCAAAAAGAGATCCTGACACGAATTTACACGAATGTTCTCTCTGGGGTGACGACATAATTCGTGTAAGTTCGTGACCATTCGTGTCAAAAAAAGACTTCTTGCAGTAGAGTCAACAGTACTTCACGATTTCAGTAGTTCACAATTTCGGAGCGAACTGTCATTCCGACAGAGCGAAGCGACGAGGAATCTCTCCTTGGCGAACCTGAGATTCCTCTTCCCTCCGGTCATGGCGCTTTGCGCCCACTACGTGTTTGGCCACAGGCGCACAGCGCCAACGCAATGACAAATCGTGAACGACTGGATTTGTCATTCCGAGCGGGTTTACTGAACCCATTCGCTCTGGAAAACAACCAGCGAAGAATCTTGTTTTGCTTGAATTCGTGAACTACTGTTCAATGCATTTTCTTGCGCGCCTCACTCAATTGGGTTCCTCACCTACAGTCACTTCAAGATCAAACTGTTGATCACCGCTCAGGACGAGGATCCTCGCCGTGTCGCCTACCCGGAACCGATCTTCCAGGTAAGTTTCCAACTGCTCGTAGCTTGTGATTTCGACATCGTCGATGGCGACCAGAAGATCGCCGCCGACAAAAACGCGCTGGTTGCCGATGATGACCTCGCGCTGTGCGCCGACCAGTCCAGCCCGGTCCAACGGGCTGTCCGGATAGACTTGCACCAGAAGCAAGCCGCGATCGGCCGGCAACCCGAGCGCATCTTTCAATCCCGGCGTCACCGCATAGGCATAGCGGACACCCAACCACGGGTGCCTGTAGTAGCCCAGTTCAAGCAGATCGGGGAGGATGCGACGCACAATGTCGATGGGCACGGCAAAGCCGACGCCGGCGCTGGTGCCCGATGGACTGAAGATGGCGGTATTGACACCAATGACGCGCCCACTGCTGTCCAGCAAGGGACCGCCCGAGTTGCCCCGATTGATGGCCGCGTCCGTCTGGATTACGCCGGTGATGGTCCGCCCGTCTGCGCCTTCAAGGGAACGGCCCAATGCGCTAATGACGCCGGTGGTCAGTGTCCGTTCAAATTGACCAAACGGATTGCCGATAGCGATAGCGCGCTGGCCGACACGCAGATTGGCCGATGTGCCCAGTTCAACCGGCGACAGCAGGCCTTCAGGCGCATCGACTTTAAGCAGCGCCAGATCGGTGCGTGCATCCAGCCCGATTACTGCGGCCGACAAGACTGTGTCATCACTGAAACCCACCTCGACTCGCTGTGCACCCTCAACCACATGATAGTTGGTCAAGATATGGCCGGCCCTGTCGAGCACAAACCCGGAACCGACGCCTTCTTCCGGAATGGCCTCATAGAAGAATCCACGACGCAACACCCGGGTCGTAATGTTGACGACCGAGGGAGAGACGCGCTCGTAGAGTTCGGTCACCCGGCGTTCGGCAAAGTCAAGTCCCAACTCATCGATCAGCGCCACATAATTGGCAGCATCATTTTCGCCGAGGGGATCCTCCGAAATCGACGATACCGGTTCAGGTGTCGGCGTAAAAGTCGGCATCACGGCCGGAGTGCGATTCCCTTCTTCATCTTGCAAAGTGGGCGACACGGTCGCACAGCCGCTCAGGAAGAACAGGGCGAGAATCATCCCAGCGACGGGAAGAATCTGTCGCTGAAGTGGGCGCCAAAATCGCATAGTTTTCGGGTGAATTGGGTTCGGAACGCGGTGCATTCTATAACGTAAGCCTACTGTGGTATCCATGGCCTTTATGGTATACTAGCCGACACTATTTGATTGATGTATCGGCAACGATTTTTCTCAGTCGAAATCAGCTTTTGAACCGGTTTCGGCGCCGGGCACCGAAAACAAATCAACCGTCTGTAGAGCAAGACTTTGGGTCACAACACCACGGATATTATCTCCGTAGGGAGTCTGTCTGGCAATTTAGTTCAGCCGGCGTCCGGTCTCCACAGACAAGTTCTAAGGATATCATACTCGTAACCTATGTCTCGTAGATTTTGGTTCCAATTTCTCGCTCTTCTCGTCATCGGTTCGGCCCTCGTTGCCTGTGGCAGCGAAAATCCTGAACCGACGCCCACGCCAACCAAGACACCCATGGTAGCCGAAGAGGCGCCGGTGCAGGAAGCGGCGCCAACCGACACGCCGGCCCCACCTACTGCCGTGCCTGATGTCAATGTTGAGGCAGCCGCGGCGCCGACGCCCTTTCCCGAAAACATGTCGCCTTTCACTGGCAAAGTCGTCGACAATCCAGAGTGGCTAAAACAGCGGCCGCTCTTCATCTGCATCAACAATGATTCGGTCGGTCGGACAGCCCATAAAGGCCTCAGTCTCGCCGATCTGGTCTATGAGTATATTGTCGACGGTTTCACCCTGACCCGCATGACCGCCATGTTCCAGAGTCAGGCGGCTGAGTCTGTCGGTCCGGTCCGATCGGCCCGCCTGCCCAACATCTGGATGACCTACATGTACGACGGCGCTCTGGCCTGTTCCGGCGGCAGCGATGCCGTTCGCTATCTGCTCAAGAACGACGTCGGCTTTCCATATTTGGACGCCGACATCGACGATCCATCTCAGACACGCTATTTTGTCAGCATCGGCGACGACTATCGCACGCGAATGCATACCAGCACACAGGGTGTGCGCAACTATCTTACGGACAACGGGCTGAACAAAGAATGGCAACGCCCCGGCTTCGAGTTTAGCGATTCAGCGCCCGCCAATGCTGCCGGCAATGCATCCAGTGTCCAGATTCCCTACCCCGGCGGCAACAACGTCGAATGGCGCTACGATGCCGCCCAGGATGGCTACCTACGCTTCCAGGGAGGGCAGCAACAGTTCGACTCAGCGACGAACCAGCCGATTGTAGCCCAGAACGTGATTGCACTCGGCGCTCAGCACGAATTGACCGATATTATCGAAGACAGTCTCGGCACCAAGGGTGTTGATATCGAACTGTATGGGTTTGGCGACCTGCGCGTCTTCCGAGATGGACAAGTCTACGAGGGTACATGGCGCGCCGATCCCGAGAACCCCCCACGCTTGATTGGACCCGGCGAGGTCATCATCCAACTGAAGCCCGGTCAGAGCTGGGTACAGGTGGTTCAGCAGATCACAGACATCGCCTATTAATGGGTTGGCCTGCACAACAGATTGGAGCCTAAGATGAACACAAACAACGGTCTCCGTTTTTCACCAAGAAGTCTGGCTTACGATACGAGCCAGACTTCTGAGCGTCCGACATCCCAAGAAGGTCGCACGACGAGAGCGCTTCGCTCCGTGCGTTTCGTGATGCTTGCATTGACGATTTCCGTGATGTTGACAAGTGTCGGGGTGTTGGCCGGTACTGGGGCCGTTCTAGCCCAGGCTGACCAAGACGCTGATTCAGGAACCTATACGGTTCAACGTGGTGATTCGTGGACAGTCATTGCAGAACGAAACGGACTTTCCGTCGAGGAACTCAAAGCTGCCAATCCCCAGGCTATTCGTGCCAATGACTGGCTCAATATCGGCGAAGAAATCACGATCCCGGGCAACGGCAGCGACAACGCCGATGGGGAGGTCGGGACTGACGTCGGCACGGATGCCGATGAAGCAACTGTCCACATTGTCAGCGGCGGCGAATCCTGGAACAGCATCGCCAATCTGTACGGTGTGGCAGTCTCCGATCTGATGAACGCCAATCGCCAGGTGCTCCGTGAAAGCGAAGTGCTCCTGCGCGGCGATGAACTCACCATTCCCATTGATCGTGAAGGACAGGATGACGCGGGAATCGATGAATCGGATCTTCAAGATCAAGAGACCGAAACTGCGGATGATGTCTCCGCTGAAATTGACGAAGCCACAGCCGGAGATACAGCGCCCGAGGAGACAGCGGATGAAGATGCTGACACCGCTTCTGATACAACTTCGTCCGAACCAGCTTCACCTGAAGCAACAGCAACACCTGAGCAAGAGCCGGCTCCGGAAGTGGAAGACGTGGCTGAAGCAACGCCCGTTGACGATGCCGCCACAGACGATGAAGCGTCAGATGATGGCTCGATGGAGGACGACATGCCGGCCGAGCCCGCTGCGGCCGATGGACCACAGACGTACGTAGTGCAGCCCGGCGAATCCTGGAACAGCATTGCTCGCAAGTTGGGCATTGATCCGTCCAGCCTGTTGGCAGCAAACACAGAAACCGTGCGTCCTGGAGAGGTCCTCTATACCGGTGACGTGCTCATTGTCCCGTCTGCTGCGGATGACGTGCCGGCAGACAGTGAAGCGCCGGATGAAGAGAGCGCAGATGGCGGCGAATCCGACACCGCGCCCGAGGGCGAAGACGTGGCAGCTGTTGAACTGCCGTCCTGCCCGGAATTGTTTAGCGAGTACCCTCAAGCGTTGACCGCTGTGATCAACTCGCCTGCGGGTGGGCCTGAAGGGCTGGCAACATGGCTGGATGACTGTGGCGCGCTGTCAGAGGAGGCGATTGTCACGCAAGACTGGACGGCTGACGGCGTTGACGATCTGTTGGTGGTCTATACGAATCCGATTGCCTCTGGCGGCCAGGTCAGCGACCTCGTGATCTTCAATGCAACCATCGTCGGTGATGATTCTCCGCTCTTTGATGCCAAATACAGAGCGAGAGCGGGCGGAGACGTCGCCGTGCTGGCCACCGAGGATATCAATGACGATGGGCAAGCCGACATCGTTTGGCTCGACACAACCTGTGGCGCTAGCACCTGTTTTGACACGGTCAATGTGCGAAGTTGGAACGGCTCCACCTGGGCTGACTGGACGGACGGTACGATCACAATGGCCTTCGCCAATGTCGATCTGGAAGACATTTCTGAAGATGGACAAGGATCTGAGATCGTCGCAACCGGCGGCATGTATGGCAGCGTTGGGGCCGGTCCGCAGCGCGCCCGTACCGAAACTTGGGCAAGCGTTGGCGGCAATTCCTACACCTTGATCGACCAGACATTCAGTTCCAGTGAATGTCTCTATCACACGGTGATGGACGGCAACAGGGCGCTTCTCAATGCGGACATGGAGGGCTTCGGGGCCGCCGAGGCATACTTTACAGATGCGATCGGTAACAACAACCTGACCAAATGTTGGGTGCGCGACAATGAACTTGAAGAGTTGCGTACATTTAGCTATTTTCGCCTTGCTCAGATCGCAGCATATCAAGATCTGCCGGAGGTCGCCGGCGACGTCGTAGCGGCCTTGAAAGAACTCTATCCCGAGAGCGAATACGCCAAACTGGCTCAGGTCTGGCTTGATGCCTACAACGCCGGCGATGTTGAGAGCGCCTGCACCGCAGCCTTGGCATACGCCGAAGAGACGCCAATCGTATGGGCGATGTTTGCTGACTACGGCTACACAAACCCGACGTTTTCAGCCGAAGGGCTTTGCCCGCAAATCGGTGAAGATGAGCCTGAAGTTATTGTCGATGAAGGTACTGAGGCAGCGGATGCAACAGATTCAGCCGCTGTCGACGAATCCGAATCGACACCCGAACCGGCGGATGTGGCATCCACGGAGATGGCCGATGCCTCCGGCGAAGACGACTCTGAGATCGCAGAAAGCGAAGCGGATTTGAGCGACGCTCCCGCGGATGCAGAAATCACCGAAGAGGCGGCAGAGCCGGATTCAGAGATCGCTCCGGTCGATTCTTCGTTACCGGAATGCCCGCCCAATGTGGATCGATTTGCCCGCATTCTCCCCGATCTGCTTGTGGCGAAAGAGGGTGATGTTGCGGCGGTGGAAGCGTGGTTGGAGAGCTGTGAAGCAACCGGCGGGGCCGAAAATCTCATCGTGACGGTCGATTTGAACGAAGACAATACTGACGATGTGGTGGTCTTTCCCACCATTATCAGCGATCTAGGATTCGGTCCCGGCGGCAGCCAGGGGTCACTGCTGGTCTACCACGGCCAGGAGGATGGCAGCGTTGAGTTGGCCTATGAACCGGAGATCTACGGTCAGCCGACCTTCTTGGCTGCTGAAGATCTCAACGATGACGATCAGATTGAATTGGCCTGGATCGTAGAGAGCTGTGCTGCCTTTTGCGTGATAGAAGTACAGATGGTTTCCTGGAACGGCAGCGAGTACGAATCGGCCATTGAACCCGGCGCAACCATCGCCGTGGGTACAGCTCGCTTCGAGCCGGTGGGCAACAATACCGCCGGGGCCGGGCAATCACTTGTGCTGGAGGGGGGCGTGAGCGGTCAGCCGGATGGTGGCCTCGCCACGTCCCATACGGAAATCTGGCAGAGTATCGAAGGCGCTCCTTTTCAGCGAGTCGATTGGATCTATGATCGCGAAGCTGAGGGCAATGATTGCCTGGGGTTGAGACTCGTGGAAGCCGATATGGCGCTTCACGCTTCCGACGCCATTGGCTATGGCAAGGCCATCGACCTATACTCGCAGGCGCTCGACCCATCGCTGCTGGCATGCAGCCTATACGGCATCCCTGGAGACGACGAGTTGATTCTCCTCCAAGGTCTTGCCAGCTTCAGGCTGATGCAAGCCCAGGCGCTGGACGGCGATACCATCGCCGCACGTGCGACGCTGCTGGCGCTGCAGGCCGGGCAACCGGATGCCGACTATACCAGGGCCGCAACACAGTGGTTGGAGACCTACACGGCCACGGGCAATGCAGCGAATGCCTGCTCAGATGTCGAGTCTATTTTCGCAGAAAATGAAGACCTGTGGAAGATCACGGATCACTTCGGTTACAATCATCCGGCATTGCCGGCTCAGCAGATCTGTTTCGTGCCGGAGTAGCCGCGGTCTAGCGGTCGGTTGCAGAGACACGAAATAGAACGCGTATCAAGGACAAAGTAATAGCATGGAACGTACATTTTTTATCATAGCCAGCTTGCTGGGCGCACTGTCGGTGGCGCTGGGCGCATTTGGGGCCCACGCATTAGAGGCGCGAATCTCTGCCGATCTGCTCCAGACCTACGAGACGGCCGTCCGCTATCAGTTCTTCCATGTCATCGCTCTCTTCATCGCAGCGATGGCCATCGGTCGCTATCCCGATAGCAATATGGGGACGGTTGCAGGTTGGTTGTTCATCGTGGGGATTGTGCTCTTCTCTGGCAGTCTCTACCTGCTGATCGCAAGCGGCCAACGCTGGATGGGGGCCATCACGCCGCTCGGCGGCGTCGCCTTCATCGCCGGCTGGATCTGCCTGGCAGTGGCTGCCTGGCGCAGCTAGAGTTCAAAAAGTGAGAGCAAAAAAAATAGCCGGGCGAGGAAACTCGCCCGGCTATTTTTCTGCACCCAACATCTTCAGTTCATCTTCCCAGACAGTCCGTTGGACCGATACGCCCAGGCGACTGGCCTGCGCCTGCATCTGGTCGAAATTGGCCTGGGGTGCGCAGACAAAGACCATCACGTTGGTGCCGCGACGATAGGCGTTGTGCAGCGCCCACAGCCCCTCCTCATCCAGCTTGGGCGTCACGACCAGCAATGTCGTTCCCCAGGCCAGACTGGTAATTTGACCGGACAGCCAATCGCCCAACGATGTCCCGACCTCATGCATCTGAATTCGCGCCAGCAGCGCCAGCATGGTCATCAACTGGCCGGCTCCGTGATGAGATGGAATCGCCGCGGCGATCTCCTGGGAAAAGGGGTCGCGCCCGTTGCAGATGAGGCCAAGCGGTTGGCGCTGCTCAGTCGCGTAGCGCGCCAGTGAGGCGGCCACAACAATGGCCCACTCGCTGTAGCCGACCTCAGCCCGATCCGGGTAGGCTGTTCGATTCAGGTCGAGCACGATCGACACATTGAGGGCAATCGCCGGCTGAAAGGTCTTGACCAGCAGCGAATCTTCATGGGCGCTGGCCTTCCAGTGGACGCGGCGCAGGCTATCGCCGGTCATGTAATCGCGCACGCCCGACATGCGCGTCGGATCCTCAAAAAGGCGCTGGTTGCTGGTCAGGGTGCCGAAGGGAGATCGGCTGGGCAGGCCAAGCTCATGCAGTGGAAGCACACGGGGGTAGACGATTACCGACGTGGTTGTCTTTTCCTCCCATGTGCCTGCGGTGAAGCCAAAGAGGTCGCCCGTGCGCAGCTTGAGCGGCCCGACCGGGTAGTAGCCGCGCTTTTTACAGTAGTAGGTGTAGTCGAAGTCGCTCTTTGAGCGACCACCGATGCTCAAGACGACGCGATAGTTGACCCGATCCTTCAGCTCCAATGGAGCCTGTTCCTGGACATGCAGCCAGGGAATGGGCAGCCAGGTGTGGTTTTCGAAGCGCAGCCTGGCCTTGATCGTCTCGCCCACAAAAGCGCGCGTTGTCAGATCGCGCTCCACGTTGAGCTTTGCCAGCGTGCGCCGCACCCACCAATGGCTGACGATCCAGATGCCGCCTACCACATAGACCAGGAAGTAGACCCAGTCCTGACGCAGGATGACGGCCAAAATTGTGAGGATGATCAGGGACCAGAAAATTTGGGGCATAGAGGATTATTCTTCGATAGTCCCCAAGTCAAGCCGTGTCTGTTCCAATATTTCGGCGACGATGGAGTCGGCCGTGCGCCCGCGCAGTGCACTGTCGGGCTTGACGATGCAACGATGGGGCAGCGTGATGGGGACCAACGCCTGCACGTCGTCGGGCAGCACGTAGTCTCGGCCCTTGACAGCGGCCCTGGCCTGCGCACCTCGATAGAGGCCCAGCGAGCCACGCGGGCTGGCGCCCAGCGCCAGCTCTGCATGGTTGCGCGTCGCCTGGGTGAGGGCGACGATGTAGTCACGGATGCTGTCATCCACATGGATCTGCCAGACCTCTTCGCTCAGGTCTGGTAGTGATACGCCATCGGTCACAGAGGCGAGATCTTCAATCGGGTGGCGTCCGCCCAGATTGACCAGCATGTTGCCTTCCTGCTCGGCCGTCAGATAGCCCAGATTGATCTTGAAGAGGAAGCGATCCAACTGGGCTTCCGGCAGCGGGAAGGTGCCTTCGTATTCGATGGGGTTTTGGGTGGCCAGTACCATGAAGGGGCGCAGCAATGTGCGTGTCTCGCCGTCCACCGTAACTTGGCGCTCGCCCATGGCTTCCAGCAGTGCAGCCTGGGCGCGTGGCGTGGCCCGATTGATCTCATCGGCCAGCAGGATGTTGGTGAAGGCCGGACCAGGCATGAACTGGAAGGAGCGGGTCTCCTGGTTGAAGACGCTCACGCCGGTGATGTCGCTGGGCAACAGATCGGGTGTACATTGAAGGCGGCGGAAATCGACGCCCAGAGTCACGGCCATGGCGCGCGCCAGCATGGTTTTGCCCACGCCGGGCACATCTTCAAGCAGAACATGGCCTTCGCACAACAGCGCGATGATCAGTGTTTCAACAGCCTCGTTTTTGCCGACAATCACCTTTTCGACATTGGCGGCGATTTCATCGGCAAAACGGCTAATATCTGCAGCGGGCACGGTCCCCCCTTGCGCTATGGTCCAATTCATCTCAAGATTGTCGTTGTGCATTCTAACCGAAAAGCTATGACTCCGCTAGGAGGACCCGGCTGCATCTGCGACCATTTCCGTTGAGCCTGTGAACACTGTCTGAATATGGCCGATTGCCTTTGACGATTCGGCGGCCTCTGTGCTATGTTTTTCGGTACATTTCGGGCGAAATATCGCCCCCTTAGCTCAGAGGATAGAGCAACGGTTTCCTAAACCGTGTGTCCCAGGTTCGAGTCCTGGAGGGGGCGCCACACCACTAGATGAGTCACATTTTTGCCGCCTAAGTGGGCGGCTTTTGTGGTTTTGGGGCAATGCCATGGAACGCGTAGAAGCCGGCCCACTGTCCGACACAACAGCTGAAGCAGATGCCTTGCTTCTGCAACTGCTACGTCAAACGCCGATCCGGCGCAAGTGGGAATTGATGTCGCAGTTGAATGACATGACCCGCTCGTTGGCGCTGGGCGACCTGAAGCGTCGCGATCCTCATGCCACGGCAGATGAATTGCGCCGCCTGTTGGCAGACCGATTGCTGGGTGCTGAACTGGCCGAGACGGTCTACGGGGCCAAGCCAACGCTTCAGGAGTCGAGCGATGTTATCTGAAGCTGTTGCCGTAACGGAGCGCGTCGAGCCTAAAACAGAAAGAGTGCAACCGGTAAGAGACCCACATGAACAAAAATCAATGCCCACACAAGAATCTTCTCCTGCTACCCGCGCCAAAGGATCGGTTGCGCTGTCGCCACTGCGCTCTGACCATCAAGAGTGATGAATTAAGCAGTCGATACTGCCCGGAATGCTATGAGGCAACCGGCTCAAAGCGCTATGATTTTGATGAGGTCGAAGAGCCGATAGACGGCAGCGTTCAATATCGATGCGAAGACTGCGGCATGCTGATTCAGCTGAACTGAAGGCATGGCGAGATCATTCGTTTTCCAGCCGTGATGGTAGACCCGGCTTCGACACTTCGTCAGGCTCAGTGCACCGCAGGCTCAGCCTGCGCTTCAGGGTAGCCGTCGCCTGAGCCTGACGAAGTTTCTAAGGCAAAGGCGGTCGCATCCATGAAAGTCATGTTCTCGTAGAAATTTCTTCTAGAATAGACCTCATTTGGTTAGGCGGATAGTCCACAAATATGACAACCACCCCCTGGCCTGGCGATTGCCAAGCCGCCATTTCGCTCACCTTTGACGACGGCCTAACCTCGCAATTGGCCGTTGCCGTTCCCATGCTGGACAGCCACGGCCTGCAAGCCACTTTCTACCCCGTCGCCGGCGGGGACTACCGGCAGACGCTGGCGCCGTGGCAACTCGTGGCCGAGGCAGGCCACGAGATCGGCAACCACACGGCGCACCATCCCTGCTCGATCAACCACGCCTTCATCCGGCGTGGCGGTCGCCTGACGCTGGAAGAGATGACCTTGGCCGACATGCAGTCCGAGTTGGAACTGGCTCAGCATCGCCTTGAAGAAATGATTCCTTCATCGACTGCCTGTTCGTTCGCCTATCCCTGCTATCAGCCCTTTGTGGGGCGCGGCGTAGAGCGTGCGAGCTACGTACCGTTGGTCGCTGAACAGTTCGTCGCCGGTCGTGGCTTCGGCGAGAGCGCCAATGATCCGGACTGCTGTGATATCGCCTATCTCTGGTCGTGGCCCTGCGAGCGGCTGTCCGGCGCGGCGTTGATCGGCCTGGTCGAGCGAGCCGCAGCTTCAGGGCGCTGGGCAGTCCTCACCTTTCACGGCATCCATGAAGGCAATCTCTCGATAGCTGAGGAAGATCTGCTTGAACTTTGCGATTTCTTGACTGAAAATGGTTCTTGCTTGTGGACAGCGCCGATGGGGACAGTTGCCAAGTCAGTGACTGAATGGCAACGCCAAATCGCACAACTGTGACCCCGAGTGGCCGCAACCGGGTTCCAAAACAGCTGTCGTAATGTTGACTGTAATATTCGGGGCGTATACTAAAAACGTACCTGGAGATCTGTGAGCTTGTCGCTCCCGGCGCACATAGCGTGACAAGTGACCGCCAACTTAACCCCGGCAGCACCCCGGTGCTGAAAGGCCCTGCCAGTTGGCAGGGCCTTTTTGCTCTGTTCACTCAATTTTGTGTGGAACGGTTACGCAACCATATCGCGTAACCAGGCTCGATGGATCGTCCATACATCGGCCGCCGGATCCCAGCGCAACTCAAATGTATCGTTGTCCACAGCTTGCACAAGATAACAGCGCACAGTCCGTCCGTCGACTCGTTCCTCCCACGTGCGGCCCACATCGCCGACGTAGCGGGTGCGGTTGCGCCAGAGAAAAGACGTCGGTTGCAGCGCCCCGCTGGGCAGAACGCGAATCAAGACATTTACTTCTTCATCAACAATCACTTCTTGGTTCATAGGTCCGTTCCTGACAATCTGAGGCCGCCTGTGGGAAAAGGACTTGCCACAGGTGACTCCACTGCAAAAAGCCTTATTCGCCACAGATTTACACAGATAAAAAAAGATAAAACACGGATGGTCTCTCGTCATTCAACAGTCGAGTATTGTACCTTAGCGTTTCGAGTGCAAGTAATCTGCGATCATTTGGAGGGCGGCCTTGGCGCTGAGCAGTTTGTTGCCGGTGCGATCCGAGGGCCAGACGTAGCGCTCGCCACGTTCAATACCGTCAACGGCAGAGAGGTGAATGTACACTGTGCCGGTCGGCTTTTCGGGCGTGCCTCCGCCGGGGCCGGCCACGCCGGTAACTGAGACGGCAATATCGGCCCCATACAGTTGCAGCGCGCCCTGGGCCATCTGCCGGGCAACCTCCTTGCTCACAGCGCCCACCGTCATCAGTGTCTCATGGTCAACACCGAGCACGCGTTCCTTGGCATCGTAACTATAGACAATGGCCCCGCCGTCAAAGTAGTCTGAACTGCCGGCGTTCTCTGTGATCAGGTGGCCAATGAGGCCGCCGGTACAGCTTTCCGCGGTTGCACAGATCAGGTTGGCGGCGCGTAGTTTCGCACCGATTTCGCCGGCCAGAATCACGAGGTCGCCGGCTGTAGGCACTTCTGAACCGGCCTGACCGCTGACATTCGTCTTTTCTTGCATATCCTTCTCACCCCATTCGCACTGTTTTCAGTGCACACCAAGCGTTGGCCGTTCAGCCAGAATCATAATGTGGGATTGACCATAGCGCATGATCAGCAATACCGCCTTGCGTCCTCCTTCTGTTAGCTTTAAGCGTTTGCGAATCTGCTCAGGTTCCATGGGAAAGCCGCGCTTCTTGAGTTCAATTTCCCCCACGCCCAGGGCTTGCAGCCGTCGATTCAACTGCTTGAGGCTAAACGGATGGACCTCCAGCAGGCGAAAGGACTGTGTGAGCGGGTGCTTGCGCAGGGTGGCCGAAAGCAGGTAGGCAATGTGGGGATCGATCAGCTGTGCATCCAATTGGCGACAGAGTTCGGGGAATGCCCCAGCGCGGATGACGGCCGGATGCGGCTCATAGAGGATCTTGCCGGCCGTCAGTTCGGTCAGCGGCAGTTGTGCGGGCGGTGATTCAGAGTTCGGCTGATCCAGCGGCCCTGTATGGATCTTGTTTCCGGCGATCTCTTGGCCACTGACTTCCTCGGCTACGATCTTATGCCAGACGCCCTCTTCGTGGATAGTGGCCCACCGTCGATGAATGGCCAGGGGGCCAAACCATAGTACAGCCTCCTTACATGCGCCTGCGTGGCCGGTGAACTCCACGCCGCAATCGTCCGGAAGTTCATCATCGCTCACGCCGGGCATCACTTTGATGCCCAACGCAGGTACACGTACCTGGAGCGTCGTCAAGATCGCCAGCGACGGTTCCATCTCATGCAGTGAAAAGACCCGCCGTCGCGGCCCTCCGCCGCTCTTGCCGATCCGGCGCGACGGATCGGCAAAGGCGCCGACAGCCTCAGGCAGTCGATCATTGGCCAGTTCGATGGTCCAGTCAGCCAACCGCACCTGAACGCGATGGGATAGGCCCAGCGCTGCGGCATTGGCTATCGCCAGACGCGCCCGAACCGGGTCGCTTTCATAGCCGACGACTGGTCTGTACTGCGCCATGGCCAGCATGTCGCCGCCGATGCCGCACCCTAGATCAAGCAGCGGACCGGGCGGCAGGTTGGCATGCAACCAGGCTGCACGCCGGTCGGCGATCTCCCAGGCGGTCGCCTGTTCCAGCGCCTCTGCAACAAAAAAGAGCCGCTCTGCGTTAGGGAACTTAGCGTTGGCACGTAGACGAAGCTGGGCCAGGGCCACCAGCGCGCCCGCCTCCTCACCGGTCATTTCTCTGCGTAGCTTTGTCAGCGTGGAGAGAACACGGTCAGCACGCAGATCATCCGGCCGCAACTCAGCCAGAATGGGCCGCACGGATGATGACGTGATAAATTCGATGGTCTGCTCGTTGATTGCGTTTGCCTGCATGTCTGCATTATACCAATTGATTTTCGTATGCCAACCAACTGCAAGAATTCGATGTTCAGTGTATAATAGGCAAGGATAACATTGACTATTTCGCTGCACCACTGGCGATGATCAGTTTGATTTTTAGGAAGGAGAGCTATGAGCGTTCACCAGGACTCACTGGATATGTCCGGCCCATTGGATCCAGCCCCCATTGAAGCGACCCAGACGACTGAAGGGGCCCAAGATGAGATTGTAGACGTTGAAGACGGGTCATTGCGTACGGATTCGCTGGCCATGTTTGGTGCGGCGATTGGCGGCGCAGTGCTGGGTATGCTATTGACGTTGCTAATTCTTGCGCTGATCAACGGCGGCACCCTGAATTTCGCCGGCGGCGTCGAACGCATGGACGCGATGGAGGCCAACATGCAGAGGGTCAACGAGAACGTGGGTGCGGTCAGCACCAACGTGGACATCGTTGCTCAGCAATCGGCGGCCATCCAGGGCAATCTCGACGAAGTCTCGGCGGTCTTGACCGCTGAAATGGCGACGCAGGCTGACGAAATCGTCGCCATCAATACCGCAATTGGGATCCTGGACCAGACTCGAACCCAGTTCGATATCTTTGTGGGCGCCATGGCAGAAGCGCTAGTCACCATGGAAGAAGCCGTGGGCGAGACCGCCGACAACGCTGTCGCCTTCGCAGAAGAAACATCCGCTACGGCTGCACAGGAGTTGCCGGTCCCGATGGTTGCCAACAGCGCCGACGTGCCGGCCCAAAATGTGGTCGTCATCGTTTTCGCTGATGCCAATGGCGACGGCGCCCTGGATGCTGACGAGACCCGCCTCATGGGCACGACCATCTCACTGCTGAATGCCGATGGTGAGCCTGTCACCAGTGTGACAGGCACCGATGCAGGTGCACAATTTGAGGCACTGGAGGCAGGGGACTATCAATTAGTCGTTGAAGATGCGCTCGGATACGAGTTGCTAAGCCAGCCCTCCGCTCTGGTGTCGATCGACGGTGGAGACACCGAAGGGTTTGTTGTCTACATTCCTGCAAGCACTGTCGCTGAATAGCTCTTTTCGAAAGTGCACGATAGGTAAGATTACAAAGAGCGGGCTACACCATTACGGTGCAGCCCGCTCTCTTTGATCACCTGTTCGGCTCAAGTCGATGGCGAAGCCCGCCCCCTATTCTGCCGTTACCGCCAGAGCATCCAAGATCTGTGTCAATTCGTTCGGATCCGCCGACCCTTGCCTCTTGTCCGGCGGGGCGGTCGTTCGGGCGCTGCCTCAAGCTGGGATGCATCCACTTTTACTTCTTGCAGCCGACCCATGAATTCCAGCAGTACATCCACACGTTCACTCGGCTCCATGGGGCCCTGAAATACAGCCTCCATACCTTCAAGCGGACCCTCGGTCAGGCGCACGGTGTCGCCGATACGGAAGTCATGCGCGGGGATGCCTCCGTCGGCGTTGACCCGTTCCACCTGGGCGCGCAACGCATTGATGACCGAATCGGGCACGGACTGCGCATTGTTTTCGAACCCGACAAGCCGTACCACGCCCGGCGTACGGTTGATGCGAGCCATTTCGGGATCATTGTCGTTGAGTTGCACAAAAAGATAGCTCGGGAATAGCGGGGCCAACTCGCGTTTGTCTCCCGCCTGCCGGAAGACCTCCGGCAAAAAAACCTCAATCGCTGACGATTGCGCCAACAGATCGGCGACCATTAACTCGCGGCGCGGTCTGGTGTGCACCACATACCAGGCCGCGTGCTCTTCACGTTCGGACATCTACGCTCCCTCCGCCGATGCAGGAATGCAAAACCCCAGCCGCCTGTCCTCTTTCGCTGGCCTCATCAGGTCTGTTCTTTCCTGATCATCAGTGCGCTTCGGCATCGAAGTGCGGCACAATCACATGACTGCCGATGGCGCCCAACCGTTGTGACATCTCGTCTAACATCTCTTGCCCATGATAGATGCCGACAATGGCTCCACCCGATCCGGCAAACTTGGCGCTAGCCCCGCAGGCACGCGCGGTCTCAACCATCTCGGCTTGCCAGGGCGGCAGATCGTAGATGGATTTGCGCTGGTCGTAGTTGGCGTCAATGAGGTTGTGAAGTCGGTCTACGTCTCCGTCGAGCAACGCCTGACGACCTTCTTCAGCAAAGCCGGCAAAACGCTGCATGGCCTCGACAATCTGTTTGTCGCCGCGCTTGAAGCGGGTGCGAATATCATTGTGGAATATCTCGGTCGGCTCGCTAAACTCTGCATGGTAGGCAACGTAGAACGGCGGCATCAGCGCAGGCGTGAGCGCTTCATAGGCATAACACTTGAGGCCGGCGATGGTCTGCTCTTCTTCTACGGAAAAATCCATGTAGACCAGTCCCTCATAGCATTGAATCACCCGATCCTGAAGACCGGCCGCAATGCCTAGTTCCTCGGTCTCGACGGACAACACAAGTGAAGGCTGAACATCCAATGGGATTTCTACGGCGTAGAAATCCATCAAGCAGCGCAATGTGGCCACGATGATGGCGCTGGAGCCGGCCATGCCGACCTGCTGTGGCACGTTCGTCTCATATCGGACAGAGAAATTGCCGTCATGCAATTCGATTCCGGCGATTTCGCAATAGTCCACAAACCGCTTGATCGTCGCCTTCACGAGTCGAATGCCGCCGTAATAGCCGTGAAGCTGCACATCGCGCGCCAGGTCATGCACGGAACTGAAGCGGGCACGATCGTTCTCAGCCAGAACGATATCGACTGAGGACCATTCGTAGAGTACGACCTCAGCCCAGAAATTGGGCACGATGAAGGAGATGGTCTTGCCGTGATAGCCGTCCGACGGATTGCCCAGCAGACCGGCGCGAGCATATGCACGTTTACGGATGATCAACATGCAGCACCTCTTCCAGGTGGCTCCGCAATGAGTCGCCCACACGCTCGTCAGCCAGGGCAAAATCGACAAAAGCCTTGAAGTACGATTCGAAATTCCCGATGTCATAGCGAGGCTCGTCCTTGCCCAATAGCACACCGTAGACTTTGCCGCCTCCCTGCAGAATCAACCGGATCGCGTCGGTCAATTGAATCTCGCCGCCCTTGCCGGGTACAGTCTGGCGCAGGGCGTCAAAGATCCTGGGCGCCAGGACATAGCGGGCTGCAATGGCCAGATTGCTGGGCGCTTCGTCGATAGACGGCTTTTCAATGACATCTTCCAATTCAAAGACATCGCCGGTCTGCTTTGGCTTGGCTACGCCATAGCGATGGACATCACGCATGGGCACTTCTTCGAAGGCCACGACAGCATCAGCACCGGTCTCGGTATAGCATTCGGTCATGCGCTGCACGACATCGCTCTGCGCGTTCATGCCGATGATCGAGTCACCCAGTGCTACGACGAAGGGCTGGTCACCAACGAACGTGCGGGCACACGAAATTGCATGCCCGAGGCCAAGGAGCCGACGTTGACGTGTGAAGAAATAGCGGGTCGGCGCCCGCTCAAACGAGAGCTCGGAAAGCAGATCCTCTTTGCCCGATTCGCGCAGCAGTTGGATCAGTTCAGCGTTGAAATCAAAGTGGTTTTCGATGGAGGTCTTGCCTGGTCCGGTAACGAAGAGGATTCGTTCGATGCCGCCCCGGGTCAACTCATCCACTACATATTGGACGACCGGTTTGCGTCCGACCGGCAGCATCTCTTTGGGCTGAGATTTGGTTGCCGGCAAGAGACGGGTACCCAATCCGGCCACGGGTACAACTGCAATATTGATGCTCATTATATTTTGGTCTCGGTTTTGTGAATGTTCATGCGCTTTTCTCAATACAGGTGATTCCAGAAATGCCCAAATAGGGCACACCGCAATGGATAGTGTACCACGACGACCGGACGTATGCAATGAAGCGTTCAAATGATTCAGCGGCAGGGGTAAATCCTGCCGCCAACAGCGAGAAGCGCCTGAGGGTGTTTGGTTGTGGCCGCTGTTGAAGATTGACGAAATAGTAGCGGTATAGGCGAGATCGCGACGCCCCTGGCCTCACCCTGCCTCGCCTCCTGGGCCTCAGAAATCTAAGTGAGGCTACGCGTCCCTCTCCAAAAATTGGAGAGGGACCGCCATGCGCCTTTGGCGTCATGGCAGGGTGAGGCGAGGTCGGAGTCAATGGCGACAGCGCTATGCCGGTGTCAATTCGTTAATCTACAAAAGCGGCTTTTCGTTGTTAGAAGCCGGCTTCAGTCGTTGCCACATACCCGGTAGAGATCGAGATTTTCCTAGCGCCCTTGGTTCGGGTGTAAACTGTGTCGGGACTGATTCCGTATACTAGCGAACATG
>CAVXYK010000017.1:0-447710 GCA_963765875.1 uncultured Chloroflexia bacterium
CCCCAAAGTATTGAGAAGATGCGAAGATATTGTAAAATCAAAAAATATAAAAATTACGCCTAAGCGGAGACTATCCCATGGCAGGTGAGATGGCCAACCTCTATGTTGGCACGGGAAAAATGCAGGTGGCAGCCCTACCCGTTGAGGGCAGCTATGTTGAGATGCTCGGCGAGACCTACTATCGCATCGGCAGCTATGACCAGATGCCGCCTTTCTTCATGAGTCTGGTCAGCAGTAGCGATCACTGGCTCTTCATCTCCAGCACAGGCGGCCTGACGGCAGGTCGTATCGATTCAGAATCCGCGCTCTTTCCTTACGAGACCGACGACAAGATTGCCGCAGGCAGCGAGTGGACAGGCGCCAAGACCATCATCCAGGTCCACGGCGATGGGTCAACGCAGTTGTGGGAACCATTCTCATACCGCTACGCCGGTCTCTATCGCTGCGAGCGAAATCTCTACAAGAACATTGCCGGCAACAAGCTCATCTTCGAAGAGATCAATCACGATCTGCAGTTGACCTATCGCTACGCGTGGCGAACAAGCGACCGCTTCGGCTTTGTCAAGAGCAGTTGGCTGCATAATCATGGCGATGCAGCGTGTCGGATTACATTGATCGACGGCCTGCAGAATATCATGCCCTATGGGACCACCACGCTGTTGCAGACCACGCTCAGCAATCTACTCAACGCCTACAAACGCAACGAGATCGAAGCGGCAACCGGCCTGGGCATCTTCGCCCTGAGCGCCACCTTGACCGACCGCGCCGAGCCAAGCGAGTCGCTGATGGCCTCTGTGGCGTGGCAGGTCGGCCTTGATCCGGTGCAACATCTACTGTGTAGCGATCAGGTTGATGCCTTTCGTCGTGGCCAACCTATCGTGGCGGAAGAGGACATCCGGGGCAGAGCAAGCGCCTATCTGGTCAACGCCGAATTGACGCTGGCGCAGGGTGAAACCCGCCAATGGCATATCGTCGCCGATGTCAACCAGGACAGCCGTGACGTGGTCGAACTGGTGCGACATCTGGGCATGGACCCTCTGGCGTTGGAAGGTGAGCTTGAAGCGGATATCGCACAAGGCACGGATGAACTCGTGAAGTACGTCGCATCGGCCGATGGATTGCAGCTGTCGGCCGATGAACCTGTGACGGCCCATCATTTCGCCAATGTTCTCTTCAACATCATGCGCGGCGGCATTTTCGCCGACGGTTATCGGGTGGACAAGCACGACTTCCTGGACTTCGTGGGCACACGCAATCGGCCGATCCTATCCGGGCACGCAGCTTGGTTCGAAGCGCTGCCGGACAAGGTCGATATCCGCGATCTCTATGCCCGGGCCGCAGACACAGGCGTGGCCGACCTGGAACGCCTGTGCTTCGAATACCTGCCCCTCATGTTCAGCCGGCGGCATGGCGATCCCAGCAGACCGTGGAATCAGTTCGCCATCAACCTCCGGCAACCCGATGGATCGCCCCGTCTGGACTACCAGGGCAACTGGCGCGACATCTTCCAGAATTGGGAGCCGCTGGCCCTGAGCTATCCGGCCTATCATCAAGGGAATGATCGCTAAGTTTCTCAACGCGACCACGGCCGACGGCTACAATCCCTATCGGATAACCCGGAATGGCATCGAATGGGAGGTCCCGGAGCCGGACAATCCCTGGGCCAACATCGGCTACTGGAGCGACCACCAGATCATCTACTTGCAGAAACTGCTGGAGATCGCGCACCAGGTGGATCCTGCTGCCTTGGCCGCGCTCTGGAACCGACCGATTTTCGCGTACGCTGACGTCCCCTATCGCTTGCAACCCTATTCAGAGATGCTGGCCGACTGGTACAACACCATTGATTTCGACTGGGAGAGCGAGCGGAAGTCAGAGGCTGCCGTGGCCGTGCTGGGCACCGATGGCCGTCTCCGTCAAGACCCCGACGGGCACGTGCTTCACGTCACGATGACGGAAAAACTGCTTGTGCTGCTGCTGGCCAAGCTCACCAATCTGGTTCCCGAAGGCGGCATCTGGATGAATACCCAGCGTCCCGAATGGAACGATGCCAACAACGCGTTGGTGGGCAAAGGGCTTTCGGTGGTCACGGCAGCCTACCTGCGCCGATTCATCGCCTTCTGGTCTGCGCAACTGGCCGAGGCCGAGGGCCGATCATTAGTCGTAAGTCAAGATGTGGCCGACCTTCTGGGAGGCGTTCAGGCCGTCTTCGACAACCATCGTGCCGATCTAAAAACCGGCTTCAGCGATCAGAGCCGGCGCGCGGTGATGGACGCATTGGGCGCTGCCGCCACCACCTATCGTACAGCCGTCTACCAGGATGAGCACACCTCTGTGCCAACCGAAATCACGGGAGAAGCACTGCGCGACTTCCTGACACTGGCATTGGCCTATGTCGAGCAAACGCTACGTGTCAATCGACGGCCTGATGATCTCTATCACGCCTACAACATATTGCGGCTGGAAGAGGGAGGCGCTGCTGTCGATCACCTCTATGTGATGCTGGAGGGCCAGGTCGCCATGCTCTCCTCGGGAATGCTCTCCGCCGGTGAGGTCCTCGCCCTGCTGAAGAGCATGCGTCACAGTGACCTCTATCGCGCCGATCAGCACACCTACATGCTCTATCCTAATCGCCAATTACCAGGCTTTCTCGAGAAGAATGTCGTGCCCGCTGAGCAGATTGCCAGTTCGCCACTGGTCGAAGCCCTGATGGTTGACAATGACACAGCGCCTGCTTGTGGCCGACGCGTCTGGCCACTATCATTTCCACGGCAGCTTTCGCAATGCCACAGACGTGACAACGGTGTTGGATGTGATGGCGCACGAACCGGCGTACGCCGATCTGGTAGCGAGCGAACGGGATTTCATAGTGGACCTGTTTGAAACCACCTTCAACCATCGTGGGTTCACCGGTCGTTCCGGCACCTTCTTTGCCTTTGAGGGGTTAGGCAGCATCTACTGGCACATGGTGGCCAAGCTGCTGCTGGCGGTTGAAGAGTGCTACATGACGGCGGGAATCGATGGCGCGGACGCGGACACAGTTGCTGAGTTGGCCGCAGCCTACTATGACATTCGCCAGGGATTGGGATTCAACAAGTCACCGGCCGAGTATGGCGCATTTCCGACTGATCCGTATTCCCATACGCCGCTGGGAAGCGGCGCGCGTCAGCCAGGCATGACGGGGCAAGTCAAGGAAGAGATCCTGACGCGATGGGGCGAACTGGGCGTATCGATCCGTGAAGGCGTGCTGCGGTTTGCGCCGCTACTTCTGCGTCAGGAGGAGTTCCTCTCCGAGCCCGGCGACTTCGCCTACGTGGACACAAGCGGCCAACCGACAGACAGTGGCGCTGCCTGCCGGATCGCTGGCGTTCACCGATCTGTCAAACGCCAGTGATCTACGTCCTCGGAGAGAAAGAATGCATCGAAGTGAGCTACGCCGATGGCAGTTCCGAAACAACGCCCGGCAGCCGGCTCCCCGATGAAGACGGGCAACACATCATGGCCCGAGACAATCATGTACGACTGGTGCGTGTGACCTTGGAACGAGGCAAGCATCTGTCCTGACCTCAGTTGCAGGGGGAGACGCAGGCCCTGCTCAGCAAAGTCGCTCAAGTATCTGTACAATCATGCCTTCTCAATATGTAGAGGCCGGGCTTGCCCCGGCCCGTTGCGGGCGACCGCAAGGATCGCCCCTACCACGATATTTTGAGAAGACACGGCATTTCCCTAGATTTGATGGCGTGAATGCGGCGCCAAAAGGTCGATCTTGGGCCCTACCGGTACGACCCGAGACGGGTTGATCGACTCGTGGCTGCCGTAGTAATGACGCTTGATGTGGTCCATGTTGACGGTATCCGCGATCATCGGCATTTGATAGAGTTCATGCGTGTATCCCCACAGATTAGGGTAGTCAACCAACCTGCGGATGTTACACTTGAAATGGCCGACATAGATCGCATCGAATCGAACCAGGGTTGTAAATAGCCGCCAGTCGGCCTCGGTGAGCCTAGCGCCCATGAGATAGCGATTTTTCGACAAGCGTTCCTCCAGCCAATCCAACGTTTCAAAGAGGCGGTAGACCGCTTCTTCGTAGGCATCCTGACTGGTAGCAAAGCCGGACTTATAGACACCGTTGTTGACCGTATGGTAGACGCGCTCATTGACCGCATCGATCTCATTGCGTAGCGGTTCGGGATAGTAGTCGCCGGGTTGCGCCCCGACACCGTCGAATGCGCTGTTGAACATGCGGATAATCTCGGAGGATTCGTTGTTAACGATTGTGTTTCGCTGCTTGTCCCAGAGCACAGGCACCGTGACGCGGCCGGTGTATTCCGGATCGGCCTTGACGTAGATCTCATACATGTACGAAGCGTCAAAGATCGGATCAGCGACAACACCCGGCCCCGGCTCAAATGTCCAACCAAAATCACCCATGAACCAATTGACCACCGAGACGTCGATCATTGACTCAAGGCCTTTGAGCGCCCGGAAGATCAACGTGCGATGCGCCCAGGGACAGGCATAGGAAACGTAGAGGTGATAGCGACCGGACTCCGCGGCAAATCCGCCGGCGCCGGTCGGCCCTGGACTGCCATCGGCCGTCACCCAGTTGCGGAAGGCCGAGTCCTTACGGACGAAGCGTCCGCCGGTTGCTTCTGTGTCATACCAGCGATCCTGCCAGACACCGTTGACGAGTAGACCCATTGTATTGCGACTCCTTGGTACTGGACGAAAGTGACAGGGCGAGGGTGATGACAAGGGATCAATGGCTAATGCTGAACGGTTAACGCTTAGCGGTGATTGATCTCGCCATTCACAATTGAGCACTAACAATTCACCATTATATTCCCCCCCTCACCCTGCCATAGAACCGTCAGCCTAGCACGAAATAGTGACCAGTCTGTACCGGCGCTGACCTTTTACTGTCGTGACAAGCGCCGGTATAATCCCATCCGGGGCGGGTGTTTTTTTGCCGTGAAACACTTTGGAAACGCTGAAAGTGTGATACTCATGATGTCGTGACCGCTCTCGGGACAGATTGCCATTCGCGGGTCGGATTAGGTATCCGACCCGCCTAGCGATGCTTGGCCTAGCCAGTCAGAATGCCATTCCACCCTACATGGCATCGACTGTACATCGAACTTCAAGACGGTATCTTGTGTCTGGGCGGACCATTAGGAATCCGAATTAGTCAGTCGCTAAACAGACTGGAGAGGGGTAGGAGACATGGCATTTGTGGCACAATTTCAAGGCACGGCAGCGTCGGAGCATATTGAAACAGTCAGACGCGCGCTTGTGACTCTGGCGTGTGAAAGCCGGAAAGAAGCGGGCACGATCCGCTACGAGTTCTACCAACATGAGGAAAACCCGAATGTGTTCTTGCTCTTCGCCATTTGGGAGAGTGAAGCGGCGTGGCAAGCCCATGTGGCAGGCGACGCCCATGAGCGACACGTTGCATCGCTGCCGGAAGGCGCCTGGGCACAAGGTCCAGCAATGACGCGGTTGTTGGCGTTGGAGGACATCGTGTGAACATACCTCGGTCGATGTTTCAAACCCCGTTGACCGATCCTTCGAGAAACGGTACTATCAGGACGTAACCTCACCCGCTGTCGATCTATCGTTGGAGTCGGGCGCTCGCCGTCGCCGCCTCCGTTCGGAAGTCCCATGGCCGTACCGTCCGATTCGCTCTGTCTACTTGGCGCATTTCAACTGGTTTGTCAGGGCAAGCCAGTCGTCTTCGATCAGCCGCGCCTTGAAGAGTTGATCGCACTGCTGGCCATCCAACCCGGCGAGCCCATCCAGCGCGTTCAGATTGCCTACCAGATCTGGCCGGATTCCGGGGAGAGTCAGGCGCGCGCCAATCTGCGCAACCTGTTGTACAAGCTCAAACAGCTCTGGCCGAACATGGACACCGCCATAGCGGTCGAGCGAAACCACGTCACCTGGCGTAGCGATGCCTGCATTGCGGTCGATCTGTTGCGGTTCCAGTCGTTGATCGCTGATGCCGGCCGGTGTGACAATGCAGATGACCGCATCAAACTGCTGACCGACGCCGTCGATCTCTATCGGGGCGACTTCCTGCCGACTTGCTTCGCAGACTGGGCGCTCGTCGAGCGGGAACGGCTGCGAGGCAGGTACACGACGCTGCTGGAACAGTTGGTTGACTTGCTTCTGGTCCAGCGGCGCTACGCGGATGCACTGCAACGGGCCAAAGCCCTGCAACGCTTCGATCCCTTGCACGAGTCGGCCTATCGCTGTCTTATGCAGACCTACGCGGCGCTGGGCGACCGCGCCGCCGCGTTACGCGTCTATCACACCTGCGCCTCGACCCTACAGCAGGAGTTGGGCGTTGAACCTTCGCCCGCGACAGAAGCATTACGAACACAATTGTTGCACCTGAAAACCCAGGCAACCACACCGGACGCACCGCAGGCCGTGCAACGTCAGCGCCTGGTTGGGCGCCACGACGAGTGGCGGCAGTTTCAAGAGACCTGGCGTTACGTACAGCAGGGATCGCCCCAGTGCATTCTGATCTGGGGCGAGGCCGGCATCGGCAAGACGCGTCTTGCTGAAGAGATGATCGATTGGGTAGAGCGCCAAGGTTTGAGCGCAGCCTCAAGCCGTTCCTATGCGGTCGGGGGAGCGCTTACCTACGCGCCCATCGCCGAATGGCTGCGATCGACATCCATTCGACCCTTGCTTGAGACCATTGATGATCTATGGCTGGTCGAGATAGCCCGACTGCTACCAGACCTATTAACAAATCGACCAGACTTGCCCCATCCAGGACCGATGACGGAAACCTGGCAGCAACAACGATTTTTCCAGAGCATTGTCCACGCGCTGAAGGCGGCTCCGACGCCGCTTCTCTTGCATCTGGACGACTTGCAGTGGAGCGAAAGCGAAACGCTGACTTTGCTCCAATTCCTGCTCCATGGCGCGAGCAGCCATCCGTTGTTATTGGTTGGCGGCATCCGCAGCGAGGATGCGGGCGGCAATCAGGCGCTGGCGGCCTTCTTGGAGGCGACCCGCCATGCGGGCCAACTAGTTGAACTGCGCCTCGGTCCGCTATCTGTAGAGGAAGTCACTGAATTGGCAGCTCAGACGACCGGAGAGGCAATCGATGCGGATATAGCTGATGCACTCTATGCCACTAGCGAAGGCCATCCTCTCTACCTTATCGAGGCGGTACGTGGCGGCCTGGTCGAGCCTCAGTCAAGGGTCGAGAACAGTGAGCAGACCGTATCTGACCTTCGGCGCGTCACGACCATACCGCTGCGGGTCTACAATTTGTTGGCTGCCCGTCTGGAGCAGCTTTCAGAGTCAGCCAGACAGGTAGCGAGTTTGGCTGCGGTCATCGGACGGGCCTTTGACTACGAGATCTTGGTGACGGCCGTCTCTTTGGATGAGATGGCGCTTATTGATGCCCTGGACGAACTTTGGAGCCGGCGTATCATACGCGAACAGACCGGTGACAGCTATGATTTCAGCCACGACCGCATCCGTGAGGTGGCCTATCAGGAGATCAGCCGGGCACGCCGTCGACTCTACCATCGGCAGGTGGCCGCTGCACTGGAAGCGATTCACGGCGACGATCTGGATAGCGTCGCCGGTGAGTTGGCGGCCCATTATGCTCAAGTCGGGGATTTGGAAGCAGCCTACTGCTACTACCGCCGGGCGGCAGAAGTTGCTCTAGCCCAACATGCACTGCCCTATGCCGAGACGATGCTGGATGCTGCGCTTCGTTTTGTATCGAACAATCCTGAACGACGGGTCAGCCTGCTTCACGTTCAGGATGATATATTTGGTCGATCCCTGCAGTTTGATCGATGGGCCGAGAACCTTGACGAAGAGGCGATGTTGCTGAAATCGATGGACATGGCCAGTCCTCGCCTTGTCCTAGCGCATGAACTGAGCCGGAGCCGATACTTCAGTACCGTTGTCGAAGGCAGCGAGGCGGTTACAGCTGCTTTGGCTGCGATTGCCGTAGCCGAAAAGATCGGAGACAAGGTCGCTTTGGCCCATGGCTACCTCGAACTTGGCAACGGCTATTGGATACAGACACGACTGAGCGAATCTGCCCAGGCATATGGCCAGTCGGCAAGATTGGCCAGAGAAGCTGGTGCAATCGAGTTGGAGGCCGCTGGCCTCCAACTCCAGGCTGAACCCGGCATGTTCACAGGCATGCCGGCAGCTGATATCCACGACTTACTCTCGCGTGCGTTGACGATTTCCGAATCCACCGACAACAAGCAGGATCTGCCTGACATCGTGGGCAAACTCGGCTATTGGCGAGTCACACTTGGCATGGGTGGCTTTGACAAGGCCGAGCAGGATTATCGGCGCGGTCTGAACGTGGCCAGAGAGATCGGCCATCGTTTGCATGAAGAGATGGTATTGAGCAATTTAGGCGTGCTTTTTACGCATAAGGGCGACTATCGACAGGCTGCCGAAGCGCTCCAGGCAGCGATCGAACTAGGACATGGCGATGCTCGCTTCTGGCGCTATTGGGTCGCACACCACCATCGGGGCGCGTGCATGATGGAGGCTGGTCGCCTTGATGCCGCGTTCGAGGATTTGATGATTGCCGGCAAACAACTCCGCTCGCTTGGCAACCGGCACTATGAAGTTAAAGCGCGCTGTGATCTGGGATTGGTCTACCATCTTGTCGGCGATCATTCACAGGCGCTGTCCGAACTGAAACTTGCTTTGACTTTGCTGGACGGATACGGCGATCTTCGCTTCGAAGCGCTGGCCAATACGCGTCTTGGCTATGTGTTGGAGGCGATGGGCCAGCTGGCCGAGGGTGCTACGTGCTATAAACGGGGCCGCCACCTCCACGATCAAATGGGGCAACATTACTACGCTATGAACGCGCTGTCTGGGCTGGCACGCATCGCAGCTTTGCAGGGCGATCATGATGCCGCCTTTGGCCTTGTCGTCACCGTCTGGGAGACCATCGGTGGCCAGGAGATGGACGCGACCATCGAGACGGCGCGCACGTTGCGGACCTGCTTTGCCATTATTAGGCATCACGGCGATTCCCGTGCCGATGCCGTCTTCAAGATGGCTTTGGGGCAGCTGCAACAGCGCGCTTCAACCATCGATGATCCCGATCACATCGATCAGTTCTGGCGGATTGAAGACCACCGCTTCTTCCAACGCGTCAACGACGCCGGCTAATCTACCCCACGCTAGTCAACAACACCACACGGCCTCCTCTTCCTTGTTTCCTCACGAGACGTTTCCTTCTCTACCACGTGACGTTTACGAAACGCTCCAGCCAGTACGCTATCTCTGCCGCCTCATTTTAACCGTGAGGCGACCTGGAATGTCAAGGATTTGGACATGTGATCCAGGTCCAAAACCGTCACAGAGAAAAGGAGTCGAACATGTCATTTGAACAAGCAGTCACCAATCACTACACATCCGATCAATTGCTAGACGCCATACAAGCGGCCGTCGAACAGATCGGCAAAACCACCGACGAAGTAACGATTGAGGATCTCGCTCCCACTGATGAGTTTCATATTGGGAGCAGACCGGCCACCCAACATCTGCTCAACCAACTCGACTTTTCGGCCGGCGACCATATTCTCGATATCGGCTGTGGCCTAGGGGGCGCGGCCCGATATATGGCGACAGCATATGATACTCGGGTCACGGGCATCGACCTGACACAATCATTTGTTGATGTCGGCAACGTGTTGAATTCGTGGGTGGGCATGAACGGTCAGGTCACATTACGGCGAGCCAATGCACTTTCACTGCCCTTTGATGACAACGAGTTTGATGGCGCCACCCTTTTGCATGTGGGCATGAATATTGAGGATAAACAGAGGCTCTTCCGCGAAATTTGTCGTGTCCTGCGTCCTGGAGCAGCCCTCGGCGTGTATGACATCATGCAGATTAACGACGGCGATCTCACCTTTCCTGTGCCGTGGGCGACAGAGAGCACTATCAGCAAATTGGCGACGCCTGAGCAGTATGAAGATGCCTTGCGACAAGCGGGTTTTCAGATCGGAACAAGGACCATTCGTCGGGACTTCGCGATTGAGTTCTTTCAGCAGGTCCGTGCCAAAGCAGAGGCCAATGGCGGGCCGCCGCCTTTCGGGCTGCATATCTTGATGCAAGAGAGTACACCGACCAAGATCAAGAACATGGTGGATAACATTGTCGACGATTTGATCGCACCTGTTGAGGTTATCGCACAAAAGTGAGTCGGTTCTTTGGGACCTCATGTGGTTGACACCGCCGATTGAAATTGGCGTCTGCTGTGGCAAACCGGCTGAAGCCGGTTCCCTGTAGCAGGCGTCGGTTTCAACCGATGCCGAACGGGTCATCCAGATGAGATCCGGTTGAGCCAGCAATTCTTCACGAACGGTATTCCGCAACATTTCTTTGTTCAGGTCCTTGAGTTTGGACGGCACTGACGTGAAATCCCGCGGATTCGCACAAGGTAAAAACCTACACCAACCGCCTCGGATTGCACCAGGGTTCGCAACGGTTGGGATCCACTGATCCACTGTCGTCGTTGACGGACGTCGCAAACAACGCTATTATCGTCACGTTGATTGCGACGTCATCCCCTTTGCGCTGCAGGGATCTGTGGATATTCAATGCCCTTGACACTTGATTCGCTTCGTCTCTTCGGTTCCTTTCAACTGATCTGCCGGGGCAAGGAAATTGCCCTGGTCCAGCCGCGCCTGGAAGAACTGATCGCGTTGCTCGCCATCCACGCAGGCCAACCGGTGACGCGCATCCAGATCGCCCACCAACTCTGGCCCGATTCCAACGAGAAACAGGCTCGCGCCAATGTGCGCAATATCCTCTACAGGCTCAAGCGCGCCTGGCCAAATCGGGATGAAGCAATTGCCATCGAGGGCAAACATCTAACTTGGCGGCGCGACACGACCTTCCAGGTCGACGTACAACAATTCGAAGAGAAAAGTGCGCTTGAAAGACGGAGCCAAAATGCGGACGAGCGCATTCGGCTATTGGCAGAAGCAGCAGACTGCTATCAGGGCGATCTGCTGCCCGATAGTTTCGCAGACTGGGCGCTCGCCGAGCGGGAACGGCTACGTGGCGATTACGTAACCGTGCTGGAGCGATTGGTCGATGCGCTCCTGGATCAGCGACGCTATGAAGAAGCGTTGCAACATGCCAAAGCCCTGCAACGCCTCGATCCCCTGCATGAGTTCGCCTATCGCCATCTCATGCGGATCTACGCAGCGCTGGGCGACCGTGCAGCAGCGCTGCGCGTCTACCACACCTGCGCCTCGACCCTGCAACAGGAGTTGGGCGTTGAACCTTCGCCGGCGACAGAAGCATTGCGAACAAGGCTGCTGGACCTTGAAGCCCAGGCGACCTTGCCGGACGCGCCGGACATGCCGCAGGCCGTGCAGCGTCAACGCCTAATTGGACGTCACGACGAGTGCCGGCAGCTTCAAAACGCATGGCGTCACGTACAGCACGGGGCAGCAAAGTGCATTCTGATCTGGGGTGAGGCTGGTATTGGCAAGACACGGCTGGCCGAAGAATTACTCGACTGGGCACAACATCAGTCGCAGACCACGGCTTCCAGCCGCTCGTACGCGGTCGAAGGCGCGCTTACCTACGCACCCATCGCCGAATGGCTGCGCGCACCGACCATTCGACCAGCGCTTGAGCATGTTGACGATCTGTGGTGGGTCGAGATAGCCCGGCTTCTGCCCGAACTGCTGGCCGACCGCCCCGACCTGCCCCAGCCGGGACCGATGACGGAGACCTGGCAGCAACAGCGGTTTTTCCAGAGCATTGTTCACGCATTGAAGGCGGCTCCGGCCCCGCTTCTGCTACATCTCGATGACTTGCAGTGGAGCGACGAAGAGACGCTCACCCTGCTGCAGTTCCTGTTGCACGGCGCACGCGCCCATCCATTGCTCTTTGTGGGCGGCATCCGTAGCGAGGATGCGGGCGGCAATCAAGCGTTGGCGGCTTTCATTGAGGCAATGCGCCATAGCGGGCAGATCATCGAGCTGTTCCTGGGTCCCCTTTCGGCAAACGAGGCCGAGCAACTAGCAATACAGACTGCCGGAAAGGCAATTGATTCGGACGTAACCAACGCTCTCTTTACGGCGAGTGAAGGTCACCCACTCTATGTGATCGAAGCTATACGCAGCGAGCAAGTGACGCTGTTGTCGACATCCGCCAAGCCTGCAACGCCAGGGTCAGAGAGCCATCGTACATCTGCGATGCCTGATAGGATTTACAATTTGCTCTCGACTCGCCTGGGTCAACTGTCGCCGACGGGCTTGCAGGTTGCGAGTTTGGCCGCCGTGATCGGCCATGCCTTCAGCTATGACGTTCTGCGTGCGGCCGCGTCGGTGGACGAGGCGACGCTCATTGACGCGCTGGACGAGCTGTGGAGCCGGCGTATCATACGCGAACAGTCTGGCGACAGCTATGACTTCAGCCATGACCGCATTCGCGAGGTGGCTTACCATGAGATTAGCCGGGCGCGGAGACGATTCTATCATCGTGAGGTTGCTGACGCCTTGTCGGCTATCCATGGCGAAAGCTTGGACAGTGTTGCAGGCGAGCTAGCGACCCACTACGCCCAGACCGGCGATTCACCGGCCGCTTACCGGTACTATCGCCAGGCGGCCAGCGTTGCCATCGCGCAACATGCGCTGCATGATGCCGAGACAATGCTGGTTGAAGCACTGCGTCATGCGCCCGACGATCCTGTCGAGCGGTCCAAGCTGTTGTACGAACAAAATCGTGTCTTCCGATCCTTACTTGACTTCGAACGCTGGCAGAAGAATCTGACAGAGATGCAGACCCTGCTGTCGTCGCTTGATGAAAGCGAGCCACGTCTTCGGTTGACACTCTTGCTGGACCGCGCACGATATTTCGATGACATCGGTGATGGGCAAAATGGCGTAGCGTCTGCACGGGAAGCCATCGATCTGGCAGAGTTGTTGGGAGACAACCACAAATTGGCCTTGGCGTATTGGTTGCTGGCATCGAATTACTGGAGGCTCGGCGAATATCGAGCAAGCGCCGAGGCATTTGAGCAGTCGGCCCACCTTGCCCGTGCCGTTGCCGACCGCAGCCTTGAGGCGAAGAACTTAACGCTGCAGGCGCGTATTGGGCTTTTCACCGATATGTCGGCTGACGAAGTCCAGAATCTACTTACACGTTCGCTCGATCTGGTTGAATTGATCGGCAATCGTGAACAGGAGGCAGACACCTACGGCAAACTCGGTTACTTGCACGTCGCTTTGGGCATGGGTGACTTTGACATCGCCGAACGAGAACTTCGCAAAGCAATAGAGATCGCTGAAGAAATTGGGGATTCTTGGCAGATATCAATCCGAGGGAGTGCTTTGAGTTGGCTTTTCATCAACAAAGGTGACTATCGTCAGGCGACATCTGTGTTGGAGGCCAACGGCATGACTGAAGAGACCGGTAAAGCCTTCTTCGACCACTGGGTGAATGTGGGACGATGGGGCGTTTTGATGATGGAGGTGGGTTGCCTGGCGCTCGCCGAGGATCGGCTTCTTGACGCTTGCAACGTCCTTCGACAACATGATGTGCGCTTCTTCCACGCGCACATGCGGTATCATCTGGGATCACTCTATTTCTTAAAGGGTCAGTACACACAAGCTGAGACCGAACTATCGACTGCGCTGGATATCGCCGAACAGTCCGGTGATTTGCGCCTCAGGGCATCAGTATCAACCCGTCTTGGCTTTGTAGGTGAAGCGACTCAGAGAATCGATCAAGCCGCAGCCCTCTATTCGCATGGCTGCGAGCTCCATCATCAGATGGGCCAACACTACTATGCTATGAATGCCTTGGCCGGCCAGGCGCGCATCGCTGCCTTGCAGGGTGAGGACGAGACTGCCCTCGACCACGTCATGACTATTTGGGAGACCATCGGCGGCAAAGAGATGGACGCCACCATCGAGACGGCGCGCACCTTGCGCACCTGCTACACGATCTTCGAGGCCCACGACGATCCCCGAGCCGACCAAGTCCTGACCATGGCGCTGGAGCAACTACAGCGCCGTGTCTCGACTATCGACGATCCGCAACACGTTGAGCAGTTCTGGCAGATTGAGGATCATCGCTTCTTTCGACGTCTCAACAAGCCGGATTGATCTCCCTCTCCATGGACCTTCAGTATGTTACAATAGACATAGTAAATCCCGGCGCAAATAACCCTACGGTTTCTACCAGAGGTGGTCTGCCCGGTTTTCGCCGTGGTATTTACGCCATAGTGTAGTATAGAGCGTGATGGGCCAAGACAGAGGCGAACATAGCGGCGAATATGGGGGCGAACATGGAAACGATCCAAAGTATCAACCTTATCGTCAAGAATCCGGATATCCGTGGGGGAAGACCATGTGTTGGCGGAACCAGTCTGCGCGTATCCGATATCGTCATGGCCCATCTGTTCCATAAGCGAACACCCGACGAAATTGCCTCCGACTACGAGATTACGCTCGCACAAGTGTACGCCGCGCTGGCATATTATTACGAACACAAATCAGAGCTAGACGAAGATATTCGCCAGCAGATCTTAATGTCAAAAAGCGCCAAGGAATCCCCCCCAGATGGCAAATCTTCGCTTCTATCTTGATGAAAATGTCCCGGTCCAGGTTGCTCGCCAGCTTGCACTACGGGGCATTGACGCTGTCACCGTTCGTGACCTGGACCTTCTCGGCGAAGCGGACCGGAATCATTTGCAAAACGCAACGCGGCACGGTCGTATCTTCTGCACATACGACAGCGATCTTCTCCAGATTGCTTCATCCGGTTTTGAACACGCCGGCATTGTGTTCGGACAACAAGATGTCCACTACATTGGTGACTGGGTGAATTGGCTCACACTCATGCATGCGGTCTACACGTCTGAGGAGATGTCAAACCGGATCGAGTTTTTGTAGCTCGCCCCCCTTCCTCCAGGTTTCTACCCCACGCTATTTGCCTTCGAAACGGTAACATCGTGTTCCGGATCCCCACGGAACGTTTTTTCGCGCCCATGAAACGCTTTCCGCACCCCCGTGAGACGCCTGTGAGACGCGGCCTCCGCTATGCTCCGCCTGTCGCCATCGTTGGCGATGATCCACGAGTGTGGAGCAAAAAGGAGCCACCCATGCAGGAGATCTCACGCTCGCCGCCGACTGTCCTCTTCACGTTGCGCTTCTGGCAGGAAACGCTGGACGATACACGCAGCGAGTGGCGCGGTGAAGTCAAGAACCTCTCGACTGCCGAGGTCCGCTATTTTCGCACGTGGGAGGAGATGGCTGTTTTGGTTCCAAAGATGCTCTATGACGCCAGTTTTTATGATCAAAAGGGAGAATGAGATGAATGCTCGAAGGTTGCTTCTGTTCGCAGCACTAACGATCTTTATGACGGTCCTGGCCGGCTGTACCGGCCTGCAACCCGTATCCATGGAGGCGCCGCTGGCCTCCGCCGGTGAAGGCGAAACCGCCGGCGAAGCGATGGCCGGCACCAGCCACGCCGAAGGTCTGGTGGTCAGTCACCCGGCCACCGGCGCCATGGAACCGATCGAAGGCGCCACGGCCCACATCGTCCGCTCGGACGACGGTGTCCTGGCCGAAATGCATACAGTTGGCCTGGAGCCGGACAACGTATATACCGCCTGGTGGGTATTGGCCAACAATCCCGAGGTCTGTGAAGCGTCACCCTGCTCGGGTGGGGACTTCATCGGCAAAGCTGTTGAGGGTGAGACGGTGGTCACCTACGCCGACGGCGTGATCGTCGACGACAGCGGCGAAGCACACTTCACATCCTTCCTGCCCGCGGGCGAGGTGACGGACGATCCCTGGTTCCCAGGCACTGCGTTCTCTAACCCGAACGGGGCTGAGATCCATCTGGTCATCAACAGCCACGGGCCACTGATCCCGGAGATGGCCGGTGAGATGGTCAATAGCTACCGCGCCGGCTGCACCGACGATAGCCTGCCGCCTCCGTTCCCGGATACCGCCAAGGCCGACGGTGAAGCCGGTCCTAACACCTGCGCGCTGGTCCAGGCTGCGGTCTATCAGCCCGATCAAGCAATGACTGAAGAAAGCGGCATTCATGCTGAGGGTCTGGTGGTCAGTCATCCGGCCACCGGCGCCATGGAACCCATCGAGGGAGCGACGGGCCACATCGTTCGCTCTGAAGAGGGTGTCCTGGCCCAAATGCACACAGTGGGTCTGGAGCCGGGCTATGTCTACACCGCCTGGTGGGTTCTAGCCAACAACCCCGAGGTCTGCGAAGCGTCGCCCTGTTCGGGTGGGGACTTCATCGGCAAAGCTGTCGAAGGTGAGACGGTGGTCACCTATGCCGACGGCGTGATCGTCGACGACAGCGGTGAAGCACACTTCGCATCCTTCCTGCCCGCGGGCGAGGTGACGGATGATCCCTGGTTCCCAGGTACTGCCTTCTCCAACCCGACCGGCGCCGAGATCCATCTGGTCATCAACAGCCATGGGCCGCTGATACCGGAGATGGCCGGCGAGATGCTCAACAGCTACCGTGCCGGCTGCACCGACGATAGCCTGCCGCCGCCGTTCCCGGACACGGCCAAAGCTGACGGCGAGGCCGGCCCGAATGCCTGTGCGCTGGTCCAGGCCGCGGTCTATCAGCCGGACATGGAGTAACCGTTCATGGCTGAAATAGACGCTGTCCCATGACTTAGTGAGTGTCCGCAAATAACCTCCGGGAGGTGGTCACTAAAGTTCGGTTTAACGAAGCTTCGACCACCTCCGAGTTCAAACCCGATTAGCCCGCACCATATCAGGCGCCGCTGCAAATTGGGTAATAACAGAGATGGTCCACTCGCTTCCTCCGGCGAGTGGACCATCTCTGTTCTCATGGGCCGCTGGAACAATTGGCGTGTCATTCAATCAGGTGAAATGGTGCAACTTGGCTGCAAAATCTCTACCGAAAAAGGGGCTTGCAGTGGACTCCTGAGTTCATTCACGGTGTTGCCTTGGCGTCTGCTATTTTCTGCGCCCTGGTGACTCGAATTCACAGTAGACTTTGCCTTCCGGCAAGGTCACGTGCGTCCTGATCCAGCCGAAGTGTTCAGGTGGCCGACCGGCACGTACAGGGTCGGTTTCCAGTTGCTCCAACCTGGCAGAGACCAACCTCGTCCCCTCTTGATCATCCATCAGTTCAAACCAGACCAAGGCGTCATGTAGCACCTCTCGGGCAGCTTCGGGTTGATCCAAGAGCGTGTATAGATAGCTCAACCCGAACAGACTATGGGCCACGCCCGCTGCATAGCCGGTCTCCTCACTGATAGTCACCGCCTGCTGAAGATTTTCGAGCGCGCACGTCAAGTCGCCGGACTCAGTATTCAAACTGGCCAGCGCATGGTGGACGCGAGATTTCATGAGCCGGTCTCCAGCCGCCTGCGTCTGAATCAATGCCTGATCGTAGCGGATCAGTGCACCATCCGGGTCGCCCTGTTGGCGTAGTGCATGGGCCATGCCATAGAGTGTCAGTCCCTGGCGTCGATGGTCCTGCTCAGCCCACTGCAGGTCCAGGGCCTGTTGGTAGTGCGCAAGCGCCTGCCGGGGACTCTGCAAAGCTCGATAGATCTCCGCCAGGTTGTGCAAGGCGGAGGCTTCGCCGCTGATGTCGCCGAGTTTGCGATGCAGCTGAAGTGCCGAGCGGCCGTAATCGAGTGCGATGCCGTTGTTGCCGGCAGACCAGTAGAGAAAGCCCAGTTCACGCAATGCTTGCGCTTCCCCGGCGCTATCATCTTCCTGGCGATAGAGGGCAAGCGCCTCTTCGGCAACCACGATCGAGCGGTCCGCCTGTCGTACCGCGTTCAAGTGGCCGGCCTGGCGCACCAGGGCGGCGGCCAGACAGCGCGGATCACCCATGGCTTCGGCTTGGACCAGCAGTGCCGCGATTGCCTTTTCTTGCTCGGCACGCCGCCCCTGTTGATCCAGGAGCGCTTCACGCGCCAGAAGGACCCGGTAGCGCCGGACCGCATCGTTGCCCAGCGAACCGTTGGACAACGATGCATTGGCTAAGGCTCGCTCATAGAGCGCCGTGGCATGAGGTAACGCAAAGAGCGCGGCCGCCTGCTCGGCGGCTCTGCACAGGTAGATAGACGCATCGGGATGGCTGGCCTGTTCGTAGTGATAGGCGATATCCTCGTCGGCGATGGGAACCATTGATTCCTCGGACAAGGCCAGCATCGTCTCCGCGGTCCGGCGATGCAACGTCTGTCGTTGGAACAGACTCATCTCGTCGTAGACGACCCGTCGCACGAAGCTGTGGGAAAAGGCCAAGCTGCCTCCGGTCTCATTGATCATTTCGTACAGGAACGCCCGCTGAACCAAATGCTTGACGTGATCGAGCAGGTCCATCTCCTGCTGTCCGCAAACACGCTGCAATAATGCCAGTCCACAGGGCCGCCCTACGACGGCTGTTGCTGCCAGCAGGCGTCGTTCCGCGTTGCCAAGGCCGTCAAGCCTGGCCTTGACCAGAGTTTGCACACTCGACGGCATGGGCAAAGTGCCGTCGTAGCTGGCGTGGACCGAAAGATCAAGGGGAGTCTTGTTGCCATCCCGCAGCATGCGCAACATCTCAACCAACATGAAGCGGTTGCCGTCGCATTGTTGGTGCAATTGCCATCTGATTTCACGAGATGTGGGCAATTCCCACATCGCCATGAACTGGGCGATATCTGCATCTGTGACCGATCTGACCTCGACCGATGCCGGTGCGGTCTTGCTGCTGAAAGCCTGCAAGGATGGATTGTCGACCGCAATCTCCGGGCTGAAGGCGGCAACGATCAAGATGGGTTGGGTGAGACAATGACGTGCAGCATAATGGAGCAATTCCAGGGAAGTGGCATCTGCCCAGTGAATGTCATCGAAGAAGAGGATGAGCGGTGCCGCCTGAGCAAGATGAATCAGACATTGCACCACGCCCTGCATCAAGCGCAATTGGCTTTCGGGAGCGGATAGGTCAACAGGCGGCTCAGCCGCTTGGGCCAGACCGGGGGCCAAGCGGGCCAACTGGCTCCGCCAAACATCAGGCAAGCTGTTGAGCCGGTCACGCCACTGTGGCCTGTTCAACGTGCCGACGACGTCTGCCCACATGGTGTAGGGCGCGCTGTACTCAGCTTCATAGCACGCGCCTTCCCGCCAAATCAGCGGTCGTTCCTCTGCCGCCCGCCGGATGAATTCAAGCACGGTTCGACTCTTGCCGATGCCGGATTCGCCGTGGACAAAGAGAAGGCTGACCTGGCCTGCTATCGCCTCCCTCAAAGTGGCTGACATTGCGGCTAGCTCATTGTCACAGCCAAAAAAGGACGACGCTGAAACCGGAGGCACGTACGGTTGAACGGTAGTGGTGACGGCGGTAGTGACGGCGGTAGTGGCTGTAGATACTGACGCAGTCGCAGCCAGTTCATCACGCAGCGCGGCTGTAGCGGCCGTTGGCTCTACGCCCAGTTCGGCCATCAAGATTTCAGCGCAGATGCGATACTGACGCGCGACCGCGTCGCCATCGCCCTGCGCTGCGTAAATCTGCATCAGACGTTGATGCGCACCTTCGTTGAGGTTGTCCAGGGCGAGCAGGCGATGGCCGAGCGGCAGAGCGTCATTCACTGCGCCGGCAGCGAGCAAGCTGTCGACTGCGAACTGCATCAGGCGAATGGCCTGCCGGCCAAAGCGTTCTCGTTCAAGGAAGAGCCATTCGTCGAAGGTCGGACAATCCGAAAGGGCAAGTCCCTCCAGCAGTGTGCCGCGATACAGGGCGATAGCTTTTAGCAGTTCATCTATGCTCTGATATGATGCCGGCTCTTGGGTGGTGAAGCGGCTGAACGCTTGAACATCGACAAAGAAATAAGGATGTCGATGGAAGGTGACGGTGTCACGGTCGGTAACCAGACAGGACTTCGCCAGATCGCTCAGCGAACGACGCAGCGAGTAGATCGCCTGTCGCAGGTTCTGACGACCACTGGATTGCGTGGCATCTGCCCACAGCAGCGCCGTCAATCGCTCCCGACTGTGGGGCGTTTCAGGTTCACAGACCAGATAGGCCAGCAAGGCGGTGGCCTTGCTGGAGTGCAACCGTATGACTCTGCCGGCTCTCGTCAGCGACGGTGGTCCAAACATACGAAAAGTTACGTTCGTCATGGCATGTTTTCCAACGGCCGAAAGTGTGAATCGTGATTCTTGGGAAATCCGTGACGGTTTCGTGACGGTACCGACTATTCTATACCTATGCACAGCGGGTCACCAACCGTAGACCCATCAAAGGGAGGAAGAGGCATGTCCGATCATTTGGTTACGGCACTGGCATCATCGCAGCTCTCCAATGTGGCAGGACGGGCGATCGTCACCGCCAGAGGACATCATTGGATTGTGGATTCACCGCCGCCTCTGGGCGGACCTAACGAGGAGATCAATCCCATCGACGTATTGTTGGGTGCTCTGGCGAGTTGCGGCACGTTCGTCTGCGAGACAGCGGCCCAGGAGCAAGGGATACCGTTGCATCAGATCGCCGTCTCTGTGGCCGGCGACTTTGATCCACGCGGCGTCTGCGGCGATCCGGTTGACCCCAGCATACAAGCGCTGCGAATCCGTCTGACAGTGTCCGGGCCCAGCAAGGCAGAAGCAGAGATACTGGCTGCGGAATTTGCGAAGCGTTGCCCAGTCTATGGCACGTTGGCCAAAGCAACACCCATCACCATGGATGTTGTGGTCGACCCAACGAGCTAAGACATCAAATACTGTCAGAGGCGCCTGATAACCAGCGCCCAATGGAGAGTGCCTTAAAAGGAGGTTCAACATGACGAAGGTTGTACGTTGTAGAGATGTCGGATTCGACTGTGATGGCGTAGTCAAGGCAGAGAGCGAAGAAGAGGTGTGGGCTCAGGTCGCTGCCCATGCCAAAGATGTCCACAATCTGGAAACCGTGACGCCGGACGTTGTCGAGAAGGTGCGGTCGGTCATGTATGAAGAGGAATAGGCGTCGACTGAGGTCCCCTTCCGAGTGGACCGCAGCACGCGACAACACGCAGACGTCAGTGGCGTCTGCCGGAGCATGGCTTTTACTACGCAAACTAGATGGGAGGAGCGAGTCGGGAATCAACATGAGCGTGTTGGCGCAGTGCGCCAACACGCTCATGTTATCTATGCACCAGTGTCTACGCCGCCGAAATCTGTCGGTTGGAACTGGTCACTGTTTAGAATCTGCACCAAACCTTCACCGGTCAGACCGAGCGCAAAAAGGCCCTGACGGTACGCATACCGATCTGCATCCGCTGCGAATTCCAAGCCGGCAATGGCCCCGTAGATGCGCCGGCCGGCAAAGCGCGTAAAGTAGGCGGGGATCTCGGAGAGGTCCTGCAGGAAGTCGTTGACGTCCTCGACATTGACCAGGCTCTTGACTTCAATCACCACCGAGTCGACTTCGTTCTCCAGCACAATGTCCAATTCCATGGTTCGGCCGTTGATACGACTCTTTTGGCGCTGGTATGAGCTATGGATGTCGATGCCACGGTCGCGGAAAAGCTGGAGCGCCGCCGGGGCGACTAGCGCCTCCAACAGGCGACCCCACTGAATGCCGAACATTCCTTCCAGCCGGCGCAACTTTTGATCCGTCTCCTGGAATCGAGCGTCCGTCGCCTTGAAAAGCTTCCAGACCTCGTCGATTGCTTCCTGTGTGGTTTGTTCACTCATTTTTCTCTCCTTGCGAATCGAGGGATAATCCGACAAGTCGAGTATAGCACATCCGTTTCAGCGGTTCAATCGTCTTGATGAGGGTGCATATCACGCTGCCCCAAACCTAAAATGCACCTATTTGACGACGCAGACAGAATCTGGAGCTTTGTTCAGTCGTAGGCGACGATAACCGGTTGCCCACCCAGAGCCGCCGATTCATCAATGGCAAAGCAGACGGCCATCGAGCGATAGCTGTCGTAGATTGAGGCGTGGGACTCCACATCGTCGTCCAGGCACTGGATGAAATGGGCGATCTCGGCTTTGAAGGGATGGTGGGTCACGTCGCCGCTGTTGGGCGTGATGGTGGGAATCGTGATGTAGTCGGTCGCACCCGGATAGGTGCTCGATGAGTAGATCTGATTGTCCTGGATCGTGCCGTTGGTTCCGAAGAGACGGCTGTGGAAACCGTACGGGCTGTCCCCTTCGGTGATGGCAGAGAGCTTGCCGACGGCGCCATTGGCAAACTTGACCACGGACACCGCCACCGGCGGATAGTCGTAGGCCAGGTTGAGCTTAGGATCCCCCACAAAGGCCGACACCTCGACGATCTCACCGCCCAGATAACGCAGCATATCCACAGCGTGGCAGCCGCCGGAGACAAAGGCGCTGCCGACTACCGCTTTCTGCGCATACGGAGAATCAGGATCAGTCCTCTTTGCTGGGTTCCAATAGTCGGCCTCGCCATAGATCAGTTCGCCGAGCAAGCCGTCATCGATCAGTCGGCGCAGCGTCTCAAACTGGGGATTCCAGCGCAGGACAAAGCTGGTCACCGTTTTGACATCGGCCCTGGCCACGGCATCGCGGATGCGAAGCGTCTCCTGCATGGAGAGCCCCACCGGCTTCTCGATGACAATGTGGCGACCGGCCTCTGCCACGCGCACGCAGTGGTCAGCGCGTACGTCGGGATGGGTGCAGGAGGCAACGATCTGGATGCGATCGTCAGCCAGTAGTTGGTCGAGGGTCACATATTCGACACCTTCCACGCCGTGAGCCTGCATCAGCATTGTCGCTTTGCCCGGCGTGCGATTGTAGATACCGACGATCTCGGAAGACGGGTGGTCCCGAAATGCCTTAACATATTCGCCGGCCACCCACCCGGCCCCGATCAGCCCAACGCCGTATTTGCCGCTCATTAAATCATCCTCCAATAGGCTGGTCCACGAAAGTGCGTCCCCTAGCAGTCTGTCGGAGAGACACGAAATGGAACGCGGATTGGGCGGATATGGCGGAAAAAGACCGGATTATTCCTGTATTTATCCGCGAATATCAGCCAGATCCGCATGATCAGCGTTCTATTCTGCTTCTCTCCGACAAGCTGCAAGTGACAGGCACTGGCCAGAAAATATCGGCTCGGGCAGAGCTGGTTTGGCCAGTGCCTGTCACTTGCGTCGGGACATCTTCGTGGATCCAAATGTCGTCGAAATCGCCTAGCCCTCCGCCATCTGCGCCCACTCATCCATTGCGGTCTCCAGCGATACATGAGTCTCGGTGTAGCGGTTGTTGAGACGTTGCAAGCGCTCTAGATCCTGGGCCTGGCCGGCCTCGGCCATGGCATGTTCGATTTTCGCCAATTCGCCTTCCAGGGCGTGGACCTGATCCTCCATCTTGGCCAACGCTTGGGCTTGCTTTCGCGCCTGGTTCTGGCGCGCGCGTTCGGTGCGCTGATCCGTGCCATTTGCAATGCGTTCCTTAGCCCCGGTGGCCTTCCTCTGCTCAACAGCCTCGCCACGGGCGGCCAGGAATTCCCCGTAGGTGCCTTCAAAAACCGCCATCGCGCCATCGCGCAACTCCCAGATCTGGGAAGCCAGCCGATCGACCAGGTAGCGATCATGGGAGACAAGCAGGATGGTGCCGGCGAAGCGTTCGAGCACTTCCTGGAGCACCTCCTGGGCTGGGATATCCAGGTGATTGGTCGGCTCATCCAAGAGCAGGAAGTTTGCTCCGTCCAGACTGAGGATGGCCAGGGCCAGACGGGCGCGCTCGCCGCCACTCAGCGTGCTGATCGGGTTGAAGACATCGTCGCCGCGGAAGAGGTACTGGGCGAGGAAGCTGCGCGCCTCGCCGATGAGCATATGCTTATGCTCGATCAACTCGTCGAGAACCGTGTTCTCCGGGTTGAGCTTGTCATGAGCCTGGGCGAAGTACCCCACGTGCAGGCTGGCCCCAAAGTGAATCTCCCCCTCCAACGGCTTGAGCTGTCCCATGAGCGTACGCAAGAAGGTCGTCTTTCCTGTGCCATTGGGGCCGATCATGGCCGCGCACTCGCGCCGGTGCAGTAGCATCGGGTCGGTGGAGAAGAGCGGCGCGCCGGGATAGCCGATGCTCAGCTCGCTGGAACGCAGCACGATGTTGCCGCTGCGCGTGTCGGTCTCCAGACGCAGCCCCAGTTGGGGCGGGCGCTGGACAGGGCTTTGCAGGCCCTTGATATGAGATTCGACATCGGCCACGTTCCACTTGGTCGAAGAGATATCGATCTCGGCCATCACACGCGACCAGGTCTTGGTGTTGAGCGCCTGGAGGCCGCCGGCTTCAACGACCTTGACCTCCCGGATGAGGCGTTTGAGCCGACCCTTGGCCATGTTGGTCGTGCTGTCTCGGGCGATGTTGCGCTTGACGTAGTCCAGCTCGCGCAGGAACTTGTCCTTGATGGTGTCGAACTCGCCCTCGCGCAGCGCCCAGCGCTCCTGCCGCTGATTGAGATAGGCCGTGTAGTTGCCCCGGTACTCCTCGACACCGCCGCGACTCATCTCCCAAATGTTATTGACGACGCGGTCCAGGAAATAGCGATCGTGGCTGACGATGAGCAGCGCGCCTTCCCACGTCTTCAGCGTGCTCTCAAGCCACTCAATGGCCTGGACATCGAGGTGGTTTGTGGGCTCATCGAGAATCAAGAGGTCCGGCTGCTCTAGCAGAAGCCGGGCCAGCAGAGCCCGCGTCTTCTGGCCGCCGCTCAGATGGCTGAGCGGCGTCTCCCACTCGTCGCGGCCAAAGCCCAGCCCCTGCAGCACCTGGCTGATACGGACCTCATAATCGTAGCCGCCGGCCTGTTCGAAGGCTTCCAACGCCTTGCTATATTCGCCCATCAGCGAATCTGCGTTTTCACCCTTGTCGGCTGCCATGCGATGCTCAAGGTCGCGCATAAGCGCCTCCTGCTCCTTGAGCGCGGCAAAGACTGTGAGCATCTCGTCTATGATCGTGTTATCTCGACCGACAAAGGCCTCCATGGCCTCCTGGCGCAGATAGCCGACGCGGACGTCTTTTGCGATGTAGATATCGCCGGCTGACGGCACATCCAGCCCAGCCAGGATGCGCAGCAACGTCGTCTTGCCCACGCCATTGGCCCCGACCAGACCTACTTTCCCGCCATTGGGAATCGTGCATGAAACACCCAGGAAGACATCAAAATCTCCGTAGGCCTGGCTCAATCCTTGAAGTGTTAGAATCGACATACGAATTTCCGGCTAATAGTGGAGGCGATTTTCGCCACAGATTCCCACGGATGGAATCAGGATGATCACAGAGGCTTAATAAGTCGCTTCTGGACACGAGTTTACACAAATTCAGTAAATCCACTGCAAAAAGCCTTTTTCGCCACAGATTTACACTGATAAAAAAAGGATGAAACACAGATGGTACCGGGATTACGCTGGACACCTGGTAAACATCCGTGAAAATCAGCTCCATATCTGTGGCTATCTGTTGCAAATTCCCGTTCTTGCAGTAGCGTCTTCAGTGCTTCACGAACTGTGGCATCGTCCAGAAAAAATCCGCGAAATCTGTGTCAATTCATGTCTGAACCCTTTTTGCAGTGGAGTCATCCGTGTCTCATCTTCGAAAATCTGTGGCAAATTCCTCGCTTCACAAGCTACAATCAACAATGAATCTGCAAAAATCCTATCACAGTTTCGCGGATACATCACATGAGCGCTTTGGGTCATATGTCTATCACATCCGCTTCGATTTTTATCTATGAAACTTTGCCGACATAATAGACGTTGTGTCGACGGAACCGGCGAGCAGAAGTATCTTCCCGCCGGCGAATGTGCATTGGTTCTGGAAATGGACTCTGTCTGAGCATGGCGAACAATCGATCTGACGATAGCCGATTGCCTCATTGGCTGGCCTGGTTGGCCGGCGCCGTGACCCTGTTGGCCGCATCTATGATGCTGCTGGCGGTGGTTCTCGGCGTACGCGCAGGCCAACAACAACTTGAAATCCAGACCCGTCAGCAGGTCGGCATTCATCTGCAGCGCGCCATTGATCTTCGGTCGGAGGGCAACCTTCAAGGATCGCTGGCTGAATATCAGCAAGTATTGGTGATGGATCCGAGCAATACCGGTGCGATCCAAGGCATTGAAAACCTGCTGAAGCTTGCATCTTCCGGCCAGTCAACAATCATCCAGCCGGGGAATTCAGCACAGGCAGCCGTCGAACCGGGCATCCAGCCGATGGCTGTGGCCGAAAGTCCGCTGGACCAACCGGCCCCGGCTATACCTTCACCCCCGGCTCCAGAGTCCACACCGAACCCGACGCCCACCGCCAGACCGACCACGGTGAATCCGGCCGTTGCGCTCTGGGAAGATGCCCAGGAACTCTACGCGGATGGCGATTGGCAGGACGCAGTTGACATCTTGACCCAGCTTGAGTCCGTCGACAGTGGATATGGCGGTCAGCGGGCTGAGGACATGCTCTTTAACAGTTATGTCAACCTTGCGGCAGAGAGCGATCGCAAAGGACGGCTCCAGGAAGCGTTGGAGTATGTCGACAAAGCACTCGCGGTCCAACCAGATTCATTGCCCCTGCGCAAAGCCCGCACAATGGCCGCGACCTATCTGGACATGCTCTCATATCTGGGCGAAGACTGGGCAGAGGCCATCAAATTACTGGAAGAACTCTATGCCCAAGACGTCGGCTATCGTGATATCGAAAAACGACTTCAGAACGCCTACGCCTCCTACGGGGACGCCCTGGCAGATGAGAACGACTGGTGTCAGGCACTTGATCAATATTTGGCAGCTATCGAATTGGATGTGACGCCGGGAATCTTCGAGAAACGCAACGAAGCCCGTCGGCTCTGCCCGCTAAGCGGCGCGGTTGCCGCTACCGCACCGACCCGTCCGGTGCGCACAGCGCCGACGGTCACGCCTACGCCGCGCGTGGGCCCCGCCGGCACAGCATCACCCACGCCAAAGCCGACATCGGTCGCCACTGCGGCAAGTACTTCCGCCGCCAGCACACCCGCCGTAGCAGCCACGCCAACCGATGAACCTGCCTCTGTTGTCGTCTCCGGCTCACCACCCGGCGGCAGGATTCTCTACGCTGCCAGAGGCATCAACGATGGACGCAGCCGGATATTCGCCCTTCGTGTCGGCAGCAATCAGTCGCCCGTCGTTCTGGTGGAAGATGGTGAGCAGCCGGCCCTGCGTGCAGACGGCGAACGCATTGTCTACTACAACACACGCGACGACATGGCAGGCCTCACATCCTACGATCCGGGATCGGGCCTCACATTGCGCTTTACATCCTTCGCCGAGGATTCTCGACCATCATGGAGCCCTGACGGCAATCAGATCGTCTTCGCCAGCAATCGTGAAGGCGACCGACGGTGGCGCATCTATGCAGCCTGGTCCGAGACAGATGGCGCCATCACGAATCTTGCATTCGGCGACTCGGCCGCATGGCATCCCACGTCGAATCAGATTGTCTTTCACGGGTGTGACGACAGTGGAAATGGGTGCGGCCTCTGGCGCGTTAACAACGGAGGCGGAGACCGGGGCACACTCACGTCCCAGCCCAGCGACATCATCCCCACCTGGACGCCTGACGGGCGGACCGTCGTCTTCACCAGCAATGGTCGTCACGGCAACTACGAGGTCTACACCCTCAACACGGCGACCGGATCCGTGACTCGCTTGACTGACCACCCTGCCAACGACGGCGTTTCGGCCGTCAGCCCGGACGGTACGTGGGTGGCTTTCTTGAGCGACCGCAGTGGTCGTTGGCAGATCTGGGGCGTCCCCATCGCCGGCGGTGAAGCAGAGGTGCTGGGCGAGATAGAAGGTCAGATCGGCAACTGGCTTGAGCAGCAGATTCAGTGGGTGAATTGAGCCGGCTTCGCTTTAAGGTACCCATCAAAAAAGGTCCGGCATCGCAATGATGCCGGACCTTTTTTGATGGGCGTACTATAGTCCCCTAACTCTCCAGTGTGCTGGTATCCCCCACCGGCTGGCCCAGGATCTGAGCCTTGAGCAGACGGCGCATAATCTTGCCGGAACGCGTCTTGGGGAGGTCGGGCACAAACTCAATGACCGCAGGTACAGCAATGGGACCGACCTCATGCCGCACATGGTTCTTCAGCTCGGTCACCAGATCCTCAGAGCCCTCTTGGCCGGCGTTGAGGATGCAGAATGCGTGGATCACATTGCCCTTCAGCTCATCGGGCACGCCCACACAGGCAGCCTCGGCCACGACGCTATGGCTGACCAATGCGCTCTCGATTTCGGCGGTGCCCAGGCGATAGCCGGAGACCTTGATCACGTCATCCATCCGGCCGATGATCCAGAAGTAGCCGTCCTCATCCTTGCGTGCGCTGTCACCGGTGAAGTACCAGCCGAAGTCAGCGAACTCCCCCCAGTAGACGTCGGCATAACGCTGGGGATCGCCCCAGATGGTACGTGCCATCCCCGGCCACGGGTGCTTGATGACCAGATAGCCGTCCTCGTTGGGGTCACAGGTTGAGCCGTCCTCGCGCACGACATCGGCCTGGATGCCGGCAAAGGGCAACGTTCCACTGCCCGGCTTGAGCGGCACAACCGGTGTCGGCGTGATCATGAAGCCACCGGTCTCGGTCTGCCACCAGGTGTCCATGATGGGACAACGCCCATGGCCGATATGCTCATGGTACCAACGCCACGCCTCTGGGTTGATGGGCTCGCCCACCGAACCGAGCAGACGCAGGCTGCTCAAGTCATGGCGCTCAGCCCACTCCTCGCCAAAGCGCATCAATGCACGGATGGCGGTCGGCGCGGTATAGAGGATCGAGATGTTGTAGCGCTCGATCTGCTGCCACCAGCGATCCGGATAGGGATAGCCTGGAGCGCCTTCGTAGATGAAACTGGTGGCGCCCAGAATCATGGGTGCATAGACGATGTAGCTGTGGCCGGTGATCCAACCCGGATCGGCGGCGCACCAATAGCGATCGTCCTCTTTGATGTCGAAAACGGTCTTCAGCGTCGTTGCAATGTGGACCTGGTAGCCGCCGCAGGTATGAAGCAGGCCCTTGGGCGCGCCGGTCGTGCCGCTGGTATAGAGAATGAAGAGCGGATCTTCAGCGCCCATGACCTCAGTGTCGCAGTAAGGGCTGGCAATGGGCAATTGCTGCAATTCATGCCACCAGAAATCGCGCCCCGGCACCATGACGACATCCTGCTTGGTGCGTTGGTAGACAATGACCTTCTGGACGATGGGACTGCGGGCCACGGCTTCATCACAGATGTCCTTGAGGTTGACGGTCTTGCCACGTAGCCAGGCGCCGTCACAGGTCACGACGACCTTGCTCTTGGCGTCCGAAATACGATCGGCCAACGCCTTCTCGCTGAAGCCGCCATAGACGACGCTGTGAATTGCGCCGATCTTGGCCGTGGCCAGCATGGCAATCGGCAACTCGGGCACGCGGCCCATGTAGATGGTGACCGTGTCGCCTTTTTTGACGCCCATGCTCTTGAGAATGTTGGCGAAGCGATTGACCTCTTTCCAGAGCTTGAAGTAGCTGTAGGTGCGCTGTTCGCCGTCCTCGCCCTCCCAGATGAAGGCAAGCTTGTTCTTGCGCCAGCTCTTGGCATGACGGTCGAGCGCGTTGTGGACAATGTTGGTCTTGCCGTCAGCAAACCACTTGTAATAGGGAGCGGTGCTGGTGTCCAACACCTGGGTATAGGGCTCGTACCAGTCGAGCAATTCCTTGGCTCGCTCGTCCCAGAACGCGGCCGGATCGGCCATCACATCCTGGCGAAGCTGAAGATAATCGGGCACATTGGCATTGGCCACGACCTCATCCGATGGGCGATAGACTTCACTCTTATCGGCGGCAGTATCCACTCCATTGGACATATGCAGTTTCTCCTTGTTGAACGATTCGATGATTCTGGTGGGCAAGTAATACACGTACCATGTCTAGATAGCAACCGTTTTCCGAACCCGGTGCGATTGACACGCGAACCGTCGGTTTGTAGAATGGTCTACAGCGTGTCTTCCCTGTTCGCAATCAGATACGAGATATATACTGTGGGCACAGAAAACGATAGGCGATGCCTATCCGTTTGAGCAGGCCCACATTATAGATCAGGGGACTCAAAGAGAAAAATCGTTGTTTCCATCGGGGAGTCGGCTGCGGCTTTCGGCCACAGATCCACACGGATGGAAAATGGATGAGACACAGACAGTACTGGATAGCCTCCAGACGTTCGATCTATCAAGCTTGATGGAATCCAGCAGGAGTTATTGATTGTCTACTGCAACTGCCGCAACACCTAAGTCTAAATCGCAAACCGAACCTACGTCAGCCAAGTCCGCCTCCAAGCCAAAGACAAAGAAGGGCAATCGGTTCTGGGAGATCGACACATTGCGTGGCGTGGCCATCGTCATGATGATCATCTTCCACCTCATGTGGGATCTCTGGTTCTTCGGTGTGCGGCCGGAGACTGTTCTCTATGCCGGATTCTGGAAATACTTCCAGCGCACCATACCGATCCTCTTCCTTTCGCTGGCCGGCATCTCTCTCACGTTGAGCTATCGCTTTGCCATCCGCTCGCGCGGCAACAGTGAAAAGCTGTTCCGTAAATTTCTGTGGCGGGGGCTAAAAGTCTTCGGTCTGGGCATGATCATCACCATTGCGGTCTGGGCGGCGGGGACAGGCTACGTCCACTTCGGCATCCTGCACCTGATCGGCTTCTCCATCATCGCCGCCTACCCATTCCTTCGCTACCGCTGGATCAACCTGGTGCTCTGGATTCTCTTCGTGATTGGAGGCTATTTTCTCCAGGATCTGCGCATCGACGCCCTGTCATCACTGTTCGGGCAGGACAGTGCGCTGATTCCATTCCTGGAAACCGATCCTGCCTGGGTAGCCTGGCTAGGAATCACGCCCCGAGGCTACGTGCCGGTGGACTACTTTCCAGTGATCCCGTGGTTCGGCGTGGTGCTATTGGGCATCTTCCTCGGCAACACGTTCTACACAACCGAAGGCCGCACATTCTACCTGCCCGACAACTCGAATTGGCCGCCCATGCGCTTCCTGAGCTTCCTTGGACGTCACTCGCTTGTCATCTACGTGATCCACCAGCCGATCTTGATCGCGTCCTTGTACGTGCTCGGAATCATTCGGTTCTAATCTCCAGCTCCAAGTTCCCCTACCATCCAAACAGACACCCGGCTCATCGATGCAAAGCCGGGTGTCTGTTTTCGGCGAAACCGAAATACGCGACCAACAGTCTAGCGGCAACGAAAAATCCTCTTCCAACATGGTTCCGTTCGATCTTAGCCACGACCGGGATCTTTCGTATCGCGGAGCCTGCACCGCAGCGATATTCCAGAATTCAGGTGTTTCTTCTAATGTGCCAAGAGGTGCGCGCACGTTGACGGAACGGTCACGGTCCATCGTGATCGTGATTGACTTGCGTTTGGGGAAGATGAGCTGATAGGTCAATTCCATGCCACTATCCGCTGACGATCACGCGACGATCTGGCTCGCGCCCATTCCGTCCGGTGCGAAACCAATGTCTTGCATTTGGCAAAGACGTTGGGCAATCCAGCAAATCGCTCCGACAACAGGATTGCCTGGATATCGGCGCCCAGCCGTTTCTGTGCCGGCGTCGATTGCCAAAATCCGACCGTACGAATCTCACGCTCGGTATTGACAGCCACACTGGTGTTCTCCAACAACAGATCCGACACCTGGCGGTTGTTCTCCATGAGGCTGGACTGGGGAAAATGGGTGACACGCCGAGCCGCCTCGGCCACTTGCTCTTCACGCAGGAAGGGATTGATAGTGCGCAGCGCCTCGTCCAGTTTGGGGCGAAGGACGACCTCATCAAAGCTGGACCGGAAACTCTCGGACGGGGCCTGACCTTGCTGCAAGCGAACCACATCCCAGCCCAGATCGGCCAGTTGGTCTAGAAAGGGGTCTTCGACGTGGCCCTTTTCGTGAAGCTTGAGTTGGCGACCCTTATCGTTAGAGAGAGTCATGGGACTGCCCTTTGTTTATCCATCCTCTGTCGGTGGATGCCAACCGACGCGCAGCCAATTTCGTCGAGCGTCCAGGATGGCGTCGTTGTTCATGTTCAGGGCGAGGATGGTCACGCGTCCAGTGGCCGATGCGCCCAACAGGTGAATGCCATCACTGGCCCAGGCGAAATGGTCACCCCAACGATGCTCTCTCGGATGAAAAAGCGCGGTCGATTCGCCGGTAAGCGGATCATCCAATTCGGTGGTCGTCTGCTTGAAAAGGTTGCAGCGGTGGCAGGCGAAACAGAGGTTGTCGAAATCGTTGAGGCCGCCCTTGCTACGCGGCAAAATGTGATCCACAACCATGGGAAAACCGGAGGTGGCTTGGGCAGTACGACAATAGGCGCAACGGTGATCGTCTACGTCCAGCAATCGTTGGCGGAGAGCGTTCGGGAGATATTGGCTCATCAGAAACTAGAGTTTTTCGGCCGGTGGAATGGCATGGCCGCGCCAGCGTAGCAGAGCCACGGCATGGGCTTTGCGCAGCATGAGCAGATCGGCTTCCTCACTGTACTGAGCCAACTCCGACTGCTCTTGGGAGGTGATCAGTTGATTTGCATTTTTGTCGAGCAGTTCTTGCAGTCGGGCCATCTCCGCTTCGCTGCGTCGACTGCGGGCGACACACCAGAGAGCATCGTCATCCAGGCGATCCAACGCAGCCAGATCCGCTTGGAAACGCGCCGGCGCTTCCTCCCAATTGGGCGGACCGCCCACCTCCACGGCGCGCACCAACAGGGCGGTGACCGGTTGGCTGGTCGCCTTGGCCATCTGTTGGAAACGCACCAGCAGTGCTTCCGGCAAGGGCAATGTAACGTTCTTTGTGGTCATTGGCGCACCTATTCTCGGGTTTCTCCCAGGATAGCCCCGTCTCTATACCCCAAGATTGCCTCGGGTGTTCGATCATCCAGAATCGGCAGGGCTGCAGATTTCCGACCGATACGCAAAAGGGCGTCAGCAGCCATAGATTGACGGTTTGCGTGCCTCTTTTGTTCACGGGCTAGACACTCGCGGCAGCGCACACTCCACCGCATCGGACTCATTTTCGCCGATGACGGTTACCATTTCTTGCAGAAATCGTACTGCAGCGGGTTGATCAATGATAATGGTCACAGTCGTCTTCTCACGATGCCATGCTCTCACAATAGTGTGGTTCGATCATATGCCAGAGGTCGAAAACAGTCAACAGAAACAGAAGCGACACCACCTGCCAACTTCATTAGCCATTGCTGTTCAGACATTGCAGTTTCGGATGAACTCGAAAAGCCGCACCACCTGTTTATCGAGATCCAACACATCGAGGTTCGCGGGATGCGTGACAACCTCATGTGCTACCTTGATTTTGTCGGCCTGTTTCGCATCACCTTGACCGGCCTCGTAGCAAAGACATCCGGCGAACTGACCATCTTCGATCAGTCCTTTTGCCTTCGGATGAACCGCCTTCACGGCTTCTGCCAGAAGTTCTGGCGACACATGGTTCTCGATCTCTCGACCCATCAAACACATCGGACATGCGCTTGAGAAAGAGCATGCCGAAGATGTACTCCTTGTATTCGGACGCGTCCATAGAACCGTTCAGGACATCGGCGGCTTTCATGAGGAAAGTCTCGAGTTGAGATAAGGTGATTGTAGAGACAGACATGTTCGACTGTTGCAATCAGAAATTGACAGGTAAAATAGTTGCAAAGGTTCCGGGTTGCCAGACAGGATCAACCTCTGGCGTATTATAGCAGTTTTGTCCAAAAACCGAACATCTGTTTGGCCACTTCATGCCTGCATGGATTTGGCGGAGATGATATAATCGACCACATTGATCCGGGTCGGGAGTGAGAACCGCTGCTTTCTCTTTCAAACGAATAATCAGCGACAATCCGTTCAATCCGGCATATCCGCGATGAACTGATCAACGCCAGCTGTAATGAAATCATGATCGAGGAGACCGAAAATGGCCTACAATCTTCGCAACCGAAATTTCCTGAAAGTGATTGACTTCACCAAGGGCGAACTCGAATTCCTGCTCAAGCTCTCCGCCGATCTCAAAGCGGCCAAATATGGAGGCTATGAACAGCCGCGCCTGACCGGCAAGAACATCGCCCTGATCTTCGAGAAATCATCCACCCGTACGCGCTGCGCCTTCGAGGTGGCAGCCTACGACCAGGGCGCGCACGTCACCTATCTCGGGCCCAGCGGCTCGCAGATCGGCCACAAGGAGTCGATGAAGGACACGGCGCGGGTGCTGGGGCGCATGTACGACGGAATCGAGTATCGGGGCTTCGGCCAGGAGCAGGTCGAGATCCTGGGCGAGCATGCAGGGGTGCCGGTCTGGAACGGCCTGACCAACGAGTTCCATCCCACCCAAATGCTGGCCGACGTGCTCACCATGATCGAACAGAGCGACAAGCCGCTAGAACAGATCGCCTACTGTTACACCGGCGATGCGCGCAACAACATGGGCCACTCACTGATGCTGGTCGGCTGCATTCTGAGCATGGATGTGCGCATCTGCAGCCCGGCTTCGTTGGCCCCCGATGAAAAATTGGTAGCGATTGCTCGTGAACTGGCTGAGAAAAACGGCGCACGCCTGACCATCACGGAGGATGTGACCGCGGCCGTCAAAGGTGTTGACTACGTCCACACCGACGTCTGGGTCTCCATGGGCGAGCCGGCCGAAGTCTGGGACGAACGCATCAAGTTGCTCAAGCCCTATCAGGTCAACGCCGGGCTGATGGCGCTGGCCGGGAACCCTGATGTCAAGTTCATGCACTGTCTGCCCGCCTTCCACAACCGAGAGACGACCGTCGGCGCGGATATCTACGAGAAGACTGGGATGGATGGGCTTGAGGTCACTGAGGAAGTCTTCGAATCGCCGCGTTCCATCGTCTTCGACCAGGCCGAGAACCGCATGCACACGATCAAGGCCGTGATGGTAGCCACGCTGGGAGATTAGGGATCGGTGATCGGGATCGGGGATTAGGGCGCTGGTGCAGACCGAGCATAATCCACGCCCCCGGATTCCTAATCCCTAATTCCTAGTCCCCGATCCCCGATCACCAACAAAACACTCAAGGAGAGAACAGTGGCCGAATTCGGCGTACACTCGGAAGTGGGTAAGCTGCGCAAGGTGATGGTCCATCGACCGGACCTGAGCCTGCGTCGACTGACGCCGGCCAACCACGATGATCTGCTCTTTGATGACGTGCTCTGGGTCGACATGGCCCGAGAGGAACATGACGCCTTCACACAGGTGATGTGCGATCGCGGGGTCGAGGTCTACTACATTGAGGACTTGCTGGCCGAGACGCTTGCTGCCGTCGATGAGCAGACCAAGCGCGGATACATCAACCGTATCATCAATGAATACACAATGGGCTGGGGACTGGTCGAAGTTCTACGCGATTACATTCACCAGTTGTCGCCCATAGAGCTGGCGACACACCTCATCGGCGGGCTGACCAAGCAAGAGGTCGACTTGGACTGGAACCACTTGAGCAAGGTGTCGGCGCTGGCCGCTATCGCCACCGATGACACCTTCATCCTGCCGCCGCTGCCCAACACGCTCTTCACGCGCGATTCATCCTGCTGGATCTACAACGGCGTGGCCATCAACCCAATGCACTCGCCGGCTCGTCGTCTGGAAGCCATCAATGTCGAGGCCATCTACCGGGATCATCCCATGTTCCGCGATGCCGAATTCGAACACTGGTATCCGCCCCTGGACGACGACGACCGCCTGGATGCTTCAGACTTTGGCCTGGCATCGCTTGAGGGCGGTGACGTCATGCCCATCGGCAATCGGACCGTGCTCATCGGTATGAGCGAGCGCACGACCGGCCGCATGATCGAGCAGATCGCCAGGGCTCTCTTTGCCAAAGATGCAGCCGAACGGGTGATCGCCTGTGTCATGACCAAGGACCGCGCCCACATGCACCTGGACACGGTCTTCACCTTCCTGGATGTCGACGCGGTCACAGTCTACCCCAACGTCGTAGACAAGATCAGGGCCTTCAGCATTCGTCCTTCGGACAGCGAACCTGGTTTTGATGTGACCGAGGAGAAGGGCTTCCTCTCTTCCGTGCAGGATGCCCTCGGCGTGAAGAAGCTGCGCATCGTGCCCACCGGCGGAGACCGATACCAGCAAGCCCGCGAGCAATGGGATGACGGCAACAACGTAGTCGCACTGGAGCCGGGCGTGGTCATCTCCTACGAAAAGAACACCCACACGATCCAGAACATGCGCAACGCAGGCATCACCGTCATTCCCATCCAGGGCTTTGAATTAGGCAAAGGGCGCGGTGGCGGCCACTGTATGACCTGTCCGTTGTTGCGGGATGGAATCTAGCTACGCCACTGCCGGCTGCGGCACGTAGCGCGCCCGAAAGATCAGCCAGATCAACAGCATGGCCACGCCGGCCAACCCCATGCTCAACAACACCTGCTGAACGCCCATCCCCAGTGAATCCATGGCGAACCCGGCCCAGAGCACAGAGAAGGACTGGGTCAGCGTGAGGACGGCAAATTCGAAGGAGAAGACACGGCCGCGATATTCGTCCGTGACGATCTTCTGAAGCAGCGCGCTGGAGAAGACCCAGACCGCGCCGCTGCCGATGCCGCGCACCACCGTCATGACCAGCACCACCGAGAGCAAATTGGCTAACCCCAGGCCGGTGACGCCTAGTATCAGCATCACAAAGCCGATCGTAATGGCGCGCAGCGAAGCAGCGCGACTGTCGCCAATCCACTGGCGCAGAAGAATCGGCCCCAACGCGGTGCCGAGACCGGTGGCGGCGTAGACAAGCCCCAACGTCAGCGTGCCGTTGCCGTTCAACGGGAAGATGTTCTCGGCCAGCGGAATCTCAACCACATTGATCGCACCCCAGATCAACGCGCCCCCGGCCTTGACCAATGCCAGCCCCAAGATGTAGGGGCGCCCCGTCAGATAGCGCAGACCGCCCACAAACTCGAACAGTCCGCTCCCTTGATTTGCTTGGACCATCCGCTCATGCGGCGTCGACATCGGCAGATCGATGCGGCTCACAAACCAGGCTGAGATCAGAAAGGTGAGGGCGTCCAAGACAAAGGCCGCGGTGATGCCTAAAAAGGCCGTAGCCAGCCCGCCGAGCATTGCGCCAATGGCCAGCATGGAGCTCCAGGTGAAGCCGTCCAGTGCATTGGCCGCGACCAGGTCGTCCTCCTCCACGACCTTGGGCAATAGCGCCGTCTGCGCAGGCGTGAAGAAGGCGCTCAACGTAAACTGGAGGATGGTCAGCAAATAGAAAAGCCAGATTAACTCATCGCTGCGGATGAGCAGGAAGCCGAGAACCGTGAGCGCACGCAGCACGTCGCTGAGGATCATGATCTGGCGGCGGCTGTAGCGGTCGGCCACGACACCGGCCACCGGACTGACAAAAAAGAGGGGCAGAAAGCGCGCCAGGAAGAGGTAGCTGATGGCCGTCCCAGACCCGGTGAGTGATGCGATTAGCGTGGCCGAGGCCAGCAGGTTGAACCAGTCACCCAGATAGCTGATCATCTTGGCCAACCAGAGGTTGCGATAGTTGTGGTTGCGGCCTAGAAGGTTGATGTAGGTGTTCACAGGTGTTCCGATGGTGAAAGGGATAGAACGCGGATGGAGTGGATTAGGCGGATTCCCGCGGATTTTGGGTCTGGTTTTGTCCGCCAGATCAATCTGATCCACGATTTCCAGCGATGATGTACGGTTGCTACGGTATCAAGAAAAGCTATGATAACGGCACCATTGTGCGATGGCCTAATCATGTCGTGACCGTCGCGACGCGACGATCCCGCGACGGTCGCCCCCTATCCTACAACCATCGAGTGCAAACAGAGACCGGCGCTGAACCACCGGTAACTACATCTAGGGGAAACAACCATGCTATCCACCAATACGATTTCGACCTTTGTCCCGAACGCCATCGTCCGCTTCGCCGGCAGCCTGTCGTTTCAGAACGTCGACATCAAGCGACTCAGCCGCCCCGGTTTTTACCGGGACGCTGCATTGCACAGTGCCTACGCCAAGTTCACTAGCGGCTATGGCAACTGGGTCGATTCGCTATTTGACGAACATTTTCTGGCCCACGGCGGCGCCGCAACCCTCATCGAGTTCGCCGCCGGCAAGATCAGTCGCCATGACGCGGCTATTGCTCTGGCCTATGCCTGGGACAACCAGATGGGGCCCGTACGCAGTGCCGTCCGCCGAGTCGCATCGCCGACGTCGCATCGCCGACGCAACCATGGCCGCCGACCGTTTTCTGACCTTGTACGGCAGCGAATTGGCGGCGAACGCATAGAGAACTGATGCCACGCCGGCCTCTGCACAGCATGTTCACCCAAAACAAGAGTCCGGCCTTTTGAATGAGGCCGGACTCTTGTTTTGGGCGTATTCATGTTTAGTGAATCAGAGCGCCTTCTGAATCACCATCTCATCGCCCAATTCTTCATTGGCTGCGGCCAATTCGTCAGCCGAGCCCATCACGACAACACGACCGACTTCGTTGGCGCGGTCGAGGATATCGGCGAAGCGCACGAAGTCCGCACGGCTGGCGCCGAGGATGCCGTTACGAGCGTGCTGGCGACGTTCGTCGGTCTCGCCGGTCAGGTGGCGCACCATGGAGGTGTAGCCCTTGGCGTCGGGCAGTTGATAGGCGTCCATGCTGCCGATGGAGCCGATGATGGCCTTGGTCAGCTCGTCATCGCTCAGTTCGTAGGAGCGCAGGAAATCTGCGGTCAGGTCGTAGTTATCCAACGTACCCAGCAGATTTGGATCACGGTAGGAGAGGAAGCTCCATACGCCTGTATGCTTGCTGAAGTTGCAGAAGGCTCCGTAGGCGCCGCCCTGGGCGCGGATCTTGTCCCACAGCCAGCCGGTGCGCACCAGGTTGCTGATGACGTTGATCGAGCCATCATACTCGTAGCCTAGCTCATAGAGGTTGGCGCCCTTGCCCACGTAATTGACCTGTGCTGGAATGGTCAGTCCCTCGTGCGCAGGCAAAGCGTCCGGCGTCCAGACGGCGCGTGCGCCCTCGACAGACGGCAGCGTTGCAGCAAACCCATGCAACTGTGGCTCGAACTGCTTCCAGTTGGCCGCATCCAATGTGACGTTGGCAATCATGCCGTTGCGTCGGATCAAATGGGTGCGCACGGCTTCCAGCTTAGCGAGTACGGCCGGCCAGTCATTGTCGACCAGTTCAGCCAGTTGGCGCACAAAGGTGAGGTAGGCGACGCCGCCGAGTTGCTCGTTGACCCAAGCGGCTTCGCTGAATGCGGCACGCAGTCGCGTGTTGACGTAGGAGTGGCCGGACGGCACAAGACTGGCCTCCATGCGTGCTTTGGTCTCCAGTACAATCTGCCGGAAGCGCTCCGGGTTGTCCAGCTTGACCGTCAGCAAGATATCGCGCATGATCTCCAGCATGGCCGGAGCCTGGCCCATGGTCGCCTTGCCCTGCAGGGTTAGCCAGGCAGCGGCTTCAGGATTATCAACCTGGGACGAGATGAAGTCCGAGGCGTGGATGCCGCCGGTCTTGCGTCCAATGCGCTGGGAGAGTTTGACGTAGTCCTCGGTTTCGGTGCCCAGACGGGTGAGCGCCTTACCGAAGAAGTCAGCATAGGGCAGCAGTTCCTGAGGCAGCACGTGCATGTCGAAGCCAAGGGTAAGATAGACAATGCCATTGGTGAACAGATCGTGGTATAGCACCTTGCCGTTTTCCAACGGCAGAACTTCGATCGGAATCGTGTTCACTTCCTTGTCCAGATCCGACAACTGCAGCGAGGGTAGCGTTGCCAGCAACTCGGGCGCATCGGGCGTCTCCTGCAATCGTTTGAGCGCCTCAGTGTTCTCGACAATGGCCTGCAGTTCAGCCTCGCTCATCCGTGCTCGCGCCGCGTCCAGACGTGCGCGTTCCTCCTCCTCCAGCCGTTGGTTGTAGTCTGAATCCGGCTCCATCACCACAGTCACTCGATGATTGTTGTCGAGAAGGTATGTGCGGAGCAGTTCCTGCAAATAAGCCGGATTTTCGGCCAGCCGTTGTTTGACGGCAGCAAGCGGCGCTTCAAACGCCAGAGGGGCCAACGGGTCCTGTCCGTAGAGCCAGGTCGAGAGCGACTGCATAAAGAGCATCAGACCGCGGGATAGGAACCGGAGTTGTTCTCACGCAGGCTAAACTCGATGGTGTTGACGGCTGCCTCGATCATCTCGGGTTCAAAGCCTTCGTCGGCCAGTTCGGCCAGTGTATCCAGGATCAGCTGCTCCAAGGCGTCCAGATCTTCGGACGCCATGCCTTTGAGTCCAGTACGGAAGGTCATCTGTCGCAGCCCCGTTCCCAGACCGCCGCCGATCACATCCTCGCCCAGTCCTGAGTCCAGCAGTCGTTTGCGCAACGGCGAAGCCTGGGTACTAACCAATGCATAGGAAAGTATGCTGAGCGCCATAGCCAGTTCAGGGTTGTCGTTCTCCGGCAGCATCCAGCCGATCGACGTCATGGTCTTCCTGGCTACTTCGCCCGTTTCGCCGACGTCGTCATCGTCGACGCCATACGATTCCACCAAGCGGCGAGGCGCATCGAACGGCTGTTGCAAAGTCACTGTGCCGTTGACCGGACGCGCGTCGAATTGATTGAGGACGCTATCCAACAGGCGCAGGCGCTCGGTTGGGTCGTCGTCGCCATAGAAAAAGAGACGCGCATTGGACGGATGATAGTAGGTCTCATGGAAGGATTTAAACTGCTCGTAGGTCAGATCCGGGATGACGCGCGGGTCGCCGCCCGAGTCGTAGCCATAGGCATTGTCGGGGAAGAGCGCATGCTGTCCGGCCCGATAGAGCATGCTGTCGGGCGACGAGTAGGCGCCCTTCATCTCGTTGAACACGACGCCTTTGTAGACAAGCGGCGCGTCGACGCTCTCCAATTCATAGTGCCAGCCCTCCTGATCCAGATGATGGGGCGTGATCAGCGGATGGAAGACGGCGTCAAGATAGACGTCGACCAGGTTGTAGAAGTCCTGGAGATTGGTGCTGGCCACCGGATAGGTCGTCTTATCAGGGGAGGTGAAGGCGTTGAGAAAGGTCTTGAGCGAGCCCTTGATCAACTGAACAAAGGGTTCCTTGAGCGGATATTTCTCCGATCCGCCCAGCACCGAGTGTTCCATAATATGGGCAATGCCGGTTGAGTCTTCGGGCGGCGTGCGGAAGCTCGCGCCAAAGACCTTGTTTTCGTCGTCATTTTCCAGAGAGAGCACCTCGGCCCCGGTCTTGGCATGACGAAAGATGCGCACATGGACGTTCAGTTCAGGGATGTCGGTCTCGCGCGTCAGAGTGAAGCCGTGGATCATCGTCATTGGAATTCCTCATGGGTCAAAGGAGCCGATGGCTCAACCAAGTGTTACGAATTGTAGGGAGTAGCTGGAGCTATGAGCTACCAAACGACGCGCCGCAATCGCAGGAGCGTGGCAGGCCAATCTGCTCGATGAATGCCGGCAGCGCCTGTATGATCGCCTCAAGCGAGTGTCTCACTTCGCCGGAAAAGGTGGGCGCCATCTGATCGGCGCTGTAGTCCACGACCGTGATCAGCCCTGCGTAGCAGAGGCCAAGCTCCTGGGCCAGGGCAACCTCGGGGACCAGGTTCTGGCCCAACACATCGACACCCCACTGCCGAAACATCCGTGCTTCGGCAGCGGTCTCCCGTCTTGGGCCATCTACGCCCAGATAGACGCCCTGGAAGGCCGATGGCAAGGCACTTTGTAGCACCGCGCGCATATGCGGGCAGAAGACTGGACGCAGCGCCACTTCATCAGGATTTCCGCGGCTCTGCCCGCCCTCTTGGAACGTGAACGCCTGATCCCGCGTCCAGTCGATGTAGTCGGCGGCAATCAACATATGGCCGCGTCTCAACAGTGGATTGACGGCGACTCCCCGATCCCAGTTGAGTATGCGATTCACGCCCAAGTTCCTGGCCGCCATGACGGTGGCCCTGGGGTCGGTGCGTGTCGGCGACCCGCTGTAGGGAGCGATCCAGACGACGACGCCGTCCGCTGTCACTCGTTTCGCCAATGGGCCCACCGAGCCGTAGGGCGTGTCTACAACTCGTTCCTCGGCCACCGGCCCGATCACGTCCAGCGCACGCGGCGGCAATAGAACGGCAAGAAGCAGAAGGAGGTCCGAATTTTGCATAGAGATTGCAACCGATATACTGTATGGATATGGCTCAAACAACTTCATCAAGACGTAGCAGGCTTGAAGCGATTTTTCTACAACGATGCCCCGTCTGTTTGGACGGCAAGGTCTTTCACTCATTCATAGGCATGAACAAGGTCTGCCCTGAATGCGGCATCGTCTTCGAACGGGAAAGCGGCTACTTCCTCAACTCTATGTTCATCGCCTACGTGATCGGTTTTTTGATCCTCGCGCCCGTTTCGCTTGGACTTTACATCATGCACATAACCAGCAGGATGCAAGTGTCCGGTCTTCTCTTCGGAATCGTCATCATCGGACTGACAGCCGTGCTCTGGCCCCTGATCTTCCGCTACTCACGCGTCATTTGGTTACACGCCGATCAGTTGATGGACCCAAGGACAATAGAACGCGGATAGGACGGATTCGGCGTCATCCGCGTCCCATTGGTTCCTAGTTCGGATCGTACTTACAGGCTTGTCCCTCGTAGCCATTGAAGTAGATGCAAAGCTCAATGTAAGCCGGTCGCCAATGGGAATCCGGGTAGTAGGGATCCATAATGGCCCACCAGTACTGTTCTTCATCCTGAGGATTGCCGTCGTCAAGCCAGTCGATATTGGGCATGGTCAGCAAACTCATGAGCCCGATCCACGGCTGCCAGTTGGCGTCGGCCCATTGATAGGCACGCTTCAGATAGTCGGCCTGAACAAAGGCATCGATTCCTGCGTCAGCGCCGTGCCACTTGTAGCTCGGATTGACCGAATCGTAGGTCCAGCCGAACTCCAACAGCACAATCTTCTTGCCGGTGTCACCATACTTCTCCATGATGCGCCGGATATCCTCAACATGGCGGAAGGCAAAGAAGCGATAGCCACCATAGGCCGGATTGGAAGCCGCCTCGGCCGGATCGATCTCCGGCGGCGCCGCAAAACCTGCTCCATGCACACCTAGCATATCGAAGTAGCCATTGCTGTTGCCGCCCATGGCCTGATACATGCCGTCGTAAAAGAGATCGTCGGGCATGGCAATGGCGTTGTTGTCGCCCGTCGGCGCCATACCGGCACTGATGACGATGGCATTGGGGTTGCCGCGTTTGATAGCAGCATAGACGGTGCGCAAAAACTCAGTGTATTGAGCCGGATTCGGCGGACTGTCGCCCCACTCGCGCGACAAGTTCGGCTCGTTCCAAACCTGATAGGCTTGAATACAGCCGGACGCAGCCGGCGTACAGTTATATCGGTTGGCTACAGCGAAGGCAAAATCGGCGAAGTTAGCGGTATTGGCAGGCGGCTTGCCGCCCCAGAACTTGTCCTTGAGATCCGGGTCGCTGCTCAATCTCGCCAACAGCTTCAGACCGCTCTCGTCAGCCTGCTGTACAACGCGATCGGCAATCGACCAATCGAACTGCCCTTTGACAGGCGCCTCGATCGTCTCCCAGGCGAAGGTCTGCTTGACCCAATTGAAATTTGCGTCCTTCATCAGATCCAGATCTCGATGGGCAACTTCCTCGCGCCACCAAAGGAACGCCTGTCCGCCGAAATCGGGGCTGTTCATGGTGGCGGGCAGATAGCTGCCATCGCCGCTGGGCGCCGCTGGCTGGGGGGCCGGTTCAGAGGCGGCAGTTTCGCCGGTGGAATCGCCTGCGGATTCTCCCCCGGTGCTAGCCACAGCACCGCTGGACACCGTTGCGAATTCAGCAACGATCCAGCCCAATTGCTGGCCATTCTCAGCCACTTCAAGCCACTGTCCATCCTCAGAGCGTCCGAGCACCTCGAATTGAGCGCCTTCATCGACCAGGCGCACAATGTCGCCGCTGGTGCTGGGTTCACTGCGAATGTTCAACTGAGTGGCCGTTATGGTGGCGATCTCCGGTTCGGGTTCCGGTTCCGGCGCTGTCTCAGGCGCGGCCTCGGGTGCAGGTTCTTCTGCGACGGGCGCAGAAGCTTCAGCTGACTCAGCAGGCGGCTCAGGCGTTGCCGTTGCCACCTCCACGGCCTGCTCAATCTCCGGCGTCTTGGTAGGTGTGGCAGTAGCTTCCTGATTGTTGCGGCCACAGCCGGCAAGCAAGAGCGCCAGCATCAACACGACCAACAGGCTTAGTTTTCCTTGTGGAAATTTCATGAATCCTCCGTTACTATTGGATGCAGCTTGCCACGTGCTACTTGCTGCGTGATATTTCCGTCAAGAGTGCTGTCCGCTCCACTCGCACCATTCCTCTGAAAACGACACCAATATCGCCAGAATCACCTCTGTCGAAGCCTCACGCAGCACGCAGTAAGCAGCAGATCCCGCCTACTTCGGCAACGCCCTTAGGGCTTCATAGACCGGCAGCGGCGAATAATCGTTGCGTACAATGCCCCATTGGGCCTTTTCCGTGCCGTCGGCTACGACACGGAAGTTCAAATTCCAAAGAAAAGCGGGACCGACCCAGCCCCAATTGCGCATCATGGTGTAGGCTTCGGCCGTCCACGCTGCCTGCTCACCATAATCGTTGTCATTGGCGTAGGCATAGGAATTGTTGACCGCGGGCCCCACAGCCCATCCGAATTCGGTCGGCCAGACACGCTTGTTGGCATCGCCGTAGACAACCATGATGTTCCGATAGCCTTCCATGGTGCTGCGGAAACTCCATGAATGATGGGGCGTGTCACAGGGCCCGTTGAAGAAATTCCCCGTTCCCTGAATGACGGCGCAGGCGCTCTCCCAGCCCACGCTTGGCGGCACATTGTAGCCACTGGGATGAGCGCCGATACCGTCAGAGTAGCGGGCAAGGCCATTTTGGTACATGCCCTCAAGATAGGCGAAATCGTCTCTGGCAAAAGGACCGGCGTCACCCGCCGGTGTGGGCGCGCCACTGATGACCAACATGGATGGGCAGGCGGCCTTGATGCTGGCGTAGGCCGGTCGCAGCAAGTTCATATAGTCTGCAGGGTTCAATGGCTTGTTTCCCCACTCGTAATGCAGATTCTGCTCATTCCAGACCTCGATGGCCTTGAGCGAGGTGCCGCATAGCTCGCCGGCCAGACGCCCCACGAAAGCGGCATAGGTCTGGGGATCGGCAGGCGGCCCGCCGACGCTGGAATCAAATCCGGCTTCGCGTGCCCATTCCGGTGCATTGACCACACTGAAGAGCACGCTGATACCATTGGCGCCGGCCGCATCGGTGATACGGCGCAGTTCACTGAAGTCGACAGCGCCCTGAGACCCCTCAAAACGATGCCATTCCACCTGCTGCTTGATCCAATTGAAGCCCATGCCGGACGTCGAGCCAATGGCTTCGCCAATGCCGCCGCCCAGCATGTGCGCCTGCACGCCATAGCCGAAGAATCCCCCGCCCGAGGGCGGCGGCGCATTGACGGCAGCAGCCTGCACAGGCACAGCTGCAGGTGCAGCCGCAGCAACCGCTGTTTTCGGCAGTTCGGGTAGCTCTTCTTCACTCAGCCGCGCCAGGCCATCCAGCGGTCCGGCAGTTTCAGCAAGATTGGCGAAAATCCAGGCCGGATCTTCTGCCCCCTCAACGGCGACTTGATACCAGGCGCCATCGGGACTCAGTGCTTGGATTTCGTAGGTCGTCCCCTTGTTGGCAGTCCCGACCACTGGATACTGGGTCCCGGGACCGCTGCGAATGTTCATACGATCCGGCTGGGTATAGGCGGTGGGCACTGACGGCTCTGGCTCAGGTTCAGGCGCAGGAGTGGGTGCGAGTATGAGTTCTGCATCACCGCCATTCTCCGATTCTGTGTCTTCCGATTCTGTATCTGGGCTCCCCGCTTCAGCAGTCTCCGCCTCATCAGGCGCAGGCGTGGGCGCAACGGACGTAGGAGTAAGGATGAGTTCTACATCACCGCTGTTTTCCGACGCTGAGTCTTCTGACTCTGTGTCTTCTGACTCTGTGCCCTGCCCGTCAGGGTCTTCTGTTTCAGCCGTCGTTGTCTCGGTATCCTCGTCCACAACTGCGTCAGTCTTGTCGGCGCCCGGATCAACACCCTGAGCAAAGGCGGCGGCGATCCAAGCCGGTTCTTCCAGATCGGCAACTGCGACTTGCAGCCATTCACCATCGTCACTGGCAGCCACCGGCTCAACCAGATCGCCGACAAAGAGCTTGCCCACAACCGGGAAGTCCAGTCCGGGGCCGCCGCGAACATTGAGGCGGTCAACAAGGATGCTCAGTAACGGCGACGCCTCTTCATCCTGATTGGCACCGTCAGATTCAGCTCCGTCAGATTCGTCGCTGACTGCATCCACCGGCAGCTCTTGCTCGCCCAGTTCGACGGTTGCGACATACTCGAATAGTTGCTCAGGTGCAACTGCACAGCCGGCCAGCGTCACCAGAGCCATTAGCACGATGACTGAAGCCAGAAGTCGTCTAGCCATGAAACCTATCCTTTTATGATGAATTGATGAGTGATGAAATAAGATGCTGCAAGTGGAATCGTACCATGAAGTATCGAAGCCTGGACAAATTTCAGGGGCGGCGCATGCGCCGCCCCTGATTAGGTGCTTGATTGTGATGAAAGTGCTGTGAAGCGCCGACCCTATTTGGGCATTGCGGCCAATGCGTTGTAGGCGGGTAATGGGCCCCAGCCGGGATCGACGATGCCCCACTGGGCCTTTTCCGTACCATTGGCAACGACACGGAAGTTCAGGTTCCAAAGAAAGGCCGGACCGACCCAGCCCCAGTCTCGCATCATCTGGTAGGCCTGAACCGTCCACTCAGCCTGCTCGCCGTAGTCATTATCATCGGCGTAGCGGTAGTTGGGGTTCTGAGCACCGCCCGCAGCCCAACCGAATTCAGTGGGCACGATCACCTTGTTGCTGGCGCCGTAGACATTGGCGATATTGCGATACCCTTCCATGGTGCTGCGGAAGCTCCATGAATGGTGCGGCGAATCACACGCGCCGTTGAAGCTGTTGCCTGTAACCTGGATGGCCTCACATGCCCCTTCCCAGGTTACCGTGGCAGGCACGTTGTAGCCACTCGGGTGGGCGCCAATGCCGTCCAGATAGTTGTTGGCGCCGGCCTGCATCATCGCTTCGAAATAGGTGAAGTCATCCATGGCCAGGTTGCCGTTGTTGCCGGCCGGCGTCAGTGCGCCGCTGATCACCCACATCGATGGGCAAGCTGCCTTGATGGCGGCATAGGCCGGAGCCAGAAGCGCCACATACTCACCGGGGTTGAGCGGCTTGTTGCCCCACTCGTAGTGAAGGTTCTGCTCATTCCAGACTTCAATCATCTTGAGCGACGAACCGCAATACTTGCCGGCCATTGCGCCTACAAAATTGGCATAGGTCTGCGGATCCTGAGGCGGACCGCCGACGCTGCCGTCGAAACCCGGCTCACGCGCCCAGGCCGGTGCGTTGACGACGCTGAAGAGCAGATTCACGCCCGCTGCATTGGCCGCATTGACGATCGGGTCGGAAGAGCCAAAGTCAATGGCTCCAGGGCTACCCTCAAACACCCGCCATTCGATCTGTTGCTTGACCCAGTTGAAGCCCATGCCTTTGGTCGAGCCCATGACCTGGTTGATCATATCGCCGCTGGTGTGGACCATGTGAGCCTGGACGCCATATCCAAAAGGAATGCCGCCGGACGGCGGGGGTGCGCTGACAACAGCCGGCGCAGGAGCGGGAGCCGCGGCGGCAGGAGCTGCCTCGCCGCCGGTATCAGCAGCCGGTGCGGGTGCCGCAGCAGCTGCGACAACAACCGGCTCCGGAATGTCAGTAATGACGGCAACCGCATCGACAGGGCCTGATGCGTCGACCAACTGGTTGATGGCCCAGCCAGTGCCGTTGCCTGTATCGATCTGCCACCAGTCACCAGCTTCGTTCTTGCCCAGAACTGTATATGTAGTGCCCGGCGAAATCTGGCCCAAAACGGAATAGGCTGTGCCGGGCCCCTCACGGACATTGACAATTTGGCCGGTAGTGACGGTTGCAGCATTTTCGGCCGCGGCAGCTGATTCAGCGGAACCTGCCGTTGCCGGCGCATCGGACGGCTGGGCACTGTAGATCGTGGACGCTAGAAACAGTCACCGGCTGGCCATTGGCGCCGAGGATCTGTGCTTCCACCTTCAAGTCAGTCGAGACTTCGGCCGGGAGAAAGGCCATAGCCGGCTCGTCAAGCGGCCGTGTGTCCTGGGCGACGATATTGCCGTTGCCGTCAGAAACCGTGTAGGAGACTGACATTCGATTCGTCGTCGTCGTCAACTCGCCATTGTTCTGGAATTGATAGAGAATGTTCCAAATATTGGGATCTGTGTCGCCTGAAGGATTCACAACAAGGGCGACATCGCGTGCGTTGTACGCATCCATCATATTGAGCTTATAGGCGATGCTGGCTGCGTTCTCAATATAGACAGTTCGCTCGAAGCCCTGGTCATCGACATAGCTGTACGAGTACATGCCGGTCGATTCGTCCCAAGAAACTCGCTGTAGCAAACGTGGGTTATCCAGGGTAACCACAACCTCTTGGCTGCCGTCAGGGCTTTCGGTCTTGATCTCTGTTAGCAGAGGCTGCAACGACTCCTGGTAGCCTTTCATCAATAGATAGTTGCCGGCGCGTTCAACCGACTGGCCAGGCAGCTCAAGCTGAAGCTTGCGCCGCTCCACCTGGCTTGTGGCCCACTCCAACAAGGCCTCGGTCTCGCCACCGACCTGATAGGCACGCGGGTCAACCGGAGCCGGCACAATGAGCGTATCGACAGATTCCGACAAGGCCGCCCAGTCGTATCCCAGCGTATCCCAACTGTCTGCGGATATCTGACGCGGCGCTTCAACGCGAACAGCGATCGTCTTGCCGGCCGCATGCAATCGGTCGGCCAACCGCTCGATAAGGCGAACATAGTCCGCCTGAGCACTCGGCACAGCGTCAACGCCACGATAGTCGATGATTACGCCGGGATAGCCGTTTTGGATGATGGTCTGTTCAACAGCCACCAACTGATTCTCCTGCTGTCCCGGATCCGCCAACAGATTATTGATCAAATCGGTGCGAACGGTCCCGTCCGTCCAATTGCGGATGACCGGCAGCGTATAACCATTGTTCACCGGCGCGATGCCGTCTAATGCACCGTCGCCTCGGAGATAAAGCCCAGCCTTGGCCTCATTGGTCACAGCTGCGCCCTGAGGCAACTGAGCTGTAAGCCCAAGATCGGCCGTTGCCGTCGCTAGACCGGGTACGGTCTGCATAACCATAAAACTGGTCGGCGTGGTATCCAGACGAGACTCAATCACATCATCGCCGGCAAAGACCGTGTTATGGACATGTACCCACTGGTCGTCAACCCATGAATAGACCCCGAGGGTCTCATAGGGAAGACTGTCATTGGGAATCGGAATGGTTAAGATCGTCAGATTGGGATCTGTTCCGCGCACATCAAGTTGATAGAGGGGGCTTTTGGGTATCAGGTAATCAGGCAGATTGGCTGCGGCCTCATAGAGATCGCGACCCGCCTGGCCTTCAATGAATTCAGAACGGGGGACACTATCAATGGAGGCCAAGAACGTGGACGAAACACCTTCGGCCGGGAAATTGGCGACCGTCCCGTCCGGATCAATCACCATCCCGCCGGCAGGTGAGATCCGCGTATAAGTTAACGCCTGTAACCGATCCAAAAGATTGATCGGCGGCAACAACAAGACGGTGACCACAAGGATCGGGATAAGGACCAAAGTAACCAACCATGCTATTGGCCCTTCAACCAGACCAGCCAATCCGCCCCAAAACGAGGAACGCGTCTCAAGTCGGGAGTTCTGCATCTAGGTCTTGCTCCTTTACTACTGCTCCGCTACAAACAACACAATACGAAAGCGCACCTTGCGCCCAAATCCTTTTCAGGGATTCAGAGCTATTCTGACTTCTGCCTGAGACGTCTAATGTGAGACATCCAAGGTAGCGCGTCATAATGCCTCAACCAAACGGAGACGTGGCATAAGTTACTTGATTACCATTGCCACGGCGCCGGCACGTCTGTATGCATACGATACACTTGCCCACTATTTTAGGCAGTTGCATATCTTAGCATACAGGATATGAGGCACAAAATTGCACTTATTATTCAGTGAACTACCTTCGCAAAAGAATCGTTCCACCCTATCGAAAAACTGGTCAATTCGTCTTTGTCGGTTCGCCGTCCATTCCGTGGCGTGCTATACTTCCGAGCATGTTCATCAACATAGATAACAATATAGCTTCTACACTATGTCTTGCATAGTATAACGCATACAATATGACCTACATAGCCAGAGAAACCCAGCAAGAACCGGAAAGTCGTGGCGGGAAGCCATGGCTCGAGATCACGCTACTCAGTGCGTTCATTGTCAGCCTCTTGATTGGGTTGTTCTCACTGGCGATCTTCTTCCTCTATTCTAACAGCACAGAGTCGAATCTGACCGATACGCCGTTGACCGCATTCGATCCGGAGCAGGTGTTGCCATCGCTGGCCATCAAATATCTGGCCGGTGATCCTGCCAATGCACTCGCCTATCAAGCGCTGAACGCCGGGGAACTCAACACGTCCCACACGTTAGCAGTTTTCGACACTGTTGCCTACGGATCGCAGCGTTCCGGCTTGATGATCCGGTTGGCACGAGCGCTGCAGGAATCCAATTCCCGGTTCAAGCGGCTCAAGTCTACAAACTTTCCCAGGCCCTCGCCATCCTCGACCCAACAGTTTCGCCCAATGAGCGCAACCAGACATTGACCCAGGTTGCCGAAGGGTTTCTGGGGGTCGACGAGGAAGATGCGGCGAACGACTCAGTCTATCAAGCACTCTACATGGGTGCGCGATTGCCCGATCTACTACCAGCCCAACGCAGCGCGATCTTCACCGATCTGATCCCAATTGCGAAAGCGCTCGACGACGAACAACTGCTGGCGACAGTTGAAGAGTTGGCACGCAATCCGTTCATTGACGCCACTGGCTCCCTTCCCCCGCCACAACTGCGTACCCTGGCAGAAGCCTTGCCCCCCGACGAGACGATGCTCACTGCCCAGGCCGCTCGCCAGCAGGCAGCAAGACAGCTCACCGATCGATTGCAATTCACTGGCGGAACCGACGTCGAGCCGGAACGACAGGCGTTGGAAGCAGCATTGCGCTACGAGGATCAAGTACGCAACGAGTATTTTGGACGCACAGTCGGCTCCGGACTCACGCCTCAGCAGCAGTTCTGGCTCGTGAACCAGCAGCGAGCATGGATTGCTCTCAAAGCCCAGATCGCGCTGAAGGGCTTTGGTATGACGCTCGTCCCCGAGTGGGAACAGAATAGCGATGGCATCCTTCAGAACTTGAACACCATTACCTCCAACATGGATGTGACGTTAGATGCACTGGTCAATGCGCAGCCAACCACCAACGATCAGGCAACCCTACAGGCGGAGGGATTACAGTGGCTGGCTCTTCAGAACGACCTTGGGCTTTATCCGAATGCGCCGGTTTCGAACCTCAGCCAGCGTCTGGAGGTGGCCCAGGCCGCGTTGGCCGGCCTGGGCCAACCGCTGGCGCTGCCCGTGCTCTACAAGGCGGATGCCATTCCACCTGGATTTCGCCTCACCCCACCCGGGCAATAGCTCATCCATCTGTTGACCGAATCAACAAATGACGTTACTGCAAAAGGTCTTTTCTTGACACGAATTTCGTTGCCGCCCCAGAGAGAAGATTCGTGACAATTCGTATGAATTCGTGTCAGCATCCCTTATTACAGTGGACTCGCAAATCAGCGTGGATCGTAGTCAGATCGTATTCCTCAAGTCCGAAAAACTGTTTGACATCAGGAACCGGCGGCGCTATACTGACGTTTGTCAAACAACCCATAACATCCGTTCAACTGTCGTCAATTCCCCGGCTTCCATTGTGCCGGATAATGCGATCTTCAATGCGAGGGTGAAAGACGAGTGCAACTCAAAACTCTAAAGCACGGCAATAAACTGATAGCTGGTTGTAAAACACTCGGGCAGATGTAGCTGCCTGGGTGTTTTTGTTTGCAGCACGTTCGTTCGAATCGCTCATACCAAGTCTCTCAATATCACAAATCTCTACCTATCAATGGAACGTCATTCCTGCTTCTTTTTTATCTGATACTCGAATCTTCCTACAGAAAGGATGAGGACAATGGACTCAGCAGCAAGCAGAATCATCAAGGCCAAACAATACGCAGCCGAACGTGACACACGCATCCAGATGCACAGCTTTGACGTCGAACTTAACGGCGAGAACGCAAACCACTTTGTCAGCTATAAAAACGGCGACTGGAAATGTGATTGCGAAGAATTTCAATTACGGGGCGTCTGCTCTCACGTGATGGCGATGGAAGAGATCCTTGGTGATTCGATTGAGCCGGCGGTATATGCAACCGCCTCTCAGAACTAGGCAACTGAAATAATCCTGCACGAACGGTGACAATATTCCTCACCGTTTGCAGTTGCCGATACGAGATCATCATTTCACAAAAAAGGCCGGGAACGGAAATCCGTTCCCGGCCTTTTTTGTGACAGGTAAGGAGATCGTTTTTATAACCTGGCCCAGCTTTTGGCCTCTTTGCGCCCTATGATATGCTTGCCGTTGGCTCTGTTTTTTTGCGGGAGAATCGTACGCTCTTGAAACGCAATCTGCAATTGGTGATAGGATTCGGCATCAGCGCGGTCTTCATCTACATGGCACTGCCCGGTCTTCATTTTCGGGAGGTGATGTCGACGCTGAGATCAGCCAACTACTGGTGGCTCCTGCCGGGCATCACGGTCTATTTCCTTGGGCTATGGGTGCGCACATGGCGCTGGCACTATATGTTGCGGCCCATCAAGCCGGTACCCTTGACCACGCTCTTCCCATTGGTCTGTATCGGCTACTTCGGCAACAACGTCTTCCCATTTCGCGCCGGCGAGGTTCTGCGCTCCTATCTGTTGAAGCGCGAGGAAGATATATCGTTCGTATCCAGCCTCACCACCGTTCTGATCGAACGGATCTTTGACGGGCTGACGATGTTGCTCTTTGTCTTTTTGGCCCTGCCCTTTGTCCCCGCCATTCCGCCCGTCTATCGCCGGTCCGTGACCGTGCTCACCGTCCTGCTGCTCGCGGCAACCGTCGTCTTCATGTGGATGGCCATGCGCCCGGAACGGATGGCTCGATTCTACGAATTCTTCGCCGTGCGTTTTCTGCCGAGCAGATTCCGGCCAAAAGTGGACGGCTTCTATGAACGCTTCATGGCCGGATTGGGGAGTTTGAGCAACAGCACGGACATACTAATGATCTTCTTCACCAGCGTGATCATCTGGCTGCTGGAGACAGTCAAATACTGGTTCGTGATGCAGGCATTTGATTTCAACGTCTCCTTCATCGTCCTCATGTTAATGAACGGCCTGGTCAACCTGGCAACGACATTGCCGTCAGCGCCCGGCTACATCGGCACCTTCGACACGCCCGGCATCGAGACGTTGGCGGCCTTCGGCGTCAACCGCAGCGTGGCCGCAAGCTACACCTTCACACTGCACCTGGCGCTCTGGTTGCCGGTGACAGCCGTTGGAGCCTACTTCTTCTGGCGCCGGCAACTTCAATGGAACGATGTGTCGAAGATGCGCGAAGAAGTAGCGAACGTATCAGAAGAAGGAGTGAACAGACAATGAAGAATATCGCAGTTGCAGGGACAGGGTATGTCGGTCTGGCGACCGGTACCTGCTTTGCCGACATGGGCAACACAGTCACCTGCATTGACATCAGCGAAGAGAAGATCGAGATGTTGCGTCAGGGCCAGGTTCCGATCTACGAACCAGGGCTGAGCGAGTTGATCGAGCGCAACGTCAGAGCCGGACGGCTGAAGTTCACCACCAGCTACGAGGAAGGGTTGAGCAACGCCGAATACGTCTTCATCTGCGTGGGTACGCCCAGCGGCGTCGACGGCGAAGCCGATCTGCAGTACGTACGCATGGCGGCTGAATCGGTCGCGCCGACCATGAAACACCCGACCATCGTCATCAACAAGAGCACGGTCCCGGTGGGCACAGGCGACTGGGTCTCCGACATCATTACCCGCAGCCAGCCGGAGCCCATCGAATTTGCGGTGGTGAGTTGCCCGGAATTCACCCGTGAAGGGTCGGCCATCCATGATTTTATGAACCCGGATCGCGTCGTGTTGGGCAGCCACAACCAGGAAGCAGCCGAAAAGGTCGCGCAACTGCACTTGCCGCTGCGCACTCGTATCGTGATGACCGATCTACGCACGGCCGAGATGATCAAATATGCCAGCAACGCCTTCTTGGCCACCAAGATCAGCTTCATCAACGAGATCGCAGCTATCTGCGAAAAGTTGGGCGCTGATGTCGAGGAAGTGGCCGTCGGCATGGGCTACGACAAACGGATCGGCGAGGCATTTCTCAATGCCGGGCTGGGCTACGGCGGGAGCTGTTTCCCCAAGGATGTCCAGGCCCTGGAACATATGGCCCTCGTCCACGGCAAGCACCCGTCTCTCCTGCGCGCCGTGATGGACATCAACCGTGATGCGCGCCGCTGGGCGATCTTGAATCTGCGCCAGATGCTCGGCGGCTCGCTGGATCAGAAGCGCATCGGCATTCTGGGTCTGGCCTTCAAGCCCAACACCGATGACATCCGTGAATCGCCCGCCCTGGACATCGCCCGCATGTTGCAGAGCGAGGGCGCGCTGGTCAGCGGCTACGATCCCGGTGGCCATGCCCGGCACAGCCAAGGTCAACCCAGACCTACGTCTACACGAAGATCCCTACGATCTCGCCACCGACGCCGACGCCCTGCTGGTCTGCACCGAATGGAATGAGTTCAAGCAACTTGACCTGGATCGAATCTACAGCCTGATGGCAACGCCGATTATCGCCGACGGCCGCAGCATCTACGATGCCGGCAAGATGAACCAGCTTGGCTTCACCTACCGCGCTGTCGGCAAGGGCGGCACCTTTGAGAATGCGAATTAGCAATCGACTATGGATCTGACACGCGCTACACTCGACAACGGTCTTCAAGTGCTGCTCCATGAAACCCACGAAGCGCCGGTCGCCAGCTTCTGGCTCTACTATCGCGTGGGCAGTCGCAACGAGACACCGGGCCACACCGGCATCAGCCACTGGGTAGAGCATATGCTCTTCAAGGGAACCGAACAGTTCCCCCAGGGAGCGTTCGACAAGGCGGTGGCAAGGGCCGGCGGCCTCTTCAACGGCATGACCTCCCAGGACTGGACCACCTATTTCGAAACGTTTCCGTCGGACCGGTTCGAATTGGCCCTGCAAGTCGAGAGTGACCGCATGGCCAATTCGATCTTCCGAAGCGAAGAGGTCGATGCGGAACGCAGCGTCATCCTCAGCGAACTGGAAGGCAGCGAAAACAGCGACTACTGGCGCCTCAACCGGGAAGTCCAGGCTACGGCTTTTCTGTCTCACAGCTACGGCCATCCGGTCATCGGGTGGAAGGACGATCTGCATACGATCCAACGCGATGACCTTTATCGCCACTACCAGACCTTCTACACGCCGACCAACGCCGTGGCCGTGGCAGTCGGCGACTTTGACACCCAGGAGATGATGGAAAAAGTCGAGGGCTACTTCGGACCACTGCCGGGCGGACCGCAAACGCCACCCGTGCTCTGCGCCGAACCCAAGCAGCAGTCCGAGCGGCGTGTGCTGCTGCATGGCGCCGATCCGACGGCCTATCTGATCATGGGTCTGAAAGCGCCGGCAGCCGATCATCCAGACTTCTTCCCGCTGATGCTCCTGGACGCGATCCTGAGCGGTTCCAAGGGGATGGGCCTTTTCGGCGGCAGTTCCAACAATCGCAGCAACCGGCTCTATCGCTCGCTGGTTGGTCCTCAGCTGGCCGTCGATGTCGAGTCGAGCTACTTGCCGACCATCGACCCCTTTCTCTTCAGCTTCTACGCCGTGCTTGCCCCAAACGTGGAACATCAGCGCGTCGAAGATGTCATCTGGTCCGAAATCGAGAAGATTCAGCGCGAGGGCGTCAGCAGGGCAGAATTGGTCAAGGCAACCAAACAGACCAGGGCCCAGTTTGCCTTCAGCAACGAAAGCGTGACCAACCGGGCATACTGGATCGGGTTCAGCGAACTCGTTGCCAGCACCCATTGGCTGGATACCTGGCTGCAGAAGCTCTCAGCTGTCCAGACGGACGACATTCGGCGTGTCGCCATCCAATATTTCAACCGGCATCAGCAGACCGTTGGTTGGTACGTGCCGGCCCAGGATGGTGGCGAATAGCTATGGAGTCACTCAGCATGCGCCCAACTTCACACGCCATGCCCGGACCGGAAACAGTCATGAGAACGGTCCTGGACAACGGCATCACGGTACTGATACGTGAAAACCGCTCGGCCCCGGTCGTCGTTCTGGAGGGACTCGTCACTGCCGGCGCAATACACGATCCGACAGACAAGCTGGGCCTGGCCAGTTTCGTTGCCTCCATGGTGACCCGCGGCAGCGCCCGCTACGATTTCGACCAATTCAATGAGATCACGGAGGCGGTAGGCGCGAGTCTGAATGTCTCGGCAGACAGCCATGCCACGCACTTCGGCCTGAGCTGTCTGGCGGAGGACTTTGCGGACCTGATCGATGTCCTGGCCGACGCGTTGCAACGCCCAAGCTTCCCGGCGGATCAGGCCGAGATCGTGCTTGGCCAGACGCTCGTCTATCATCAAGAACGGCTGCACGATACCCAGCAGATTGCCGGCCTTCGATTCTTCGAGACGCTCTACGAGGGCCACCCATACGGCCATGCCATCAGCGGCTATCCAGAGACTGTACGCGCCATCAGCCGTGATGATCTGGTTGCGTTTCACGCCAAGCGCTACACGCCCCAGGAAGCCATCATCGTCGTTTCCGGCGATGTCGACCCGGACGAGACGCTGGCTCTGTTGACAGATGCCTTTGGCCAATGGCAAGGCGACGCCCCGGAGAAAGCGCTGCCCGACGCACAGCCGATCGAAGAGAGCCGTCGAGTCGATATCGACATGCCGCACAAATTCCAATCCGATATCGTGATCGGCTGTTTGGCTGTGCCGCGCAGCCATCCGGACTTCTACGCCCTGCGCGTGGCCAATACGATCCTGGGCAGTTTCGGCATGATGGGGCGACTGGGCGAAAGCGTACGTGAGCAGCAGGGCCTGGCCTACGGTTGCTCCAGCACACTGGATGCCGATCTGATCGCGGGGGCCTGGTTCGCCAACGCCGGCGTCAACCCGGAGAACGTCGAGCAGGCCGTTGCCGCCATCCTGCAGGAGTTTGAGCGCCTGGGCAACGAGCCCGTGCCCGCAGACGAACTGCGTGACAGCCAGGACTACATGACCGGCGTCGTTCCCCTGGCATTGGAGACAAACGCCGGCGTAGCGACCACGTTGCTCAGCATGGAATGGTTTGGGCTGGGGCTCGACTACCTGCAGCGTTACAGCGAACTGATCTACGCGGTCACGCCAGAGGATATGCAACGCGTCGCCCAGCAATATCTGCGGCCGGACAGGTCGATTCTGGTCGTGGCCGGGCCGCGCGTTGCGTGACGCAAGAAATTTGTCACAGATTCACACGGATATCGAACTGATTTTCACAGATAATTCTCAGATATTCAGAGACGTTCAAGAGCTATCCGTGTCTCATCCTCTTTTCATCCATGCAAATCTGTGACAAAAAAGGCCTATCCAACCGGCCCATAGGAACCAAGAAATGTCCATCCTACGAACCGGCGTTGACATGATCGAGATCGAACGCGTGGCCGCCAGCATCGAGCGCCATGGTGACCGCTTTCTTTGCCGCGTCTACACGGACAACGAAGTATCCGTCTGCAACGGGCGCACCCAATCCCTGGCAGCGCGCTTTGCCGCCAAAGAAGCCGTGGCCAAAGCCCTGGGCACCGGCATCTGGCGCGAGGGCATCGGCTGGACCGACATCGAAGTCGGCCGCGATCTCGAGACCGGAGCGCCGGTCCTTCGATCTGCACGGCGCAGCCCAAGCCCAGGCCGACAAACTCGGCCTGACCACGTGGTCGATCAGCCTGAGCCATGACAGAGAGCGGGCGATTGCGTTTGTGGTGGCGATGGGTTAGAGGCTGCTGCGTGCTACTTGCTGCGTGAGATCTTGGGGTGTGAAGTTGTATTGTGTTGGTGATGTGCGAACGCTGCTGGTTGGCGGCTGCGCAATGCGTAAAGTCTCGTTGACCTGATGTGTACTTGATCGGTACCATCTTGATACCGAGTGATCCATATCACGTAACCAGACTCGCCACAGAAACCTTACGCAGTACGTAATTACGCATTACTCCCTTCACGAAGCACGAAGCACGAAGCACGAAGCAAGCAGCAGCCTACACCCCTCTTTCCTCCGGCGTCAACGCCTCCAACACCTGACACGCAGTCTCATAGCGTCCGAAACTGGGCATCAGATAGACGCCCTGCACATGGGGCAATTCCTTCAGTTCCAGCAGCAGTTCCTGCGCCATCTTGACGCCCTCCTGCCGACCGGCCTTACCGGCCTGCTGCATGCGCGTCAGCGCTTCCTCGCTCAGGGTGATGCCGGGGACCTCGTGGTGCAGGAAGCTGGCGTGCTTGTGGCTCTGCAAGGGCAGCACGCCGATGAGCACGGGCACAGGGAACTCGCCGTGGCGCTGGTTGTAGAGTTTGAGAAAGTTGACCCACAGTTGCGGATCGTAGATGGGCTGGGTCATGGTGAAGTGGGCGCCGCCGCTCACCTTCTGGTGAAAGCGATCGACCTCCTCGGCCAGATCGGCCCGCGTCGGATCGCAGGCCACGGCAATGGTGAAGTTGCCCTTCTGGCCCATCTCGCGGCCAGAGAGATCGAGACCCTGGCTCAGCTTGTCGATGATGCGCACCAGACCGATGCTGTCCACATCGTAGACTGGCGTCGAGTCGGTGTTGTCGCCCAGGCTCGGCGGATCACCGGTCAGGGCCAGAATATTGCGCACGTTGAGCGCCCGCGCACCGATGAGGTCGGCCTGGAGGCCCATGAGCGAACGATCACGCGTGGTGAAGTGCAGGATGGTCTCGATGTCGACCTGCTGCTGGATCTGGATGCAGAGCGAGAGCGCGCTCATGCGCACGCGTGCCATGGGGCTGTCGGCCACGTTGACCGCGTCCGCGCCCATAGACTTGGCGTGACGTGCGCCTTCGATCTGTTTCTGGGCGCTGAATCCGCGTGGTGGATCCACTTCAACGCTGATGACAAACTTGCCGGCCTCTAACTTGCGCAAGAAGGATGTCGGACCGTCATCATCGGTCGTGTAGTCGGTGGCCGAACTGAGCCGCACCTGCGGCACGTCTTCGACAACGACAGCCGCCACCTCGTGCTCAACCCCCGAAGCCAACTCAGCCAACGCTTCGTCAACTGCGTCGCGCATGGCACGCACGTGCATGGGCGACGTGCCGCAACATCCGCCCACCGCACAGGCGCCATAGTCCATGAAGCGGGCCACCTGGCGGCCGAAGTATTCCGGGCTGGACGGAAAGGAGAGCCGCCCCTCCACACGCTCGGGATAGCCAGCATTGGGCATGGCAATAAAACGCACGTCTGGGGCAAACTCATGCATGGTCTGCAAGGTGCCCAACATCTGCGTCGGACCGACCGAACAATTGACGCCAATGATGTCCGCGCCCGCGGCCTGTAACGCCGCCACCACGTCGGACGGCGAATGGCCGGAGGGCGTCAGTCCGTCCTCGGCAAAGGTCATGGAGGCCACAACGGGCAGATCGCAGATCGCCCTGGCCGTCTCCACGCCGATGACCAACTCATCCAGATCGCTGAAAGTCTCGAAGAGGAGCAGATCGGCCCCGGCCTCCCAGAGCACGGAGATCTGTTCATGAAATGCCTCGCGGGCCGTCTTGGTAGAGAGCGGCCCCATTGGCGCCAGGTGCTTGCCCAGAGGGCCGATGTCGCCGGCGATGAAGATCGCTCGACCGACGATCTCGCGCACATCGCGCACCAGTCGCACGGCCCGGAAGTTGAAGTCGCGCACCTCATCAGCCATGCCATGCTCGGCCAGGTGCACGCGGTTGGCCCCAAACGTATGGGTCTTGATCACGTCAGCGCCGGCGGCAGCGTAGGCCTGATGAATCTCAGTCACCCAGCCAGGGCGGCTGACAACCAGCGCCTCTAGACACTGCTCGCTACTCGCCCCACGCGCATAGAGCAACGTACCCATCGCGCCATCAAAAAGCAGAGGACGTTTGTCAATCGCTTCCAAAAACGGGTGCATTGAGCGCTCCTATCGGTTCGTCTTCATGTTTCAGCGCCAAAGTTATACCATTAATCAAGCTTTTGCGGTAAAATCCTTTGATGTACAAAGGTCTGCTGCGTGCCACGTGCTGCGTGAGGAATCGCTTGGCAGGCCCAATGTCTCCGCAGTTCGGAGTACGCCGTTTCTTTTCACGCAGCAAGCAACAAGCAGCAGTTTTCTATGTCCGACTATCCAACATCACTGACCTTCCAGCAGGCACGCGATCTGCTGACAACCGAAGCCAACGCGCTGGCCGATGAGATCGCTGAACTGATCGCGCCTGACATGCTGATCGAGTCGACCCAGATTCCGCGCGAGCAGAAGACCGCGGGCGTAATCGTCTTTCGCGGCCGCCTGCTGCGACCCAGCCACGACGTCTTTCCCCGCTGGCTGAGCGAGCTCAACCGGCGGGGCTATACGCCCCTGCTGCGGCCCATTCCGGGCAGCGATCCTGATTTCGTTGCACTGCGCATCATGGCCGGCATCGCACCGGAAGCGCATCCGAAACAGTGGATCAACGGGTTGCTCTTTGCATTGACCATCTTCAGCACCCTATTGGTCGGTTCCATGTACAGCTCAGAGCTAACTGGTTTGACCAGCGCCTGGCAACTATTACTGCCCCAGAACCTGATCAAGGGCTTGCCCTTTGCAGCCACCCTGCTTGGTATACTCGGGGCCCATGAATTCGGCCACTATTTCGCTGCGCGTTATCACAATGTGGCCGTCACGCTGCCCTATTTCATCCCGCTGCCCTTTCCGCCCTTCGGCACCATGGGCGCATTCATCCAACTCAAGGAACCGGTGCCGGATCGACGGCGGCTCTTCGACATCGGCGTGGCCGGTCCGTTGGCGGGTCTGGTGTTGGCCGTGCCGCTGCTCTTCATCGGCCTGAGCACCAGCCCGATGGAAGTGCCGATCTTCAGCGAGGGCAGTTGGCTGGAAGGAAACAGCATTCTCTACTTCTTCGCCAAGTTCTGGATCTTCGGCAAACCGCTGCCCGACCTGATCACCGGCGAGGATGTGCTGATGAATCAGGTAACGACAGCCGCCTGGGCCGGGCTGCTGGTCACTGCGCTCAACCTACTGCCGGTGGGTCAGTTGGATGGCGGACACACAGTCTTTGCGCTCTTTGGCGAAAAGGCGCGCTACATCAATCGTGTCACCATCGGCGTATTGGCAATTCTGGGCGTGGCCGGCATTCCCATGATTCAAGAGTTCCTGCCGCGACTGGTCTGGGTCGGCTGGATGGGCTGGTTCTTCTGGATGGTGCTCATCTTCGCCGTCATCGGCCCCTATCATCCGCCGGCGCTCGACGACGTCACCGAATTGGATCGACGACGGCGTTGGATCGGCTATGCGATGATCGCCATCTTCATATTGATCTTTGTGCCCGTTCCGTTGCGGGCGTTGTAGAAAGAACATGAACCACAGAGACACGGAGGAGGCACAGAGATCACAGAGTTTTTTTATAGCTTTTCTCCGTGTCCTCTGTGCAATCCTCTGTGTCTCCGTGGTGAAAAATCAGACACTGAGTACCCAATAGCTAATTGAGAGAAAACCCATGAACGATATCCCATCCATGCAAGAGGTCATCCGGCGGCTGGACGAATATTGGTCGGCCCACGGCTGCACGCTTTGGAAGCCCTACAGCGAAAAGGTCGGTGCAGGGACCATGAACCCGGCCACGGTGCTGCGCGTGTTGGGGCCCGAGCCGTGGAACGTGGCCTACGCCGAGCCGTCGTTCCGCGCCGATGACGGTCGCTATGCCGAGAATCCCAACCGCATGCAGATGCACAACCAGTACCAGGTGATCCTCAAACCCGATCCCGGCAATCCCCAGGAACTCTATCTGGGCAGCCTGGAAGCCATCGGCCTGGATCTGACCCGTCACGATGTGCGCTTTGTGGAGGACAACTGGGAATCGCCCGCATTGGGCGCCTGGGGCCTGGGCTGGGAGGTCTGGCTCGACGGCCAGGAGATCACCCAGTTCACCTACTTCCAGCAGGCCGGCAGCCTGGCCCTGGATCCGGTCAGCGTCGAGATCACCTATGGGCTGGACCGCATCGTCATGTATCTCCAGAACAAGACCGAGGTCTGGCAGATCGATGTCGATGGCGTCCACACCTACGATGAGATCTACCGCTCGGCCGAGATCGACAACTGCGTCTACAACTTTGAGCTGGCCGATGTCGACCGCCTCAAGACACTCTACGAGATCTACCAGGCCGAGGCCGACGCCTGCATCGAGCGTGGCCTGGTCGCGCCGGCGCATGACTACGTGCTGCGCCAGAGCCAGACCTTCAACCTGCTCGATTCACGCGGGGCCGTCGGCGTCACCGAACGCGCCAAATTTTTCGCCGGCATGCGCAAGCAAGCGCGAGCCATCTCGGAGTTGTACGTTGAACAGCGAGAGCACGAAGAATACCCCTGGTTGGACGATGGGGCGAGTGTCGAGGAGCGAGGAGCGGAGGGCGTCGCGACCCCCAATCCCCAATCCCCAGTCACCACTCCCCAAGACCTGCTTCTCGAACTCGGTTCCGAAGAACTCCCGCCTCAGGACGTGGTCGACGGCATCGAGCAGATCGAGCGCAATTTGGCCGCGTTGTTGGACGAATACAAGCTTCGTACGAAAGCCTGCGCGTCACTGGCACCACCCGTCGACTGGTGGCCTATCTCACAGGTCTGGCCCCCAATCAGGCCGATGAGGTCGTTGAGAAGCGCGGCCCCAAGGTGGATCGAGCCTATGACACCGACGGCCAACCGACCAAGGCGGCACAGGGCTTTGCCCGCGGCCAAGGTGTCGATGTGGGAGATCTTGAAGTCCGCGATGAGTACGTCTACGCAGTCAAGCGCGTCGAGGGCAAGGCAACCATGGAAGTGTTGTCCGAGCTTTGCACCGCGCTCATGGATGGTCTACGCTGGCGCAAGACCATGCGTTGGAACGCCAGCAACGCGGGCTATCCGCGGCCCCTGCGCTGGCTCGTGGCCCTCTATGGCGAATATATCGTTCCCTTCACCTGGGCAGATGTGGCCAGCGGCAATGCCAGCCGCGCCCCCCGCTATGTTGATGCCGCCACGCCGCTGGAGGCCGGCCAGTTCTCGACCTTCGCCATCGAGCGCAGCAGTGACTACTTCGAAGCCGTCGCCGAACAGGGCGTCATTCTAGATCGAGACGAGCGACGACGAACCATCGCCGCGATGGTGCAAGAGGCCGCCGCCCGGGTCGACGGCTACTCGCCCGAGGATGAGGATCTGCTCGACGAGGTCACCGATCTGGTCGAGTCACCTGAGGCGCTGTTGGGCCACTTCGAGGAACGCTATCTGGAACTACCCATGCCGGTGCTCATCGCCGTTATGAAGAAGCACCAGCGCTACTTCCCGGTCTTCGTCAAGGATGGAGCCGTCGTCCAACGCAACATGTTGCCCTACTTCGTCACCATCGCCAACAGCAGCGGCCTGGCCCAACCCGATGTGGTGCGGGCAGGTAACGAGGGCGTCATTCGCGCCCGCTACGCCGACGCCGCCTACTTCTTCCGCCAGGATACAGAGCGTCCACTTGAGTCCTACACCGAACGGCTGGGAACGCTAACCTTCCATGCCAAGCTCGGTTCCATGCTCGACAAGGTAGAGCGGCTCAAGTCGCTAGCCCCCCAGATCGCCGGCATGTTGGGTGCTGATGACACGGCCAAGGAGGCCGTCGTCCGGTCAGCAGCCCTCTGCAAGTCCGATCTGGTCACCAGTATGGTCGTGGAAATGACCAGCCTGCAGGGCATCATCGGCGAAATCTACGCGCTCAAGAGCGGAGAGATCTTTGACGTGGCGACAGCCATCCGCGAGCACTATCTACCCCGCTTCTCGGGTGACGCGGTGCCCGAGACCACTGCCGGGCTGGCGTTGAGCCTGGCCGACAAGTTTGACAGTCTGGTCGGTCTCTTTGCGGCCGGGGCCATCCCCAGCGGCAGCGCTGACCCGTTCGGACTGCGCCGGGCCGCGCTGGGCATCGTCAACGCCCTGCTGGTCACCGAGACCGACTTCAGCATCGCCGCTGGTCTGGCCGCTGCGACAGCGTTGCAGCCCATTGAAGTCAGCGACGAAAGGCTGGCCGAAGCCGCCACCTTCATCACGCGCCGGCTTCAAGGCGTGTTGCTCGATGCAGGATATGCCCATGACGTGGTCGAGGCAGGGCTGGCCGTTCAGGGCGACAATCCTTTTGCCGCGCTGCGTGCCGCAGCCGCAGTCAGTGCCATGGTCGCCCAACCCGACTGGGGCGAGACCTTCACCGCCTATGCACGCACCGCACGCATCGTGCGCAACCTGGACGAAGTCTACAACCTCAATCCGGCGGTTTATACCGAGGCAGTCGAGCATGCGCTGCATGACGCCACCCTTGCCGCCGCAGCCGCGCTGGAAGCCTCTGCCGAGCCAGGCGAAGTGCTCGGCGAGCAGCTCATCGCCCTGCAACAGCCGATCAACGACTTCTTCGATGGCGTCATGGTCAATGCTGAAGAAGAGAATGTGCGACAGGCACGGCTAGCGCTAGTCCAGCGCGTGGCTGCGTTGTCCGAGGATGTGGCGGATCTGAGCAAGTTGCAGGGGTTCTAATGGATGGAATCTACCGGCGGCATTGAGTGCCCACGGTAGGTCGAAACAAAAGAGGGCGGTTCTGCTCAATAAGCAGAACCGCCCTCTTTTGTTCTCCAGGTCAAGTTCGCGTTGACACGTCCAGCACAGTGATGCCGGCCAACTGCTTTCCGCGATAGCGCATGATGAAGCCATCGTCAGTCATTTCAGAATCGGTTGCTTTTTGAGGGCGTTCGAAGCTGATGTAGAGAACATCGGCCTTTTGGTCGTAGTCAACCGCAAAGCGTTGCCCCAAGCGAGTTGGTCTATCTGTCATTGATAGGTGTTGGCATCACGACGTGCAATGCGAATGATTGTGATTGTTCTGTCGCTGTCATCGACCTCATAGATTAACCGCCAGCCGTCGATTTGGATGCGATATGCGCCGGCCCACTCTCTGATGAGCGGCTTGGCAAAGGGAGGGCGCGGTTCATCCAGCAGCGCATCCAATTCCTCGATGATCTCCTGTTTCAGGTGAGGGAGCAGTCGGCTGAACTGCTTTCTGGCCGATGATTCAAACCGAAGTTGATACCGCATCCAACTCCGCCTTCAACGCATCGAGCGTGGTCTCCTGGATTTCGGTTTTGCCTTCGGACATCGCCAGCTTGACCTCAAGGTAATCGATCAGTGCCGCCATATCCTCGATCTGCTCGTTGAGCAGATCCCATTGTTTGGTCGACAAGAGCACCGCGGCCGGTCGGCTGCGTTGTGCCAGATAGACCGGTCCATTCGGCAACAGATCCAGCACGTCAGGATGAGCCTTCCGCATCTCTGTGATTGGAACGATCTGTGGTGTTGCGTTCATATCAACTCCTAACCATCATCCAAATAGCACCTAAACGTCCTCTACAACATCACCCAAACAACATCCTAGCGCCGCATTTGATGATTGTCAAGCGAGAACGTCATATTTTCGATAGTTTTTAGCCTCCTCCCAATACAGCAACTTCACTCCTACATGTACGTCGGCAAGAAGGCGATATCAAAATACGTTTCAGTCATTGGTCACGTCAGAACCATTTCCCCCTACTCTTGAAGCATCACACGGAAGCCGGCTTGCTGAAAATGCTGATCCGCGGTCAACGCTGCGGTCATTCCCCGCTTGGTCATGACGACAAACGAGACACAGTCCACGAGGCCCCACGTTTTGTCGTGACGATCTCGATAGAGGTCAAAAGCCTGACGGTAGAGTGATTCGGTCAGCGGAACGATTCCGATATTGGGATCTGCTTCGAGGGCGTCCAAGAGCGAGATGGCCGACGCCCGATGCTGCTGTCCGGAAAGAGCGTTGCCGACCTCCAGCAGAACAGCTCGCGTGGTGACGATCTTTGCACCGGATTTAGCGATCTGCTGCGCGAGCAAGACCGCCGCAGCATGAAATTCATCCTTGACAGACGCAAGCGCGATCACATAGCTCGTGTCGAGAAAGAGCTCAGTCGCCGTCAATCTGTTTGCCTCCATAGAGATACGCATCCAAATTGGACGACCAGTCGGTAGGGCCATCGAGATCAACAGATTGGGCCACGGTCAGGAAACTGTCAGGCGTTCGCTCGGATTGAGCCTCGGCAGAGGTCTGCTCGACCTGTTCACCGGTTTCTTCTAGTTGTGCAACCATCGCCTCATACACGTCATAGTCGACCAAAACCGCCGCAGGACGGCCATGTTGGGTGATGTAGGCGACGCCTCTTTCCTCGCGCAACGTCTTGATGATCCCAGTCGCCCGGCGACGCAGATCGCTGATCGGCAAAATATTTGTGGCCATATTTAGCATCCTTAATGGTGTCAAATTGCGTGTCTTTTTCTATTGTAGTTCGAAGTCACGTCAATCTGCAAGTTGTCTGAATATCCCACCATGCCTGGTCCGAAAGTGCCAAGCAATCGTCACCAAGCACAAATTGTCCGATGTCGCCAAGGGGCAGTTGCAGCCAATCTTTAAGTCATGGCGCTATCGGAATCGCTGAACTATAATGACCGTATGACATGTAGCCCCTAATCATTTTGCAAATCCAACCGACGATGGATACATCGATGATCGAACAGAACGTTGCTCTACAACAGATCGAGAATGTTTCGGTTTGGAAACAGGAGTCGCAGCGAGCTCCGCACAAGCCATTGCTTCTGTTGATAGCACTCGCCGCAGTCCAGCGTGGTGAAGAACGTCAACTACCGTTCGAGCAGATCGATAACAAGCTTCGATCGTTGCTGGTCGAATACGGTCCACAGCGCAAATCGTATCACCCTGAATACCCGTTCTGGCGGTTACAAAACGACGGCGACTTCTGGGAGATTCCACAACGTGATTCTCTCGAAGAAGCGCGCGGAGATCGACTGCGCACCGGGGACATTCCGGTGTCGATTCTACGTGAGTACCATGCGTCGGGCGGATTCAGTGAACCAGTCTATCAGTACCTTGCCGGCAATCCACAGGCCGTCAACGAGATCACGGCAAAACTTCTTCAGAAGAATTTCCCGCCGTCAATGCATGAGGACCTGCTCGATGCCGTAGATATGCCGTGGATACACGTTGTGACAAGGCGGCAAGGACGCGATCCGGGCTTCCGCGATACAATCGTCCGCATCTACGAACATCGTTGCGCCGTCTGTGGCTTTGATGGAAAATTGGGGATGAGCGATCTGGCCTTGGAGGCCGCTCACGTCATGTGGCATGCAGCAGGCGGACCGGATCGCGAAGAGAACGGTGTAGCGCTCTGTGTACTGCACCATCGGCTGCTGGACAGAGGGGCCATTGGCATCAGTGACGACTACCGAATACTGGTATCGCAGTCCGTACATGGCGGCGCCCAAGTGACGAATAGTGTTACCCAATTCGCCGGAAAACAGCTACAGAAACCACAGGCCGGCACACCGCGCATCGCGGCGAAATATATCAACTGGCACTCTAGCGAAGTCTTTCACGGACCAGCGAGATGTACTATTCCTTGATCAATGGCTGACTCGATCCTCCTGTATGTTGAGTTTGGCATATTCAGTGCACAACCACCCAACATAAAAACAGCCAGGACTCAGCGGTACGAGTCCTGGCTGTCTATGTTCAAACAAGTGACCTATCGTGCTCGGCTACGGCAGGCCTAGTTCAAGCGCCTGGGCCGCGGCGTCTTCGAGCAGCGCGCCCTGGGCGGTCAACGAATAGAGTCCGGGTACATACGAGTTGTTGTAGACGATGACCGTGTATTTGCCTCTGCCCGAAGCATTGAGGGTGGCTTGCAGCTTGCCTGCATCGTCACCATACTCAACTATGTAGCCGGTGGCGAGTTCGACATCCTCGGGGCGGGCGCCTGCGATCATCCGTCGCCAGCCGTCTTCGTCGAGAATCATGAAGTTGATGTTCTCGGCCAACTCCTGCGTATCACGAGGGTCGAAGTCCATCGTTACGATCATGGTACCGTTTACAAACTCCGGCAACAGGCCATAGTAGTGATGCTCAAATGGATTCGTCAATTCACCCGTCAACGTCGGCCCGTATAGTGGAGTGATGGGTTCAGCTGTCGGTGAAGGAGTGGGCGTCGGCGTCGGCAACTCGCCCCGTAGCGCTGCCGCCTCCAATGCAGCAACCTTGGACTCATTGGTCTGACCATAGAAGTCCTCCAACAACGCGCCATTGGCTTCCAGCACATAGGTCGACGTCACATCCGAATCGTTATAGACGACCACGGTGTAGCCTTTGTCACCGGACGGCTTGAATGCAGCCAGTAACGTCGTACCCGACTCGCCAATTGGCGAGGGGAAACCAGTGGCAAGCTCCAAGGAGCGCGGATCATCGCCGGCGACATAGCGTCGCAAACCATCTTCATCAAGGACCAAGAAGTTGGTCTTCCCAAGCAGTTCCTCAACGTCTTCTGCATCATAGGTCATTTTCAGACGAACCAGCCCATCCCGCACGTCAGAATCAACCTCTAAGTAGTGCTTGGTGATCCATTCACCCAGTTCACCCGTCACCCGGCGCGCCCGGATGGGCTCATAGCCAACCGAGTTTAGAGGAGAGTCTTCCTCTTCCTCAAGTGGCTCGCTCAGCTCCGGAGAAGAGACACCGCCGAGGGCGCCGGCCGTGGCCGCATCGGCAGCAATCGAGGCCGGGATCTCGGTCTGGCCTGCGTCATCAATCAGGGTCGCGCCCAGAGCGGAAAGCGTATACGTTACTGGCGTCGAGGAGTCGTTGGTGATCACGGCCGTATAGTCGCCTCGGCCTGAATCCTGGAATGCAGCCCGCATCTTGTTGCCGATCGGGTCAAACTGCACCATGCTGCCGGAAGCAATCTCTTCGACATCAAGTTCGCCGCCTGCTAGATATTGGCGCAAGCCATCCTCATCCAGGACCTGAAAGTTGATCAGACCACGGAGTTGAGGATCGCTGTACGGATCGTAGCTAAGGGTCAAAACGATCACGCCATCGCGTTGAAGCGCTTCAACACCCAGGAAATGTCGAGTTTCAGAGGTAGGCAGTTCTCCTTGCAGCACCGTCGATCGCAGTTCACTGGATGCTGAACCGGCAGTCTGTTCGGTGGAAGTCGATGTACTCTCCGCCTGAGCGAAAAGCGTACTTTGGGCCGGCTGAACCAGAGGCTGCGTCAAAACGATGACGGCCGTAAGAGCAGTCGACAGAGCGACCAATTTAGCCAGAGAGGCAAACCGTCGCCACAGTGAGATATTTGACACTGAATTTCCTTTCGTCACGCATTTTCTCGATGCAATTTCGTTCAAGATAGTCCGATGAAAGGTGCGAATTATTGAACCATCGCCGTGAGACATATCGTTCGGTTTCGATTCCCCATCCTTGTCGCCAGACGAGTCTGATATCAAGAACGGTACAATAGCACGCTTTATTTCAGCGAGCAACTCAAGACAGATGAACTGCATGCCGCACTGCGTTATAACTGCTTGTCAATTGTAGTCAAATCGTTTAGAATAGAGTTATTTCGCTGAATCGATCTGCATCAATTTTCTTGCCTGTTCTGCAAGTAAGATTTTGCATATATGATGTTGAGTGTACGATACAGAGTGTACGATGCAGAGTGAAAGTTTTAAGGTGCTGGAAGTTCGCGGCGGATGATGCAACGTAGTCGGCGCAAGTCGATTGCGGAAGCGCAATCTATAGGCACGGTTATGCTCCCCATAGTTGAGATTCGAACTTTCGGAACTCTGCACGTCGTTCGCGACGGTACAGCAGTGACCGAGAGCGACTGGCATACGCGACAAGCGCGCCAGTTATTGAAGATACTGATCACGGAGCGGCCGCGGCCGGTCTCGACGGATCGGCTCATTGAAATTCTTTGGCCGACGAGTACGCCCAGTGCCGCGGCAACAACCCTGCGTAGCGCCATCAATGCACTGCGCAATGTGGTCGAACCTGATCGGCGCAATCGGGCCCCTTCCCGATACATTGTCACCCAAGCGCCGGGCTATGCGTTCAGTCACCACGAAGATATCTGGCTTGACGTTGACATCTTTGAACATGAACTTGATCAGGCACGCCGGACCGTTGACATAGAGACCCGTCGCCGGCTCCTGGACGATGTGGTTCTCCTCTACAAAGACGACTATTTGATCAGCGATCCTTACGCAGATTGGGTGCAGAATGAGCGCGATCGTCTGCGCGAGCGATACTTCAACGCCCTGCTGGAATTATCCGAGATTCAGGCCGCGGCCGGTGACTTCGCCGAGGCAATCTCAGCCTGTCGGCGTATCTTGGCCCGCGACGAAGTGCGCGAGAATGCCTATCAATTGCTGATGCGCTATCAGGCCGAGTCGGGCGATAGTGCATCAGCGCTGCTATCCTATGAACGCTGCCGCACGATTTTGGCCGAAGAGCTTGGCGCCGATCCGAGTCCACTCACGCAACAGCTTCACCAGCAAGTTTTGAACGGCGAGATTGAGCCGGTTGCCCATACCTCAATATCTCATGTCTCGCATTTGACGAGCAGCAGCGGCATCCACAATGGTTCCACGCCGCGCTCATTGCCCCCACAGAATCCCGTCTCGTTGCCGCAGAGTGTTCTGTTGCCGGCGCTGGACGAGCGGTTCATCTCGTTCTTTGTCGGACGAGAGCAGGAGGTTGCAGAGATAGAACGACTGATGGACAGCGCCTTGACCGGCCGTGGCGATCTACTGGTCTTGGAAGGCGAGGCAGGCGTGGGCAAAACGCGCCTTGCCTATACGGCCTTGCAGCACGCGGCTGACAGCGGAGCGACAGTCATCAGTGCCACCTGCCAGACGCTTGAACAGAAATTTCCCTTTTCGCCTCTGGCAGACAGCATCGGTCGCTATCTGCACAGCCTGCCCGATTCTGTGCTCAGAGAATTGCCCCATGCCAGCCTGACTGAGTTGGCCCAGATCGTGCCCAGTCTGCAAGATCACATTCCCGATCTGCCTGTGCTCTCAAGTGACCACACCTTGCGCACAGACGAGAGCCACCAGCGGCTGATCGACAGTATCGTCGCCTTCCTGGCCGATCTGGCCGAATTGCGCCCGCTGTTGATCTTCCTGGACGATCTACATTGGGCAGATCCTGACACGTTGGCCGTGCTAAGCCGCCTGTCACAACGTCTGGGCGAACTCCCGCTCTTCATGTTGCTGGCCTACCGCAGCGATGACATGGTTGAAAACCATGCATTGGTGACGTTGCTCCATGCCTTCAACCGTACGCATCAGCAGCACATCGTTGAGGTCACGCGACTGAGCGTAGAGCAGGTACAACAGCTTGTCCAACTCTTTACCGGCGCGCCAAGCGAGCATGTCAGTGAGCTTGCGCGTTCGTTGCACGAGGCAACACATGGCAATGCGCTCTTCGCGACTGAAGCGTTGCGTGCCCTGAACGAACGTTTCCAGTCAACTGTTGACCAGGCCGCAGGCGACGACGCGCCGGATAGCTCCAGCGTTTGGACAGCCCCATACCCCCAAGGATTCTCATTACAGGGCAGCCAACGTGTTCACGAGATTATCCTTGAACGCGTCGAACGTCTGCCGTCTCCGGCAAAGAAGGTATTGCGACTGAGCGCCGTCATTGAGCGGGACTTCAGTTTGGATTTACTCGAGCTGACCTCGGAAATCGATCCGCTGGATGCCCTCGATGTGTTGCTGCAACGACAGTTCCTCATTGAGCGTTCGGATGAGCGTCTTGATTTCAGCCATGAAGTCGTGCGCCAGGCAGTCTATTCCAGCATGAATACCCTGCAACGTCGTCGCTACCACCGTCGCATCGGCGATGCGTTGGTCAAACTGGGTCGAGACACAACCAATCCGGCTGAAACAGCCTTTCACTTCGGTCAAGCAGGCGGCGGCAAACGACATGAGTTCGCGCTCTACTCCGTGTTGGCCGGGGAGAAGCTATTGAACGCCTTTGGGTTGAGGCAGTCCATTGAACAGTTTGATCACGCCCTCGCCATCATTGAGCACAGTGAAAACGACGATGCTCAGCTTGCCCGACGTGCGTTGATGGGCCGCGGTCTTGCCTATGAAAGCCTGCTCGATCCCGATGGCGTCACCGACACGTATCGTCGCCTGCAAAACTGGGCGCGCACGCAAAATGATCTCGAACTCCAACTCACTGTGCACAGTCGGCTCGCTTTCATGCTTGAGCTAGTCGGTCAACAGAGAGAGAGCAATGGCCTGCTGAGCGAGCTAATTGCAGCGTTCCAGGACAGCAATGTGCCCAGGCGCTCAGAGACGATCAACGATCTCCTTGAACGTCGGAAGCGCATCTATAGTGCTTCATCAGCGGATGAGGCCGAAGGGTGGCAGCCATTTGTGCCTGCGCCCAAGGTACCCGGCGATCCGGTGACAAATGTGTTGGCCATCCTGGACCCGGTGCATGCCGTGCTGCCCCTGATGACCTATGGTTGGACCTTGCGCGTACAAGGCCAGCTCGAAACAGCCAAGCGTTGCCTCACCAAGGCGGCTGAACTTGCCCTCGAAACGAATCAGCGCTCATTGGCGACCATCGTCTACTTCCAATTGGCCGTGATTGCACGCATGCAGGGCGATCTGATAGAGAGTCAGGCATATAACGAGGAGAGCATGACGCTCAACCGGCCCGGCGAGAACAGCGAAACAGAGCTGATCAGCATGTGGCCACGTATCGCCAGCGCATTCCAGTCTCTTCACGCCGGACGTATTGATGAGGCCGAGCGCCGTTTGCAACGGGTGCTCAACTTCCTCGATACCAGCGACTCGTTCCGCAACCATCGCAACAGCGCCATCATCGGGCTGGGCATGGTCGCTCTGGCCCATGAGGATGTCGAAAAAGCAAGCCGGATGTTGAATGAAGCGCTGGCCGATCCGATCAATCTCTATCCGTATACACATGTTCAGGGGCTGCTGGGGCTGGCTCGTATTGCCGCGCTGCGGGGAGATTCGGAGACTTGTCGACTGCAACTACAAAGAGCCCTAGCCTTTGCTGGGAATCGCAGCCTGATCGAAGAGTATGCTGAGATCGTGCTGGAGATCGCTCGCCTCGATCTCAATGGCATACCCACAGCTGAACTGCTTCGCGATGGCTATGCACACACCCTAGAAGCCGGCATGGCTCCCATGGCGGCTCAGTTGCTGGATGCCGCCGAGCAGGTCTCGCTGGAACCTGCCACTGCACCTGGCGATTGATAAGATCAAAATCGATCTTTATACAGCAACGGTAATCAAAGAAGAAGGGCTGGACAAATGTCCAGCCCCTCTTCTTTGATTGCCGTTTACAACTCGGTCAAGGCCTACCAGTGTTGGCCCATATACTTGTCCCACTTCACGCTGACGCTGGCCATGTTGGCTTCCTCATAGTATTCCACTGTGACTGTGTGGACACCCTTCGGCGGCCGCACGTCTGCCGTGTAGGTAGTGGCCGGCTGCTCTCGCCAGGAATCGATGATCAGCTTATCGCCGATATAGACACGTACGCCGTCATCAACCGTAGTCTCAAAGCGATAGGTGCTGCCATCGAAGTAGACATTGCGTTCCCAGCGGACGCTGAAGCGATCCTCGGGAACGCCTTCACCTGGACTGCCGCCGTACCAGTTGAAACGCACGTCGTAGTCATCGCGGACGAAAACCGGATCACCGCTGAGATACTTGGTAGCGTAGTAGGTACCGCGCCAAGTTTCCTGGGGCCGAAGCGACTTCTTCATGTGATCATCCATGGGCATCATCGGCATCGAATCGGAATGCGATGCCTGCATGTACCCACCCTGCTCCGGCATTGGCATGGGCATTGCCATGCCGCCTTGCATCTGCTGTTGACCGCCCATCGGCATGGGATGCTGCTCGGGCATGGGCATTGCCATGCCACCTTGCATCTGCTGTTGACCACCCATCGGCATGGGATGCTGCTCGGGCATGGGCATTGCCATGCCACCTTGCATCTGTTGCTGGCCACCCATTGGCATCATCGGCTGCTGCTCGGGCATGGGCATTGCCATGCCACCCTGCATCTGTTGCTGCCCACCCATCGGCATCGGCATTGGCATCGGCTTGGGCATGTGGCCCATCTCCCCACACCCGATCTTGAGCATTTGTCCTGCATAGATCTTGTTAGGATCCTTGATACCATTTTCCTTCATCAATGCTTGCACGGAAGTGCCGTACGCGTGGGCGATCTGGGCCAAGGTCTCACCAGCCTGTACGCGATGGTGCTGACAGCCACCATTCATGGGCGGCATGGGCATCGGTTCAGGCATAGGCATCGGCATGGGCATCGGCTTGGGCATCGGCTCAGGCTTGGGCATCGGCTTGGGCTTAGCGTACTCCTGGTCCTTGGTCGGTGCATTGACCGGCGGCGGACCGGCCGGGATGCAGAGCTTCTGACCACCCCAGACATTGTTGACATCCGGCAGATCATTGGCTTGCGCCAACGAATATGTGCTCACGCCGTACATCAGGGCGATCTCCGAGCCTGTCTCACCGTGTGCGACCGTATGATAGGTTCTGCACTGAACCTTGCCCATATCGCCGCTCATATCACCGCCCATGGAACCACCCATCGAGCCGCCGCCCATACCACCGGACCCGGCCGGGATGGTGAGTCGTTGTCCCACATAGATATGGTTCGGATCCGTAATGCCATTGGCCTGCATGATGGCATACATGGACGTGCCATACTTCATGGCGATACCAGAGAGCGTATCTCCGGCGCGGACGGTATAGCTCTGGTGGCCCTGCATGTTCATCTGGCCGACCGGCGCCGCCGAGACACCAGCCGGGATCAACACGGTGCCGATAACCATAGCGATCGCTAGAACGATCGGAGCCAGGCGGGCAATTTTCTTGAACTGACCTATCGATTTCATGATTCTCTCCTTTATGCTTCCAACGAAGGACGTTGGGTCATTCCTCTACAGCGGGGTCTTTCTATCGATCTCTAAAACGTCTTCAATCTCTAGAAGTCAAAAGACTGGTGTAATCTTGGTATTGCCAGACTGCCTGCGCCTTGCGCTTGCAGCTTACTGGCCAACGTCTCTGCAGCGTCAGGCTCTCCATGAACGAGAAACATCTGCTGCAGGCGACCGGGGCCAAAACTATCTGCCCAGGACAGCAGTTCGCTCTGATCTGCATGGGCGCTATATCCATCGATGGCGTCAACATTTGCCTTTACATCGTACTCTTCTCCAAAGATGCGCACCTGCTTGGCGCCATCCTTTATGCGGCGCCCCAACGTATGCTGCGCCATAAAACTAACGGTCAAGATCGTATTGGATGGATCTCCAATATTGTTCTTCAAATGGTGCAAAATGCGTCCACTTTCGGCCATGCCGCTGGCGCTGATGATCACCGCCGGGGAGTAGAAGTTGTTCAGCTGTTTGCTCCGGCGCACACTGCGCACATATTCCACCTCGGCATAATCGAAGGGGCTGCGCCTCCGACCGCCGACCAGAAAATCCTGAACCTCAGCATTCCACGCCTCTGGATGCATTCGAAAAACATCGGTGGCATTAACAGCCAACGGACTGTCAACAAAGACCGGCAGGCTCGGAATGTCGCCACTGGCATCCAACTTATTGAGTGCGTAGACAAGCTCCTGCGTTCGTCCGACCGCAAAGGATGGGATGATCACCTTGCCGCCCTGTCGCGCCGTCTCGTTGACGATCCGACGCAGCTTTTTGGATGCCTGCTCATAAGGCTCATGCAGTCGATTTCCGTATGTACTCTCCATGATGAGAATATCTGCCTCACCGAGCAGATCTGGCCGTTTGAGAATCGAAACATCCTTGCGTCCAAGATCGCCGCTGAAGACAATTCGCCACGTGCGTCCGCTGCTCTTCTCCTCAACATCCAACTGAACAATCGCAGCGCCCAAGATGTGTCCGGCATTGTGGAATGTCAGTTTGACGCCATCTGCAACGTTGATCGTGCGATAGAGCCCGACGCCGATAAATTGATCTAGGCTTTCCTGAGCATCTTGGCGTGTGTAGATCGGCTCGACTGGCGGTTCGCCCTTGCGTCGTTTTTTCTTGTTAAGGTAGAGCACATCCTGTTCCTGGATATGTCCACTGTCCAATAGCATATAGGTGGACAGATTGCGTGTAGCTGATGTGCACCAGACATTCCCGCTGAACCCTTGTTTGACCAAATTAGGAATATTCCCGGAATGGTCAATATGTGCGTGGCTCAAGATCAACGTGTCGATAGAGGCCGGATCAAACGGAAAGTTCAGGTTTCGTTTGTAGGTATCTGAACGGCGTCCTTGATAGAGACCGCATTCAAAGAGAATCCGTCGGCCATTGACCTCCAGGAGGTGCATTGAACCGGTGACTTCTCTGGCTGCGCCGTGAAACGTCAACTTCATGGGAAACTCCTAGTCGCCTAGATCGAGACATCTATATCTCTTCAGCTAGACAGTACAGGTCTCACTCATGTAACCCGTCAGAAAACCTTGAGGCGAATCTACCAATGGTAGACCGGCCAATATCGCGAGCCCAGTTGGGTGCCGAATAATTCTGCGGAAAATCATCTGAGACATGCAAGTGTGGTGAACAGGCAGCGTACAAGTCGTAGGTACGACAAAACGCACAGCCTGGGAGGGTGCAGGGACATTGTACGACATATTCGCAAAAACCTCAACCATCAATTTCAGGTGACAGCAAAGCCAAGATCGTGTACACTGATTTGAAGTGTCCAGCACTCCTAAACCATCGATGACTACGCGCTGATTTCACATGAAAGCTATCCAAGCTGCTCGTTTTTCCGGCCTATCATTTCTGATAGCGACTGTGTTCGCTGTCTTTGTGTCGCGCACGGGCTACCGCATCATCGGCGTTACGCTTCCCAGACAGGTCTGGATCGCGGAAAATCCCACACTGTGGGCTGTCGGCAATTGGCTTTGGATGTTGGCGATCTTCTCGTGGATGGTGGTCCTGGTGGCTTTGATGTGGAGCTACTCGCCTGCCCATCGCATCAGTTCAATGCTCCAATCAGGCCTGATGATCATCTCCGCAGTGCTGCTGATATCTGGCCTGGTTGTCTGGATGAGCGTCCTCCCCTATAGTGTCGACCAACCCAACGCCGTCGAGCTAATACCACTGATTGACTCTCTTGCCTTGGGCCTCCTTGGAGCCGGCCTCTTCATGGCCGGGACGGTTACGGCCTGGCTCAGCCTTGACCTCATCCGCCTAAATGCACTATCGCGAGAGTGGGCCCTGCCGGCTGTTCTCGCAGGACTCTGCCTGCTGCCAACGCCCTTTCTACTGCCCCGCTTCACCTTGATCGCCGCCGGCCTTCTACTCTGGCTTGTCTGGTGCCTGGTGCTTGGCACACGAAAGTCGCTACCGAGCGCCTACGCCGAATGGAAATGACACTTTGTCAGTATCTGTGTCCCACCTTTGTTACACGCATGTGAATCTGTGAGACTGCTACCAAGACAAAAACTAGCCACAGATAGGGACCTGATTTCCACAAATGTTCTACAGATGTGCAGATTAACCCCAGTCCTATCTGTGTCTCATCCTTTTTCCATCTGTGGAAATCTGTGGCAGAAAATCTGCTTCAGCAGCGTCGCTGAGTTTCCGAATGGACCGGCCTGGATTGCAGGGAAGTTTGTGCTATAATTTCCCAAAGCTTTCAGCCAGGAGGAACATAGATTGAACATCTCTCGATTGTTGTCGGTGGCACGAGGTGATAGGCCGGCCGACCTTCTATTGCATCAAGCACGCATTGTCAACGTCTTCTCAGGCATGATCGAAGAGGCCGATATCGCCATTGCCGATGGTCTGATTGCCGGCATCGGCAATGGCTACAGTGCATCAGAATCCGTCGATCTTCGTGGGGCCTTCGTAGCGCCCGGCCTGATCGATGCTCATGTTCACATTGAAAGCAGCCTCTGCACACCACCCCAGTTCGCGTCGGCCGTGGCTCCCCGCGGCATCACCACGGTTGTGACCGATCCACACGAAATTGCCAATGTGGCGGGCATTCATGGCATCCGCTATATGGCCGAGATGAGCCGGGACCTGCCGCTGCACGTGAAGATGATGGCCCCGTCCTGTGTGCCTGCCAGCCACATGGAGACCAATGGAGGCTTGCTCAATGCCAACGACTTGGCCCCACTTCTGGCAGATAACGCGGTCATCGGTCTAGCCGAGGTCATGAATTTTCCCGGCGTGATTTCGGGCGCGGAAGATGTTCTAGACAAGATTGATGCATTTCGGGGACACCCCATCGATGGCCACGCTCCAGCCATTCGCGGCCGGGCGCTAAATGCCTATGTGGTGGCCGGAATCGGCAGTGAACATGAATGCACCACCGTTGAGGAAGCAGAAGAGAAGCTTGCCCGCGGACTCTACGTCTTCATTCGAGAGGCAACCAACGCACGCAACCTGCATACGCTGCTCCCGCTCATCACACCCGAAAACAGCCGGCGTATCTGCTTCTGCACCGACGATCGCATCGCCGGCGACCTGTTGGCCCAGGGCAGCATCGATTATATGGTACGCGAGGCCATTGCCTACGGGATCGACCCCATTACGGCTTTCCGCCTGGGCACGCTCAACACCGCCGAATGGTTCGGCCTGTACGACCGAGGGGCTGTGGCGCCGGGACGTATCGCCGACCTGATCATCTTTGATGACCTGAATGCGCCGCAAGCACGCCAGGTCTATGTCAGCGGAAAACTGGTCGCCGAATCGGGCCGCATGACAAGCGCCCCCCCAGTTCGATCCGAACCCATCCCACTGTCTGTCGCCAGCAGCGTCAACATCGACTGGGATGCCGTTGACCTGACTATACCTGCGACAGGCAACATTGTGCGTGTCATAGGCACGCTGCCGGACCAGCTTGTTACTGAGGAACGTCTCGTTCCGATTGCAGAAGCAGACGGGCTGGCCATAGCCGATCCAGAACGGGATCTGCTCAAAATGGCCGTGATCGATCGACATAGCGGCGACAATGGTATCGGGCTAGGCTTCATCCAGGGTATCGGACTGCGGTCAGGAGCCATTGCCGGCACTGCCGCTCACGACCATCACAATCTGGTCATCATCGGCGCGGATGACAATGACATGAAGGTAGCGGGTCAAGCCGTCACCGATATGGGCGGTGGGCTGATTGTCGTCGACAACGGCACGGTTGTGGCCTCACTGCCGTTGCCAATCGGTGGGCTAATGAGCGAACGCCCAGCAGTCGAGGTAAGTGAATCCTATCAGCGTCTGCTGGATGCGGCTGCCGACCAGGGATCCCCGCTCCACGATCCATTCATGGCCATGAGTTTCATGGCGCTGGAGGTAATTCCCAAGCTCAAATTAACAGACAAAGGGCTTGTGGATGTCGAACAGTTCAAAATTGTGGAGTTGTTTGTGTAGTGATCGAGTAGATTCGCCACAGATTCACACAGATGAAGAACTGATGACTCTGCTGCAAAAACAATAGATCAGTCACAGATAGACACAGATATGGTTGGATAACCACAGATTAACCCTTACAGCACAGGAGTGGCTCATCGTTCATCTGTGAATATCAATTATTTATCTGTGGCCATCTGTGGCAAATTCGCCTTTTTGCAGTAGAGTCACAGATGTTCACAGATATTTTGTAGGGCGTTCACCGTTTTCTCAGTACTATCCGTGGCCCATCTCTTCGACATCTGTGAATATCTGTGGCAAAAATGGCTCTGCATTTTGATTCAAATCGCAAAACAAGAACGATAACAAAGGAACCCACCAATGTTTGAGAAGATCACCGCAGCACCGCCAGACGCGATTCTCGGCCTGTCCGAGGCGTTCAAGAAGGATGCGAATCCCAACAAGATCAATCTCGGTGTCGGCGTCTACAAGGATGCATATGGCAACACGCCGATTCTGGCAACGGCCAAGAAGGCGGAGCAGATGTTGCTCTCTTCTGAGTCGAGCAAGAGCTATCTGCCCATTGACGGCAACGCCAGCTACGATGCCGCGGCCCAAGCATTGATTCTCGGCCCGGATCATGAGATCGTCGCCAGTGGACGCGCAGTCACCGTGCAGACGCCGGGCGGAACCGGCGCGCTGCGCGTGGCCGGCGATTTCATCGCCAAGAACCTGCCGGGCGCTTGCATATGGCTCAGCGCTCCGACCTGGCCCAACCACCCAGCCGTCTTCACTGCCGCCGGCGTAGAGCAAAGGAGCTATCCATATTTCAACAAAGCCACCAATGACGTCGATTTTGAAGCGATGTTGAATACGATCAAGCAGATTCCGGCCGGCGATATTCTGCTGTTACATGGCTGCTGCCACAATCCAACCGGCGTGGATCTTTCTTTGGCACAGTGGAAGCAAGTCGGCGATGTGATCGCAGAGAACGGCGTGATCCCGCTGGTCGATTTTGCCTACCAAGGCTTTGCCAATGGCATTGACGAAGATGCCTCAGGGTTACGTGAACTCTGTCGGCCTGGCGCTGAGCTGCTGATCGCCAGTTCCTTCTCCAAGAACTTCGGTCTCTACAATGAACGTGTCGGCGCGCTGACGGTTGTGGCCGGAAACGCAGAGTCCGCCCAGACAGCGCTGAGCCAGGTCAAGATTGCCGTACGTCGCAACTACAGCAATCCGCCCGCCCATGGCGGCGCTATCGTGGCCACAGTGCTCACCGATCCCGAACTGCGCGCCGCGTGGGAGCAGGAGTTGGCTGACATGCGCGATCGGGTCAACACCATGCGCGGCCTCTTCGTCGAAACGCTCAACGAAAAAGGCGTGACGCAGGACTTCAGCTTCATCGCGGGGCAACGCGGCATGTTCTCCTTCTCGGGTCTCAATCCCGAACAAGTACAGGCCCTGCGCGACAAATATGCCATCTACATCGTCGGCTCCGGCCGTATCAACGTGGCCGGTATGACGGAAGCGAATATGGACTACCTTTGCACCGCGATTGCGGATGTGTTGGAAGGATAGGGAGGGATAGGGAATAGGGACTGAGTCGTTTGTAGATATAACAGCCCACTCATCCACTCACCTAATCCCCAATCCATATTTCCCAATCCCCAATCATCATTCACCAAGGAACCCACCCATGAAGAATCTTTCCTCCCTGGTCGAATCGGTCCCCGCGTCTGTCACCGCCATGATGATGCAGAAGGGGCGCGAGCTTAAGGCGTCCGGCTTGGACGTGGTCAACCTGGCAGGCGGCGAGCCCGATTTCGACACGCCGCGCCACATCATTGACGCGGCACATGCGGCCATGTTGGCGGGCGACACGCACTATCCGCCCTCGTTCGGCACGCCGGATCTGCTCAATGCCATCGTGAGCAAGCTAGATCGAGAGAACAATGTGCAGGTTACGCCTGAGCAGATTCTGGTTACACCCGGCGGGAAGTGGGCGCTCTACACCACACTGGCTGCAACCACCAACCCCGGCGATGAGGTGTTGATCCTCGACCCAGCCTGGGTCAGCTACGGCCCAATGGTGCAGTTGCAGCGCGCCGTGCCTGTTCACGTGCCGCTGCCGTCAGAGGATGATTTTCGTATCACCGCCAAACAGCTCGAAGCCCATGTGACCGAACGCAGCAAAGTGCTGATGGTCACTAGCCCCAACAACCCGACCGGGCGCGTGCTCACACGGGATGAAGTCGCCGCCATCGTCAAGATCGCCACCAAATATGATCTCTACGTCATCAGCGACGAGATCTACGAACACATTCTCTTTGATGACGCCGTGCACTACAGCCTGGCGGCAGAGCCGGGCATGGCAGAACGCACTATCACCGTCAACGGCTTCAGCAAGGGGTACGCGATGACCGGCTGGCGACTGGGCTGGATGGCTGGTCCGCAAGGGGTCACCAAGCTGGCACGCACGTTGCAGACTCAAAGCATCACCTCAGCCAACAGCTTTACCATGGCCGCGGGCGTGGCTGCACTCAACGGACCGCAGGAGTGTGTCCACGAGATGACCGCCTCCTACGCGGCCCGACGACGTTTCATGCTCGGCGCGCTCGAAGAGATCCCCGGCATTGAGTGCCCGCCTGTTGAAGGCGCGTTCTATGTCTTCCCCAAATTTGCGCACACGAACAAGAACAGCCTACAGATCGGCCAGATTTTGCTGGAGGAAGCGCTACTGGCGACCACGCCGGGCAGTGCCTTCGGTACAGCCGGCGAAGGCCACATCCGCTTCAGCATCGCCAGTTCCATGGACGATCTGGAAAAGACGGTGGAGAGGCTGGCCCAGATCACGCCAAATTTGTAGAACTGAGAGGCGGGTGGCGAGAGGCGCTAATATCCACCACCCGTCTCACTAGGTAGAAGTCTGCAGGTCGTTACAGAAAGTGCCGGGGACTTCCCGATGCTGAAACCTCAAAATCAGGGTCAACTCACTCGCTTTGTTGCCCAAGTCCCCGGCACTTTTTCGCACAGCCGACAGATGCTTACTTAGCCATTCAGAATTATCAATTCACCATTCATTATTCGTTCCGCCAACCATCGGCAATTGATCGTCAAAACTTGCCAATTGACAATTCTTCCGGAGCCATCATCTCATGTTCGAATGGTATGTCTATCTTCTCGCCATCGCCGCAGGCATTCTGGCAGGCATCATCAACACGTTGGCGGGCAGCGGTTCGCTCGTCACCTTGCCCATGCTCATCTTCCTGGGACTGCCGCCCAGCGTAGCCAACGGCACCAACCGGGTCGGCGTCATCGTTCAGAACATCGTCGGCATCGGCACCTTCCGACGCAAGGGAGCGTTGGACACGACCGGCAGCATCTGGTACACGATCCCGGCTATGCTCGGGGCCATCGTCGGCGCCATGATCGCGGTCGATCTCAACGAAGAGATGATGAACAGGGCCATCGGCATCGTCATGATCATCATGCTGGTGGTGATTCTCGTCGATCCCAAGCGCTGGCTACGCGAGAAGTCAGATGTCAGCCCGGGCCGCCCGAGCATTTTGATGTTGGGACTCTTTTTTGTCATCGGCATCTACGGCGGTTTCATCCAGGCCGGCGTGGGCATCTTCCTGCTGGCGGGGCTGGTGATGGGCGTGGGCTACAATCTGACCCAGGCCAATGCAGTCAAGCTGGTCATCGTCCTGGCCTTGAGTGTCGCCGCCATTGCCGTCTTCATCTACAACGACCAGGTCAACTGGTGGCTGGGCGCGTTGATGGCCGTGGGCCAGAGCATCGGCGCCTGGCTTGCAGCACGCTTCGCCGTCGGCAACCCGAATGCCAACATCTGGGTGCGCCGACTGTTGATTACCGTGATTGTGCTGTCGATTTTGAAATTGTTTGGTGTGTTTGACCTGGCTTCGGCGATGATGGGGTAGCGTGCGGCTTGCTGCGTACTGCTTGAGGTTGGTTGGAGTAGTGGTCGTCATGTTTGGGCGTTGGTTTGAAGGCGACTGCGTACTGCGTAACACGTAAGGTTTCGTGGGCCGACTTTTGTCGCGGTTCGACCATGTAGAACCAAGCGGTCACCAATGCAAAACATTTCCTCAACGAGACCTTACGCAGTACGCAGCACGCAGTAGTTCTCCTACGCCAACACCCTCAACACCCGATCCACCCCCTCAATCGTCTCCTCAACATCCTCGTTGGTGAGTAGCGGACTCACATCAAGATGGACGGCTCGCCCAAGCAGATCAAGGCTACGCGGACACATGTCTTTTGAATAGGTAATCTCGCGGTTGGCCCAGGCCCAGGGATTGTCATTGGCGGCCCATGTGCGCTGTTCCATGACCGGAACCCAGTGGGCATAGACATGATCGTCGGCGATGTCAGGCGCATAGAGGACACCGGAGCCAATGTTTTCGGCCCGCAATGCCTCTGTCACTTGCCGAGCGATGTCCGGCGTCTCCATGAACATGATGAGGGCAACGGCGGCGTCACCCTCCTCATCGACCAGCTCCCGGAACTGCAACCCCTTCTGCTGCATCACGTCGGCAATGCCGGCTTTGAGCATGGCCTTGCGGGCGCGCATGGCGTCAATCAATCCCTGCAACTTGCGCAGTTGCACCAAGCCGATGGCAGCCAGGGTCTCGGGCATACGGTAGTTGGTGCCGTAGAGCAGTTCCTCTACCGGAAAGCCACGCATGCGAGCACCGATGACATCATGGTACATGACGGCCCGCTTCCAGATCGTCTCGTCATCGGTCACGATCATGCCGCCCTCGCCGGAGGTGATGATCTTGTTGAACTGAAGACTGTAGCAGCCCACATCACCGATGGCCCCCAGGGGCTTGCCGAAGTAAGATGCGCCATTGGCCTGGGCCGTGTCCTCGATAACTCGCAGGTTATGGCGATTGGCAACGGCCATCAGTTCGTCCATCCGACAGGCCGCGCCGCGCATGTGCACGGCCATGATCGCCTTGGTGTAAGGCGTGATCTTGTTCTCGACGTCGCGGGGATCAAGCAACAATGTCTCGTCCACCTCGGCCACGATGGGCACGGCTCCAGTCGCCAGCACGGCAGTCGCCGAAGCGATCCACGTGTAGGCCGGCACGATGACCTCGTCGCCGGGGCCGATGCCCAGCCCGCGCAGGCCACAGATCAGCGCTGCCGTACCGGACGTGACACCGAGCGCGTATTGCTTGCCCTTCACATCTGCGAAGCGCTCCTCCAGTTCCGCCACCTTGGACTCCGTGTCGTTGGGTCCATAGTAACGAAAGAGTCGTTTGCTGCGCAGCACTTCCAGCACGGCCGCCTCTTCCTCCTCATCAATAGCCATGCCGCCGGGATACATGGGCGGATTTGGCCGTTCTTTGGTTGGTTTACCGCCATTGATCGCCAACGTGTTACTGTCGATGCTAGTCATTTTCACTTCACCTCATTGTCCAGACACGATCAGGTCGAATTTTGTAGATGACGCGCACTTCGCCTTCGGGCAAGTCAAAGGGCCTGCCCCAGTACTTACCGGCGAGTTCGTGGATATGGGTATCCGCCCCCTCTTCGGCGGTCTCGACCACGACACACTGAGTCCCCAGGTAGTGATAGGAATTCTCAGGGTCTCACCGGTTTCTCAACCCCCATTTTAATCCGGTCTCAATTCCTAGACAAAGTGCTCAAAACCGTATTGGGCAGAAATGGCCTTTCAAGCAGATAGATACTCTGCATCTCGCCTAGGCGGGATGATAAGCACAGATTTGTACGCACTATCAGTTGGTGGTATCGTGCCGAAAACAGCCAAGAATTCGATTGGATCAACACTAAGGCTTCTCCAACACAATAGCTATGCGAGAGTTGGCAAAGCCTCAAGTCATTCCAGGTAAAGATTTCCTTGCAACGCACATTTATCTCTCTGGAATGGCCTAACACAGGAACTATAGTGCGCTATGAAACTCTACATCATCCGCCACGGTGAATCGGCAAACAACGCCCTTGGTACAGAAGATTCCAGCTACGACGAGTATATGGCAACACGCAGTCCCGATCCCGTCTTGACCCAGGTCGGTGAGCGGCAGGCGGATTTGGTCGGCGCCTATCTGGCAGAGACCGACTACGGCATCACCGAGCTCCATTGTAGCGCCATGGTGCGCGCCATGCAGACGGCTCTGCCCATTGGCCAGGCATTGGGGCTGCGGCCTCGGATCTGGATCGACATCCACGAACATGGCGGCATGTTCCTCGGCAACCCGCGCAACGACGAAGGGATCCGCAGCTATCCAGGGATCACGCGCAGCGAAGCTTCAGAGCGATTTCCAGGATATGACCTGTCTGAGGAAATACGCGATGATGGTTGGTGGGCTGGGGACTATGAAGACATGGAAGCATGTGCGCTGCGTGCCCGACGTGTGGCCGAGGTCTTGGATGAGCGAGCCGCCGGAGGCGATGACTCGGTGATCGCATTGATCACACATGGTACGTTCATCGATCAGCTGCTGAAGGCGCTGACAAAACAGCAAGAGAACGGTCGCCGGATTTTCTACTTCAAGAACAACACGGCCATCACCCACGTTGATTTCCTCAAGGACGGCCCCCTTGTCCTGCGCTACACTAACCGTGTTTCGCACCTGCCCGATGAACTGATCACACGGTGAATTGACCTGCACCGTTCGAGAAAGTCCCAGGCACGGCCCAGCTGAGGTCTAGTCATACGATCCCGCATGCTGGGCCGTGCCTGGGACTTTGGGCGAATCACTTCTCGTGGTTGGCTTCAGTCAAACTCTGTCGGGGCGCCCGGCGCACCTTGAAGGTCAAAAAGACGGTCGATCTGAGCCGGCATCACTCTTGTTTCGGAGAGCGGGGGAATGGCGTCGCGGGCGAAAAAACCAACGCCGTCGGTTTCGAGATTGTCTATCTGAAATTCGATGACCGGCTCATCGTCCAGCAACTCGCAGAGAAAGACGATTTTGTAGACATGGTAGGCCAGCGGCGGGTGGCCGTGCTGTTCCCGATCCCAGAGGGCCAACAGCTTGACCGCACGCGTCCGATAGCCGGACTCCTCCAACACCTCCCGCTCAACAGCGGCACTGGGTGTGTCGTAAAGATCGATCCAGCCGCCGGGCAATGTCCAGCCGCCGTCCGAGCGCTCTCGTACCAGCAAGATCTTACCGTCGCGGAAGATGGCTCCGCGTCCGTCCAGCTTGGGCGTAGCGTAGCCCGATTCGCCGGCAAAGAGATCGTTCAAAAAGGCCGGCTCTACGTCGGAATGGGACTCAACCATCTCCATGGCAATGCCCCGGATGGCCTCGTAGCGCTCGACATCAAAGGGGCTCTCGGCGTAGGCCAGACCGTTTTGCGCAATGGCTTGCAACCGTTTGGCCCATTCTAGCCACTGAGGATCAGGCATTCCACCACTCTCTATCAATCTGACTCATGATTCTTGATCGCTCGAAGCTCGATTCAGAGGCACAACACTGACAGACCGCCAGCTATCTCGCTCAATTTGCCATGCCACAAGTAGTACACCTGGTTCGCCACTGGTCACCCGCGAAGCGGCATCAACGCCACAGCGTACCTCAACTGCATACTGGGAAGTCTCCCGACCGGCACGTTCGATACGTTGGCGTAGATTGGTCAGCGCTTCGGTCATGGCATAGATCTCACCATCGGCGACTGAGTCCACCTCGTCGACAAAGCCCTCGTCGTCATCAGCCTTGCCGTCCTGCAGGCGCAATAGCTGCCAACGCCAGTAGACGGAACGGCTGTCGGCGTCCATCTCCGCCGCAGCGCTGCCATCCGTAGGTAATGCCCACACGTTGACGGCAAACTCGGCGTCAACATTGAGTGAGCTTTGATAGAACCGGTGCACATCTCGGAAGTCACGCGTGAAGCGAGCCGGCGGCAGATCATTGCGCGCCTGTCGGCCATAGCCTTTGCTGCTCAGCCGCTCATCCAGGATGGCGACCACGCCATTGTCGCTGGCCCGTCGGATCAGCCGGCCGAAGCCCTGCTTGAGCGCCAACGTCATCAGCGGAAGCATATACTGCCCAAAACTGCTCTCGCCGGCTTCGTCGATGGCCTTCATACGCGCACCGTGCAGCGGATCGCCCGGCGTGGGAAAGGGCATCTTGTCCAACACGACCAGACTCAAGTCGTCGCCGGGGATGTCAACACCCTCCCAGAATGACCGCGTCGCCAGCAGAACACTGTGAGGCGTATTCTTGAACCAGGCCAGCAGAGCGTCACGCGGGGCGTCACCCTGCGCGCGCACCGGCCAGATGACCTCTCGATCCGGATCCTGCAAACGGCTCCCGGCCTGTTGCAGGCCACTCCAACTGGTAAAGAGACAGAGCGTTCGCCCCCGGCTAACCTGGATCAGCCGTTCGATTTCGGAGGCCACTGCATCGTAGAAGGCCGTTGGATTGCGGTAATTGTAGGCAGGCAAGGCCGGCTGATAGAGCATCGACTGTTTGCGAAAGTCGAAGACCGTGGAAAGAACATGTTCCTCACCGGTCTCCTTGATACCGCAACGATGCTTAAAATGTTCAAAGTTACGATTGGTCGCCAACGTGGCGCTGGTGCAGATCACTGCTCGCTGAACAGGTTGGTCGTCTTCGACGGCGTCAAAGACGTAGCGGGCCAGCAGTTGGGCCGGATCAATGGGCGCCGCATGCAGCTCCAGCGTGACGCGACGCCGGTCGTTAATGCGCTGTGCATATCGTACGAAGTTGGCATCGTGGCGGTCCGTTGCCACGGTCGCCAGCTTGCTCGCCGCGCTGTTGACATTGGAGATGGTCAACTCATACCGACGCCGATCCTCCGCATATGTGCCTGAGCTTCCTTCATCCAGTTGACCGTTACTCTGTTGGTCGTTGCCGCCTGCATCATCGGAGTCGCCCTGGTACGGATTCTGATCCTTCAGTCGCTTGCCCAGGTCCGTGAGCATCTTACTCAGACGGGACATCGATTCAAGTTCGTCCTCGATCTGATAGGAATTGTCACGGCTTAGATGGGCCACATGCTGAAACGCGAGTAGGTTGAGCGTGCGGAACGAATCAAGCTCCTCTTCGCTCACTCGATCCTGGATCACCTGGTGATTTAACAGTTGCTCAACGGTGTAGTCGGTCACCGTGGTCTCGAAGATCGAGGTCGCTGTTTGCTCCAACTGATGGGCCTCATCGACAATATAGATGCTTGCCGGCGGCAGAATCCGCTGTCCCTCGCGCCCCAATTGCAGGGCATTGAGCAGCAGGTGGTGGTTTGTGATCAGGATCTGGGCGTTGGCGGCCCGGTCACGCATGAAATTGACCCAACAGTCATCGCTGTAGTACGGGCAGTCACTCTGGAGACAATCGTCAGGGAAGCTGACGACACGCGGTCTCAGATCGCTGGAGAGCAAGAAGGGGAGGTCATCGACATCGCCGGTCTCGGTCTCGGTCAGCCAGCTGCGAAGGTGAGTGACCTGCTCTTGCTCGCGGTCGTAGAGAGCAATCTGGCGCTGCGACTGATCCTCTTGCAGCCATTTGTAGGTGCAGACGTAGTTACTGCGTCCCTTGATGACGACCGCATCGATCTCCTTCCCCAGAACACTGCTTAGAAAAGGGATATCCTTGTTGAAAAGCTGGCTCTGCAAGGACTTGTTGGCCGTGGCCACAACCACGGTCTGTCCGGACAGCAGCGCCGGCGCCAAGTAGGCGATGGACTTTCCAGTACCGGTCGGCGCTTCGATCAGTGCATGCTCACGCTCGAGAATCGCTCGCTTGACGGCCTCGGCCATCGCCAGTTGTGTAGGCCGGAGTTCATAGTTAGGCAACGCCTTGGCCAGCGGACCGTCCAATCCGAAGAAGGCGGAGAGATCGCTATCGGCCAATTGGCTGGACCGGGACGTGGCGATTTCGCCATTCTCAGGGGCGGAGTCCTCACCCAACAGATGGCCAGGAAGCGCACCGCGCAGATCGGAGACCTCGTAGATGTCTTCGTAGACCAACTCGTCATCATGGGCTAGATCATCAGTGATATCACCGGCCATATTGCCGGCACGGCCAATGGTACTTTTGTCGTCAGAGGTTTTATTAGTCACAGGCCACGCTCATCGGGGATAGACAGGAAGATTCGGACGTTCGCCGATCGATTTTAGCACATTTGTGCGAGTCTACCAAACAAAAAAAGGGCGGGTAGATGAATCTCTACCCGCCCTTCAATCTGTTTATCTTTGACTCAAAACGAAGCGACTATCGGTTGAACAGACAATCTCGCAAACGTCCGAATCAGTATTGCCAGTCCGGAGACAGATCTCGCTTGGTCTATTCGACCGGCGGCAGGATAACAGCCTCAATGGCATGAACGATGCCATTTTCAGCGACAATATCGTTACCGGTGATGGCAGCGCCATTGATCGTCACATTGCCGTCTTCGTCAACGGCGATCTTGGCCGTGTTGCCCTGAAGTGTCTGAATCTCGACGCCATCCTCGAAGTCAGCCGAAGCCAACTCACCGGAAGAGACGTGATAGAGCAAGATCTGCATCAACTGCCCATTGGGATTGGTCTGTAGCTGGGCGACCAACTGATCCAGTGCGCCTGCAGGCAATGCGTTAAACGCAGCGTCGGTCGGGGCAAAGACGGTTACAGTTCCATCCGCCAAGGAATCGACGAGGTCAGCAGCGTCCAGCGCAGCGATCAGCGTCTTGAAGCGACCATCAGCCGCCAAAGCGTCAACGACGGTGGAAGCAGCCATGGAATCCATCGTTCCACTCATGGCATCGGTATCAGTTACACCAGTCGTTGCCGTCACACCGGTCGTGGTCGTGACAGACGGTGTCGCCGAGATCGTCGTGGTGGTTGTCGTCGTAGCGGTCGGCGCCGGCAACGGAGTGGACGGAGTCGTTGTCGTCGTGGTCGATGCCGTGGCGCCCGAGCTAATCTGGGCCTCAGTGGGCAACTGGATAGTGTCGCCGACTTCGATCCGATCACAGTCATCCATGTTGTTGAAAGCACAGATTTCATCGTACAACTGAATGTCGCCGTAGACATCACGTGCGATGATTGACATCGAATCGCCGGACTGAATGGTGTATGTACCGCCGGGTTCGCCGACAACGCCGGTGCTCTCGGTTGCAGAATCAGCAGCCGGTGCGGCTTCATCGTCATCAGCAGCAGCAGTCTCACTGTCGGTATCAGCGGCGGGCGCTGTTTCGACGACCGCAGCCTCTTGGGCCGTCGTTGTCTGACCGGAATCATCTGTCAACAATGCACCTTCGGCGACCAGAGCGTAGGAGCCCGGAACGTTTGAGGTATTGTAGACAATGACGGTGTAGTCAGTGAATCCGACTGACTTGAAGTTGGCAGCTCGTTCGTTCGGCTCGGTATCAACCGTGCTGCTGCCCGCCGCCATTGCCACGCTGCTCAGGCTATCGCCACCCAGGAACCTGTTGAACCCTTCGGGATCAAGCACCCAGAAGTTCAGTCGCCGGGCAAGCTCCTTGCTGTCAGACGGCTCATAGCTGATGGTCAAGGTAACAAGGCCATCCTTCTGTTCCGGCGTAAGCGACAGGAAGTGTTGTGCATCCTTTTCGTTCAGCTCGCCTTCCAGGGTGTCAGCGGTGACCACGCCAGGAGTGGATGACATTGCAACGGAATCGGCTTCAGCTTCTTCAGCCTCGACGACGGCAGTTGGCTCTTCGACAGCGTCTTCAGTATCTGCAGTGTCCGCAGTTTCCGTCGTGGCAGTGGTTGTGGTTACCGTTGTCGCTGTAGCGGTCGCATCATCGTCCGCTTCAGTTGTCTCGGCATCATCAGCGGCCATGGCGTCGTCATCGTCAGCCATCGCGCCATTCGGATCGCTCACATTCTCGTTCTCGCCGACGATAAAGGCATTGGTGGCTGCCATTGTGAAAATGGCGTCATTGGGACTCTCATTGAAGATAATGAGCTTGTACATCGGCGCTGTGGCGCGGAAGCTGGCTTCCTGCTGATTGGGGGCGCCACGGAATGGTTGGACCGGGTTGCCGGCGGCAATATTGTTGTCGCGGGCTTTTCCTCCGCCGGCGACAGTGGCAACACCAGCTTCATCCAGCACAAAGAAGCCGACGCCGTCCAACATGCCGGATTCCCAGGTAGCGAGCACAGTAACGTTGCCCGGTTCAATCACTTCCAGATCAAGCCAGATTTCGGCGAACTGTCCACCGGGAACCATGCCCTCAATCTCTGTAGATCGCACAGCATCAGCCACTGGAGCAGCAGCAACCAGTGATACCAATGATGTCATTACCAATGCAGCAATGGCAAAGGTTGCGGCAATACGCTGCAGTTTCGTCTTTCTCATCTTTTCCTCCAGTTGGCCTAATGGCCGTAAAGCTAAATTGTAGGTCTGAACCCGCCAATTAGAATCCTGTTTTAACTATACCATTATACAGGTTCGGGAAATTCTAGGCCAAATCTCACTCAACCTCATGACTACACAATTCTATACGATAACCGTGCGAAATGGTTCCGTTAAGTAAACACAGGGAAAACGGACCCTGTACGACTGAGCATAGAACAGTTTTTACGGACTAAATGTTCCTCCACATTTAGTCCGACAATGCGAATCGATCAGCCCGCGGCGGTGGACGTCGGTATCGGCGCCGGGGTTGGCGGCAACGGCAACGGCGTCGGTGTCGGTTCTGTCACAAACAGGTTGCGGATATGATAGTCATCATAGTTATGGTCGGTGCGAACAATGCGCAATTTGAAATCATATCTGGCATGCGGCAGCTGACTCAGATCTAGACGTGCCAGGGAGCCGTTGGCGACAGGACGCTCATCACTGACCAAAAATGACCAGGTCTCCGCTCCGGTGGGCGACCAATACATTTCCCATCGCAAAAACTCCGGATCCACCGCCGTTCCGCGGAAATCAACCACCTCGGCTACAGCGTCGCCGTTTTCCGGCGACGAAAAGCCTAGCAACTGAACCCGACGCTGTGACGAAGGCAGGCTGAAATTTGTTCCAGGTCCGGGGACATTGTAATTGATGAACTCGAGATTGCGGACGTAGTATTCCTCATAGTTCCCATCATCAAAAACGTTGCGCAGTCGCAAGTCATACTTTCCGTCGGGAACCACACGTGTATCGAGCAGGAAGATCTCATCCTGCCAAATCTGCTGATAACCAGAATAAAGTGTATTCCAGTTCTCTGAACCAGTCGGAGAAATGGCGACCTCATAGCGCTCAAAAGATTGGAAGCGATCGCCGTTGACTGTAGCAAGAATGGGTACATAGCCGCGAAGTATATCGTTACTCTGCGGCGCATACAGCCCTCGCCCACCCTCGACACGGCTTTCAAGCGTGGCGGTGGCAGTTGGCGTTGGCACAGGCGTAGCACTGGGCAAGATGGGCCGAAAGGCGCCCGCTTCATCCACATAGGGTGTTGGCGTAGGGGGATTCGCATTGCGAATTTCGATATCCTCTACAAATGTTTCATCGTAGTCGCCTCTATCCGCGATGGCTCGTACGCGAATATCATAATAGCCGTCTGGAAATCTCGTGGTGTCAAGATAGTATAGAATGCCGTCACGCACCACCTCATGGCTACTCGTCAACCATTGCCACTCTTGATTACCTGCCGGAGAGAGATGAATGTCATACCGGCGAAACGAATGAACCAGAGCCGTGCCGATAATCGGGACCGAACCGGACACGGCATCGCCTGACTTGGGAACAAGCACCTCATTGACAACGCGGCGGCTTCGGGTTGCAGTCGGCGTCACCGAACCCGTGATGATCGTCGGGCTCGGCGTGGGCGTCAACGGCGATGTCGGCGAAATCGGCGATCGGGATCCCTGACCCGTCGCCGATTCGAATTCACCAAACCAGAAGCTAGAACCCACGGTCAATATCAGCGTAACAAGCGCAACAAGGAGCAGGACAAACCGTCTCTGCTTCATAGTCAATGTTGACTGGTCTTGCCTTTCCGTCTTTTCAACCTTTTCCAACGGATTCATCTACCCACCACCGTCCGAACCATCATCTGCACTCAAATCGACGCTGTCCAGCCCAAATCCTCTATCCTGGAAAACGATATGATGACAAGGACCGGTTCCTTCCTCGCCCTTATTGTGCTCTACCGGTATCGCCGGGCTGATAGCATTCCCGGAACCATCCAGGACCGTAACATAGATAGTGTGCGGCGTACCGGAATGGACCGGCAAATCAAACCGTCCGAAGTCCGCGGCCCCGCTCTTGCTGACCGCCTGTGCGGTATTGCCCCATTCATCACGGGCGGCAACGGTGATACCCGGAACGGGGCCTCCTGCGGCATTCAGAATGGTCCCCATGATGTAGCTGCCTGGACAGGCGTTGTTGTGAACAACCGGCTGCGTCACGACATACTGTCCCGAGCTGAGACTCTGCTCACTGCTAGTCCCGATCACACTGGCAATGTCGACAGCGCCGACTAGAGCGGACAAGGCAACCGTCTGGCCAAGTCCACCCACTGCATCGCCGTAGGCCGCGCCCAAATCGACTAGAACACGCTGGCCGCCTAAGTTACTAGCGGGCCAACGTTCAAATGCATCACCGATGCGACCGGCCAGTTCATCACAGTTGCCAAGATTGACAGGAGCCCCATATTGCAAGCTCCAAGCCAATGCACCCAGATGTTCGCTAGACCAGAGTCTGGCTTCCTGAGTCACGCCCTCTTGAGTCACGTCCTCAGACGTTTCATCCTCATCGACCGGATCGCTATCCGGCTCATTATCAAGTTTATCTTCAGACCGTGTTTCGCGGAATGCATCGGCCAAGGCGGCGACAAATGCCGACTGGGCCTCCGCTTCATCAGCAGCCGGCCCGTCAACACCGAAAGTTGAGATCCCGGCGGCGCTGTTCACAGTCAGAAGCGTTCTCCCCCTTGCCTCATCCATGGCACAGTAACCGACAAGGCGGGCGGCATCCCCTTCCGTCATGTAGACCGGTGCGGAGTTGACCGTGGCAACGCTGTCGAACAGCGGGCCGGAACCACCACGGGATTGGGCGCTCTCCAACCAGGATGTTCGATAGTACTCACCGCCTCCCCGACAGGCCACCCCGGGTGGGCAACGATTTTCTAGCACAATGCCTTCGGGCGGCACGAATTGCCAGGCGTCAGGATCGGACCCTGCATTGAGTGTGGCGAGCGCCTGCGGACTGGCCTGCACCTTGGTCATAAAATCGCGCCAAATGGGTGCAGCCCCGGTGACACCGGTCGCATTTCGCATCGGCGCGCCATCGCTATTTCCTGCCCAGACACCGGCCACCAGATGGCGCGTATAGCCCAGCGTCCAATTGTCTCGGAAGTCGGTCGTCGTTCCCGTCTTGACGGCTGCAGGCACATCTAATATCAATGGACTGTTGATGCCAAAACCCGGCTGGCGCGCTCTGTCGTCACTCAACATATCACTAATCAGGAAAGCTGTCTCGGGCGAAACAACAGCGCTCGGCTCAACTTCGACTTGTTCCATCTCATTGCCCATGTTGTCGATGAGCGACAAGACCGGGTTGGCCGGCAAATACTGTCCGTCACTGGCCAACGTGTGATAGGCCGTTGTCAGATCCAACAGGGTGACCTCGCCGCCGCCAAGAGCGAGACTCAGGCCATACCAATCGGTACCGCGATCAAGGCCATTGATGCCCAGATCCTTAGCGCCGTCAAGCATTGTCTCTACTCCGACCGCGTCAAGCAGCTTTACTGCGGGAATATTGTAGCTGCTGGCCAATGCCGTACGCACACTGACAGGACCATGAAAAAGCCTATCGTAGTTAAGCGGCGAATAGGACTGGCTGTCATCCGATCGATATTGAACCTTCGTATCCCAAATCACCGTAGCCGGGCTGATTGCGTTCTGCTCGATGGCCGTGGCATAGAGGACCGGTTTGATAGCGCTGCCAGGCTGACGTTCCCGAAGCGCGACATTGACCTGGCCGGAAATGGCCGGATCATCGAAGTCGGCGCTGCCGACCATGGCGAGAATCTCACCACTGTTGGGCGCCATGGCAACCAGCGCAGCGTTGGACAGCCCATAGGTCGGAAGCAGTCTCTCAACGTTCTCCACGACTGTCTCCTGAGCCATCCCCTGGATTTCCAGATCCAGCGCTGTGGTGATGTTGAGCCCCGATCGGCGAGTGTATCCCTCTCCAAACTGGCTATCGAGCGTTTCCACAACATATTGCACAAAATGTGGCGCCAGATCGGGCGCCAGCCCTGGGTCTCCAGCCAATGTGACAGGTTCGGCGTAGGCAGCATCCGCCTCCGAATCGCTCAGGAACCCATGACGCACCATAAGATCGAGAACGATGCGCTGACGAAATCGAGCAGCCTCATAGTCCAGATAAGGATTGAGATAGGCTGGCTGTTGGGGCAGCCCAGCCATCATAGTAGCTTCCGGCAGTGTAAGATCAGCCGCCGACTTGCCGAAATAGACCTGGGCCGCTGCCTCCGGACCATAAGCAAGTTGCCCGTAGTTAAGGAGATTCAGATACATCTCCAGAATCTCATCTTTTGTATAGAGGCCGGTCAGTTCCTGCGCGATCCCCGCCTCCAACAGCTTGCGGTCTATCGTCTCATCATTGCGTTTTTCCCGCTCGACAAACAGATTTCTCGCCAACTGCATCGTGATAGTGCTTGCGCCAGAGACCACGCTTCCCTTCTGAATATTGCGCAGCAGGGCTCCCGCAATGCGCCATGCATCAATGCCGTTGTTCTCGTAGTAGGAAGCGTCCTCGGTTGCAATTGTCGCCTGGATCAAGAAGGGTGACACCTGCTCAAGCGGAATCCAAGTGCGACGGCCTTCGCCCATCAGTTCAGCGATCTGAACGCCCTTGCGATCGTAGAGTTTGGTGGTTTGAAACAATCGAGGCGTCGGACCTGGCTGATAGGTCTGCAAGTACTCTTCAACAACGGCCATCGTCTGCTCCGCCGCTCTGGAATCGATGGTCGATCCTAGCGGGGCGGAAGTGCCGGGATACGCGCCGATATCGTCACAGGCGGTCAGAAGCATGCCCGCCAGTGAGACCGAAATGACGATTGACACAAGCTTCAAGGATATCTGCCCCAGCGAGATCTGCCCCAGTGGATTCAGTTTCCACAAATTCGACGTTTGTGCGAAACGACTGGCCATGGGCAACCTTAAGACGGCTAACTTTGACAAACTTACGGTCAATCGCTGAAAAAACATCGGGCTTCCTCAATCTCATACACAGGGCAGAACAGATCTCGGGCCTGCAAGAAATCTGCTACTATCGCACAAATCGACGGGCTTTTCACAACCCATTTCAACGTCACAAAGTCCTCTTGATGCTACCATAACGGCCCAACATAACAGAATGTTTCTGGAAATCATCCGGTCGCCAAGACCGGAGGGATATGGTCCGAGTTGGGACAGGGCAATGGGGCAATGTCGGGGCAATGTGAGGTAGGTTCACAGACTTGCACACGAGAAGCAAAAAGGCCGGAGCGTTGACGCTCCGGCCTTTTCAGTCTATGGAGGCGACGGCCGGATTCGAACCGGCGATAAGGGTTTTGCAGACCCCTGCCTTACCACTTGGCCACGTCGCCTGATACGGGTTAAGAAAAAACGAACCCATCAATTACTTGAAGCAGACCACTGTTTTCAGGCATACTATCAATTGAGAAATCATCCTAGCAATAGCTTGATGGAATGTCAAGTTCCAGCAGCATCCACTCTCCCTTGATTTGAAAGCGAAAGGCAATCAGTGGCACACGCATCTACACAAGATGAAACTCTATATTGCGAAAACTGCGGCATCTCATTTCTATGGACCGGCGAGGAACAACGCGAAGCGCAAGCGATGAATACGCAGGCGACGGACAAGCAGGAAGGTGGCGAGGGGGAGGATGACGAACATCTGCGACCGACGCGTTGTCCCGGCTGTCGCCGTCTGTTGCCGGCGGCAGGATATGAACGTGGCGAAGTCAAATGGTTCAATGCGCGCAAGCGCTACGGATTCATTGTTCGAGCCAATCAACCGGACATCTTCGTCCATCGTTCGGCCCTCAAGAGCTCCGGCAATCTACGCACCGGCGATTTCGTCGAATTCGCGGTGGCGGAGACGGATGAGAAACTCGCGGCCAAGGATGTGAAAGTTTTAATGCGCGCCAGGAAGAAGGCAGACAAGGTGAAGGAGTAAGAGAGTGAGAGAGTGAGGGGGTCGGTTGCGGCAGGGATGAATCCCGCCGTTTACATCGAGAAGCGCCTTCAGACGCTTGATCTCAGCCGCTGAGGCGGCTTTTCGCTCTGAGGCTAATCCCAGGAAATGATTCCCCCAAAGTCCCCGGCACAGCCCACAAACGGGGTCTCCGGCCCAGACTTCAACTGGGCTGTGCCGGGGACTTGCGCCGGGGCATCTTTTTTTCTGGAACGGTCTTAGCAGCCTGCTTCAGCCGTTGCTGCACGCCGGTTCAAACCGATGGTGGGGTGAATAAGCCTTATTTACCCTCTCCCCCAACAACGAGCCCTGACAACACTGCATCATACGCTGCCGCAACAACCGGCCAGTCAAATTGCGCTCGCACATATGCGCTGAGCGAGGGCGGCGCTGAGCGAGGCGATGCCAACCGCAGGCGGGCTTTGGTGAAGAGATCCTCTTCGTCAGCATAGAGACAGGCTGGGTGCAATTCGCTGGGAATCAATTCAGGATAGCTCAACCGTTGCGGCAGAAGCGGGAAAGCGCCTGCAGCGATGGCCTCCAGAATGCTGATGCCGAAGAACTCATGGATCGCCGTGCTTACCACCAGATCGGCACGACGCAGCAGGTCCAAATAGGCGTCATAGTCAGGCACGAAGCCCCAATGCTCGATGACATCGCCTAGACGCCGGCGTGCTTCCTCGAACTCACCTGGGATATTGCGAAAATTCTCTCCGGCCACGGCTACTTCAAATCGAACCCCTTCATCCTGTAGCCGATAGAGCAGATCAAAGAAATGCTCAGGCTGCTTATCGTACTCCCAACGCTGATTCCACAGCACCAAAGGCGTACGGACGTCCGGGCCATCGGCTACAGCCCGACCAATTTGAGCATAATCAGACACTTCACCGGCCATCACGTTGATGTCGGCGGTGCGCGCTGCGCCGATGTGCGAGCAGTCGATCCCGACCGGCAGACAGCTCGATCGTTTCTCAACCTCCTGGGTCAGATGCAGATGGTTGTAGTCGGGAAAATGTTTCAACAGACGAGGCAACTCTTCAAACCAACTAGACCGGTGAAACTGACTGTTGAAGATCACCCGGTCGGCACTCAGTTGGCTGAGCCAGTTGATCATGGCATAGGTGTAGTCCGGCTTCTCACCGGGCCGTGCCGGATAGGTCAGTTGATTTTCATGCATATACAGCACGATGGGTACCGAGGCCGGCAGACCGGGCGAGGATGGGCTGCCGGGTCGGGGCGTTCGCATCAGGCCCAGCCAGGCCGGAACATTGACCATATCCGTGGCTAGAACGATGTCCGGCGGCCCGTCTGACGCCAGCAGACGTCTGGCCTCATTGGCCAACTCAATCGCACCGCCCTGCATGCGCCATTTCCAGAAGCGGCCGGCCATGGTGATGAGCCTGACATCATGCGCGCTTTGGCGTTGGTAGCCCAGCGCCCAGGAACGATGGCTCCCTGTGTGATATGGGGAAAGCAACCAGATCTTCATGGACCTAATCATAGTCGATATGTTCCCTCCCGCGTAAAAGTCATCTACAACATATTTGAGCCCCCGATTTTTGGTCCTTCAGTGTCCTGGTGATATACTAAGCGGTGGTTTGCAACGGGGACCTGATAACAGGCCCTCGTTCTTTCTGTTCGTGGGACGGACCCACGGGCGACTCCATAGAAAGAGATTCGAGGAAAATGAACATGGCCGACAATAACCAACGCGACTACGAGCTAGTCTACATTGGCACACCTGAACTGGATGACGAGACGATTGAAGCGATCAACAATCGCCTGATCAGCGTCGTCAGGGAGCAGGGTGGCGACGTAGAGGGCATTGACTTGTGGGGACGCCGCAAGCTTGCCTATCCGATCAAGAATCACTTCGAAGGCTACTATGTGCTGCACCGCATCCAGATGGCCCCGTCCGGTACCGGAGAAATCGATCGAGCATTACGATTCGACGAAAATGTCCTCCGTTACCTGCTGATGCTGAGTGACGACTAGTCAGTTTTCCCGATGCCTAATCAAGGTGAGCTGCGCAGACAGTCGCCTCAGGCATCCACTTGATCCAAGACAATACTACTTTCGAGTACATAGGAGTGATAATGAGCGAGCAGACCAACCCCACCCCAGAGCAGGAACCCGTTGACGAGATCGTCGAGATTTCTACTGAGTCAATCAGTGAAGAAGACGGCGTCACGGTGATTGAAGACGTGACCGTTGAGGCACTTGTGGAGGACGGCGAAGTTGTAGCTGAAGTGATCGAGACCGTAGAGACGGATGTGGTCGAGGATGCAGAGACAGGCGCAGTCCTGGTCGAAGAGACCGTGGACGATGTACTCGTCGTCGGCGACGAAGTGGTGGCCGAGGTTGTTGAAACCAAGGAGACCATCATTGCTGAAGATGCAGAGACCGGCGCTGTTGTAATTGAAGAAGTCGAAGACGATGTACTCGTCGTCGGCGACGAAGTGGTGGCCGAGGCTATTGAGGCCACGGAGACCATCATTGCTGAAGACGCTGAGACCGGCGCCGTTGTGATCGACGAGACGGTGGTCGATGAACTCATCGAAGGCGGCGAAGTGGTAGCTGCTGAAGTCAACGAATCCGTGGCAGTCGTGGATGATGCTGCCGACGGCGAAGTGCCCGTTCGCAAGGTTGAAGGCCCGTCAACATACACGCCACAGGAATTCCGTGGCCGTGTCCGCCGCGTCGGCAACGATGCCCGTTTGGGCGAGATTCACTACAAGAACATCCCGCTACTGACGCGTTTCCTGGACCCGCGTGGTCGCATTCTTGCCCGTCGCAAGATCCGCGTCAGCGCCAAAGTTCAGCGCCGCGCCGCCAAGGCCATCAAGCGAGCCCGGCACTTGGCCCTGCTGCCCTACACCGGAGAACATACCCGCATTACGCGCAAGCATCGATAGGCGAGCATAATGGCCAAGAAGAATAAAAACCAAGGTCAAGAAGAACCAAAAGAATTGACCCGCAAGCAAAACCGTGCCAATACGCGCGATGCTGAGCGCAATCGCAAGATCATGATGATGGTCGGCGGAGTCATCGGAGCCGTCTTGTTGGTCCTGCTGATTGGGATCATCGCCGAGTTTGTCGTCAAACCCAATAGCAACGTTGCCAAGGTCGGTGATGATGCCATCATCACCAAGGACTTCCAGAAACGCATGTATCTGGAAGAGAGCCAATTGGAGAACCAGTACCTTCAGATGGTGCAGTTGGAGCAACAGTTCGGGGGACAAGGCATCTTCACAACCCAGCTCAACCAGATCCAATCGACACTGGCCAGTCCCTTTGCCCTCGGCATCGATGTACTGGACCAGATGATCGAAGAGAAGTTGGTTGAGCAGGAAGCCGCTGCGCGTGGCATCACCGTTTCCGACCAGGAGGTGGAAGACGCATTTCGTGCAGAGATCGCCGCCGGTCAGAACGCAGTGACCGAACCCCAGGCAACAAGCACGGCGGAAGCCGCAGCCGAAGCCACTGAAGTCGCCGCCGGTTGGACGCCAACGCCGACACCGACCATCGATGCCAGTGCGCCGATCACGGCAGCAGATACAGTTGTACCGACGCCGGAGCCTCAGCCGACCCTTCCCCTGCTCACCGATGCCTCCTTCGAAGAAGGTATCGATACGTTGGAGGAGAACCTGGATGACATAAGCGGACTAAGCGTCGACGAGTACCGCGAGTTGATTTACCTGCGCCTGCTGACCGAAAAGGTCTCCGAAGCCATTGCTGAAGAAGAGGTGTCCGAGACCGAAGAGCAGGTCAACGCACGGCACATCTTGATCCGGGAGATCGCTGCGCCGCCTGAGACCGCTGCAGCCACTGTTGACGATACGGATGACAGTGCGGATGACAGTGCGGATGAAGACGCCGAAGTGAGCTCAGACACGCCCGAAGTCGAGACACGTTCGTTGGAAGAGGCCGAAGCATTGGCCAACGAGATCTACGAGCGCCTGCAAGACGGCGAAGACTTCGCTGAACTAGCCGCTGAGTATAGTGACGATCTGAGCAATGCCCAGAATGGCGGGGATCTTGGATGGTTTGCCCGCGGGCAGATGGTTGCGCCCTTTGAGGATGCAGCCTTCGCCCTAGCACCGGGAGAGATCAGCGAACCAGTGGAAACCCAGTTCGGCTTCCACATCATCGAGTTGGTCGAGAGGGACGATACACGGCCCAAGGACGAGTCCGCTCTACAGCAAGAGCGTTTCCAGGCCTATCGGGATCGGGTCCAGGCTCAAATCGCAAGCGATGATATCGAACGCGCAGGCGATTTGACCAGCAAGCTGCCCGACGACGTCGCCACCGGTGACATCTTCAATCTGGCTGCTCCGCAAGCGCCCCAGCCTCCGCAAGCGCCCCAAGCACCGTAGTCTGATCTGAAGAGAAGAGCTGCAGACTACAGCAAGATCGAACACAAAAGGCCATCGCATTTTGAAAGCGATGGCCTTTTTCATTCAGGACAAAGATTACTGCATGTGTGGTAATATGGTTATAGAATCGCTTTGTTTCTATGCGGCATAGGCATAACGGCTCTCTTCTCTAGCAATTCGTAATTCTCGAAAACAGAGCGCCGGTCAAGCGTTTTTCTTGAATAATTATTGCGATTCGTAGGACAGCTTTCCTTACCGCACTGGAACCGGCAGCCAAGGAAAGCTGCCATGCAAATATAAAGATCCGGGTCACCGAACCACCCGCGAAAACAATCTAACATCTGTCAGAAAGGAACTTCCCAATGGAGTATCGATCCTTTGGGCGCACCGGCGTCAAAGTCAGTCCAATCTGTCTTGGTTGCATGAACTTCGGCGGCAAGACCACACCCGAAGATTCGTCCCTCATCATCGATCATGCTATCGAAGCGGGCATCAATTTTCTGGACACGGCCAATGTCTACAGCCGCGGTCGCAGCGAAGAGGTGACTGGCGAGGCCCTCAAGCGCAACGGAAAGCGTCAGCAGATCGTGCTGGCGACCAAGGTTCATGGCGTCATGGATGACGATGATCCCAACATGCAGGGCAACAGCCGGCGCCACATCATCCAGCAGTGCGAGGCCAGCCTGCGCCGCCTGCAAACCGACTACATCGATCTCTACCAGATCCACCGTCCCCAGTCCGACATCCCCATCGACGAGACGCTACGAGCATTGGATGACCTGATCCGTGACGGCAAAGTGCGCTACATCGGCACCAGCACCTTCGCAGCCTGGCAGGTCATGGAGTCGCTCTGGGCCTCAAAGGAGTTGGGCCTCAATCGCTTCGTCTGTGAGCAGCAGCCCTACAACATCCTCGACCGACGTGTTGAGCGCGAACTACTGCCCATGGCACGAACGTACGGTATCGCTACCATCCCTTGGAGTCCCATTGCCGGTGGGCTGCTGTCAGGCAAATACTCACGCAAAAATCAGTCACCCGAAGGCAAGCGTTATGCTGACGTCTCGGACAATCCCCGCTTCCAGGCGCGCAAGACCGACGCAATTTGGGATGTTATTGAGGGGTTGACGCCCATCGCAGAGGCCAAGGGCTGCACTCTGCCTCAGTTGGCTCTCGCCTGGGTCGTCCAACAGCCGGGCGCGACCAGCCCCATCATCGGGCCGCGCACCATGGAACACCTGGTAGACAATCTGGGCGCCTTGGACGTGACCTTCAATGAAGAGGACCTCGCGGCCATCGACGCACTGGTGCCGCCAGGCCAGATGGTCTCCGCGTTCTATGAGGCTGACTTTGGACCGCACCAGTACAAGTAGGTTTTTAGCGAATGAATGCAGATAAGTTGCGCGAATTGCTTGAACAGGTGGCCGGCAGCAAACTGGGCATCGACGATGCCATGGCCGAATTGCGAACCCTACCCTTTGAAGACCTGGGCATGGCCCGGCTCGATCATCACCGGCTCCTGCGTACCGGCTTCCCCGAGGTTGTCTACTGTGCCGGCAAGACCCCCGATCAAGTCGCCCAAATTGTTGAGCGATTGGCAGAACGAAGCTCGCAAGTGCTGGGCACGCGTGCCGATCCCTCACACTATGAAGCAGCGCGTGCACACGTGTCAGACCTGGCATACAACGCAGCGGCCCGCTGCATCTGGCTGGATCGAGACCCGGACCGCTCCAAGCACGATGGCGTCATCATCGTTGCTGCGGGCACCAGCGATCTGCCGGTGGTCGAAGAGGCGGCGTTGACCCTGGATCTCATGGGGCACAAGCCTCAGCGTCTGATCGACGTGGGCGTTGCCGGGCTGCATCGGCTGCTGCCACACATCCAGACCATCCAGGAAGCCAATGTCGTTGTCGTTGTGGCGGGCATGGAAGGCGCGCTGGCCAGCGTCATCGGCGGCTTGACCGATGCCCCGGTGATCGCGGTGCCGACATCTGTCGGATATGGCGCCAGCTTTGGCGGCGTGGCTGCCTTGCTGGCCATGCTCAATAGCTGTGCCACAGGTGTCGCTGTGGTGAACATCGACAACGGCTATGGAGCGGGCCATATGGCAGCGTTGATCAATGGACGAATTGTGGAAAACAGCGTTGGGAATTAGGGATTGGTGATCGGGAGATTCTCGGGCAGCGAACGAGCGGAGATTCTGCACGAGAACGTGAGCACCTTATCCGTTGTATCTTCCGGATTGACGGCAGATCTGAACGAAGGACAGACATACATGATTGATTCGAGAGCGATAAGCACAAATGGACGTGACAAGGCCAACGCTGGTGCTGGAGATTTGACGGTTGAACAGACCGCCAAGCTCGCCAACATGCGTGTCCTGTTGCGTGAGATGGACTCGGTGCTGGTCGCCTATTCCGGCGGCGTGGACAGCGCGCTGGTGATGGTGCTGGCCCATCAGGAACTGGGCGACAAAGCCCTGGCCTGTATCGGCATTTCACCCAGCTACCCGACCGCGAGATGCGCTCAGCCATCGAGTTTGCCGACGATCTGGGCATCCCCTACCGTCAGGTGGACACGGAAGAATACCTGAACCCGAACTACGCCGCCAACCCGGTCAACCGCTGCTATTTCTGCAAGTCGGAACTGCATGACCAGCTCAAAGTAATCGCCGAGGAGGAAGACTGGGCCTGGGTACTGGACGGCACCAACGCCAGCGATCTCGGCGATCATCGACCCGGCATCGATGCCGCCCGAGAACACAATGTGCGTTCTCCACTGGTCGAGTCAGGCATCACCAAGGCCGATGTGCGCGCCATCGCCCGCCATCTGGGTCTGCCCGTCTGGGACAAGCCGGCCATGGCCTGTCTCTCCTCGCGCGTGCCCCACGGCACAGCCATTTCGCCGTCGCTGCTGCGCCAGATCGAAGCGGCCGAGGATGTGCTGGTCGATCTGGGCTTCCCCCAGTTCCGCGTGCGTCATCACGACAAGATCGCCCGCATCGAGGTGCCCGTCGAGGACTTTCCCGCCATGCTCCAGCACCACGACGCCATTGTCGAGGGCGTCAAAGCGGCTGGCTATCAGTTCGTCACGCTGGATCTCGCCGGCTTCCGCAGCGGTTCACTAAACGGCGCTGAAACCAGCACCATCATTCCACTGAGTGAGTTACTGTCGTGACTTCTTCGGCTCCAACATCAGCACCACGACCCGCAATCCGGCTGGAGTCCATGATCGCCTTTCTGGATGCGCCGTCCGGCATCTCCGGAGACATGTTTCTCGGCTGCCTGATCGATGCCGGGTGGCCACTGTCTGAATTGCATGCGGTCGTCGAGCGCCATGGGCTTGCCCGAAAACGAGCTGGCAGAATCACCCAGACCGAAGTCATGCGCGGTCCACTGCGTGCGACCCTGGTCGATGTCGAGGCCCATGAAGGCCATGTCCACCGCCACCTGAGCGACATCCGGGCCATCATCAACGAGACTAGCCTGTCGGCAACTGTCAAGGCCAACGCCATTGCCGTCTTCACGCGGCTGGCCGAGGCCGAGGCCGCGGTCCACGGCATGGCAGTGGAAAGCGTCCACTTCCACGAGGTCGGCGCCATCGACGCCATCATCGACATCGTCGGCGTCTGCGCCGGCATCGAAGCGCTGGGCATCGAGCAACTCTACGCCGGCGCGCTGCCACTGGGGCCAGGCTGGACCCAATCTGCGCATGGGCGCATTCCGCTGCCGGCCCCGGCAACGCTAAATCTGCTGGCGGCGGCCAATGCCCCTACCCGACCCGCGCCCGGTCCCGGCGAGCTGGTCACGCCCACCGGCGCCGCACTCATCTGTGAATTGGCCGACTTCTCGCAACCGCCCATGCGCCTGGAGAAGATCGCCATCGGCGCCGGGCAGAAAGAATTTGAGTGGCCCAACATCGCCCGGCTCTGGTTGGGCGAGCCGGAAACGGCGTTACGCAGGCCAACCACTCGTCCCACGGACAAGCGGCTGGTCCAGATCGAGACCAACATCGACGACATGAACCCAGAGTTCTACGGCCATGTCGTCGACAAGCTCTTTGCCGCCGGTGCGCTGGATGTCTGGACAACGCCGATCCAGATGAAGAAGCAGCGGCCCGGCACGCTGTTGGCCGTGCTCGCCCGAGCAGAGGACGAGGAGGCGCTGGCCGACCTCATCCTGCGCGAGACGACGACGCTGGGCGTGCGTGTCCACACCGTGCATCGCCACGAGGCGCGGCGCGAACAGCGCACGATTGAGACGGAATGGGGGCCGGTGCGGGTCAAGCTCAAGTTTCTCGACGAGGAACTGATCGGCATCAAGCCGGAGCACGATGATTGTCGACAGTTGGCGACAGAGAATCAGATTCCGTTGCAGACGGTGTATGAGAATGTACAGGAAATCGCCAGACGTCAGCGACATGCGGAAAAAGAAATGATCAATTGACGATTGTCAACGTTCAATTGTCAATGTGCAGGGTAAGCGAACGGTTAATGATGAATTGATAGATGCTCAATTATGAATCAGTTCATCACCCGAAAGAGAGACCAAGGAATCAAGAGTCTGTTCTCAGAGACCTTACGCAGTACGAAGTACGCAGTAACCTTCACGAGCAAACATCAAGCAGCAGTTCACAACAAGGAGATCACCATGATTGAGAAACGACCCTTCGGCAAGACCGGCCACATGAGTACCGTGACACTCTTCGGCGCAGCCGCCCTGGGCAGCGTGACCCAGGCCGAGGCCGACGCCACCCTTGACGTGCTGCTCGAATATGGCGTCAACCACATCGACACCGCCGCCTCCTACGGCGATGCCGAACTGCGCATCGGCCCATGGATGGCCCAGCACCGCAAGGACTTTTTCCTGGCCACCAAGACCGGCGAACGCACCTACGAGGCGGCCAAAGAGGAGATCCATCGCTCGCTGGAGCGCATGCGCATCGACTCGTTCGACCTGATCCAGCTCCACAACCTGGTCCATCCCGACGAGTGGGACACGGCCATGGGGCCGGGCGGCGCACTGGAAGCCGCCATCGAGGCGCGTGAGCAGGGCCTGCTGCGCTTCATCGGCGTGACCGGCCACGGCCTCAACATCCCGGCCATGCACCTGCGCAGCATCGAGCCCTTTGCCTTCGACTCGGTGCTGCTGCCCTACAACTATCCGCTGAACCTCAACGAGACCTACATGGCCGACTTCAACGCCCTGCTGGCCAAGTGCGCAGAGCGCGAGATCGCGGTCCAATGCATCAAGTCGGTGACCCGCGGTCCCTGGGGTCCCCAGGACAAGTGGGCCTCGACCTGGTACCAGCCGCTGCGCGACCAGGACGATCTGGATCGAGCCGTGCATTGGGTCATGGGCCGCCCCGGCGTCTTCCTCAACACCCCAGGCGACATCCACGTGCTGCCCAAGGTGCTGGATGCGGCCAGCCGCTACGAGTCGCGCCCGACCGACGAAGAGATGATGACGATGGTGAAGGAAGAGAAGATGTCGTCGTTGTTTGCGTAAAAGCAAAGCGAGGGGCGAAGGGGGCGAGGTAGCATCGACGTCAAGTGCGGGGCCGGCGGTTAACAATTATGCGTTATCAATTCAGCATTAACCGTTCGGCCCCATTTAATTGTCGATTGTCAATGTTCAACTGTCAATGGCTAGATAACATTGACTATTGAACGTTGACAATCGACAATTGACAATTCGCCTTACCTCCCTCCTCGTCCCCTGCCTCTTACACACTTGAAAGCACTGTCCATGAACCCAATCGATGTTCTCTGCGTCGGCCATGCTTGCTACGATCTGATTTTTTCGGTTGACCACCAGCCGGGGCCGGACGAGAAGAGCACGGCCGATGCCTTTTTGAGTTGCGGCGGCGGCACCGCTGCCAACGCAGCCATGACCGTGGCCAAGCTCGGCTATGGCGCTGCCTTCTGCGGCTACCTCGGCGATGAGATCTACGGCCACGAACACCTGGAGGAGATGCACGCCGCCGGCGTCAACACGGACCTGGTCGTCCGCGGGCCGAGCATCGACGCCGCTCTCAGCCATCTTCGTCAAGCCCAACGGCGCACGCTCTATCGTCAGCTACAAAGGCGACACCAACGGCCTGACCGCGAACGATGTCGACTTCGCAGTGGCCCGCCCACAAAGTCGTCCTCTTCGATGGTCACCAGGCATCGCTGGCCCTCTCAGTGGCCAAATGGGCACACGACATCGGCATCACCACCGTCGTCGACGCCGACACCCACAACCAAGGCAACATCGCCCTGGTTCCCATCTGCGACTACATCGTGGCCTCGGAGCGATTTGCCTGCGAGTTCAGCCAGGTCGACACGCCCGAGGAAGGGTCTTGCCAACATGGCCAAGGTTGCGCCCAACGTAGTGGTGACCCTGGGTGAGCGCGGCCTGATCTGGCAGCGGGGCGAGCAGAGCGGACGGCTTGACGCCTTCGAGGTAAATGCAGTCGACACCACCGGCGCCGGCGACACCTTTCACGGGGCCTTTGCCGCGGGCGTGGCCGCAGGCATGGAGTGGCACGATCTGCTGCGCTATGCCTCTGCAGCCGGCGCGCTCTGCTGCACCAAACATGGCGCGCGCATCGGCATCCCCACGGCCGATGAGGTGTCTGCGTTGCTGAAAACCAATTCTCTGAAGCAAACTCAAAGCAAAAAATCAGCCACAGATGAACACAGATAGACGCAGATGGGGCACAGATATGAATGGGACAGGTTTTCTCGTCCCAAGAATTTTCCTTGTATCTGTGACCTATCCGTCCCATCTGCATTCATCTGTGGCAAAAAAGAGGATCAGAAATGTCCACCATCAAGAATCTTCGTTGTGAATATCGCACCAACCCACTGGGCATCGATGTACTCAATCCGCGGTTCAGTTGGCAGATATCGAGCGATCGGTCCGGCGCTCGCCAAGTTGCCTATCGCGTGTTGGCCGCAGGCTCTCCAGCGGGCCTGACCGGCGGCTCTGCCGTTCTCTGGGACTCGGGCCGTGTTGAATCAGACCAGTCGATCCACGTTGTCTATGCCGGGAAGCCATTGACTTCTCGCCAACGCGTCTACTGGCAGGTCACGATCTGGGATGAAACCGGCAGTTCTGTCACCAGCGAACCCGCCTGGTTCGAAATGGGCCTGTTGCAGCCGGACGATTGGCAGGCCCAATGGATCGGGCCAAAGCTGATGGGCGGCGCTCATTCCAACGTACCAGCGCCCTACATGCGCAAGCCTTTCTCGCTGCCGGGCGGTGTCCAATCAGCACGCCTTTACGTCACAGCCCTGGGCCTCTACGAATGCTCGATCAACGGTCAGGCCGTCGGCGAAGATGTCTTTGCCCCAGGCTGGACCGACTACGCCAAGCGTATCCAGTACCAGGTCTACGACATCACTGATCTGCTGGCCGCCGGCGAGAACGTGCTCGGCGCCGTGCTCGGCGACGGCTGGGCTGCAGGCCACGTGGGCATGGGCGAGCGACAAAACTACGTGCGCCAGCCACAGCTTCTGGCCCAGTTGGAGATCACATTGGCCGATGGGAACACCGTGATCGTCTCGTCCGATGAGAGCTGGACCCATCAGTATCGGTCCGCTGCTGGAGAACGACATGCTCATGGGCGAGGCATATGATGCGCGTCTGGAGATGACGGGATGGGACAAGGCCCAGTTTGACGAAAGCGGCTGGCTCGCCGTTGAGTCTTTGAGCACCCGGATACAAAACTGGTCGCCACCAACGGCCCAGCCGTCCGCCGCATCGAAGAACTATCGCCGGTCGAGCAGCCAACCCTCACCGGCACTTTACTCTCACGGCAGGCCGTCTTTGACCTTGGCCAGAACATGGTCGGTCGCGTTCGCTTCAAAGGCAGTGCGCCCGCCGGCACGACGATCACGCTGCGCTTTGCCGAGGTGCTCGACGAAGAGGGCAAGTTCTACACCGCGAACCTGCGCACGGCCCGCGCCACCGACTACTACACATTCAAGGGCGAGGGCGAGGAGATCTGGGAGCCCAAGTTCACCTTCCACGGATTCCGCTATGTCGAACTGTCGGGCTATCCCGGCGAGTTGGAAGACGACACCATCACCGGAATCGTGTTGCATTCAGAGATGGCGCAGACCGGCCAGTTCAGCGCATCGGAGCCGATCCTCAACCAGTTGCAGAGCAACATTCTCTGGGGCCAGAAGGGCAACTTCGTCGACGTGCCCACCGACTGTCCACAGCGCGACGAGCGCCTGGGCTGGACCGGCGACATCCAGGTCTTTGCCCGCACCGCTGCCTTCAACATGGACGTGGCCGGCTTCCTGACCAAGTGGGCCCAGGATGTGGCCGACGCCCAGAGCGAGCGCGGTGAAGTGCCCGCGGTCGTGCCCAACGCCATCCCCACGTTGCCCGACGGCGGACCGGCCTGGTCGGATGCCGCCATCATCTGCCCATGGACGCTCTATCTCTGCTACGGCGACGTCCGTATTCTCGAAGACCAACTACAGCACCATGACGCGCTTTGTGGACTACCTGCTCGACACCAGCCCCGGCTTCATCCGCTGCGCGCCCGACTACGAGGGCTGGCCCGGCTTCGGCGACTGGCTCTCCATCAACGCCGACACGCCGCGTGACCTGATCGGCACCGCCTTCCTGGCCTACGACGCAGCGCTGATGGCCCAGATCGCCGACGTGTTGGGCAAAGAAGAGGATGCAGCGACCTATCGCCAGCTTTTCGCCGATGTGAAAGCAGGCTTTCGAAAATCGCTATCTCAAAGGCAGCGACGTAGTTGCAGGCGAACGAAAGTCGCAGGCACGTCAGATGATGGACTCGGCCGACGCCGTTTCACGCGGCAACCTGGAGGCGGTCGACTACGGTCCGGTCCGAATCAGACGTCTTCAACACCGATCTCTTCACGCCGAACCAGACGGCCTACGTGCTGGCGCTGCATTTCGACCTGTTGCCGGAAGACCTGCAACAGCCTGCTGTGGACGAACTGGTCGCCGACATCCAACGCCGCGACATGCACCTCTCCACCGGCTTCGTGGGCGCGCCCTATCTGCCCCATGTGCTCAGTCAGAATGGCCGACTCGATGTAGCTTATGCACTGCTCAATCAGACAAGCTGGCCCTCTTGGCTCTACTCGGTGACCCAGGGCGCCACCACCATCTGGGAGCGCTGGGACGGCTGGACCGAGGAGAACGGCTTCCAGTCCACGGAGATGAACTCGTTCAACCACTATGCCTACGGTTCCATCGGGGCCTGGCTCTACAACACGGTCGCCGGCATCGAGATCGACCCGGCGCAACCGGCCTACAAGCACGCCATCCTGCGGCCCCAGCCCGGCGGCGGCCTGACCAGCGCCAGCGGCGCCATCGACACGCCTTACGGCGAATTGCGCTCCGAGTGGACGCTGGAAGACGGCACATTCGACGTGGACGGTGGTCGTGCCGCCCAACACGTCAGCCACGGCGACGTTGCCGGTGGCAGAGGGCAGTGCGGTGACAGTGAATGGGGAGTCGGCTGAAGGGTTGACGCATGAACTGAGTGGCCGGGCGGTATGTGTTGAGCGCGGCTGTCTAGCGATAGGGAGCAAGGAACGAAGATCGAAGATCAGGGCCTTGGAACCGGTTCTTTCAGACCCAAAAACATGGTTGATCGATCTTTGACCTTCGTTCTTCCGGAAGTCTCTGAGTCCCAAAGTCCCCGGCACCGACCGGTCAGGTTTCCGCTTATGTTGGGGCTTGTGGTCGGTGCCGGGGACTTGCGCGCGATATCCCGTTCTGCCGGCGTGGCGCCTATTCACGAAACCGGATTCTTCTCCACAAACGACGTCGGTAACCGATTCTTGAACTTCGTTCTTTCGAAACTACGCCCCATCGTCCCCGGCATCATAGTCAACACGATGCTCGCGCACGATAGTTAGCAGTTCCTCACCCGTCAGACCAGCCTCGACGCGCGCCCTTTCAATGGCCTGCGAAGCATCAGACTGTGCTGAAGTTGTCGTTTCGGCTAGACGGCCCGTGACATATTTGTGCAGGATACTGGCTATCAACGTCTGGTAGGGCAGCCCTTCCTCCAGCGCCCGGACCTGAAGTTTGGTCAGATCACGCTCCGAAATTCGGATATTTACGCGCTTATCTTTACGAAAAGTCGTCTTGGCCGCAGCCAACAGACGCTTTGCCTGTTCGTCGTAGTCAGCAACACGCTGCCACTCTCCACGCTCGACTGATTCCAGGAGTTCCTTCTCTTCTCGCGTTAGCTTCATCTTAAACCTCGCTCAGAACGATTACTCAGGACGATTGCCCAGATATCGTTTGGTCATCTTTCGACTGGGGACAATCGTCTTCAAATAGAAAACATCGTCATCTTCAACATATGGCACAAAGTAAACATAGTCCTCGATGGCGACGATCAGAATCTTCTGTCCCGGATAGCGCCTCTGGTTTGGATGCTCGATATTGTCCAGCAGACCGCCATGCATCAGCCGATGGATGACATCGGGAAAAGTGACGCCTCTTTCTTGCCGCAGCCATTCGTTCTTTTCATCATTCCAGTCGAAGAACACCATACGCACAATTATGGCACAACGTGTGCCTTATGGCAACAGATTGAGCACCATCGGATCTATCCCAGCCCCCGCCCCTCAATCCCACACTCCCGTCGTCAATCGATCTTCGCCCTCCGGCCAATGCAATCCCAATCACCGATCCCCATCCCCCTTCTGCTATACTTGCCTCCATGTCTACCAATCCTAAACCGCTGACCGCGATGGTGGAGTGCGCCGGTTGAGCATCTAAGCTCCCGCCGGGGACTCTGTCGCAGGTCGTGCGACACCTAGCCGGGTTCTTCCCGGAAAGTGAATACCCGAACGTGCTGGTCGGCCTGGGCGAGCCGGATGACGCGGCCGTCTATCGGCTGGACGATGAGCGCGCCCTGATCAAGACCACCGACTTCTTCACGCCCATCGTCGACGATCCGTGGACCTACGGCGCGATCGCCGCGGCCAATTCCATGAGCGATGTCTATGCCATGGGCGGCGAGGTGATCGTCTGCCTCAACATCGCCGGTTTTCCGGTCGATCTGGACCCGGAGCGGGTGGCCCAGGTCTTCGCAGGCGGTGCGGCCAAGGTACGCGAGGCCGGCGCAGCGATTGCCGGCGGCCACACCGTCACGAATGAAGAACCGTTCTACGGCCTCAGCGTCACCGGACTCATCCACCCCGAGCGGGTGATGACCAAGGGTGGCGCCCGGCCAGGCGATCAACTCTTCCTGACCAAACCACTTGGCACCGGTATCATCACCACCGCTGCCAAGCTGACCGGCGAAGGCGAAAGCGGCGCGCACCGGCTGCTGCGCCGTTCGCAACGCAAACTCGATTTGGATGTGCGCCATCTGGACGCGGCAATCCAGTCCATGCTGCTGCTCAACCGCGCGGCATCGAAAGCGGCCCAGGCGGCCGGCGTGCGCGCAGCCACTGACATCACTGGCTTCGGCCTGCTGGGCCATGGCAGCGAGATGGCCGAGGCCAGTCACCGCAACGCCGGGGCCGGACTGCGCATCCGCGCGGCGGATGTGCCCACGCTACCTGGCGTCTGGGAATACATCGACGCCGGCTACCTGACACGTGGCAGTGACGTCAACCCGGCCACCTATGCCGAGCACGTACGATTTGCCGACAGTGTCAGTGCTGCGCAACGAACGTTGTTGTGGGAGGTAGAGACGAGCGGCGGGCTGCTTGTCTGTGTGCCGCCGGGCGAGGTCGATACGTTTCAGGCTACATGTGCCGAAGAAGGTCAGGCATGCTGGTCAATCGGTGAGGTTGTCCAGGGTACGGGCATTGAGGTTGTTTAGATATTGCGAATCCGCGTAGGGACAGGTCTCAGACCTGTCCGATCCCACCGAATCCCCATACGATGTCAGATTCACAACGTTTGGCCGTAGACAAAACGAAGGACAGGTCTGAGACCTGTCCAATCCCACCGAATCCCCATACGATGTCAAATTCGCGACGTTTAGCCGTAGACAGAACGAAGGATAGGTCTGAGACCTGTCCCTACGCTCATGCCGCCTTGTCACCCCTCATAGATCAGTGTGTCGGGATGCCAGTCCTTCCAACCGAACCAGAACGATGACGTGCTGGGAATACGCTCCAGTTCCTGCCCGTCCAACGGCCCGTCAATGGCACGACCGGTGAGCAGGTACCACGTCGAACCGGTCTCCTCATCCATGAGTTCGAACGGTTCATTCGTGCGTTGAAACGTCAGAGTCTGGCCGTCCAGCGTGCGGTCGAAGATCAGGCCGGCTTTGGTGTCCGGTTGGAAGGCCACCAGCAGCGATCGACCTTCGATTTCATCGTTGACGATGACGCGATCTGTAAGCAGACTATGCGGATATGCGATCGGCGTCTCGTCGAGCACTGCTCCAATGACAAGTTCCTTGGCGGGCAATCGGTCATCGCTACGCGTCTCGTCGATGACGCCAGTCTGGGGTGATCGGTAGTAGCTGCTATAGCTATCATAGATGCCGTTGCCGTCTGTCACCAGCGCTAACGTATCAGGATGCAGTCGCCTCCACTCGCTCCAGGTGGTTTGCAGCACGGGCAGTGCAGTCAATTGAGCACCCTGGAGCGGGCCCTCGACAGCCTCGCCCAGTATTTGGCTCCAATAGGTGTCGGTTTCACGGTCGAACATGACCAACACATTCATGATCAGCTTGCCGCTGACACCAAAAGTCAATGTTCGCTCTTCGTCCTCGTGCTCCACTGTGCGGGCATACACGATGCCCGTGTAGCAAAGTGGTCACCAAGTGACGGCGATAGGTACGCCGCCGACCTCGTCATTGACAATCTCGTGGCCGCTCAGAAAGGGGATCGAATAGGCCCGGGTGTCACCATCGATCTCAACACCCATCACCAGTTCATCGACATGGTAGAGCGCATCCGCTTCGTCCCCCTGAACGAATTGGGGATTGTCGATAGCGGGAATCGCATCAGGCGGCAGCAGCGACACGATATTGTATGTCTCTTCGCCGGTCTCCGCGTTCACAATCACCTCTGCTTCAGTACCAAAACTCGAAAACATACGACCGAAAAATACAATTGCGACCGCCGCAACTGCGATCCAGGCCGCTCGCGAAAGCCAGATTCTTAACATTTGATTCCTCCATGAGTGAACGGGGGCATCGCGTAGCTTCTCTCTATGACAGAAGTCTACACTCAACGAGATGGTTGTGAAGTAGCCGGCCCTACGCAACGATTTTGAGGCGGACCGTAGAGTGCGCATCCAGTCGCCGGCTGCACTCAACGGACGACGTCTGACGTTACCACATGTTGCCGATGCCTGGCAGGTCGAGGCTGAGCAGGTCTCCGGACCGTCGCAAAAGAAATGGGTGTGTTCAAAACGAGTTGAAAGTACCGCGTAGGGACATGGCATTCCCCGCAGACCCGTAGTTGACGAATGCCGTTTCAAACCTTGAGACCGGCTCCGCAACTGCGCAACGCTTCTAGGAATGCCTTGTCCGCTTATCAACAAGCGTCGAAGGTTGCCACGCACGGACAAGGCATTCCTAGGGCCGTTTGAACAACGCGGACGATGCGTGGCAATTTGGAACCGTCTGGTCAGGGGCATGTTTGACAGGGAATGCCATGTCCCTACACATCTCAACTCATTTTGAACACACCCAAAAGAAATAGCCCAAAAGCAAATCAACCCCAAGCCCCGCGGATCTGCTCGACGATGCGCGGCAGTCTGTCCAGCACATAGTCGACATCCTCGGGCGTGTTGCTGCGTCCCAGGCTGAGGCGCAGGCCGCCGGCGGCATCAACAGGCGGAACGCCCATGGCCTCCAGTACGTGGCTGGGCCGTTGAGATGCGCTGGAGCAGGCGCTGCCGCTGCTGGCCGCCACACCGGCGAGGTCCAGGGCTATCAGAATCCCCTCAGCCTCCACACCCCGAATGATGAAGCTGGTATGATGTGAAAGCCTCTGTCGGCGAGAGCCGGTTAGCTCAGCCCCATCAATCGATTCGAGAATCCCGCCAATCAGCCGATCACGAAGAACCGTCAGACGTCCATTCTCTTCTTCTCGCTCGCTCTCAACCAATTCAAGCGCCGTGGCTAACCCCACAATCAGCGGCAGATTTTCGGTGCCTGCACGCTTACCGCCTTCGTGGCTGCCACCGGTCATGTAGGGCAGGCACGGCATTCCTGAGCGCAGATAGAGAAACCCGACCCCCTTTGGTCCATAAAATTTGTGTGCACTGGCACTGAGCGCGTCCACATTCAGTTCATCGACATTGAGCGGCAACCGACCGGCCGCCTGCACCGCATCGGTATGAAGCGGCACGCCCCGCCGGCGGCAGCGTTCGCCAATCTCAGCGACGGGTTCGATGGTTCCCACTTCGTTGTTGGCCAACATCACGCTGACGACAGCCACATCTTCGCCGTCGCCCAAGGCAACATCAAACGCATCCAAGTCGATTAGCCCTTGTCCATCGACCGGCACTATCGTCAACTCAAAGCCGAAATGATCGTGCAGATCTTGTGCCGTATAGAGTATCGCCTTGTGCTCAACCGGTGTGGTGATGACGCGGTTGGCCCCAGTAGCCTCACGTCGGGCAAGCGCAAGTCCACGAACGGCTGCGTTGTCGCTTTCGCTGCCACAACTAGTGAAGATAATCTCGCTCGCTTTGGCCCCGATGAGCCCAGCGACTGTGCGCCTGGCTGAAGCAAGGGCCACGCCGGCTTTGCGTCCAACGCCATGAATGCTGGATGGATTGCCGTACAGTTCCGAAAAGTAAGGCAGCATCACCTGCATAACCTCCGGTCGCACCGGTGTCGTTGCCGAATGGTCCATGTAGATTGTTGCGGATCGACTGCTTCTGCTCATGAACTTGCTGCTCCTAATCTAGGTGAGGGGGTGACAAGGTGAAGGGGTGAACACAGAGAAGAAGCTGAACGTGTTCACCATGTCACCCCCTCACCCAACCCTCCTTTACCCGCTCACAGATCTGTTCCCATACTGTTATTAGAACACTAAGGGTTGTGCGCGTTGGGAATTTGACTTACATTTCGGTCTCAAATTACAATACGAAAGCAATTCGATTGTGAAAGTTAGCGCAACTTCGACGAAAACGCTAACATTCAGTTGCTTATGTCTTCTGTTCCCTAAATATGGACGGTCTTGCAGGTTCAATAGGCGTTATGCCTTCCCTACCAGGTCGGCAACAACAGGTTTTCCGACAACATGCAATTGGGCACTATTGGCAATTCATTTGAACAGATATTTCAGTCTCTGTAGGCCGACGGGCCCCGCGGAGGCTTTTTATTGTCTATGAAGATTTCGCTTACTTTTCACGCACTATTTCGAAAGGGAGGATCATTTTGAATCCGGCAATTGTTGTAGCTTTGGTTGCGGGCCTGATCGGCATCGTGTATGTCATCTGGCAGTTCCGCAATGTGCTTTCCAAGGATCCCGGTACGGAACAAATGCAGGAAATCGCCAAGGCCATTCAAGAAGGCGCCTCGGCATTCCTGAACAAAGAGTACATGTACCTGTCGATCTTTGTCGTCATCGTTGCCGCCATTCTTGCGATCTTCCTTGAATGGCAATCGGCTGTCGCCTTCATCACCGGTGCAGCGGCCTCGGCGGCGGCAGGCTATCTCGGCATGTACACCGCTGTCCGTGCCAATGTACGCACGGCATGGGCCGCCAGCAAGAGTCTGGACGACGGCCTGAACGTCGCCTTTTCCAGTGGCTCGATCATGGGTATGGCCGTGGTCTCCTTCAGCATCATCGGCCTCACTTCACTCTATCTGATCTTCAACACCGGTATGGGTGTTGATGCAGCGACAACCGTCCAGTATCTGACCGCTTTCGGCTTCGGCGCATCCAGCATCGCCCTCTTCGCCCGTGTGGGCGGCGGCATCTACACCAAGGCTGCTGATGTGGGCGCTGACCTGGTCGGCAAGGTTGAGCAAGGCATTCCCGAAGATGATCCGCGTAACCCGGCCGTCATCGCCGACAACGTTGGCGACAACGTTGGCGACGTCGCAGGCATGGGCGCCGACCTCTTCGAGAGCTATAGTGGCTCGATCGTGGCAGCCGCCACGCTGGGCGCAGTGCTCATGGGAACGGGAAACGGCACGATAGCATACATCGGCCTGCCCTTCCTGATTGCAGCGCTGGGCATTATTTCTTCTCTGATCGGCACCTTCCTGGTCAAGACCGAAGAGGGCGCCACCATCGAGGATCTGCTCAAGACCCTGCGTATCTCCGTATATGGCGCATCTGCCATCGTACTGGTTCTGGCAGCCATTGCCATCTTTGCCACTGGCGTCAGCTTCATGCTCTGGCTCGTCATCCTGATTGGCCTTGTCGCCGGCAACGCGATTGCATTCTTCACCGAATACTACACTTCCTACACGTCCAAGCCGACCCAGAGCATCGCTGAAGCCTCCGAAACCGGCCCGGCAACGCTGATCATCCGCGGTCTGGCCGTTGGTATGGAATCCACGGTTGCACCGGTGCTGATCGTCGCTACCGCCATCGTGATGAGCATTTGGCTGGGCAACCAGACAGGTGGCGGCGCCACTGCCGGCCTCTACGCCGTTGCACTCTCAGGCGTCGGCATGTTGAGCACGCTGGGCGTGACGTTGGCCACCGATGCCTATGGCCCGGTTGCTGACAACGCCGGCGGCATCGCCGAGATGAGCGACTTGCCCGAAGAGGTTCGTGAGCGCACCGATGCCCTGGATAGCCTGGGCAATACCACGGCCGCCACCGGCAAGGGTTTCGCCATCGGCTCCGCCGTACTGACCGCCCTGGCCCTCATGGCTGCTTACGTTGAGACCGTGAAGATCAGCACCCCCGACTTCTCGCTCAACCTGCTGGACGCGACCATGTTGCCCGGCATTCTGATCGGCGCCATGTTGCCCTTCCTCTTCGCCGCCCTGACCATGACGGCCGTCGGCAAGGCTGCCTACGCCATCGTGCTTGAGGTTCGCCGCCAGTTCAAAGAGATTCCCGGCCTCATGGAAGGCACAGGCAAGCCCGACTACAAGACCTGTGTCGCCATCAGCACCGAGAGCGCTCTGCGCGAGATGATTCTGCCCGGCGCGCTGGCCATCGTTGTTCCGCTGGCCGTCGGCTACATCCTTGGCGCAGAAGCGTTGGCGGGTCTGTTGGTCGGCGCCATTGCTTCAGGCTTCCTGCTGGCCGTTATGATGGCCAACTCAGGCGGCGCCTGGGACAATGCCAAGAAATGGATCGAGACCGGTGAGTTGGGCGGCAAGGGTTCTGACGCCCACAAGGCTGCCGTTATCGGCGACACCGTCGGCGACCCGTTCAAGGACACCAGCGGCCCGTCGCTCAACATCCTGATCAAGCTGATGAGCATCGTCAGTCTGGTCTTCGCCTCCACCTTCGGTAGTGGCCTGTTGTTCTAGCACCCAAGGAAGCAAGGCTACGTAAGCAAAATGGGCAGAACGGTCGAATGCTTCATTCAGCCCGTTTTGTCTCTAGATCGATTCAAACGGGGAACCAGTTGGTTCCCCGTTTGCTGTGCCTGAAAAACGCTATGTTCCCATCCCCCGACTCCAGTCAGAAAGAGAGCCACTGTGGCATTTCCTGATTATCCGCCTGAGTTCTGGATCGCAGCCTCCATTGCCGTAATCCTTGTCGGCATCGCCAAGGCAGGGTTTGGTGGAGGCCCCGGTCTGTTGGCAACGCCGCTCATCGCACTGACCATTCCCGTTGCCGATGCCGCTGCCCTGCTGTTGCCCCTTCTGATCATCGCCGACCTCTTCACGGTGCGTCATTACCGCAGTGAGTTCGATCGCAGAAGTTTGAAAATCCTCATTCCCGGAGCGCTGGTCGGCATTGTGATTGGTGCGTTCTTTTTCGGCTTTTTCAGTGACAATGAGCGCGTGCTCCAGATCGGCATTGGTGTATTGGCGTTGGTCTTTGTGATCTTTCAGATCGGGCGCACGACCATCTTCGGTGCAATTGAGGGGCATCGATTTCCGGCACCCGTCGGCGTACTCCTTGGCGGTATCGGCGGCTTCACGTCGACATTGGCCCATGCGGGCGGGCCACCGGTTGTCATCTATCTGCTGCCTCAAAAGCTGCCCCGCAACATCTTTGTGGGCACGACCGTCATCGCCTTCATGGTCATCAATCTAGCCAAATTGATCCCGTACGGCATGCTCGGGCTATTGCGCGTCGGCAATCTGCTGACAATCTTGATTCTGGCGCCCTTGATCTACGTCGGCGTTCGTCTGGGCATCTACCTCAACAAACATTTCAGTGAAAAATGGTTCAATGTCGTGATCTACACACTGCTCGTGCTCACGGCCATTCAATTGATCCTGGGACGTAGCGTGATCAGCTTGTTCGTTGCGTAACGTATCTTGGAACGGCCTCCCTGCACGACAATCTGGGAGCACGGCGAGATCACAGCTTGCTTGACAAGACTTGCGTATAGGAATATACTCGCCTTATATCTATGCGAAGTGACTTGAGCATCAAATCTGCCGGACATCATTGAACTCACGGCCCCAATATTGATTGAGGAACCATCATGGAAACGAGCAGTTCGGACCCGACAATCATTGACGACGCCCAACCCGAGACGGACGTTGCAGAATCAGAACTCATGCGGGCGGAAACGCTCACGACCGAGGTTGAGGACATCGCATTGGCGCCGGCGCTACGGGCGGATAGCCCGCTCAGCGATGCTGTCACGGCCTTTGACGAGTACATGTTGCGCAAAGGATTCAGCGAGAACACAATCCGCGCCTTTCGCAACGACCTGAAGATCACCCTGGGCTTTCTGGGCGAGGAGACAGCGCTCTACCAGGTCCAGACGGAACATCTAGAAGAGTATTTGACTTGGTTGCAGACGGAACGAGGCAGGCCTTGTAGTGCCAAGACGCTGGCCCGGCGCATCACCACATTGAAGGTTTTCTTTGGGTGGATCCATGGCATTGGCGTTCTAGGCGGCGATCCGGCTGAGCCGATCGTGCAACAGGTCGCCCGTACGCCTCTGCCCAATATCTTAACTGACGATGAATCAGGGCGGCTCATGCGTGCGGCCCAAGACTATCTTTGGAGTCGTGACAAGGCCGATGCGCGCCCCTATGTACTGACCTCGTTGTTGATGCAGACCGGCATCAAGAAAGCCGAGTGCGCCCGCATATTGATCACTGACGTCAATGTCGAACGCCCCCAATCACCAGATGTGAGCATCCGCTACCCGGATGAGCGCAATGCGCACAAGAATCGTACCATCGCATTAAATGCCGGCTTCGTGCCGGCAATGGACCAATACCTCGAAGAATACGGACCCGAGACCCATCTCTTTGAGTGTACGCCGCGCAACCTGGAATACGTGCTGCAGGAAGTTGGCGAAAAGGCAGGCATCAGGCGTTTGCAGGTCGGCTTCGAAACCCTGCGCTGGACCTGTGCTGTGCGCGATTTCAGACTGGGTATGTCCGAAGAGCAATTGAGACAGAAGATGGGGTTGAGCAAGATTTCGTGGCGGGAAACGCGAGAGAAGATCTACCAGTTGTCGGGAAGATGAGGCATGGGTCGTAGTGCGTAATTCGTACTGCGTAATTTGTAATGAGTGGAACTAAACCAGCAACAATGCATATGTGAACGGCGGCCATCGTTGCTGAGATGAACCAACGAATCCAAACAATTCCAATCTGGAGACCTTACGCAGTACGAATTACGCAGTACACATTACTTCGTTATCACCGGCAACATCGCACGAAATGTGCTCTGATATTGTAAATGTGAATCCAGGTAGGCGTCGCTCCAGCCGCCAAGCAGGTTGAGACGCCCATCTTTGCTGACCGCCCCTAAGTGTCGCCATTCGCCCTCAAGTCGGCGAGGGGAAACTGCTCCAGACATTGGTCGACGGGTCGAAGCGTTCATGGTTGGTCATCGGATAGGTCCATCCGCCGCCGAGCGCGTGGAGCGCCAGGCCGTCGAAAACCAGACTGAGGCCGCCACGCGGTGTCGCCAGGGGCGGCAAAGACTGTTTCGTATCCTCGGCCAGATTGTACCGGGTGGCATCGCTCAGCTCCTGCTGACCATCGTAGCCGCCGACCACATATAACTCATCCTCAATCGCCGCCGCGCCAAAAAACGCCCTCGGACTCTCCAGACTTGTGACATATTCCCACGTTCCCGTCGGCGTGTCACCCGTCTCGTCCAGATCCAGACGCCAGATCTCATCACGCATGCGTTGGCCATCCCAGCCGCCCATCAAATAGAGCACATCATTGACGACGACCATCTCGCTGCCGGCGAGTTTGGAGGGCAACGCAAAGAGCAACTCCCACGAATTTGTCTTTGCGTCATAACGCCATAGCTGATCGCTAATGATCTCGCTACCGTTCTCCGTTCGACTGCCGCCGCCGACGTAGATTTCACCGTCCAGGATCGCGGCGGCAGAGTTGGCCAGCCGTTCCGGCAAGTCAGCAAACGATGTCCACTCGTTGATGCGCAGATTGTAGACCGCCACGGTTGACAGTGCACCCTCATCGCTCTCACCGCCGATCACAACAGCAGAATAGCCATCGAGCACAACCGCCATACGGCTACGCGGCTGAACAAGCGGCGTACGTGGCTCCCAACGCGGCGCCAGTGTCACCAGCGGTTGGCCAAGCGATGCCGCTCCGATATCAGAGAGTAAGTCAGGCCGGGTCTCAGGTCGGCTCGGCCAGTTGGGCAGCCAGATGATGCCGATCAGCACGACAGCCACCGCCAACAGATAATATCTCTGCCAAGAAGCAGGTTCCGTATCCAAATCCGTCAACGGGTCCGGATCGGGCAGAACGGTCTCGGGCACATCGCCAACCGGCACAAGCCCCGGAATTGTGACCCAGCCATGTTTGATGAGCACCATTGAGGCTTCGGTGCGGCTACTGACTTCAAGCTTCTCAAAGATATTACGGACGTGGACTTTGACTGTGTGGGGACTGATGATGAGTTCGCGCGCGATCTCGCCATTGGTGGCGCCGATGGCCAACCACTGCGCAACATCCTGCTCGCGCTCACTCAATGGATTGTCTGTTCCGCTCACGATCGCTACGCTCATAGGAAAATGCTTGATGTTTTCATCCGCTAGATGCCCATTATTCCACAGCCGACATGCCATCACAAATGATCAGGTGGTGAGGCCAAGGCAATTGCAGAAAAGCGGTTATCCAGGGACTTCTGAATCGCCAGTTCTTTGGAATGGCCTACGGCAATGACAGCAGACAGGAACCATCAGCGATCAGATCCGTGGATCGCAAAGCTTCACAAGAAAACGAATGCTCCTACGTGGAGAACTTCTCTCCTGGACTATCCAGAAAGATCAGCCGGAAAGAGCGTGGCAGAGCTCTCCCCATTCGTCCAATGATAGGGTCTGAGCACGACGGCGAGGGTCGATGTTGGCGGCTTCACAGGCAGTGGTGGCTTGTGCCTTGGGCATGTGCAATCCGGCGCTCAAGCTGTTGAGGAGTTGTTTACGTTTCTGGCTAAAACCGGCCCGCACAACCTGGAAAAATCGCTCCGGTTCGACATTGGGCACAGCCGCTTCACGCAGCACGTCCAGGCGAAGCACAGCGCTGTCCACCTTGGGCTGAGGATAGAATGCGGATGCGGGAACATGGCGGACAATGGACGGCGACGCGTAAAATTGCACGCTCACGGCAAGAATCGACATCTGACCCGGCTGGGCGCAGATACGCTCCGCTACCTCTTTCTGCACCATGACAACAGCCCGGTCAGGCGGCTGCGATGCCTCAAGCAGATGGCGAAGGGCGGGGCTGGTGATGTAGTAAGGAAGGTTGGCGACAACCTTATAGTTGACGGTTGACGGTTGACGGTTGTCAAGTGTCAATTTGATCAGCTCGGTGGGATCGGCTTCTAGGATATCGCCGTGGACGATCTTGACGTTGCCTTGATCGACGAACTGATGGTTCAGGATATCAACCAAGTGGTCGTCCAGTTCGACGGCAACAACCTGATCCACGCGCTCGGCCAGCTGGTGCGTCAACACGCCCAGGCCAGGGCCGATCTCCAGGACGGTATCGTCTGGTTGGAGATCGGCGGCCTGGATAATATCGGTCAAATAGCGTTCATCGACCAGAAAATTCTGGCCCAGGGAACGTTTGGGGCCAAGACCGTAGCGATGGATTAGTGTATGTGCGTCGGGATAGTCGTTGCTGCCGGACGACTGTTTTACGCTCATGAGCCGATCCTAATCGTCTTGAAGGCTCAGCACAGACATGAAGGCTTCCTGAGGAATCTCGACCGAGCCGACCATCTTCATGCGTTTCTTGCCGGCCTTCTGCTTCTCCAGCAACTTGCGCTTGCGCGAGACGTCGCCGCCGTAGCATTTGGCCAACACGTCCTTGCGCATGGCCTTGACATTGGCCCGGCTGATCACTTTGTTGCCGATGGCGGCCTGAATGGGCACCGTGAACATCTGGCGCGGGATGATCTCTTTCATCTTGCTGACCAGACGCTGTCCCTTGTGATAGGCGTCGTCTCGATGCACGATGATGCTCAGCGCATCCACCGGCTGCTCGTTGACCAGCACATCGAGCTTGACCATGTCCGAAACGCGATACTCGTCCAAGGTGTAATCCATGCTGGCATAGCCGCGGGTACGTGCTTTGAGATCGTTGTAGAAATCGACGATGATCTCAGAAAGCGGAATCAGACAGGAGATCTCAACCCGCTTAGCATCCAGCCAGGTCTGGTTACGCAGTTCGCCACGACGCTTGGTCACCAGTTCCATGATGGTTCCAATGTACTCAGCCGGCGCGAAGAGGTGCAGATCGCACCAGGGTTCTTCGATGCTCTCGATGGTGGTCGGTTCGGGCAAAGCAGCCGGGCTGTCGATCAAGAGCACCGAGCCGTCGGTGCGATTGACCCGATATTCCACCGAAGGGGCCGTGAAGATGATGTCCATGTCATACTCACGTTCGAGTCGCTCCTGGACGATCTCCATGTGAAAGAGGCCCAGAAAGCCGAGGCGGAAGCCAAATCCAAGGGCCTGGCTCGTTTCCGGGGCATACTCCAGTGCGGCATCGTTCAGTTGCAGCTTCTCCAATGCATCGCGCAGATCGGTGTAATCGTCGGGGTTGGACGGGTAGAGGCCTGCGAAGACCATGGACTTTAGCGGCTGGTAGCCAGGTAGCCGTTCGGTAGCCCGGTTGGCATCAGTGGTCAGTGTGTCGCCCACGTCCAGATCCTGAAGCATCTTGAGCCCGGTGGCCACATAGCCGACCTCGCCGGCACCCAACCTCTTGGTGGGCAACATGGCCGGCGTCAACACACCGATCTCCAGCGGCTCAATCGACTTCTCCGTGACCATGGCGTAGAGCCTGGTGGCACTGTTGATCTCTCCATCGATCACGCGCACGTAGGCGACCACGCCTTTGTAGGCATCGTAGTGGCAGTCAAAAACCAGTGCGCGCAGCGGTGCATTGAGGTCGCCGGACGGCGGCGGCACCTGTTCGATTACGTGGGTCAAAACCTCAAGCACATTCTTGCCGTCCTTGGCGCTGATGCGCGGGATGTCCTCCGCCGGCACGCCCAGCAGATCCTCGATCTCCTGGGCCACATCATCGGGCATGGCAGCAGGCAGGTCGATCTTGTTGATGACCGGCACAATGGTCAGATCTTGTTCCAGCGCGGCAAAGAGATGGGCCATGGTCTGAGCCTGAATGCCCTGAGAGGCATCTACCACCAGTACAGCGCCCTCGCAGGCCTGCAAAGCCCGGCTGACCTCGTATGAGAAGTCGACGTGACCCGGCGTATCGATGAGGTTGATCTCATACTCAGATCCCTCATGGGTGTGGATCATACGCACTGCGCTGGCTTTGATAGTGACGCCCTTCTCGCGCTCCAGATCCATAGAGTCGAGCAATTGCTCCTTCATCTCACGGTCGGTCACTGTGCCGGTAGTCTGGAGCAGACGATCGGCCAGCGTACTCTTGCCGTGGTCGATGTGGGCGATAATCGATATATTGCGAATGTGATCGAGGTTCATGGAATTCCTATTGATAGGTGGCTCTACGATAGAGCCAAAAACTTGCCGCAGATGGCCACGGACAGAAACCTGATACGCACAGACAGTCTCCAGCCGGTTGCATATTGTACCCGATCCGGGGTGGGGAATCCAGAAGCGACGGGGACAGATTTCGATGCGATTGATAGGTCGGCATCAACCTCAATACCCCAGCCGCTTGTCCACCACGTTGCGCAATGGCTCTCCCGCTTGATAACGCGCCAGATTGTCGAGGAAAATCTCGATGCCGCGGGCATCATATTCGGGCGTGAGGCCCGAGTAATGGGAGGTGATGATGACGTTCTCCATGTCCCAGAGGGGCGAGTGCTCAGGCAACGGTTCCTCTTCAAAGACATCCAGGCCCGCCCCGGCGATGGCGCCGCTTTGCAGTGCGTCGATCAGGTCTTGTTCGACGATGGTGCCGCCGCGGCCAATGTTGACGATGTACGCCGTCGGTTTCATGATCTCGAACGCGCGCTTGTCGATCATGTGCTTGGTTTCCGGCGTCAATGGTGCGGTGATGACCACGAAATCGGCCTCTGACAATACGTCGAGAAGCTGATCCGGTCTGATCATGCGCTCCACGCCCGGCGCCGACTCCGAGACGTTACGACGCATGCCGATCACGTGCATGTCGAAGGCCGAGGCGAGCTTGGCCGTGCGTTCGCCGATGGCCCCGACGCCGATCAGCAACATGGTCTTTCCGGCCAGTTCGAAAACCCTCTCTTTGTCGATGATGAAATCTCGAGTGGCGTCTGTGGCCCTAGCATCATGCGACTGCTGTTTGGGCACCCAAATTCGCTCAGATTGAGCACGGACGGCCTGATCGATCCGCCGAGCAGCGGCGAGCAGGAAGGCAAAGATGTGTTCGCTAATCGGCACACTGTGGATACCGGATGCGTTGGTCAACACGAACTCCAGGTCAGCCACGTCAGGATAACGCATCAGCCAGTCTGCGCCCGCTCCCCAGAGTTGCATCCAACGTAACGAGGTGGCATCGGCCAGCAAGTCATAGGGAAGCGATCCGACCACAATCTCGATATCGGGCAGGATCGCCTCAATTCCAGACCGCTCTGTCGTTCGTACAATATCCATGCCCGGCATCAGCTCGCGCACCTGCGCCATTGTTTCTTCATCGATCATATTGCCGCTCAGGGCAACCAGTAACGTCTTAGCCATCGTTCCTTCCCCCGTACTCAAGAACTGAAATCGCGTTAGGCGAATGCAGGAAAATGATTGTCCACGAAGGAACACGAAATCACACAAAGGGTGACAGTCTTCGTGTTCCTTCGGCATCGCCCTAGTCGCCGGACGAAAGTTGTTCTTCAAAGTACTTGATCGTCTGCGCCATGCCTTCAGCCAGCGACACACGCGGCGTCCAATCCAGGATCGTGCGCGCCCGGGTGATGTTGGGCTGGCGCTGCTTCGGATCGTCCTCAGGCAGCGGCTCATAGCGGATACCGCCGGGGTTGCCCGTGATCTGGTTGATGGTCTGTGCGAAGTCCAGGATGGTCATCTCTGACGGATTGCCGATGTTGACCGGATCGGGCTCGTCACTCAGCAACAGGCGATAGATGCCGTCGACCAAATCGCTGACAAAGCAGAAGCTGCGCGTCTGATCGCCATCGCCGTAGACGGTCAACGATTCACCACGCAACGCCTGGCGGATGAAGTTGGGCACGACACGCCCATCGTTGATGCGCATGCGCGGCCCATAGGTGTTGAAGATACGCACAATGCGGGTCTGGACGCCATGGCTTCGCTGGTAGGCCATGGTCATGGCCTCGGCAAAGCGCTTGGCCTCGTCATAGACGCCGCGCGGCCCGATGGGATTGACATGACCCCAGTAGCTTTCGGGCTGAGGGTGGACCTGGGGATCACCATAGACTTCGCTGGTGCTGGCCAGCAGAAAGCGAGCGTCCTTGGCCAGTGCCAGGCCCAGCGCGTTGTGGGTGCCCAAGCTGCCGACCTTGAGCGTCTGGATGGGGAACTCAAGATAGTCGACCGGGCTGGCCGGACTGGCAAAGTGCAGGATGGCATCCAACTCGCCTTTGATGTAGATGTAATTGGTCACATCATGTTTGATGAACTGGAACCTGGGATTGCCGGCAAGATGAGCAATGTTGTCGGTTGACCCTGTGATCAGATTGTCCATAACAATAACGTGATGCCCTTCGGCAATCAACCGATCACTCAGATGGCTGCCGAGAAAGCCGGCGCCACCGGTTACCAATACGCGCATTGGGGTATTCCTTTCACTTGTTGCAATTGATATGCAAAAATGGTCATCGACCAAAACTGCTGTGGCTTCTACCTTTGAATCTGTGCTAAGCGGCGGTAAACTGGAGGGGTAGAAAGATTCATCACAGACAGCCACAGACTGGTTGCAAGTATTCAAAGCAGGACTGCATGTACCCAACACTTCCGTTCGGCCCACTCTCATTGCCTACCGGCCCGTTTTTTGCGCTGATTGCCCTGTGGTGCGGGCTGGAAATCGCCGCTCGCTTTGGCCAGCGCATAGGTCAAGAAAGTAACGACATCTGGAATACAGGCCTTCTGGCGCTGGCCGCAGGCCTGATTGTAGCCCGACTCTGGAATGTGATCCAGTTCCGAGACATCTACGCCTCTCAACCATTGCTTATCTTCAGTCTGCGTCCCAGCGGATATGAGTTGCTGCCGGGGGTCATCGCCGCGCTGATCGTTGGCTACTTCTTCCTAATGCGCAAGGCCATGGATCCCGTGCCGACGGCAGCAGCCTTCAGCGTCGGCGCGGTAGCCGCTGCATCGGTGCTCAGTGTCGGCGCCTATCTGAGCGGCGCGCTCGTCGGCACGCCCAGCGACCTCCCCTGGGCATTGTCTCACTACGGCCAAGCGCTACATCCCGTGGGACTCTATCGCGCATTGGGTTTTGCCATCCTTACTGCGGTACTCTGGGGAACTCGGCGGCCCGACCGACCGCTGCACACGCTTTGGCTGGCAGGCTTCGGCGTTAGTCTGATTCGATTGTTCACAGATGGGTTTGTCGCCGATGCGGAGATGATTGGATCATTTCGCACGAGTCAAGTGACTGCGTTTGTGGCGGCCCTTCTCTTCAGCCTGTTGCTTGCCCGCGAAGAGAATCGAGCCAAGAGTCAGACAACGCAAATAGATGGCGATGCACCAGCAAAACCGGCTGCGCATACGGATTCAGAAAGTCTGAATCACCAATAGCTTGCCTTCCTCGACACGAATGGTGGCCGGAGGCGAAGCAATCTCATTGCTGATGCCCCTGGTGCTCCCCAGCCGCATGGTCGCACTCTGTAGCGGATAGGCTAACCCGGAGAAGGTGATGCCGTTTACCACCGGGCTCAAGGGCACAACGCTGACCGTGCTACCGATCTGGCCATCTAGCACTAGCATCTTGCGCGGCGAAAGCACCTGCGCAAGTTGGTTCTCTTCAGCCAGAAGAATCGGCACAGGCCACTCACGTTGTGCAAGGATCAGCAGATTGGCCAGCGTCTGATCCAGACGCCCGCCTAACGCGCCCAAAAGCAAAATTTCATCCGATCCATCATGCAAGGCCCGTTCAATCGCCAACTCCAGATCTGTCTGATCCTTGGCCGGTGGATGGCGCTCAATTACGACGCCCTTTGCAGCCAGGTCTTCGACTACTTCCGTCGGCGCACTGTCCAGATCGCCGACAATGACGGCCGGCTGAAGCCCCAGGGCCAGACAATGCCGAACCCCCCCGTCTGCACAGATCAGGTAATCGTCCTCGTTCAGCCAACGTTTCATGCCGGCGTAGTCGGAAATGATGCCATTGATGAAGATGATAGAACGCATTATAGAACCCTCCAGGCGAAAATTCCCACCATCCCCAAAGCGATGCCAAACTCGGTGACGGAACCGAGGATCATGCTGGCGAGATAGGCGCGGACGGCCACTGCTGCGGCACGACGATTGCGTTTGTCGTAGAGCTCTACTAGATACATGCCCACCACGGCCCCAAGGATGGCGCCAAAGAGTGAACCGAGAATCGGCGGGGAGCCGCCAAGGAGGATACCGCCGACGATGCCGCCGGCAACTGCGCCGCCGATGGACTTCCAACTGGCCCCGGCACGACGGCTCAGGACGGTGCTGAACATCAGATCTGCGCCCCAGGCAGTCAATGCCATGAGACCGAGCAGGAGCAACATCGGCCAGCCGAGGGTCTCGAAGTTGTCGCCCATCGCCCAGAGAAAGGCGCCCAGCCAGATGATCAGAGGGCCAGGAATCACAGGAATGACCGATCCAACCAACCCCAAGGCCAACAACAGGTAGCCGCCGGCCGACATCATCTCATTTGCGAAGGGCATAGATCATCCATCCTTAGTCCAACATCGCTCAATCTAACATCTCTCAGTCTAACATTACAGACGCCTCGCCCTTCTCTACGTTGACAGGGACCACTGTGTCGCGGGAGAAAAGCGGAGGCACATCCAAATCGATATGTTCGTAGAGGCCCGGCGGCACACTGATGTCGGCCAGGAAGAGCTCGCCGCTGGCGGCCAGGGCATCTTGCTGCAGAAAGCCGCTCTTGGGCAGCGCCAGCGTCATGGTGGCTGCGGCGCGGATATGGGGGTCAAAGACAGCGCCCGATGCCGTATCGATGCCGCTAGGCGCATCCAGACTGAGAATGGTGGCCAATGAACTGTTGGCGAGATGGATCAACTCACGCGCTTGTCCACGTGGATTGCCGCGCAGTCCGTAGCCGATGACGGCGTCAATGACCAGATCACATGGGGGCAACTCCCATCCCTCCTCGGCCCACGCCAAGGGAGCGCCCATTGCCTGCAAAATCGAGAGTTGATGCAGGGGAACACCGGCATAGCCATCCTGCGAGTAGGACGTAATCACCTGGACCCAGGCTCCCCAGTTGAGCAGATGACGCGCGGCAACCAGTCCGCCGCCGCCGTTATTGCCACGACCGGCCAACACAACGATTGGCCGGTCCATGATATCGTCATCGAGCATTCGCTTGGCGAGCAACGCCAGGTTGCGCCCGGCGTTCTCCATCATCTGGATCAGCTCGATGTGGTACTCCTCGATCATGAGTCGATCTACTTCGATCATCTGCTCCGTCGTCAACACTGGAATGATAGTTTGTCCCATTGGATTTCTATCTCCTGGAAAGATCATAACTTTGTCACCGTTGGCTCTACGGCAAGAGACTTTTCCGGACACGAATGGTCACAAATTTACACGAATGGTGGCGTCACCCCAAAGCAATTGGGATCTTTGAGCCATTTTGGGGGCAGATGGAAACCCGACCTCCGGGAGGTGTCCGGAATATCTCTGGCAGGAGTGCCATCTTTGGACACCTCCCGGAGGTCTAGCCTCACAATGGCTCAAGGAGCCAGAAATTGTTCGTGAAAATTTGTGTTAATTTGTGTCTGAATCCAGCAGAGCCACCCAAGCAGTACAAGTCGAACCAATCAAGTGTTACGGCCATGACCAGGGCAACGTATTCTGATAGATCCAGGCGGCTGTGTGAAGCGATTGTACCAGAATGAGCGGCACCGCGCCCATAACAAGATACCAGCGGTTGGGCAGCATGATCGGCAGTACCGCCACAAGCAAGAGCGTCGACGGCAACGCCGCCAGGCTGAACAGATCCCGATCGCGTTGGCCGCCATAGTCCGGATTCCAGAGCCACGTGAAGAGAAGGTAGAGAAGGGTGGCGAGTAGGAGGAAGCGGGTGATAGGGCGATAGGGTGAGGGGGTGAGGGGGTGCGGGGGTGACTTGACGCGATGGCGCAAGGAAAAGAAGCCGGTGAGGAGAAGACTGGGTAGTACGACCGGGGCCACCAACAGTTGCTCGTTGACGAAATCACGCAAATGGGGCCAGCTAAAAAGCGTGTATTGCTCCCAACGCGTCGTCGTCTCCCAGAGAGGGACAAGCCAGCGGGCATCGCCGCCGCCGGGTCTGTCACTTGTCAACAATGCATTGATGCCGTGGCCGCCCTGCTCCATCAGAACCACGGTCACGCCGGCCACAACCATCATCGGCAGAGCGATCTGCAACGTCACCGAGATCGCCTGCTTGCCTGCGTTCCTGGAGCGATCCCGTGTGAAAGTCAGCCAGCCTAGATAGAGCAGCGATGGCGAAAGAACAATGGTGCTTGGATGGATGGCATGGGTGACGGCCAGTGTCGATGCCGCCAGCCACAATTGCCGCTCACCGCGGGCAACGTTGATGCCGAGCCATAGATAGGCAAGTACGCCAACAGCCGCGAAGCTGTAGTTCTCGACATAGCCGAAGAAGAGTTGAATCAGCCCGAGACTGGCCAGCAGGCCATAGGTGAGCCAGGCGGGAGCCAGGTGCTCGTCCCGTGAGAGGGCCAACAGCACGAGCAGATAAAGACCACCGGCCAGCGGGCTTAGCAATCGGTAGACGCCCGTCGCATCGTCCTGCCATCCGTACTGCTCATGCAATGCCAGCCAGACCCGGCTGTGCAGAAAGACGTCCAGCGGCGCTTGCCAAGAGTGGGTCAGGCGCAGCGATAGATCCGGCCAGGCAATGGACTTGGCCAGCATGTAGGCGTCGCCCCAACGGGTGTGCACCACGGGGAAGAGGAAGAATGCAACAAAGAGGCTGAGGCTGATGCAACCCAGAACTGCCATTGTGAGCGTCCGATAGTCACTCGATTGCCCGGTTGCCGCCCGTTGTGCAGATCGGTCCGCCAGTTCTCGCCACCAGAACGCGACAAGCAGGCCAAGGATCAGAACGCCGGCAAGCGCGATACTCCAAGACGGCGCGTACCTGACGGGCCAAAGCCCCCACCAAGCGCTCTCGGCCTCGTGCGGCTCGGGCACCGACTCGGCTGACGGCGGCAACAGCAGCGTGACCAGGTGCAGCCCGAGTAACACCAGCGTCAGTAGGTGCAGGGCCACGACGAGGTGGCGCTGTTCTTTGGCTTCAACTTCCTCCACTTCAAACATACTGTCAAACATACTGTCAAACATACCGTCCATTGTAGTCGGCACGACGCTGTTTGTGAAAGCGACAAAGAAGTTGGGTTGTGAAAATTCGGCAATAAAAAACCGGCTGCCCGTGGGCAACCGGTTTTACACTTCTAGATTGCTGAAGTAGTCGAAGCTATTCGCCCATCACCAGGAACTCTGCGGCCACCCAGCCGCCGTCGGGATTGTCGGTCACTTCGGCGCTGTCGCCGGCGATCTTGACCCAGGCGCCGTCATCGCTGATTTCTACGACCGCGTAGGTCTCACCATCGTAGACATAGCCGGCAATTTCGGATTCGGCGTTGGCTTCGGCGCGCACACGCAGACGTGTGCCGTCCGTGTTGACCAAGGCAAAGCCGGCTGCGGGAGCAACGATCTCTTCCTCAGCCATGGCATCTCCATCCATCGCTTCGCTTGACTCTTCGGCAGGCACTGGCGTCGGCTGAAGTTCGCTCGACTCTTCGGCAGGCACTGCTGTCGGCTGAGGTTCGCTTGCCTCCTCTGCAGGCACTGCTGTCGGCTGAAGAATGATATCTGTCGACTCCGTACCTGACTCCGTATCTGACTCCGTGGCCATTTCGCCCTCGCCGCCGGTCAGTGCGCCGTTGACGCTGACATAGTTGGCCGAAACCCAGCCTTGGCCGTCAGGCGCGTCTTCGATAGCCAACTGCACCCACTGGCCGTCGTCGCTGATGCTCATCACCTTGTACGTTTCGCCTTCGTTGACGCCGAAGACTACTTCGGCCTCTTCACCGGCTGCCTCGCGCACACGTAACGAACGGGTCGTCACGGTGGCCATAGCGCTGTCGTCGTCCATCATTTCCATGTCGGACGACTCAGTCATGCTCTCGCTGTCCTCAGTGCTTTCATCTGCGTTTTCATCCGCCATTGACGTGTTGGCCATGGCTTCACTCATGGCAGCCATGTTCACGGGCATACATCCGGCAGCCATCAATGCGATCACAATCAATAGCGTCAGTGGGAAAAGCCGATAGTACCGATTCATAGTCTGAACCTCTCTAAACTTTGCATTCTATTCTTGGCATTTGGCCGGAAGACCCGGCAATCATTGAGACTACAGTTCATTACCGGTCCATGATCGACTCGGCAACACACAGAACCAAACCACCCTAACCTTTAACTCGCTTGGAGCAAACGATGTTCCGTCATTTCTCGACAATTATGGCACGCATGCCAGTGGATTGACAAGATCGCTAATTCATCCGTGATCCATGCGATAAAATCAGTTCAGATCGATCTGCCAGCGACCAACCTCTTCGACTGTCTCAGCATCGTAGACTATCGTCTCCAATCGTGCTGCACCGCCCAGCCCCGATGAAGGCAACGCAAGGTAGTGGACGTCGGAAACCCTTTCGCCCGGCAGCCAGTGCAGGGTGAGTGCCGCTTGTCTGATGGGATACTCGTCAAGTATGACCGGAGTGCCTTCAGCCAATCGGAGTGGCGAGCCGTCAGCCGTTTGGATGCGCAGCGAGACTTTGTACGGTCGTTCCAATCTTTGAATGGGACGCCAATAGTAGACCACCTGCAAGGTCGGGCCGCCGGCTTGCTCAAGCAGAGTCAGGTCATAGCCCTCAACGGAAAGCGAACCATCCACCATCGTCACATCCAGTGGAAAAGCGGGCGTCGACGTTCGGCTCTCGCCCCTGGGCCAGACGCGGACAAGCGGACCGTCACCGCTGAAGCTGTAGTCCGTTTCGACGCCCGGCAGTTCACGGGTCAGGAAGGTCGGGTTTGCCGACGCAACCAGATCGCGGACGATCTCACGTCGTTGCTCAGGGTCATCGGCAACCACTGGCGTGGCCTCTTTCCCCAGACCTTCAGCCTGCTGCATGTAGCGCAGCGCGGTCATCTCACCTTCCAGCCCCACCACATGGCTGCCGGTCGGATAATCGACCTTGGCCATCTCCACAGCGTAATCATGCGCTGCCCAAGACCGACTGCGATTCACAGCCAGGCCACTGCTCAGAAAGCTGACGGCAAGTAGAATTGTCAGCGATGCTTGAGCAACATTGGCCCAGAGTGCATAGCGTTGAGGCAGCCGCCCCGCCAGCCCGACACCGCCGCCGATGAAGATCGCCGCACAGAAGAAGACCGGTAGCAGAAAGACCTCCACATCACCAACACGATAGTTCAGTGCGAAGATCAGGTTTGTGAGCAAGACGATCAGCACAAAGATCCATGCTTTGGCCGGGCGACGATGGCGGTCGACCAGCCAGGCAAGCCCCAACAGGCTCAGAACGAGACCGAGCCAACCCAGCTGTTGCTGAAAGATCGTCAGCCAATCCCCGGGCGTGCGTCCAACGGCCAGACTGTTGTCGCTGAAGAATCCGGCATATGCACTGGCCATCACATGGCGCCGGAAGCCCTGCCAATCATTCACATAGCTGCCGTTGAGATCCATCACCCCTATGGAGGCCCGCAATGGGATGAAGAGATAGAGCAGCAGCGGGGCAACCAAAGCCAGACCCCAGAGCAGCCAAACCCGTCGCGGTCGCCAGATGCCCGGCACCGACCAGAGCAGGTAGATGGCCACGCCCGGCGCCAGCAACACGGTCGTACGGTGGTGGGCCAGCCCCAGTCCGAAGAGCAGAAAAAGCCAGGTCATACGCCGGTCCAGGCTGGCCGGAATCCTGCGATCATCCCCCATGCTCCGGTTCATGCCGACTGTCACGCTTAGAATGGCAGCGACCAACGCAATGTGCAAGGTGTAGACCTCGGCAATCGTTGCCTGGCTCCACCAGACCGACCCCAGGCCAAAGCTCAACGCCGCGGCTAGCCCTGCCCACTGATTCGGTCTACCATCTAGGGTCGTAACCATGCGGCGGGTCAGCGCAAAGAGCAGGCCAACGGCAATCGCGCCAAAGAATGCGCTCAGGATGTTCATGCGCCAGGCCCAATTGCCGATGCCAAGCAGGCGGCTCCAGATCCCGCCTAGGATCACGTAGAGCGGATAGCCGGTAGGGTGGGCGATGCCGAAGGTCGGGCCGACCAACTGAAACTCTAAGCTATCATCGAACAGCTCGACGATGCTTGGGCCGGTAGTGAGGAGGTAGAGAACGAAGGCGAAAAACCCGATGACCAGTGGGGTCCATCGAGCCGGCTTCGACAGAAAAACTGGGTTGGTCATAGGGGCGAAGTGTACCACAACTTTGATCTTCAAGGTCATTTTGGTATGATACGCATCATGGCAAGAAGCACCATTCAAGAATCGAACCCCACCACAGCGGACCTTCCGAATATGCATCAGACGGCGACACCGGCTCCGCGCTCTGCGAACTGGCAATTCAGAAAAGTCATCACCCCTTGGGCAGCGCTGTTCGCCATTCTGATTCCGGCAAACGTTTTGGCTCAAGATAGTACCGGACTTGATGCAGCCATGTCCACAGTGGCAGCCTTCAGTCCCTGGTATGTGTTGGCGGCCGGTCTGGCGCTCTTTGTTCCGGCCGGCCTGATCTTGGTCAGCGTTTCCGGCATGGCATCCCGCGAGGCCTGGAAAACTGCACTCAGTTCTGTGGGAGCCATCGCTCTGGCAGGCATCGCCTATTGGGCCGTCGGTTTCGGGCTGCAGTTTGGCGGTGTCGGCCTGGTCTATGCCCAGCCCGAATTGATGGCGCTGGTATGGGAATGGAGTCCGCTTTCAGTGAATTGGGGAAGCGGCTGGGGTGTTGCAGGGCTGAGCGGCTGGATGCTATCCGGGCCGGATCTGTCGTGGTTGGCCTATGCCCTCTTTTTGGGCCATCTGCCTTGGGTCTTTGCCGCAGCGGCGCTGTCGGTCATGGCGCTCAGAAATCGGGCTCCGGTCTTGGCAGCGTTGCTGATCGCCTTGGTGATGGGCGGCATCGTCTATCCATTGGCAGGCAATTGGATTCAGGGTGGCGGTTGGCTCAATGCATTAGGTCGCAACCTGACCCTGGGCCACGGCTTCATCGATTTCGCAGGTGCAGGCAGCGTCTTTCTTGTCACGGCCGGCTTCAGTCTGGCAGCATTGATCACGTGGAACAAGAATATGGCGCTGCCGGGCGATAGTGAGGAGAAACTGCCGACCTCTCGGCTGCCGTTGGTCGCCATCCTGGGAGCGCTTCTGATGCTGGGCGGCGTGATCGGCTGGCTCTGGTCAAATCCGCTTCAGGCCACCGTAACGAGCGAAACCGGCATCATGCGCGGCAGCATCAACGTTGTCGTCAGCGCAGCAGCCGGCGCCTTGATTCCACTGCTATACACCTGGTTCGTCACCGCCGAGAGCCATGCCGGCATGACCGCACGCGGGCTGGCAGCGGGCCTGGTCGCCGGCTTGGCCGCCGGCCCCTTTGTGCAACCCGGCGTCGCCCTCCTAATTGGCCTTCTGGCCGGAGCGACAGTCCCCTTTGTGACCTACGTCGTCGACAGCCGCATGAAGCTGAACGACATCACCGGCGTGCTAAGCATTGGCGGCCTCCCGGCCATCATCGGCCTGTTGGCAGTCGGCATTTTCGCCGATGGAGCGGTCGGCGCAGGATGGCAGATGACCGGGATCGGCAGCTATCTTGGCGTATCGGGGCAGGGTGTCTCCGGCCTACTGGTTGATGCTGCATTCCAACCCGATTTCCCTGGTCAGTTGCAAGCACAACTGATCGGGACAATTTCGCTATTGCTTTGGGGCGTAGTCATGGGATTTCTCGTGCACGTTCCACTGGCTCTGATTGCTCAGGGCTTGCAACGCAGCGAAGGTCGGCGATCTCAAGCAGCTTCCGCCGACTTCCGCACAGAACCTGCACCGGATTCGGCGCCCGCACTGGCAGCGCAGCCCCGTCGTCGTATGCCAGAACAGCGCATGCCACAACAGCGCACGGCAGAACAGACGCCTAGACCCGAACAACAACAGGGCTAAATTACCGGCAGCGCAAATTCAACTCCACCCATCATCCCAACGGAAACCGTTCCAGCACGGTATATTGCGCGCCTTCCGGCTTCAACACGCTGCGCATTAGCACGATGCTGTGAACATCAAAGTCAAATGGCTGAAGACCTGACGAGACGGGATTCTCATCGGGCATGTCTTCTCCTTCGAGAAAGCCGGACAAACAATCACCCAGTTTGCGTTGCTCCGACCTGGATAGGCCCCGGCGCACTCGTCCAACCGTCAGGTGAGGTGAGTACGGTCGAGATTCGGCCTTGTATCCCGCCCGTTGGGCAACTTGCTCAATGTCGGATTGAAGTTGGCGCAAGTGTGACAACTCGCCTTCAATCCCCCGCCAGATCACGCTTGGCACGCGGTTGTTGGGAAAGCAGCCATAGTGAGTGACGCGCAATTCCAGCGCACGATCGGTTCGCACGAGGGCAGACATTCCGTCCATCACTACTTGCTTCTGTAAAGAAGAGGTCTCACCCAAAAAGCGTAGCGTGAGGTGGAGATTGGCGGCGGGGGTCCAACGCACGGCATCGGCCAGGCCGCACGAGCGAAGATAGTCGCCCAGCCGTCGACTCGAAGAATCGATGCCGGTCTGAACATCGACTGGGATTTCGATGGCGAAAAAGATTCGCATGGGCTAGCGCCTACGGTCACCTGAGCGAGAACTGTAGTACAACCCCAATGACGTGATGCCCAGCACACCGATCCCGGTAGCGCCGATAGTCACGAAACAGAGGAGCGCCATCACCAGGCTCTCTGCATCCCAATCCAGCAATTGAGACGCCAATACGTCGGAGCCGGGTGTTGTTGTGGGCAGCGGTGTAAATGTAGGCAGTATCTGGGCAACAGCTTCACTGGTCGGCGTAGCGGTGACAACAATAAAGCCGGGGTCCGGCAACGGGGTCGGATCCATTGCCGGCGCCGAATTGGGAGCGGACCCAGTCCCGGTCGCTCCAGATGAGCTGGAGGCTTGAGCAACCGGGGCGGACTCGACCGAACCATTGGCAATTGGCGTCAGGGTTGCAGGCAGATTCTGAGCGCCTGATACAGGTGTGTCCAATGGGCTCACGTTTACGGGAGTAGCTGTTGAGGTGGCAATCAGCGTGGCGATCGGTGTGACAGTTGGCGTGGATGTAAGTGGCAATGGGTTGGCCGGTTGTTCAGCTGCGGCACTGCCGGGGATCGGCGTGCCGGGACCATAGGCACGATCTGTAACAACCCCCGCCCCTTGATTTTCCGGCGGCGTCGGGGTCGGCGTAACGCCATACCCAAACCCACAAATATCGAATGACTCGCCGGGCGTCCCGTCCACGGTGATTTCATCCAGTCGGAAGCAGTAGGCAACGCCTGGCGTCAGATCAGGCACCGGAAAAGAATAGGCATGGCCCTGGTCTGGCCCGCCTAGGGCCTCAACCGCTCCGATAAGATGATAGGCGGCCGGCGGATCCAACTCATCCTTGCAATAGATATCCCACCGGGCAAGATTCACCTCACGTATGCTCGCCCACTCCAATATCGAGCGCGTCAGGTTCGCTACGCCCGTTGAAATAGGCAAGTTCGACCGCGGCAAACACCGGCAACGCCACCAACAAGAGCGCGCAGATGCCAACAATCAGAAAAGGAACTCGCCCAGGAAGCCCGTGGGTTTTTCGATTGGAGGCCGTTCGGATTGCATGGTCAAACAGATAGCGTAGTTTTACTACCACAGATTGTCGCCCTAGTGAACATCATCTTTCATTACGAAGACTCGCTCGCAGCCTCATCGCTATCATCACCGTTATCATCGTCGCCATTCTGCAGATTGACCAGCAGATCATACACTTCACCGATGCAGGCGTCGTTTAGCCCGCTGTTGTACCACACACGCATTTCGTATGTGAGTCGGTCAAGCAGGATGGCGTAGGCCTCCTGATCCGTCTCATCATCTGACTCGGCAAGCCGTTCATACTCAGGATTTTCTTCAAGCCAACCATCTAAATATGCTTCAGTTGCCGCGGGTCGTGGGCCCCATTGCCCCACCAGTTGCCACTCCTCGTCGAAGAAAAATGCCTGGGGCAGGTCAAGGTCATCCAGTTCGTTGAGCAGATCCACATTCGCCAACAGACCATCGAGCAGTCTGAGATCGTCTTCGTCACGTAGCAGCCGCATGGATAGACGGGCCGAACTGTCCACTATCGCCGCCAAAATGGGCACGACCGCCACTGTATCAGGGTCTTCCGGCGTCGCCACGACAATGATATAGAGTTGGTCCGGATACGTCGCCAGGTAGGCCTGAGTTTCCTTCGCTGGGCGAATTTCATCACGGCGGATGCCAAGCATTTTGCCGTAGACTTCACTGCCCTTGATATATTCCTTCATGGTTAGGGCGGTCGTAAACGCCATCGAGCTTCCCGCCATTGGGACAATGCTAATCGTTGCCGGTCGATTCTCTGATGACATAAGTCCACGATTCTCTTTCACGTATGAGTCGACTACATGGACAGGAATCTGTCACAGATAGACTTGGATATTGACGGCCCGAACCGATACTTCGCCACCGAACTGCCCCATTGTAGCAATAGTCGAGCTGATTGCCCAAGTACAATGTTGCCGTCACGGATTTTCTCGCTGCCCTCCTTACGCGTCTATCTGAGATTGTGAGAGTCCGCCAAAAATCGGATGCCTCCTTTTCCTTGCCGCGCAATTGACGAAATATGTGAATGATGTTATGTTCCCCGCGTTCAATTCAGGAGAAAAAACCAAGAACATCCCTCTGCGCCGAGGATACTTACAGGAAGCCAGGCACAGTTGCCGGATACTGATATAATTGTCCAGAAGGAGTGCAATCAATGAGTATGACAGCCCCAGTGTCGCAGATGTCGCAGGAAGCGACAGATGAACTGGCAGCATGGAGCGAACAGCCGGATCCTCGGATCCTCCTGGCCGAATCCGATTCCGAGATCTATCAAGTGATCGAGCAAGAACGGCAGCGGCAATTCAGCGGCGTCGAACTAATTGCCAGTGAAAACTATGTGTCCGGGCCCGTGCTGGCAGCCATGGGCAGCGTTCTCACCAATAAGTACGCCGAAGGATATCCGGGGCGACGCTACTACGGCGGTTGCCAATATGTGGACGTAGCCGAAGATATAGCCAGGGAGCGAGCCAAGGAGTTGTTCGGGGCCGAACACGCCAACGTACAGCCCCACTCCGGCGCGCAGGCAAACGAGGCCGTCTATCTGGCCTTGCTCAATCCCGGCGATCCTGTTCTCGCCCTCAAACTGGATCATGGCGGCCACCTGAGCCATGGATTCCGACTCAACAGTTCGGGCAAGCTCTACAACTTCCATCACTATGGCGTCAATCCCGAGACGGAGCAGATCGATTACGCCGAAATGGAACGTTTGGCGCAGGAACACAAGCCCAAGCTGCTCGTCGCCGGGGCCAGCGCCTACCCCCGCTTCATTGACTTCAAGCGCTTGCGGGCCATTGCCGACAGTGTTGATGCCGTCCTGATGATGGACATGGCTCACATCGCCGGATCGGTGGCGGCCGGGCTGCATCCAGATCCAGTGCCTTTCTGTGACGTGGTGACATCCACAACCCACAAGACGCTTAGGGGGCCGCGCGGCGGCCTGATCCTATGCCGCAAGAAGTATGCCAAGGAGATCGACCGTGCCGTCTTCCCCGGCACCCAGGGCGGCCCGCTCATGCATGTGATTGCAGCCAAGGCCGTTGCCTTTGGGGAGGCGCTCAAGCCTCAGTTCGTCGACTATCAGCGCCAGGTTATTGCCAACGCCAAGGTATTGGCAGACGCGCTGCAAGAAGCCGGACTGCGCATCGTCAGCGGCGGTACCGACAACCACCTGCTGTTGGTGGATATTGGTGTGCTCGGCGTCGATTCGACGGGCAAGGAGATCACCGGCAAGATCGTTGAGCAGGCGCTCGACAATGCCGGCATCCACACCAACAAGAACATGATACCCTTCGACCCCAAGCCGGCCATGGTCACAAGCGGTATTCGCTTGGGCACGCCTGCGGCCACCACGCGTGGTCTCAAAGAGGCCGAGTTCAAGCAGATCGGTCGCTGGATCGCTGAGATCGCTCATGAGCCGCATGACATCGACTTGCAGGAACGCATCCGTACCGAGGTCAAGCAACTGGTCCAGGCGTACCCGGTTCCGTATTAGTGCATCGGTGAGATGCTTGTTGGCATTTACCGGGTGGATTTACCACCCATGGGCACCCAACGTTATGTCTAGCGTTACCGCCTGTTTCGGCGGAGATAAATCCCGCCGCTAACAGCGAAAAGCGCCCGCAGGCGCTTGGTTTGGCCGCTGTTGGAGATTGACGAATTGACGCTGGTTATAGAATAGGCGTGCGCAGCCCGCTCTTGGCCCGTACCAGTACGATTTCGGAAAGCTTCATAAGCGGCTCTTGGTTGTTATACCAATTGCTGGGCCAAGGACCATGTATCGTAGGGCGCGACCCTTGCGGTCGCCCGTAGTGTAGAGCGGACGGGGGCAAGCCCCGCCCCTACGGGATCATGGTTCATGAATGGGTAAATGGTATTAGCAGCCGGTTTCAGCCGTCGCGAACAATATAGACGCGACTGCCCTGGGAACCCAGAAGTCTGGCTTATTTCATAGGCCAGACTTTTTTCGCCATGAAGACAGTAACCCTTTCGTGCCTGCCCAGGAGACAGCCACCCATGACCAACATCGAAGCCGTTGAGCCGGGACCACCGGATGCGAGACAGAACCGCAGAGAGCAGTTTGGTTGGTACTTCTACGACTTCGCCAACTCCGCCTTTCCGACGACGGTGGTCACGGTCTTTCTGGGGCCATTCCTGACCGCGGTGACCCAGAGTGCTGCCGACGCTGAAGGATTCGTCTACCCGCTGGGCATCCCTGTTCTGGCCGACTCCTTTTTCCCGTACATGGTCTCGCTGTCAGTCTTGCTCCAGGTCTTTTTTCTGCCCATTCTGGGGGCAATCTCCGACTACACGCACATCAAAAAACAGATGCTCGGTCTTTTCGCCTATATCGGCGCGTTTGCCACCATGGGCCTCTATTTCGTCCAGGGCGACAACTACCTCCTGGGTGGATTGCTCTTTCTGATCGCGAATCTGAGTTTTGGGGCGTCGATCGTCTTCTACAACGCCTACCTGCCGGAAATCTCCGATGCGGATCACCGGGACACGGTCTCATCCCAGGGGTGGGCATTGGGCTATCTGGGCGGCGGGCTGCTGCTGGCGATAAACCTGGCGCTCTTCACGCAGGCGGAGTCATTTGGCATCGAAACCGCCCACGCCGTACGCATCAGCATGGCCTCAGCCGGCATCTGGTGGGCCATTTTCACCATCATTCCAATGCTATCGCTGAAACGCCGCAGTCCACAGAAGCAACTGCCCGCCGGCGAACACTATGCGACCATTGGCTTTAAGCAATTGAAGCATACGTTAACGCAGCTGCCCAGGTATCCGCAGACGCTGCTCTTCCTGGTTGCCTACTTGCTCTACAACGACGGTATCCAGACCGTCATCGCGCTCTCGGCCCAGTTCGGCAATCAAGAGTTGGGCATCGGCGAAACGTCACTGGTCAGTCTGATTCTGATGATTCAGTTTGTGGCCATTGGCGGCGCACTCGGTTTTGGCTATCTGGCGCGTCTCATGGGGGCCAAACGCGCCATCATGATCAGCCTGGTGATCTGGTCGGGGACGGTAATCTATGCCTATGCCCTTTTGGAGACGCAGGCTCAGTTTTTCATCATGGGCGGGGTCATCGCGATTGTACTCGGCGGCAGCCAGGCGCTGAGCCGCTCCCTCTTTTCACAGATGATCCCCAGCGGGCAAGAGGCCGAGTATTTCAGCCTCTATGAGGTCAGTGAACGGGGAACCAGTTGGCTGGGTCCGCTGATGTTCGGGCTGGCATTGCAGTTCACCGGCAGCTACCGTCTCGCGCTTTTGAGCATTGCCATATTCTTCGTCATCGGGCTCCTGCTGCTCACCCGCGTCGACGTCCGCCGCGCCATCGGCGAGTCAGGAAACGAACAACCGGCCCGCGTCTAAACAAATAAAGAGCGAAGATCAAAGATCGAAAAGGCGATGTCCTGCTGTCAGGACATCGCCTTTTCGATCTTTGATCTTCGCTCTTGCTCAACCTACTTATGCCAGCGCATGATCTGTCCGCTGGTCGTATCCATGATCACCATGGCGCCGTCGACCAGTTTGTCGAAGTCAGCGGCGATGCCGATGATAGCCGGTATGCCGAGTTCAACAGCGGCCATAGCGGCAGGGCTGTCCAGGTCGCCTTCTCGGGTGATAACGCCGCCGGCACGCTGAAGCAGACGAAGGCTGCTACGGTCGATGTTATTGGCAAAGAGAATATCCTGAGGGCCGGCCTCGCGTTTTTCATCGCCCTTGCGCGGCTCAAGCCGACGCAGCCGGCCGGCGATCTCTCGCTGACCCAGCCCGATGCCTCGTGCCAACACATGTTCGATGTTGCGCACCATCATCAGATTGGTTGCAGTGCGTACGCTGCCCACAACGCCGGCAGTCAACACCACAGTATCGCCTTCACCGACGAAACCGCTGCGACGAGCAACGTCAATGGCATCGGTTACAACTTCATCGGTGTTGCTCAATCGCTGGGTCAGCAAAGGATGAATGCCCCAGTATAGACAGAGTTGGCGCTGCACCATGGGGCTGGGCGTGACCGCAACGACCGGCACCTTGGGGCGAAACGCCGTGATCAGCTTGGCTGTCGCACCGCTGACGGTTGGCGCCACAATGGCCTTGGCATTCACCTCTTCCGCCGTGCGCATGGCCGCATGACAAATGGCCCCGGAAAGCGTAAAGACGTTGGGCTCGTCCAGTTTGTAGCGCAACGGGTTCTCGGCCATGACACGTTCCGTCTCTTCGGCAATACGCGCCATGGTTCGTACGGTTTGAATGGGGAAATTGCCCGCGGCCGTCTCTCCAGAGAGCATGATGGCGTCGCTGCCGTCAAGCACTGCATTGGCCACATCGGCCGCTTCGGCGCGGGTCGGTCGTGGGTTGCGAATCATAGAGTCGAGCATCTGAGTCGCCGTCACCACAGGCTTGGCGGCCCGATGACATTTGGCGATGACCGATTTCTGGACCATCGGCACGGTCTCTGGACTTGTCTCAATGCCCAGATCGCCACGTGCAATCATGATCGCATCGGCAGCATCAATGATAGCATCGATATTCTGTATGGCTTCAGGCTTTTCGATCTTGGCAATGACGGGTGTCGTGCGCCCAAAAGCTGATTGATTTTGAATCAATGATTTCAGCTCCAGCACCTCGTTGGCCGTCCGCACAAAGCTGAGAGCGATCCAGATCGACCTGATGCTCCAACGCAAAACGAATATCATCCAGATCCTTCTCAGTCAATGCCGGAATATCGGGGGAGCCATCCGGCAGATTCATGCCCTTCTTATCATGAAGAACACCACCGACCACGACCTCCGTGTGGATTTCATTTTCGGTGGTATCGGTGACGCGCAGCTCGATCAGTCCGTCATCCAAAAGGATTCGCTCGCCGGCATTGACCACATTAGGCAGGTCATCATACTGCACCGGCACGCGTCCGAGTTCGCCGATCATATCATCGGTGGTGAGTACGAGAGCCTCTCCGATCTCCAAAGGTACGCCGCCCTCTTGCATCTTCCCCACGCGCAACTTAGGTCCTTGCAAATCGGCCATAATAGCGACCGGAATTTGCAGCTGTTCACAGATGGAGCGAACACGTTCGATCGTCCCGCTATGATAATCATGAGTTCCATGGCTCATGTTCAGACGGACGACGTTCATTCCTGTTATGACAAGTTCCCGCAGCACATCAATTTCGCGGCTGGCGGGCCCGATCGTACAAATTATCTTGACGCGGCTCATCAATCTTCCTCGAATAGACTCATTTCAGCTTCATACAACGCACATGCTACCACAATTGCGTCTATGTGCACGAAGCTGTTTCTGAGCTGTTGCCATTCAGTTGTTAACCTGGAGCACAGACCACCCTGCAATTGCTCTCAACCGGATCCGCGGCAAGATGAGTCGGCGAAGCGGAGAAGGTGGCAAAGAGTTCCGGCTCTCTGAGCTTTCGTGGGGTTGACCGCCCCACAATTGCTTAGAGAACCAGAATTACTTGGATCGTAATCCTACAATTCGCGTAACTATTCAGCCGTACGCTGATAGACCGCGGATTAGGCGAATCAGGCGGATAAAGCCGGATCAATGCGGATTTAATCCGCAAAAATCAGCCTCATCCGCCGAATCCTCGGTCTATTTGTACCGCAGCCTGAATAGTAACTAATTCGCCACGCTCTAGATCATGGTTCTCGGCCTAACGGACTTCCGAATCCGGCTCAGGGTCCGGGAGACTATGAGCGCTTTCCTGCTCGGCTTCAGCCAGTGATATTTCTCCGGCATCGTGCCGAGCACGCGCATCATTATACTCCTCCTCGCTCAACCCGAGAGGACGATCATCCGGCCCCAACGCCCAGTGCAGCCCTTGCTTGATGCCTTTGACCGTCCATTGGATCGGGCGTTCGCTGTGGGTCTCTGCAAATGTAGAGACCGCAGCTTCAGGGCTCAGTGGGGCCAACTCATACTGCTGGGCGATCCGTTCACGTTGGTGCGCAATCCACAGGTAGAGATCGGCCTCAGTGCGCTTAGGGAAGTCATCGAGCAGATTCTGTTCTCGAATCGCATGCACCATGGGCATATAGACGTTGTCATACCAACTTACGACTGCATCCTCCCAGGTCAGGCGATACGACTCGTCTTCGCGTTCCAGATCTAGATTTCGCAGATAGCGATGCACATGAATGTGACGCAGCAAAATACGAAATCGACCCGGCTCGGTCAGTTCAATCGAGCTCTCCGGGCGCAATTGTTCCAGATTCGTTTTTGCCAAAAACTCGGCGTGTTCAATTTTGATCAACCACTGATCTCGCTCGAAGTCATCGGCTGTCAGCGGCACGGACGTCTTGTACTCTGTCACATATGCCTCGATGTGAGACACATCGTTTGCACGTGCGACGCTGACGCGATGGTTGCCGTCACGTACAAAATAGACATCGCCGATCTTGTAGAGTTCAACGGCGGGCAAACCCGCCAGCGAGTTCATAGCTGCGTCGATATTGGTCCAGCGCGCCTTGTTGGCCCCGGACCGGGGAAGGAATTCACGCGTAAAGTCCATATAGCGACCTACGCTGCCCACGATCTTGTCCAACGGCACCATCTCCGTGCCCATCTCGATGCGCTGCCGAGTCTTCAATCGCTTGGCAACCTCATCGAACTTGACCAGATCCGTATTTTCACCGCTAATCTTGCTCAACAGATCGGCCATCTGCGCTTTGTTGAGTTCCCGCCGATATCGATCTCCCGCGGCCGCTTGATGTCGCATTTCTGCCATGCCATTGTCTGACATATTAATCTCCTCATTCATTCTATCCACAACAATCCTGACCCAGTCTGCTAAGTTCTACAAGCTGAACCAGAACAGTAGTTGACTCGCGTTAACAGTGCATCCAGTGAATGCAAACATTCGATTACGTCGGAACGCAGCTGATTATGACTGCGTCCACCCAATCGCACATTCACGAACAGTGCAACGGCCTGATGGTCGAACCCATCATCGGCCACGCCAACTACACAATCTGATAGTATACCACGTTTTCGAGGTCACAAACGGAATCAGCGCGTACATTTTTCATAGAGATCGTTTGTGCAAACGGTATAGAACCGAAAGAGGGATGGATAATCGGCCTACCGATCTCGATCCTGGGCATCCTCTCAACGATGCGGATTATGCGGTCCAAGATGTCAGGCTTTTGCCAAAAGTCTGACATCTACGCCCCTGCGTATTGAGAAGATACGATGCCGGCGCGAAAAAGGTGATCCGGCATACGATCAATCGACCACACGCGGGATCACCTTTTTAGTTTTGCCGGTTGCGTCGTTACCTCCGACGGGACAGCCGACCATCCAACCCACTCTTACCCCGAAGAGATCAAAGCGACGCACGTATCGTTGCGCAAGTTCATACAGTTGACGCCTTGGACAACACCTTCCTTGGGCGGCACCTCAGACGCGGGGAAACGAATCAGCTTCCCCAGTTCGGAAATCACGAAGAGGTCCAGATCCGCGCCTCCGACTGTATCCGGCGTGCGCCGCACACCCAAAACACCGACAAGCTGCTCGGTTCGCATGGCAACCTTGCCGCCTGCGCCAGGGGATTTATTGGCATTAAATCCGGCCATCAGACGGATCGTCCCTTTGCCTTCTGCGTTAGTCAGGAAGACGCCGTCATCGGCGGACACGGCGGCAACACCGACAACCTCGTCGCCCGGAACCACGCGAAGGCCAAGGCAGCCACGCACGGGGACCTGGCGCTCAGAGAAACGAATGGCGCGACCGCTGCGTGTGGCAATAAACAGATCATCGGTGCCTGTGGTCCAGCAAGCCGCAGCCGGCGCGTCGCCATTGCCAACGTCGTAGAGCACAGTGCCCGATTGAAAGCTCGGGCCAAAATAGCGGCTCGCCACTCGCCGAACCTGGCCACGCTCGCTGACCAGTGCAACGTGAGCACCGCCACTGTCTCGGAATGCGACCTTGATCTGCTCGTCGTCGCGCAGGGTCATATTCGCAATAATCGACTGGCCGCGAGAATGTACCGGCCCTTCGACAATCTGTTGAACGGGCAATCGGAAAGCACGCGCTAAGTTGGTCACGAAAATCAGGTTATCGGCCTCATCGGCCTGGACCAACAATCGAGGCCGATCCCCCGGGCTCATTTCGATATCAAAGACGCCCATGCCATTACGGCGTTGTCGAAAATAGAGATGGCGGGGCGTTCGCTTTGCCATCCCCTCAGCTGTAGCGGTGATGATATTCAAGGTCGTCGGCGGTTCGCTTGGCTCCTGTGGCTCCAAACTGGGTTTGGCGTCAGATTGCAGCCCCTGAAGTCGTTCAATTTCAAGCTCCAACGCTTCGATATAATCCACGATCAAGTCGTCCACCGATGACAGATCCGGACGTTGCATTACCATTGCAGGCTCCTTTGCGCTATCTTCAAGCAGTTGGGACACAGAGTCCTCAATTCTATGGAACGCTCTCGGCAATGCGCAGAATATCGCCTGCGTATCGACTCACGCTCTCCGGCAGATCTTCCCACCCATTGCCCTCGGCCAGGAATGTGTTTAGCTTGTCCGGTCCCCAGTTGTAGGCGACCAGCATCCAGCGGGCCTCGGGATATCCATTTCGGCTCAGGGTCGATCTCAGGTGGTCTAGATAGATGCCGGCGACCAGCACATTGCTGTATGCATCAAACGGATCGTTGACATCGACCGCGGGCGCCCATTCCTTCCAGGTCCGGGGAAGCACCTGCATCAGCCCCAGATCGCCGTCACTGCCGAGGGCCAATGTGTCAAAACTGCTCTCGACGTAGGCCTGAGCCGCCAACATACGCCAGTCCAAATCATAGCGCAAGGCAACTTCCTGAAACATTTGCGCGTAGGTCAAGTCGCTTCGATCCGGCGTCGATGACGAACCCGCAGCCGAGGGCGACGATACATCAGCTGCCCGAATCTCGACCGGTGCAGGAGCCGAAGAAGAGAGACCCGGCTCTGCACCGGGCCGCGAAACCTCGCCGACCGCCACAAGGGGCACAGAGGAATCCCGGCCTGCGCTCTCTCCAGCCACGTCTGGGCGAGTCGATATCACGTTCTCGCCTGTGTTCTCGCCTGCATCATCACCAACACTGACCACGATCGGGGCCGTGCGGCCTGCCGCCGGCTCGGACGCCGTCGTAGGCACAGGCATGCCAACCGGCACGACGACGGCGACAATGGGCGGCTGGGTTGACGATGAAGAGGCAGGCGACTGTCCATCCACTCGATTGGTGACCGCCGGCAGTGAGGAGACGATCTGCACAAGGCCAAATCCAGTGGCCCCCAATAGCGAGAACGCAACCAGAACGAACGTCAGAATCATGGCGAGCAGGGCCACACGGCGCGGGCTGATCAGCGGCGAAGCGCTCAGTTGACCTATAGCAGCTCGCGGCACCTGTGCCTTGCCAACTACGTTGACCAGAACGCGAAACGTACTCATCCGGGGCCGCACACTCAAGAGCGGCAATCGCTTAGGCCGGATCGAGCCGCTGAGCACCTTCGTCTGTCCAGGGTCGAGCGTCAATAGCAGGTCCTCAGCCACAAACGGGCCGGTCTCGATCTGGTCAGGAGCCACAGGATCAAAATGGAAATCAGCGGATTCAGACTGCCCTCGAATACGGGCCTGCAGGAGATGGTTGCCATTATTCGTAACCGGAATTTCAAACGAAGCAACCCGTTGTCCCCATGAAATCTCCGCTGTGCGCGGAGCCACGGCTCCGACCTGCACATCATCATAAGGCAGTACATTTAGCAATCCAACCTGACGACTTTCACGCCCTGGATAGTCGGGCGAACGAACGACCACCACGAGTTGGCGTGGCCCGGCCAGAGCAGACGGTTGGCAAGGAGGGCAGATCGACATACTGACCGTCACACGTTCACCCGGCTGCAATGTCCGATAGATCGGATTAGCGTCTAGCCAGGCAGAATCGATCCAGCCCTCAAACAGGACTTCGAACAGGGCAACTCGATTGCCGTTGTTGAGCAGTTGAACCTGTAGATCAACCGAAGCGCCCGGTTGAACCTCGAGTTCTGCCGGCGAGAGTGTCAACAGAAGCGCCGGATCCTGGCTGCCGGCGATACGCGTTTCACAGGGCAGCGGATCGCCATCGAGAATCGAGTCTGTCTCCCGGACCTGCCCATCCGTGTCCCAGGGACTCTGTTCGGTCTGATCATTCTCTAGACGATCAGTACCCTGTTCGGAAGCGTCCAAGCCATCAACAAGCTCGCCTTCGATTTCGAACCCCGCACCAGCGGGCGCCCCATCATCTCCAGCATTATCTTCTGAGTCATCAGCTGCGAACGCGTCAGGTCCAGCCCACCGTGTTGATTGGGGGCCGGTCGGTTGATGGCCGGTCGATTGCTCTTCGATCGGATCTTCTGGATGATTCTTCATATGAGATAGGTATCGGCCTACCGTTCAAAGGTCATGGTTGACGCGGTCCGCAGCACACACCCGGCAGACCCTGATCGCCCCCACCGCCGGCGTTGGAGCTTGACGAAACTATGGCTCTTTGGCATCTCAAAGGCGTAGGGCACGTTTCCTTACCTGCCTGGCTCTGACTATCTGCACTCTTTCTCTTCAACTGCAGGATTCACCGTAAGTATGTGAAGTCGCAGTGTCTATGTCAAGTCTGATAGGGCAAGGCAAGTCTGCCTAAACAGGTACCGAAATCCATAAACCCCTCACTGTGCTATACTGGTTCATATTTCTGTTTCGGTTTTTCTTGACAGCGTTACCCCTCGAAGGTCAGGGAGAGACACCTATGCGCATGGTTATCTATACTCTGTTGTCAACTGCTGTTCTGAGCATTGCAATGGTAAGTTTTTCACCCAGGATGCTCCTTTGGGCCCAGCCGGATCTTCAGGAAACGCCTGGAGAGATGATCATGTTGCTCCCAATCATCCAGGGCTCACCACAAGGACCGGCGTCATCGCTTCCATCAGAAGATGGTCCGATTTTTGGCCTGTTGGGCACATTGCAGGCCGCGCAGGGGCAACCATTCAGCACCTATCTGATCGTTGAAACCCCAGGAGGTGGAGAGCAGCGAATCGGCTTGGTCGGTGAGACACCTGATCTGGAATCGTGTATCACGACGCTGCGCGATCAACAGCCCAACGACCGTGTGAAAGTGTGGGGAGCGTACTTCACGTCAAGAGGCGATGCCGGCGATCCACAGGTCGTGGCTGCCGACATTATCCCTGCAGATACGGCGGCGCCTGGCGTCGCCCTGCCGACGGCTGTGATCAAATTCGACATGGTAAATCTGCGCCAAGGACCGGGCAACCGTTTCGAACGTTCCGGCCAAGCCACGCTAGGCGAAACGTGCGTGATCGTCAATCGCAACCCATTGGAGACTTGGTATTTCATCGACTGCCCGGACAACATCACGGGCTGGATCGATCGTCGTCTTGTTGATGTCCGTGGCAACACCGGCCAAGTACAGGTGGCCGATGAGACTACCGCCGTTTCGCCGCCATCATCGGCGGCCACACCTGTCCCATCGCCGACAGCCTTTCCCACTGCGACACCGGCAGAGGCTTTGCCGCCGACAAATTACTGGCGCAGCGAGTACTTTGCCAATACGCAGCTTGTCGAACCGGCGCAATTTCAGCAGAATTCAGGCGATCTCAATTTTTACTGGGGAAGCGGATCCCCAGGGCCCGGGATTCCAGACGATGGTTTTTCTGCACGCTTCGATCGCACCATTGACTTCAGCTATGGCTACTATCGCTTCATGGCTCAGGCCGATGACGGCGTGCGCGTCTATTTGGACGGCCAGCTGATTATCGATGAATGGCAAGGAGCGACCAGCGAAACCTATGCTGTTGGTCGCACGCTCAGCGGTCGCCACGTGATCTTGGTGGAGTATTTTGAGGCCCGGGGCGATGCAAGCTTGAAGCTGGATATCGACTTCCGCGGCAACGACCCGCAATGGTCGGCGAGCTACTACGGCGGCGCCAACTTGGCAGGTGTGCCGGTCTTCGAGCAGCAAGAGGCCATCGGAAACAGCCCACTCGACTACAACTGGGGCAACAGCTCACCGGTACCGGGTCTGCTCTCCAACGATTTCTGGTCGGCGCGATGGATCGGCAAATTTAACTTTAGCAGCGGCGACTATGTATTCCGCGTCAACGCCGACGACGGCGTACGTGTCTTCTTGAATGACACCCGGGTCATCGACGAATGGCGGGACGGGTACCGTGAGGCGAGGAATACGTTCATCGGCATCGGAGAAGGCGATCACACCATTCGGGTCGAATTCTATGATCGCAATGGCGAAGCGCAGATCCGGCTCTGGTGGTACCGTGATGTTAGCCAGCAGATCCCCCAATAGAGCGAGCATGGCTCCTGGAAGTCAGCGCGACTTTTTGTAGGAAGCCGTGTTATTATTTCTATTCACAGAAAACGCGCAGGGAGCGTCTTAGAAATGGGACGCTTTTTGCTGTCAGGCAGAGTTGACAGAAAGCGCCACTGTACGGAATATTGTGCGGTGCTATCGTCAGCAGATGGCATGACTGTACCGGAAACAGAACTAAATTGCCCATCTTTCAGGGTTTTGGGGGGTTGACAAACTGTTTGCCCAATAGCCTGTTAGCGCGCATCAACCATGAAATATGGTAATAAATCAGATAGAACAAGGGGAAAAAGAAGAATGATTGGGCAAGAATCGATGAGTAATTCGACAAATGGCTGTTCTCCTAGACGTGTGGTGATCACAGGTGTCGGCACGATCAGTCCTCTGGGGCTGACTGTGGATGAGACATGGAGCAAATTATTGGCCGGGAAATCGGGCATTGAAACGATCACCAACCATGACGTCAGTGAGTTGCGGACCCAGTTTGCCGGTCAAGTCAAGGGATTCGACGCCCGCAACTATATGGATCGCAAAGAGGCACGCCGTCTCGATCCATGCATTCAGTACGCATTGGCTGCAACTCATGAAGCCTTTGACGACTCCGGTATCGATATTAGCCAGGAAGAGACCAACCGCATCGGCGCCATTATCGGCACAGGCATCGGCGGTTTCACGACGACCTGGACCAATATCGGCGTTGCCGCCGAAAAGGGGATACGCCGGGTCAGTCCGTTCATGGTGCCCAACATGCTGGTCGACAGTCCGGCAGGAAAGGTTGCCATCGAATTTGATCTGCACGGCCCAAACCATGCCGTAATTAGCGCCTGTGCCAGCGGCACATCGGCCTGTGGTGAAGCCTTTGAGGTAATTCGCCGCAATGACGCCGACGTCATGGTCGCCGGCGGTACAGAGGCCGCAATTCTGCCCATCGTCATCGCCGGCTTCGACGTCATGGGCGCGCTCAGCCAACACAACGAGGATCCGGCAGGGGCCTGTCGGCCTTTCAGCGCCGATCGCGATGGCTTCGTCATCAGTGAAGGCAGCGCCATTGTCATCATGGAATCGGAAGAGCACGCACTCGCACGGGGCGCTCGCATCTATGCCGAAGTCATCGGCTACGGCAGCAGCGCCGACGCCTTTCACATGGCCGCTCCCCACGAGGAGGGTCGTGGCGCCATCGATGCCATGAAGATGGCTCTGCGCAAAGCAGGCGAACTCGGCGTTGCGCCCAATGATATCGACTATATCAATGCGCATGGCACCGCCACACGGCTGAACGACATCAGTGAAACGACAGCCATCAAGCATGTACTGGGTGAACATGCATATAACGTGAAAATCAGCAGCACCAAGAGCATGACGGGACACTTGCTGGGCGGGGCCGGCGCACTTGAGACAATTATCTGCGCCAAGACAATCGGCGACGGTGTGATTGCGCCAACGATCAATCTTCACAATCCGGATCCCGAGTGCGACCTGAACTACACGCCGCTGGAGGCGCAGCAGGCGGACGTCCGGGTGACGCTGAGCAACAGTTTTGGCTTCGGCGGACACAATGCGTGCATCATGCTGCGTCGCCATGAGTAGCATGACGAAATAAAGGCATTTCGATGCGGCAGCCTCAACTGTCTGTTTGGTGACTTGGGGCGTTTTGCGCAAGAAGAGGGGAGGTCGGTGCATGACTGACAACAGGAGGATTCCAGAGGATTCGTCCAGCGATGAATCCAAAGGAAATCGCAGGACGCTGTACACAAATGGAAACACTCCCCATGCGTCGGACTATGTGAACGGCAACAGTGTGAATGGCAACAGTATGGACAGATCAAGCGAAGATAAGACAACACCTGAAAACGCCGGTCCCGTGCCGGGCCACTACGAGCCTCGCTACGCCCAGATCATTGGGTGGGGCTACCATGTGCCTGAAAAAGTGATCACCAACCAGGATCTGGAACAGATTGTCGATACAAGCGACGAATGGATCCGATCGCGAACGGGCATCGAAGGACGACATGTTGCGGCGGGGCCGTCAGAGACAACGGCATCGCTCGCAGTCATCGCCGCACGTAGAGCGCTGGAAGTAGCCGATGTTCCGCCCAGCAAGGTCGATCTCATCATCTGCTCGACCAGTTCGCCCGAATACATCTTTCCGTCAACGGCCTCCATTGTGCAAGATGCCCTCGGTGCGAGCAATGCCGGGGCCTTCGATCTGAGTGCGGCCTGCTCGGGCTTTGTCTATGCACTGGCCATGGCCCGCGGACATATATTGGCCGGCGATGCCGAATATGTGTTGGTTCTGGGATCGGAGACATTGAGCCGCATCGTCGATCTGGACGGACCGCAATACGTGCGTGCTCTTCGGCGACGGAGCCGGCGCCGTGCTGGTGGCGGCAAGCGATGTGCCGGGCGGCATTCTTGCTACCGAGTTGGGCAGCGACGGCTCAGGGGCCAATTCGTTGATCGTGCCCGGCGGCGGCAGCGCCATGCCCGCCAGCCTGGAAACAGTCAGCAACGGCAGCCACTACCTCAAGATGGACGGCAAAGCCGTCTTCCGCTTCGCCACGCGCGTGATGGCCAATGCCACACGCAAGGTCATGGACCGGGCAGGCATGACGGTCGACGACCTTGCCCTGGTCATTCCCCACCAGGCCAACATTCGCATCATCCAGAACAGCGTGCTGCGCCAGCTCAAGATTCCCGAAGACAAAGTTGTCATCAACTTGCAACGCTACGGCAATACCAGCACCGCCAGCATTCCCATTGCGCTCTGTGAGGCCATTGAAGAGGGGCGAATCAAGCCGGGAGACAACCTGGTCTTTGTCGGCTTCGGCGCCGGACTCACCTGGGCGGCCTGCGCCATCCAATGGAGCGTTCCAGTCGACCAACAGCGGGCCGGCTGGTGGAAGAGCACACGTCGCAATGCTGTCTATCAGGCCGCAGCGGCACGCAGCATGTGGCGTCGCGCGGTGCGCTGGGTCTATGATGTCTGGCCGGCCGACCCCAGCCTCCGCCCGCTGCCCGAGCAAGAGCCCGCTGAGCCGGACAAGATTCGACCGGATGAATCAGGAACGCAGAAATGACAAGGGTGAGGGGGTGACAGGGTGAGTTGATATCACCCTGTCACCCCCTCACCCTTTCTTGCCCACAGAATACCGGCTTCAACTACCCAAACTGCTCCGCAACCTCCGGCTTGATCAAATACCAGATCGTCACGCCGCCGATGATGGTGCCGAGCGGCACGGCAAAGAGGCTCACCATTGCCAGAGCGATTGCGGCCACCCTCGCCCACTGGCGCATGGTCCACAGCCCGTAGGCCACGACCAGAAAGAGAATGCAGAAGGTCATCAACACAAAAGCGATGATGCCCAGGATCAACGTCGCGATCAGCGCCCCCGGATCCTCGAAAATGCCGACGATGGCCGTGATCCCCGCCGGCAGCGCCACGAAGACCGTTCCCAGCAGAAACGCACCCGCCAACACAAAGTGATAGAGCGAAAGCAAGGTGATGCCATCGTCCCGATCCTTGCGCAATGGAACACGCGTAAGCGTCTGCGTGCCTGACGGCTGCTTCGCAACAGATTGCCCAGCGTTGGGCTGGTCACCAGCCTGACTCGCCGCAATCTGTTCCGCACGCCCCGCGCCGCTCGCCATCGTTTCCGTCTTCACAGTTTTTTCTGCCACAATTTCGTCTGTCACGTCACCCACCTCATCCGTCTTTATCAATACAGCTCGTAGGGTCGACCCTCGTAGTTACCCTCGTGGTCACCTTGTCTGATTGGCCAGGTGCGGGCGACCGCAGGGGTCGTCGCTACCGCAAGAAATACAGAACCAACGTCGGTTCCCAAAAGCAAGAATTACCAGGAACGGTCCATTGCAGGTTATAATTGACCTGTTTGCCTATGAACCTCTGCCGATCATTACGCAGGGGTAGGATATAAGTTGCAATTGAGGAACCACATTCGAGTTGGAGGAAAAAATGACCGAAATCATTGATATCACTGGCCGGGAAGTTCTGGACAGCCGCGGCAACCCGACCGTCGAGGTCGACGTTCAGTTGATCACCGGCGAAGTTGGCCGCGCCATCGTGCCCAGCGGCGCTAGCACCGGGGAACATGAGGCCGTCGAACTGCGCGACGGCGACAAGAGTCGCTACGGCGGCAAGGGCGTGCTCAAGGCCGTGGCCAATGTCAACGACGTGCTGGCCGAAGAGCTGCTGGGCTATAACGCACTCGATCAGATCGGCCTTGACGAAGCAATGCTGGCCCTGGACGGCACTGAGAACAAGGGCAACCTGGGCGCAAACGCCATTCTCGGCGTCAGCCTGGCCACAGCCAAAGCCGCAGCCGCCGCGCTTGAGCTTCCGCTCTACCGCTATCTGGGTGGCGTCAGCGCCCGCACCCTCCCCGTGCCGATGATGAACATCCTCAACGGCGGCAAGCATGCAGCCAACAGCACCGACTTCCAGGAGTTCATGGCCATGCCCGTGGGCGCATCCAGCTTCGCCGAGGCATTGCGCTGGGGCGCCGAGATTTACCACAATCTCCAGAATGTGCTGCATGACGGCGGCTACAGCACCAACGTCGGCGACGAGGGCGGCTTCGCCCCCAGCCTGGGCGGCAACGTCAAGGCCATCGAAGTCATTCTGCAGGCCATTGAAAAGACCGGCCTGCGCCCCGGCGAGGATGTCTATATCGCCCTGGACCCGGCCACCAGCGAACTCTACGACAGAGAGAGCGGCCTCTACATTCTCGACATCGAGGGCAAGAAGCTGAACAGCGAAGAGATGGTCGAGTTGTGGGCCGACTGGGTCGCCCGCTTCCCCATCATCAGCATTGAAGACGGTTTGGACGAGAATGATTGGGCAGGCTGGCAGAAGCTCTGCGCTAAGGTTGGCGACAAAGTTCAGCTCGTGGGCGACGATCTGCTGGTCACCAACGTGCAGCGCATCGAGCGCGCAATCGAAGAGAAGTCGTGCAACTCATTGCTTTGCAAGGTGAACCAGATCGGCACCCTGACTGAGAGCATCGCCGCCATCGACATGAGCCACCGCGCCGGCTGGTCCGCCGTGGTCAGCCATCGTTCGGGCGAGACCGAGGACGCCACCATCGCCGACCTGGTCGTCGGCTTCAACACCGGCCAGATCAAGACCGGCGCCCCGGCCCGCAGCGACCGTGTCGCCAAGTACAACCAGCTTCTGCGCATCGAAGAAGAGTTGGGCGATGTTGCCACCTACGCCGGCAAGAGCGCCTTCCCGCACATGCGCTAACAGCGAACTGCAAAGATCAAAAACCGACCACAGATTGTCTGACGTGGTTCACGTCAGATAATCTGTGGTCGGTGTAGGTTCAGCAGGTCTGACACGCCCCATACCACTGACGTATCCAGAGTCTACGCAACAACGGGCGTCAGTGTGAATACCTGCGACAGTTGCAACGCACGTGCCAAGTCGCCGCTTCGCAACGCCTGGCGAACATCATCCAGTTTGTAAGCGTCCTCAAGCGATAAGTATGGCGACCAGTCATCATCCGTTTCGATCAGCTCAAGTTCAACCCGAGCTACATAGTCACCTTCGTGGATGTACTTCTTCTGCCGTCTTTTCATGCGCTATGTCCTACTCATAAAATCTGCTGTCCATCGTTCTGGATCAGGTCGATAGGCCGTAACAACTACCGCTGGTGATGATTTGCCCAGTGGAATACCCCACACGACATGAATCGGTCGACCATCTCCATCCGCTTGCAAGACCAAAACAGATGGCCCTCTGTGGTATTCGGGATAGTCTTCTACAACAACACCCGTCGCGATGCCGTCCACGACATCTCTCGCAAATAGGTCATCGTTTGCGAGCTCATCGTAGCCGTGGTCGGAGATGCGAACATCGCCCTTCTCGACCAAGGCAATGATTCGGCCAACTGTCTTGCTCATGGCTCAATCGTACTATGAGAACCACACTTTTGCAACGCCAAATCAAAATCATCATTGCAGTCGATTGGGCTGCCAGCCATTTCCCGGAGGCTCCAAATGACCATAACCCAACGCCCCAACGTCATCCTGGTCATGACCGACGACCAGGGCTACGCCGATCTTGGTTGCACCAGCAATCCCTGGATTCAGACGCCCAATATCGACGCCTTTCACGATGAAGCCGTGCGCCTCAACGACTTTCATGTCTCGCCGCTCTGCACGCCGACGCGCGGCGCGCTGATGTCGGGACGGCGGCCGGTGCGCAACGGCGCCTGGGCCACCTGCTGGGGACGCTCTATCCTGGGCAAGAACGAGACGACCATGGCCGATGTCTTTGCGGCCAACGGCTATCGCACCGGCATGTTCGGCAAGTGGCACCTGGGCGACAACTATCCCTATCGACCCCAGGACCGCGGGTTCCAGAAAGTGGTCGCGCACAAGGGCGGCGGCGTGGGACAGACGCCCGACTTCTGGGGCAACAACTACTTTGATGACACCTACTTCCAGAGTGACGACACCGCCAATGGCGAACCGGTCAATTACGAAGGCTACTGCACCGACATCTGGTTCGACGAGGCCATGGACTTCATTGAAGAGTCGCAGGCTGGTGACGATGAGCAGCCATTCTTCGCCTATCTGGTCACCAACGCGCCCCACAGCCCCTATCTGGTGGCTGAGCGCTACACCCAACTCTACGCCGACAACCCGGACATTCCCGAGCCGGCCTTCTACGGCATGATCACCAACATCGACGAGAACTTCGGCCGTCTGCAGGCCAAGCTGGATGATCTGGGCATCACTGACAACACGATCCTGATCTTCATGACCGACAACGGCAGTTCCGGCGGCGCTGAGTTGGACGAGCAAGGCTTTGTGACCCGCGGCTACAATGCCGGTCTGCGCGGCATGAAGGCATCCTACTACGACGGCGGCCACCGGGCGCCCTTCTTTGTGCGCTGGCCCACTGGCGGGCTGGATTCGGCCACGGACATCGACGAGATGACGCTGCATATCGACCTGCTGCCCACCTTCATCGATCTCTGCGGGCTGGAACCGCCGGCAGACGTTACGTTCGATGGCGAGAGCATTGCCCCGCTGCTGCGCGGCGAGGCCGAGGCACTCCCCGGTGACCGCGTCCACTTCCTCCAATATCGCCAGGACACCACGCCGCCGGACAAATGGACCAGTGCGGTGATGACGCGCCGCTGGCGGCTGATCCGTGGCATCGAGCTCTATGACATCCAGGCCGACCCCGGTCAGCGACAGGATGTAGCCGATGCCAATCCCGAAATAGTCTCCCGACTACGCCAGACCCACGAAGATTGGTGGGCGGAGATCGAGCCGGGGCTGGCAGCCTACACGCCCCATCTCGCTGGGCAACGACGCCGAGAATCCGACCAAACTGGACGCCATGGACGTCATGGGCGATGTGGCCTGGCACCAGACCCACATCATCCAGGCACAGAAGAGCACAGGCAAGTGGACCGTCGACGTCGAGCAGCCGGGCCGCTACCGCTTTGCCCTGCGCCGCTGGCCCGACGAGCTCGATCTGCCCATCGATGCCGGCATCTCGCCCGACGCTGCGCGCAAACACATCTACGCGCCGCCCAGCGGCGAGTGCAACACCATCCATCCGAACAGAGCCCTGCTACGCCTTTTTGACAGCGAAGAGACCCAAGACGTGAGCGAAGGCGACAAAGAGGTGACATTTGAGCTATCGCTGGATCGAACCGGCGTGACCGAGTTGGAAGCCTGGTTTGTTGAGGATGAAGTAGGCGGCGCTATGCAGGGCGCGTACTATGTGTATGTAGAACGGTTGTAGGCATCCTACACCCAGAGCGTCTCGTCCTCGCTGCGCAACGAGACGTTCTGGGTTGCGGAACAACAGGGATGATAGAACCCCAATAAACGTCCACGCAAAACTGCACACTCCTTACGTTTCGCTTGCGCGCGCGTGGATTTTTTACACCAGAGCGTGTGAATCTTTTCACCATTTTCTCTTAATCCATGGCCCTCATACAAATACAGAGCGTCCGGGCGTCCGGGCGTCCGGGTCCCTTCCCAGGGGATAGCTCTAGGCGCTGGATGGCAACAGATGGGGAAGGCCCTCATCTGCTGTCGCATCTATCGAGATGAACAACGGCGTGAACCACTTCAAGGTGCGTGCCATTGATGACCAGGGCTTTGTCGATCCAAGCCCCCCGTTCACTTTTTCCTCCCTGAATGTGAGCCTCCCATGGCCAACCCGACTGTCAACAGGCTTATCAAATCGGTTGATCCGAATAGATTGCCTCCCTACATTTTCCTAAATAGCTGCTGTGCATTTTTCATTTTGCTTGGCATGCACTAAACTTAATGCCAGATTTTGATTCCGCAGGCATCATCCGCCGATTGCACCACATCCTGAATCACGTTCTGTGCCCCATGCACGATGCATAACGACGAACCACCATTCCAATAAATATCGGGTTTTCAGCGCCTTAGGCCATTCCAGAGAGATAAATATACGTTGCAAGGAAACCTTTGCCTGGAATGGCTTGAGGCTTTGCCGACTCCCGTATAGTTACTATTTTGGAAAAGCCTTAAGCGTCACTTTGACCATTAATTTGGAGAAATCATCGTGTCCCGTTTGCCGTCCCGTCCTATGCTCGTCGGCGCAGCCGCATTGCTCGTCAGTCTACTTGTTGCGACCTCGCTCTGGACACCAGGGCAGGCCTCGTCGTCCACCAGGTCCGATCCGCTGACTGCAGCCTGGGAACATGCCCAGGCAGCCGGCTCCTATCAGTTCTCCAGCGACGTCGAACAAATCACAACGCCCGCGTTATCCGTCCTCAATGTTGGGCGCAGCAGCCACACAGACCGCTTCTACATGGAAGGTCGCGCCGACGCCCAGACCTCGTCCATGGAATTCCGACTCTGGTCTGACGGCGGCAGCATCCTGCAGGAAGGCGACAGCGTGGCCGTGCGTGTGGCCGACGGCAAAACCTATCTGCAACGGAATTCGGGTGAGTGGCAGGAAGGGGATGACTTCACCCAGACCATCGCGCCCGACGGCGATTTCATGAGCTATCTGGTTGCAGCTCGTGAAGTGACCGATTTGGGACAGGATACACGTGCCGGTCTCACCTTCACCCGCTACGCCTTTGCCATCGATGGCCCGACCTTCGCGCTCTCGGTCCGGGATCAGATGGAAGCAGCCATGCGCCAGAAAGGCGATGTACCGCCCGGCGTAACCTTCGAAGTGCCGGCCTACTACAACGAGATGATCGGCGGCGGCGAACTGTGGGTCGGTGAGGATGGTCTACCTGTCCGTCAGATCCTGGATCTTCACTTTCCAGAGGACCATGGTGAATCCGTCAGCGCCCGTATCACAGTAAATTACTCACAATTTGAGCCTGTGAAGGCAGCGTCGGGTGGCTTCCTGGCGCAGACTGGCGCACCATCGATCAACGTGGAACGGCATTTGCCCTACGCCGGTAATCTGCTCGCGCTGCTTGCGGCAACAGTCCTGTCATTCGTTTTGATTGCCTACCGACACGCACGCCTTCTTGCGCGTGCGGTTTCGGTCGCCGTGATTACCAGTCTCCTGATCGGTCCCATTCTCAGCAATCTACGCATCACCGATTTTGTGGATAAGCAGACCGCTCGTGCCGCCGTGCAGGAGAAGACGCGCGACAAGGACGTCCTCCTGCGCGAGCTGACGGCGGAGATGAATGCGAGCACATTTGACCCCCACCAGAGCAAGCTTGCGCTTGCGCCTATATCGTCTGTCGTCGCCAACCAAAAGAGGTCGATTGCGGCCGCGCCCTTTGTGGCTGTCGCAACACAGGCGATTCCCGTGACCGATGACGGCACGGACACCGATGGCGACGGTTTGACCGACTTCACCGAGTTGCGCATCGGTACCAGCGAGGTTTTGTCCGATACCGACGGCGATCTACTTTCGGACCTGGTTGAAGTCACCGGTTTCCAGTTCAACGGCGAACGTTGGTACAGCGATCCGAGCGAGATGGACAGCAACCTTGACAGCATTTCGGATGTTGTGGAGTGGGATGTTTCCGGGGATGGACAACCCGACGACATCGACGGCGATGGCGTGCCTGATCTCTTCGACGAGGACAACGATGGCGACCATGTGCCAGACAGACTAGACCTTGCTCCATTCACACAAATTGGCGCCGGGACGCCCTTTGCCGAAGCCAATCCGCTTGACCTGACGGTGCAGAATCTCACGCCAAATATGACCACATTTGTCGATATACAGGTGCGTCCGCGCGATGAGGATCGGCTCTGGTTTGCGCTCAATCCCATGGATTGGCCCCGCGACGATCAAGCCCAGATCCGTGACGTTGATGGCAGCGTCGATGATTTGCAGTTGGTGCCGATGTTGGAGATTCGGATTCCGACCGCGTCTACATTTTTACCGCCGGCAAGCGATTTGGCCGCCTATGGGATCGTCGTCAGCGATCTGGCTGAAAACAGTGACGAGAAGGTCGCCTATGTCCCGCTTACGCTAGTTACCGACCAAAAGACGGGCGAACGCGTCGCCTTCAATGGCCGCATGCCCTATCTGCCGCAAACATCATGGACGACACCACATCAAGTCCGTATGCTCTGGGCCGTGCAGGTGCTGAACGACATTGTGTGTGATCCTGACGACCCCGCACAGCTTGCCGAGGGTTGTAATCCACAAGGCTATTTTTACAACCAGCCACAGATCGTGCATCGATACTACGATGAGTGGGTTCTAACCGGGCTCAAGATCAACGAGGAGCATGGCACCGATCTGGCGATTATCCACGACACCCCCGTTTATCCGGATCTCGACGGGGATGATGCACTCAATTATCTTTCCTACGTTCTTGATCAGCGTTTTTTGTCGGTTACAGACACAGACGGTGACAACCAGCGCGATCTGGATCTAGCTGAAATTGAACGACGCTTTGACCGCGGTACGAATGCCGGTGTTACGAGTAGCGAGCGTTTCGCCATAGCCAACACCTTAAACGTCAAAACGACATCCTACGCAACCTTTGAAGAGGCAATTGCAAGAACCGCTGATATTACAGATACAGCAGGATCTGCCTATCAGGTGCTCTCCACTTTTGACTCAGTGTGGCACGAAGATCCGAACGTCAGACCATTGCTCATGTATGCGTACGAAAGCCGCTTTCGCGGCATCGGGCTGGATGCCGAGTGGCTGGCCAATGGCTCTGTAACTCGAAATGGCAATCAGCTCGAAATCGATCTCTCTTCGTCCGGCCCTGGTGGGGTAACACCCATCGACACCATGGCTGGATTGAAGTTGATGCCCTATTGTGGTGATGGGCTCGGCGAGCCAAACTGGGTTCCCTGCACACCGGAGGATTACTGGATAGAGTTGGAAGCCCGTCATGGCGATCAATATTTGGACCCCGAGGATCCGTCCCGATCAGTGCCTACACTTGATTCAAGTATAGCTGATGGCGAGATGATCGTTACCCAGCTCTATGCCCTGACCTTGATGCAAGGAATCAACAACGTCGTTGAACACGCCTTTGCGAGCAATGACATTCGGCTTGTCTATGCCCAACAACCCCTGGACTCTGACAGCGAATTGGAGGAGTACATTCGGAATGCTGCACTGGTCGTACGTACCGGAGCAAAAAAGGCGGCAAACAGGCAAGTGTTTAATGCCCTGCGCAGTGGGACAGTGGGTGGCATCCCAACCAAGAGCGCCGGAATCTACAAAGCGCTTGCCAACGCCAATCCCCTTGCAAAACATGTTACACGGCCGGCGACCAGAACGATCGCGAATTTCAAACAAGCTCCACTGCGGGCAACGGCATTGGTTGCAGGCATGCTTGTGGCCGCTGTTGGCTTTTTGCTCCTGGCCGATATCGCCCAGGAAAATTACGAACTGGGGGTAGCAGTAGCGGCTGTGGCCTTAGGGATTACAGCATACGTGACTGTCGTCAATCCGGTGCTGACTGCCTATAATATCGCACAAGCCTTGCCTGGCCTCGCCGTCAACGGGATGCGGTCCGTACTCTCAATGCGCTCTGTCGCGATTGGGATGAGTAGCAAAGCCCTTGCAATTGGCGCTGTCGTCGCCATCGCCGTGACATGGGGATTCTTTATCTATAGTATTGTCAGCAATGATATCCAGGCCTTTAGCCCCGAATTCAACCGCGCCCTGGCAGATACGATTGCGACCACGATCTATATTCTTGTGCTGGCGGCAATATCGGCTACCGTTATCGGCCTGATCTTCGTAGGCATCGTTGGCTTAATCGATCTATTGCTGACCGCACTGTGCGAATTAGATGTTGGCGAAGATGTAGACAATGACGGAGTCCCGGACGATCTGGAATTTAACGGCGGCTGTCTCACGATTCAGGCGACCGCCACCAAGGCGCTCAGCTCGACGCTTTATGCCTACGATGCGATGGTAGACACCGCGCGCGGGATTTTGTAAGGCCCGGAGCCCCTGATTTCTCGCTAGTGAACCCGGTCATGGGCTATGTTGCCGGCAATGGGATTTCGGCAGCGCTTCCCGTCACCACCACCATCTCGCATAAAGCGCCGGAGGATTGGAACCTCTACCTAATCGGACCCTATCTATGGCTCTTCTCCGAGGACAATCTCAGGTCGACCACCGTCAAGCATAGCCTTTCCTCGCCCACAGGAGAGACCCTGTCCGCTGCGCGTGATCAGATGAGCAGTGATTGGCAGAATCTGCATACGTACACGACCTATGGAGTTGGTAACAAGTCACTCTACCAGGCGTCCTTGTCAAAGTCATACGAATTGCCTGCGCCTCTGCCCATTAACTCACCAGGGCTCAACCAGCAATTTGATTTCGCATTTAACTCAGCCTACGCGCTGCCCGTCTATGAGTGTATCGGTATCCCATTCCTCTTTTTTCTCCCCATACCGGTCTGTTGGACGGACACATTGGACACTGACAGTTCGCAAGCGTTTGATCCGATCTACTTTGATTTCCTGCCCGCTACGCTCGACGGATTCACTGATCGAGTCGACAGAGGCGCCGGCGTCTACGCTTTGGCCTGGGACCCCCAATTTGACGCCCTGACCGATATCGATGGTGATGGGCTTCTGGGTAGACAAAACGGCGGGCTGGATCCGGACGATCTCAGTTGGGATACAGACGGAGACGGTCTCAGCGATTCCTTTGAGCTTGAGAAGAGAGCAGGCGGGACCGCGCTCTCCGCCATCTTCGCGGACAGCGATCTGGACGGCCTCACCGATGCTCAAGAACTGCAGGCCGGCACCAATCCCGGTCGGGCCGACACGGATAACGACGGTCTGCCTGACGGCGTTGAGGTACGCCATTTGGAAGGCTTGCCGTCCTCACCGCACATGGTTGGGGGCTGGACAGTTGCGATCAGCGGGACGGCATCCGGTCCAAACCCGCTCACGGTTATCGTCTCATCAAATCCGCTGAGCAGCGACAGCGACGGTGACGGCATCTCCGATCAGGCGGAGAAAGAACTCGCCGAATCCACTGTTCCGGCCGATCGATTCGATGACGAGAATCGTCCCTACCATCCCAATGTCGTCAACAGCGCACCGATAGCCATCTATCTGGCGACCGATGATGGCGATGGATTTGTTCACCCGGGCCAGTCTGTCGCCTATACGACGACGGTTGTGGCCAAGGTGCCATTGGCGCCAAGCGTGCTCGATGTAACCATGCCTGTCGAAGTTGATCCGTCCCCCGTGCCCGATCGGCTCGACTTCGATCCGCTCACCTTTACCAATACCCAGACGGTGACCCGGCAGATCAGCTTTGCCGCCCCTGCATTGCCTGCTAGCCAGCCTTTTGAGGTAAGCAGCGATGTCCGGGCCCGCCTGCAGGACCAAGCCGCTCCCGTATGGTCATGGACAATCGGCGCCGATAACCCATTGACCAGGGCGAGCCTATACGGAGGGATTACGGCCGCGCCCATCAACAGTGGACGGCTGGATGATTATTTGATCACTACTATGGAGTCCAGCCGATCGAGGAGTGGCGGTCAAGGAGACATCTTCAGCTTCCCCTTTGGCGACAGTACCATCGCCCCCTCTGAATTGGATGTAGACGATTATGCACGACCACGGATCGTGAGTGATTATTCCTACTTGAGAGGCGAACACACACCCAGTACCGCCTGCAATGAGCAGGGTGAATGCATGACTGTTTGGGATCACATTGACAATTGCCAGACATTGAAAGTACATGATATTACACTACGCAGCACTGTCGGTGCTGTGGGAGTGTCACCCTATCAACCTATTGTGATGTATCAGAGCAACCCAGAAATTCCGCCTGAAGTAACTCCCGGCAATACTCTCTGGCCAGGCGATTATGGACCGACTGATCCGCCATTAGCATTTGGCGATCAGATTGCAATCGACAGAGAACTGGAATTCTGCGGGCCGACTTATGTTTTTCTAGCCTGGTGGTCGTCAAACGTAAATGATATCTGGGCGCCCATCTCTGATTTTGACGCACTTAACTGTGACAATACATCTTCCTGCCATACTTTAGCCCAAATAAACACAGGCGCCCGGCAAGGGTGGTTGATTGAGCCGGATCCAATGGGGCTTCCCTATGACAATCGTGCTCCCTATTACAAGGTCGAGTTTCAGCATCCTGATTTGCCCACCCTGCGCGCTGATCTGCGTGTCAGTCTCGGCCCGCCGAAATCGCAGATGGCGATTGGTGCGTCGATTACCAATGAAGATGGGCAAGTACAGACTCCACAATTTTCCGTCGATCCCTTGGTACAGCCAAAGAATCCCTGGGGATTCAGGCCCTTGGCAGGCGAAGAAGGTCAGCAATGGCTAACGGGCGCGTTCAAGCCGACTGTGACAACCAATGGCGACACCTTCCTTGTGACCTGGATGGAGATCAAGTGGTCGACGGCTTTGGCATTGGCTACGCCGCATAGCGGATCCATTGAACTGCTTCCTGACGACCCACTCGACGCACCCGAAATCCGCATTGTCACACAGCTATACGATGGCGATGGCGCTGCCCTGTGGACGAATCCGCTCGAGATATATCAGTGGGTGATGCCACAGCCTGTCTATCGCGATCTGACGACGGCATTTTATGGCTATATTGATCCAAATAACGCTGGAGGGATACCTTCTTCTGCGCCGACTGTCGAAATTGTCAACAGCCCAGCCTCCACTTACACGAATATCACAACCTATCTCGAAAAATTGGCCCTCTCCTTCGCTGAATATCAGATCAGCACGGATCGGTACGGTACGGCCTACGGAATTGCCTTCCAAACGCCTAAGTACCTTCAGTTCGGCTACGGCAATACGATTACGATTGAGTTCATCGATCCTGCTGATGGCAGCGAGAAGAATCAGTGCACGCTGACCGACGATGCAGCCGAAAATTCAAGTACAGACTTTGATGTGGCCTATAGTCCGGCTTCAGATTTGGCGCTGACGATCTTTCAAGGTGGGCCAATCGACAGCTATGGACAAGGTGAAATCGGCTACAGTCGCCTCTCTCACGTGAGCGAAATCGTGGCCGGGACACGTGGTTGCAGCCCGTCATCCATTCTAAGCGCTACGCGTGGGTCCGACCTGCACATCGAATACTATCCACCTACGCAGGGATGGGTTCAGAGCTGGAAAACATCTTCTTACCAGCGTTTTCAAGTGAGTGCCATAGACGCGAATGGATATACAGAATTAGCCAATGCGCGATTTTCGGCGGCGGTCACGGTCGCACCGCGACTACAGTACGTAAGGAAGATTGATACGACTCTGGCCTGTCCTGCCGGGACATCAGCGCCGGTTTTGGACCTGCGTTTCGAAGAGTTGCCCCAAACCGGCACATTCGCGGACAGCTCTGGGTATGGCCTTGATGCAACTGCTGCCATCGGATTCTCGATGCCTGCTGCCGGCTATCCCGGTGCGCTGGATGCCGGCGGCAATGCCGTCGGCTCGCCACCGTCAGACTTTGCCGTTCGCTTTGCCAGCGACAATCAAGAATCGCTGGTTGTAGAAGATAGTCCGATCGGATTTGGCAACTTCACGATCGCATTCTGGATCAAAGCAAATGGTCCCGCCACTGGGAACATTGTGAGCGATGATTCCATTCGTGTGGGCCTGCAGAACGGCAGTATCAGTTACAATGGCCGGACATTCAATGCGCCGGTAGACGATGGCGAATGGCACGCCGTTGTGCTCACACGCGAAGAAACATACAACCTTACTCTTGGTCTCTTACACAAGCCTAGGCTGTACATTGACGGTCACGAGGAGTTTGACCTCACCCCCCGCTATGATTATTACTACCCAGGAGATCTTGTTCTTGGTCCGCTTTCGGGCGTCGTCGATCTTGACGAACTCCAGATCTACCCGATCGCTATCGATGCGGCCACGATCAGCGACATGTATGCCGGCCAGATCCAGTCGTACTGCCTCTTTGCCGGGACGGATAATCAAGTTGGAGGCGGATTCCCCTTTGCACGCCTCCGCCTGAATCAGAGCGATATCCGCGGCGGTCGGATCGCAGCATCAAACAGCCTGAATTTGACGGTTGACGTAGACAAGCCAACCTCTGCTTTGGAAGGCTACAACAACGGCGACTTCGTCAATGGTGGACGTACGCTCATCATCGGCGGCAGCGCAACTGACCCAGGTGCTGACCTTGGGCTTGCCTCCGGAATCGCCAAGGTCGAAGTTAGCACTGACGGTGGCGCCACCTGGAATGTAGCTGAGGGTGCGGAAAGCTGGATCTTTGCATTGCCGGTCACGAATGGCAACTATACCATTCTCACCCGTGCGACCGACGCGGTCGGCAATATCGAAGCTTCCCGGCCCGGCCATCACGCTGCAAGTCGACGATACGCCGCTGGACATCACGCTCAATCCTCAGGCAACCGACCCGGTCCAACCGATCCTCACTGCCGGTCAATGGCACGTTCAGATGGCCGGCACGGTCAGCGATACGGGCAGCGGTGTCGTGCCCGATGGTGTGGAGGCGCAACTGGTGCCGGACGGCGGATTGATCCAGATTCGTAGCTGGCAGCCCGCCACGGTCAACGGCAACACCTGGTCGTTGGACTATCTCTTCCCGCTTAGCGTCGGTGACGTCACCGGCAGCTACACCGTGCGCGTTCGCGGCGTGGACGCCGTGGGTAATCGCACCAGCGACGACGCGGCCACCGGCGCCATCAACATTGACGCCACGCCGCCGACCGCGATCCTCAGCACACTGGACAGCACGCGTACGGTCATCTCCGACACCATCACCCTCAGCGGTCGCATCACTGACACCGGCGCGGCCGGCATCGCCGGCGCTGGAGATCGGGCTCACCTCGTTGGACGATATCGTTGGACTCTCCGATGGCATCAGCGACGCAGAGGCCGACGTAGCAGTTGGCCGCCGTTCGCCAGTGGTTTGACGCTGCACTGACAGCCGGCACAGGGGCCGCCGCCAGCGAGTGGAGCTTCCAACTGCCGGCCACGCTGGAGAACAACTTCCAGATGGATCTGAGAGTCACCGACATGCTGGGCAATCAGGACACCATTGCCTCGGTCTGGCGTGGTGTCATCGACACCAGGGCCCCACGCGTCACCATCACTGCGGACGATCAACGATGAGGTCGCCGAGCGCAACGACGGCACACTCTACAAGACAACCTATCATTGCACAGCCGAAGATCGCTATCTCAGCGAATCCGACTTCACCTGTCCGCTACAGCAATGGCCAGCAGGCAGTGCACACCTACAATGAGGACGGAAACCTGGGAACCCTCTTCCCCGGCCAGGCCATTCTCAAGACCATGGACTCGAGCTACGCCACCTGGCTGGAGAGCGCGACACCCACCGGTTCGGTGGAAGCCTGTGACCTGCTCGGCAATTGTGCAAGCAGCGATCTGCCGGGAAATGCGATAGCCGCTGCCAACGCTCAACAGCAGGCATCCAGGCCGCGGGTATTCAAGCCGACCACAGCTACAAGCCGCATCAAGCACGCCAAAGGGTGTGATGATCTCGCCGGTGGACGGTGCCTATGTGGCCGACGACGATGGCATCGTCAACGTCACCGTTGTGGCTGAAGCGGCCCAGGGCTTGCAGGAAGTCGTTGTCCTCGTGAACGACAATCCGGTTGATCCCGACACTGACCTTCGCCCCCGGCGAAATCGTGACCCGAACACATCAGACGCTGGCAATTCCGCTGCTCACTGAAGGCGCATACAATCTCAAGGTCCGGGTTACCGACTCAAGCGGACGCCGTTTCCCAACAGACGAACCCGTCAGCTTCACGCTGGACATGCAAGCGCCCACTGTCTCGCTCGATCCGCGCACACTGACGATATCGGATACTTGGGCGTTGGGCAGCGAGGTCCTGGTCTTCAGCGGCACGGCCTCTGACTCTGTGGGTCTGGCCTGGGTGAAGATTCGGGCCGGCGATGGTCCGTTCAAGGCCGTCAAAATCTTGACCGGCGATCAATGGGAGGCCGCCATCGTCATCCCCGATTCCCAAACCACAACTGACGTCGATATCACCGTGCGGGCACGAGATTTCGCCGGTCGCATCACCGAAATATCGAACAATCAGAGCGTGGATCTCTCTCGCATCCGTCAGTCCGCCGGACACCGTGATCTCGCCGACCGTGCCCAGTGCCATCTTCGTGAACAGCATCACAGTTGGCTTCGAGGGCATCAGCGACAGCAACGAGGCAGCCGCCTTTAGCCTGCCGGCTGGACGAAGGCGACTTCGGCTCCTGCGGCAATCCGCAGACCTTCACCGATCTGAGCAACGGCGTCCATCGTCTCGAGGTGCGCTCCATCGATGCCCAGGGCTTCGTGGACCCGACGCCGGCCGTAGCCGAGTGGACGGTGGAGGTTGCCAGATCTGGCGACCACCATCGTACTCAGCCCAGACATCACGACCACCAGTCGGGCGGCCGTCTTTGGCTTCACCGGCAGCGAGGGCATCACCAGCTTCGAGTGCAAACTAGACGCCGCCGCCTACGCCCCATGCAGCAGCGAACAGAGCTACAGCGGTCTGAATAATGGCCAGCACACCTTCCTGGTCCGCGGCGTCGACGTCGTCGGCAACAAAGGGGCGCCGGCCCGTCATGTCTGGCGGGTGCAGAATGTAGCGCCCGTAGCCGACAATCAGTCTACTTCCACCGGTCGCGACACTGCCATCGACATCACGTTGACAGCCGTCGACAACGAGCCCATCACCTTTGAGCTGGTCGACAGCCCGGCCAACGGCAACGCACAGCTCATTAACACCGACTGTGGTCCGGTACACGCCCGATACGGGCAGGACCGGTCTGGATAGCTTTACCTTCCAGGCCAGCGATGGTCAGGAGTACTCGACTCTTGCTGCCATCGAAGTGCGGGTGTTCGAGATGCCAATGGCCAACGCCGGCGGACCTTACTCGATTGCAGAAGGGCAAGACCTGACTCTGGACGCTTCCGGCTCCACCGCCCCCAACGGCGCTCCCTTGACGTATGCCTGGGATATCAACGAAGACAATGTCTTTGGTGAGATCACCGGTACGCAGCCTAGCCTGACCTGGGAGCAGTTGACTGCGCTGGGCGTCAACGATGGAGCCCAGCCCCCAATCACGCGCACCGTGACGGTCGAAGTCACCGATCCGTACAGCTTCGCCAGAGCCATCGCCGATCTCTTGATAGCCAACGTTGCGCCCCAGGTTGAAGCCGGTCCAAATCAGAGCGTAAGCGAAGGGGACATCGTCAGCTTGACAGCCGCCTCCTTCACGGATCCAAGCCCGGTCGACACCCATACGGCCACCATTGACTGGGGCGATGGTACAGCCCCCGGCGCAGGAACCGTCACCCAGGGTGCGGGTAACGGCAACGTAGGCGGTTCGCATGTCTATGCAACCGAGGATGAGTACACAGTGACAGTCTGTGTCACCGATGACGACGCGGGGAGCGCATGTGACACCTTGCTTGTCGAGGTGAGCAACGTAGCGCCAACCGTTGAGGCCGGGCCTGATGTCACGGTAGACAAAGGGAGCACGTTCGAATTGGTGCCCGCCACCTTCCGCGACCAAGGCACGCTGGACACGCACACGGCCACCATCAACTGGGGGGATGGTTCTTCGCTGGAAGCTGGGAGCGTAAGCGAAACCCCGACGGGCCCACCGGGATCGATCGACGGCGTCGCAGGCGCAGTTGCCTTCCCTGCCCACACCTATACCAACAATGGGATCTTCGTGGCGACCATCGAGGTCTGTGACAATGCCGCAATCTGTACCACCGACACGGTACAAGTGACGGTAGAAAATGAGGCAGCGAGCGTCGAAGCCGGCTCTAATCGTACTGTTGACGAGGGCACGGCGCTCCAGCTTGAGCCTAGCAGCTTCAGCGACCTGAGCATGCTGGATACGCACACGGCGACCATCGACTGGGGCGACGGATCGGCCCCGGATAGCGGAACTGTCGCCGATGGTACGGTAACGTTCCCTGTCCACGTCTATGCAGACAATGGCGAGTACACCACAACTGTCTGCGTCATCGACAATAGTGACGCTAGCGGGTGTGATGACCTCACCGTTGCAGTCAGCAATGTTGCGCCGACCGCTGAGGTCGGGTCCGACATTGCAGCGGACGAAGGTACGGCGCTGGAGTTGGCGCCGGCTGCCTTCAGAGACCAAGGCACGCTGGATACGCATACCGCCACCATCGACTGGGGCGACGGTTCTACGCTTGCGGGGACCGTGACCGAGGCCCCGACAGGCCCGCCCGGATCCACTGACGGCGCTGCCGGCTCGGTTGCATTGCCTTCCCATGTCTATGCTGACAATGGCGAGTACACGGTCAAGGTCTGCGTCACCGACGATGACGGTGGAATCGGCTGTGATGAGCTGACAGTTTCGGTCAGCAATGTGGCAGCGACTGTCGAGGCTGGCTCCGACGTCACGGTGGCTGAAGGAGCGATACTGGAACTGACGCCGGCCGCCTTCAGCGACCCGGGCACGCTGGACACGCACACGGCCACAATCAACTGGGGCGACGGTTCAGCCCTGGATGCCGGGACCGGGACCGAGGCCCCGACAAGCCCGCCCGGTTCAACCGACGGCGCTGCGGGCACAGTTGGATTCCCGACTCATATCTATGCCGATAACGGCACGTACACTGTGACCGTCTGCATCACCGATGACGACGAGGCCGGCACATGTGACCAGCTGACGGTGACGGTCAGCAATGTGGCTCCAACCGTCGAGGCCGGGCCCGACTCTGCGGTGGCTAAAGGCGCAGTGCTGGAACTGGCGCCGGCAACCTTCAGCGATCAGGGCACGCTGGACACGCACACGGCCACAATCAACTGGGGCGACCGTTCCACGCTGGATGCCGGGTCCGTGACCAAGACGCCAACTGGCCCACCGGGATCGATCGACGGCACAGTCGGGTTCCCGACCCATGTCTATGCCGACGATGGTTCATACAACGTGACGGTCTGCGTCACGGATGATGACGAAGCCGTCACATGTGATGAACTGACGGTTACGGTCAGCAATGTGCCCCCAATCGATGAGAAGCCTGAAACGGAACCCGTATTTAAGGTCTTCTACCCGATAATCCAACAGGACCAATCAGATCAGGCTTTCCACCCAGAAACACATTCCGTAGATCAGGCCCAGTCCGCGGTTCGTAAACGACGGCAATAACTACGACAGCAGATGGGGGTGGCCCCATCTGCTGTCGCGTTTGTCGAGATGAACAATCGAGAAAAACAACGACGTGAACCGCTTCGAGGCGCGTGCCATTGATAACCAGGGCTTTGTCGATCCAAGCCCCGCCAGCGAACAGTGGCCAATCGCCGTCATGACTCCACAAACGGCCAACACCGAGTCGCCCATTGCCTCAACCGACAGTCGGGGAGCGAACTCTGTCTTCAGTGAGGCTGCAAACTGGGGCTATTCAATTGGGTGGGAAGTTGGTGCAATCATCCCAATGTTGAATGAGGGGCGCCAGCTCCGTCCAGAAATGATCTGGGATCGGTATCTCTGCGACACGCGCATTGGCAATCGCCTCTTCAGGAAAGTATGTGCCGGGGACTTTACGCTGCACAAGTTGGATGTCAAGAAAGCGGCCCTCATTCACTTTGATCTAGCAGCCGGGCTAATCGGCATCAACTATGCGACCCAGCACCCGAGCCTTATCCGTCATCGACTCCTCGTGGCCTATCTGCGAGCCGCTGGGCCTCAGATAGGTGACAAAGGGAATGGCATGGCATCACCTATGTCAGCCCAGATCCGCCTGAGCTTGTATGGTAGGTTGCGTATATTCGTGCGTGCCGAGCTTTCACTGGAATCCAACCAGATCTGATAGGCGATCGGGACTTCTTCTACACCAAATTTTCAATCCTGCCGGTTAACCACAGCAGGATTGACAAGCCCTCTGCCTCAAGCTACAATTTGCCGCCGTACAGTCATCTCAGCGGCAAGTAATCCGCAAGACATTAGAATACAGGTTTGTCGCGTCTTTGCATCGAGCACTGGAAAAAATGACAAAACTTGAGGCGCAGGAGATCTTGGTTGAGTACGTGGACAAACGCAAAGGCAAGCGCGTGATGGCACTTGAGGAGGTGAGCTTCTCGGTCCAGGAGGGACAGTTTGTAGCGATTGTGGGGCCTTCAGGCTGCGGAAAAAGCACACTACTCAACGTTATCGGCGGCTTGCAGCCGTTCCAGGGTGGACGCCTGCTTCTGGATGGCCAAGACCTCACTGGACCTGGGTCCGACCGAGCGATGGTCTTTCAGTCACCTTCGCTGATGCCTTGGCGCACGGTTATGGGCAACGTCACTTATGGACTAGAATTGCAGGGTTACAGACCCGACCAAATTCAGCTTCTTGGGCAACAATACATCGATTTGGTCGGGCTGTCCGGTTTTGAGGAAAGCTATCCGCATACGCTGTCGGGCGGCATGCGACAGCGCGCCAATCTGGCCAGAGCATTGGCTGTGGAACCGACGTTGCTGTTGTTGGATGAGCCTCTCTCAGCCTTGGATGCACAGACACGGGCCTACATGCAGTGGGAGTTACAGCGCATCTGGCTACAGACGAAAAGCACCGCTGTCTATGTAACCCATCAAATCAGTGAAGCCATCTATTTGGCCGATCAAGTAATAGTGATGTCGGCCCGGCCCGGAAAGATAACGGAGACAATTTTGATCGATTTTCCTCGTCCTCGTTCCTTGGCGATCCAACAAGATCCCAAGTTCGCCGTGATTGAGCAGCACATCTGGTCCCTCTTACAGGCCGAGGCAGTTAAAATGGGCATGATGATCCATGAAGGGTCCAGCTTCGACTCATGACACGCCGCAAGCAACGCCGGGCATGGCTCGCTTCAATTGACAGCGGATGGAGCGCCGTCTATCAGAGACATGAAATGCGCATCCTCTCATGGTCTGCGTTGATTGTCTTCCTGATCGTGTGGGAGCTGGTTCCGGCCTTGGGCCTTGTCAAGCCGCTCTTCACCAGTTCGCCGAGCCGAATTTTTGAGGCGGCTATCTGGCTTTTCAACAATGGCCTATGGTATGACATCTGGGTCAGCGCCACTGAATTCGCGCTGGGGTTCGCGCTCGCAGTTGTGATCGGCGTACCCCTCGGCATTGCGCTCGGCTGGTATCGACGTCTGTATGCCATCAGCGACCTCTTTATCTCGGCCCTCTACGCTACACCGCGCATTGCCTTGCTGCCGCTGCTGATTCTCTGGCTCGGCATCGGCATCAAATCCAAGATCGCGGTGGTCTTTCTGGGCGCGATCTTTCCCATCTTGGTCAATGTCATCGCCGGCATGAACATGCTGGATCAGTCTCTGCTCAAGTGTGCGCGTTCCTTCGGGGCCAGTGATCGACAGATTTTCGTAACTCTGGCCATGCCCAGTTCGGTTCCATTCATCATTGCGGGCATGCGGCTCGGCGTCGGTCGGGGACTTGTCGGCGTTGTTGTCGGCGAGCTGGTCGCATCGACTGCCGGGGTGGGTCACATGATGAGTATTGCCGGGGCCACGTTCCAAACCGATAAGGTCTTTGTCGGCATCATTCTGCTGTCGGCGACCGGCATATTTTTGACCGAATTGCTGAAACGAATCGAAGCACGTGTCGCCAGATGGCGCGTCAATTAAGGCCAGTGCAAGGAGGTTTGATGGCTCTTTGGGATCTCAGGGGGTGACGCATTCGACAGCGGCTGAAGCCGCCGCCTACTACGGGAAGTGCGTTGAAACGCACTGCTCGGCGTGGCTCAACCCGCTTTTGAGGATTAATGAAATGGGTGTGTTCAAAATCAATTGAAGTGATCCTCCCGGAGGGCCTTTGGGCGCTCAACTCATTTTGAACACACCTTAATGAAATAATACTGGTACAGGCGAGACTGCGACGCTTTTGGCCTCACCCTGCCCCGCCTCCCTCTCCACAGGGTGGAGAGGGACAGCCGTGGCGCCTTTAGCGCCATGGCAGGGTGAGGCGAGACAACGGCCATCACCAACGATCTCTACCAGTTTTCATTTGTTAATCTTCAATAGCGGGTTTTCCGTAGCAGACGCCGATTTCAATCGATGTTGTCAGCTTTGTGTTTATTGGTGCTCTTCGTGGAGCATCGTTTCCTTGAATTTGCCCAAACGATCAGGAGTGTAGATTGTGAAAAAGGTACTTTCATTATTATGCGGCCTTGCCTTACTGAGCGGCTGCATCGCACCATTTCAGGTTGAAGGCGACGTTAACGGCGACGTTGAGGCCGGCATACCGCTTGATGTCTGCTACAGCTCCGTGTCCGCGACCCAATCGGTTGCAATGTACGCGCTTGAAAACGGCATTTATGACAAGTACGGACTGGACGTCAATCTGGTCTTCATCGAAGGCGGATCGATTGCCACCTCTGCCCTGATCGCCGGCGAAATGGATATCTGCCAGATCGCAGGTTCGGCACTGGTCAACGGCATCGTTGCCGGCGCCGAGCTCTCGCTCATCGCTGGGCTCTTCAATACCTACGTCTATTCATTGATGGTTACACCGGATATCACGTCTGCAGAAGACCTGAAAGGCAAAGCCGTGGCGATTGGTTCTGTCGGCGGAGCAGCAGACACTGCAATCCGACTGGTGCTGCAATCGCTCGGTCTACAGCCGGACGACGATGTGGCGATCTTGGCCACCGGAGGCCAAGGCAAGCGGCTTGCCGCCATGGAATCGGGAGCCATTGCAGGCACGGTGGTCAGCGTGCCGCAGACAGCGATGGCACGGCAATTTGGCTATCGCGAATTGGTCAATATGATGGAGTTGAATGCACCGTTTCAGCACACGGCCCTGACGACGTCACGCCAGTTCCTTGATGAAGATCCTGAGGTCGTCAGCCTTTTTCTACAGGCGACCATTGATGCGATTGCACAGATGAAACAGGACAGAGAAGGCGTGATCAATGTCCTGGCACAATACCTGCTGCTTGACCCCGTCGAAGATGCCCAAGTGCTGGAAGAAGCATTCGATGTGTTGATTCTGGACTATCTGCCTGACATGCCGTTCCCGACCATTGAGGGCGTGCAGGTTCTGCTCGATGCGCTCGAAGTGGAGAACGCTGCCGCTGCTGAGTACGATGCAGCCGATATTATCGATACGAAGTTGCTGGAAGAGATTGAGAAGAGTTCGTTTCGGGAGAACCTACAGTGATCACGGATACGCTCGGTTTCCAACGCAGTGAAATCGAAGGCTCGCTCATTGCTCGATGGCAGAGCGTGGTGGACCATTTTCCGAATGAAAGCGCAGTCATTGACTTCGGCGGAACACGCCACACCTATGCAGAACTTGAGCAGGCATCAGACCGTCTGGCGCAAACGATTTTGTGCGAGATTGGGGCGCATAACTGTCCGGTCATTCTGTTGCTCGACCACTCGATTGATCTGATTACGGCCATACTTGGCGCGCTGAAAGCCAACAAGGCCTATGTCGCCCTTGATCCAGGACAGACAATCGACCAGCTGGAACAGTTGATCCGAATCACAGGGGCCTCTGTGATCGTCACAGAACGCAAATATCGAGACATTGCCGAGTCCATTGCAGCCACCGGGGAGCTCGTTTGGTCGATGGACTCTTATCCTTCGCCCAAAGAGATGCCCGCTTTTCCCAAGATAGATCCCGATGCCATTGCGGGCATCTTCTTCACGTCTGGCACCATCAACAAGCCCAAGGGGGTGCCGCGCACGCATCGCACGATATTACATCGCACGTGGTATAGTGCCAATCTTTGCAGATTCGGGCCCGGACACAGGATTTCGGGCGTTCGCCAAAGCGGACTGGGGAGCAGCGTTGCCGACCTCTTCAATGCACTCCTGAATGGTGCGACCTATTGCATCTATCCCATGAAGACGAAAGGCTTGCATGGATTAACCAGGTGGTTGCGCGACAGCAAGATCACATACTTCCATCCGCCCATCGCCCTCTACCGCCAATGGCTGGACTCGTTGACTCAGGAGGATTTCTTTCCGGATTTGCGCCATATCCTGCCATCGGGACGCAAGAGCAAGGCCGATATCGACCGCATCTGGCCTCACGTGCCTGCCGACTGTGTGGTTCTGACCAGCTACTCGTCGACAGAAACAACGCAGATCAGCTGTCGAGTTGTGGATCGACAAACGGCCCTACCCGAAGGCGTCCTCGATGTCGGTCAGCCATTGCCGGACAAACGGGTCACGGTGGTCGATCAGGAGGGCGTTCCGGTCGGCATTGGCGATGTGGGAGAGATCGTCGTTCAGAGCCGCTATATCTCTTCCGAGTACTGGCACCAAGCTGCGTTGACCGCAGAACGCTTTGAAGTACTGGATCCCACGAATGAAACCGCCTATCGAACCGGCGATTTTGGACGGCAGCGATCCGATGGCTGCCTTGAATTGATAGGTCGGCGAGATTCTCAGATCAAGCTGCGCGGCTATCGCGTCATGTTGGACGAGGTAGAAGATGCATTGCGAGCGCTGCCGACAATCAAGCAAGTCGCCGTGACAGCGGATGAGGAACGAGGACTCCTGTACGCATATATCATTGCCGCCAGTGACCCGCCTGTTCGCGCTGATGAAATCCGCTACACGCTGGCCGATCACCTGCCCGATTACTGTGTCCCTACCCACTTCATCTATCTGCAAAGCTTCCCGCTCCTGGCCAACGGCAAAGTCAATCGTCAGGCGCTGCCTACACCGGAGTCAAGTCGTCCGCTTCTGTCAACGCCCTACACACCGCCGCGCACCACCCGAGAAATGCAGTTAAGAACGATATGCGAAGAAGTATTGGGAATCGAGGGGATCGGGGTTAACGATGATTTTTTCGATCTTGGCGGACATTCTCTGTCAGCCACACGGTTTGTTTCGCGCGTCCGCGATGTGCTTCGGGTGGAACTGCCCTTGCGCTCTCTTTTTGAAAATCCGACCATCGCGGCGATTGCACTTGCAATTGACGCCGTCAACGATAATCAGATTCTGACGGCCATAAAGCCCGCAGAACGAACGGGAAATCTGCCACTCTCCTTTGGCGAAGAACGCCTCTGGTTTCTGCATCAGTTGGAACCCGATTCGCCCAATTACACAGTGTTCGATTCCTACCGACTCACGGGCACATTGAATATTGAGGCCTTGGAGAGCAGCTTTGTCGAGCTTCTCCGTCGTCACGAAATTCTGCGCACGACCTATCGACTGGAAGACGAGGGACCTGTTCGGATCATTGCTGACGCACGGCCGTTTACACTGCCGGTGACGGATATCTCTGGGTTGTCCGAATCGGAACCGGCGAAGGCGGTCAAACAGCGGATTCTCGACGAAGGGCGATGCCGCTTTGACCTGGAAGACGGCCCGCTCTTCACAGCCAAGCTTTTGCGTCTCGCTCCGCAAGAGCATGTGCTCTCGATTTCCCAACACCATATCGTTACAGACGGGACATCGATAGCCGCGTTGTGGCGCGAATTGGAGACACTGTACCGGGCAAACTGCTACGCCCAACCGTCTCCTCTCCCAGACCTGCCGATTCAATATGCTGACTTCGCCTGTTGGCAACGTCTGAGAAAGGATAAGATCGTTGCGCAGCAACTGAGCTACTGGATGGAGCAACTCAAAAACGCGCCGCCACTGCTCAATTTGCCAACAGATCACCCGCGACCGACCCGACAAGAATATCGGGGCGCAACATTCACGTTAGCGCTTCCCGCCTCTCTGACTGAGTCGATCCACGAATTGAACCGTCAATCGGGTTGCACCCTGTTTATGACGTTGCTGGCTGCTTTCTATGTGCTGCTCTTCCGATATTCGGATCAGGACGACGTCGTTGTCAGCACGCCCATCGCCAATCGTACAGCAAGCCAGATCGAGGGACTACTCGGATTCTTCCTCAACACCCTGGCGCTACGGGCCACACCATCAAGCAAATTGACCTTTTCGCAACTGCTCGCGCAGGTGCGCAACGTTGCGCTTGATGCCTACCAACATCAGGATCTACCGTTCGAAAAGCTCGTGGAGGAGTTACAACCTGATCGCTCTCTGAGCCATCACCCCCTTTTCCAAGTCATGTTCATGTTGCGTGACGCAGCGCCAAAGCAATTCTCGCTCTCTGACGTGACAGTCTCCAGAGAACCGAAGCAACGCGAGGCGATCAAATTTGATCTGAGGCTTGTGGTCGACGAGGTCGACGGGCAGTTTAGCACCGAGTGGGATTACAGTCTCGACCTCTTCGAAGAATCCACCATTAGGCGGATGGCCGGCCATTTTCAGGCGCTGCTCGAACAGGTTGTGGTGGATCCGGAGCAGTCGATCTCTGATTATCCCCTTTTGACAGCGGTTGAACGCCACCAACTTCTAGTCGAGTGGAATTGCACGGGCGCAGAGTTTGCGCAGAACGATTGTATCCATGCGCTGGTTGAGCAACAGGTGGAACAAAGACCCGACGCGGTTGCCGTGTGTGTTGACAACGAGGCGTTGACCTATGGAGCACTGAATCAGCGCGCCGATCAATTGGCGCGTCATCTGCGCAGCCAGGGCGTCGGGCCGGGGAATCCGGTCGGCCTATGTCTCGAACGCTCAACCGATCTGGTCGTCGGCATTCTTGCCATCCTCAAGGCCGGCGGTGCATACATCCCGCTGGATCCGGATTACCCGATGCAGCGTCTTGCGTTCATGTTCAGCGATGCAGCCATCATGCATGTCGTCACGCAGAGGGCGTTGAAGGAGCGGCTTCCACACAGCGGTTGTTGCGTTACATGTGTGGACGAAGACGCCGCCAAATTGGCGTCAGAAGAGCGGAGAAACATCTCAGTCGATGTCGACACTCTCAACCTGGCCTACGTGATGTACACCTCCGGATCGACCGGTCATCCCAAAGGCGTAGCTGTGGCCCATCGCAGTGTCACAAATCTGCTCACTGCCATTCGTGGATACCTGGACCTCGGCGATGGCAGCCGGTTTCTGGGTCTGGCGACACCGACATTTGATATTTCAGTGGCCGAAATATTCTTGCCGTTGATCTCGGGAGCCACGACGATTCTGGTCCGCAAAAAAACTGCGCAAGATCCATACGAGATCACACGGACGATCGCTGAATCAAGGGCCAACATTGTCCAGGCAACGCCCGCAACCTGGCAGTTGCTGCTCGAAGCCGATTGGCCGGGAGATCGTGGCCTCACGCTCATCTCGACGGGCGAGGCGCTCGCCCATTCGCTCGCAGCCCAGTTGCTCAAGAAGTCCAAAACGCTGCACGATTTCTACGGCCCAACCGAAACGACAATCTGGTCGACGGTACGGCGCGTGACGACCGCAGACGCCGCGGGATCAATCGGTCGTCCGATTGCCAACACGCAGGTCTATCTGTTGGACAAGCGGCAGCAGCCCGTTCCAATCGGCGTACCCGCGGAGCTCTATATTGGCGGGGCAGGTATTTCCAGAGGGTATCTGAACCGACCGGAGTTGACGGCTGAGAAGTTTGTCCCCAACCCGTTCTCTACAGATCCTGGCGCGCGTCTCTATCGCACCGGCGACCTGTGCCGTTGGCGCAAGGACGGAAGCCTGGCATTCCTGGGCCGGATTGATGATCAGGTCAAGCTACACGGATTCCGCATCGAACTGGGAGAGATCGAAATCGTATTGGGCGAGCATCCACAGGTCGCCCAGTGCACTGTGGTCCTTGGGGAAGCCTGCGAGCGAGAAGATCGGAAGAGAGATCAGCGATTGATTGCTTACTATGTGCCGACGACCGGGACTGAGCTAGACCACATTGAGCCAGACCGCATTGAGCTAGACCATATCGAGCTACGGAACCACCTACGTACCCGCCTACCGGATTACATGCTGCCTCAAGTTTTCGTCGCGCTCGATGCGCTGCCTCTGACCCCATCGGGCAAGATCAATCGACGTGCGCTGCCAGAACCGGTAAACCAGGGCCAGCGTCTCAATACCAAAGGAGGTGCGCCCAGCAATGCAACTGAGCAACAACTGGTGGCCATCTGGAACGAAGTTCTGGGCATTGAAAAGGTTGGCATTGACGACAATTTCTTTGAACTGGGTGGTCATTCGATCATGGCCGTTCGGCTGGTTTCGCGCGTTCGCGACCAGTTTCAGATTGAACTGCCTCTGCGCAGTCTATTCGAGTGGCCCATCGTGGCAGAGCTGGCAGCGCACATTGCGCAACTTGCTGCAGGGAGTGACGACCAGCGGCTAAAAACGGTGCTGGCTCAGCTCAAGAGGCTCTCTTCAGAGGAGCAAGCGCGCTTGTTGAGCACCACGAGGACTGCATCTCAGGCGGATTCAAGCCATGAACGATGATTTTATGTTTCAGGAGAACCTACAGTGATTACGGATACGCTCGGTTTCCAACGCAGTGAAATCGAAGGCTCGCTCATTGCTCGATGGCAGAGCGTGGTGGACCATTTTCCGAATGAAAGCGCAGTCATTGACTTCGGCGGAACGCGCCACACCTTTGCAGAACTTGAGCAGGCATCAGACCGTCTGGCGCAAACGATCTTGTGCGAGATTGGGGCGCATAACTGTCCGGTCATTCTGTTGCTCGACCACTCGATTGATCTGATTACGGCCATACTTGGCGCGCTCAAAGCCAACAAGGCCTACGTCGCCCTTGATCCAGGACAGACAATCGACCAGTTGAAACAGTTGACCCGAATCACAGGGGCCTCTGTGATCGTCACAGAACGCAAATATCGAGACCTTGCCGAGTCCATTGCAGCCACCGGGGAGCTCGTTTGGTCGATGGACTCTTATCCTTCGCCCAAAGAGATGCCCGCTTTTCCCAAGATAGATCCCGATGCCATTGCGGGCATCTTCTTCACGTCTGGCACCATCAACAAGCCCAAGGGGGTGCCGCGCACGCATCGCACGATATTGCACCGCACGTGGTATAGTGCCAATCTTTGCAGATTCGGGCCCGGACACAGGATTTCGGGCGTTCGCCAAAGCGGACTGGGGAGCAGCGTTGCCGACCTCTTCAATGCACTCCTGAATGGTGCGACCTATTGCATCTATCCCATGAAGACGAAAGGCTTGCATGGATTAACCAGGTGGTTGCGCGGCAGCAGAATCACATATTTCCATCCGCCCATCGCCCTCTACCGTCAATGGCTCGACTCGTTGACTCAAGATGATTTCTTCCCCGATTTGCGCCATATCCTGCCATCGGGACGCAAGAGCAAGGCCGATATCGACCGCATCTGGCCTCACGTGCCTGCCGACTGTGTGGTTCTGACCAGCTACTCGTCGACAGAAACAACGCAGATCAGTTGTCGGGTTGTGGATCGGCAGACATCTCTGTCCGTCGGCGTCCTCGATGTCGGTCAGCCATTGCCGGACAAACGGGTAACGGTGGTCGATCAGGAGGGCGAGCCGGTCGGCATTGGCGATGTGGGAGAGATCGTCGTTCAGAGCCGCTATATCTCTTCCGGCTACTGGCGCCAACCTGCGTTGACCGCGGAACGGTTTCAAGTGCTGGACGGAACGGGTGAAACCGCCTATCGAACCGGCGATTTTGGCCGGCAGCGATCCGATGGCTGTATTGAACTGATTGGACGGCAGGATTCGCAGATCAAACTGCGCGGCTATCGCGTCGTGCTGGATGAGGTAGAAGATGCGTTGCGTGCGTTGCCGGCAATCAGGCAAGTCGCCGTGACAGCGGATGAGGAACGAGGACTCCTATACGCATATATCATTGCCGCCAATGACCCGCCGGTCCCAGCCGATGCAATACGCAAAGCGCTGGCCGAGCACCTGCCCGATTACTGTATCCCTACCCACTTCATCTATCTGCAAAGCTTCCCGTTCTTGGCCAACGGCAAAGTCGATCGACGGGCGCTGCCCACGCCGGAGCGAAATCGCCCCGTTCTATCTACCCCATATTTACAGCCGGGCACTGCCCGCGAAATAGAGGTGACTGCCATTTGGGAAGAAGTATTGGGTGTCGATGGGATCGGTGTGCGAGATAATTTCTTCGATCTTGGTGGCCATTCGTTGTCGGCAGCGCGGATCGTTAGTCGCGTACTGCGCGAGTTTCAGGTTGACGTACCCATGAGTTCGCTTTTCGAATCATCAACGGTTGCCGACATGGCACTGGCAATCACGCAGCAGCAGGCCGGCCAGCTCGACCAAGCCGCCCTAGAGCGTCTGCTTGCGGAATTGGAAACATAACACAATACCGACCACTCCGTTGGAGGATAATCTTCCCTGCGGAATGTACCCTATGTAAGGACGCTTAAAGCCATGTCTGATCTGAATGACCGAATCGCACAGTTACCGCCGGAAAAACGGGCCATCCTAGAGCAGCGTCTCTCAGAGATTGCGCTGGCGGCTCCCAGAGACAGTGGCATACATGGGCGGGAATCCAACGAACCAGCGCCACTGTCGTTTTCTCAGGAACGACTGTGGTTTCTTGCTCAGCTTTATCCCGAGCAAACCACCTACAACGAAGCTAGCGCCTTTCGACTTCGGGGAGACCTTGATGTCTCAGCACTACAGGCAGCGCTCGATGGCCTCGTCCGGCGACACGAGGTGCTGCGCACGATTTACCACATCCAAGATAGCAGGCTTGTGCAGATCATTGGGGCGCCACAGGTAGTGCCGATGGCTATGGTGGATCTCTCGGGCATTGAAGAGGACGAGCGAATCAGCAGTGCCCAGGCCAGCTTTGCAGCGGCCATTGAAGAGCCGTTCGACTTGGCCCGAGATCTAGTGCTGCGCGCATGTCTCTACCAGCTAGATATCAACGATCATATCCTCCTGATTGTTCGTCATCACATCGCGTCAGATGCCTCGTCTTCTCGCCAGTTTTGGCAGGACGTGGATGAGCTGTACACAGCCGAGACGACGGGGCAGCCGGCCCGTCTGCCTATGCTGCCGGTTCAGTACGCTGACTTCGCTGTGTGGCAGAGGGAACGGCTGCAGGGAGAAATGCTGGACCAACAGCTAGAGTACTGGCGTCATAAACTTGCTGATTTGGCGCCGCTTCAACTTCCCACGGACTTTCGGCGTCCGCAAACGTTGAGTTTTCAGGGCGCAGGAGAACGCTTCATACTAGACGAGGCATTGGTTGAGAAATTACGGTTGCTTGCTCGTCACGAAAGAACCACACTCCACGTGCTGCTGACGGCAGCCTACGCTGTGCTCCTGTTTCGCATGACCTCGCAGGATGACATCGCCATAGGCGTACCGGTAGCAGGGCGGGTTCGCGTCGAGTTGGAGCCACTGATCGGTTTCTTCATCAACACGCTGGTCATCCGCGTACAGCTTCATGGCCAGAGCTCTTTCCGTGAACTGTTGCGCCAGGTGCGTCGCACAATGCTCGAAGCTCTCGATCACCAGGAAGTCCCTTTCGAGAGACTGGTAGAAGCGCTTGAGCCAGAGAGGAGCATGAACCAGAATCCTCTCATTGCCACGACATTCCAGTTTCGCGATTTCGCCAAAGCCGGTCCCGATCTGCCGCGGGTTACGGTCCAAGAGATACCGGTACCTGATCTGCACGCCAAGTTCGATATGGACTGCTCCTTAGTTGTCCACCCGGACGGCGTTGCCGGTCATTGGCGTTACTCCACCGATTTGTTCGAGCCCACAACGATTCAACGCATGATCGAACACTACCGGACACTGCTGGCGGCGATTGTCGAGGACCCTGATTGCACGATCGACAAGCTGCCGCTGTTAACCGATGCCGATCGGCAACAACTGTTTACATTCGCGAACACCGCGTCACCGACTCCGGCGCAGGACGGGCTCGTTTATGAGCTGATTGAGCAGCAGGTCGTGCGCTCGCCGGAGGCGCCGGCCGTCAGCCTGCCTGATGATGACGGCGCCCCAGAGAAGACAATTACGATTACCTACGCTGAACTCAACCGGCGCGCGAATCAACTTGCGCGTCTCTTGCACAATCGTGGCGTTTGTCCCGGAGATACTGTCGCCCTCTTTGTCGAATCAGATCTGTCAACGTTGATAGCGATGCTGGCCATTCTCAAGGCCGGCGGCGTGTATGCCCCCCTAGACGCCAATCTGCCGGCCAAACGGCTAGAATGGATGTGCACCCATTTGCGGCCTAAGGCCTTTCTCTATCAAGATCGGCATGATCTTGCACTACTGTCGGTTGACGACGAAATCACACATATCAACATCGACCATGTACCGGTCACAGCCCAGTCAGAAAGCAATCTGGCGGTACACATCGCACCGGACGATGCGGCCTACGTACTCTTCACCTCCGGCTCCACCGGTCGACCAAAGGCGGTTCAAGTCCCACACAGGACACTCGCCAATCTGGCACGATGGCAACAACACCATCCTCGGTTAAGTAAGTCAGCGCGCACTTTGCAGATTTCATCCCTGACCTTTGACGTTTCGCTACAAGAAATCCTAACCACATGGGCAGTCGGTGGGACGCTTGTCCTGCCGCCGTCAGACCTGAGAAGAGACCCCCATCAATTGCTTCACTTTATCGCCGAGAAACGGATCGAACGTCTTTTCATGCCTTATGTGCTTTTGCAAGCGCTGGCCGACTGCGCCATCGACCGACATCCGATTCTAGATAGTCTGTGCGATATTGTCTCGGCAGGCGAGACCCTTCACCTAACGCCATCAATCCGTACACTGATGAAGAGTTTGCCGAGGTGTCGACTGCACAATCACTATGGCCCGACAGAGAGTCATGTCGTCTCAGCCCACACGTTGATAGGCGACTGCGACGAGTGGTTAGCCGATGCACCGATCGGGAGACCTATTGCCAACACCCAGATATATCTACTTGACGGTCATTTGCAGCCGGTCCCCGTTGGTGTGCCCGGCGAACTCTATATCGGCGGCGCCGGCCTGGCACTGGGCTACCTCAACCAGCCTGACTTGACTGCTGAGCGTTTTATCTCTCACCCCTTCAGTTATGCACTCGGTGCGCGACTATACCGGACCGGTGATCTGGCCCGTTACCGAAACGACGGCGTGATCGAATTTCTTGGCCGTACAGACTGCCAAATCAAGATTCGCGGTTTTCGTATCGAACCGGGCGAAATCGAAGCAACGCTCACTCGCCATCCCAACATCCGAACAGCGGTTGTTTTCGTGAGCGAAGATCGGCCCGGTGATCAACGGCTCGTGGCCTACGTGGTTCCAACAGCCGACGACTGTAGCACCGATCCCGCCGACCTACGGGCTTTCGTGAGCGCTAGTCTTCCTGACTATATGGTGCCTGCCGCCTTTGTCGTTTTGAAGCAGCTGCCGCTTACGACGCATGGCAAGATCGATCGCAGAGCATTGCCGGCGCCGGATACTGGAGCGCATCAGAGCGGTGCGCCGTATGTCCCGCCCCACACACCGATGGAGGAGCAGTTAGCCGAGATTTGGGCTGAGGTCCTTGGACTGGATCGGATCGGCATCCACGACAATTTCTTTGACATTGGCGGCCACTCGCTGCTGGGGATCCAACTGTTCGCAAGAATTGAGGCGTCACTTGGCAGGAGATTGCCTCCATCGCTACTCTTTCGCGCTCAGACCGTGGCCCAATTGGCTGAGCACCTGCGACAACCGGACGTCGCTCAGCCCACTGTGGTTGTACCCCTCCAACCGCATGGAAACCGCATACCATTATTCTGTGTGTCTTTAGGTAGTGCGGGGGCGGAGTTTCGCCACCTGGCTCAGCTATTGGGGCCCGACCAACCTCTGTATGGCCTCCAGCCGATCGGTCTCGACGATCTTGCGTCTGCCGACACCACGATTGAGGCGATGGCCACCCGTTATCTCGAGGCACTCAAAGGTATACAGCCAGAGGGACCGTACTACCTTGTCGGGCTATGCCGCAGTGGTTTGGTTGCCTTTGAGATGGCGCGCCAGTTGGAAGCTTCAGGCGAGAGGGCGGCACTGGTAGCCGTCTTGGACGGCTATGCCCCCGCCAAGTACCGACGGCAATCCAGGGCGCTTTCCTTGCAGCGCTGGCGACTCATCTGGCAAAGCATCCCGTACTGGTTAGTGACGGCCCGGAACCTCGATCTCGGTGATATTTACTGGCGAGCCAAGAAAGAGCTAATCCATCTAAACATAAAGAGACAACGGCGATTTGGCGTCGACGCCAAATTCCAGCTGCAGGATTTTGTGGCAGATCGGTTAGCGTTGCCCGAGGAAAGACGGGACTTTATCAAAATCATTGACCAGGCGGCAAGGACCTATGAACCTGGACCGATACAAGGCCGGGTCACGCTGTTTTCGGCCAGGCACCGATCTTTCCATCTTGCCCTGTTTGGTTCAACAGACGCCGACTATGGGTGGGGATCGTTGGCTCAAGGGGGTGTGGAGATCAAGGTGATCAACGGTAACCACGCTTTCTTTTTGCCGCCGGGAGTGCACGCGCTGGCCGCCGCCCTGCGTGAGAGCTTGCCGGCTGCGGGAATGCCCCGGTAGATGCTTCACGATCTCTGCAAATCGAACGTTTCGGATCGAGAGTCGGAGGAATCTCCGCCAATTTCTCTCGTCAAGACCCAGTCGGCCGCTTTGACATTGCTCTCGACGTGAGCCAGTTAGGTGGCCCCGGAAATGACTGAACAGACCTGGGGCTCGGCCAAAAGCCAGACCTGCGCCAGTTCATTCAGGCCTCGTTCACGGGCGTCGGCCCAGGCGGAGAGCGCTTCCACTGTGCCTTAGGTGGTTGCGGTCATATACTGCTGGACGTAGCCGCTGGCAAGTTGGTGCAATCATCCCAATGTTGAATGAGGGGCGCCAGTGCGGTCCAGAACAGTTCTGGAATCGGAACCTCAGCGGCACGCGCATTGGCAATCGCCTCTTCGGGGAAACGTGCGCCGGGAATGGTGCTCGCGACCTGCGGATGGCGGGTCACCCACTGAAGCGCAGCGGCCAGTAGGGGGACATCGTGCTCCTGGCACAATGCCTGGATCTTGCCTGCGTGGGCCTGGCAAGCCGCGCCGTAGTGGCGGTCGTAGTAGACGGCGTCCGGCTGTGGACCGGTAGCAAGCAGACCACGTTCGATCGATGTGGCAATGACCAAGCCAACGTTGTGCGCTTCCGCAGCAGGAAGAATACGTTTGGCCGCATATTGGTTGAGCAGGCTCCACGCCCGAGGAACCACGGCAACGTCAAACTCACCGGTCTCGATGTAGTCAGCGTTGACACGCGGATCGTCGGCTGCTGTGCCGATATACCCGACGAGCTTCTGATCCTGTAGATGACGCAACGCCCCAAGCGCCCGATCGTTGCCCAGCACCTCGGCCATGGAGACGCCCATGGCGTCGTGGATGTAGACGATCTCAAGTCGATCCAACCCTAATCGTGTCAAGCTGGCCTCGACGCCGCGAACTACCGCATCATACCTGTAGTCATAGCCGCCTACAGAGCGCCCAACTTTGGTTGTCACCAGGCAGTTTGCCGCCAGATCCGGCCGCGCGCGCAAGACACTGCCGATGATCTCTTCCGAACGGCCACCGCCATAGAGCGATGCCGTGTCGACCAGCGTGCAGCCCGCTTCCAGCGCAGCCACGACGGTCTGAAACCCGAGTTCCTCGTCAATGTCGCGGATAAGGTCATCGTAGGGGACATGGGTGGCATGAATGATACGCATGCCCAAGAATGCGGTACCCAGGCCTACGATAGATACATCCAGGCCTGTTCTCCCTAACACTTTGTGTCTCATTGCCTTGCGCACCTTTCTGCTCTATCGACCACAAACCATCGTGAGCGCAATCCAAAAGAGCGACCGGCGAAAGGTTTCGCCGGTCGCTCTTTTGGATTGCGCTCTTTGGTGCCCCTACTCCGACTCGAACGGAGATGCCCTAACGGACACAGGCCCTCAACCTGCTGTGTATACCAATTCCACCATAGGGGCATGCTTATCATTCAAGCACCCAGATTATACGCAGGTCACGACGAAAGTCAAAATTGGCGTGATCAAAGCCCCTCTTCCCTTCCTCCGTATCTCCGTGTGTCCTCCATACCTTCCGTGCCCATCGTTGATCTCTTTCTTTCGGGCAATGTTGACAAAACTCTAACACAATTCAGACGTTGGTCTTGCATGTTCATGGTAGAGTATGAAGGTATAAAATTGATACAAAAAATCGTGACAAGCGGAGGCTGAGTCCAAACAATACCTCAGCCTGTCATTGTGTCGAAATTGTCGATAAACATTGACCGGAGGAAAACAATGACCGAAGCAACAAAAACCGCCCCTGAATCCCTAGAATACCGCACAGAAGTCAAGCAGTTGCTCGATATTCTGGCCCATTCGCTCTACACTGACCGCGAGATTTTTCTGCGCGAGTTGATCTCCAACGCATCGGATGCGCTCAACCGCGTCCAGTTCGAAATGCTGACCAATCACGAAGTCGTCGATGCCGATGCACCACTGGCCATTACCCTGGCATATCGACAGCGATGACAAGACCCTGACCATCAGCGACACCGGCATCGGCATGAACCACGACGAGATGGTCGAAAACCTGGGCACCATCGCCCACTCAGGAGCCAAGTCTTTTCTGGAGGAGGCCGCGGACAAGCCCCAGTCACTAGACGAGATCATCGGCCAATTCGGCGTGGGCTTCTACTCCGTCTTCATGGCCGCCAAAGAGGTGACCGTCTCCTCCAAATCCTACCGCCCGGACGAGCAGGCCTGGACATGGCGCTCCAATGGCGACAGCCGCTACACGCTGGAACCCAGCGACAAGGAGACTCGCGGCACCGACATCCGCATCGAACTCAAGGATGACGCCGACGAATTTGCCAATGCCTGGCGGCTGGAGCAGATTGTCAAGAAGCACTCAGACTACGTCTCCTTCCCCATTTTCGTTATCGACACTGCCCCAGAGGGAGAAGAGGTCGCGGAAGTTATCGAGAACGAAGACGGCGACGTGATCGAGGCCGAGGCTGTCGAGAAGGCCGAGCCGACGCCGGTCAACCGGCAGACGGCTATCTGGCGTCAGTCACCCTCCAAGGTGGAGGACAAAGAGTACACCGAATTCTACAAGCAACTGACCTTCGACTTCAGCGATCCGCTGGCCCACGTGCATCTGGTCTCGGACATGCCGGTCAATGTGCGCAGCATTCTTTTTGTGCCCTCCAAGCGCGAGCGCAATCTGATGACGGCCGACTCGGACCACGGGCTACGTCTCTACTCGCGCAAGGTGCTGATTCAGGAGCGCAACCGCGATCTGCTGCCCGACTATCTGCGCTTCGTGGAAGGCGTGGTCGACTCGGAGGACTTGCCGCTCAACGTCTCGCGCGAGATGGTGCAGAGCAACCCCATGATGCGCCAGCTTCGCAAGGCGCTGACCGGTCGCGTCACCAAAGAGATCCAATCCCTTGCCGCCGATGAAGAGACCCCCGAGACCTACCGCACCTTCTGGGACCAGTTCGGCATCTTCATCAAAGAGGGCGTGGCCACCGACCCATCCAGCCACGAAACGCTGCTGGACCTGCTGCGCTTCCACTCTCTAAAGCATGGCGACGAAACGGATCTGATTTCGCTGAGTGATTATGTGGCACAGATGAGCGAGGAGCAGACCGAGATCTACTATGTGCTGGGCGAAGATCTGCGCTCAGTGGCACGCAGCCCCCATTTGGACTACTTCCGTTCCAACGAAGTCGACGTGCTCTATCTCATCGACCCCATCGATGGCTACATGATGGCCATGGTCAACGAATATGACGGGAAGTCATTCCGCAACGTTGACGATGCCGGACTCGAGTTACCCGAGTCGGAGGATGACGCCAAGGAAGAAGAGTCGGTCGACCAGGAGGAGTTCGATCATCTGATTGAGCGCTTCAAGAGTGTGTTGGGTGACCGCGTGGTTGACGTCAACGAGTCCAAGCAGTTGGTCAACAGCCCCTGTCGATTGGTTTCACCCCAGGATGACATGGACCGAGACATGCAGCGACTTCGTCGTCTGATGGGCGAGGATGTGGGGACGCCAAAAAAGATCATGCAACTGAATCGCCGCCACCCCATCGTGGTCAACGTGGCCGAGATTCTGGAAGCGACCCCAGACGACGCGCTCATCGACACGGCCATCGAGCAGTTGTTCGACAACGCGCTGCTCCTGGAGGGCATTCATCCCAACCCGACCGACATGGTTGAGCGCATCCAGGCGCTGATGGCCAGCGCTGTGGCCTCGCATACGCCGCAGGACGACGCGGAATAACGCAAGGATAGAACGCGGATGAGGCGGATTGGGCTGATTTTCGCGGATTGATTTGATAACAAGGAAGTCCGGCATCTTGTAGATGCCGGACTTCTTTGGTTCGGGAACTTCCAGGAAGATGGGCTATGCGTACAGCCGCTCATACAGATCCACCTGACGCTCCAATGCCTCCTGGTGGACGGCATGGCGAATCGGCACCCGGCTCGTAGACCTTGCCGGTGGCCGGCGGCAGATCCGACGGCTTGCCGATTTGCCCCAACGCCTCCAGCGCAAGCAGGGCAATGCCTCTGCTGGTCAGTTCGCTCTCTTCCAGGGCCACGACCGGCTGGCCGAGGACATCGGCCATGATCTGCATCCAGGCGGGCGATTGGAGCAGCGCACCGCCGCTGGCGATGATGGTCTGGCGGCTGTCCGCAGGCAGATGGGCCTTGATACGCCCATAGATCAAGGCAAAGCGATAGGCAATGCTCTCCAGCGAAGCCTGTACAAAATCGGCGGCATCGGTGTGCATGGAGACGCCGCTGAACGTCCCCCGGGCTGACTCGTTCCAACCCGGCGCACGCTCGCCGCCGATGAAGGGAAGCACGGTCAAGCCATGGGCCGCAGGCGGTCTTTGCACCAACTCAGCCTCCAACTGAGCAGCGGGCGGCAACTGCAATGTCTGCGAAAGCCAGGCAAAGAGGCTGCCTCCCTCAGTGGTGGCCCCGCCCAACAGGCCGCGAGCCGCATCCACCCGATAGAGCCAAAGGCCCGACGGCACCGAATCGATGCTCGGATCGACGACCATACGCATGGCCCCGGTGGTGCCGATGGTGAGGGCGATGCGATCCGGGGTATCACAACCGCTGCCGATGTTGGCGGCCGCGCCGTCGCCGATGGCGGGACAGAGGGCAGCCTTCGCCAACTGTGGCCAACGTTCTGACCACTCAGGCTGCAAACCATCCACCATGTCAGAAAAATCGACCAAGGGCGACAGGCGATCGGCTCCGACGCCCAACAACTCCAGCCATGCCCCGTCCCAAGCCAGCGCCCGCCGGTTGAGCAGCCCGCTCCACGAAGCCACGCTGTTGCTGACCGTCATCACGCCGGTCAGCCGCTCCTGGACATATTCGCCGATCGAGATCCACTTGGCGACATGTGCCCACAGCTCGGGCTGGAAACGTTGCAGCCAGCGGAAACGGGCCGGCAGATAGGACGTGTGCAACATGCAGCCAGTGCGATCATGGGACTCTGCCAGCCCCTCCTCGCCCAGCTCGGCCCGCAGCGCCTGGGCATCGAAGGCATTGCGGGTGTCGGCATAGGTGTAGACTGGCGTGACCGCCAGGCCCTCTTCATCCACACCCAGCACGTTACCGACAAAGGTGTCCATGGCAATGGCTGCAATCGGTGTGTCAGTGTCGTCGAGCCCGCCAAGCAACTGGTCGATGGCCGCCACCACGTTGTCGAAGAGATGCTCGGCATCAAACTCGGCGCCGCCGTCAGAGGTGGTGTGCAGCCGATTGGAGACCTGGCTGACACAGCCGGGCACGGGCCGGGCCGTTGCATCAAAAAGCATGGCACGGGTCGACGTGGTGCCGAGATCGATGGTCAAGATCAGAGGGGTCGGGTTCAGAGATGTCTGCATTTTGACCGACTTTCCATTTGCTGAGCTTCTGTGAGAAGATTGGGGCGAATCGATTGTGACCTAAGGATTTTGCCACAGATTGACACAGATAAAAACCTGATGTGCACGGATATTTTTCTTTTCCTCTGTGCTCTCCGTGCAGCCTCCGTGCCTCTGTGTTGTAGATCTTTTCCTTTGCAGATTAGAGTCTCCATGGCGCTTCAAGACATTCTATCCGACCTGCGACGCGACCCCATGTTCATGGCCAATGTGATGGCCTGGCAGACGATGGACGCGCAGGCGGCACGCCTCAGCCCTATGCCGGATCAACTCCATCCAGTGCTACGCCGGGCATTGCAAAGGCGAGGCATTGACCAACTCTACAGCCACCAGGCAGAGGCCATCGATCTGGCCATGGGCGGCGAAAACGTGGCGGTGGTTACCCCAACCGCCAGCGGAAAAACCCTCTGCTACAACCTGCCGATCCTGCAATCGCTCTTCAATGACCCCGACGCCCGCGCCCTCTACCTCTTCCCGACCAAAGCCCTGGCACAGGATCAACTGGCCGAGTTGAACGCCTGGAAGGCGGAGATCGAAGAGCAGAGATCGAAGAACGAAGACCTGCACGACGCGGCGACTGTTGGCCAGCCCGATCTTCGATCTTCTTTCTTCGATCTTCCCATCGCGACCTATGACGGCGACACACCCTCCGCTTTGCGCGCAGGCATTCGCCGCAACGCTCGCATCATCCTTTCCAACCCGGACATGTTGCATGTGGGCGTGATGCCCTACCACCCCAATTGGGCGGAGTATCTAGCCGGACTGCGCTACGTCGTCATCGACGAAATGCACGTCTACCGCGGTGTTTTTGGCAGCCACATGGCCAATGTGTTGCGACGGTTGCAGCGCATCTGTGCGCTCTACGGCAGCGCGCCCCAGTTCATCTGCACCAGCGCCACCATCGCCAACCCCGGCCAACTGGCCCAGAAGCTCATCGAACGGCCGGTGGCCGTGGTTGACGACAACGGCGCCCCCTCCGGCGATAAGCACATCATCCTCTACAACCCGCCCATCACCGACCACGAGCGCGGCCTGCGTCGCAGCAGCACGCTGGAGACCCAGGATCTGGCCACTCGCTGCATCCTCGGCGGCGTGCAGACTATCGTCTTCGGACGCTCACGCCTGGTGACAGAGGTGTTGTTGAGCTATTTGCACGAGAAAGTGGGGGGAGGAAAGAACGAAGAACAAAGATCGAAGAGCAAAGACCAGTGGGAGATGACGGCTCAGCGAACGCCCGAACCACGGTCGTCCGATCCTCGATCTGCATTCTTCGATTCTCGCTCTTCGATACGCGGCTATCGCGGCGGCTATCTGCCCAGCGAACGGCGGGCCATCGAAGCGGGCCTGCGCAGCGGCGATGTGCAGGCGGTAGTGGCGACCAATGCGCTGGAGTTGGGCATCGACATTGGGCAGCTTCAGGCCGCGGTACTCTGCGGCTATCCGGGCAGCATCGCCAGCACGTGGCAGCAAATGGGCCGGGCCGGTCGCACGTCCGAGGCCGCGCTGGCCATCCTGGTGGCGACCGGCGGACTGCTGGATCAGTACATCATCCAGAACCCGGGCTTTCTCTTCGAGAACTCGCCGGAGCACGCTTTCATCAATCCCGACAATCTGATGTTGCTGGTCGACCAGCTACGCTGCGCCGCCTTCGAACTGCCCTTCCAGCCAGGCGAGACCTTCGGCGCCTGCACCTACACCGACGACGTGCTGCAACTACTGACTGAGCAGGGGGAACTGCACGCGGCAAACGGACGCTACTTCTGGAACGGCGAAGGGTATCCGGCACGCCAGGTCAGCCTGCGCAGTGCCGGCAGCGACAGCGTCACCATCCAGGCTGAGCGACCCGGCGATCAGTTGGCGGGCCAAACGGTGATCGGCGAAATCGATCATGCCAGCGCCACCATGTTGGTTCATGAGGGAGCGATCTACATCCACGAGGGGCATAGCTACGTGGTCAGCAAGCTCGATCTCGAAGAGAATCTGGCCACCGTCGTGCCCACCCGGGCCGACTACTACACCGAGGTCACATCGGAGACCAAGATCGATGTACTGAGTGAGCAAGAGACGCGGAAAACGCAATACGTGACCGTCGCCCACGGCGAACTGCTGGTCAGTTCAAGACCGACGGGCTACCGGCGCATCAAGCGCTTCACCCACGAGACGCTGGGCGTCTTCCCATTGGAATACGAGCCCGACCAGGTGGAGACCAACGGCTACTGGTTCGGCATCCTGCCCGATGCCCAGATGAAGCTGGCCAGGGCGGGTCAATGGTATGACTCGGAGAACAACTACGGGTCCAACTGGCAGGAGCAGCGTCGCACGCGTACGTGCCGCGAGATGGCTACTGCTGCGTCCAATGCGGCGCGGCAGAGGCCCCGGACCGCGAGCATGATGTGCACCACCTGGTCCCCTTCCGCACTTTCGGCTACGTGGCCGGTCTCAACGAGAACTACAAGGTGGCCAACCGGCTCGACAACCTGATCCTGGTCTGTCGCAACTGCCACCGGCGGCTGGAGTCGGCCGTGCGTACGCGCACCGGGCTGGACGGCGTGGCCTATGCCCTGGCCAACCTGGCCCCGCTCCATCTCATGTGTGACCGCGCCGACCTGGGCGTCAGCGTCGACCGCGGCGCCGCCATCCGCGATAATCAGACAGTCGCGTTTCCCGGCGCACCCAATCCCCAATCCCCAATCCCCAATCCCAATGCCCCCCTCCCCACGGTCACCATCTACGAACGCATTGCCGCGGGCCTTGGCTTCAGCGCCCGCCTCTACGAGATCCACGAAGAGCTGGTGGACGCCGCCCGCTCCCTGATCGTCGGTTGCAGTTGTCAGCGGGGTTGTCCGGCCTGCGTCGGCCCCGTGCTCGACAACGAGTCGACCCAGTTGGAGACAAAGCAGTTGGCGTTGGCGTTGTTGAGGGTGATGGGAGAGGATGCTGCGTGAGGGTACCTGCTGCGTGCTGCTTGCTGCGTGATATTGTGTAGGAGATGGGGCTTGTATGATTGGTGGCGGTGGGGAGGGGCGGCGGCTACATCATGCGCAATGCGTACGGTTGATTGGAATGACCCGGTAGCCATGGCACTGAGCGATTCTCGACCCAAGCCTTACGCAGCAAGCAGCACGTAGCACTCCTTCCCAGATCACTTACGCCCGAATCGTCGCAAACCCGAAAACACCTTATCCAGCTTCGCCCGTCGGGATAGTCGGCGTTTCATATCCACAACAACCTCTGAATCCGGATCGGCTTGCTGCGCTCTGTCCAGGTGATCTTGGGCATCATCAAGGCGGTCTTCCTGGATGGCAATGTCCGCCAACAGGCACTGGTAGTTGGCAGCATCCTGTGCATCAATCGCATGAAGTTGGGCGAGCGGATCCAGTGTCGTACGCGCCGCATCCAGATCATCGGCTTCAATTTGCAGGGCGGCCAGGTTCAGACGTGCCATGGGGTAATTGGGATCGATTTCAAGAGCCTGGGCAAACATCTTGATGCCCTCTTCAGCATCGCCCTGCTGGGCATAGATAAAGCCGAGGTTGTTGCAGGCGTCTCATGCATTGGGCTCCAGTTCGAGCGCCCGCCGAAACGCAACAATTGCCTCGTCGGTATCGCCGATGCGTTGAGCGATCAAGCCCTTGTATATCAGATCTGCGACCTCATCCGAGTAGGGTTCCGGCTCCGGAAGAACGACGGCCTGAGTACGTAGATCCACGTCTATCCACTCGTTATTGAGCCAAAAGCGAAAAAGCTCATCCTCTTGGGCGCCGTCGCTCGCGGCCAAGGCCAGAAGCGCGCGCATGCGCATTTGCGGCGGCCCGACCTGGCCGAGGCCGAAGCGACGCAAAGCGGCATGGGCGTTTGGTGTCGCCATCCATGCCAGGAGTTCAATACCCAAATTCAGGCTCGCCTTCATCCCAGATCAGCTTTTCGCCCAAGAGCAGCAACTGTGGATAACGCTCGACCAGCCGATCGATCTGTTTGCGCTCCTTGCGGCTGGGCGGACCTGTCAAAGATGTCATGAGCTTTTCCAGCTCTTCGAAGGCCGAGCCGGGCAATAGCTCTCTGGATTCAATATAGGAGAAGCGCTGGGAATAGCCGAGACTGTTGCGATTTGCTTCCAGAGCGGCAACGATCCTCGAGTGATAGTCTCCCTCGTCAAGCGACAATCCCTTCAGACGACCGATCGCTTGACCACGATTGCCCAGATTGGCTTCAGCCACGGCAAGATGCAACTGGCAGTAGAGCCAGACTTCTTCGTCCATTAGTTCTTCATCAAAGTCAGACTGCATCAACGCATGCACGGCCACATCATCTTCCATCAGCGTAGCAACGCGTACCTTTTGTGCCAACAACGTCTGTTCGGGATCAGGCAGAACCTGAAGTCGCGACCAGAATTCTTCTGCCTCTTCACGACGCCCACTGTTGACCGAAAAATGAATCGCGTTGATCAGAGCGCCGGGATCATCCGGATCGATGGCCAAGGATTTCTGCGTTGTCTCCCACGCTTGCTTCGGCTGTCCTGCCTGGAGATAGGCCAGCGCAAGAGAGTTGTGGGCCAATGTCGATTTTGACAGAATACGGACAGCCGTGCGCCCAGCCTTGGTGGCGGCAGGGAACCGTTCCATGATCATGCAGTACTTAAATTGCTCCAGCGCGCGCAATCCCTCTGCCGCACGCTGGACCGGCAACTGAAACTCCTCGGCCTGCTCACGAAGGTCAGCGCGCAGATCGTGCAGAGTCTCAAGGAGATCGTCAGGCAACATTTCATGCGCACGCTGCGCTTCGGTCAAAACCATGGCGGCGTTGGCGAACATGTCGGCGTTCATGTAGGCGACGCCTAGCGGAACCTTCAGCTCAGGATCCTTACGCGACCGGGCTGCCCGTTCGAGCATCGACACGGCTTCATAGATCTCGCCAATCTGCAGGTAGGCGAGACCCAAAATCAACGACAGATCTGCCGACGAACCGAAACGTTCCTGCAGCGGTTCCAACAGATCGATAGCCGCTTCCACTTGGCCGTCATCGAACAACTGCTCGGCCTGATCCAAGGCAGCATTCAACTCTTTGCGAGCACTCATGTTGATCTGTTTTGGACGTCGGTGTTTGCGGCTCATCTTCGTCTCCTGATGACATTAAGTAGAAGTCTGCAAGTCGTTACAAGAAAGTGCCGGGGACTTCCCGATGCTGAAACCTCCAGAACAGGCTCAACTCACTCGCTTTGTTGCCTAGGTCCCCAGCACTTTTTCGCATGACCAGCAGATACCTACTTAGAAGGTCGACATATGGACATGCTGAAGATTCCATTTCGATTCAAGAACCTCACGCAGCAAGCAACAGCCCCTCATCAATAGGGCGGCAGCGCCGGGCCGTCATAGCCACACATACCGGTGCGCGGCGAGTTGAAGAGTTCCATAGGCTCGCCATATTCCTCGTGGGGATGGTCCTCGGCATGGATAGCGCAAAGCAAGCCGCTTTCGTCTTCCTCGTAGACACACTCCATGCAGAGAAATTCGGCCGGTTTGCCACAAAGCTGGCAGGCGGCAGCCGGCGCAAGATTGCGTGCCATGAGAACGATGGGGTGTTTGGTCAGTGGTTTGCCGGTGCGTATGCTGGCCAGACTTATCTGGGTCACTGACTCGGTGCCGAAGTCATAGATGTGGGTCAGCGGCTCACCATCGCCTGATGTGAAAGACCTGTGCGACCTTTCGCGACATGCCGATCTTCTGCCCGCCCCATCCGCCGAACGAAAATTCGCTCAGATGGCCACAACATTCCAGCCAGATAGCGCGCAGGTAGCGGTCCAGATCCTTGAGCGAGGCGCTGCCGCGCATCTCCAGATGCAACCAGAAATCAGGACCGTAGCCATCCTGGACCTTGAGATGGAACAGTGTCTCCGGCTTGCCGTTACCGGCGTCTGCCTTGGCGTTGGCTTCCGCCCGCGCCGGGCAACTGCTGAGGTGGCGCGTCAGCGCGCCCTTGCTGCTCTCCTTGCCGCAGAACGAACAGGTTCCGCGTGATTGTTTTGCCATGGTTCTCCTCGCTTGCCGAAGGTTGAAATCAGACAATCATTGTGAATGATGCAACAGCCATAGTATACCCAAATTTGATGGCCTGTGCATCCTTAGTTTGCTGCGTGCTGCTTGCTGCGTGGGATTTTGGCGGAGCGGTTTTCGTCCAGGGGTGCGAGCCAGACGAAGGAGCATACCGTTGGTTTGATCTGCGCCAGGGTCATGTGGTTGTGCGAATATTGCTTGTGCTCTCATGTCGGATCTGCTACCCTATTTGTGATCGATGACGTGAGCGGCCTCGACGTCTTCAGATGCCAAGCTTCCCGAGACTTACGCCAGGGCACAATCTGCCGACTTCAAGAACCTAGACAGGCGACGACGCCACCATGCAACAACTGAATGCCCCCGATATTGCACACCTGTGAGGGATTGAAATACCGCACCATACATTCCTTGCGCAGCAAGTAGAAAGCAGCAGAAATCCACGAGTCCACCTCTATGACAAACAACCAATCCATCTTTGACACCCTGGTCGCCGAAGCGCTGGCCCAGAGACTTCTCCGGTTGGGACTTCTCGTGGACCGCCGGTCGCTGGCAAGAGGAAGTGCCGCCCTGGAACTACACGACGATTGTCCGGCAGGCGCTCCCGGATGCGAAATCTCTGCTGGACCTGGACACGGGCGGCGGCGAGATCCTGGCGTCATTGGCCCCGTTGCCGAAAAAGACGGTTGCCACCGAACGCTACACGCCCAACATCGCCGTGGCCAAAGCCCGGCTGGAGCCGCTCGGCGTGCAGGTGGTGACGCCGGATGCCGGCGGGATGCTCCCCTCCGATAATGATAGTTTCGATCTGGTCATCAATCGCCACGGTGATTTCCAGACGCCTGAGCTTTGGCGGATCCTGCGGCCAGGCGGACGCTTCATCACCCAGCAAGTGGGTGGCCGGAACTGCATGGAGATCAACCAGGCGCTTGGAGATAAGCGCAAAACCGATTTCAAAGATTGGACGCTTGCCCGGTCGTTGGATAGACTGGAGCAGGTCGGCTTTGCGATCGAACACGCCGAAGAAGCATTTCCCGAAAGCCGCTTCCTCGATATCGGCGCGGTCGTCTTCTATCTGAAGATCATTCAGTGGCAGATCAGTGACTTCTCGGTCGAACGCTATCACGATGCGCTGCTGGCCCTGCATCAGCGCATCGAACGAGAGGGATCATTCGTCGCCAGAGACCATCGTTTCTTGATCAAGGCCAGGAAGGTTTGACAGACAATAGGAAGTCCCGATTTTTTGTCACAGATAGACACAGATGGCTTCGGATGATCACAGATACGATGATGGTTGCATCGGTATGCCCTGAAGCAACTCAAGGGCGTTCTGCAGTTCATGATTTGGTGAAAATCGAGACTCTTCGCTGACCATTTGCCAGAGTGGCATGCTCGAAAATACCTGCTCAGAATGACAATTCGTGAACTACTGACGACTCTACTGCAAAGAGCCTTTTTTTGACACGAATGGCCACGAATTATCACGAATATCGTCGTCGCCTCAGAGAGAAAATTCGTGATAATTTGTGTAAATTCGTGTCTGGATCCTTTTTTGCAGTAGAGTCACTGACATCTGTGAATATCGATTGTTTATCTGTGGCTATCTGTGACAAATCACTTACCAACCCACTACGAAAGGATCCACCACCATGCCGGCACAATCAACGGCAGAAACACCCGGTCTCGCCAACGTCGTCCAGGATGCATCGATCAACTCGGGGAACGACCCGGCACGCGCCGAGTGGTTCAAGGACCAGGCGCTGGGCCTCTTCATCCACTGGAGCATGGATGCCCAGCTCGGCTGCGTGATCAGCCACTCGATGGTCGGCGCGTCCGACGACTATCTGAACCGCTTCATCAATGAGCTGCCGCGCACATTCAACCCGACACGCTTCGACGCCGACGAATGGGCACGCCAGGCCAAAGTGGCGGGCATGAAGTACGTGGTCTTCACGACCAAACATCACAGCGGTTTCTGCATGTTCGAGACTGAGACCACCGACTTCAACATCATGAACACGCCCTATGGCAAGGACATCGTACGTGAAATCGTCGACGCTTTCCGCAAGTGGGGCATCGCCATCGGCTTCTACTTCTCGCCCGATGACTTCTGGCTACTGCACAAGCAGGGCACGACCATCAGCCGGGCGCGGCCGGAGGTCAACCCGCTCAACAATCCTGAGCTGATGGCCCACAACAAGGCCCAGGTGACCGAACTGCTCACCAACTACGGCTTCATCGACATGATGTTCTACGATGGGGAGGCCGAGGGACTCAAGCAATTGACGTGGGAGCTCTCTCCGCAGACGCTTGGTCACCCGGGGCGACATGGCCACGCCGGAACAGCACATCCCCGATAGTCCGCTGCCCGGTCCCTGGGAGGCCAACTTCACGCTGGGCACCCAGTGGGCCTACAAGCCGACCCACGAGACCTACAAGTCGGGCACCAAGTTGATTGAGATGCTGATCGAGACGCGGGCCAAGGGCGGCAACCTGCTGCTCAATGTCGGCCCCAAGGCCGATGGCGAGCTGCCCATCCAGCAGACCGATCGCATGCAGGAACTGGCGCTCTGGCTCTTCACCAACCACGAGGCCGTCTACGACATCCGTCCGCTGCCGGTCATCCGTGAGACGCTGACATTGGACCACGATGTCTGGTATACCCGGGCCAAGGAGGGTGACACCTACTATGCCATCGTCACCGGCAAAGCCCTGGCCCAAGGGCGAGCGCAAGGTGATCACCCTGACCCACGTGCGCGCAACGCCGGAGTAGCGAGGTCGAGATCCTGGGCCAGTCCGGTGAGGTGCTCGAATACCGGCCGACAGTCAATCCCAAGGCAAGTTGGAGCCAAGACGAGTCGGGCCTCCACCTCTCGGTCATGCGCGCCCAGCGACTTCACAACGACAACAAATGGCCGAATCCGGTGGTGATTCGGGTGACGAATGCGGTTTGGGAGGGGTGAGGGGGTGATTGGGGATAGGGGACTGGGAATTGGGCAAGCGACAGATCTTCGCTCCCTTGCCTAGTCACCTATCACCTGTCCCCGATCCCCTCCCTCATCGAAAGATCTCTCGCAGATTCTCAAACAGAATGTACGCGCCCGTAATCAACACAGCCAGGACGACGATCTCCCAGAAGAACTCGTAGAGCAACACGAGAAAAGCGACGACGGCAAGGGCAAGGGTGACGCTGGTGACCACGCGCACGAGGCGGCCCCGGAAGCCGGCCTCTATGAAGGTGAATAGGGCGATGATAATGACCAGTCCTATGGCCAGATGACGGGGCGAAAAATAGGCCAGTCCCACGATGATCAGCATCATCAGACCGATGCTAACCGCCGCCCAGATCTCAAAGAGCCAGTTCTGGCGAGATTGACCGGCGGGGGCCGGCTGGTGCGCGCGGGTGATGTGGTCGCGTAGCGGACCGCGCCAGCCTGACTCCAGCTTCTTCCCGTAGCGAACCAGAGCGTCCAGCATGGCCTGATTCGTGGCCATCTCGCCTCGCTGTTCATCAGCTTCTCCGGAAAGTTCAGTCAAGCGCTCACCGTAGGCCTGGTGCGAGGCGACCAGATGATGCAGGTTGCGCGTCGCCTCGAATTGTGCGCCCACGCCGAGCAATTCATCATCGGTTCGCTCGATCTCGTTGCGCAGCGCATGCTGTCGCTGACGGATCTTCTGTTCACGCTCCCGAACCACACGCAAAGCGGTGCTATGGGGCACCACCCTCTCCAGCCCGGCCCAACCCACCGGATCATACCAGGCCTTGCGCACGGTACCGTCGCGGTTGTACATAGGACCGGCCGGCGCGTCCTCGCCGCTGAAAGGATCATTGGCGTAGAGTCCCCAGAGACCACGGTAGCCGGACACCCAGGCTGGAAGCGGCGACAGCACTCGAGGCTCATCCCACTCGTGTGCCTGCCCCGGCCCAATGGAAAGGCCATCTCCACGAGCGTAGTCCACAAAGGGGATGTTGAAGATACTGGAACGCGATTCATCTGCTTTGTCGTCAAGCGCGTATTGGCGCAACTGTTTTCGCCAGAAGCGACCAAGGGCAGCGGACAGGCGTGCGAAAGGCGCCAAGAAGGGCAGCTCTAATTCGGTGAGGTACTCGCCGGCAGAGAAATAGCTGGCGTGGGAGCCGGCCCCGGCATAGATGATCGGATGACCATCCTCCTTCTGCACTTCATCGTCGTCCCAACGGCGACGCAGGTTATCGCCATGATAATCGTGAGAGGCGTAGGCAATCCATTCCGGCTCGAAAGATGCCAGCGGATCTTCTACACTTGCAACCCTATCCGGTCTCTCCGCCAGATAGACGCAGACCATCTCCCAGTCAGACTCGTGATCGTTGGCCCCAAAGAAACGCGAACGCCAATTGTTGTAGGCGTAGAAGAACCAATATTGCAGCACGATCCAGTCGCCCTGGCGGACTACCCGACCGTGATAATGGTAGGCCTCTGTCTTGTCCAGCATCCGCTGATAGGCAATGGCTGCCGCCGCTGACGTATCGCCCGGTACCCGACCGCGCGCCAGCAGGCTGAGCGAGAAAAGTGCATCGGCAAACCGGGAGACATAGCCCACGCGCGCCAGGCGTCCTCGCCCGGCATGAAACTGCCGACTATCCGGCGTGCGTCTCCACGGAAGCTTGGAAGCCGCCATGTCAGTGATATTGAGCGGCTCGATAAATCTGAGGAAGTAGAGTGCATTGGGGATGTCGGCGCTGTGCTCGCCCAGCCTCTCAGGCGAGAGTTCACCTTCGGCAGCCAGCCGTACCGGACGTTTCCCCGGTTGCTGCGCCCACAGGCTGCTGGACGCCACATAAGGCTCGACGGCCATTGGATAGAACTGCTCGCCTTGGGTATAGCGGACAACGGGCTCATAGCGGCGCAACAACGCGCGATCGATTTCAGACGCCATAACGGGTTAGAGATTCGGCTTTCCGTAACTGCCTGTCACATTGCCCAACAATGAGTCATTCTGGTCAATTTGACCGCCGTTCGACGAGAAGGCCAATCGCACATCTGCCGTGTTCAGGTAGAAGGCCATCAGTCCACTGAAGGCCATGATCGCGTAGACGGCATATGAACGCTCAAACTGGGATGCGGGCAGATAGAAATAGAAGTAGAGAGAACCGGCCAGCAACATTCCTTCCGCCAGCACGGCCAGAAGCCAGGCAATGCGTCGGTAGAAGAGCATGCCAATGCCGGAAAGAATCGCCAAGAACGCCGGTAGGCCCAGCGCAAAACCAAAAGAGATTATGTCAAATACATAAAGTGATACAGGGCCTGACGGAACGCCGGATGGAAATTCGACCCGACTGAGCAAGAACCAGATAAATCCGACGATTGCCAATCCCTGACCTATCGCCAGGAAAGCAGAGAGGCGCGCCGGCCATAATTCAGTCCATCCCTGTGGCCGATTGTTGTGGATCGTCATGGATTCATCGAGTTTCCATTTGTGTTCTATCCGTATATTATCTGAGTAAATCTGTGGTGAAAAGGCTTTTTGCAGTGGAGTCACTGGTGAATTCAGATGTTGGCCTGTCAATCCGAATGGGTCTGTTGCAATAGATCGAGCTTGCTGACAGCCAATGAAAAATCCGTACGGCAATGTCAAGACCCTTCTTTGGCCTCTTTGGCGCCTCAATCTGTCGAAGTATACCCAATCAGGGTGACAGAGTACTTACGGCTGCAATTGGACTTGATTCTTAGGCGTTTCCACAGGGCATTCCGCTGGAAAAGTTCTGGGTGTGTTGGCGCTTTGCGCCTGCTTCGCAAACAAACCGAGTTGAGACCCGTAGGGACATGGCATTCCCCGCCAGGTCGAACTCTGCTTGGGCGATTCATAATCCAGAAGCATCATCCGCATTCTGAAAATGATACTAGGAATGCCTTGTCCGTTTCAGACCGACTGCACTATCAGGCACGGACAGGGCATTCCTGGCCACCGTCTGGTTGGCGGCTGTGGTCTTGAAGGTCGAAACAGTCTCCGTCAACAACGGGTCTGTGCGCAATGCCACGTCCCTACATAGAACTACGCCATCAACTCGTTTTTGACACACCCAAAAGATTTTTTCTTGAGACGAATGGTCACGAATTTGCACGAATGATGTCGTCGTCCCAGAGAGAAGATTCGTGAAAATTTGTGTAAATTCGTGTCCGGATCCCTTGTCGCAGTAGAGTCACAGAAATAATGATCCACCAAGCGGCACGAAGGCGAGGTTATTTTTCAGTCCGCTCGCGAGAGGCAAGCAGTAGTTCTTCGAACTCGACCGCGAAACGTGCGGCGATGGCATCTGGATCGGGAATCAGGCCGGCGTCGCTGATGACGCCAAGAGCGACATGTCCATCGTAGCTCAGGATACTGATACCCAGCCCCATGTGGCCGGCCTGGGGCACCCAGAACATGGCATCATGAATGCGCAGACCGGCCAAGTAGAGTGCCTTTTTGGGGCCGGGCACATTGGTCAACACCATCGTGGCCTTGCTCTCGAAAATATTGACCAACTGATCCTCAATCTGGTTGGGCGAAGCGCCGGCAATGCCCAATATGCCAAAGAAGAGGACGGCTTCCGGAGAGTTTTTGATGGCATCCATGCGCTGCTTGATTGCAGCCAAGCGGACAAGCGGATCAGGGATACCCAGAGGCAGGCCCAAGAAGACGATGCCAAACTCATTGCCCAATTCCAGTGCGCTCTCCAGGGTTCGCAGGTTCACCGGAAGCACGGCCCGAACCTCCAGACCTTCAACCTCCGCCCCCCGTCCCAGGACATAGTGGCGCAGCGCACCTGCCACCGCAGCCACCAGCACATCGTTGACCTTGGCATCACGCGCCCGCCCGATCTCCTTGACGTCGGCCAGTGGAACGCCTGGTGACCAGGCCGTGCGCTTCCGAACACCCAGTTTGCCCTTGAGCGGCGTCTGCGGGTCGGGCGCCATGGAGAGCGTACGGGTCAAGATCAGCACGCCCGAAAGCGCTGCGTTGGCATAGCCACGCAAATGCAAGGGATGACGTATTGTCTCAAAGCCCTCGTGGACAACCGAGCCGGCAATCCGCAGCGATCTGCCCAGCACCGAACGGGCCGATCCCAGCAACGAGCGCCGCGGTTTGGGCTTTTGGGTCACCACCAGCTGCGGCAAATCCGGCAATGCGATGGGCGCATCCGGCTCCTCATCGAGCAGCCGTGACATGACGCCGACCATGGCGACGCCGTCACCCACGACATGGTGAAAACGCAGCGCCATGGCCGAGCCGCCCATGACATTGTCGATCAAGTGCATCTGCCAGAGCGGTTTGGTCTCGTCCAGCGGCATGCTAGCCAGATCACTCATGAAGTCGTGGAGCGCTGCCATATCGCCCGGCTGCGGTAGGGCAACGCGGTGCACATGCGAATGGTAGTCGAAAGTCGGGTCCACCTCCCAGTGGGGCACCCCTACATTGAGGGACCGTTCGACCAGGCGCATCTGAAAGCGCTCCAGCGTCAGCAACCGCGCTTCCACGGTCTGCTTCACACGCGCATAGTCTATGGGGCCGTCCAACAGACAGACGCCCGTCACCATCATCAAGTTGGTCGGGTCGTCCATATTCAGCCACGCGGTATCAACCGGAGACAGGGCCTGACGCTTGCTCGACATGGGATTGCTCCTGCGGTCGGGAAACGGAAATGACGGTTCGAATGAATGGGTGGACTAGCGATCTGGTTCCGGTCAGAGTATAGCATTGACGAGGGTGGGGTTCAAGCGTGGGAGATAGAGGATTCAGCAATAAAGTCCCCAGCACTTCCCGCTCAATACGAGGTGGTTCACCGAGCTTTCCCCACGATGGTGCGAAAAGTGCCGGAAATCTCTTTAGAACAGCCTCTGTACCATCTGGATGGCCTGGGTGACGGCAGTGACAAGGGCGGTAGCCCCGGCTGCGGTGGTGATGACCTCGTTGGCAGCGGCCAAGTAGTCGAGAATGGTTCGCTTGTCGGGTTGGAGTTCTTCAGCTTCGACGAGGGCATTCTCGACAGATCGGCGGGCGGTGACGGCGGTCTTCTTGGGCAAGGCTTCCTCACTGTCGGCGCGGTTGAGTTCGTCAACAAGTTTACGCAGTTCTTCGATGGCTGCGGCCCGATTCTGGGCGGCAGTCGGGTTGTAGTCGCCGGCGATGTTGAACTGATCGCCGTGGACGGTTTGGCCGCGCTGGTCAAAGACGCTGTGGTTGGAATGGTCGTTGACGGTGGCCGTGCCACCCGGACCGGCCTGGGCGATGTTGCTGCCCGTAGCAGTCTGGACGGTGTTGCCGCTGCCGGTGACGATGGTGCTCTCCTTGATGCTGCCACCAACGATGACATTGCCGGTCCCGCTGACATTGATGCCAAAGCGGCGCTCCAGGAGAAGCCGGCTTTTGGCCGGGTCGACGGTGCGGACAGCGGCGCCGGCCGGCGGTTCTGCGGGCGCAGCGAAAGTTTCGAGACTGGTGGCCGCGCCGTTGAAGCGGGCGACAGGGAAGGGGCCGACGCCGCGCAGAACGGTGAGTTCGGGTTCCTGTAGGCGACCCAACTGCTCGACATTGTTCTTAACCGTCAAATAGAGGTGCTCATACAGGTCGTAGGCGCCGATGTAGCCGTTGCGGTTGCTGACAAAGCCCTGGCCGCGCAGGCCTTGAAGAAGCGCGCTGGTGAAGATGGTGGTCTCGCCGCTGCCGATCCAGGAACTCTGATCGGGACGACAGGCCGTGATGATGATGCGCCCTTCGCCGGTGGAGAGAATGGCGTCGGCGGTGTCGGGCGAGAGGGTGCGGCTGCCGAAGCTGGAACCGCTCGCTTCTTCAAGGCCGAGATCGGGCGAGATCTCGCCGGAATGGCAGGCGTTGAAGAACAGGATCAGGCGCTTGGCCTGGATGGCGCGCAGTTTGTCGACAAGCTCGGCCTCGCTGATGCCGGCGCCGGCCTTGATGCGTGCTACCCTCAAGTTCAGTGTCGTGTGCCGTGAGGTAGTAGTTGCCGTCGGTGCCGTAGTCGCCGTGTCCGCAGTAGAAGAGCAGGATGGTGCCGTCGGGCGGGACAACCGCGAGGTCATCGAGGGCGGCCAAGATGTCGGCGCGACGAGCACTGTCATCGTGCAGGAGGGTGACCTGGTTGTCGGGGTAGGCGCAGAGATCGGCGTTGGCGAGAACAGATTGCAGTTCCTCGGCGTCGCGGGCGGTGATGGGGACGTTCATCCGGGGCTCATGGACATAGGTGCCAATGCCGATGAGCAGGGCGTGTGCGGTGGGGAATGTCATGGTTGAGACATCCTCTACATTTAGGCTTTCCGGGTGATCTTGGCGTGGTTCCGCCTTTGCCATCAGCCATCCAAAACGCCGGCGAAATTTCGGGTCGTCGACATACATCGTATGCGCCCAATTTGCTAATCGATAGATTCCCAACAAACCGAGCATCAAACCCAAGAAGGCTATCAGGTTCAAGGCGAAGTCTATCGGGCCATATATGTTGCCCTTCAGGTATTCCCGGGCGAGAAGAAGCCCTGTGAATGTAACGGTAACAATGATTCTCTTTCTTGAACGAAACAAGAGATGGAATCCCCAGAACCACCACAGTCCACCGTGTCCCAAAATTACGATGATGACTAACATAGCAATACCCAACAAGATTAAGCGCCCCGGCCATGTTAGGGACAAGTACTCTTGGTCACCTATGAGTGAATCTGTAAGCGACGGGGGCGATTCGGTGGGCAGGCTGGGGCAGGTAGGCTGATAGATGGCCCCGCCAACATAACGTACCCACTGCTCAGGAGTGAGGTTGGCGTATACCCAAGTACACGGATCCCAGGCGAAGAACTGAGGCCACAGGCTAATAGTATCTCCCAAGTTAAGGGCCAAGATGTCCCCGTCTGGACTCAATACCGAATTCCAAACGATTTTGCCCTCATGGACCTGGAAGTTGGAAATGGAAGGAGGCGCAGAACCGTTGGCTATATCCCAAATAATGACGTCATCATTCGTAGTGTATACAATAGTACGCCCATCCGGGCTCCAGGCCATGGTTCTCCGATTATTATCAGAACTAAGGGTTTGGATAACCTCGGCTCGCCCCACATCCCACAGCCTGATACGACCATCCTCGCCTGAAGCAAGAGTGTTTCCGTCTGGACTCCACACCAAGTCAAACATACTAGAGATCGGATCCCCATCGCTACTAAGGGTCTTGACAACTTCGGCTCGCTGCATGTCCCACAACCTGATACCATCTGACGCTCTGAATGCCAAGGTGCGTCCATCCGGGTTCCAGACTATCGGACCCCAGGAATCCTCGGGAGGATCTTGCAAAATTTCGGACCGTTCCATATCCCACAATTTGATACCATCATACGTACTGAATGCAAAGGTCCGGCCGTCCGGACTCCACCCCACGGAAGGATTGATGTCGAGCGTATCCTCATCGCCGCCGAAGGTCTCGGACAAGCTCAACCCGCTCCATATCCCACAGCCTGATATGGTCATGGTCACTTGAAGCGAGAGTGCGTCCATCCGGACTCCAGGTAATATCAAAACTATATTCCGGCTCGACTCTGGATCCTTAGTCTCATGGAGTTTTTGAATGAAGTCGTTTCGCGGTACATCCCAGATTCCAATCGTACCTTCCGCTGAAATCGAGGCCAGGGTGCGACCATCTGGACTCCAGGCCAGGCTATTGATCCTTGACTCATGGCCTGGGTGGGCCAGAGAGGCGAACCCACTCGCCACGTTCTATAGTTTGATGCTTCCACTATCGGATCCCGAGGCCAGGGTGCGACCATCTGGGCTCCACGCCATGCTCTGGATATAATCCCCTGGGCTCTTGAGCATCCGCAGTCTTTCGCCATGCTTGACATCCCATAGCTTGATGGCACCGGTCCTGGATCCCGAGGCCAAAGTATGACCATCTGGACTCCACGACACATTCAATAGCGTATCCTCCGGATTGCGAAGGATTTGGAGCAGCTCACTCTGTTCAGTATCCCACAGATTGATTGTGCTATCGTCGGACCCCGACGCCAGAGTACGTCCTATCAGGCTCCACGACACGCTGTTGATCCGTGACTCATGGCCCTCAAAGCTTTGAATGACCTCGCCCTGTTCCACGTTCCACAGTCTGACGACACCGTCATCAGAACCCGAAGCGAAAATGCTGCCGATCGGGACGCCACGAAAGAACTGCTGAGCTATTGCCTCATGGCTCTCGAGGATTCTGGGTAAGCGATCTCTCCTCCTCGCTGTCCCAGAGCCTAATGGTCCTGTCATCGGAGGCTGAGGCTAGAACGTCGTCCCGTCCGGACTCCATCCCACACTATTTACTCGGGCCTCATGGCCACGGAGGATCTGAGTCAGTTGACCCTGCTCAGCATTCCAAAGCCTAACCGTGTTATCATCGGATCCCGATGCCAGCATATTTCCGTTTGGACTCCAAGCTATACTATTGATCCGATCTTCGTGGCCCTGGAGTACTTGAAGCATTCCGCCTTGTTCCACATCCCACAACTTGATTTGGCCGTCATCGGAGCCTGATGCCAAGCGGAGCCCGTCCGGACTCCATGACACACTCCCTACACTAGCGCCATTGCTTTGGAGAGTTCGGATTAATTCACGCTTGTGTACGTCCCACAGTTTTATGACGCCATCGCCGGAAGCCGAAGCCAGCAAGCGCTCGTCAGGACTCCAGGAGACGTCCAGAATCTGATCTCCGTGCGGTTCCTGTAGCACAGTCAAATGACTTATGGTACGAAAGTTCGAGGGGATATACTCATCAAGCAACCTCTGACCCTCGTCAGGCGATCTCTTCTGTGCCTCCAGCGCCAAGAGAGTTGCTAGATTGAGATCATGATCGATTGTCTGCAATTGGACCTCGGCGATCAGGCCGCGCGCCGTAGCTATTCTGCTCTGTCGGGTAGCAAGCCAGGCTGCAATCGAAGCAATGGCAACGACCAGAGCTAGCGCTGATCTGCAAGGCGGCGAAACCGTACGCCGCTTTTGCGCTGGGTTTCTGCAGCGTTCTCCGCTCTCTTGGGCACGGCTCGTTTCAGCTTCAGCGCGTTTTTGTTGTTCTTCGGCATAGGCGCGCTGAAGTGCTATCTCCTCCTGCTGGATTCGGTCCCGCTGGTAGATGCTGGTTTTGACCAGTTCCGCTGCATCCTCTGACTGCAATTCGATATCTTCTTTACCATCGAGTTGAATGGCTTCTTCCAGGCCGATACCATGCAAGAGATAGATGTTCTGCCGATCGTTGTCACGCCACTGGCTAAGGGCGATTTCAAAGCGTGCACGCATCTGCTGCAGGTGACGTTCTTCAGACACGAGTTTCTGCAGGTTTGGCCAGTTAGCGATCAGGGTGTCATGGATGATGCCGACCTTTTCGATTCTCTGACCATTGGGCCTGTTTCATCGGTTGTGGCAAGAAGCCGGGCTCGAACTAATTCGTCGATCAGGCGCTGCCGATCAGAATCACCGGCAACGATCTCCGCTACGGATCTTTTGATGGCTACGCTATGGGATACATCATCTGGATCGGCGAGGTTGATTCGCAGTAGATCGTTGAAGATCTGCATGATAGCGGTACATTCCGCCTGGCTTCGCGGCGCGTCCGTTTCCGTGTCATGAGCAACCACGTGATCGGCGCATTTGGCTATGGCATCGCCAAGATTCGTATACTTGCTTCGCTTGAGCAATCCACCGCGCCAAAGGTCTTCCAATGCAACCTGGAGAAGAGGAAGCAGCGTCAGCACGTATGCGCGGCATCTTTCGACAGCGTGTTGACTAGGTCAGGATCAAAACGTTTGCCGGTCCCCGGGTCATTGATCGCAAGGGGGTAGCGGCTGTGCATGGGGCGCCTGATGGCATCTTGCAGTTCATCTTTCTGCATTGCGCGCGAACACATAGCCAGCAGATGCTCGCTCATAGAGCCGGGGTCGATCAATGAGTCGATGTTGATAGTCGACACGAAGAGTCGCAATGATACAGAGATATGAAGAGGGGTTAGCAAGATATTCTTCCAACAGATCAAGGAATATCTGAGCCTGGCTACCTTTGGACAGAATTTCTTGCTCAGCCTGGGTAAATATTTCCTCAAATTGATCAATGAGAAGAAAGCTGATTTGATCTGGAATCAGCAGCACACTCGCGGGCACAAGACATATAGGGTACGACCGGTGCCAGCGCCGCCATTCGGCGATAGACCTAGTTCACAGAGAGCCTCCGCCAACGCATTCATCGGGAATTGACCGGGCTGAAAAACCGCACAAGCAACGGATTTGCCCCGGCCCAAGAAATGTTCCTCGAGTTCGGGTATCAGGCCCGCCTGGGCAAAAGATGATTTACCGCTGCCACTTGCACCGACGATGAAGAAGAGAGCTGGCGGCTCAGGAGTCGCTGAAATTGCATGCAGTACCTGCTGGACACTATTCCTGCGCCCGGCAAAACGATCGCGATCCTTATAGGTGAATGCTTTGAGACCGAGATAGGGGTTCTCGGGTAGGCCACTGACGTCGTAGGCGATGTCGGCGGCGTAGACATCGCCGGCGATGTTGGTCTGATCGCCAGCAACGTGCTGGCCTTCTTGGTTGAAGCATTTTTCATCTCGGGGTCTTCGGTCATAGTATTGGATCCGGTAAAAGATAGATGCGTTTCTCAAGGCTAGCATAGTCTGGCACAGGGCTAGAGCAGAAGAGTTATGTCCTGACGCCGGCTTAGCCATTGGGATGAGGGCGATGGTTTGTGTTAAGCATGGGAACAGTGATATCCAAGCATACGGGTACGTCCAATAATACCAATCGGCACCGCAACGTCAATCATTTTCATCTCTACTATCGGCTTCAACTGTGTTGTCGTTACCAGTGATGATAGTGCTGTCCAAGATGTCGCGACCTGCGAAAATATTATCGTTGCCTATGATGGTAACCGACACGTCAGACGTTCGTGGGTGCAGGTACTGCAACAGATTAATAGGAACCATAGGATGCCACAAGTCTTCCAGATACCGTGACTCTGCATCGACACGAATTCTCGATGCATCCGGGATATTGGGGAAATTCTTCGAGCAAGCGTTCGATGATAGTGAACGATTCTTGGCTGGCACGCTGGATCAGTTCCACCATGACGGACTCCCGCCATCTTGCGACTTGGTGTCTTGGCGTAGGCGAATAGCTCCCTGCAGGGATGGGCGGGTCAGATGTCGAACGGGAAAGTCAGAATCAGATGGCGATAGAGGGTATCGAGTTCAGCGCTGCTGAATGGATTCGGTCCATCTTTGGCCATAGAAATCGATATTGGCCGCAAGCAGAAGAGCCTCTTCACCAAAGGAGGAGTTGTGTAGTCCACTCGTTTGCAGTATTTCCCAACCCAACCTCGGTTCTTTGCGCATCAGGCTGAGAAATGGCGTCATTGCTGCCAGATCGGGTTGCGTGGGGTCTTGCTGCAAACTCGGTGAGCCGGTTCAGCAACGAACTCCTGTTGACCGATCAGGATCGACCTGTAGGAGAACTGGAAACATGGCGTTCGATGAACTCATGATTGTGTGGGTTCTGATCAATTTTATCCCACAGCAGCTGAGTGAAGTTTGGGCGCCATTCGCTCCTGAGACTCTGAGTAAGGCGATCTAGATCGTACATATTTTGTGTCACCGTCAACAAAGTAGTCGCGGCTTCGAGGTATTCCTGAGGTGCGAAACGGGCAACGAGTTGGACAAGATTATGCTGTTCCTCGATGGGAATATTCGGTAAACCAGTTATTCGAATTCACAATCGTAGCGGCCCATTTAGCGAAGACTTCAGCCGCAAGTGCTGATACAAGTTCAGGAGACAATTTGCACAGCAGATAGAGCGCGCGGAAACCCGCTTGGGCAGGTCGATAGTTGATGCCCAGGTCTTTTATCCAGTGCTCATCGTTGGGATTCCCATCGTGCAGGTACTTGACGGCGAGAGCAGAAATTCGAACGGGTATCTGCATCAGCAGACTTCCACCCAGCCATATTCTGAATATCAACTTGTCGTTCTAAATCTTCATGGAACCCACTTTGGTCGACCATCATCTCGAGATTCAGCTTCCACCAATTTGTCGATATCTTCCTCTGCGCTCTCTAGCATGCTGCTACGACATCAGGCACATATTTATGTGATTCTCGGATTGCATATATCTCTTCGCTGTTGACGCCGTCGCTTCAAGAGTTCTCGCTGTTGATAAGCATATTCCGAATCGATCTCTATTGCTGAAAACTCGGCTGCCAGTAGTTCATCAAGGATGGGATCGGCCAGAGCCAGATACATGTGCGCTGTTTGGGCTACGTCATTCCGATTCCATAAGCCGCGAATGATGACTGCTGCCCCTTTGCGTTGGGTCTTGTTGAGTTTTGGATAGAGGTCATCGAGCAGCCACGAAAGATCTGCATTGTCTATAAGCGGCGGATGGCGGAAAAGCAATATAGAAACATCTCTTGCCGTTTGCGATGCAGTGTTCGAGCATGTCGGAAAACAGCTGGCGACGGCATTCGAAGGTCAACGCAATAGCGTTTTGCGATGATTCTAGCTGCTTGGGTAGACCATGGTGGTGTTCGAACCGAGTCACGAGGGTTGGAATGAGGGCAGAATGGACTGTCGGGTCATCCATATTGGCAATTGAGCGCAGAAGGATGCCATTTATCAGTTCGGGAAGTTCGCGATCATCGGGTAAATCGGACGTGATTCGACGTGCCCAATCCAGCGCATCGGCAGATCTTCCACCTGCAAGTTTTCGAGGACACTATCGCGCACAAACCTGTGGTAGAAATCGATAGCCCTAATATCTCCGCGGGGGATGAGAACTTGGAAGAGTTCAGATGCAGACAGATGGTCGGGCCAGAGCAAGCCCAGGGCGGCGCTTTTGAGCTGTTGCAGTCTATCGTCGCCGGGATCATTGAGGAGTGGTTTCAGTTGGAGGATGGTATCCGGATCGCCAAACTTTGCGATTGCCCATGTGGCGTCCGGCGGATAACAAGCGGGCGGGAAGGGTCAAGGGCGACCGCGACGAGCAAATCCAGCAGGTCGAGCAATTCACATTGTTCGATAATATCCACTGTAACCTGTTGGGTGTGCAGTGACCCTACATTGCCCTGGAGAACGGGTGCTAACTGTGCGGCCAGCCCATCGTAGTTGAGCTTTCGGTATAGCTTTTGCTCACCAGGTCGCCTTACTTGCAGAGCGTCGTTTGCAGCGGCAATCAGCCAATCAACGACAAGCCTACGGTCTTCGTCAGAGAGAGCCATGGTGTCGGAGCCAAGCAGGTATAGTGGCTGGATCTCAAGTATTCGCTGTTTGAAGCCTGGATCAAGTGACGCCAGCCAACCAGCGAAGTCACGCAATTGTGGCGCTATCTGTGGATCAGATGTGCCGGATACAGAAATCAACTCAAGAATATCGTCTGGAGGAGAGATCTCCTTCAGTCAGGTAGGCGGCGGCCAAATATTCTTGAAAAGTGCGATGCACCCAAAAAAAGGTCTCGCCGACCGTCGAGAATAGGCCCGTTGACAATGTTTCACGGAGATAGCGGTCCGTCACCTCAAAATGCCTACCATTGGCCTCTTCCCAGTAGCCGAGCGCATCGTCGATGTGAAGGTTGTTGGATGTGGCCTGTGACTGGTAGGAAGAGGCATCGATGCCTTCACGATCCCCCAGCAGGGTGAGTGTTGCCAGTCGTTTGGCAATTTGGATACGCTGCTCAACGGTCGTATCGATAGTCTCGAACGATCCTCGACGATGAACCACTTCACAAAGATGCCGGCATCCGTCTCGATAGAGTGCAACGCGGCTGTTGGGTAGGTTGGCATCTCTTTCGTACGTGGCAAGCAGTAGTAGCAGCGTCACTGGAATGGCGGCCAAAGCATGCGCCTCAGCATGCGTCAACTGTGCGAGAAAATTCGTTGGCATCGAACTCATGGGCCTCTGCGGCTGACACAACATCTTGTCGACTAGAGTACAGTCAATGTGAAGATTGCTGGCTCGGCTTGCGACCAACAGTTAGCAAGTCTGGACTCAAGATCAGGTGGCCACATCGTTGGACGAGAAGTGATGAAGAGATGTAGGCGATCCAATTGATCAGAGCGCAGGCGCTTTAGTACGGCGAATGAGTGCTTGCATGATCGACTGCGTGCGATCCGCAGGGATCTCGTCAACGCCATCGAGCAGAACGAAGAGTGGCCCTGTGTCTTGACACCAAGCCTCGAACTCGGGCGATTGAAACAGTTCACTATTGACATCACCTGCAGAAGAAAAGCTTCTGAGACTTTCTTCAATCACCGTGTGTTCACCGTGCTGCCGTCGCAACTGCGACGCAGCCTCTGCCAGGAACGTCGATTTGCCGATGCCCGCCTCTCCCAAGACAACTGTGAAATGTTGGTCTTCGAGGGCATCCAATGTACGGAGATGGGCATTGGTCGAAAAAAACGGTACGTCATGGGGCGAAGGCGGAATCAGGTATCCGTCTGAGGTACGCGAATAGCCCTGGTCTGCTGGACAGAGATATCGTTGCCATTCGTACGATCTTGTGGTCATGCGGAGGTTCTTTTGTTGGTTGATTCCTGATTGCCGGTGTACCTTGTACCATTTTGGATAGTGAGGATCACAGAACCATCGAATGCGACTTCGGTCCAAGGCTATGAAGAGCATTTTAGCAAAATCGAGAAGGCTGGCGCTAGGGTCTTTTGACATGTAGGATTTGGGATAGATGTCATGTCCTTGAAGATCATGCCTCGGGGACCTAGCAAAGCCAAGACTAGCCAGACAATTCCCCTACGCCACCTGATACCGCTGCCCTGTCTGCACACGCCACAACGCGGCGTAGATCCCATCCTCATTGACCAGATCATCATGCTTACCCTGCTCGCGCAGATGCCCGTTCTCCAGCACGAAGATCACGTCGGAATTGCGCACGGTGGAGAGGCGGTGGGCGATGACGATGGTGGTGCGGCCCACCGCGATGCGCTCCAGCGAACGCTGGATGGCGGCCTCGGTCTCGTTGTCGACGGCCGAGGTGGCTTCGTCGAGCACGAGGACCGGCGGGTCCTTGAGCACGGCGCGCGCGATGGAAATGCGCTGGCGCTGCCCGCCCGAGAGCTTCTGGCCACGCTCGCCCACGATGGTATCATAGCCGTCGGCCAGGTCATTGACGATGAAGTCATGGGCCTCGGCGATCTTGGCCGCCTCGACGATTTGCTCTTCGGTGGCCTCATTCAGGCCATAGGCGATGTTCTCGCGCACGCTGCCATGGAAGAGGTAGACATCCTGGCTCACAAAACCGATGGCACGGCGCAGGTCATGGGTCTTGAGCTCGCGCACATCCTCGCCGTCCAATTGGATCTGACCCTCAATCACATCGTAGAAGCGCAACAGCAGCTTGACGACCGTGCTCTTGCCGGCGCCGGTCGAGCCGACCAGAGCCGCTGTGTGGCCGGCCGGGACGTGGAATGAAAGATCGTGGAGCACGCCGCGGCGGGTCATGTCGCCGGTTCCGTTGGTGGCCACATCATCACCGGTAGCGCGACCATCATAGTCGAACGAGACATGGTCGAAGAGAACATCGCCGCGAACTTGGCCAACCGGCAGGCTGAGGAAGCCGCTGCGCAACGCCGGCTGGGTGTCGAGCAGGGCAAAGACGCGCCGGGTCGAAGCCATGGCCCGTTGGTAGAGGTCAAGGGTACTGCCCAGGCTCGTCAGCGGCCAGAGCAGGCGCTGGGTCATGAAGATGAGAATGCTGTAGGCCCCGACCTCAAGCTGGCCGTTCAAGGTCATCAGGCCGCCGAAGTAGAGAATGGCGACAAAGCCGATAACGATGAGGATGCGAATGATGGGCACGAAGGCGGAGCTGAGGCGAATGGCAGCCCGATTTCGCTGGCGATAGGTCTCGCTCTCGGCGGTGATGCGGGCCAACTCGTAGGGTTCGGCCGTGAAGCTTTTGATGGTGGCGATGCCGCCCAGGTTGTTGGAGAGTTGGCTGTTGAGCAATCCCACCTGTTCACGTACTCGTGCATAGAGCGGCGTGAGGTGTTTCTGAAAGTAGATCGAGCCCCAGATGATGAAGGGCATGGGCACAATGGCCAGCCAGCCAATGTTGGGGGCGATGTACATGTAGATGCCCCCAATAACCAGGATGGTGACGATCAACTGGATGATGGTATTGATGCCCTCGTCGAGGAACCGTTCCAACTGATTGATGTCATCGTTGAGGATCGCCATCAACGACCCGGTGTTACGCTCTTCAAAATAGGACATGTTCAGGTGCTGGACATGGTCGTAGGCATCGATGCGCAGCTTGTGCTGCAATGTCTGGGCCAGGTTGCGCCAGAGCACGCGGAAGAAGTACTCGAAGAGCGATTCCATGCCCCAGATGAAAAGCGTGAGCAATGCCAGCACAAGCAACTGGCCCTGCACTGTCGGCACACCCATACTGGCAAGAAATGAATCCTGCTGACGGACGACTACATCCACAGCCATGCCGATCAGGATGGGCGGAGCGAGGTCGAAGAGTTTGTTGAGAATGGAGCAGAGCACGGCCAGGAAGACCGTGACATGGTGGCCGCGCGAGTAGCGCCACAGGCGAGCAAGTGGGTGGATCTCTTTTGGCGTTGTCATGGGTGTTGTAAACTGTTCTGTGATTGGGTTACTGAAGGCAAAACGCTGGATGATTTCAATCGATATATTTATTGTACGGCAGATGGCAGTGGCTTCCTAATCGCTAGGTTCGGTTGACATTGGGTCAGCAGCAACAGAGCCTAGTCACGAACCTCTGCATGGGGTACAATGGCGCTGATGCAATGTGTTGCAATGCAAGGCTTGCAGGGCCGGCCGGCTTCCCGATTGATCGCCCGATTCCATTGTCAACAGAAACTTAATTCTCAACTTCACCGTCTATGGCGCTTCAGACGACGAGGATCGATTGTGGTCCGCAATGGTTGGCCGGCTGGGCTAGGCGGAATGCCATTCCGCCCTACGAGAACGAACTACTCTTTACAAACGAGACCTCCGGACACACAAAGATGACCGCGTAGAGACACCATTGCGCAGACAGGAGAGTACGCGTGAAGATTTTGGTGACCGGCGCGACCGGGTACATCGGTGGACGCCTCATTTCCAGATTGCTGAAACAAGGCCATGACGTTCGCATATTTGTGCGCGATTCACGCAGAATTAGCGGACGATCATGGGTCCACCAGGTGGAGATCGTGACGGGCGACCTGCTGCATGCAGAGAGCGTTGTCCATGCGCTCAGGGACGTCGACGTGGCCTATTACCTGGTCCACTCCATGGTCGGCAGTGCGAACTTTGCCCGACGCGACCGCCGTGCGGCCTTCAACTTTGCACTGGCCGCCCAAGATCTGAAGCATGTCATCTACCTGGGCGGACTTCTCCCCAAGACTGAAGAGATCTCCGAACATCTGCGCAGCCGCGCCGAGGTGGGCTTCATCCTGCGCGCCTACTGCCGTGCAACCGAGTTTCGCGCCGGTCCCATCATCGGCTCAGGCTCGGCCTCGTTCGAGATGGTGCGCTACCTCACCGAACGCCTGCCCGTCATGATCGTGCCCCAGCGTATCCTCAACGACGTCCAGCCCATCGCCGTGCGCGATATCATGGCCTATCTGGTGCAAGCGCTTGACCAAGGCCCGGCCGGCGTGGTCGAAGTCGGCTCCGAAATCATGTCCTTCAAAGACATGATGGAGGTCTACGCAGAGGTACGTCACCTCAAGCGCTGGATCATACCCGTTCATGTGCCGATCTGGGCGCCCGGCCTCGCTGCACGCTGGGTGGGTCTGGTCACGCCCATTACAAACACGCTGGCCGTGCCGCTGGTTGAAGGGATCATCCACCCGGTTATCGGCGACACAAGGCGTGCCCGTGAGCTATTCCCCAACATCAAGCCCATCTCCTATCGTCAGGCGGTCGAACTGGCGCTGAGACGCATTCAGACCCACGCCGTCGAAACACGATGGAGCGGCGCGCTGGGCAGCACGTCCAGATACGAGCTCACCGACGAGCGCGGCTTGATGCGTGAGACGCGCGCCACCTACACGGATCTGCCGATTGAGGCCGTCTTCAGAAGCTTCAGTACAATCGGCGGCGAACGCGGATGGTTGACATGGCAATGGGCCTGGGCCGTTCGAGGGTTCGGTGACCAGTTGGTCGGTGGTCCGGGCCTGCGCCGCGGACGGCGTGACTCGATTGAGGTGCTGCCCGGCGAGGCATTGGACTTCTGGCGGGTCGAGGCGGTGGAGCCGCCGAGACTCATGCGGCTGCGTGCTGAGATGAAGGTGCCCGGCCATGCCTGGCTGCAATGGGAAGCGGTACCTGACGGCTCCGGCACGCGCCTGGTACAGACGGCGGCCTTTGCACCCACGGGCATCCTCGGCGTGCTCTACTGGTACTCGCTCTACCCGATCCACCAGGTCATCTTCAGCGCCATGTTACAGGCCATCATCGATGACGCAGAAGAAATTGCTCGCAATTCGGACTGGCTGCCGAATTGATTCTTGATTCGAATGTCGACATACTGCCCCTCTGGGTTTCCTTCCGTCACGCCCGACACAGAGCCGGAACTTCCACGACAATTTTCGGCTGATACGCTGATAGGATGACACACCGCGTGTTTGCAGCAGATCACCCTCCGCTTGATTGGGATATCCGCAGGTTGGTTTTCAAACGAGGTGACGCTGCCGGCCGCTCACTGCTGTTACAGGTTCATCGGAAGGAGCATCCAATGTCAGCTTTCATCCACAGACTCTCTCTACTGATTCTGGCGACGATCTTGACCGTTCTCCTGAACGACGGCCAGGTCCACGCCCAAACGTTTGAACCCTACGCACCCCATGAGTGTGAAGACGGCGCTCAGTCCAGCGGCGCCGTCTATCGCATCTGTGTGCCCGGCGATTGGGACGGCAAGAGCCTGGTCATCTACGCCCACGGCTTCGTCTCACCTCTTGAGCCGGTTGCCATACCCGAAGATCAACTGAAACCCCCGGGCTGGCTGCTCTCCATCGACCAGTTGCTCAATGCCCAGGGATACGCTTTCGCAATGTCCAGCTATAGCACCAACGGCCTAGCAGTGGAGCAGGGCATCGCCGACTCCATCGACGTCTTGCAGATATTCACTCGACAACACGGTGCGCCTGAAGAGACCAGTATATTTGGCGTTTCCGAAGGGGGCCAGATCGCCGTCCTGGCTGCCGAACGTTTTCCTCAGATCTTTCGGGGAGCCATCGCCTTCTGTGGTCCCTACGGAGATTTCGCCGGCCAGATAGACTATTTCACCGATTTCCGCGTGCTATTCGACTACTTCTTCCCCGACATCGACATCCCAAACTCGCCCATCGACATCGATCCCGCCGTGACAACCAACTGGTCGACCCGCTATGCCACTGAGGTTCAGCCGATCATCGCCGACCCGGCCAATGCCGGGCTGGTCGATCAGTTGCTGGCCGCGGCCAATGCAGCCTTCGATACGAGCGATGCCGCGGCAACCATGGAGCAGACCATGGAGCAGCTGCTCTGGTATAACGTCTTCACGACCAACGACGGGAAAGTCAAATTGGGAGGACAACCCTTCGACAACATCGGGCGCATCTACAGCGGATCCGCCGATGACAATGCACTCAATGCTGCGGTACAGCGGTTCAGCGCTGATGCTGACGCAACCGCTACCATCGCAGCAGACTACGAGACAACGGGCAATCTACGCATTCCACTGCTGACCATGCACACGGACGGCGACGAAGTTGTACCCTACTGGCACACGCAGAAGTACGGGGAAAAGGTCGCCGCCCAAGGCGCTGGAGCTTTCTATACACACATTCCAGTAGTCGATACCTACGGCCACTGCAACTTCAATCTAGGACAGCTGACCAATGCACTGACCACCTACCAGGGTATGCTCGAAGCGCTCCCGCCTTTTGACCCGCTCAAGATCTATCTACCGCTCGTGGTTGGTGGGGATTGACGCCCTTCATTCGACGCCCATCCTACGGGAATGGATTTTCGACGTACCAATCGGGACGAGACAATCGTCTCGTTCTTGGCAGAGAAGCGCCATGCACTGGTTTGGGTTACAATGTGTGTGCACGGATCGGAGGAAACGAACAGATCCAAGACATTTACCCGGACTGGAGCTGATGATGAAGTCACCCGTTGAAAAAATACAAACGCACCTGGCCAACGTATATGACGATGCTGAAGCCGCGCCGCTATTGCAGCGCCTCATAACTCGCCTGGATGCGTTCAAAGCGCGCAATCCAGAGCTTTCCATTGCAAAAAAAACACCGAACGAACGACTCTCGCAAGACGACGTCATCCTGATCACCTATGGCGACCAGATTCGAGAACCCGGCAAAGCCCCGCTCCAGACGTTGGACGAGATATTGACCGCCTGGACCGGCGAGTTTCTCAGCGGCGTCCACATCCTTCCTTTCTACCCCTATTCGTCAGATGACGGTTTCTCGGTCATTGACTACCGTCAAGTCAACCCTGAGCTGGGCCGCTGGTCCGACATTGAGCGCATGGGCGGCCATTTCAGGCTCATGTTCGACGCCGTAATCAACCACATTTCGCAAGAGAGCCTCTGGTTTCAGAACTATCTGCGCGACCAGGAACCATACAGCGGGTATTTTCTCGATGTCGATCCGGAGGCCGATCTCTCAAGCGTCGTGCGACCGCGCACATTGCCGCTGTTGACGCCCTTTGAGACGTCCGAAGGCATCAAGCATGTATGGACCACGTTCAGCGCCGACCAGATCGATCTCAACTACGGCAGCCCCGATCTGTTGCTGGAGGTGCTTGACGTGCTGCTCACCTACGTGGAGCAGGGCGCCCAACTGATCCGGCTGGACGCCATCGGCTTCATGTGGAAGGAGATCGGGACTTCCTGCATCCATCTGCCTCAGGTACACAGCCTGATCAAGTTGATGCGGGCGGCGCTCGACGAAGCGGCGCCCGACACACTGCTGGTCACCGAGACAAACGTGCCCCACGCCGAAAACATCAGCTATTTCGGCAACGGCTATGACGAGGCGCAGATGGTCTACAACTTCACGCTGCCGCCATTGACCCTGCATGCATTCCTGACCGGCAATGCCGAGCAGCTTTCAAGTTGGGCGGCCACGCTGGAGACGCCGTCCGATCAGACGACCTACTTCAACTTTATGGCCTCCCACGACGGCATCGGTCTGCGTCCGCTGGAGGGCATTCTATCAACCGATGAAGTCGACTCACTGGCCAGACAGGTGGAGGCCCACGGCGGTCTCGTATCCTACAAAAACAATAGCGACGGCAGCCAGAGCCCCTACGAACTGAACATCGTCTACTACGACGCCATCAACGATCCCTACGCCGATGAACCGCAGGCTCGCCAGGTCGATCGCTTCATGACCAGCCAGGCGATCCTGTTGAGCCTGGCCGGCGTACCGGGCATCTACGTGCACAGCCTCTTCGGTAGTCGCAACTGGCGCGAAGGCGTGGCAAAGACCGGGCAGAACCGCACCATCAATCGGCGCAAATTCCAGCGCAATGAGTTAGAATCGTCGCTGCTCGACGCGGATTCCGTCACGCATCAAGTCTTCCGACGCTATGAACAGTTGATTCGCGCCCGCGTCGGCGAACCGGCCTTCCATCCCAATGCCGCCATGAAGGTGCTGGACTTGGGCCCTGCCCTCTTCGCCTTCGTGCGCACGGCGCTGGACGCAGGTCACAGCGTGCTCTGCCTGCACAATGTATCTGACAGGCCGCAGTCAATCAGGGTTGACCTGGGGGACTATGATGCCTTCAATACTGAAGTCTCTAGCAACGAAGTCTCCAACAACGAAGTCATGGACCTGATCAGCGCTGAGCGTTTTGGCTTTGACGGGTCCCGTACACTCAGCCTGACAATGAAGCCGTACCAGATCCGTTGGCTGCGCGGCTGATGCGTTGAAAGGGCACGTGTCTATGCATGGCCGAACAAAATCCCTGACGATGGTGATCATCCAGTTTGCCTGCCTCTTCTTCATCGCCTGGACGGGTCCGATTGTCGCGCGACAGCCACTGCTGCTCACCATCGAATTGCTGGGACTCGGCCTGGGTGTGTGGGCAATTGTGGCCATGCGTTTCTTCAACTTCAACATCACACCGGACGTCAAAATTGACGGCTATCTGGTCGAGCGCGGCCCATACGCCTTCATTCGTCACCCCATGTATACGTCCCTCATTACCATCTGTCTGGCGTTGGTTGCAAACGATTTCTCGTGGCCGCGTTTGGCGATCTTCGTGCTGCTCATCATCGACCTGGCGATCAAATTGCGCTACGAAGAAGGTTTGCTCTCCTCTCACTACACGCAGTACAGAGACTATATGGCACGCACAAAACGGCTGATTCCGTTCGTCTGGTGAACATCGACCGTTGGTCTTGGATCGTGGTATGATTATTGGAGAGTTTCGCCATCGTCATCCGGGGTAACGAGCCATGTTCATGGCCATCCTTTCGCTGCTCATATTGATTTCGGCGAGTCTGCATATTCGCGCTGAATATCGTGGATCACGCCGGCAGGTCTATCTCTTCAAGCCGCTCACAACCCTACTGATCATCGTGTTGGCGCTGACGGCAACGAACCCGGTGTCGCCCTTCTATCAGACCATGATCGTTGCCGGGTTGATCTTTTCGCTGGGCGGCGACGTTTTTCTGATGCTGCCGTCAGATCGGTTCATCTGGGGATTGGGTAGTTTTCTCATCGCCCATCTTTTCTATATCATCGCCTTTATCTATCCGGGCGGGTTCCTTCTGTCACCGATCATCCTGGCACTCTACCTGATCTACGGCGCTGTCATGGTCCGGCAGATCTGGCCACACATCGGCGGCCTGCGGATTCCTGTTCTGATTTACATGATCGCCATTCTGGTCATGGGATGGCAGGCATTGGAACGCTGGAGCCTGTTGCAGACCAACGCCGCGCTGTTGGCCGCTATCGGCGCAACCCTCTTTGTGATTTCCGACTCGGCACTGGCTCTGGATCGGTTTCGAGCCCGGTTCGCAAGTGCTCGATTGATTGTGCTAGGCGCCTATTTCAGCGCCCAATGGTTTCTGGCGCTATCCGTCAACGATTCTGTCAACAACTTCGTCTATAACTTCATCAATAACAATGGCTGGCCGTGGGCCTAGATAGATTTAGAAAGGGAACGCAATGCGCTCCAAATTGATCCTCTTGATGCTGCTGATATGCTCGCTCCTCGTTCTGTCTGCCTGTGGTCGGAATCGGGATGGTTCTGACGACGTCGTGAATGCGACATCTGCACCGGATGAGTCTGTACCTTCGGACACGGCCCCGGTCGAGACTGCCGATGCCGTTGACGAAGGCGACGAAGCGGTCAGCCAACCAACGACCGCAGAAACGACAGCCGATGCAAGCACGGGCGAACAACCAGCAATCGGACCAGCAATCGGACCTGCCATCATGCCTTCGCCGCTCTACTTCATTGATGAAGCAACACAACAGGTAGTTCGACTGGAGGCCGACGGCGTCACAACAACACCTTTGACGTCTGAGCCCGCGGGCGTTAGCGATTTTGACATCACATCGGATGGCGTTCGATTGGCCATTCTCACCAACAATACGCTGGTCGAACTCAACCTGATCGACGGCGCCCGTACGGTCAAAGTCGAGGGCGAGCCGATCTCCACCGAGAACAGTGCGGATCGCTTCAGCCGGCGCATCCATGACGTGCACTACTCGCCCGATGGCGACCAGATTGCCTTTGGGCTGGCAGGCGTCAATCTGGTCGACTCCGGCCCCAGCACCGACATCTTCCCGCTGTTGCCAAGCAGCCCCTATCCCGATCTGGATAGCCCTTCGGCCCAACCATCGGATGGGCCGATCCGCTTCTTCTGGCCCGTGAGTTGGTCGCCGGACGGCGCCAAAATCCTGGTCGAGTTCGCCTATTACCCGGAAGCCGGCGGACTCGCGATCTTCGACCTGACGCGAAGCAAACTTGTCGACTTCACCAGCGACGATCCGGCCGCCGTCGCCTGCTGTGACGCCGCTTGGAGTCCCTTGGGCGACGAACTTGCGATTGCCAGCAACTTCCTGGCATATGGCAATCCAGGCCTGTCTGTCGTCGATACCGACACCGGCGCCATTTCAAATCTGGTGGCCGGCATGCCCGTCGAAGGCGAAACCGATCCCAGCTTCAGCTTCTTCCGGGCTCCCTATGTGGTAAGTCAGGGGAACGAAGGCGAAACCGGCATGGAGATCGCCGTCTTTCTAAACGAAACAGACGATCTGGGCAATCAGATGTTGAGTTATTCGCTCTCATCCGTCATACGCTCTGCTGATGATGATGTGACGGTCATGCCTCTGCGCTCTGACGCTATCGCGCTGGAGGGCGAAGTTGCTTGGCTGGCCGATGGCAGTGGTGTCGCCTACCTCACCGATCTCAAGATTGAGGGCGAAAAGCCGACCGGCTCGGTGGTCTGGTCCTCGACCAATGGCAACCCAGTCGGCCTGCCCGTCACAGGCAAGTCATTACGCTGGATCGCACCGACAATCACCGTCACCGCCTCTTCAGGCGTTGGAGAAGAGATCGGCGAAGTGGCGGCTCCAATGCCCCAGGAGGATGAACTCAGCGCTGAGCTAAGCTTGTTTGCCGCCGACCTATGGGGTTTCAGCTCACCAAGTGGCGAAGCGGGCGACGGCAATCGCGAGCCGGGCATCGAAGGTGCCTTCTCTTTCCCGTTGCCAACGCCCGACAGCGTCAAGCCGCTCTGGGCCTCCCACACCTTCGGAATGCGTGGTTTTGAGCCTGAACAATTCCACACAATTGGCATCTTCACACTAGAGGAAGACGAGTGGCAAGAACTCTCGCGACTCGAACTGGGCAAAGTCGTGGATACGAACAACCCCGAGCCGGTACCCGACTACCTCGACAAAGGCTCTGTCCTCCAGGTCTTCATTGATCCTGAGCACGTCTGGTTACAGGTTGAGGGCGGCGTCGGCGCACACAGCGGTACGGTCAATTTCCTGAGCTTTGATGGTGAAGTTCTGCGCACCGAGGCCAGCGGTTTCAGTTCCAGCCCAGGTGTCGGCGTCACAGCAGATCTGAACGGTGATGGCAACGAGGAAGTGATTCTGGACGAGACCGACTACTACGTCTTCTGCTATGCCTGCGGCGTTCGGCTGGTTCAATACGGCGTGCTGCGCTGGAACCGCAATCGAATTGAGCCGGTGACGCCCAAGGAGTTGCCTGCAAGCGCTCCAGCAGAGTTGAATGCGCTCAACGACCTGGCGCTGGCCCACGTTGAAGGCGGGCTGTGGAAGGATGCGTTGTCGGCCATTGAAGAAGGTCGGCTCCTTGGCATCGACGACCCAACCTTCGAATGGAACGAGATTGTCATCCAGCTCAACACCGAGGCGAAGCAAGACGTTGCCGACGATCCGACCATCGGCTATCCGATTCTGGATCAGATGTTCTACGGCGACTACGACGCAGCGGTAGATGTCATGCGCGAGGTCAGCCCGTCGGAGATCTTCACGCTGGACACGCCGCTCATCGTCGGCACGGCGGCAGAGGGATCGAACGAGCTATTGGCCGACTGGATTACGCGCACAGCGACATTGGCGCTTTCGGTACAGCCAGAGCTTGCGCCCGCTCACTATCTGCGTGGATGGGCCGCCTATCTATCGACACAGGATCCGGAGATTGCCCTACAGGACGTTGCCGTCGCTGCAGCCATCGCCCCCGACGACCTGTTCTATCGGCAGAGCGTGGCCTATCTGCTCGGTGACGAAGTGCCCGGCCCACAACCGGAAACTGAATCTGCAGCTGGTCCAACAGCTGATGGCGCAGCGGAAGACCAAGCTTCGACCCCTGCGACACCGGTGGCAACAGCAACGGTGGAGCAAGAGCCTGAAGAGATCGCCACTGCGACGCCCAGGCCCGGGCCGGCTGTGGCTGCGACAGGGACGTTGATCGCACGCACGCTGCTCAACGTCCGCTCCGAGCCGAGCACGGGCGCCCGAATCATTGGCGAGCTGGCCGAAGGCGACACAGCCGTGGTCACAGGCCGGACAGGCGAAGGCGACGACCTTTGGCTACAGATTGTGTTTCCCGCCCGAAGCAATGAAAGCGGCTGGGTCAGCGGCGCGCCCACGCTGGTTGACACGCCGGTTCTGACAGCCATCCCGACAGTGGCAGTGACAATCACTGCACCAGAACCCACGCCGGAACCCATTTCGGAAACCGCTCTGGCGCCACGTCGGTCATCTATCAGTTCAGGTCGGCTCTTCTTCTCGGTACAGGACGTCGATGGCGTATCATCCATCTTCCAACTGGTGGAAGACGGCACGGCCGTCAAGATAGTTGGTCAAGCTGAGCAACCGGCCATTCAGCCGGGAACCAGATCGCCTGGCCTTCCACAGCACGCGGGATGACATGCTTGGCCTGGGCGGCTACGACATCGACACGGATGAACGACTGCGCTTCTCCTACAGCAACGAGGATCAGCTACCGACCTGGGATCCGGCGCTGCAGCAGATCATCTTTGCCAGCACTCGCTATGGCGATGGACGCTCACGCCTCTACCACGTATGGGGCGACGGGGTCGGCGATGCGACCGATCTCGGCTATGGTCAGGATCCCAACTGGCATCCAAGCCAAGATCTGATCGTGCTCAAAGGCTGCGACGAATCGGGCGCCAAATGTGGCCTTTGGACCATGACGCCCGACGGCAGCAACCGGCAACGCCTGACCGAAAACGCCAATGATGCCCGTCCGATCTGGACGCGGGACGGCGATGCCGTCATCTTCATGAACAACGATCGAGACGGCAACTGGGAACTCTACCAGCTCGATGTGGCAGGCGGCGCCGTCACGCGTTTGACCAACAATCCATCAAACGATGGCCTGCCCGCGATCAGTCCAGACGGAGCCAGCATCGCCTTCATGAGCGACCGCGGCGGCGTCTGGACCATCCAAGTGATGCCGGTCAGCGGCGGTTCAGCGCAGACGCTCTACACCATCGGCGACAACGTAGCCGATCTGGCTCTCGCAGGGCATTGCCTGGGAGCAGTAGGGTAGCTTTCACAGTGTTCGCTCCGCGTGAAGCCGTGGAAGTAAGCTGATGTACGAAACCCCACCGACGTGTACGCTTTCGAAGAGGTTTGGCTTCTGAGAGAAGCCAAACCTCTGGATCATAAGGAGAAAACCCATGAACGAAACACCCACCCTGGTCTTCGCAACCACGGTCGCCGAATTGAAAGCGTCCGGCATGGTCACGGTCCAGCGCGGCGGCCACACCATCGTGCTCGTGATGCACAACGACAACGTCTTCGCCGTCGACAACCGCTGTCCGCACATGGGTTTTCCGCTGGACCAGGGCACCGTCCAGGATGGCCTGCTCACCTGCCACTGGCACCATGCCCGCTTCGATCTAGCCAGCGGCGGCACCTTTGACCAGTGGGCCGATGACGTGCGCTCATTCCCTGTCGAGATTCGTGATGACGAAGTGTGGCTCGACGTGGTCGAACATCGCGATCTGCGCGCCGTCCAACAAGATCGGCTGCGTGTCGGTCTGGAGCGGGATATCTCGTTGGTCATCGGCAAGGCGGTGCTGACCTTGATGGACGGCGACGGCGACCCGGTCGATCCCTTCCGCACGGGCCTCGAATTTGGCACGCTCTATCGCCAACATGGGTGGGGCCAAGGGTTGACCATGCATGTCTGCACCATGAACATGCTCCCCTTTCTGGCCGACGAGGACCGGCCACGGGCGCTCTACCAGGGTCTCTCGGCGGTGGCGAGCGATTCGTTCCGGCATCCGGCTCGTTTCTGCGTGCGCCCACTCCCGGGCGAGACGCCGGACAGCACGCCAGACATCGCCACGCTCAAGCGCTGGTTCCGCCAGTTCGTCGAGGTTCGCGATGATGAAGGGGCCGAGCGATGCATCGTATCCGCTCTGCATGCCGGGGCGACACAGGAAGAGATCGCCGATATGCTCTTCGCCGCGGTCACCGACCACCGCTACATCGACATCGGTCACCCGGCGGACTTCACCAACAAGGCGCTTGAGGCGCTGGACATCGCCGGCTGGGATCTGGCCGAGACAGTCTTGACCAGTCTGGTGCGCGGCTATACGGTGGCGGCGCGCATGGAAGAGTCGAATGCCTGGCGCTATCCCATTGACCTGGTCTCAATTTTGGAAAGCGACGTTTGAGCAGTTGTCCGATGGAATTGAGACGGGGCGAGGAGCGGGAGGCGAGTGGCGTGGCAGAGACGATCTGGCGGAGGTGTTGCTGGATGACAAGCCTCAGACAACCGTCAACGCCATGCTGGATGCGCTGCGGGCTGGATGCTCCATGGCTGAACTGGCGCAGACGGTGACCTACGCGGCAGCGCTGCGCGTTGCCCGCTTCCACACCAGCAACGAGTTTGGCGATTGGGATACGGCACTGCACACCTTCACCTTTGCCAACGCCATGCATCAGGGAATGCTTCGTGCTCCCTCTTTCGAGCTGTTGCGCGGCGTCTTCGATGCGGCCATGAGCGTCTACCTGGATCGCTTCCTCAACATCCCGGCTGCCCGCATTCCCCAGGGAAATGGCAGACGGCCAGCCGATGCCAGCCACCTGGATGAATCTGACAGCCCATCTGGATCGGCAGCAGCAGGTCAACCAGTCGGCCGGCGTGGTGGCCGACTTTGCCTACAGCGACGGCGATCCGGCAGCCCTGATGGCCCGGCTGGGTTCGCTCCTGCTGCGCGAGGATCGCGACTTCCACACCATCCAATGTGTCGAAGCGGCCTTCCGCCAATACGAGCTTCTCGAGGGCGATCTGGAAGCGCAGACCAATGTCTTGATTGCTGCCACCCGCTATCTTGCCGCCCACGCGCCGACCGTGCGTGCCCAGGGTCAAACCTATCGCATTGCATCAAGGCTGCATCGTGGTGAGGAGCTGTTTGAGGGATAGGCAACGTCATCCACGAAGAAGCTGGCAAGAAACCACATATTCGATTCGCAAATTGGACTTACAGCGGACGGCAACTGTTGTCTCCACTTTACAATGCCATTGCATGGGCTCAGGTTCCATTGTAGAATTCCAATTAACGCCCACGATTTTCCAGAGATACCCAGACCTTGAGGACCTCAGCCATGGACAGCAGTCCCCTACAGATGCCGCCCGATTTCAACCCCGACACATTGATGCTCGCCAAGACGACCGAATACGGCCTGTTTCATGAGTCACGCCGGGCGGCCCATTTTGCGGCGGACCTAATCGCCAATGGGACGAAGCAGGATATCGAGCTGGCAGAACGCATCCTGCCGGAAGTGTTGATCTGCCAGGAATTGGATGAGCGAGATCCCCATTTCGGCAACTTCTACTGGATGCGTGAAGACGATCATGTTGAGGATCTGAACGCCGTCGAGTTTGTGCTGTCGGCGTTGATTCCCATGATGATCGAGCACGGGAACCGGCTGCCGGACGTTTTGCATGGCCAGGTGATGGAAAGCATCCGACTGGGGCTGGAGGAGATCCGCCGGCTGGACGTGCTGGTCGCCTACACCAACATCACGACGCTGGATGTCGTCAACACCTGTTTGGGCGGCGAATTGCTCGACGACGCAGCGCTCGCGCAACGAGGCTACCGCAAGCTGGCCGAGTGGATCGCATACACGGGACAGCATGGCCATCCGCTGGAATTCAACAGTCCGACCTATACGTCGGTGACGCTGCGATCGTTGAAGCAGCTTGTGGATCTGGTCAAGGATGAGGATACACGGATTCGCGCTCAGGCCATGTCAGCAAAGCTGGCCCTGAGCGTGGCACTGCACATCCATGCCGGGACAGGACGCTGGGCCGGCCCGCACGGGCGAGCCTATCAGCCCACGGTCGTCTGTGAAACGCCGCCCGAGGTCGAACTGTTGCGGCAGTGGATTGCAAAGGGAATCGTGCCGGACTGGGTATCTGGTCTGCTAGACAATCCAACGCTGCCGTTCCAGGTGGTCGAGACTGCGGAACGCAGCCTCGATCTTTCCCTAACCACCTACCAGACGGAGTCGTACGCGCTGGGCACTTCCACGCGTGCATTTTCAAACCAGGCCAATGTCTGCATGGCCCATTTTGCTCGACCGAAGGCCGAGCGAGCCGGGCGTCCTCTACACCCGATTCATCCTCGATGACAAATGGTTCGGCGATGCCTATCACGCCACCGATCGTACCAAGACGCGCAACCTGCCGGATGAAGCCGAATATTGGGGCGTGCAGGATGGCAATCAAGGCCATCGGACTCTACGCGCCGACCAGCATGAGCCAATGTCGCAGTGCCAAAGCCTGCCTGATCTGGACAGATCGTCACGAAATCGATGAGATCTGGGTCGGGGGCGAACGCATCGTGGAGCTGCCGTATGAAGTCCCGGCTGGAGAGACTGTCGTCATTGCCAGCGGCGATGCCTACATGGCCGTCCATCCGCTGATCGTGACGCCGCTGGGCAAGGAAGCGCCCATCAAGTTGGTGGAACGCGGCGGCGAACTCGTGCTCGAAATCTACGCCTACCAGGGACCCGACAAGCGTTTCTGGGAACTAAGCTGGCCAGGGGCCTTTTTCAAGGGGCAGCCATGTGTTGGTTTCTTTCTTGAGATGGCAACACGGGCCGAACATGCCGATGGAGCGGCCTTTGGCCGTCTGGTCGACCAGGGGAAACTGGAGCAGCAGCTTGCGCCCGCCTACACCTATGCCGGCAGCGGGGATCGTCAATACGCCGTTTCGTACCGGCGAGGCGAACATGAGTTGGGCATGGCTGTCGATCTAATGAACTGGCAATTGCAGAGACGATGGACTGAGGACGGCGATCTCGGCTGGCCGATGATGGAATCGCATCCGGCTGTCCAGCAGGAAAGCGGACAGATCGAGATCGGCGATGCTTCGCTTTCGTCAGATGATGGTCCATTCTTTCTGTATGCTGATTCGACCGAAGCTTGCTGGGTGGCCGGATATCTGGGCGTTCAGCCGACATCCATGACATTATCGACCCCGCAAGGGACGGCCAAGATCTCAGCGCTCGGGATGGGTACGGTTGTCTGGCGGCGCGGGGAATTCAACATCGAAGCAATCGGCTCGCCGACAGTTCACGTGAGCACAGCCGTAAATGAAGGAACCATCATGATCATCCGTGAGTTTTGTCCGGAAGATGCGGACGCGGTCTCTGCGCTCATACGCACCACCATGCGAACGTCCAACGCCGATGACTATTCGGTGGAGCGACTTCAACCGCTGATCGACTACTTCTCGCCGGAGAAGGTGGTGCTGCTTGGGCAAGAGCGATGCTGTCTGGTAGCTGAAGAGCAGGGCGATATTGTGGGCACGGTTGCGCTTGAGCCGATCGACGATCAAGTCAGCGATCAACATGGAGAGTTATGCACTTTCTTCGTCCACCCAGACCATCAGAGAACCGGCGTTGGAACCAAGTTGCTGGCGGCAATCGAAGAGATTGCCAAAGAGTCAGGCATATCCTGCATTCAGGTTGACTCAAGCATCACCGGTGCGCCATTTTACCTGCGTAGAGGGTATCTGCGCACCGGCTCGAACGTCGAAGGCACGGCAGGTATTCAGATCGGTCTGAAGAAGATAGTATCAGCCACCAAGGCCGAAACACAGGTGATTAAGTGAACGCAAACATGCCGACTCAGCGGCCTACGCCATCGTTGGTCTTGACGTTTGTTGCCTGCTATCTTCTGCTGGTACTCTTTGGTCTGCTCACAATGTGGCTACTCTTTAGCCTGCGTAATAACCTGATCAGTCTGTCAATGACGTTTCGCGTCAATCCATGGTCATTAAGGGCGCTTGACAATTTCGGCGTACTCCTGTTAGGCTTGCTCTGGCTGATGGCATTCATCCTAGTCGAGTATTATTTTCGAGTTGGCGTACAAAAGGGCGTTTTTTGGCCCCGTTCAGGCAAGATTTTCCTGATCACTGGCATCGGCGCTCTTGTCTCCCAGACGTTGAACTGGCTACTATGATTTCCGTGCCTGCTGGCTACTCTCCATTTTTCGTGACCGATAGACTGTAAACCAATACCTAATCTGAAACACTCGCCGGAGGTATACATTGTCCTCTAACGATTCCACTGTCGATCAAGCGATCGACATAGATGTCAGTTCAGCGTCGTCTGTTAACGCTAACGGGCACGATAAGAAACTGCTCCAGGTCAACCATCTTCAGAAGTACTTCCCCATCAAAAAAGGCTTTTTTGCCAAGACCGTTGGATACATCAAAGCGGTAGACGACGTAAGCTTCTACGTGCGTCCCGGCGAGACATTGGGCTTGGTCGGCGAGAGCGGCTGCGGCAAGACCACGACCGGCCGTGTGATATTGCGTGCCTATGATACAACTGCCGGTGATATCTGGTTCGATGACCAGGATATGGGCCTCATCAACGCGGCCACCCTGGAAGGTCGCCAGTTGAAGGCGATGCGCCGCAATATCCAAATGGTCTTTCAGGATCCTTATTCGTCACTTAACCCACGCATGACCGTCCTCCAGAATGTGGGCGAGCCATTGACTGCCTATAAAGTCGCCAGCGGCCAGGAACTTGAGGACCGGGTCGCAGATTTGCTGCGCGTCGTTGGGCTACGCCCGGAGTATATGAACCGCTATCCCCACGCCTTCAGTGGCGGACAACGCCAGCGTATCGGTATTGCCCGCGCCCTGGCGCTGCACCCTCAGTTGGTGGTGCTGGATGAGCCGGTATCGGCCTTGGATGTCTCCGTACAGGCCCAGATCCTCAACCTGCTCCAGGATCTTCAACAACAGTTTGGCCTTACCTATCTCTTTGTGGCCCACGACCTGAGCGTGGTCGAGCACATCAGCGATCGCGTGGCCGTGATGTATGTCGGCCAGTTGGTGGAGAGCGCACGAACGAGTGCACTCTATACCCAGCCATTGCACCCCTACACCGAAGCGCTGCTCTCTGCGGTGCCCAAGGCCGATCCACGAATGCGAACAGAACCGATCATTCTGCCCGGCGATGTGGCCGATCCGGCCAACCCGCCGCCGGGATGTTATTTCCACCCGCGTTGCACCTACAATGACGGTGATCGCTGCATAAACGAGTTGCCTCAACTGCGCGAACATTCACCGGGACGCTTTGTACGTTGCCATTTCGCCGGCGAACTAGACTTGGGTGGCGTTGCCGATCTTAACTGACCTTAGCCCTACTCAGGAGAAAACACTTTGAAAGTAATGTTGTTGGCGCCGCCGAACTGGACACCGACAATGCCGCATTTGGCGTTGCCGACGTTGACGGCCTATCTGCGCCAGCACGGGGTCGATGTGATCCAGCGAGATTTGAATCTGGAAGTCTTTGATACGATTCTGTCTCGTGACTACATGCGCGGCACGACGCGACCGACTTCGCCGGCGTTTTGGTTCGCGGCAGCAATGGTCGCAATGGCCACAGCGCCACACCACCGCCGGAGCGCATTCAGTGGGCGACGCGTGTCGGCCCCAAACTGGCCACACAGGTAGAGCGGGCCAAAGCCGTGATCCGCAGCGACCGCTTCTTTGACGGTCCGACGGGGCTGACTGCCTTCACGACGCTGGTCGATGCACTTGAGGTTGCCTCCCTGCCCTACTATCCGTCAGCCCTGCATTTGCAAAGCTATGAAGCCGCGGTTCCAGTGGACAGCAGCAGCGCTCTGCTGCGAGGCGTACGCGATCCCGACACCAACATCTTTCTAGACCTCTTCCGTGACGGCATCATTGCCGACATCGAACGCGAGCAGCCGGACATCGTCGGCATCTCAATCCCCTCCATGCCCCAGATGTTGGCAGCCATGACCCTGGCATATCTCGTCAAAGAGACCGGACTGCCGATCCACGTCACGATCGGCGGGCCACATGTCAGCATGCTGCGGCGAGGAGTTGGCCAAGGCGCCGGCCGTCTGGGAATTGATCGACAGTGCAGTGGTCTTTGACGGCGAGCAGGCGCTCTACCAACTGTCACAAGCGCTGAAAGATGGTGACGATCTCGGCGCCGTACCCAACCTGATCTACCACGATGGCAACCAGGTCCAGGTCAACGAGCGCAACACACCGGAGAAGATCGCCGACCTGCCATTGCCGGACTTTGACGGCCTGCCATTGGATCGATATCTGGCGCCCAGACTTGTGCTGCCGTTGCTGACCGCCCGCGGCTGCTACTTCGGCAAGTGCGCCTTCTGCAATGTGGGCTACGGCGAGCCGGAGTCCTTCAGCCAATTGCGTGCCGAGCATCTAGCCGAGCAGATGCTTTCGCTGCAACGGAAATATGATGTCGACCACATCTTCTTTTCCGACGAAGCCATCACGCCGCGCAACCTGCGCCATCTCTCGTCGTTGCTGGCGGAGCTGGGGACGCCCATGAAGTGGGGCGGCTGCACCCGCTTCGAAAAGGTGATCAACCGAGAGCTACTGGATTCGATGGTAGCCGGCGGTTGCCGCATGATCCTCTATGGCCTGGAGAGCGCTTCTGAGGCCATCATGGAGGCCATGATCAAGGGGACCGAGCTGGAGCACATGAGCCGCATCCTGCGCGAGAGCGGTGAGGCCGGCATCTGGAACCATACCTTCTTCTTCTTCGGCTTTCCCGGCGAGACCATCGAAGACGCACAGCAGACGGTCAATTTCCTCTACGCGCACAAACCCTATATCCATTCAGCGGCATTGGGCACCTTTTTGATGGAGCGCGACTCGCCTGCCCATCGCTTCCCGGAAACATTCGGCGTCAAACGCATCATCGAAGAGCCGGACAAGGATCTGGCCATTTATTTCAACTATGAAGTCGAGTCGGGCATGGATGAACGGATGGCCGAATTGGTCGAATCCCATTTCCTGAATGCCTTGCCCGACAAACCTTTCCCCAGTTCTATGTCAGCGATGTCTACCGTTTCTTGTATGCCAGCTACTTGTCGGACCGAGGAATTCCGCATCCGCGCGTGGTTGGCGGCGGAAGTTGAAGTTGCGAAGTGATGACGGAGTAGTACTGCTGCGTAATCTCGTGATGCGCAGAGGTCGCCGTCATGAACCAGATTCTGTATCACAAGATATGCTCAGGCACAATGCAGATCGACGCTCAATCGAGATGTTGAGGCAGCTTGACAAGCATCGTACGCAGTACGGTCAATTCTCGCTCGTACATTCTCAAGGTCCCATCTATTCATCACCCAGGAGGAGTAACAATGAAACAAAAGAGGCAAGTATCTCGCCGAGAGTTTATGCGAATCTCGGCATTCACCACAGCAGGCGCCGTGATGGTTGCCTGTGGCGGCGGGGCGCCGGCCGAAGCGCCGGCAGCGGAAGCCACGGATGGCCCGGCGGCTGAAGGTGCGGCCGAGGTCGCGGTCAGTGCCGGCGGCTACAGCGAAGCGCCCATGTTGGCCGAACTTGGTGGCGGCCGGCACATTGCCGACGGTCGACGAACGTCTGCCCGAGAACCCCATGGTCATGGATGTGGCCGAGGGCATCGGCAACTATGGCGGCACGTTCCGCCGCGGCTTCAAGGGCGTCTCCGATCGCTGGGGACCGACCAAGCACGTCGATCGACTGTTGGTCTGGTGGGACAAGGATCTGGTCCAGCGCCCACGGCTGGTGGAATCCTATGAGTTGAGCGACGACGCCACCACGTGGACCTTCCATCTGCGCCCAGGCACCAAGTGGTCCGACGGCGCGCCGTTGACCACGGCAGATGTCATCTGGTGGTGGGAGAACTACGCCACCAACACCGACATCTTCCCCGGTGGCGCTGCGGCGGCATGGGTCAGCGGTGAGGAAAAGACGCCGATGGAAGTTGCGGCGATTGACGACTACACCTTCACCTTCACGTATGCCGATCCCAAGCCGCTGCTGATTCTCAGCCTGGGTCGCGGCTGGGATGCGGTTGTGATGCCGGGGCACTATCTATCACAGTTCCATATCGATCTGACCGAGGACGCGGATGCATTGCAGGCGCAGGTTGAAGAGGCCGGCTTCAATGCATGGAACGAGTACTTCCTCGACCGCAGCTACTGGTACATGAACCCTGAACGGCCGATGCACAGTGGCTGGGTGGCCAAGAATTCGCTCTCCGAAGAACTCTTCGTCATGGAGCGCAATCCCTACTTCATGGCCGTGGACGCCGAAGGCCAGCAGTTGCCCTATGTCGACGGCATCAACCACCGCATCTTCGAGACCAACGACGTCTTCGACCTGCGCATCATCAACGGCGAGGTCGACTTCCAGGCCCGCCATGTCAACCTGGCCAACTTCACGCTCTACAAAGAGAATGAAGAGGACGGCGATTACCAGATGATGGTCGGCAAGAGCTCCGGCCATCCGGCCGTCCAGCTCAACCTGACCGTGCAGGACGAAAACCTGCGAGCGTTCTTCAATGAGCGCGACGTGCGTATTGCCCTCTCCATCGCCGTGGACCGCGATGCCATCAACGAGCTGGTCTTCGACGGTCTGATGACGCCGCGACAGTATAGCCCCATCGGCCTCTCGCCCCAGGCCTACCCGAAGCAGGCCGAGGCCTACATCCAGTACGATCCGGAAGAGGCCAACCGCCTGCTCGACGAGGCCGGCTACAGCGAGAAGAACGACGACGGCATGCGCGTCTGGCCGGGCACAGATGAAGCGATCAGCTTCATCATCGAGGGCATCGACCAGCCGGGCAGCCAGAATGAAGATTTCGTCAACCAGGTCGCTCGATACTATGCTGACGTCGGCGTACAGGCGACCTACAAGTTTGTGGAACGAACGCTCTACACCGAGCACTACCAGGCCAACGAGATCCAGGCCGGCGCCTGGGGCGGCGACCGCACGGTCGTGCCGCTGGCCGCGCCCATCATCTGGACGGCTGAGCAGGATGACCGCCCGTGGGCCCCCGCCTGGGTTCACTATCGCCGCAGCGGCGACGCCGACCCGACCAGCGAGGCCCCGCCCGAAGGCCACTGGATGTGGGACATCTGGGCGCTCTGGGACGAGATCCAGGCCGAACCGGATCCGGATCAGCAGACCGCGCTCTTCCACCAGATCCTGGACATCTGGGCCGAAGAATTGCCCATGATCGGCTATCTGGGCGAAGGCCCGTCGCTGATCATCGTCAAGAACGGCGTGCGCAACTACCTGCCCGGCATGCCGGTCGACGATCCCACCGGTGACGAGCATCTGCTCAACACCGAGACGTATTTCTGGGAAAATCCGGCGTAGATCGTAATAAGTAATGCGTAATTCGTAATGTGTGATGCGTGGAGGCGGGTCAGCTTCTTACGCATTACGCATTACGAATTACGATCGCTTGTTGGAGCGAGCGCTATGTTTGCCTACATCGTACGACGGGTCCTGATGATGATCCCGACCCTGTTCGTCATCTCGATCCTCTCATTCATGATCATCCAACTGCCGCCCGGCGATTTTCTGACTTCCTACGTGGCGACGTTGCGCCAGGAGGGCGACACGGTCGACGAGTCCGAATTGGAGTCGCTGCGGGAACGCTACGGGCTGGGCCAGCCCATCCACATCCAGTACGGCAAGTGGGTTTGGGGCATCGTCTCACGCGGCGACTGGGGCCAATCCTTCGAGTGGCAGAAGCCGGTCAAGGAACTGATCTGGGAGCGGCTGGCATTGACCGTCGTCATTTCGCTGTCGGCCCTGTTGGTCAGTTGGTTTATCGCCATACCCATCGGGGTCTATTCGGCCACCCACCAATATTCCGATGCTCGACTATTTCATGACCGCGTTTAGTTTTGTCGGATTGGGTACGCCGGGTTTTCTGCTCGCTCTGCTACTGCTATTTTATGCCCAATCACAATTTGGCATGAATGTCGGCGGCCTCTTCTCCGATGAATATCTGCTCGAGCCCTGGAGCATGGCCAAGATTGTCGACATGCTGAAGCATCTCTGGGTACCGTTGATCATTGTCGCCGTGGGCAGCACGGCCGGCAACATCCGTATCACACGCGCCAACCTGCTCGACGAACTCAACAAGCCCTATGTGGAGACCGCCAGAGCCAAGGGCGTTTCCGAAAACAGGCTGATCTGGAAGTACCCGGTGCGCGTGGCCTTGAACCCCTTCTTCAGCACCGTCGGTTGGTCGCTGGCCAGCCTGATCTCGGGCACGACGCTGGTCGCCATGGTGCTCAGCCTGCAGACGACCGGACCGATGATGTTGCGGGCGCTCACATCGCAGGACATGTATCTGGCGGGCAGTTTCATCTTCCTGCTGAGTACGCTGACGGTGATCGGCACGTTGATTTCAGATATCCTCCTTGCGCTGGTCGATCCACGCATTCGGTTGGGAGACTAGCGATGGAAGCGGTTGAAAAGACCTGGCAAGAGCAGGCGGTCGAGGACGATCTGGCCGGTGATACTGAATATTCCGAGGACGAGATCATTGCGGGCGATGATGAAAAGATCTACGTCGCCTCCTACGCCAAACTGGTCTGGTGGCGATTCCTCAAACACAAGCTGGCTGTCATCAGCGCCATCATTGTCATCATACTCTACCTGATTGCAGCTTTTGCCGAATTTGTGGCCCCCTACGATCCCGAAACTTCGTTCGTCAAGTACAAGCTGGCCCCACCCTCCAACATCCACGTCATCGGCGCTGAAGGCGGCATTCGCTGGCCGTTCATCTACAAAACGATCCGGACACGTGACCCGGAGACCCTGCGCAGCATCTACACGGATGATACCTCGGTGACCTATCCCATTCGATTTTTTGTAAGGGGTCAGCCTTACGAGATGTGGGGGTTGTTTGAGAGCGACATCCACCTCTTTGGCGTTGACGCGCCCATTGAAGAGCAGGGCGTCTTCCTGATTGGCGCAGATCGCCTGGGACGCGACGTCTTCTCGCGCATCAGTTTTGGTGCGCGTATTTCGCTGACCATCGGCCTCTTCAGCGTAGCCATCAGCCTTGTTCTTGGCCTCATTCTCGGCGGCATGTCCGGCTATTACGGCGGTGTGATCGATAACCTTATCCAGCGCATGATCGAGTTCATTCGCTCTATTCCCGAGATTCCGCTGATCATGGCCCTGGGCGCGGCCCTGCCCGCTGACCTTCCAGTGACTACACTCTACTTCGGCATCACCATCGTGCTCTCGCTGATCGGCTGGACCGGCCTGGCCCGTGTGGTTCGTGGTCGCTTCCTCAGCCTACGTGAGGAGGACTTTGTGATGGCCGCACGCCTCTCCGGTTCCGGCGAGATGCGCATCATCATGCGCCATATGATGCCTTCTTTCACCAGCCACATCATCGCTTCGCTCACGCTGGCCATTCCAGCCATCATCCTTGCCGAGACCGGTCTCAGCTTCATCGGTCTGGGCCTGCGTGCGCCGGCCATCAGTTGGGGCGTGCTGTTGCAGGAAGCGCAGAACCTGCGCTCTGTTGCACTGGCCCCCTGGGTACTGAGCCCAGCTTTTGCCGTGATCCTTACGGTGCTGGCCTTTAACTTCCTGGGCGACGGCATCCGCGATGCGGCCGACCCGTACGCCAAATAGTGAATCCCGGCAGAAATCCTTGCATAGTTTCTGCCGCAGATGGAACAACTCGATTTCTGTCATGGTACTTGTGCTGAGCGCAGTCGAAGTATCCACGCCGCACTGAACTAGGAGACGGACTTTTATGGTGGACAATGAACTTGTAGCGCAGCAACCGACTGTCACTGGGACGAACGGCGACAGTTCAGCCCTACTGGAAGTCAAGGGCGTTAAGACCTACTTCTTTCTCGATCAAGGAATTGTACGCGCCGTCAACGGTGTGGACTTCAGCGTGAAGCAGGGCCAGACCATCGGTCTGGTGGGCGAGAGCGGCTGCGGCAAGTCAGTTCTGGCGCGCTCGATCATGCGCATCGTGCCGGACCCGGGTCGTATCGCTGAGGGAGAGATACTCTTCCATCACAGAACGACAAAGGATGGCAGTGAGTCGACTGAAGTGATCGACATGGCCCAACTGAAGCCCAACGGCAGACAAGCGCGCAGCATTCGCGGCGGCGAGATCTCCATGGTCTTCCAGGAGCCGATGACCTCGCTAAGTCCCGTCCACAGCATCGGCAACCAGATCATCGAGGCCATCACCTTGCACCAGCAGGTCTCCAAAGACCAAGCGCGCAAGCAGGCCATCGAAATGCTGGACCGGGTCGGCATGCCGCAGCCGGATCGCACCATCGACCGCTACCCGCATCAGTTGAGCGGCGGCATGCGCCAGCGAGCCATGATCGCCATGGCCCTCTCCTGCCAGCCCTCGCTCCTGATCGCCGATGAGCCGACCACAGCGCTGGATGTGACCACCCAGGCCCAGATCCTGACCCTCATGCGCGATCTCCAGAAAGAGTTCGGCATGGCCATCATCTTCATCACCCATGATCTGGGCGTGATCGCCCAGATGGTCGACTTCGTCGTGGTCATGTACATGGGCGAGGTGGTGGAGGCAGCCACAGTGGATGACATCTTCTACAAACCGAAACATCCATATACCCAGGCACTGTTACGCTCCATCCCGACCCTCGGCCGCAAGTCCACGCAAGGCCTCACAAGCCGCCTTACCGCCATCAAAGGAACCGTCCCCGATCCATACTCGATGCCAAAAGGCTGCAACTTCCATCCGCGCTGTCGCCACGCCATCCAGGGCGTCTGCAACGAACGAGAGCCGGAGCTTCTCCAACTCGACAACGATCAGAAAGTCCGGTGTGTACTCTATGAGTGAAAATGCCTATGCCATTCCAGCCGCCTCCATAAAACGCCAAATGGATGGCGGCTATTTTCGTAACTGGCTTGTTGCCGGCCCTATCGCCGTCTCGGTGCCTGATTTAGAACAATACCAGGGCGAGGACTTCAAGACACAGATTGCCGATGCCCACTACAACGCATCGGCCGAAATAGCAATGCCGCCGGAAGAGGGCGCACTCCTTGACATCGATACCAGTGATGATGACTCGTCAACGCTCAAGTGGGAGGTCGTCCACTGCGGCGTTGATCGCTTTGTCGACGTCAGCGCCTTCTATCACACCTGCCACCATCTGCGCACGTGGGCATATTGCCAGGCCTCGCTGCCGGAAGCAGCAGACGTAGCCTTCGTCCTGACCACCAATGGCCCCGCTGATGTCTGGATCAATGGTCAGCACGTCCATCGCCAGCTTCACTTCCACCACCAGATTCCGCATCGGGTACCGTTCACGGCCTCATTGACCGCCGGACACAACGAGATCCTGGTGCGCTTCGAAGGGGTGGCCGTTCGTGAATGCCCCTATGTCATGGCGCTCCAGGCAGTCGACGTGGACACATCAGAATGGTCGATCCACTTGCCGACTACGCTGGATCCGGTTGCCCGACGTGAGAGACTGGAAGAGGCCATGTCTCATGCCTATCTGACTCGGGCCGTATACAACCGCGATGATAACCTGGAACTGCACTGGGCCGAAGAGATGGCCTTCAAGGGCAAGCTGACGATTCGCCTCCAAACGCCGGAGGGCCGCATCTACGCCGAAGCATCACCGAATCTGGAGCCAGGGTCGATTACAAACTTTGGTGTGGTCAACCAGTATCGGTCCGGCGACTATCAGATTCTGATCATGTCGTCGACTGAAGAATATTACATTCACGGCATGCGCGTACGCCGCACGATTCCACTGCGCATCGCGGCAGAGCGTTACTCGGAAGCGCCATACGGCAACTACGCGGAACGACGCATTGAGGCGTTGCAGAATGCAGCGACACGTAGGGGCAATGTCTTTGCGGAGATCGCCAAGATGGGACTGGGCCGTTGGACCGACATCAATGAAGCGGTCATTCTGCAAACCATTGAAAACATCGATCGCCGCGCCGATTGCAGCGACTTCTATCTGGTGGGTCTTCTGGGGGCGATGATCCGATATATGGATGATCCGGCCTTCCCCGACGGCCTGCGCCAGCCGCTGCAATCCTGTGTGCTCAACTTCCGCTATTGGATGGACGAGCCCGGCGATGATGCCATGTGTTTTTGGTCGGAGAACCACCAGATCCTCTTCCACACCTGCGCCGTGTTGGCCGGCCAGCTCTATCCCGAGTCGACCTTCACCAACAGTGGTGAAACGGGAGAATGGCATCGAAAAAAGGGCGAACGCATGGCACGCTCGTGGCTGGACAAGCGTGCAGCCGGCGGCTTCAAAGAATGGGATTCCAACACCTACTTCGAGGAAGACGTGCTGGCGCTGAGCCATCTGGCTGACCTGGCTGAAGAGTTTGACCTGGCCGAAATTGCGGCGATCATCCTCGACAAGCTCTTCTTCTCCATGGCCGTCAACTCCTTCCACGGCGTCTTTGGCTCCACCCATGGGCGCACCTACTCGCCCTTCATCCAGAGTGCGCGGCTGGAGCCCACATCCGGCATTTCACGCTTGATGTGGGGCATGGGCTGCTTCAACAGTCACATCCTCGGTACAGTCAGCCTTGCCAGTGCCGACGGCTACGAACTGCCCGCCTGGATTGCAGCCATTGCCGCCGATGCGCCGGACGAGATGTGGAATCGCGAACAGCACGCGGGCGTCATGGAAGCATGGTGCGATCTGGACGAAGGCGAGTGGTCGGTCAACAAGGTGACCTATAAGACGCCCGACTATATGCTCAGCTCGGCCCAGGACTACAACACAGGTGCATCGGGCTATCAGCAACACATCTGGCAGGCAACCTTCGGCCCGGACGCGGTTGTCTTCGTCACCCATCCGCCCTGTGTCAGCGATGAAGGATCGCATCGGCCCAACGTCTGGCATGGCAACGTCGTCTTGCCCAGAGTTGCCCAGTGGAAAGATGTGCTCATTGCCGTCCACAACCTGCCCGAAGACGACTGGATGGGCTTCACCCATGCCTATTTCCCGACGGCAACCTTCGATGAATATGCAGTGCGCGACGGCTGGGCCTTCGCACGTAAGGGGGACGGGTATCTTGCGCTGACTGCGGCCCAGGATATTGAGTTGACCACACGCGGCGTCTTCGCTTTCCAGGAGCTACGATCGTACGGCCATCGCAACACATGGCTGACCATGATGGGGCGCCGGGCCGTGGACGGCAGCTTTGACGAGTTCCAGGCCAGCGTACTCGACCTATCCATAGATCTCGATGCCGACCAGGCCGTGATACAGACATTGCGTGACCAGAAGCTTGCATTCGGCTGGCAGGGCGACTTCATGGTTGACGGTCAGGTGCAAGCCTTGGATGGCTTTCCTCACTACGAAGGCCCCTATTGCACATGCGAACTGAATGCTGAAGTCATGGAGATCTGGTATCAAGACCAGGTATTGCGTCTTCACCTAAAGTGAGTTTTTGCAGAACCTCCGGCGAGATCATTGGGCTCGCGAGCCACTTGCGCTGTATGGCCTTACGATGTTCATGATCTCGCCTCTTTTTCTGATTCCGGCATTTCGGTAGCGCGGGGAAAATCCCGCAGTTAACAATGAAAAGCCGGAGACCCCCCGGGTCCTGCGGCTAGATCTAAGCGCCTGAGGGCGCTTTTCATTATTAGCAGCCGGCTTCAGCCGTGGCTGCGGACTCGCACACCTTCAATCCATCTCCCATACCAATCAAAAGGACTCACCGCATGGCAACCCCTATCAAGATCGCCGTCATCGGCGCAGGCAGCGCCACTTTTTCACTCGGCTTGGTCAAGGACCTCTGTCTGACGCCCAACCTTGCCGGCAGTTCAATCACGTTCATGGATATTGACGAGGATCGGCTGGCAATGATCGAGTTGCTGGCCAGACGCTACGGCAACGAGCTTGGCTCGGATCTGCGCATCGACAGCACCACAGATCGCCGTGCCGCCATGCAAGACGCCGACTTCGTCATCAACACCGCAGCCGTAAAATCACATCATCACCAGCGCGCCATTCGTGATCTGACGGCCGAGTTCGGCTACTATTACGGTGGCGTCAAGCTGGGCAGTTTCTACAACTTCAACCTCATGCTCGGCGTGGCCCGAGACATGGAGGAGATCTGCCCCGATGCCTGGTTGATTCAGTCAGGCAATCCCGTTTTCCAAGGCTGCACGCTCATGACACGCGAGACCGACATCAAGATCTGCGGCCTCTGCCATGGACACTACGGCGTCTACGAGATCGCACGCAGGCTTGGTTTGGAAGTCGACCAGATGGAGGATCTGACCTGGGAAGCGCCGGGCTTGAACCACAACATCTGGCTGACCCAATTCATCTACAATGCTCAGGACGCCTATCCGCTGCTGGACAAGTGGATTGAAGAGGAGGGCGAGAATTTCTGGAACACCCACGTGGCCGAGCGCACCCACGACATCCAGATGTCACGCGGCACAATCCACCAGTACCAGATGTTCGGCCTCATGCCCATCGGCGACAGTCCGCGACGTGGCGGCTGGTGGTATCACAGCGACATCGAGACCAAGATGTACTGGTTCGGCCAGCCCTGGGGTGGCCCCGACACCGAGCTGGCGCGGCCATTTTTCGTGGAAAATCTGGAGAAGCGCATCGCCCAGATGACTCAGATTGCCAACGATCCCAACGCCAGCCTGATCGAGGCCTTCGGCTCTGAGCGCACACGCGAGCAGCAGGTGCCCATCATCGACGGCCTGGTCAACGACAATGAAGGCCAATTCCAGGTCAACGTGCCCAACAACGGCGCGCTGCCCGGCATTCCCGACGACGTGGTGGTGGAAGTGCCCGCCATCGTCAACAAGAAGGGCATTCTGCCCACACGCGTCAAGCCGCTGCCGGCCAAGATCATGCTCGAACAGATCGTGCCGGAGTGGCTGGAGATGGAGCGCGAGTTGCTTGCCTACAAGACGGGGGACCGCTCCATGCTGCTCTACAACGCGTTGGAGAGCCACGGTACATCAAGCTACAACCAGGCAAAGGATGTGCTGGATGCGTTGCTGGCCATGCCCGGCCACGAAGAGATGGCGGCGCACTACAGGTATGGGCCAGGTATGGAACTGTTGGAGACGGCGAGGACGCCGTCGGATTGAGGCGCTCCATAAGTGCCGGCACTTGTGTGGGAACATCGATTTTTCAGGGATGGCCAAAGGAAACCGGCACTACTCACTGAGATCCCGAAGAAAAAATATTCGCTGTCCGACGACCAGGAGATACTCTTGACAGAATTCCCCATTGCCCACATTGACGATGAAGACTCACTCAGTGCGTTGGCGGACCAGTTGCGGGCTCTGCATGGCCCGGCCTACGACTTCGACCTCCTCCGCTGGGACGAAGCGACGGACCTACGCGCCCACCCTGGACGCGTGACCTACGCTTTTGTCGTGCGCGCCGACGATGCCAGGATTCGGCTCTATCCCGGCGATCGAGTGCGTGGCGGCATGGACGCTGATGCCTATCGCAAGGATGCCGATGGGCTTTCCCTGGTCACCAAACATCATCTCGAGCCGCTTTGGCCGGGCGATGTCTTTACGTTGGGGCCGGACGAAGAAACCCCACTCAGGCTATACGGTCAGGGCATCGCCTTTCGAGTTGTCACGGAGGAGAGCGGCTATGCGCCGCCGCGGCTGGCCCTGTTGCGTAATTTGGTTGACAAGCCGGGCGGCTGCGCATCCTATCCGGGAGCCTTCCGACGCGAAGCATTGCCGCCGGATCGGACCAGTATCACCGAAGGCGATGCGCGGGGGACCAATCGTGTCAACGAGCACACGCTGGATATGCGTATCGACCGAGTCTCCACCGCCAAGCCCGCATTTCCATGGACCGGTCGCCACGGGTCCGGACACCCAGGTTACCCATTCCGAGACGGCCATTGTTCTGCCACGAGACGTCTACGGCCTCCCTGAGGTTGATCTGCCGGGCACGGGTTCCCTCAAGATGTACCCCGATCTCGTCAACGATCCTGAACGATTTGTTCGCGTACCGGTTTCACCCGGATCGATCGTGGTGACGCCGGCAGCGGTTGATCGGATCATGGGGCACTGCTTCGAAAATGTATTTGCCATGTTAATCGCCATCCCTGGCTTCGTTTCGCCCCATTTCACGATCACGGAGAACGAATCGTAGGCTTGATCTTGTCAAGTGTAGCAAGACGCTCCTCAGAGACAGGGCTTCTGAGGATGGCCATTCTCCCGGTCGACGAGTACCCAAGCAGTTCCTGAACCGTACGAATATCATACCCGCTGTGGACGACCGAGATATGTGCCGCAAAATATACAGGTAGTTGCTAGTGGGCAAATCTGGGATTTCAAAGGAGACCCGATACATGAGAAAACGCCAGAAGGAAGCAATTTTGATTTCGTACTTCAAGGAAAAAGAGAAATATGAGAAACTTGCCGAGTACATGGTTCATCTCATTAGGGACGATCCTTCATCACCAAAGGAAAGTCTCTATACAATTACATTTCGCATCAAAGATGAAGCGAGACTCATAGAGAAAATCGATGAAGAGAACAAACATCGTGGGGGTAAAGCAGCGCCTATTACGAAAAAGAATTTTCAAGAAAGAATCGGTGATATAGCAGGAATTAGGCTTATTTGTCTCCGTCTTTCAGATATCAAGAGAGTCGAAGCGTATCTTGGACTTCTGGTCGAGGAGGAAATCTTAAGATTTATCCAAGAACCAGAGAGAAAGAGATCATTTATTCTGCCGGTAGACCCCGGTGAGGCGATTCCAGAAGGCATTGAGCTTCTATATGGTGGATATTCATCAATTCATTACCAAGTAGAATTGGGCGAGAATTCAGATGCGATTGATGAGTTGAAAGGACTTCAAATCGAGTTTCAATTACGGACTATTCTCGAGGATGCGTGGGCAGAGATTGATCACAAATATAGATATGTGTTCAGCCGAAGTGGCGGTGTTCTTCCTGAGTATATACATACAGGCTTCTACAATTTGAGTGCCTACCTTCAGGCCGCTGCTCTGCAGGCAGAGCATTTATGCCGACAGGCGGATGCGTATAGGCGATTAGAAACCCGAACAGCGAAAGGAAAGCTGGTGGCTCCAGTTGTCACTGAGCCCAGTTCGCCCGAGATCCCTATGGATGGCCCTTACCAGACGACATTATTACCCACCCTTCAAGCAGTACTGGAGGAGATCTTTGGCTTTGAGCTAACAGTCAGAACGCTCATCTATATCCTGAACCGTCTCGATCAATGCGGGTACACGGAGCATCCTCAAGTTCTATTTGAGAAGATTCTCACAGAAAGCAGGCTACAGGAATTTAGAACCATTTTTCGTGAAGTTCTTAATCGGGAAGCTTTCGAGGATAGTCGCAAGAGAAACGTTGATGCAATAAATGCTGTAAATTTTGCACTGTTTGACGAGATCCAAAGTAGAAGGGTCTCGCAGGAAGGATTAAGATCTGTTCTAAAATGGAGAAAAGAGCGTTCAAAGTGGTAGCATTCTCTTGTGTCAGAGCATCTTCCATTTTAACCAAATCTGATTTAGATGTGAGGTGGCACAAAGGGTCAGTTCCTTTTAGGGTATTCTCTCACTATGCCTAACCAATCCGAATACACCAACGCGTCGGTGACAGTCGATCTGAACCAACGAAGCCCGTTGCGTCGCATCTGGCGATACATCGGCTACGACGAGCCCAACTACACATACACGCCCAACGGCCAAACGCTGCTGACCAAGTTAGCCGAGATGTCCGATGGGCCCTACTTCGTTCGCTGCCATTTCATCCTCTGCTCCGGAGACGGCTCGCCCCAACTCAAGTGGGGATCGACCAATGTGTACACCGAGGACGAGGACAGAAACCCATCCTACTCCTGGTCATTGATCGACAAGATCTTGGACAGCTACGTAAAGCTTGGCCTGATCCCATTCGTGGAACTGGGCTTCACGCCCCAAGCGCTGACTACGGCCTCGGCGGACACGGTCTATGACGACCCTCGCCATGGCGGGTGGCGCTACCCGCCGCGAGAATATGGGCGCTGGCTGGAACTGATTCGCAATTTGGCAGCCCACTGCCGTGAGCGCTATGGACTGGCGGAAGTTTGCAAATGGTATTGGGAACTGTGGAATGAGCCGGACATCTTCTATTGGACCGGCACGGTTGAAGAGTTCTGTCGGCTCTATGACTACACGGAAGCGGGACTGCACGCCGTTCTCCCTCAAGCGAGGCTGGGCGGGCCAGCCACCACCAGCAGCGCCGGGCGACCAGAGTCCAGCCAGTTCCTGCGCTCTTTCCTGCAGCATGTCACAAGCGGCGTCAATCACCTGACCGGCCAGATCGGCACGCGCATCGACTTCATCAGCTACCATGCCAAGGGCGGCGGCTTTCCCCACAATCCGCAAGCGGCCAAGGCCACGCCAAGCCAACATACGCTGCTCTCCAACGTCGAGGCCGGGCTGGATGTGATCGGCCAATTTCCCGAGCTAGGCAAGCTGGAAGTAATCCTGTCGGAGTGCGATCCCGACGGCTGGGCAGCGGGGACGATCCACGACAATCCGAATCTCTTCTACCGCAATACGGAATATTACGCCAGCTATGTGGCCGGCACGGTCAACCAGCTGATCGACCGATCTGCGGCCACGGGCGCACAGATCGATGGTATGCTTACCTGGGCTTTCCTGTTCGAAGATCGAGGTTATTTCGAAGGTTTTCGCACGCTGAGCACCAATGGCATTGACAAACCGGTACTGAACGTCTTTCGTCTGTTGGCCAAGATGGGGGGTATACGTTTGGCATTGACGAGTAATCGGGACCGGGATTCCGTTGACCTGGGTCGGGCCGATAGCAGCGACGACCTGCCAGCGATCTCCGCGCTTGCCGCAACAGACGAGAGCGCCGGCATCCAGATCTTCCTCGCCAGCCATCATGATGACTGGGACGTGATGATCGCTTCTGAAGTCTCTGTATCATTGGTTGGCACAGTACCGGGCACTCGCTACCGGGTCGACCAGTCAATGGTTGCCAAGGGCAGCGGCAACTCATATACGGCATGGGCTGATATGGGCCGGCCGCTAACACCCGATGTTGAACAATTGGCGCAGATGAAGAATGCAGCAAAGCTGAAATCGGAATACATAGCCGAGGTTACGTCCGGCATGACAGACACCACGGTTACGATCACGCTGCCGTCACACTGCGTCTGCCTGCTCAACTTCGTGCCAATAATTGAATAGCGCCGAGTTTCTCGCGTGACCATCGAAGAACCGGAATGGAGAATTGCATGTCGCCAAGACGATTGGAGATTGTCTGTCACAAAGGGGCCAATCAATACGCGCCCGAAAACACCTTTGCTGCCGCGCAACGTTGCCTGGACTGGGGCGTCGACTATGTAGAGATCGACGTCTGGACCAACCGTGACGGTCTCTTCTACCTCATGCACGACGGCGCAGTGGACCGGACGACCAATGGAACGGGCCATCTGCTTTCGCTCACGTCCAGCGAGATCGAGCAGTTGGATGCCGGCAGTTGGTTCGAACCCCAGTTTGCTTCGGAAGGTGTGCCGCGGCTCGACGAATTCCTGGGCTGGATCAAGGGGAAGGCCTGCGTCTTCATCGACGTCAAGTTCGCACACCCGCAACACCTGATCGATCTGCTGCACGAGACCGGCATGGCGGAGCAATGCTTCCTCTGGTCCGGCAGCAATCAGCTAATGCGGCTGTTCCATACATTGGACCCATCGATAGCGCTCAAGGTCAACGTCTCTTCCGCCGCGGAAGTCCTGCACGCGCAGGCCGACCTGGGTGCGACCATCGTCGAAGTCGGGCCGGATGCTCTTTGCGACGAATTGCTGGACACATGCCACGACCACGACATCAAGGTCATGGTCAACTACATGGGCGCGGACGAGGACTCGCTGCGCAAGATCTTTCGGTGGGACATCGATATGATCAATACCGATCACGGCGATCTGTGCATTGCGCTGGCCGAGGAGATGGGGCGTCGATAGAATAATCTGATCGCATCGAATGGAATTCGACTACTAACATCGAGAAGCGCCCTCAGGCGCTTTGCATTGCGCACCATCTGCCGTAACATGAGTCTTCTGTAGGGCTTGAGTTCATCAAGTCGCGCGACATCGACACCGCCCGCGCAGCGCCTGAGGGCGCTTTTCATTGTTAGTCGCGGAATTCATTCCCGCAAGCAATAGCAATTCAAAGGAAAACACCACATGACCAAACGCAAAATCCTGGCCGTCTGTCTTGACTGCGGCGACACGCTTGTCGACGAGGGCACCGAGGTCAAGACCAACGGCGATGTCTCGCTGCGCGCCGATCTGATTCCCGGCGCAGACACGCTGCTCCACGCGCTCAAGGAACGGGGCTATCCGCTGGCGTTGGTGGCCGATGGGCCAGTCGCTACCTTCAACAACAACCTGGGACCCTATGGCCTCTACACACTCTTTGACGCCTACGCTATCTCCGAAGCGGTCGGAGTGCTCAAGCCCGATGCCGCCATCTTCCACCGTGCCTTGCAACAGCTAGATATCGGCCCGCAGGACTACGGGAAAGTCGTCATGGTGGGCAACCACCTGGGGCGCGACATCAAAGGGGCCAACCAGCTCGGCATCATCAGCGTCTGGTTGGATTGGTCGCCCCGTCGCGCCAAGGTACCGGCCGATCCCAGTGAGGAACCCGATTTCACCATCAAACAGCCGATGGATTTACTTCAAGTCCTGGACCAACTTGAGAACAGATAGTCGAAACCGCATGAAACAGTTACCAACCGGAGACAAAACCCTTGACCCATTTTTCGTCACCCTACAATCTGTCGCTGGCCACAATCTACGTTCACATCCGTAGATCGGTAGATGAACTCCTGCCGTTGCAGATCCAAAATCCCACCTCGCCGGATCTGGGCGGTCTCTGGTCGCCCGGCTGCGGCATGGCCGATCCCAAGATGAGCGGCCAGTTCGTGACCCTAGTAGCCTATGCTGTGCTGGCGGCAGATCGATTGGGCGATCAATTATTGCCTCGCACCGAGTTGCTGGACCGGGCCGTCTCTGCCGCCGACCATCTGCTGGCGGCACAGCACGAATCCGGTCTCATCGACCTGCTGTCAGTCAACTATGATTCAGCGCCCGACACGGCCTTCACCGTGCAGGCATTGTGCACGATCTTCGAATTGGGTCGCGAGCAATTGACGGCGGACGAGAGCGGTGCGCTTCTGCTAGAGCGTCTTGAGACCTTCATCCGACGCACGTTGCCCGGCATCGCGACAGGCGGCTTTCACACGCCAAACCATCGCTGGGTGATGGTCTCGGCCATGCTCCAGGCCCGGGCCCTCTTCCCTGATTTGGCAGACGATCAGGTTCTGACTCAGGCAGTAGCAGCCTATCTGGCGGAAGGCATGGACATCGATGCCGAGGGCATGTTCATCGAACGCAGCGTCGGTGTCTATGATGCCGTCAACGACCGATCGTGGCTCTTTATCGCCCAATTTGGCGACAAGTTGCTTGGCGAAACTGGTATAACGGCCGATGAAGTTGTGGCCGAAGTCGGACGCAACCTCACGCTCAATCTGCATCTGCTGCATGCCGACGGCACTGCTGAGACTGGCCTCTCTCGTCGCCAGGACTATGGCACACGCGAGGTCCCGATCGGGCTGATCGACAGCTATCTCGTAGCCAATCATTTGAAGCCAACTCCGGTCTTCGCGGCCGCTGCTCTGGCGCTCTGGCGAGATAGCGCCAAGGGCTTGGAAAACCCGGGCTGGGTCTGCTATGGACTGCTGAAATGCGGGAATCCCTCAGCGGCGCTCAATGTGAGGCTGCCGGACGACTTTGCTACATTTCTGTCCCTAAACGGTGTCCATCGAGTGCGTCGGGGGTTGTTGAGCGGGTCATTCTTCCAGGGGGCTACACGCCTGGCAACGATCACGTTCGGGCAAGCGGAGCTAACCGCTATCAAGTTCAGCCAGACCTACTTCGGTCAATACATTGGCCGTTTTCAGGCCGATGAGATGGAATTTTCAGAAAACCGACTGACCATGATCTCCCGTGGTCAGGCCAACCCGCGCCGACCCGGCTACGAGATGCCGCTGGGCAGGCCGGTTCCTCACGAGGAATGGCACACCGCACTGGCTGAGCGCGAACTGCGCAGGCTGCCCCATGCAGAGAGCGAACTAATCATGCAAGAAGGAAATGATGAATGGGGAGAAGGCTTCGATCTACGCCTGCGCACGTTGGAGGGAACGACGAGTGTCACCGCGCAGTTGGCCTTCGACTTCCCGCCCGGCGGCATCTGGGAGACCACCGATACGTGCCTGCAAGCGCAAGCAGGGCAGGTCATCTTTCTGCTCAGGGCTACGGGAGTATGCGCTTCGGCAACGACGTTCTGCGCCTCGGGCCCGGCACGATGGCCCACGGCACATGGGCCATGCGCGAGGCCGAGCCTGCCCCCGATCATGTGCGCGTGCTGGTCACTTTCTTGCTGCCGGTGGACTACACATTTACGTTGCGTGGATATCGAGGGCTCAGCCGGTAGCACAACATTGAAGTCGTAGTCGGACAGGTAGTCAGACCTGTCGCTGGCTCAGTCGCTATCGCGTATACCAGTCATGTCGATAAACTTCAACATACGGTCTTTGGGATCCAGAGGGTTCACACCCGATTGAAATCTGCGGCCTACGAAATCTGCTAAGCCGTTTGCGTGCGCAGGCTCGATCAACCGATCCCCATTCGGAATTAACCACCTGATCCGGTGCTCAAATATCGTGCTGACGGATCGACCTTCGACAAACCGAATACGGCGGTGGTGGCAAACAGATTCTTGTAGCGTCGCACGCGAATCAGCTTGCCGTTGGAGAGATAGACCTGGTGGTCGATCTTCACGCCCAACTGCCGGCAATATTGGCCAAAGTCGGTGATGGTGAAGGCCTGCCAGCGAGGCACGTCGTACCAACGCTGGGGCAAGTCCCGGGCCAACGGAATACGTCCGGTGAGCAACAGATCCAGTCGACAACGCCAGTAGCCCCAGTTGGGGAAACTGATGATGGCGTGCCGTCCCACGCGTAGCATCTCGTTGAGGATCATGGCCGGATCGTCGAGAAAAGGTAGCGTCTGCGCCAGGATAATATACTCGAAACTCTTATCCGGATAGTCGGCCAGCCCCTCCTGCAAGTTGCCTTGACGCACGCTCAGTCCACGCCGTACGCAAGCCAACACACCCTCTTCGCTAATCTCGATGCCACGTCCCTTGACATGCCGAGAACGTACCAGATACTCCAGCAATTCGCCGCTGCCACAGCCCAGATCCAGCGCCATCACATCGCTAGGGATTAGATCGGCGATGGCTTGAAGATCTGGGCGCAAGGAAGGTGCGAAATTCACGGATGCATCCTCGGTTCTCGTCGGGAAATGCTGGCCGGGTGCGTCGCTTGATTTGGGCTGGGCGGCCATCATCGTAATCGATGCCTGCCGGGTAGCATTGGGATTTGCGGTCGGCAGAATTGATACGCTCATGCCGTCACCTCACTGTGGGAATCTACTGTCGTCCGAGTCCTGAGCGAGTGGATCGGGCGCGTCAATACCCACTTCCCTGCACCAGGCGATCCAGAAAGCTGCCGAGCAAGTTGGTCATCGTTTCAACTTCCAGCAGAAAAGCATCGTGTCCCCAACTGCTCTTGATGTCCAGGTAGGTCACATCGGCCCCGGCAGCGGTCAGTGCGCTGACCAGTTCCTTGCTGTGATAGCTCGGATAGAGCCAGTCGCTGGTGAAGCTGACGACCAGAAACTTGATGTGGATCGAATCGGCAAAGGCAGCGGCCACAGAGCCGGTCGGCTGAGACAGATCGAAGTAGTCCATGGCCTTGGTGACGTAGAGATAGCTATTGGCGTCAAAACGCTGGGTAAAGCTGTTGCCGTTGTACTTGAGGTAGCTTTCGATCTGGAACTCGGTCTCAAATTCGTAGCCATAGCGCTCAATATTCTGCAGACGACGTCCAAATTTCTGGTGCATGGACTGTTCGCTCAGATAGGTGATATGGCCCACCATGCGCGCCACGGCCAGCCCCGCATCGGGCTTCTTGTCGGCCAGATAGTAGTTGCCATCGTTCCAGTAGGGATCGGCATAGATGGCCTGGCGACCCACCTCGCTGAAGGCGATGAGCATGGGGCTGTGGTGGGCCGTGGTCGCCAGCGGGATGGCCGAGTGGACACGATGTGAGTAATGAGCTGACCATTCCAGCACCTGCAAGCCACCCATAGATCCGCCGGCCACAGTCAGCAGCTTGTCGATGCCCAGACTGTCGATCAGATGGATCTGTGCACGCACCATGTCGCCGATTGTCACGACCGGGAAGTGTAGGCCATACGGCTCCCCCGTTTTGGGGTTGATCTGCATCGGGCCGGTGGAGCCGTAGCAACTGCCGATGACGTTGCTGCAGATTACGAAGAAACGGTTTGTGTCGAACGCCTTGCCGGGGCCGATGCAATCATCCCACCAGCCCGGCTTGTCGTCGGTCGACGGCTGGAATCCGGCAGCATGACCGCTGCCGCTCAATGCATGACAGATGAGAACTGCGTTCGAGCGGTCGACGTTCAATCGTCCGTAGGTTTCGTAGGCAATCGTTACGGGCGAAAGCGTCGCTCCGCTCTCAAGACAGAACGGTTCATCTTCGGCAAAAGTGAAGCTCTTCTGTTCCACAATGCCGATGGAGTCGGTGCTGGTCATTGACGTGTCTTTGTGCTCCATTGTCTTTGTGAGAAGGTGACAAGCTGACAGGGTGACAAGGTGAAGGGGGAATAACGGTTAATGGTGAACGGTTATTTCCAATGGTGAATGAACTCGTCATTAACAATTCACCATTAACTGTTGAGCCCTTGTCACCTCCCTCACCTTGCCACCTTGTCATCCACTACCCAACCGCTACAGTCAGCGCCTGGTCCAAATCCCAGAGGATGTCGTCGCTGTCCTCCAGGCCGATGCTGAGGCGAATGAAGTCGGGCGAAACGCCTGCGGTCTCCAGCTCTTCCAGGCTAAGCTGGCTGTGGGTCGTGCTGGCCGGATGGATGGCCAGGCTCTTGGCGTCGCCCACATTGGCCACGTGGCTCAAGAGCTTCAGATTGTCGATGAACTTCTTGCCGGCATCAACGCCGCCCTTGATGCCGAAGCCCATGATGGAGCTAGGCCCTTTGGGCAGATACTTCTTGGCTCGGCCATGGTGCGGATGGCTGGCCAGGCCGGGATAGGAGACCCAGCTGACGTCGTCGTGGCCTTCAAGGAACTCGGCAACAGCCTGTGCGTTGGCGACATGTCGATCCATGCGCAAGCTCAATGTCTCGATGCCCATCAGGGTATTCCAGCTGTTCTGGGGCGCCTGGCAGGCGCCGATATCACGCAGCGTCTGGACACGTGCCTTGATGCCGAATGGCGGCAGGCCCATGCCCGCTAGATCGGCGTAGACCAGGCCATGATAGCTGGGATCGGGTGACGTGAAGTTGTCGAAGCGACCGCTGGTCCAATCGAAGTTGCCGCCGTCGACAATGACGCCGCCGATGGTGGTACCATGGCCACCCAAGAACTTGGTGGTGCTGTGCGTGATGATGTTGGCGCCCAATTCGAAGGGGCGGCAGAGATATGGCGTGGCAAAGGTATTGTCAATCATCAAAGGGATGTTGTTGGCCTGGGCAATGGCCGATACTTCCTCGAAGGGGAAGACGAAGATGTCGGGGTTGCCCAGAGTCTCGCCATAGATGATCTTGGTGTTGGGCTGGATGGCCGCCTCAAAGGCCGCCGGGTCGCCGGGGTCGACAAAGGTCACGTCAATGCCGAGACGCGGGAAAATATAGTTGAATTGGTTGAAGGTGCCGCCGTAGAGACGCGTGCTGCTAATGATATGGTCGCCCGCATTGCAGAGCGTGAGGATGGCCATGGTCTGCGCGCCGTGCCCACTGCTGGCAGCGATCGCTGCCACGCCGCCCTCGAGATCAGCAATGCGCTGTTCGAGAACGTCGGTGGTCGGATTCATGATACGGGTGTAGATGTTTCCGAACTCTTGTAGCGCAAACAGATTGGCGGCATGTTCCGAATCGTCGGAACTGGAAGCTGGTGGTCTGGTAGATAGGCACTGCACGGCTACCGGTGGGGGATCAGGGATCTGGCCGGCATGCAATTGGCGTGTTGAAAAGCCGAATTCTCGCTCATCATTACTCATTGTTTGGTTGCTCCTTGTGTTCAATAACAGTCGGTAGATACGTACACGGCACAGGTAAAACAATCGATAGAAAAGCCCTCTGATCCGGAGAAAAAGAGGGCATTTGACCATGAAGCCATGCAGGTCTGCCAAAGCGCCCGTTCTCAGTGCATAAAAAAATCCCCTACGTGGGGATGAGCAGAAAAGCATGGTTGCGTTTCCTCTCATCTACCAGATCGCGTCTGCCGGAATTGGCACCTTGAGCAATCAAACGGCTTCTTCGCCGAATTGATGCCGGGTTGCCGAGGTTTCATCGGGCCGGTCCCTCCACCTCTCTGGATAAGAGCTATGCTATTCGATTGTGCGGCGAACTATATCAGGTCGGAATTGCTTTGTCAAGTGGGCTATCGACGACCAATCGACGACACTATCCGTCGTCTTCGGGCCAGAAATCGCCCTGCGATCCACTGTTTGATTCATGCGATGCTGTGTTATGATTCGGATACTATGCGAGTACTAATCCTGTCCGATATTCACGCCAATTTGGTCGCCTTGGAAAGCGTTCTGGCCGCGGCAGACGGCGAGTATGACACTGTCTGGTCACTGGGCGATGTGGTCGGCTATGGGCCATGCCCGAACGAATGCGTTGAGCTGGTGAGCGAGATTGCCACATTGTCCGTCATGGGCAATCACGATTGGGCTGCCCTCGGCAGACCGGGCATCGATGTCGAATACTTCAATCCTCATGCCCGTCAAGCCGTTTACTGGACCCGCGAAGACATTAACGGATACCAGCCGCGCCTATCTCGACAAGCTGGCCGACAAACCCCTGAGCGCCCCCGAGGCGCCCGATGTGCTTGTCACACACGGCAGCCCGCGTATACCGGTGATGGAATACATCCAAACGCCGACCATTGCCATGGAGAATTTTGCCTTCTTCACGGAAGCCATCTGCCTGGTCGGACACACGCATAAACCGACGATCTACCACTGGGAATTGCGTGATGAGTTGGAACCGGTGGATGGCCAGAACGAACATCAGGTTGCGACCGTCTCCCACGTATTACCCCAGATCGATGCCCGCCTCAGGCTCAGCACATCAAACCGACGCAGATTCATCCTCAACCCCGGCAGCGTGGGCCAGCCACGCGACAACGATGCACGTGCAGCCTATGCAATTCTTGATCTGGACGCACGGACGTGGAGCTATCATCGGGTGGCCTATCCGATCGAGCTAACCCAGAGCCAGATGCGCGCCGCCGACCTCCCCAAACGGTTGGTTGATCGGCTCAGCTTCGGCTGGTAGAGACAACCTTCTCAGGCCCTACAGCGGCATGTCATCAGTTTCCATTTTGTGATAAATCTCAAACCAGTCCGGGAACTCTGCCGCCCTTCTCTTGGCTTCAAGCTGTTCCTCACGTCGTCGGTATTGTTCCATTCGCAATTGGATAATATCAGCCACATCACGCGGGGCGTGGACACCGTCGAAGGTAAAATCCCCGTCCTCAGCCGCAGTCTGACAACGCACGTTCCCATAGTTGAACAGCCAATTAATCGTCGAAGGAATCTCCGACGACACATTTTGGATACGCTCCAGCAAGGCGCCGCTTGTACTTTGGCGCAAGCCAAAAGGGAGCTTTTCAATGTGCGTAATCCTGCGATCATCCACCTCATAGGTATCATTGTACCAATTGATGATCACCCACACGACTCGGGCCAACGCAACAAGAAACATAATGAGAAAAGCAACCCTGACAATCAACCTGAACAGGCCATACTCTCGGGAATAATCGTGCCGATAACGATCGCCATGATCACCAGTACTGAATTGAGCAGCAGGATCAGGAGCGCCCACCAAAGCTTTGGCAACAAGACGATCCAGTGCTTGCGCCAGATGATGCGCTCATCGTCATCGTACTGACGATTGCGGCGAAATCGTGGCATAAACGACCGCCGCGATTTTTCTGTTGGAACGGGCTTGACGGTCTGCCATACACGGCTAGGAAGATCAAGGGTATGCCCCAGCCGATTGCTGAGCGTGAGGCTGATCTCGCGTCTTGGTTTCCGCTGCTGAGTGACGCTGTCGCTCTTCCTGTTGTTGCCTGATGGAGTTATTCAAGGCTTCAAAATTGCGCGTGTAGGTGAACGTGATCTTGCCCGCTGTGCTGGCTGTCTGAATAACAGTCGTGCCGAAATTCAGCAAGCCGCCTAGAAAGGTGCGATCTTCATCGACTTGTTGGATCTGGTCAAGCGGCGCTTCCTTGCGCACTCTGCTGATCAGGATGACCTTTTCTTGGTAGACGACCCGACGATTGGTCACCGCAATCCAATCGTTGAAATAGTCGATCGCTCCCCAGATGAAGAGAATCAAACCACCCCCAAGAATAAGGACCGTTGGGACAGTAATCCACCACTGATTGCCCGCAATCTGGTTGCCTAGATACGCTAATCCGACAAGAATAGGCGAGTGCGATGAGGGCAGGAATCCCGTTTCGCAGAAATGCAATCCAGTGCCGACGACTGAGGACGATGAGGAGTTCACCCGGTTGCAGCCAGGAGTGCTTCTGCTGTTTTTTCTGGCTCTCCATTTCCTGGAGTTTTTCAGTGCTGACCTCCAATTTTCCACGTATGTCGCCATCTTCCTCGTCATTGAACCGCTGAAAGTCGGACCAGTGCAACCGCAACCACTCACTGTCCAGCATGGCTTCGACAGACGATTCCTGCGACACTTCGCCCAACAGCGCAGTCTCACAGAAGTAAGTCTGCCCGTGGCTGGTCGTGCTGGTTAACTTCTTGCCGTTCTCATCCAGGGCCTGGATTGTAGCCCGTCCACCTTCGAGCAGAACCCAGAAGCTGTCAGCCTGTTCCCCTTGTTGTACCAGGAGTTGATTCGTGGGGAAACGGTAGTAGCTGAAGAAGCCGACAAGACGGCTGCGTTGCTCCTCACTCAACTGCGAGAAAATCGACAGACCGTCGACAATTTCGGACCGTTTTTGCATGCTGGCGGCACCGATGACATCGGGGTCGAGGCAGGTGATCGAGTGGAATTGGGCGTATGGTATCGAAAAAATCTTGGTTTCCGTGGTTGCGCACGCTGTATGGCGCATGACACGAGCGCGGCTCCAGCTGCGTCCACGAGGTTCGGCAAGACCAAATGCAGCGCCATTCGCCGCCCACCCTATGCGCCCATCTGCCCATTCAAGTTTGACTTGGCCCTGATCGACGAAAAAGACTTGATCCGGCAGCTCACCTATGCTGTAAATGTATTCATCGGCCGACACTGTCGTCGGATCCGCGACTTCGGCCAGGAATCCCAACAGGACGAGGTCCAGATGGCCGATCATTGGCACGGTACGTAGTCGGCGGATCTGATCCATTTTGGCAAGACGCTGCCGTAGTTGGGGAAAGCGGAAGACAAGCCGGTTGAAGGCCGCTGCATCGATCCGGAGCAGATCGCAAACGCCGGTGCCGCCCTCACGAGTGGTTGTGTGATATGTATCGTAAAAAAGCAGATCATAGATCGAGAGCATCGTGCCCGGCTGATCGACACGACGCTGGTAGACCTCCGGCTCTCCACTCTCCGTAATCCCCTCCTGCGACTGAATCACCGAACCCTTGAGGAGAATGTAGACGTAGTCTAGCGATGCGTTCTGTTCGTAAAGGGTCTGTTTTGGCCGCAGGGTCACTTGACGCACGGAGCGTAGCAAGAATCTGCTGCAAATCTCTCGTCGGTAGATCCGGCAGATCGCGCAAGAACTCTAGATAAACAACGTATTGATCGTACGATAGGAAATCCGGTGCGACAAACAGAGAACGATTCATAACTGCTCTTTGATGGCTTCAGCGGCGCGACGATCCATGCCGGGAACAGCAGACAACTCGTCAACCGTCGCCTCTCGAACCTTGTCGATGTTGCCGCTATAGTAGGTCAGCAGCGCCTTGCGCCGCTTGGGACCGATGCCGCGCACGTCGTCGAGCTTGGAGCGGGTCTGCTCCTTGCGGCGTAAATTGCGATGGTAGGTGATGGCAAAGCGATGGGCCTCATCGCGTATGCGCTGCACTAGATGCAGGGACTGGCTGCCACGCGTCAGCCAGACCGGCTTGGACCGACCCGGCCGGAAGATCTCTTCCTCTCGCTTGGCCAATCCGACGACCGGAATCTTGTCCAGCAAATCGAATTCCTCCAGCACCTCGACGGCAATGCCAAGCTGGCCCTTGCCACCGTCAATGATGATCAGGTCGGGCAGAATCCGCCATGACTCATTCGATTTACGCGCCTTCTTGCCGGGGTCGGTGTCAGTACGTTCTTCCACCGCACGGCGAAAACGGCGACGCAGCATCTCACGCATGCTGCCGAAATCGTCCGGCGAGCCTTGCGCTCCCTTGTCACGAATTTTGAAGCGCTTGTACGCGTTTTTGAGCGGCGTTCCCTTGGCAAAGACGACCATGGAGCCGACTGTGTTGGTGCCCTGTAACGTGCTGATGTCGAAACATTCGATGCGCGCCGGCGGCTGCTCCAGTTGCAATGCTTCCTGCAACTCAGCCAACGCCTCGGTCTGCCGATTGGTGTCGGCGGCCCGTTCCGCCTTCTGCACACGCAGATACTCGTCTGCGTTATTGGCCGCCATGGTCATCAGCTTGGCCTTCGCTCCTCGCTGAGGCACGCGCAGTTCAACCTTGGTCTCCCGTTTTGTCGCCAGCCACTCCTCCAATACTGCTCCGTGCGGCGGCAAGGCCTGGACCATAATCAACTTGGGTAAAAAAGTGGCCTCTTCATAATACTGCTGGATGAAACTGCCGATCAACTCGCCCTGAAGGTTGACGTCGGTCTCGGGTATGTCGGCTCCTTCCAGCATGAAATTCTCACGACCCGTCAGCCGTCCGTTGCGAACCATGTAGATCTGAACCGCAGCGTCAGCCGTGCGCGGGTCCACGGAAACGGCAATGCAGTCTGCATCCACCATGGTGGCCTCGATGATCTGCTGCTGCTCGACAAGACCCTGGGCCGCCTTGAGCCGATCTCGATAGATGGCGGCCAGTTCGAACTGGAGATTCTCAGCCGCCCGGCTCATCTGGGTCTCCATCTGGCTGAGCACCTGGTCTGTATTGCCCTGGAGAAAGTCCATCAACTGCTGGATGGTGGCGCGGTATTCCTCGCGGCTCTGCTTGCCGATACAGGGGCCGCCGCACATCTTGATGTGGTAGTAGAGACAGGGCCGCGCATCATTGCCGGTGATGGTGCGGTCGCAATCCAGGTAGGGAAAGATGCGGCGCAGTGCGTCGAGGGTGCGATAGCAGTTGGTGGCGCTGGTGTAGGGGCCAAAGTAGCGCGCCTTGTCCTTCAGCCGCCGGCGTACGACCTCGATACGCGGGAAATCTTCTTGCCAGTTGATCTTGATGTAGGGGAACTGGCGGTCATCCTTGAGCCGGATGTTGTAGTGAGGCCAGTAGCGTTTGATCAGCTCGTTTTCGAGAACGAGCGCTTCTAGTTCGGTCTCAGTCACCCACCAGGTGATGTCCTGGATCTCGGCCACCAACGCCTGCGTTTTGGGATGTTGCTGGGCCGAGGCATGGAAGTAGCTGCGCACCCGATTCTTAAGCACAATGGCCTTGCCCACATAGATCACCTTGCCGTCACCATTGCGCATCAGGTAACAGCCGGGCTTGTCGGGCAAATTATCCAGTTTGTCACGCACACTCTTGGGAATCTTCTGCGTCATGTGCGGCATTTTAGCATGAGTCGCACAAGTGTTCAATCAAGGGAAGGGGGAATCGGGATTAGGGAGCGGGGATTGGGCGCAATATCCAGATGGCCTTGTAGGGAGCGCCCCTTGCGGTCGCCCGCAGTGTTGGACAAGATGTCATCTTGTCCAATCGCCGAAACAGTCACGCCAGTTCTTGCACAAGAATGTGCGGCACACGTCGAAAATGGTTGTCGGCCGTGAGCAACTCAATGCCATGTTCCATGGCAAGGGCGGCGATCCAAATATCGTTGGTTGGAATGGGCGTGCCTTCACGACGCAGGTAGGCGAAAATGTGGGCGTAGCGCTGGCCAGTGGCCTGGGTTACGTCAACGATGGCGACACGCGGGACGGCAAGAAATTCGGTCAATTCATCTCGGTTGCGTTGGCGACGATTGCCGAGTTCAAAGCCGGCCAGCAATTCACCGATGACGATGCTGGGCAACAGAATGCGATCCGCCCGGCGTAATGCACCGGATGCGCCTGCATGGCCTCGCTTGAACGCCGAATAGGCGGATGTATCGAGCAGCAACGCGCTCACGACCACATGCCCTCATCGATGACACGCTGTGAAGCCAAAGCCTGTTCAAACTCATCAGAATCCTCTTCACTCCAGGTGCCCGCCAGATGATCCAGATCTGTGAAGTCTCGCTCTTTCGTCGAGGCGTCAAGCTGATATTGGCCCACTGCCTCGTTGAGCACGCGCACTAGATAGCGATTCATACTGATCTCTTGACGCGTGGATGCTTCTTTCAAGTGTGGTGGAGCGCCTCGTCAATACCACGGACAGTCAACTGTGTCATTCTTGCCTCCATCCCATATCCTGCATACACAACGCATTCACCAATGACATCATAGCGCAGGCAACACAAGAATGCAATGCTATACATGAATCCTGGATGGTTCTGAGAGCACCAGAATTCATGCGCGAAGAAGTCGGGCTTTTATCAAAAGCCCGACTTCTGGTCAACCAACATTCTCTTTCGAGACGAACTACTTCTTACTCACGGCCACCGTCACCTGCTTGCCGTCGAGTTCGAAGCTGACCTGCGCAAGATGGCCCGGCAGTTCGCTGTCGACCACGTGGACCAGATCCACGCTCAGCGTCTCCTGGCGGACGTAGCGGCCGTAGATGACCAGCAGATCATGGATCAGGCCGGACTCGACGCCGTCATCATCGCTCACGTAGGTGACGATGCGGTCGCTGATCTCGAGATCGGCATCCTTGCGCAACTGCTGGATGCGCCGCACCAGCTCGCGCGCGTTGCCCTCCTGGACCAGCTCAGGCGTCAGGTCGGTGGTGACGGCCACCAGATAGCCGCCGTCCTCGGCCACGCTGTAGCCGACACGGGGCGAGCTGCGCACCTCCACATCCTCGGGCGTGATCTCGTACTGCTCGCCCTCCGCCTCGACAACGAACGACTCGCCGGCGGCCACATGGGCGGCCAGTTCGTTCTGGTCCATGCCGCTCATGGCCTGGCGGATCTTGGGATAGCCGCGGCCATACTTCTGCCCCAACTGCTTGGGATAGGGGAAGACCTCGACGTCGACCAGATCGCCGCTGGCATGGGTGAAGACCAACTCCTTGACATTCAGTTCATCCAGCACAAGCTGTTGCAGGCGCACCAGCCCGGCATCCTCTTCCTCGTTGAGCGTGCGCACCACGACCTGGGCCAACGGCTGGCGCACCTTGCAGGTTGGCGTTCTGGCGGGCGGCATGGCCCAGGCTGGTCACCTTCTGGGCCAGCGCCATGTCCGGCTCAACTGCTCGTCGATCAGCGACTCATCGTAGGCAGGCCAGCGGCTCAGATGCACGCTGTCCGGCGCGTCCGGATCCGTCGAGACGACCAGGTTCTGGTAGATCTCCTCAGCGATGAAGGGCGTCGACGGAGCCAGCAGCTGGCTCAGCTTCACCAACACCTCATGCAACGTCGCCAGCGCGGCCGGATCGCCATCCCAGAAACGCCGCCGGCTCAGGCGCACGTACCAGTTGCTCACGCTGTCCACAAACTCGGCGATCGGCCGCGTCGCACCGAGCACATCGTAGTTCTCCATGGCCTCGGTCACATCGCGGACCAGGAGATTCAGCTCGGAAAGCACCCAGCGGTCGAGCGTGGGGCGGGTGGCGTAGGGGATGGGGCGTGCATCGCCCCACTCCCCATCGCCCCTCGCACCAGGTTCGCATACGTCACATAGAAACTGATACGTATTCCACAACGTATTCATGAACTTACGCACCGTCTCGCCGACCAGGTTGACGCTGAAACGGCGGCTGTTGCCGGGAGGGCTGGCCGTGTACATGTTCCAGCGTGTGGCGTCTGCGCCATGGGCATCGAAGACCTCCCACGGGTTGACCACGTTGCCCTTGGACTTGCTCATCTTGCTGCCGTCCTCGGCCAGGATGTGGCCCAGGCAGATGACGTTCTGATAGGCCGGCCGGTCGAAGAGCAGCGTGCTGACCGCGTGCAGCGTGTAGAACCAGCCGCGTGTCTGGTCGATGGCCTCGCAGATGTAGTCGGCCTGCTGCTGTCGCTCCCAGACTTCCTGGTTCTCGAACGGATAGTGCCACTGGGCCACCGGCATGGAGCCGGAGTCGTACCAGCAGTCGGCCACCTCGGTGATGCGGCGCATGGTCCCACCGTCGGGCGCGTCCCAGGTCAGCTCGTCCACATAGGGGCGATGCAGATCCAGCTCGGTCAGATCGCGGCCGACCTTTTCAGACAGCTCAGCCACCGAGCCGATGCACTCGGCATAGGTGCTGTCCGGCGCGTCGCTGACCCAGATGGGCAGCGGCGTTCCCCAGAAGCGATCGCGGCCCAGCGCCCAATCCACATTGTTCTCCAGCCACTTGCCGAAACGACCATCCTTGATGTGGCCCGGATACCAGTTGATCTCCTGGTTCAGATTGACCAGCTGGTCGCGATAGGCGCTGGTGCGGATGTACCAGGTCTCCTTGGCGTAGTAGAGCAACGGCGAATCGCAGCGCCAGCAGAAGGGATAGGTATGCTCGTAGTGGCCGGACTTGTAGAGCAGGCCGCGGCTCTGCCAGCTCGTCCTGGATGGCCGGATCGGCATCCTTGACGAAGACACCGGCCCACGGCTCCACCTCCGGCTTGAAGGCCCCGGTCGGCGTGATGGTCTGGATCACAGGCAGATTGTGCTTGCGCCCCACCTCCATGTCATCAGCGCCGAAGGCCGGCGCGATGTGGACGATGCCGCTGCCGTCGTCGGTGCTCACGAAGTCGGCGGCCACCACATAGGCATACTCCTCTTCCACCGGGAAGAAGCTGTAGAGCGGCTCGTAGCGCTTGCCCAGCAGATCGGTCCCCTTGAACGTCTCCACGACCTCGTAGCCGGGCGCCAGTACGGTCTCGGCCAGATCCTTGGCCAGGTAGAGCATGTCGCCGCTGACATCAACGGCTTTCACGTAGTCAATATTCTCGCCCACGGCCAGCGCGACATTGCCGGGCAACGTCCACGGCGTGGTCGTCCAGGCCAGAAGATAGGTATTCTCTTCATCCAGCACCTTGAACTTCACATAGACGCTGGGATCGACCGTGCCTTCCTTGTAGCCCTGGGACAGCTCATGGCTGCTCAGCGGCGTGCCGCAACGGGGGCAGTAGGGAACGACCTTGTGCCCCTGGAAGAGCAGGTCCTTCTCCCAGAGCTGCTTCATGATCCACCAGAGCGATTCGACATACTCGTTGTGGAAGGTCACGTAGGCCGTCTTGAGATCGACCCAGTAGGCCATGCGCTCGGTCACGGCCTCCCACTCGCTGATGTACTCCATGGTCGACTCGCGGCAGAGCTTGTTGAACTCGGCGATGCCGAATTCTTCAATCTGCTGCTTGCCGGAGAGGCCCAGTCGTTTCTCGACCTCGATCTCAACGGGCAGGCCATGGGTATCCCAGCCGCCGCGGCGCTGCACGTAGCAGCCCTGCATGGTGTGGTAGCGCGGGAAGATGTCCTTGAACGAGCGCGACAGCACATGGTGGATGCCGGGACGTCCATTGGCCGTCGGCGGTCCCTCATAGAAGACATACTCGGGACCGCCCTCGCGTTCACGCATGCTGCGCTGGAAGACGTCTCGCTCACGCCAGAGATCGAGAATCTGGGTCTCCATCTCTGGAAAGTTGACAGAGGGACTGACGTCCCTAAACGGTGCTTTGGTTCTAGTTTCTTCAGTCATAATGGTTCATCCTATGTCCTATTTCAGGCAGTTCTATTCACGCAGTTCTACTTCACGCAGTTCTATTTCAGTCGCCGTCCCAGCAAACGGTCCGGCTTTGTCCAGCCCCAGCCCAACTTGTACACCCCTCGTTCGACCCACGCCTGGTAGCTGCTGTGTGGCCACTCTTCCGGCCGCTCGACCAGACCATGATGGACCGGGTTGTAGTGAATCGAGTCCAAGGCGACAGCAAAGTCACCGACATCATGGACCCGCTGTATCGCATACGCACGTTGCCAGACTTGCTCGGCTGAAGGCATGCCCAGCATCTGACGGCGGTCCTGTTCGAACTGGGCCAATGCCGGCCGCACAATGGAATCGGCATTCACATTTCCCTCCGGACGCACCAGCAGATGTAGGTGCTCGGGCAACAGCACGAAGGCCACGGTCTCAAATGGGCTGCGTCGCTTCACCCGATTGAGCACCTCGCGCAATGCATGATAGTCGGTCTCGTCGTTAAGGACCGGCTCCTGCCCGATGGTCATGAGCGTCAGGAAGACGCAGTCGGGTTGGAAGTATCGATCATAGATCGTTGAGTCTGGCATTGCTTCAGTCCAATTGGGCTCTGCTAGGTGGCAGTCACTGGCAAAATGAATAATCGTCATCGAAGCCCTGGTCTGCCAGTGACTGTCACCCAGCGTCGCGCTCATCATCTCACCCAAGCTCGATATAGATCCGCTTGTTGATCTTGCCCTTGCTCTTGTAGTCGACGACCTTCAATTCGCCGACCTCGCTGGTGTTGTTGACATGCGTTCCGCCATCGGCCTGCAAGTCCAGCCCGACGATCTCGACGGTGCGCACCTCCTGAATGCCCGCCGGCAACAGGTTGATCTTGGTGCGGATCAGGTCCGGAATCTGGAAGGCCTCGTCGCGTGGCAGGATCTGTGCCCGCACGTCTCGGCCGGATGCGATCTCGACATTGCACGCTGCCTCGATCTCGCTGATCAGCTCGCGCGTCATGGACTCAAATTCGAAGTCCATGCGGCTCTTGCCCGGATCCATGTTGCCGCCGGTGACGCTGGCGCCATAGTCTCGCCAGACTACGCCACAGAGCACGTGCATGGCCGTGTGCGTGCGCATCAGTTTGTAGCGGCGTTCCCAGTCCAACTCACCATGGACGGGGTCGCCGATGGTAATCGAAGCCTCTCCGCCATTGGTCGACAACCAGTGCCATATCTTGCCGCCCTCTCGCTTCACCTTGTTCACGGTAAAGCGGGCGTCGCCCACGGTCAACCAACCCGTATCATTGGGCTGCCCGCCGCCTCCCGGATAAAAGGCCGTAGCGTCCAGAACCACACGAAGATTGTTCTCGCCGGCATCAACATCGGCTATCGTCGCATCAAATTCGGTAAGATACGCATCCTGATAGTAGAGCAATTCGGTCATGATTTCCTACCCTTTGGGTAAGGGAGTGGTGATTGGGGATTGGCGATTGGGAGACTGGGTGATTGCGGCACACGGACAATCACCCAGTCTCCCAATCACCAATCCCTTTCTCCCGACTCCCCACTCCCTTCTCCCCAATAGAAAATCCCGCCCCCAAAACGGGGACGGGCTTGAAAGTCCGCGATACCACCCCGGTTCCCAGGCCGTTCTTTCTATCATTCCACGGCATGGACACCTCAGCTGCAGAGCCGACAACAGACTGTCCGTCGAGTCCACCGTGGGGATAACGGGCCACGTTCCCGGTGACGTCTACTAAGATGACAATGCTTGCGGGTCACCTTTTTGAGCCACTGCTCCGGAGGGATATTCGATGTCGAAGGGTCCATCCGGCTTCCACCATCCCGGACTCGCTGCGAACCGTCTTGCGAGACGTTTCGACACCTACTCGTCTCCATCAACGCACTGTTTAATGTTGGGAGAAGTGTAGCACCGACACGGCTCAGTGTCAAGGGTATTGGAAATACGAAATTTGGGCATGGTTCAGGTCCCAAATCGGGAAAGAACGGTCACATCGGATTTCTAAACGGATGCCGATCTCCGTTCCATCAGTACCACATCTCGCCACACTCCATCCATCTGACCCAGCTTTTCGCGTAGGCCGACAATGCGAAAGCCGGCCTTCTCATGCAGTCGGATACTGGTCTGATTTTCGGGGAAGATGCCGGCCTGTAGTGTCCAGATTCCGGCTGCCTCAGACGTATTGACCAGGTGCGTCAGCAACTTGCCTCCAACGCCCCTCCCCCAGACCGCTGGATCGACATAGATTGAGACCTCGGCAACGCCTGCATAGACCTGGCGGCTGGACACATGTGAGAGTGCGGCCCACGCTAACACACGTCCATCTTTATCGATGGCCTTGAAGACTAGCCCACTGATTTTGCCTGCGAACCAAGTGTCGCCATCAGGCACATCGCCAACCGCCTGAAACGTGGCGTGGCCGGTCCGGATACCGGCGATGTAGATGCGTTTGATATTCGGCCAGTCGGCGCGCAGAGCAGGTTCGATTCTCATGATTTCTCCTTCACGGTGCCAATCCGGGCACGGCCGCAGTGTGCGACGCACTGTCCAAACGAGTCGCCGTTTAACCAGTCATAGTTGGACAGTGCGTCGCACGCTCCCCATCAACCAGGACCGGACCTTTCCAGATTTCCAAATCGTCCAGTTGACAACCCATCTCCCCTGTAGGATGATCCAGTTGCGGGAAACAGGAACAGAACATCTATCCGTGCCCCATCCAAGCCTATCAGTGTCCATCTGTGACAAAAAACACACCCGCAAAAGGAAGCGCGCCATGACGCCCGATAAACGCCCCAACATACTCTTCATCTGTGTCGATCAATGGCGGGCTGACTGCCTTGGCTTCACCGGCCATCCCACCGTGGAGACACCCCATCTGGACCGGCTGGCTAAGGAGAGCACGAACTTCACGCAGGCGTATGCGGCCACGCCCACCTGTGTCCCGGCGCGGGCGGCCATTCTCACTGGACTATCGCCGCGTCATCATGGCTTCGTAGGCTATGATGACCACGCCCCATGGCACTACGATGTAACGCTGCCGGGCCTGCTGGCCGATGCAGGATATCATACCCAGTGTGTCGGCAAAATGCATGTCAACCCGGCCCGCCAGTTGATGGGCTTTCACAATGTCGTCCTGCATGACGGCTACCTGCACCGCGAGCGATCCAAGAGCGATGACTACAGCCTGGTCGACGATTACACGCCCTGGCTGCGTGAGCAACTGGGCCAACCTACTGCCGACTACATCGACACCGGCGTCGGCTGCAACGGCTACGTCGCCCGGCCATGGATGTACGACGAGATGCTCCATCCGACCTCGTGGGTTGTCACGGAAAGCATCGATTTTCTACGCCGCCGTGACCCGACCAAGCCCTTCTTTCTGATGATGTCCTTCCACCGGCCTCATCCACCACTCGACCCGCCCCAGCATTATCTCGATCGCTATCTGGCCAAGGAATTGCCCGATCCGGTGGTGGGCGATTGGGCCCCCGATGAACTCCCGGTTCGTGGCCTGGACAGCCCGGTACCGACTGATCGCGATCAGATCGACATGGCACGGAGCGCCTACTACGCCCAGATCACCCAGATCGACCATCATCTGAATCGTATGTTTATGGCGCTGTATGAGTCCGGCGTGCTAGAGAACACGGCCATCGTCTTCGTGGCTGACCACGGAGAGATGCTCTACGATCATAACCTGATCGCAAAGGGCTTGCCCTTTGACGCTTCGGCGCGCGTGCCTTTCCTGGTGCGATTACCGACAGCCGAGGCCCGGCAGTCGACTCTGCGACAGGTCGAGCAGCCGGTTGAGCTACGCGACATCCTGCCGACGCTTTGTGACCTTGCCGACGTCAATGTGCCGGTGAGCGTCGATGGCCGCAGCGTGCTGCCACTCTGCCAGGGCGAAGCCAATAACTGGCGTTCGAACATCCACGGAGAACACACGCTGGATGAAGGCTCCAACCAATGGCTCACCGACGGGAGAGAGAAGTACATCTGGCTCACACAGGTGGGCCGGGAGATGCTCTTCGATATAGAAGCCGACCCGCTGGAGTTACACGATCTGTCTGCTGAAAGACCAGAGCGTGTTGAGCATTGGCGCGCCCTATTGATAGAAGCATTGACCGGACGCGAGGAGGGCTTTGTGCAGGGCGGCAAGTTGATTGTTGGACGTCCCCAACGGGCAACGCTTTCCGATCCAGGGACATTCAAGCAACGTTGATCGCCATCGGTCATTCAGTGCTGATTGAGATCCTATGTAGGGCGGGAATCCGTACAAAAACATCCCATCAAAGTCGACTCACAGCGCCACATTGGAATTGTTGCGCCTTCAGTCCATTCGTTGACGCACCGCGCCAAAGTATGCTATTATCCGCACGCGCTCACGTGGAAACAGAATCCTGTAGCAACCGCTCCCACAGGTCATTCCAAACAGTTCAGTGCCGGCTCGTTCTCACGAGTAGATAGCCATAGCTATGCCAGATATCAAACGCTACCCAAATCGAAAGCTCTACGACACCGATGCCAAGCGATACGTAACGCTTGAGGACATTGCTGAGATGATTCGGTCGGGTCAAGATATTCATGTCACCGATCATGAATCGGGCGATGACCTCACGACATTGACGCTGACGCAAATCATCTTGGAGCAGGAGAAGAAGGCGTCAGGTTTCTTGCCTCGCTCACTGCTCACCAGCCTGATCCGCACTGGTGGAGACACGCTTGAGCAAGTGGTTCGCTCGCTGCAAGCTACGCTGATCCATTCGGACCAAGGCGATGATGCCCAGCGGTCCTCGACGGAAGATGAAGCGAAGCCGGAAGCAGATGGGGAAGAGGTAGAAGCGGATGAAGCCATTGTCCCGGACAGTGATAACGATGGCGCAACCGGCTCAGTCGTTGATGATCGTGTGTCGGACATGTTGCACCTGCTCAACGTTCCCACCCGGCGCGACATGCGCCAACTGCAGGAACAACTGAATCTATTGAGTGTCAGACTGGAAGAACTCTCGGCAGAACAGGCAGCGGAAGAGAGAGAAACCGACGACTCAGGGCAAGAGATGGCAAAGAGTACGGAAAGTGACACGGCGTCAGACCGGCCCAATACCCAATCGGACGCACTCGAACCTAACTCATTGGAAACTAAACTCGGATAGGCCACTTGAGCTCTGAACCATCGGTTTGACGGGCTTGTTGACCTATTGCAGTTTAAGTGCCTCATAGACAGACATGCAATCCATGAAACGCGACAAAGTAGCTCTGGTACTGGCAGGCGGCGGCATTACGGGTGCGGTCTATGAAGTTGGCGCCTTGCGCGCCATTGAAGATATGCTAGTCAACTATACTGTCCAGGATTTCGACATCTACGTCGGCACCAGTGCAGGAGCCCTGGTCTCCTCTCTGATAGTCAACGGCTTTTCACCCACCGAAATCATGCAGATTCTGGACAAACGTCATCCTGAAATCCAGAGCTTAGGCGTCGGCGATCTCTTCCAGACCAATATCGGGGGCATGGTTCGGCGTGCGACTCGGCTGCCCAAAACCCTCTACAGTATAGGTCGCAACTCGCTTCATCATCTACGTGATGTCGCCATCTCTGACATTCTCTGGGAGTTTGCCCACATCCTGCCCACCGGCCTCTACAGCGGCCAGGGGCTGGAAAAGTATGTGCGCACGGTACTCGAAGAGAGTGGCGGCATCAACCGCTTTGATCAACTGGAAAAGACTCTCCTCATCATCGCCACAGAACTTGAGACCGGCAAGCGCGCAGTCTTTGGACAAGGCGGCAAGAGCATTGTGCCGATTAGCCAGGCCGTGGCTGCCAGCAGCGCCGTACCCATTCTCTACCAACCTGTTGAGATTTTCCATCGGGACTATATCGACGGCGGCCTGCACGGATCCGCCAGCATCGACCTGGCCATAGAGGCAGGGGCAAAGCTCGTGGTCTGCATCAACCCAATGGTGCCGCTGGACACCACTTCCCTTCCAGGCAAACAACATTACGTAAGAGAACAGGGCCTCCAAGCCATTACGAACCAGTCGATTCGAACACTGTTGCATGCCGGCGTTCGATATCACATCAAGAATATGCGCGTCAAATATCCCGATGTCGACATCATTGTTGTCGAACCGCAGCCGGATGACTATCGTATGTTCTCTTACAACCCGATGTACTTTGGCAGCAGGCTGACGGTTGCCGAACATGGTTTCGAAAGCGTCACCGTGGGGCTGCTAGATAATTTCGAGTACTTCCAGCAGATTCTCTTGCGCCACGATATCCAGTTGACGAAGGATCTCGTAGCCGAAGAATTGATGCAGATTCGAACAAGCGGTGAAGATCGGGAAGTTATTCAACAGATCATTGAGCGTCCTGATCGGCCCCGGCCAGTATCCAATGCACGAGTCGATCTAGGAAATGACGTCGATTTCTGCCAGAACGTCCCCACCAGAACGTAAACGCCGACCAGACCCTCCCCTGCAGATGTCCAGGTCTTTGTCGGGCAGTAATCCCAACTCAAATTCAAGAATGAAGGGCAACGATTGATGGAATCCAATGAACGGTTGGCTTGGGGTGGCGGCGTGATCGGATTGACCATACTGATTGTTCTGATTGCCTGGTTCTCCGTCATTTTGAGTGCACGTGGCAGCCACGAGTCGCCGCCACCAGAACCGCTGGTACCCACGGTCGTGGCTGCCTTGTCGGACGAATCCCCGGATGCATTTGAAGATGCATCCGGGGATTCGTCCGAGTCAACACTCGGAACAGCAGATGATGGCCAACACTATCAAGAACTGACTTCACGCCGCTTTCTCATCGACCCACAGCCAACTGCGGAGCCATACACAACACGATGGCGATCGGGCGTTGGCGTTGCTGCCATCAGCCCGCTGGCCTTCGACTGGCCTACGCCGCGGCCGGGATGGTATCTGAGCTGGTCAACCAACCTGGGTGAGATCGGAACACCCTACGCCTCTCCCGATGCGCCGGACATGAATTCGCCCGAATATGAGTCGTTGGGCATGGAGTTTGTGCCCATGGTTCGCATGAAGGAAGGCAGACTGTTCCTAGACGATCAAAGACTGACGACATTGGCCCGGCACAATCCCGGACGCACCTGGCTGATTGGCAATGAGCCCGATGTGGCCTGGCAGGACGACACCACACCAGAGGACTACGCACGGGCCTACCATCAGGCCTACTCTGCCATCAAATCTGCCGACCCCACTGCCCAAATTGCCGTCGGCGGCGTCAGCCAGATCACGCCGCTGCGCCTCGCCTACCTGGACCGAATCCGCGCGGCCTACGAAGAGGAATTCGGCCAGGTCATGCCCGTCGACATCTGGAACATGCATGCCTTTGTTCTACGCGAGGAACGCGACAACTGGGGCGTTAGCATCCCGCCCGGATTCGACTCTGTGGAAAGCGGCATACTCTGGGAGGTGGAGGACCACGACGATCTGCATCTAATCGAAAACCAGGTTCGTCTCATGCGCAGTTGGATGGCCCAAATCGGGGAGAGTGAGAAGCCGCTCTGGATCACCGAATACGGCATCCTCATGCCCGCAGAGTATGGCTTTCCGCCCGAAACGGTCGACGCCTTCATGACCGACACTTTCGACCTATTCGAAACACTGCGCGATGAACAGACCGGCTATCCCGACGATGATCACCGATTGGTCCAACGTTGGGCCTGGTTCAGCACCTACTTCCGACTCTATCCCACCGGAAATCTCTTTGACAGTTCTGGCTCGCCGACTCCGTTGATGGAGTCTACGAGCGACTATCTGCAGACACAGGAGAAGTAGAGCAGCCTGTTCCATCACCGTAGCGCTGGTCAGAGAGCGAAGCGATACGCGTTCACGATGCGTTGGGTGGCATCAGGACGTCCCAGTATGCGCGCCTTCGCTGCAAACGTTTCAGCTTCATCTTGTCCGTTGCTGAGCCAATACGCCACGAGAGATGCTATCTCAGCGGGACTCGGGGCATACAGCCCGGCTCCGCCCCCCACGACGTAGTCGACATTTGCCTCTTCCTGGCCTGGAATAAACCCACTCAACACCAATGGCAGGCCACAGACCAGCGCCTCGGAGATCGTTCCGGGTCCCGCTTTTGTGACCATACAATTCGCGGCATGCATCCACTGATCCATGTTCGACACATAGCCGCTGATCTGTATAGGAACAGGCCAACGGTGTGCATCCAACCGGCGTCTTTGTGGCCCTGTTGCGTCCACAGATAACGGCCAACTGTCCACGCGGTCCGTGTTTGCCGGCAAGCGACTCGGCCGTGCGCATGGCGATCTCGGCGATGGGACCATGTCCCTCGCCGCCACCGGTGATTAGGACCGTCGGCAAGACCGGGTCCAGAGAAAGGTCTCGTCGCAGCGCCTCTCGACTGCCGTGCGGCTCGTGGAAAGCTTGCCGGACCGGCACTCCATACTCATAGAGCGAAAGAGGATCAACGCCGCATACCATCGCCTGTCGTCGGGCCTCTTGGCTGCCAACGAAACAGAGATCGATCTTGGGGTGAAACCAAGTGGGATGGGCCGTTGCCAGATCGGTTACGACAGTGACAAAAGGGATACGCCGGGCCTCTGAATCGCGGAGAGAACGCTGCCCCAAGGCGTCCAGGACGATATGCTGGATCAGCGGGTGGACGGAGATGACAAGGTCGGGCCGACGATCGGCAAACAACTGCACCAGATCATTGCGAACAGCCCACGAGGCTGCCGCGGCCAGAGGGTTGATCACACGCTGTGATGCGCCCACATTCCACATCCATTGCCACAGACGCGGCAGATGATTGGTCAGCGACGCATAGGTTTTCGGCAATTGGGAAAGAGGCTGGGGCAGGTGATCGATCAACAGATCGATGATTTCGATGTCGAACCGGCCAGGGAAAGCGTGTTTGAAGCCAGAACGTAACGCCTCAGCACTGGCGCGATGTCCATCACCGGTGTTGCTCATGAGAATGAGCACACGCTGCCTGAGCAAGATGCAACTCAGTAAGCGCCGCGCGCACGAATGACCGCGGGGATCGAGCGCAAGAGAATTCCCAGGTCCATGCCCAGGCTCCAATTTTCAACGTAGTAAATGTCCAGCAAAACCATCTCATCGAAGGTCAGATCGCTGCGTCCGCTAACCTGCCAAAGCCCGGTAATTCCCGGACTGACCAGTAGTCGGCGTTTATGCCAATTGAGATACTGTTCCACCTCTTCAGGCAGGTTGGGCCGCGGCCCGACGAGACTCATGTCACCACGTAGAACGTTGTAGAACTGGGGAATCTCGTCCAGGCTGTAGCGACGCAAAAAACTGCCGGCCCGAGTGCGGCGCGGATCATTGCGTACCTTGAATAAGGGTCCGGTTGCTTCGTTCTCCTCGTCCAACTCTACGCGCATGTCCTCGGCGCCCACAACCATGGAGCGGAACTTGTAACAGCGAAATGGTTCGCCGTTTCGGCCGACGCGAGTCTGTACGTAGAAGATCGGACCTTTGGAATCCAGGCGAATAGCCAGCGCGATCAGAAGCCCAAACGGCAACAGTATCAAGCTCGCTATCCCGCCAAGAATCAGGTCCGACGACCGTTTCACGAATCGATTCCAGCCCTGAATCGAAACATCCCGGGTGCTGATCAACGGAATGCCGTTGAGATCGTGCACCTCCATCTGATTCTTGGTCAATTGGAAGAGATCGGGCACAACTTGCGCCTGCACGCCTCGTTGCTCGCAGAGACGGAGAAGACGCTGTATCGTACGATGGCTCTGCCAGGGCAGACAGATGATCACGGCATCCAGTTCCACTTCCGCCAACACAGGCTCAAAGTTGTCAATGGAGCCCAGCGCCTTGAACGGCCCGACATCCGTCGTCCCCTTTGCCGGATTGTCATCAAGGAATCCAACCAACTGATACCCGTAGTCAGGACGGGCAACCACTGTGCGCATGACCATACGACCCACATCGCCGGCCCCGACAAGCACGACTCGGTCCACGCCAACGCCGTATTGGCGTAGCTGAGCGCGCCCGATCTGAACAAGAAGACGACTGATGGCAAGCAGTAATGTGACAAAAAGCGCAGCGTAAAGGAAAATCAGGCGACTCAACAGCACCTGGCTAATAAACAGGTTGGCCACGATGAGCACCACAGTGCCTGCCATGGTAGCCGTCCCAATGATGTATACCTCCTCAACCCAACTTCGGCCACGCATGTAGGGATATACATCCGACAGGTAGAAGACAAGGAGGAGAATGGTCAGGTACGCCACCATGAAGGGCGTGTACTGAGAGAATTTGACCGCGTTGGAGGGATCGACCAGGCGGAACCACTGCAATTCGTAACGGACAAAATAGGCGATGGTGAAGGCGACAACGATCAACAGCGCGTCGGAGAGCACCAACAGGTACTTCCAGGCCCAACCAGGTATCGACTGAGCAAGACGCGCCAACCCACCCGGGCGTCGGCCCGTGTTGACGGCAAACCCATTCATCGTTGTACCGGGTGGATCAACTCTGTTGACAGTTGCCATAGAAGTACGACATTACTCCAGCAGTTCAGTGGATTGACTTCACCACTTGCGCATCAGACTCCAGACAAGTTCGATGGGATCTGAAACCCGAGTAGAATCCTATTGAAACAGGCTTGCAAAGACTCGTCAAGTCCAACCTTCAGCCCGTGTGCGCCCGTCGATAGACATCGGCTGTTTCCTCCGCGGTTCTCGCCCACGAAAATTTGCTTGCCTGCGCCAACCCAGCCCGGCGCAGTTCCCGTCGAGAATCTTCATCCGAGACAAGTCTTTCCAGGGCGGCGACTAGGCCGTTCTCATCGTTGAGGGCAAACGTGAGTGCTGCACCGCCTGCAACCTCCAACAGACTCCCGGCGCGGCTGCAAAGTGCAGGCGTTCCGCAAGCCATGGCCTCAAGCAGGGGAAGGCCAAAGCCCTCAAAGCGGCTGGGGTAGACAAACCCTTCAGCGGCCCGATACCAGTCGACCAGTTCATCGGAAGCCACGAATCCCGGAAAGAGCACGTCGTCATCCAGACCAAGCTCACGAACAGTCGCAAAGATCTGATCGAAATACCACCCCTTGCCGCCGGCCAGGACAAGCTTCACTGCTTGGTCCGTTGAAGATGCCTGTGCACGCCAGCGAGCAAATGCGCGAACAAGCATCTCAAGATTCTTGCGCGGCTCCAACGTACCCAAGAAGAGCAAGAACCGAGCCGGCAGGCCCCGTTGCTGCCGAAACCATTCGACTTCAGCCGGCTCGCCGGGCGAAAACTCTGAACCAACACCATTGTAGATCACATCGATCTTCTGCGCATCAACGTCGAAAAAGCGTACGAGGTCGTCGGCAGTCTGGCGGCTGACCGCAATGACGCGAGCGGCACGGCCCACGCTCGCCCGGCACAGTCGTGACAGGTAGGCACGCTTGAGGCGAGGCAGTGTTTCCGGTTCACGGACAAAGCTGAGATCATGAACGGTGACAACGCCGGGTACTGACGTCGTCAGTGGCAACACGTTGACCAGCCCGTGGACCAGATCGACATTGTACCGCTGTAACTGTCCCGGGAGGGTCGATTGTTCCCAGACGATTCGGACTTCAGGCCGCTGCAAGTGCGGCCCGCTGGCTGCCAGTTCGACGCCGGGCGTCTCAAAGTCCGTGGCATTGACAAACGCAATCAGAGAGAGATCGGTCTCCGGACGTAGGGCCAGGGCGCCCAGATGGCGCAGCAGGTGTGCACTGTAGTTGCTCACGCCGGCGCTACGATAGGTGGACTGCGTATTGAGTAGTTGGGCGTTTATGCCAATGCGCATAGTCGCTCGTAGACTTCCACGGTGCGCTCGGCGACGCTCCGCATGGTGTAACGGGTCAGGGCTCGTTCTCGACCGGACCGGGCCAACTTTTCGCGCAGGGGCGGCTCATTGCTCAACCGTTGCAACTGCTGAGCCAATTCCTCGACATTATCCTCGGGGAAGACCAGTCCCGCATCCCCGATCACATTGGGAATCTCTCCGCTATCGCTGCCGACAACCGGCACCCCGCAGGCCATCGCTTCAATCAGAACGCGCCCGAATTGCTCTTGCCAATTGGGCGTGGAACGGCTGGGCAACACAAAGGCGTCCAACTGGTGATAGAAGTCAGCCATTTCGTGGCTGGACACTCGACCCACAAACGAGACGTGGGGCGCAATGCCCATTTCGTCGGCAAGTTGTTGCAGGCTGGACTGTTCATCACCCTCCCCCGCAAGCAGCAATCGCCAACGCGTGTCTAGACGAGTGCAGGCCCGCAACAGCGAGTCGAGGCCCTTTTCCGGCAAAAGCCCGCCTGCGTATCCGATGACCAAGCCTTCGTCCTCAGGGTGAGGCGAAGCATCAGAACGCTGAATTCTCGGAGAGAATGCCACCGGATCAACACCAAACTGGGGAATCACAGCAACTTCACCCGCGTAGCCTTTGCCACGCAACACGGCGCGAGCATCGAGATTCCCAGCCATGGCAATTGGCGAACGACGATAGTTGGCCTGTTCCATCCAACGAAACGGCGGCGGATAGCGACGGTCGAGATTCTGCCATGTGAAAAAAGTGCCGGGAATATCCTGGCGCACGGCCACGCGCAGGGCATGCCAGGCCGCAAAGTTATAGGGTTCTTCATCCATGTGCAGGAGATCGGGCTGGACCTTTGCCAACTCGCGGGCGATGTCGGGGTAGTAGTGGAGATGAAAGCGGCCATTAAGACGGACGGGCGTGATCTGCAATCGGTAATTGCCAACGTGCCGTTCCTCTGCCGCCTGATAACCGCGCGAGTCCTTCCAGAATGGCGGAATAAGCACGGTCAGATCGACGCCACAACCGGCGATCTCCTCTGCTTTACGTTGATATGCACCAACCACCAGCGCCTTGCTGACCATCAAGACTCGCATGGGAACATTATAGGGGGTTGGTTTGGGGTTGGGCAAACGCAAGAATGAAGTGGCGATGATATATCGGCCGCTTACTCCGTCTCGGCGAGTGCGTCGGCAAAGATGGCCAGCGCTTCCTGGATCTGATCCATATTGACAACCAGTGGTGGAATCCATCGTACCACCTGGCCATCGTAGCCACAGGAGAGCAGCAAAAGGTCACGCTCATAGCAAGCGCCGACAATCGCCTTGGCACGTGCGCCCCACGGTTCACCATCAGAAGTGGTGAATTCAGTAGCAACCATCAATCCCCGACCGCGCACATCGCCAATGGCAGGGTAAGTCTCCTGCAGTTGGCGCAGCTCCGTCATCAGAAGGTCGCCCATGTGCGCCGAGTTCTCGATCAGCCTCTCATCGCGCAGCACCTGGATGGTCGCCACGGCCGCGGCGCATGCCACCGCATTGCCGCCGTAGGTGCCGCCATGGGAGCCGACCGGCCAGCGCTCCATCAGTTCATGGCTCGCCGCGATGGCCGAGATCGGCATGCCCGAAGCAATCCCCTTGGCCATGATCATGATGTCTGGTGAGACGCCGCTTTGTTCGATGGCGAACCAGGTTCCGGTGCGGCCAAAGCCACTCTGTACTTCGTCCGCCACCAGCAGAATGCCATGTTCGTCACAGATCTGACGCATGGCCTGCAAAAAGCGGGCGGGTGCGGGCACGTAGCCGCCTTCGCCCAGCACCGGCTCGATGACCATGGCAGCGGTCTCGCCTGGAGCAGTCTGCGTCTTGAGCAGCCGCTTCAGCTCGTCAATGGCAAAATCGACCGCGGTCTCCTCATCCCATCCGTATAGGTAGGCGTTGGGGAAGGGGGTCACGAAGATGCCGGACACCAACGGCTGATAGCCCGCCCGGTAGATCGTCTTCGATGTCGTCATGGCCATGGCCGCATGGGTGCGGCCATGAAACGAACCCTGAAAGACAATGATATTTGAACGGCCCGTTGCGGCCCGCGCCAACTTGACTGCCGCCTCTACGGCTTCTGCGCCCGAATTACTGAAGAAAAACGTGTCCGATCCGGTAGGTACGATGTTGCTTAGTTCCTCGGTCAACTGGATCAGCGGCTCGTGATAGACGATGTTGACCTGAGCGTGCAGTATCTTGGCCGCCTGATCCTGAACCGCGCGCACGACATGTGGGTGTGCGTGTCCTGTGTTGGTCACGCCGATGCCGCTGGTGAAGTCGAGGTAGCGCCGCCCCTCCACATCGTAGAGGTAGACACCCTCGCCATAGTCGGCGATGATGGTCTCTGACCGACTCCACACAGGCGACAGATGTTCTAACCGTGGATCATTCATGATTTGCCTTTCAAATCTATTGTTGTTCTTGAATATCAACCATCGGCCAGGGTCTGTTTACATCTGGCCAGCAGGCACGGCTGAAGCCGGCGGCTTCTCGCTGTTTGCGGCAGGATACCCTGTTCATCCGGTTCTCCATAGATTCTACCCGAGTCGAAGCGGTTTCCGGCAGTTCACATTCTATCATTTCAGAAGCATCAGCCATTCGACCTCAAACCACTCAGCAAGACAGAGCATCTGTTGCCAAGATTGAACCTGTTTCTTCAAAGCAGGTCAACGCTGATGGTGGACAGCAGAGCCATAAGGTTGTACGATATCTCCGTGGAGCGAGGCGTTGTGTGAATGGGGTTCAACAGACGAAGCAGATCGCCAATCCACTCACCGTTGAAAGAGAAAAGGAACTGCTATGACAATTCACCTTAATGCCCAGCCAGGGGAGATCGCGGAAACAGTCCTCCTGCCCGGCGATCCATTGCGGGCAAAATTCATTGCCGAAACTTTCTTGGACAACGCACGGCAACACAATGACGTGCGCGGCATGTATGGTTTTACCGGCGACTACAGAGGAAAGCGGGTCTCCGTGCAGGGTACAGGCATGGGCGTGCCGTCCATCTCTATCTACGTGCATGAGTTGATCAATGAGTACGGTGCAAAGAACCTGATACGTATCGGTTCATGCGGGGCCTTTCAGCCGGAATTGAAACTGATGGATGTTATCCTGGCCCAGGCCGTGTCGACCGATTCACATATGAATCGACTTCGTTTCAGCGGTATGGACTTTGCCCCTGTGGCCGATTTCGGCCTGCTCATGAAAGCGTATCAAGCCGCCGTCGCCAAAGGAGTTGACGTCAAAGTGGGCAATATCCTCACCAGCGACACCTTCTACGGCGACGATCCCAATTGCTGGCGGCTCTGGGCCGACTACGGCGTGCTGGCCGTCGAAATGGAATCAGCTGCCCTTTATACGCTGGCAGCCAAATTTAACGTCAAGGCACTTTCGATCCTAACCGTCAGCGACAGCCTGGTGCGGGAGGAAGCACTTTCGTCCGATGACCGTGAGACAGCGCTACGCAACATGATTGAGATCGCACTGGAAGTGGCTGAATGAGAGCATGGAGCATTTCGGAACGAACAATCGACCTTGATATCGCTTCACCGCCTTTCACAAAACAGCTATCTGTCTTGACCAGAGCAATTTAGTGAGTGTCCGCAGATAACCTCCCGGAGGTTCAAACCGCTAAGTTGTTTGCGGACAATTATTTAGGTCAGACCTATCGATACGGAGCACCAAAACCATGCATATCCAACGAGTCATCCTCATTGTCCTGGACAGCGTGGGCATTGGCGAAGCAGCCGATGCAGCGGCGTACGGCGATGTAGGCAGCCACACGCTGGGCAATATTGCACAGGCCGTTGGTGGACTACATTTGCCCAACATGGAATCGATGGGGCTGGCCAATATCGCCATCCTCGATGGACTAAAGCCCCAAATGGTCCCCACAGCAGCCTACGGCAAAATGGCCGAGGTTTCTTCCGGCAAGGACACCACCACCGGCCATTGGGAACTCACCGGCATCCATCTGCAACGCAGTTTCCCGGTCTATCCCGATGGATTCCCTCGTGATGTGATGGCCCGCTACGAGGCTGAGACGAGTCGGGGTTGGTTGGGCAACTATCCGGCATCGGGGACCGCAATCATTGAGGAATTGGGGCCGGAACATCTAGCCACCGGCAAGACGATCGTCTATACATCAGCCGACAGCGTCTTCCAGATCGCAGCCCACGAAGAGGTGATCCCGCCGGATGAACTCTGGAAAATCTGTGAAACTGCCCGTGCCATCCTCCGCGGTGAGCATGAGGTGGGCCGGGTGATTGCTCGCCCGTTTGTGGGCGAGCCGGGAACGTTTGAACGAACGGCCAATCGTCGTGACTTCTCGGTGCTTCCGCCCGAGCCCACTGTGCTGGACGCGCTCAAAGATGCGGGACGAATGGTCTACGCCGTCGGCAAAATTGAGGATATCTTCGCAAAACAGGGAATCACCGATGCCGTCCACACGAAGAACAACATGGACGGCGTGGATCAGACGTTGGCGGTCATGCGTGAACGCAGTGAGCGGGGCTTGATTTTCACCAACCTGGTCGACTTCGACGCCAAGTTTGGGCATCGAAACAACGCTCAGGGGTACGCCGGTGCGTTGGTCGAATTTGATCAGCGCATCCCGGAACTGATGGCCGCCCTAAAGCCTGACGATGTCCTGGTTCTGACGGCAGATCACGGCAATGACCCTACATATCCCGGCACGGATCACACCCGTGAATACGTGCCGATACTCATCGCCGGCGAGGCGATCAACACCGGCATCAATATCGGCACACGTTCGACATTCGCCGATCTGGCGGCGACTATCGCTGAAATGCTCGATGTCAAAGCGCCCAGCCAGGGCGAGAGCTTCGTAACACTGCTGGTCAAATAGTACAACAAAAATCAAGCTTTTCTAGTCGGCAAGCGGCAGCGTCACCGTGAAGCGACTGCCCATGCCCCGGCTGCTCTCCAAGTCGATGTCACCGTCGTGGGCGACGACGATATCGCGGGCGATGGCCAGTCCCAGGCCCATGCCTTGCGGGAATCTCCGATCCGCCTGGCCACGCTGAAATGGCTCAAAAATCAGAGCCTGCTCATCGGCGGGTATGCCCGGCCCGGTGTCGCCAATACGAATCCAACATGCGCCGGGCGCCTTCGCTGCCCTCATAATACCGGCTTCCACCAGGATCGTACCGTCCTCAGGCGTGTATTTTATGGCGTTGCTGAACAAGTTGCCCAACGCTCGCCCCATTTGATCACTGTCTATCGACACCAATGGAAGGTCGAGCGGGATATCGGCACGCCAGGTAATTCCTTTTTCGCCTGCGGAATGCCGCCACAACGTCATCACCTGGGGCAACCATTGGCTGAGCGGCGTCGGCTGCAGGTTGAGATCCAACGGTCCGAGCACCTGAGTATGCAGCCGGGTCAGATCCTCTAACAACGGCTGCATACGTGCGATCTGGTCATCCATGCCCACAAGCAATTCGTCGCGCAGTTCCGGTTCGGCATGCGCTCCATGACGAAGCGCATCCACCGCGGCGCGCAATGAGCCCAGTGGACGCCCCAATTCGTGGACCAGGTTCGCCAACAGGCGACGACGCGCATCCTCCAACGTCTCCAACCGATCCACCAGCGCGTTGACGGCCTGGTAGACTGCATTGATCTCCACGATGTCCTGTTGGGGCAATGTATCAGGCCGGTCACCGCCGGCGATGGCATAGACCGTTCCGGTCACCCGCTTGAGCGAGCGTTCAATCCGCAACGCCAGCCAGAGGCCGAGTAGAACAGCCAACACAATAAGCGCAATGACGACGATTACGAGCAACCAGGTGAGATTGGCCAGCCGCTGTTGCGCCGTGTCAACCTCTCCAGTCAGCAGCAGAACCCCGCTCAGTCGATTTTCGGCATCAAAGACGGGGACGAGGAAATCGGTCAAATTGGCGGCCTGCTCAGCGTTACGCACTCGAATCTCAAGCGTACTCTGGCCTGAGAGGATGGCGGCCACACCTTCTGCAGTCAGCTGCTCGCCGATGCGGTCGGCATTCACTTCCTCGCTGGAGGCCAGAACCCGCCCTTCTGAATCCAGCATCGTGAGCATGGTCAGGCGCAGGTTGGCATTGGCCAGAAACTCCTGGGCCGCCGCCGGATCGTCCCATATCGATTCAACCTGGCCTGTGAGCGACGCCAGGGTTTGGGCCTGATTGGTCAACCGCTCCGCTTCCTGATCGAGCGTGCCCTGAACCAATGAGAGTGTACCCTGCGTGAGCAGGACGGCGTAGACCGCCAGACCAATCAGCGGCGTAACGACGAGAATGGGGAGGATATGGCTGAGAATAAGTCGGTTGCGCAACGTTCGCATCAAACCGCTCCAGTGCAAGGTTGAGTCCACTGCAAAAAGCCACAGACGAACGCAAAAAAACGCAAATACAAACCAATTTTCTCCGGTTTACCGCCGTGGTCCACTGTGCCGTTTCTGCGCTTCCGTGAAAAGAAAGACCGTTTTGCAACAGCGCCAAGCAAAAGATCAGCGTTCATGGACAACAAGTTTATAGCCGACACTGCGGACGGTAACCAGGCGAGTAGGCTTGTTGGGGTTCTCCTCCAGCTTCTCACGCAGCCGTCGCATGTGAACGTAGAGCACCTGCGGTTCACCCACAAATTCCGTTCCCCAGACACGGGCCAGCAGGTCATCGGCCGTCAGCACATTGCCCGCCTCCTGAGCCAGGGCGTGGAGTAGATCAAATTCACGCCGCGAGAGTTCGACAGACGTTCCGGCGACAGTGACGCTATGAGCCGCCGCGTCGATGACCAGATCGCCAATGAACAATCGGCTGGTGTCCGCGACGGGGGTAGGGGCGCTATGTTGAGATCGACGCAACACGGCGCGAATGCGCGCCAGCAGCACATCCGTGTCAAAAGGCTTGGTGACATAGTCATCAGCGCCTAGCTCCAGGCCCAGAACCTGCTCCAGTTCTCGACGTCTGGCAGTCAGAAAGATGATGGGGATGTCATGCACCAGGCGCAATTGCCTCAAGACTTCCAAGCCATCGATGCCCGGCAGACCAATATCAAGCAGCATCAGATCAGGCGGATCTTGCTCTACGGCAAGAAGCGCCTCCTCACCGGAAGCAGCAGAACTCACACGATATCCAGCCTGTTCCAGTCGGAAAGCCAGGCTACGGCGCATCAGTGAATCATCATCTACAGAGAGAATGTGCATATTCATATCGCCTATTGTACCAAAAGCGCTCAGTTCGATACAGATGCTCAAGTTTCGAATGCATGTTTGGGCCGTGGGCCTGCCGCGCCAACAGAACGAGAGAAGGATGCAGGGGCGCGCCCTTGTGGCCGCCCGCCGCCGGCAGTCAGCGAACCGCATCCATCGGCCCAGTTCTACGCATGTTTCACCCCCATCATTGACAGTGTCCTGGTCCTCACATACAATCCACTCATGAAGATTATGACATACAACATTCGCGGTTGGCGGACGATGGACGACCAGCCCAATTTGGATGCGGTAGGGAATGTCATTGCTGCTTTGCAGCCCGACATCGTTGGCCTGAACGAAGTCTTTCATCCACATATCATCACCGGCGAAGACATCGAAAGCAAAGGTGTCGATAACCAACGTATCAATGGTGAAGAAAATGCCCAATATGCGCCTACATTGGAGCGTTTGGCCCAGCGTCTGGGCATGACCTATGTTTTTGGGCCTTGCTTGCGCTGGCCTGCCCAAAACGACATGCCTGCAAGCGCCTATGGCAATGCCATATTGAGTCGCTGGCCGATACTTGCCAGCGCGGGCCACCACTTGACAGCGGTTGAAGGCAAGGAACAGCGTGGCCTGCTGGAAGCGCGCATCGAGTTGCCCGATGGTCGAGCATTCACGGTCTACCAGACCCATTTGGGCTACAGCGACGAAGAGGTGCGTCTGATCCAATTGCGTTCCGTGCGTGCCTGGACGGTCCGAGATCGCAACCGTCCACACGTCGTGATGGGCGACTTCAATGCCATCAGCCTGTGGGATTTTGAAGGTCGGGAACAGAAATTGATCGATCTTTCACATCACCCGAAAGGCAGTAATTTGGGCGGCGGGGAGAAGGGTCCTCGTGTCGTAGCCCAGATGCACGGGGCCGGCTACACCGATTGTTACAGCCTTTTCGGTCCGCCTGCCCATGACAGCTACATCCCGGCCACCGATCAGCCTATCCGCATCGACTACATCTTTGCCAGCCGGCCCCTTACGCCCCACGTTACCGATTGCCGGATCTGGCGTGAAAAATCCGGGGACGAAGCATCGGATCACCGACCTGTGATAGCCGAATTTGAGGACACTGGTTGGTGAATAGGGAACTGGGACCAGTGATTCGGGATCGGGCTTTGCGAAAGTGCTTGTCTGACTCCCAATCCCCAATCCCCAATCCCCAATCACCGATTTCCCACAACCATGGATCTATTTGACCACGCCCACCAAGAAAGACTGAAGAACCAGGCGCCATTGGCCGCACGCATGCGGCCACGCACGCTGGACGAGTTTGTCGGCCAAGACCATATCATTGGGCCGGGCCGACTGCTGCGGCGCTCCATTCAAGCCGATCAACTGGGCAGCCTGATCTTTTACGGACCGCCCGGCACCGGCAAGACCACGCTTGCACGGGTCATCGCCAACACCACGCGTGCCCACTTCATCGCACTGAATGCCGTTCTGTCCGGCGTCAAAGAGATTCGCGGGGCAGTGGCCGAGGCCCAGGAACGGGCCAAGCACTACAGTCAACGTACCACCCTCTTCGTCGACGAGGTCCACCGCTTCAACAAAGCCCAGCAGGACGCATTGCTGCCCTGGGTCGAAAACGGAACCGTCATCTTCATCGGGGCCACCACCGAAAACCCCTACTTCGAGGTCAACAAAGCGCTGGTCAGCCGCAGCCGTATCTTTCAGTTGCAGCCACTCACGCGTGAACACCTAAAAGCCATCGTCGTACAGGCGCTCACCGATCCCGATCGCGGCTACGGCAAACTCAACGTGCGCGTAGACGACGAGGCCCTCGACCACTTAGTCGACGTGGCCGGCGGTGACGCACGCGGTGTGCTGAATGCCTTGGAACTGGCGGTTGAGACGACCGACGAAGAGGGGATTGGGGATCATGGGGGATTGGGGACTGGGGAAACGGATTCGTCCACTGACGACGATTCCTCGTCCCCCCAATCCCCAATCCCCAATCCCCGATCTCCCATGATCCATATCACCCTCCCCATCGCCGAAGAATCCATCCAACGACGCGCCGTTCTCTACGACAAAGAAGGCGACTATCACTTCGACACCATCAGCGCCTTCATCAAGAGTCTGCGCGGCAGCGATCCGGATGCAGCTCTGTATTGGATGGCCAAGATGATCTATGCTGGAGAGAGTCCGCGTTTTCTCTTTCGGCGCATGTTTATCTTTGCGGGCGAGGATATCGGCATGGCCGATCCCAATGCCATGCAAGTGGTCTCCGCCTGCGCCCAGGCCTTTGAATGGGTGGGCATGCCGGAAGGGCGTTTCCCGCTCTCCCAGGCGGCCCTCTATCTGGCGACTGCGCCCAAGTCCAACTCAGCCTTTGCCCTCTTTGACGCGCTGAGCATGGTCGAGCAGGAGGCAGACAGCGGCGTCCCCAACCATTTGCGCGACGCCAATCGCGACAAGGAAGGCTTCGGCCACGGCGAGGGCTATCTCTATCCTCACGCCTATCGCGATCATTGGGTCGCCCAGCAATATCTGCCGACATCGCTGCAAGGCAAAGTCTTCTACCAGCCGTCTGACCAGGGATATGAAGCCTCGATTCGAGAACAGGTGGCACGTCGACGCGAGGCCCAATTGGCGGCCATGATCGAGGCGGAGGGCGATTTCGTCGAGATGTACACATTCTCGCCCGATGATCCGGCCCGAGACCGCTGGCTGCAGCGGGCCGTCTCCAGCGTGGGCGAACGACTCGCCGATCTGCGCGACCGCGTGCTGGATTCCGCCCAACTCGCGCGCCACAGTCTCGTGCTTGATCTCAAGGCCAGCAGTGGATTGCTGACCTGGGATGCCCTACGTCGTGTGCCCGAGGGCGGCGTCTACTCATTGGCGCGCAACGACCGCGATGCCGAAGCCCTCCACCAGCAGGCGGAGCGTTTGGATGAGATCGAGCGCCCACTCATCCTCACCGGCAGGCCGGCGCAATTGCCCGACCTGTTGCAGGATGAACCATCACTGCGCTTTGACGCCATCGTTGGCTACAATGCGTTGCTCGATCTGGCCGACAAGGCGAGCGCCATCGCCGTGCTGGCAAAGCTACTGAGTCCGCAAGGCGTCATCAGTCTGGGCGAGCGCATCCCGCGTCAGACGCAGCGACTCTACGCCCTGATCGACTGGAGCGGTGTGGATGAGCAGTTGGTCGAGAAGGTTCGCGAGGCTGAGGAAGGGATCTACAGAGCGGACGACGATCCGTTGATCAATTGGGATTTTGAAACATTGATTGCCGCTTGTTCGGCTACGGGTCTGAATGTGGAGACACAGCTTGTCGATGAAACCAACAAGGTGCAGGTAACCAAGGCCATGTTGGCACGCTGGTTCTCGCCCTCTGAGAACGAGCGACCGAGCTATTCGCAGCGTCTGGCAAAGCTGCTCTCGGCCGCGGAGACAGCTCAGGTCCAAGTCCTCTTCGAACGCCAGTTAAGCGGCCTGGCCGTCGATTGGCACGGTCGCGTCGTCTATCTGCAGGCGCGTCCTGAGGATGTTGGTTGATTCTACCTAGAAAGTATGTCGGACTATCCGGCCGGACCACTGCGATCGATGGCTAGCCGCAGGTTGTACTCCTGTGCCATGAGTCGCTCTAGCTCGGTTTCGAGTCTTTCGATACGCTTGCGGTCCGGCTTCTCGATATCGGGGCGTCGCTCTCGCTCCAACTCACGCCGAGTCCGAACAATCTTGCGTTGAGTTTCCTGCTTACGCGCTATCAGTGCATCGCGATCCGCCATTATCCCCTCCACGCGTTATCCGCCCACACGGTAGAATCCCTGGTCGAAAAAGGGGTCTGGCTTCTGATTGAAGCCAGACCCCTTTGCAAACTTATCCAATCGTTATCTTCCTGTATCGACCCTACTCGTCATCCTTGTATTCATCAGGGATGAAAGATTCCGAGAAATCACGTGCCTCGCGGGGCTTGTAGAGCCCATATGCAATCCCAACGCTGAGAAAATAGAGCGAGATGAGCGGCAACATCACGATCGCCATGTTGACGGGATCGATGGTCGGTGTGATGGCTGCAGCGGCAATGGCAATAATGACAATAGACTGTCGCCAGTAGCCCAGAAGCTGCGGTCCGCTGAGCACGCCGGTGCGTGCCAGGAAAGCGACAACCAGCGGCGTCTGGAAGGCAACGCCGATCCAGAAGACGATACGCGTCACAAAGCCGACATAGCGATCGATCGTCCACTCCTGGCGGATGATGTCGCCCAAGAACCCTTGCAGAAAACCGACAGCCACCGGGACGAGCACAAAGTAGGCGAAAAGTGCACCGATCACGAAGAGCACCATGATGCCCGGCAGGCTAATCAGCAACCAGCGCTTTTCATGGGGATAGAGACCCGGCGCGGCAAAACCGATCAGGTGATAGACAATGATGGGCATTGCGATGGCAGCGCCCATGGTGAAGCTGACCTTGAAAAAGATGGCGATGGTATCTGTTGGGCCGATGGCGATGGTTTCAGCGCCCAGTTCGGTCAACGGTCGGGTGATGATGCGCAAAATCGGGGCGACAAAGATCATCGAAACCAGCGTACCGACGGCCAACGCGCCGAGAATCCACATGAGCCGCATGCGCAACTCAAGCAGATGCTCCATGAGCGTCATCTGTTCTTCTTCAATGGGATCCTGCGGCTCACTGGCCATGACATTCTGACTCACGCACGATCTCCCGTGTTGTCCTGAGGAGTATCTGGGGAGATGTCTTGAGGAATATCGCGAGCGCTATCGAGCGACGTCCCGTTGGCAGACGCTGCGGACACAGACGGCTTTGGCTCGGAGGACGTTTCAGCATCTTCGATATTGGCCACTAATTCGTCCGGGGCGATGCGGTTTTCGACGGTTGGCTCGTCGTCTCCCGACATATCCGGCTCCGGATTGGGATCCAGCGCTTTTTGCCTTGAGACTGACGACTTGACGTAGGGATTGGAGGTCATCTTTGGCTGAGATCTGGCCAAAATGTCAATTGGCTCCTTGGCCGGGGCCTCTGCCGCAGGTGCTTCAGATTCTGCTGCCGACCCAACGGCGCCCTCGTCGGGTTCATCCACCGGACCGTCACCTACTGTGTCGTCACCTACTGTGTCGTCACCTATTGTGCCATCACCCTCAGCACTGCTATCCGATTCAGCCAATGGTTTGGCGACTACCGGCTCAACCGGTCCGTCTGCACCATCAATTGTCGTTGTTTCTGCTGCCGCTTCTGCTGTTGCCTTGGCGGCCACAGCAGTTGTTGCAGCCGCTGCCTCAGTTTTCTTGGCGGACGTCGATTTCTTCGGGTTAAATCCTGACTTTATATCATCTGTGATCTTCTTCGGGTTGAGCTCGCCCAGAGCCTTCTTCTCCGCTTCCAGATCAAGATCTTCCATGACCTCGTTCATGATCTTCTGGGGGTTGATATCGTCCAGCGCCTTGAGTTCTTCACTGAACTGCGAGGTCAACTCACCAGACATATTGCGCAACATGCGGAAATACTTCGCGCCCTCACGGATGACGCCTGGCAGCCGTTCAGGCCCCAGGATCACCAACGCCAGAATCGCTATAAAGAAGAGTTCAAGAGGGCCAATGCCAAAAATACTATTCATGGTCTCTATCTACTAGCGGCCCTGCTGCAAGAGCCAACGTATGCCGCAGGTAGCCACAGGTTTTCAAAAAAAGGTGCCTAGAACTGTTTGCCGAGGGTTTCATCCAGGGCAGCACCCAGGACGCCATTAACGAAGCGAGGGCTGCTGTCACCGCCAAACTGCTTTGCTAGCTCCACAGCTTCGTTGATCACAACCTTGGGCGGCGCATCCGTATCGCGTGCACCGATCTCGAACATAGCCGATCTGAGAATGTTTCGATCAACAATGGCCAGTTGGTCTACCGGCCATTCGGGGGCATACCGAACAATTAGCTCGTCTAGGACATCGCGATTGCGAACGACTCCAGTGATGAGCCATCTAAAATAGACGGCGCCATGTCGCCCAAGATTTTCGTCAGCCAATCGAGCGTCGACAACACGGCCGGGCTCATGGCCGACACTATCGATCTCATAGAGCGCCTGCAACGCCGTACGACGAGCCATTTTTCGCTGGCCGATCACTTCATGGTACGCCTTGCCTGTCAGCGTACCGTCGATCTGTAATACGCTGTCGGCTTGTGCCTCGACCATGACAACTTGCGGCGGCTCTTGCGCCACCTCTTGCGCCACCTCTTGCGCTACCTCAAGAGAGAGATCCAGGCCGGACTCATCCATCGACTCATCGATTATACTGTCTATCTTGCTGTCTATCTGGTTGTCCGTCGTATGAGAGAGCGACCAGTTAGCTGTCTTATCGTGGGCCATAGAAGAGTCCCCTACATCATCACCAATCCACCGTCAACGCTTAATACCTGACCGGTAATGAAGCTGGAACGATCCGAAGCCAGAACAGCAACGGCCCATGCCACCTCTTCCACCGTACCCAAACGGCCAAGCGGCGTAGCGCCGATGGCCGCCTCTCGCTGCTCATCATTGAGCACATCAGTCAGAGCCGTGGGAATGAACCCCGGTGCAACGGCATTGACCGTTATACTCCGACTGCCAATTTCACGCGCCAGGCTCTTGGTGAACCCAATGATGCCGGCCTTGCTGGCAGCATAATTGCTCTGCCCGGCCTGTCCAGCCAGACCAACGACGCTGGTAATGTTGATAATCCGGCCACTCCGCCGCTTGAGCATGCCGCGCACAGCCGCACGCGTGATCAAGTAGACGCTCTTGAGATTGGTGTCAATAACTGCGTCCCAATCGTCTTCCTTCATGGTCATCAACAGCGTATCACGCGTCGTGCCGGCATTGTTGACCAGGATATCGATGCGTCCGAATTCCTTCTGGACGGCCTTGACCAGCTCAGCGGCTTCACCAGAATCACTCACATCCGCCTGAAAGACGACGCAACTTCCGCCGGCATCTCGAATATCGGCGGCGACCTGATTGACACCGTCGGGATTACTACGGAAATGCAGCGCTACAGTCGCGCCGGCAGAGGCCAGTTCTTTTGCGATAGCTGCACCGATTCCGCTACTGCTACCGGTGACCAGGGCAATTTTGTCCTGCAATTCGATCGACATATTGGCGTTTCTCTTGTCTAGCTTCCAAGGTTTTCTGATTCCGAAATGGACACGTGCTTCAACAATTCGCTACTGTACTGATCAGAAAACGGCCTTTCTCATTCACTTCGATATAGCGGCCGTGTCACCTTGTCAAACGGCAAGGGCTATTATACAGCCGATATTGGTTATGGGCGAATAGCTGCCAGCGAATCCACAAATGCTTGGATGCTCTCAACATCATTGACGGCCCGGCGTGCTGATTTTCGATTGATCCGCTTCATCATTCCTGTCAATACGTTGCCGGGGCCGATCTCAACAAAATTCGTGGCGCCGGCAGCAAGTGCATAGCCGATGGACTCAGTCCAGCGAACACTGCCAGTCAGTTGAGCAGCCAACTCAGCACGAATCTCGGTAGCCGTGTTGATGGGGCCTGCCGTGGTGTTGCCAATGACTGGAATATACGGAATCTCCACACTTGTCGCGTCAATAGCGGCCTGCAACTCGGCCGCGGCCGACGCCATGAGCGGGCTGTGCGCGGCAATGCTGACGGCCAGGGGCACGACCTTGCGAGCGCCCGCATCCGGCAACGCCTCCATGGCCGCTTCCATGCCCTCTTTGTCACCGGAGATGACCACCTGCCCGGGGCAATTGTCATTGGCCACCTGGGCGATGCCTCCCTGCACCGATACATCCGCGCAGACTTCAGCCACAGCTTCCTTACTCAGCCCCAGGACGGCGGCCATCATGCCTGGAGAGCGTTCGCCGGCTTCCTTCATCAAGCGCCCGCGCTCATGCACTAGGCGGAGTCCGTCGGCAAAGCTAATGCTGCCTGAGGCGACCAGGGCTGAATACTCACCCATGCTGTGGCCGGCCAGAAAGATGGCGGTTCCCTGCTCGGTCTGCCGTTCAGCATCACCCCATTCAGATTCGACGGCTCGCAAGATGGCAATGCTTGTCGTCAACAGCGCAGGCTGTGCATTTATGGTATCGGTTAGCGTCTCTTCGGGGCCATCAAAGCAGATAGTGCTGAGTGGAAACCCGAGCAGATCATCCGCCTCTTCGAACGTAGCGCGGGCTGCCGGGTAGTGAGACACGACATCTGCAGCCATGCCAACTTCTTGGCTGCCCTGGCCGGGAAAGAGATAAGCGGTCGAAGGACTGGCCGAAATGAAATCACATGTACACATGATGATGTTTTCCCCGAAATAACAAACAGGGGATTTGGGTCGTGTGACCCAAATCCCCTGTAATGTTCAGCTACAAAACCTACTCAGCCGCGTCCATGTCTACAATCTGTCGACCCTTGTAGTAGCCACAAGTCGGGCACAAGCGGTGCGGCATCACAGCCGAACGACAGTTGGAGCACTCTGCAAGTTTTGGCGCCCCGATCGAGTCGTGGGCACGACGGCGATTACGACGTCCTTTGCTGATTTTTCGTTTTGGCAGTGGTCCCATTTTGATCTCCTTGACTTAATCCTCAGCCTCTTGCTGGTCGCGCAGCCGTAACAACGCTGACCACCTTGGGTCTATTGCTTCATTCTCATCGACATTGCCATTGTCCCCATCAGGGGCCAATCCTTCGACTTCTTCCATGTACTTAATCAGATTGGGACACTCTCCGGTTCCTTCCCAATTGCAACCTGGAACCATCGGCAACGCCAACCAAATATCTTGTCGCACCACCTCGGAAATATCCAAGATATGGTGTTCATCAATTACCAGCGCCTCGTCCTCTAGTGTCTCAGCACTGCCTTCATAATCCTCGGGCCGGATATAGCGCCCAGTCTGGACTTCGGTCAGCGGATAAAAACTCTCCTCAATTTTGAAACGTACCGGCAACACAATCGGCGCCAGGCAACGGTTACAAGCAACCTGCGTGGCTGTACTCAACTCGCCTGTGGCGAGGACGCCGCTGTTGGTACGCATGAGGTGAACAGAACCCACAAGTGGCCCCATTGTTTTGAGTTCCGGGTCAAGATCAGTTAGATCTTCGACCAAATCATGCGAACGCGTTGTCCCAATCGGGTCCTGCAGCAACTGTGCAACATTGAACTGCATGATTAACTCTTTCCGCCCATATGGCCTTTGTCAAGGTGCTATTGCCGGAAAATCTGCTGTCTGATCCTTGCGTTGCTAACGCGCAATTACAGAATACAGACCGACAAACATTATAGGCCCAGAGTGCGTGCCTGTCAAAAATCGCCCTCTGGTTCCGCAACGCAAATCCGGAAACAACCGCTACATACTGAAATTGGTTCAGTTTGGCGTGAATATTTCGGCAGGGCTCAGCACACGGGTCAATGACAGAAATCCAGCATCTCTATCATTGGTTGGCACTGTACCGGGATTTCCGCCGGGATTCGCTAGTCTATCTGCTCGCCCGTATCAGCCGTACTCGAAGCAGGGTTGTTCTGCAGCATTTGGATGCCGTTGTCGACCTGTTGGCTTATGACGTTCAGTTTTGCAGCCAGATCCTGGAGCACGCTGGTGGCATAGTAGTCAGCTTCGTCAACCCGTTGCTGACCCACGACCCGACTCTCCTCCAAGACGCGTTCCGCCTCACGCTGAGCAGCGACGACCAAGGCATTGTCGGTCAGCATCTCACGGGCCTGTTCTCCGGCTTGCTCGACGATGCGCTCTGCTTGCGCTTGCGCTTCAGCAAGAATCGCATCGCGTTCGGCCAACATCCGTTCGCTTTCCCGTATTGAACTGGGCACGCTAATGCGCAGTCTTTCCAGGGCTTGTCCGAACTCGTCTGCGTTGATAATGCGTTGTGAAGATAGCGGAACCGGTCGGCCCTGCGCCAACATCTCTTCAAGTTGATCGACTATCTGTAGGATTGCGATGGTGCACCTCCGTGTATGCGGACGTTCTTTGCGGCCGTGTATGCACGCGCGGTGATGGACATAAGGTATGAGTTAGGATATTGCATCAATCAATATGAGACAACTTGCCGTCACTACGAGTACTCTGCTTTGTTGGATCAGCGCCATCCAGTTCGAGATACTTGCCTCTCAATGCTTGCCTGACATGATCGGGCGCCCATCGGCTGTAATCTCCGTTCAAGAGTGCAACCTCCTTCAAGATGGTTGCACTCAGGAAAGCATACTCACCAGCACAGAATAGGCAACAGAGTTCGATCTCCGGCGCCATCTGACGGTTTGCCCAGCCGATCTGATGCTCAAACTCGAAATCAGCAACATTGCGCAGTCCACGAATTATCACACCGGCCTCGTGTTCTCTTGCGCAGTCGACTGTCAGCCCTGTGTAGGCAGTTACCCAGACATTGGGCAGATGCGCCAATGCTTTACGGGCCAGTTGCATACGCTCACTGGTCGTGAAGAGCAGCTTCTTGGGCGGTGCATCATAGATAGCGAGTGCAACCTCATCAAAGACTGCACTAGCTCTGGTTGCAATGTCAATATGCCCATTATGCATCGGGTCAAATGTGCCCGGATAGAGCGCACGCGTCATTCACGGAACCCTTTCACTTCATCGTCGTATTCATCAGTGTGATCATAATCGCCGTCGGTCACGAGGCTGTGTCAAGCAGAATCTCATACGCATTTGCCGTAGATCATCGTCGACCAGGCACAAACAGAACGATTATGCTGTGAACATTCTACCCTATGGCACCTCTTGTGTCCGCAATGATCATCCGGACTGTTCGGCAGGTTCCGGTAGGAAGCGCAGAAACACCTGATTACCCACCATGAGTCCTCGCTCTGTCAAGCGAATTCTTTCACCTGTGTTCTTTAGCAAGCCCCAAGCCACAAGCTCGTCCACTTGATCACTGTACGTCTCTCTCAGGCCTACATCATAGCGATGTCGAAAATCTGACAGTGCAACGCCCTCATTCAGCAAACGGAGTCCAAGCATCAACGTTTCGCCCATGCTCAACTCCGATGAGATCTGCTCTGAAAAAGCCTCGACAGGCTCCCCACCTCGCATGCGACGAACATACCCGGCGACCGGCCGATGATTCCCCCACCGTTTTTCGATCATCTGCCCGTCCACCGTCGGGATCCACAGATGGCTATGCGCGCCGGGCCCAATGCCCAAGTATTCCTGATTTCGCCAGTAGATCAGGTTGTGCCGGCAGGCAAGGCCCGGAACCAATTCCTTGCCTGAGGACTCAGGCGATATTTCGGCGCCTTCCGTGCCGTCTGGCAGCGCCGGCCCTGACCGGGCCCAATTCGACACTTCATACTGCTCATAGCCCGCATCACCCAGACACTCCATCGCTATCTCGTAATGAAGCGCCGCCAGATCGTCATCCGGGGAGGAAACTGCACCGGATTCAACCCAGTGATGCAGTGGTGTATTCTCCTCAACAATCAGACTGTAGAGACTCAAATGCTCCGGCTTGAGATCCAACGCCCGATCCAGCGTCTGCCGCCAGCGGTCTGTCTTCTGTTCGGGCAGACCGAAGATGAAGTCTAGGCTGATGTTATCAAAATCGGCGCTTCGCGCAGCATCCCACGCTTGCAACACATCATCCACCGTATGGATTCGGCCCAGAAAGTTAAGTTCATCCGCTTGAAAGCTCTGAACACCCATGCTCAGACGGTTGACGCCCAACGCACGCAGTGTAGAAAACTTGGCCCTATCTACAGTGCCTGGATTGGCTTCACAGGTAATCTCGGCGTCAGCGGAAATCGAGAAAGAATCATGAAGCTGCGCAAAGAGCCGTTCGAGCAATTGTGCATCCAGAACCGTCGGGGTACCACCACCTACGAAAACTGTCGTAATCTTACGATCTGCCAGTCGCTCGCTCCAACGCTCCATCTCGATGCAAAGGGCATCTACTGTCTCTTGGTAGAGCGATTCTAGACCGGCATAGGTGTTGAAGTCGCAGTATGGGCACTTGCGTTCGCAAAAGGGTATGTGGAGATAGAGACCCAACGGTTCACTATTCAAACCGGCTACCGATTTTCAAGACGGAAGCCATGACCACGCACAGTGACCACGTAGCGGAACTCGGTGTCTACTTCAGCCAACCGCTCACGCAGACGTCGAACCAGCGCGTCAATGGCCTGCTCACTGACGCCTTCGCCGCTGGCTTCGGGCCAGACAGCGTTCACGATCTGATCTCGCGTGACAACACCGCCTCCCGAGTTCCAAAGCGCTTCCAGCAATCGATATTGATGCAGACTGAGTGGCGGGTCCAACATGACGCCATTGACCCAAACCTGACGCGTCTCCGGCTCAAGGCGCAGCCCCTGGCTGGTGCTTTCGAACGTCAACGGGGCGGTCGCACCGGCATCGACAAAGGCCAGCTTAAAACGAAGCGCAATCTGCAACTCATCGCCGTCGGCGAGTTCGGCAGGTTCACTCACGCTCTGCCCATTGATATGGGTCCCGTTCTTGCTGCCCAGGTCTTCGACCTGGTAGCCGTCGCCACGCCAGCTGATCCGCGCATGATAGCGGCTGACCTGACGATCCGGCAACGAGATATCGCAATCTGAACTACGCCCAATCATCAGCGGACGAGTCTTGTCGAGTGGCCACCGACGGCCAGCCTCCGCCCCGCGTTGCAGTACGAGCATGGCGCTCTCTCGGGTACGCACCGGGTTTTGAACTAGGCTCTGTTCGCTTGACATATAGCATCCTCTGAACTCATAAGGCACTTCAAACTGTGCGCTCCGGCTGAATTTTGACCATCGAATTGACAGCCCCGAATCGGTAACGCATAATGGCCACAGGTGGGATTATACCAAAAATGGTCCAGCAACGAAATGCAAATTGCCTCTCGCAAGAGGTGTGCCCTTGATTTGGAGCGAATCGTGCAGCATATTCTAGAGCCGGGAATCATTCTGCGTGAGCGGTATGAAATCCAAGAATTGGTCGGCCAGGGAGGTATGGGGGCCGTATACAGAACAAGCGATCTGCGCTTGGACGGCCGAATTTGTGCGGTCAAAGAGATTCTGCCGGCGCTGGCCGGCGGCGCAACCTCAGAGGATGAACTGGCGCAGATCACAGAGCAGTTTCGAACTGAGGCCAGCGTGCTGGCGCGTCTGGATCACCCCAACCTGCCAAAGGTCTCCGACTATTTCTCCATGGGCCTGCGTGAATATTTGGTCATGGACTTCGTGGAAGGCAAGGATCTTCTGGAGATATTGCAGGAGACTGCGCGCAGCGAACAATTTCTGCGTGAGCAACAGGTGCTGATCTGGGCTGCGCAGATGCTCGATGCTCTGCAATATTTGCATAGCCGAGATCCAGTGGTGCTACACCGTGATATCAAGCCGGGCAATATCAAGATTACACCAAGAGGCAATGTAAAACTGGTCGACTTTGGCCTGGTCAAGGTGCTCTACCCTGATGACAGCCAGACGGTCACCGTGGTGCAAGGGCGTGGCACTGTTGCCTACACGCCGCTGGAACAATATGGCAGCGATGTCGGCTATACCGATGCCCGCACCGATCTCTACAGCTTCGGCGCCACACTCTATCACCTGCTGGCAGGCAAACCGCCCCTCGACGCCAAAGAACGATTCTTGCGCCCTGGGTCCCTGGTCCCGCTGAGCGAAATCAATCCAGATGTATCTCCTGCCTGCGAACGTGCGATCTTTCAGGCGTTAGCCATGCACCCCAACGAGCGCCCGGCAAACGTCAAGGAAATGCGGGACATGCTTTTCGGCTCCACCCTACTGACAGGACCGCTGCCGTCGGCCATCACGACGCCGTCGTGGGAGCCGAGTTGGCAAGATATCTTTCAAGCGAATCGTAATCTCGTCGGCGCGGCAGGGCTTCTGCTCCTGATTGCGGTGTTGATCAGCGTCCTCTAGCAGTTTGTCGGAGTGACGAAAAAATGATTCTATTGCAAAAACGGAAATTTGCCACAGATAGCCACAGATAGGAATCTGATTTTCACAGATGGTTCTCGGATTTCCAGAGTAATCCCGGTACCATCTGTGTTTTATCCTTCTTTTATCTGTGTGAATCTGTGGCAAAAAAGGCTTTTTGCAGTGGACTCATCGGCTTTCTCTCCGACAAGCTGCAAGAGAATCGCTTCGTGGACGATTATCTCCCCGCATTGGTCCCTATCGGGATCGGCCCCACCTATGCCTGGTTGGGCGTCGGCGCCGCGTTACTAGACTGTGAACGATCTCGAATGAAGCCGCTTAGCAATGAAAGCGCAAGTATGGCAGCCGAGATCAGCGCACTCCAGGCAACCAGTGGCGTATCCCACTGGGCAACGGCAATGCCAATCGTTGCCCAGATCAGGACCAGCACATAGGCTACGTCCTTCTTCTGAAGGCTAAATAGCAGGCCAACCACCGTAGCAACCGCCAGCATAATCACGGCCCAGATCTCCGGCGCAATGCCGAACCCATTCCATCCGACATAGTCCAACACCGACGTAGCATTGGCAATAGTGGCCACAGTGATCCAGCCAATATAGATACTGAACGGAATCTTCACCAGCCACTTTTCGGCCATTGACGGCTGCCAACCATCTCTGTTCAGCCGTTGATAGATGGCAATCAACGCGAGCAGCAGTACGATCATCACAGCAAGGCTTGCTGCGAAGTATTCGTAGTGCCAGAGGAAAATCCACGTTGTATTGGCGATGTTGGTGAGCACAAAGAGATAGCCGATGCTGCGAAGCCTAGCATCAGTACGATGGGCAGGGAGCGCCTGATAGATGGCGTAGCCGATCAGCGCCACATAGATGAGGCCCCAAATGCTGAAAACATATCCCGCCGGCACGAAGTAGACATCGAACCGATCAGAAATCTCACCCGTAGCCTGGCCGTTGATCGGCAGCGCGTTCGCCGATCCGTTGACCACGATCGTCATGATCAGCGACAGAATGACTAAGACCTGCCGAAGGATATCCCCCCACTTGTTGGACTCAGTTGTTCCTGCCGAAATCGTCGAGTTGTTGCTTTGCGTGGACATGCAACTTTCTCCTGTAGAAATGGAAAATTGATGAATCAAATCGATTCCCAATTACGCTAACAGTATCACTGCGCACATCTTTTGCCAATGCTCTGTTTTGTCTGATAATTCACATCGCAAGTGAGGTAGGCGGGTCCGCATAATTGATGCAACAGTATAAAAAGAACGGTCATGGGGCAGCTGCCCCATGACCGTTCTTTTTATACAGAAATCATAGTAGTCTGCTATCCAACCCGGTCCAAAAAGCGTACGTCGTTGTCATAGAAGTAGCGGATGTCGTCAATGCTGCGCTTGAGCATCACCTGCCGCTCAATGCCCATGCCGAAGGCGAAACCGCTGAACTCAGCCGGATCGTAGCCTCCATTCTTCAGCACGACCGGATGTACCATGCCGGCGCCCAGGATTTCCAACAACCCCGTGTACTTGCAAACCCGACAGCCTTCACCGCCGCAGAGCACACAGTCCACATCCATCTCAACGCTCGGTTCGGTGAAGGGGAAGTAGGCCTTGCGGAAGCGGAACCTGCGTCCCTCGCCGTACATCTGGTTGGCAAAGTTCATCAGCACGCCCTTCAGGTCCGAGAAGGTGATATTGCGTCCAACCGCCAGCCCCTCGACCTGATAGAACATCATCTCAGAACGTGCCGTCACATCTTCGTTGCGGTAGCACTTGCCGGGCAAGATCACGCGGATCGGCTCCGGTGCATATTTGCGCATCGCATGGATCTGACCGGGACTGGTGTGGGTGCGCAGGATGACATCCGGATTGGTGGTGAAAAATGTATCCTGCATCTCACGTGCAGGGTGGCCCGGCGGGAAGTTGAGCAACTCAAAATTATCCTTATCCGTCTCAACTTCCGGAGAATCAAAGACCTGGAATCCCATCTGCACTAGAATGTCGGTGATTTCACGGATGGCAATGGTGGTGGGATGCAGCTTGCCGATGGAGACGGGACGCCCCGGCAGCGTGACGTCGATGCCTTCAGCACTCAATGCCTGGGTAATTTCGGCCTGCTTGACAGTCTCCTGCTGCTGAGTCAGGGCGGCTTCCAACCGGCCCTTGATCACGTTGGCCTGCCTGCCAACAACCGGGCGCTCTTCCTGAGAGAGCTGGCCGAGACCGCGCAGGATCGAGGTCATCTTGCCCTTGCGGCTCAGATATTCAGCGTACCAGGTTTCGGTGGCCTCTGTGCTTTCCGCTGTGGCAAGTTCAGCCATGGCCGCGGCTTCCAAGGATTCCAGTTGTTGTAGTAGATCGCTCATGTTGCTTCCGTCCATAGTTCAACTTGATTGTAGAGTTCAGGTTACTGTTCAGCCGGCAACCAGTTAGGGTCAGTTTGTGACTGAGCCGAATAGGGTTTCACCGCTCAACTCGGTTATCTTCGTCTCAACGATGCGATTGTGCATGTCTAAATCATCGGGCATGACGGCACGAACGCGCAAATAGTTGTCGGTGAGGCCCGTCCAAACGCGCCCGGGTTCATCAGTCAACGGCTCCCCTTCGCCTTCCCACAGCACAGGGCGCACGGTGTCGAGATGGCGCATTCGCTCTTTCCGGCCTGTGCTGGCCAGCAGCGCACGCAAACGCTTGGATCGCTCTTTCTTGATCTCTTTGGTCACGTGGCCGCCATAACGCGCAGCGGCTGTGCCGGAGCGAGCGCTGAAGGGAAAGATGTGCGCATGCGAAAAACCCATCTCTTTGACAAAGTCCATACCCGTCGCAAAGTCGCTTTCTGTCTCGCCGGGAAAACCGACGATCAGATCGGTGGTGATGATCAGATCCGAGATGGACTGACGTGCCTCAAAAACCAGTCGGCGATAGCTTTCCGTCGTACAACGGCGCGCCATCTTGCGCAGCTGCTTGTCCGTGCCGGCCTGCAACGGCAAATGCAGATGGGGACAGAGACGCTCCGGCCATCGTTGCCAAAGATCAAAGAAGCCGTCGGCCAGTTCCCAGGGTTCCAGGCTACTCAGACGGAGCCGGGCAATATCGGTATCGGCCAACACGGCCTGAGTCAATTCTTTGAGATCGGTCCGTGAACCATCTGCCAGATCGCGTCCGAAACTTCCCAGGTGTACGCCGGTTAAAACCGCTTCCTGAACACCGCTCTCACTCAACCGTTGAATCTCCTCGACGATCGAACCGATGGACCGGCTGCGGCTTTCACCACGGGCAACCGTCACGACACAAAATGTACATTTGTTGTTGCAGCCATCCTGTACTTTGATAAACGCCCGCGTACGAGCCTGTCGATGCGGAAACACTTGTACTTCACCCATCTCGAGCTGTGCGAACGGATTGCCGCTAGGCTGCATGCGTGCCAGATCGCTGGGATCGTCAAGCTCTGCGCTCCATGGCTCCAGCAGCGTGTGCAGCAGATCCTTCTGATCGTTGTCGACGACCATGGCCACGTTGGGCAGACCGGCCACCTGCTGCGGTTCAAGCGTGGCCCAACAGCCGGTGATCGCGATCCGCACCTGTGGATTCAGCTTAGAGAACTGGCGCACCCGCCTCCGGCTCTTGCTTCCTGCCGCTGCCGTCACCGCACAAGAGTTGAATATCACGACCTGGGCTTGCTCAGGACTGTTCACCGTGACGTGTCCGGCCTCGCGCAAACGCCCGGCGACCGTCTCAATCTCACTGTAGTTCAGGCGGCAGCCAATTTGATCCAGAAAAATACGCACCTGGATTCCTTTCGTCAAGTCTTCACTGCGAAAATGCGATTTTGTCACAGATAGACCCAGATGGAAATGCGGATAAGGCACAGATGGTTTTTAGGCCTTTCTGAATACCTGAAAACCATCTGTGAAAATCAGTCATTCATCCGCGTCTATCTGTGACAAAAACCTCATGCCCAAAGCCCGACTTATTCACCGCGCAGGCCCGGCGGGATCCGATCTTCATCTTCAACCAGGGCGCAGAGCGCGGCCAAGTTCCTCACGTCATCGGCTAGATCATCGTCCTTGGGCGTCTCCAGCAGCATGGCCGTGCCGTCCCAACGCAGATCATTTAGAATCAGTCGAAAGCCCTCGACACCGATGGCGCCCTCGCCGATGTGAGTATGCCGATCCTTGCGACTATCGAAATCGCCCTTGCTATCATTGAAGTGTAGGCAGCCGACTGTTTTGACACCGAGTTCGGCGTCAAGTTCAGCCATCATCGCCTCGTACCCTTCCTCTGTGCGCAGGTCGTAGCCCGCGGCAAAGGCGTGACATGTGTCCAGGCAGACGCCCACCCGATCCGGCTCCCGCACCCGCTCGATCATGGCGGCCAACTGGGCGAAACGATAGCCCAGCGTGGAGCCTTGCCCAGCCATCACCTCGAGCAGCGTTTTGGTGTCGTCATAGTCCGGCGTCTCGGCATGGATCCGATTGAGCGCAGCCGAGATGCGTTCGATGGCCGCCTCCTCACCGCTGCCGGTATGCGCCCCAGGATGCAGAACCACGTTGGGAATGCCGTAGGCATGGGCGCGCCGCAATTCATCTTTGTGTGCGTTGAGGCTGCGCTCCCAAAGTTCGTCCTTGGGCGAGGCCAGATTGATCAGATAGCTGGCATGGCTCACCGCGTACTCAATGCCGAGGGCGGACGCCTCTTCTTTCCAGCGCGCCACATCCTCCTCGTTGATCGCCGGCCCCTTCCACTGACGGTTGTTCTTGGTAAAGACCTGCACCGCATTGGAACCGACCGAAGCGGCCCGATCCAGCGCATTGCTGACGCCGCCGGCAATTGACATGTGCGCACCCAACATCAGAACTGACATAGAACCCTCTGCTCTCTCCTACATGTGTCATTCATGACTTGATTGCCAATCCTACTCGGTGGCGCGCCTGACGTCAACATCGGCTGCGGCAATGATCCGCATCAGCTAGATGAGTTCCTATGAACCTAGGTGAGGCTGGTATAATTAGTCACATTACGCTAGATGCTGCTGTTCTCCGGCACCCACAAAGGAACCCAATTGTGCTTTTGGCATTAGACACTGCAACCACCACGGCCTCGCTGGCAGTCTACGACTTGACCAGCCATCGACTCCTGGCCGAGGTCACCTGGGAGACCAGACGACGCCAAACGGAGCAGTTGCTGACCACCGCGACCGACCTGCTGGCGATCCTGGATATGCAACCCAGTGACCTGACAGCCCTGGCCGTGACCACCGGTCCCGGCAGTTTCACCGGCGTGCGTATTGGCATTAGCACGGTCAAAGGCATCGGCATTGGCCTACCGACTCCGCCGCGTGTCCTGGGCATTCCAACACTGAGCGTCACCGCCGCACCCTGGATCGAAGCCGCAGCCACAGCATCGGGCACACAGGTCTGCGCACTGATTCAGGCCGGTCGGGGCCGCTACAATTGGTGCACCTTCGGCGCTGAGGACCTGCTCGTGCGACCAGATGTTGCTCAACATCAAGTCGGCCGTGTGGACGACCTGGCTGCATCATTGGCAGCAGCCCCCAACCCAACCTGGCTGGTCGGTGAACTGACTGACGAAGTGACCGAGGCGGCTGCATCAATGGACCGCGTCCATGTGATCGACACGGCCAGCGGCCTGCGCCGGGCCGGGCAACTGGCTAGACTGGCTGTGCTGAACTTCGCCGCCGGCGTTGAAGACAATCTACACGATCTACAGCCTCTCTATCTGCGCAACCCGTAGGACAGCCTCATGTCTGCACCCTTTGATCGCCCCCATTCCGCCGCTGACCCATCCCCCTTCTTTTTCACGCCAATGGTGATCGATGACATTCCCGATGTAATCGCCATCGAAAAACAGAGCTTCCCCATTCCCTGGGCCGACGTCTCCTACCGACGCGAACTGATGGAAAACGACCTTAGCCACTACTGGACGATCCGAACAAAAGCAGGCGCAGCCGATCTCCCGTCCCTTCTGGCCTACGGCGGCTACTGGGTGCTGGCGCATGAGGGCCACGTCTCCACCATCGCATCGCACCCCGACCTACGCCGCTGCAAACTAGGCGAGTGGATGATGCTGGGCATGTTGGCCAAAGCGCGCGACGCAGGCGTCAGCGAGATGACGCTGGAAGTACGGGTAAGCAACGATGCCGCCATCGCACTCTACACGAGCTTGGGTTTTGTTGAAGTGGGGTTGCGCAAGAAATATTACGCCTCAACATGGACACAGCCGGCCGAGGACGCGCTGTTGTTGACACTTTTTCGGTTGAATGGAAGAGTGTCTGGTCGGTGCTGTCGCAACGGCTGGAGAGCGTGCAGGTGAATGCCCGAAATCGACTACTTTCTCGTGCCTGACCTAGGGAGCACCAGCGATAGCGAGATCAAAATGCCTTCTGCACGCCGGCGAAGAATCTTGCTTTCATCATAACAGACCTACTGGATCTGGTTCTGAGTCTGGCCTGCATTGCTGGTTCGGGTGGTGCCATGGGACAACTGGACACCTTTTGGGGTGACAAATGACCCTTGCAGTGAACCAGATGCAGTGCTAAGATTCGTTGCATAACGCGTCGCTCCACCTTTCTTGCTCTTATTTTCACAATCATTTCCACAACATCCGAACCCTTGAAGGAGCCCATCGTGCAAAAACTAAATACGCTTGTTCTCCGCCCCTTGTGGAAGACTGGAGGTGCCGCGGCTATTGTAATCTGCGCCGCCCTTGTTTTGGTCTTTGTCCACGGCACTTGGGTGAACCTGCCGCTTCGTGCTGCATCGCTACCCAAGCAAGACGCCCCAAACAATGCCTTCGTGGTCACCAGCACCGCCGACAGCGGGCCCGGCACGCTGCGCCAAGCGCTGCTGGATGCCAGAACGGCGACACGATCACGTTCGATCCCGCATTCTTTCCACCAGGTAGTCCGGCGACAATCGACATTACGAGTGATGCGCTGCCTCATGTTTCGCAGGGCAATATGACGATTGACGGCAGTAACGCGGGTGTGATTCTGGATGGAAGTGGTCTCAGCGCAACGCCGGAAACGCTGTTACTGGACGATGTCAGCCTTTCCATGAACGGTGGCTCCAACCTGATCGAGAATGGCGACTTCAGTACCGGCCTTGGACATTGGCGTCCTGATGACGACGGCTCCGGCACTGGACGATCAATTGAGGGCGGCGATTCTCACTCGGCGCCTAGTAGCTATAAGTGGACAGTGACAGCGCATGCCGGCGATAGCACAACGATTTATGACACAACGAACACCGATGATCCCTTTGACAATCACCCGTATGACGAAACCAGCACGGTGTGGATTCCGGCAACCGGCGGCAGCACAGTTGACCTTCAATTCTGGTATAGATATGGAGGGTTGAGCGTTGAACTGATCGCACTGTTCGCCAACGGCGATGACGACGACTTTATCGATTAAGGATTTGGTTGGCAGTCAGAGTGGACCGAGGCGACTTTCAGCACCGTCGTACCAGACGAAGCCACTGGCGTGGCCGTTCAATTTCGGTTCGAACACTCTTTGGTTCGATGTTGACGGCCTGTATGTTGATTCCAACTACAATGCGGTCAAAGGACTCCAAATACAGAATTTTCCGAACATTGGGCTGGAGATTAATGATGGGGCTAGCTTCAACATTGTAGCCAACCTTGTTGTCGGGGGCAATACCACCAGCGGTGTCAAAATCGGCGACAGCACGTCGATGAGCAGATACGATTATTGGCAGCGACATTGGCGTCAACGCCGACGGCACAGCCGCAATGCCCAATGGAGACGCCGGAATCTTCATCGACTCCGCAGCATACACGATGATCGGTGGGCCTCTCGTTTCAGACCGTAATATCGTCAGCGGCAATGGGCGTGAAGGCATTCGCATTAAGGATGGTGGCCATCATAATACCATTGTCGGAAACTACATCGGTACGGACGCAAGTGGAGCGATTGCCATAGGAAATGGACAGAGTGGCATCGAGCTTGAAGCCTCGTCAAACACGGTTGGCGGGGAGAGTCCCGGCCAACGCAATGTTGTTAGCGGCAATGGAGACAATGGTGTCAGGATCAGCGATGTATCCGACAACATCGTTATCGGAAACTACATCGGCACGAATGCCGCTGGCAATATGACACTGCCAAACCGTATCGATGGCGTCGAGATCGTGAATGGTGCATCCAACAATGCGATTGGCGGAGACAAGCCTGCACATTGCAATTTCATCAGCGCTATAGTCGTAGCGGCATCAGCATAGCCGATACAGGCACCATGAACAACAGGGTAAGTGGAAACTACATCGGTACGGATGCGTCCGGCACAAAGGCCCTAGGAAACGAACGAAACGGCATCTCTATCCGCGATGGCGCACAGAACAATCCAGTGGGCGGATCTAGTGTAGCAGAACGCAACCTAGTCTCCGGCAATGAGCGTAACGGCGTCGAGATAGCCGGCACGGATACCATGAGCAATACGGTGAGTGCCAACTATATCGGAACGGATGTGACCGGCACTGAAGCCCTGGGCAATGAGCGAGATGGCGTTCACATCTCTAGTAGTGCACAAAACAATCGAGTAGGTGGATCTGATGTAGCAGAACGCAATTTGATTTCGGGGAATGGTCGTGTGGGTATCAGCATCAACGGTAGAGACGATGGCACGAACAGTAACAACATCCAAGGCAATTACATCGGGGTAAATATCAGTGGAACATCTTCGATTGCCAATGGAACTGCTGACGAATACACCGCAATCGAGATCTACTACTCGGCCAATAATACCGTCACCAAAAACCTTGTCTCAGGAAACATCGGTAGCGGAATCTTGATTCAGGGCGACACGTCCACGGGAAATTCCATACTGGCCAACTACATTGGTACAGACAAGACCGGAACTAAGCAGATTGCCAACACCGCAGGGGGCATTCGGCTGGAAAACGGCGCAAACCATAACGAAATCGGGGGCGTCAATAGTGCCACAGGCGGGGCATGTTCCGGTGACTGCAATTTGATCAGCGGCAATGGTAGAAACGGTATCTTTATCCAAGGCACAGATACAGTTAGCAACACTGTCAAGGGAAATCATATTCGGCGTCGATATCGGTGGGACCTCCATATTGGGCAATTCCGATGGCGGTGTTCGCCTCGACAATGGCGCCGAATATACTGTTGTTGGCGGGATGGCCCCCGGTGAGAGAAACATCATCAGTGGCAACGGCAGAGATGGCGTCGAGATTGGCGGCGTTTACAACAACCTCGTCATAGGCAACATATTGGCACTGATGCCACTGGCATCCTCGCGCTAGGAAATTCGACAGGCATTGGGTTGAACAATGGAGGAGAAACGCTCCCGACAACGTCTAATGAGATTCGAGGCAACCTGATTAGTGGCAACGAGTGCAACGGTGTAGATCTGTACGGCACAGAGTCGACCAATAACATCGTTGCCGGCAACCTGATCGGTACGGACAAGTGAAGGATCTAAGCCCATTGGCAACGGTTGTAAGGGAATCTGGATCGGCGGCGGCGCACATGACAATCTGATCGGCGGTGACGAACCAGAAGACAGGAACGTCATTAGCGGCAACGCAGAGAATGGGATGGATATTTGGGATCGTGGTACCGAAGGCAACGTGGTGAAAGGTAACTATGTTGGCACTTCTGCCGACGGTACGGATCCGCTGCCCAACGGCTGGTCCGGCATCTCCATTGGCGGCGGTACCACGAAAAACATTGTTGGGCCGGACAACGTGATCGCCTTCAATACATATAATGGCGTCTGGATTGGATGGACAGATGCATCCGCCATCGAAAACACAATCACACGGAATGCGATCTATGGTCATCCCTATGCAGGAATCAAACTCGTGTCTGGTGGCAACCTGGAGTTTTTCGCCCCCATTCTCACAAACGTCACTGACAAAACAGTCTCCGGCCTTGCGTCTCCAAACAGCACGGTGGAGATCTTTTCAGATGACGATGACGAAGGTCGCACCTATGAAGGGACCACGACGGCTGACACAAATGGGGACTTCAGCTACGCACAGGCAACACCATTCACTCGTCCCAATGTCACCGCTACGGCCACCGACGCCAATGGCAACACGTCCGAGTTCTCCGGCGCCTACGCACCCAGAGAGTCGATATCGCCGCCGTCGTCATCTTCGAGCCCAGTAATTCGATGATCGTTGACGAGGTCGTGATGCCGAGTGTGAAGATGAGTAACCCCGGCACCGACCTTGGCCAAGGACATTCGTGTCGACATTGAGATAAGCGGTCCCGCGTCCACGGCAAGCCAGTTGTCCGCCGACTACAGCGACAGCGAGACAGTGGATCTCCTGAACCCACTCTCGTACACGGTGATATCGTTCGAGCCGTTCTCACCGACTGTATTGGGCAAGCATACCGTCAAAGTAACCATCTCGTTAGATGGCGACGCCGACCCCTCAAACGATGTGCTCAACAAAGATATCACTGTCAAAGATGGGCTTGTCGACGTCTGGACCGCGCGACAACCCGTCCGACAAAGGTGACGTACCGACCACCGACTGGTGGCAGAGTCCCGATCTCTGGGTGCGCAACCAGGAGACGGCCTGAGCAACCTCACCCATCAGGACCCGATCTCTGGCACGGTGAACTACGTCTATGTTCAAGTTCGCAACCGGGGTTCGGAGACAGCGACCAACACTACGGTCAAGGTCTACTGGCACGAGCCGTCGCTGGGCATCGCCTGCGGCGACTGGGCGTACATCGGCGAGCAGACAGTCGCCAGTTTGGCGCCAGGCGCCACACAGACGATCAGCGTCGAATGGACGCCGACGCGTACAGGTCACACTTGTCTTTTTGATGTATTGGAATCTGTGCAGGATCCGGTCACAAGCGAATGTGATGTCTCGTGGGACAACAACATTGAGCAGCGCAACGTTGAGATCATCGAAACTTTGCCCGTTCAAGGGGCAGCGATGCGGGCTTCGGCGGCGATCAATTTTGATGTGGCCAATGTCTATTCACAGGCGAAGCTAGTCGATGTAGTGCTTGATCGTTCAGAGATCCCCAAAGACGGCAGCGTTGAACTCGATCTTGGCGACGCGCTCTTCCAGCGATGGAAATCGATGAACTCGGGAACGCCTCTGACCGGTGCAGAAGTAACGGGTGATAGCAGCATCTCAGTGACCAGTTTGACAACGGCAACTATCCACGCTTTACCTTTGTCAGCCCTGGAATCGCTTCCGCTGGCACTTGCGGTTACAACAGCTTCAGACATTGCGTCTGAGGTATCTGTCTACGAAGTGATTGATGACAATGTAATCGGCGGCAACACGTTCAAGTTTGCAACCGAGTCAACGGGGGCGACCATCTATTTGCCAGTGATTGTGCGGTAGGGTCGGCTTCCTGGGAAGCAGAGCAGGGGATCTTGAGACTCTGTGATACGACATCAGAAGCCCGCCGGGCGAACCCGGCGGGCTTTCTCACCAACAGGATCTGTAGGCGCCCTACTGCAGGTGCGAATTCATCCAAACGAGATCAAGGGAATTCCAAGGTGCTATGTCTCTTTGGGATCTCAGGGGATTGACAACGGCTCTGCAAGATCATGTCTGGGACCGCCGAGCTTCGGCTCGGCAAGCACAGCACGAGCCAAGCTGGAGTTTGGCGCTCCCGTACCTGTCGACCCCCAGAAATCGTGGAGAGCCGTTTTCGGAGCGAGAGCTAGCTTTGAGCGATATTCATTTGCTTAGGGCTGCTAAAAGGTCGGGGATGTCATCCACATAGAATCGCCATGCTCGTTGTCTTATCTCACGTTTAGACATGGATGGCTTCTTCTTCAATATAGGGACGCAGCTCAGGCCGAAGAGCTTTCTCTGTCACTAGATCGACGGAAACGTTCAGCAAATCTTCCAGGTAGAATTGTACGCCAAAAAAGCGCTTTGAGGTGGCCGGACCATCAAAAGCAACCAATATGTCGATGTCACTGTCAGCGTGAGTTTCATCACGGGCGGTGGAGCCGAACAGCGCCAGATCGGCGACGTCATAGTGCTCTTTCAAATACGCTTTATTCATTTTCAGCAGTTGTAGCACTTCACTTTTGACCATACAGCACCCCAGCCTGAAGTCGACAATCAGCCCACCCAATTCAGTCGCCCTACCCTTGGCCAACGCAATGCTTTGGCGACGCATCATCTCTCTCCGTTAGCAGTTTATCATGGCGGAGAGGGTTGATCAATACAGCCACCCACAATCAGATCTCCGCTGGTCTCGACTTCGTCCCTGATGGTGAAGCCATACGCCAATAGACCGCAGAAGATGAAGGCAATGGCGGCTGCCGGAGAGGCACATGTTGACTTGCAGAGGATAGTGCTTGACGTTTTGAGTCGACGATCAGCGCTTCGCCCCTACTCATCACCCTCGTCGTCGATCAGATGCGCGACAGCAATAATGCGATGACTATTGTCATCGCGTGGCCAGCAGCTGACCAGCGTCAAGCGGTCGTCATCAAATTCTTGAATCCATGAAGCGTTATCACGCCGCTGTTCCGGCGTCGCATGCTTGTCCGGCACAATGACGACTTTTTCGATCTCGTAGTCGTAGCGCGTGTTGCCGGACCAGATAGTGGCGATGTCACCCTGCTTCAACTGATCCAATTCCCGGAAAACCGACCCCAAGATGTTGTTGTGGCCGCTCATCACCACATTGCCGCTTTGGCCCAACTCTGAGCTATTGATATGCCAACCGGCTGCATAGGCGGCCACATCCCAGCGGCTGAAGACCCGGCCTGATGGATCGGTCGCCGCGCTCCAGCCCAACTCAACAACGGGCGTATCCATGTCGATGGATGGGATGATGATGCGGTCGGGCACGTAGACGCGCTCATCAAAGCGGGCAAAGGTCGGCGGCCGTATCGACGCCGGCTCCAGAGCAGGCGCTTCAGTCTCGGCTTCAGGTGTCGCTTCGGATTCCGCTCTTGATCCAAAGAAGCCGCAGCCTGTCAGTAACAGCGCAGAAAAGAGAAGAACGAGGAAAGATCGGAAAGAATTTTGATATGAAAAATGTCTCATCGCTGGTTTTAGGGTCTATTCCTGGACTGCGCTGATGCGCCGGCCTTGCGCCACAGCTTCAACACGTGCGACGGGACCGCCGACGGGAGCCAATACGGCCGAAAACTCTGTCTCGCCGCCGACCGGCACCACGTTGTGATCAGGATCGACCTTGCGCATGGCGATCACCCGGTCAAGCGGATCGTAGGCGGTCAACACAACCTGCACGCTGACAGCCTCCTCAGGACCAAAGTTGAATATTCTGCCGCTGACGATATAGGAAGCGACGCCTTCGTTTTCTCCGGCCAGATCGCGTACTTCCAGATCGCGATAGTAGCTGCCGACATAGGCCGGCACCGCGCTCATCGGATAGACTTGATAGCGTTCAAAACTATCCGGCGCGGTCCCAAATAGTACGGCAAACGGGGCGCGTTCGCCAATATCGATCAGATCGAGCGAGAGCAGACTGCTGGCCTGCGCAATTGGATTGTCCTGATCGTCTACCAGGTCCACGCCGACACGCACCTGCTCCAGCGGCACATCACTGTCATTGTACACTTCGCCAAGCACCCATAGCCCGCCAATCTGGGTCTCTGCAAAGTGCACGTTCTCAACATTGACCGGCAGGGGTGTGGGCGTCGGCGTAGTCAGCGCATCAGGCTCCAACTCCTCTTCACGCGGGATGATCAACTGCTGACCAAGCTGAAGCGAACGCGGATCGAGGATGCCGTTGGCTTCCTGGAGGGCGGCAACACTCACACCGTGCTGATCGGCGATGCCCAGCAGGCTATCGCCGCCCTCGATAGTGTGAAAGAGCGGTGTCGGCGTAATTGTCGGCGTTGCAGTGGGTGCAGGCGTATAGGGGGCAGGCGTCGGCGTAGGTGGAGCCGTAGCAGCCACCGCAGCGATGGCAATGGTCGCCGTCGGTTCCGGCGTGGGGGTCGGCGTCAGCGTGATCACTTGTCCGCAGGCGGCTATCGTCGCAGAGACCAGCAAAATCGCCAAGCCAACCAATATTCTCACCGTGTGCCTGCCACCAAATATGTCCGTACGATCGCTTTCTTCAGTTGAGCCTTGCATCTCTCTCCAAAACATATAAACTGGAGTATATCATAATGTGAATCAATCAAGGGGGAGAAACCATGACCAAAATTGCGGTGATTTCGGACAGTCACGACAATATCTGGAACCTGGCCGCGGCGCTGGAGGCCATTCGAGAGAGCGGTGCAGAAATCCTGCTGCACTGCGGCGATCTGATCGCTCCATTCATCATCACCCATCTGGCCGAAGGCTTCCCCGGCGAGATCCACATCGTCTTTGGCAACAACGACGGCGACGGTCGACTGCTACAGACCCTGGCCACCAACCATGAACGCGTGCACCTTCACGCCATCTACAACGAATTTGAAGCAGGCGGTCGTCGCATCGCCATGATCCACTATCCCGAGCCCGCCTTGCGTATCGCACAATCAGGCGAGCTGGACCTGGTCTGCTACGGCCACAACCACACCAAGCATCAGGAGTTGATCGGCGGCTGCCTGCTGGTCAACCCCGGCGAACTGATGGGACTGAATGGCACACCGACGTGGGGGTTGTATGATTGTGCAGGCGCATACGTTTGAATTGATGGGGATCGGGGAATAGGGAGTGGGGAGTGGGGAGTGTGGGATAGGGATGGGGAAATAGGTGATTCCGAGCCTCCAATCATCAATCCCTAATCCCCATCCCCCAATCCCTGATCACCAATCCCAATTCCCTACACCCCCTCAATCACCTGCAAACACCGATCCACCTCCTCCAGCGTGTGATAGTGGGCCAGGCCGATGCGCAGCAGGCCGCCATTCGGCTCAACGCCGACGCGCTCGCAGAAGGCCAGCGCGTAGAAATTCCCATTGGTGACAAAGATGTTTTCGGCCGCAAGCGCTTCGGCAAGCTGGGCGGGCGTGGTTCCCTCCTTGCGGATGGAAATGGTCGACACACGCTTGTCCCAGTCGAAGCGATTGGTGATGCCGTAAATGCGTACGCCGGAGATCAGTTGCAGACCGCTGATCAGCCGGTCGATCAACATCTCCTCATAGGCGTGGATGACGGGCCACGCGGCCAGGATTTTGGTGCGGCGTTCGGCGTTCGGCGCTGCCGTACCGTAGGTCACGCCCAGTTCGGCGATGTAGTCGATGGCGGCAGCCACACCTGCCAGGCCCTCGTGGTTCTTGGTGCCGGTCTCCCACTTGTCCGGGGAGGCATCGCCGGCGGGGCGCACACGATAAGCGTTGAGTCGTTGCAGATGCTCACGTTTACCGTAGAGATGACCGACGTGCGGACCAAAGAACTTGTAGGCGCTGCACGCCAGGAAGTCGCAGTCCAGTGCCTTGACATCAATGGCTCCGTGGGGAGCATATTGGACAGCGTCAATGAAGCTGTAGGCGCCGACCGCCTTGGCCCAGCTGATGATGGTGGCCACATCGTTTATGGTGCCGGTGGCGTTGCTGGCATAGCCGACCGAGACCAGCTTGGTGCGCGGGTTGATCAACGACTTGACATGATCCATGTCCAGCGTGCCCGTCTCCATATCGATGTCGGCCCAGCGCACGGTAGCGCCGCTGTCTTCGCCCATGCGCACCCAGGGCATGATGTTGGCGTCATGATCCAATCGCGTGACAACAATCTCGTCCTCTGGACCGAACTCGTGCACCAGTGCATGGCTGAGCGCAAAGCTCAGGCTGGTCATGTTGTTGCCAAAGATCACCTCATCCACGTCCGCGCCCAATAGATCGGCGACAGCCTGTCGCGCATCCTCGATCATGGCGTCGCTGCGTCTGCTGGTCTCGAAGAGGCCATGGGTGTTGGCGTTGCTGGATGTGAGGTAATTGACCATGGCGTCGATCACCTTTCGTGGGACCTGAGTGCCGCCCGGCGTATCGAAAAAGACAGCCGGCTTGCCGTCAAACTCTTGGTTAAGGGCCGGGAATTGCCTGCGAACTGCATTGACGTCTAGCATAGAAGGATCTCCTAGTTGGTTGACAACACGATAGAAATCAGGAAATTGGTTCGGGGCCCGTGGGGACAAGTCTGAGACCTGTCCCTACAACCTGCCCCATCAGAATTCCAACCTCTATCATGTCGCCGATGGCGAAATATTCCTACGAAATTAACGCAGATCCGGCAGATCGTCGGCCAGGAACCAGATGTGCTCGGACCGCAACGTCTTTTGCAGGTCGCCGCTGGCCAGCGAAGAGAACAACTCACCGAACTCGGCATAGGGACGCAGACCAAGCCATGTCTGCACTGCCTCCGCCGGCGCGGCAAGCAGAGAATGTCTGGGCGTTGTGATCGGCGTCGTGGGGACCGTGCCGTCGATGGGCAGATCGGCGGCCTCGCAAGCCAGAGCAAGCGCAACCTCAAAATCACCCAACTCGTCCACCAGTCCATGCTGCTGAGCCTGCGCGCCGGTCCAGACACGCCCGTTGCAGATTTCATCCAGCGAATCGAATTCCAGCGATCGACCATCGGCGACTCGCTGCTTGAAGGCAGAATAGAAGTGGCGCACACCGGCCTCCACAGTCTCGTACTGTTCAGACGTCCAAGCGGCGTTGGTGGTGTAGAGATCGGCATTGTCGCCGCGCTGAACCGAATCCGTGTTTGCATCCAGCTTGTCGTAGAGGCCCTGGGTCACCGGCTTGGTCACGATGACGCCGATGCTGCCCGTCAGCGTGCTGCGCTGGGCCACGATCTTGCGTCCAGGTGCAGCGATGTAGTAGCCGCCGGAAGCGGCTACGCCGCCCATGTAGACTATCAGTGGCTTGGTCTGTTCGAGCAGGTTGAGCTCGCGCCAGATCAGGTCGGAGGCCAGAGCCGAACCGCCCGGCGAGTCGACATGCAGTACCACCGCGGCCAGGCTCTCGTCTTCACGGGCGGCGCGCAACTGCTGTTGAACGGTGGCGCTGCCGATGGTGTTTTCACCGGTGATGGGTAGGGGAAAGGGCGAATGGCGGGATGTGCCGGGCACGATTGCGCCCTGTAGGTTCAACACGCCAATGGTTTTGGGATAGCGCGGTTGTAGGCGTCGATAGAGCAAGAAGCGTGTCTCGTTGTAGTGGCCGAGTTTTGCCGGTTCCTTCTCGCTCTTCCCTTGGCCGCCGTCCTGATCTTCCGCCTCCGGCGAGCCCAACAACAGCGGAAGCTCATCCTCGTAACCAATCTCGTCCACGAGGCCACAGAGCTCGGCCTCGTGGGCCGTAATCGGCGCGTGGTCTATCAACGCCTCAACATCGCCGGGATCGATGCCGCGTCCCTGGCTGATAGAGGCGACTGCCTCGTCGTAGAGGCTATCCAGCAGCCAGGTCAGCTGGGCACGCTGCTCATCGCTCATGCTACTACGACTGAGTGTGTCACCGGCTGTCTTCCACGGAGCGATCTTGACCACGTCGAACTCAATGCCGAAGCGAGCAAAAGTATCCTTGAGAAAGGTTGGAGCAGCGCGAAAGCCGAAGACATCCCATGTGGTCAACGGCGTCACAACAATCCTGTCTGCTGCCGCGGCCATTACATAAGTCGCCATCGAGATCTGTTCGAGATGGACAGTAATGGTCTTGGCATCAGGCGTCGAGTCGTCCGGACAGTTCTCACCGCGATTAAGTGTTTCGTCCCAATGCCGGAAGCGATCGAACAACGCAGCCATGCTCTGCGCCTGAGTCAGGCTGAGCGACGGACCGCGCACGATGAGGACGATGCCGCAGATGTCAGCATCACCCGCCACCTTTCGGAACGCCTCAGAGAGCGACTCCAAGCTCATGGCCGGTCGGCGACCAGGGATGAACTGGTAGAACAACGGCTCGATGGGTGCGCGTTCACTGATCGATTCGGTTAGCTCAAAAACGACGTAGTCGGGCAGCCTGCCACGTAGCAGTCGCCTGCGTTGATTGGCCAGCCAAATGCCCAGCCGACGCACACCCGTCACCAACACACCGATGATCTTGCCGATTGCTTCAATAAAGGTCTTGACGATCTGCCCAATGCTTTTCTCATGCGATTCCTCACCTCTCCATTTCAAGGGTTCATTCTCGCAACAATTGTATCCTTTGGCAAAAAGAACAGGATCGCAACAGCACGGGCCTGAACGGCGCAAACAACCGAGGCAAATCGCCGGCCTGGCTGGCCTTACGGTGGACGGGAGCAAGCCCCGCCCCGACGATTACCGCATAGTGACCGGCAACACGTAGGGTGCGACCCTTGCGGTCGCCCGCTGCTTGAATCCGGAACTCGCACCAGAAAGGATTCCGGTTCTCTGCGTTTGCACACCAGTTCCCGGCGCACTGACCGATCACCGCCAGACTGAATATCAACGCAGGTTTTTGCCTGTATGGTTGGCGGCTGATAGACTGGTAGCGTTTGCCAAATCTTGAACGAAATTAAGGAGCGCAACAAATGATCATTGGTCTTCCCAAAGAAGTGAAGGACAACGAAAATCGTGTCGGCTTGATCCCCGGCGCAGTGAAGTCGCTGACCAAGCGTGGCCATCGCGTGTTGGTCGAGACCGGAGCCGGCCTAGGCAGCGCAATTGCGGATGAGGAATATGTGGAAGTGGGGGCTGAGATCGTCCCGACAGCCGCCGACGCCTGGGCCGCCGAGATGGTTGCCAAGGTCAAGGAGCCCATCGCCGGCGAATATCATTTTCTGCGCGAGGACATGATCCTCTTCACTTATCTACATTTGGCCGCCGACCGTCCGTTGACAGACAAGCTGCTCGAATCAGGCATCACGGCCATTGCCTACGAGACGGTTGAGACGGCCGACCGCAGGCTGCCGCTGCTGACGCCCATGAGCGAGGTGGCCGGGCGTATGGCCACCCAGGTCGGGGCCTATCATCTGGCCAAGCACATGGGCGGACGTGGTATTTTGATGGGCGGCGTGCCCGGCGTACAGCCGGCCGACGTCGCCATTCTGGGCGGCGGCGTGGTCGGCACCAACGCGGCCAAGGTCGCACTGGGCATGGGTGCGCAGGTCACTGTGTTGGACATCAATCATGATCGGCTCCAATATCTGGATGACGTCTTCCTGGGCCGCTTGCAGACACGCACCAGCAACGAGTACAACGTCGACGAGGTCGTGCGCAACGTCGATCTGGTCATCGGCGCAGTATTGATTCCCGGTGGCCGCGCACCCTATCTGGTGACGCGCGACATGCTGCCCGACATGCGCCACGGCGCGGTCATCGTCGACGTGGCAGTCGATCAGGGCGGCTGCATCGAGACGACTCGACCGACGACCCACAGCAACCCGACCTACATCATCGACGACGTGATCCACTACTGCGTTGCCAATATGCCGGGCGCTGTGCCGCGCACCAGCACCTTCGCCCTCAACAACCAGACTCTGCCCTACATGCTACGCCTGGCCGATCAGGGCATCGACTATGTGCGAAAAAGCCAACCCATGCTCCACGGCCTCAATACCCACCACGGCCAGCTCACGTACGAGGCTGTTGCCGAGGAATTTGGGCTGCCGTTTGTAGAGCCGGAGAAGGCGCTGGCGAACTGAGGTCTGCTGCGTGCTGCGTGCTGCGTGCTGCGTGCTGCGTGATTATTGCGCAGAGGATCCGGGCGGCAAATCTTGATTGTCCGTCCGTGACCCGTCACCACGTAGGGCAATAGGGTCGTCAACGAGACGTCACGCAGCACGCAGCACGCAGCAGAAAACAAGACCCTACAAATTTACGCAAGACCTGGAGACCTACCCATGGCCAAACTCAACACTGCCCCACTCAGCGGCATGCGCGACTTTCTGCCCCGAGATGTGCTCAGGAACCGCTATGTCATCGACGTGATCGAGCGCGTCTATCAGAGCTATGGCTTTGAGCCGCTGGAGACGCCGAGCATGGAGCGGCTTTCCACATTGCTGGGCAAATATGGTGAAGAGGGCGACCAGTTGATCTTCCGCATCATGAAGCGGGGCGGCAAGCTGGAGAAGGCGCTGAACAACAACCCGACCGAAGAGAACGTCGGGGATGCCGGGCTGCGCTACGACCTGACCGTGCCGTTGGCACGTGTGGTGGCTCAATATCGCAGCGAGCTGCCGCGCTACTTCAAGCGCTATCAGATTCAGCCCGTCTTCCGGGCGGACCGTCCCGGAAAGGGCCGTTTCCGCGAGTTCATCCAGTGCGATGTGGATGTAGTCGGCTCCAAGAGCCTGACCACCGAGGCCGAAGTACTGGCCGCGGCCGCTCAGATTCTCCAAGAGCTAGGCTTTGTTAGCGAAGATGCCTTTGCCATCCGCCTCAACCACCGCGGCATCCTGCGCGGACTGATGGAGGTCTCGGGCGTTCCATCGAATCTGGAAGATTCTGCGCTGATCGCCGTGGACAAACTGGACAAGATCGGCCTGGAAGGCGTGCGCAAGGAACTGAATGGACGTGGTGTCGATACAGAGGCCGCCGAAAAGCTGCTGGCGATCATGGAGGCCGCGCCCGAGTCAAACGTGGAGATCATCGCCTGGCTCAGCGACCTGCTGGAAGCGTCAGAGCAGGGCAGCCAAGCTGTGGCCGAGCTGAAGCAGGTGCTGGCCTTCAGCGCCCAAGGCCCGGCGGCCGCTCGTCTACGCGTCGATCCCTACCTGGCCCGCGGCCTAAGCTACTACACCGGGACCATCGCCGAGGTTGAGTTCCCCGGCTTTGCCGGCTCCGGCGGCGGCGGTGGCCGCTATGACGGGCTGATCGGCATGTTCGGCAACCAACAGATCCCGTCCTGTGGTTTCAGCCTGGGCCTGGAGCGTATTCTACTACTCATGGAAGAGCAAAACATGTTCCCGGAAAACCTCAAGGGTCAGCCCCAGGTGCTCGTCACCCAGTTTGACGACTCGACCGTGGAGGCCAATCTGCCTTGGCCCACGAACTACGCGCAGCGGGACTTCGCGTCGATCTCTATCCTGACACTGACCGCTACGGTCGCCAGTTCAAGTACGCAGACGAACGCAGGATCCGCTACGCCGTGTTGAACAGCCCACGTGAGACCGAGACCGGCGTCGTGGCTATCAAGGATCTGATCACAGGTGAGCAGGTCGAAGTGGCACGCGCCGATGCGGCGTCTTGGTTTCTCGAGCTATTTGACGACGGCATTTGACCAGCAATTCTAAAGGTTGTGTTAAGAGTCGGCTTCAACGCACTCTGCATCGTAGGACGGACATGTTGGGAATTGCCGGCATTTGCCGGCGCTACTTGACAACAACATAGAACGCCTGATATAGTCGTTTCCAACTGAATATACACTCTTATCCAGAGAGGTGGAGGGACCGGCCCGATGAAGCCTCGGCAACCTGGAATGATGTGCCCACGAACGTGTAACGGCATGTCTGTCAAGGTGCCAATTCCGGCAGTACAATCTGGAAGATGAGAGGAATGCGTGTTGCGTTCTGCTCATCCCCATTTCGGGGATTTTCTTTTGCGGCCCACAAGTGGTGGGCCGTCGGAGCAGCACAGAACGACCAAGACAGCGCCCTCTCAACCAGTCGAGAGGGCATTTTTTTAGTCAAGGTTTGTAGCGAAAAGGGTATCGGTAGCTACTCTTTATCGCTAACCAGGTTCAGAGAACGAAAGACGAGGATAGACTCATGATTGCCATGAAATTCGGCGGGACATCGGTAGGAAGCGTGGAAGCTTTTTCACAGGTGGCCGGGATCGTGAAACATGCAGTGGAGACGGAATCCGGCAAAGAGAACCCGGGCGTTATCGTTGTGACCAGCGCTATGAGCGGTGTGACCAATATTTTGATTGAGTCGGCAACCAAGGCAGCCATCGGCGATCTGGGTTTCTTCACCGAGGCCAAAGACAGCCTGCTGCTCAAGCATCAATTTGTGGCCGGCCAATTCATCGAAGACGGCAACGAACGGGCGGCACTGAGCAAGATCTTGGATCAGCATTTGCACCAGTTCAGCCGCCTGTGCAGCAGCATCGCAGTGCTGGGCGAGCTGACTGAACGCGGGTTGGATGTTGTCAGTGGGCTGGGCGAGCGCATGAGCGCTCCGCTCTTGGCCGCCGTCCTGCGTTCCCAAGGCGTCATGGCCGAGTCCATCGATGCTGCCGACCTGATCGTCACCGATGAGGTACACGGTGGCGCGGCCCCACAGATGGATCTGACCGAACCGCAATGCCGCGAGCGCTTGATTCCGCTGCTCGAGCAGGGCATTGTGCCCGTGGTGACCGGTTTCGTCGGCGCAACAGTGACCGGCGTGCCCACCACGCTGGGACGCGGCGGCTCCGACTATTCGGCGGCCATCGTCGGCGCATCGCTGGATTCCGATGAGATTCAAATCTGGACAGACGTCAACGGCGTGCTCACCGCCGACCCGCGTGTGGTGCCCAATGCCCGTAGCCTTAACGAACTGAGCTACGAAGAGGTGGCCGAGCTGGCCTTCTACGGAGCCAAGGTACTACATCCCAAGACGGTCACGCCGGCCATCGAAAAGAGGATCCCGCTGCGGGTGTTGAATACGTTTGAGCCGGACCACCCAGGCACGCGCATCGTAGAGCGTAGTGACAGTGATACCCACGGCACGGTCAAGGCCATCACCTCCATCCGCGGCATGAACATGATCACCGTGGCCGGGCGCGGCATGATGGGCGTGCCGGGCATTGCCGCCCGCACCTTTGGCAGCGTGGCCCAGGAAGGGGCCAATGTTTTGATGATCAGCCAGAGCAGCAGCGAGCAGAGCATTTGCTTTGTGGTGCCGGAAAGCTCTGCTGCGTCAGTAGCTGAGACGTTGAACGAGGAGTTCCGCCGTGAACTGGAACGTCACTACATCGACCAGGTCAAGAGCCAGTCCGATGTGGTAATCGTGGCGGTGGTCGGCAGCGGTATGCGCGGCATGCCCGGCCTGGCCGGCGGTATCTTCACCGCCCTGGGCGAGAACAAGATCAACGTGATCGCCATCGCCCAGGGATCGAGCGAGGCCAACGTCAGCCTGGTCATCGCCGACAAGGACGCAGCCACGGCCGTCCAGGCCATCCACGACACGTTCGAGCTTTTCCTGCCCACGGAAGAGCGAGCGATGAATCGGGCATGATGTGAATGGGGATTAGGGAATGGGGATTGGTGATTGGGTCAGCCCAAATCCCCATTCCCCAATCTCTAATCACGCCCCCCTACACCAAATTTGCCTCAATATAATCCCAGTTCACATCCATCCCCAGGCCCGGCTCCTGCGAGACATGGACGAAGCCTTCGTCATCCATGGGGTCGGTGATGGCGTTTAGCCATGGTTTGGGCGTCTCGTAGTCGATGTGGGGATGGAGCAGCCCGCGCTCGTAGAACTCGCCGGGGATGCTCATGGCACAGAGCGCGTGCAGATTGCCTGGCCCGCCGCCATGGATCTCCAGGCGCACGCCATGAGATTCACACAGACCCACCGTCTTCATCAACGGCGTCAGTCCGCCCAGATCGCCGACCCCGGCGCGGCTGATGTCGGAAGCGCCACGAACAATCCATTCGGCACGCGTATGCATCTTGCCCTCAGCCGTTTCCGGCCCGACCATGGGCAGTTCCAGCTGCTCGGTCAGCCAGACGTAGGAGGAGATGCTGTGCTCGGCCATGGGCTCTTCCATCCAGTAGTAGTCTAATTTCTCCAACTCACGCCCTAGATAGAGTGCCTGTTCCCGGTTGTAGTAATGAAACGGATCGAGCATGAGCGGCACATCGGGGCCGACGGCCTCGCGCACGGCCGCGCAGGCGGCGATGTCACGCTTAGGATCGGGTGCCCCGGGCATGGGCGGTTGCCAGGTATGTAGCTTGTAGGCCGGATAGCCTCGCTCCATAGACCAGAGCGCAAACTCGGCGTAGGCCTCAGGCGTGTCCAGTCCGCCGGGAATGTCGTCGCCGCACATGGTGCTGGAGTAGGCGGGCACCTTGTCCCGTGTCGCGCCCAGCAGTTTGTGGACCGGCAGATTGGCGTATTTGCCGGCCAGATCCCAGAGCGCCAGATCGATGGCGCAGAGCACCTTGTCGGAAAGCTGACCCAGATGCAGCCTCTGGCGTTCCTTGAGCATCTGCCAGAGGTACTCACGATAGAATGGGTCCTTGCCGATAAGCAGCGGTTTGACCAGGCTTTGGATCACGTCAGGGCTGCCGCCGAAGGCATCGCCGGTCAGGCCCTCGTCGGTGACAATGGTGACCATCGGCTGGACCGCGTCGTGGTCTGGGCCGGGATGTCCGTGGCCTTCAGAGTCACGGACGGTGTTTGAGCGGTAGTGGATTTTGCGCGTGATGACGTCGACGATTTTCATAGATTCTCCTTGAAGCGGTTGGGAACAAATTTCAGCAATATCATTCTGTGTGGGAACTGAGAAGATGTCAAACAGTTTTGAAATTACATGCCCCAGAAACCGACAGGACAGACAATCAGTTAGAGGTTGCTGATTTACATTTGTAGCTTCACACGGACTCCGCTAGAGTTAAGTAGAAGTCTGTAGGTCGTTACAGAAAGTGCCGGGACTTCCCGATGCTGAACCCTCAAAATTAGGGTCAACTCACTCGCTTTGTTGCCAAAGTCCCCGGCACTTCTACGCACAACCGACAGATGCTTACTTAACCAGACTGATGAGAAAACTCGTTCCGGCGAGAGCAACGAGATATTGTCCCTATTCATTAGCCACGAGGAAGACGGAACCATGAAAAAAATCCTTTTGACCGGAGCAACCGGACGAATCGGCAAGGCGTTTTGGGAATATGCCGACGAGAAATACGATTTACGTCTGACCTCTCGCAATCGAGAGAAACTGGGCGACACCGGACGCCATGAGGCCATGGAACTGAACGCCGCCGACCCAGATGCATGTCAGCGGGCCTGCGAGGGAATCCACACTGTGGTGCATCTGGCCGCCGACCCGTCCGCCCGGTCGGGATTCTACGAGTCTTTGATGGATAACAATATCAAAGGCGCATACAACATGTTCCGCGCCGCCAAAGATCAGGGCTGTCAACGGTTGATCTACGCCAGCAGCGTTCAGGCCGTCTCGGGCTATCCGCTCGATGTGCAGCCCCGTCATGATGACTCGCCGAAACCGCTGAACCTGTATGCCGTGACCAAATGCTTCGGCGAGGCGCTTGCCCACTATTTCGCCATGGCCGAGGGCCTGTCCAGTATTGCCGTGCGCATCGGCAACTATGAACTCAACGGGCCCAGTGTCGGCAGCGACGCCCGCCAATTAAGCGCCTACATCAGCGTACGCGACATGAACCAGATGTTGGAGCGCTGTATCGAAGCGACGGATGTGCAATACGGCATCGTGCACGGTGTCTCGGACAATCGCTTCAAACGCATGGATATCACATCGGCGCGTGAGCTGATCGACTACCAGCCCCAAGATGATGCCTTTGTCCTCTTTGATACAGGCATTCCCTATCGAGATCGGTGGTACGAGGAATTCGATCGTACCCGATCGGCAGAGTAGCCGCTCGATTGCCTTAGTTTCGCACTGGGTTTTGTAAAAAGGCAGAGCGATTATTTCAACTCGCGCGCCATAGTTGTGATATAATTGCGCTCGATTGTGAGGGGAGCCAGACTTGGTCTAGTGCTCCCCTTTTGTTCAAGAAATATTCAGCGTTTTTGGTAGCAAATGGGACTGATATGCTAGAGCTTCCAGTGATTCTATTGGGCATGGGTGGCGTGGGCAGATCGCTGATCCGCCAGATCATCCAACATCGAGCATTCCACGCCGATCAATATGGTTTGGCGTTGGAGATTCAAGCTGTGTGCGACAGCAGCGGTACAGCGATCGAGGTCGGCAAGGGAATTGACGATGTTTCTCTGATCGACCTGTTGGAACTCAAAGACGCGGGCGGCACACTGTCCGAGCATACGCTGGGGGCCATCTACGGTGATGCCAGCCTGGCAGATGTGATTCGCGCCACGGCTCGCAAGAGCACGATCGTTGTCGATTGCACTGCGAGCAGCTCTACGATCCCCGCTCTGCTCTTCGCACGTGAGCAGGGCCACAAGCTCGTCTTGGCCAACAAAAAACCGCTCACCGATTCAATGGAGGTATACGACCGGCTCACCAGAGCCGGTGTCACTGGCGCGGACGGCCCGTCGTCGGTGCGGAACCTCGGGTTTTCCCGGTGGGAGACGACTGTGGGAGCCGGCCTGCCCGTGATTGCGACGCAAGATCGCATTGCAGCCAGCGGAGACAAGACGCGGCGCATTGCCGGCACCTTCAGCGGCACATTGGGCTATGTGATGACGGGATTGCAGGAAGGCCGTGCGTTCAGCGAGATTGTACGCCAGGCCCACGACCTGGGCTATACCGAACCGGATCCGCGTGACGATCTTGGCGGCATTGACGTGGCACGCAAGGCCTTGATCCTTGCTCGTGGTCTGGGTTGGGAACTGGAGATGGACGACGTTTCCGTTACCGGACTCTATCCTGAAGAGATGCAATCGCTTTCGGTCACTGAGTTCATGGATGCCCTACCCCAGTTGGATGCTGAGTTTGAGCATCGCGTAGAAGCGGCCCGTAAACAGGGCAACGTATTGCGGTTCGCCGCCAACGTCGTTGACGGCACATGTGTCGTCGGTCCAACCGAGGTCGCAGTCGAAAGTCCGCTTGGCCGGTTGGGCGGCACTGACAATCTCGTTGAATTCCACACCGAGTGGTACAGCCCGAATCCGCTGGTCATACAGGGACGCGGGGCCGGCGTCGAGGCAACCGCAGCCGGCGTATTGAGTGACATTGTTGAATTGGCGTATACGACATAAGACGTGAACGGTGAAATGGGACTGGCGAAACGGATATCCATCACGGATTTCTTGGGTCAACAGTAGCGTCCAACGCTCACGTTACATGAATAGATGAAGAGGATTGAGATGAGTCAGCAAAAGATTAAGGTCGGCGTGCTCGGCGCGACAGGCGCTGTCGGCCAGCGCTTCATACAGCTTCTGCAAGGACATCCCTGGTTCGAATTGACCGCGCTCTGCGCGTCGTCTCGCAGCGTCGGCAAGCGATATGCCGATGCATGCAACTGGACGCTGCGTGGCGACATGCCGGAGCATCTTCGCGATGTAGTGCTTCTGCCCTGTGAACCGAATGTAGATTGCCGGTTGGTCTTTAGTGCATTGCCTGCCGAAAGCGCGACGGAGATCGAGAAGAACTTTGCCGCAGCAGGCTACGGCGTTTGCAGCAATGCACGGTCCTACCGGTATGAACCGGATGTGCCTTTGCTCATTCCTGAGGTCAATCCGGAACACCTTGCACTGATCGACATTCAACGGCGCAACCGTGGGTGGGAGGGATTCATCGCCACGAATCCCAACTGCAGCACGACACATCTGGTGAGCGCCCTTCATCCGCTGCACGAACGCTTTGGCATCAGCAAGGTGTTGGTTGTGACCATGCAGGCCATCAGCGGAGCCGGCTATCCCGGCGTGAGCAGCATGGATATGATCGACAACATCGTTCCGTACATCGGCGGGGAAGAAGAGAAGATGGAGCAGAAGGAACCGCAGAAGCTGCTAGGTGTCTTCAACGGCGCCGAGGTGCAGTATGCGGACTTCGTGGTCAGCGCCCATTGTAATCGGGTGCCGATCCGCAATGGTCATCTCGAGGCAATCAGCGTCGAGTTCGAACGCGAGGCGACCGAGGCAGAGATCATAGCCGCCTGGCGTGAATATCAACCGCTGGCGCAGCAGTTGAAGCTGCCCCATGCGCCGGACCCGGCCATTATCTACATGGAGGCCGATGATCGGCCTCAGCCGCGGTTGGATCGGCTTGCCGGCAGTATACCCGGCATGGCGACAGTGGTTGGCCGACTGCGTCCGGATCCGCTTCTAGACTACAAGTTCATGGCCCTTGGACATAACACGATCCGTGGCGCTGCCGGCGGAAGCCTGCTCAACGCCGAGCTGCTGGTGACCCAGGGTTACTTAGGTGAAGAGGCTGCTGCGGTAGCCCAATCGACGAAGTAGACGCTGGTTCGTCTTGGTGTGGGTTGCGAACCATCCATATCCCACACCAAGACGAATTGATTCGGGTCTGTTCAGAATGCCGACTCAACCAGTTTTGAACGCACCCAAGTGATTCGATATGCTGGTTTGCGCGAGGCCTTTCGTATCTGTAGGCACATCTGTTTGTATGTGGTGTGCATCGCGTGTATCCTTGGATCCTGGATTTGCTAGACTATAGAGAATGAGGTGAACTATATGCCATCCCCGCAGACATCGTCCACAGACCAGACGACATCGGAACTAACAGTCTTCGGTCGAGGACGATTATCGGACTTATTTGGAGACATGGTGATCTATCGCAACCTGCAACCGCTTGATAGCCACCTGCCCAAGATAAAGGTCGCGCTGCGTGAGTTAGGCATGTCGGGCGATCAGACGCCTCGCAAGCAGGACAAAGCCTACGCTGAGATCGCGATCTGGTATGGCAAGAAGGCGCAGGCACAGCGTAATGCATCAAAACCTTTGCAAGAGTTGATTTTCATAGGCGACACGCTTTACAACGATGGCCGTGCCTATATGAATATGCGGTCGGCAGCCGATTGGGATGGGTCCTGTTTTATCGGCGTTGAATCTCCCGATGATGAAGCAGCAGTCTGCATCGACGACGATCTGATCTATGCCGCCAATCGTTGGGCCAATGTCGGCGATTGGATTAAGTGGATGATCGAAGATCAAAAACTGAAACTTGACGAAGGCACGATGGTTGTCGTTGACATCGACAAATGCATCCTCGGCGCGCGTGGTCGAAACGATGCAGTCATCGATCGAGCCCGCATACAAGGCGCATACCGCACGATGGACAATCTGCTCGGCCAGAATTTCGATGGTGAACAGTTCGAGCGCCATTACAGTGAACTGAATCAACCAAAATACCACTGCCTGACGGAAGACAATCAGGACTACCTGGCCTACATCTGCCTGGTAATCAATACCGGTCTAATCGGCTTTGATGAGATTGTGGCGGAAGTTGCCGAAGGTCACTTGGAGAACTTCAATCAGTTCATGCGTTTGGTTGAAATGCGAATGATGATCACCCCAGGCAGCTATGGTTCGCTGCGTGAATCTCACGATGCAGTCATCACCGGCATCCGCAATGGTGATCCAACGCCGTTCAAGCGTTTCCGCCGTCAGGAATTCGTGGCCACCGTCAACAGACTCGGCAATATGTCGGATGACAGCACTGCCGAGGAACTTCTGGACGAGGAAATCACGTTAACGCAGGAAGTGTGGGAAATGGCCACCTGGCTAAAGAAGCGCGGATGCCTTCTGATCTGCCTGAGCGACAAACCGGCCGAAGCTTCTTGCCCGCACCGATATGTTTCGCCGGATCTACCCGCGATTCATGAGGCGGAAACCCATCGCGTCGGGACCAGCATCCAGCCGCTCTTGGACTCGCTGGGCTAAGCCGGAAATCCGCCGGGATTGTGCGGCTCGTAGATCACGCTTGTTGACGCTTTGCGAAATAGTACTGGTGTAGCAGCTCGTGAGTCAGGGCATTCATGTTCAGCGACCGCCCGGAAATCAATTTCCGGGCCAGCAAATGCACCCCGTACATGGGACTTTGCGTACGTCGTATACGCCAGTGTTAATTGGTCAAGCTTCAAGCAGAGTGACAAGATCCACAATCCAGACAGATCCTGAAGTAGTTCTTACCGACCTGGCGGGAATATGCAGATATGATTGTCGCTAGGGATATACCGTCAGCTTGTTAAAGTTTCGAGTATCGGACTATATGGCAAATAACCAAAAACCTCCATCGAATCAACAAGATCCAGGCAATAATTCAGATCCAGACGGCCCAAACGGCAACTTCATCGGGCGAAGCTGGTTCTGGATTGTTCTGATCGTCTTGGCTCTTTTTGGGTCGCGACTTCTATTCAACCGTCCCTCAGACAACGCCAACATGATCGGCCTGAACGAAGTGGCCCAATCTGTCAAGGACGACAGAGTGGACAAGCTCGTGATCCAAGGCGATGTCATTACAGTGGTGATGCGTGACGACACCGAGGAACGCAGTCGCAAAGAAGACGGCGAAAGTGTACTGACCTCGCTTCAAGCCTTCGGCGTCTCCAATGAACAACTGGAGACACTCAATATTGAAGTACTGAACGTGCCCAACAGCGGGGCCATCTTCAATTGGCTGATCATGTTACTGCCGATGATCTTGATCTTTGCCTTCTTCATTTTCATCATGCGTCAGGCAGGCGGCGGCGGCCAAAATCGGGCCATGCAATTTGGTCGTAGCCGTGCCCGCAAGATGGACGAAGCGGACCGGCCGACTGTCACGTTCGCAGATGTCGCCGGTGCTGACGAAGCGAAGCAGGAACTGGAAGAAGTTGTTGAGTTCCTACGTGAGCCGGAAAAATTCGCCGCGCTGGGCGCTCGCATCCCCAAAGGCGTTTTGATGGTCGGCGCGCCGGGCACAGGCAAGACGCTGCTGGCCAAAGCCGTTTCCGGCGAAGCAGGCGTGCCGTTTTTCAGCAGTTCCGGTTCCGAATTTGTCGAGATGTTTGTTGGTGTGGGTGCAAGCCGGGTTCGTGACCTGTTCGAACAAGCCAAGAAGAACTCGCCCTGCATCATCTTTATCGACGAGATCGACGCAGTAGGTCGACATCGAGGCGCGGGATTGGGTGGCGGCAACGACGAACGAGAGCAGACGCTCAACCAGATTTTGGTTGAGATGGATGGCTTCGACAGCCAGGTCAACATCGTCATCATCGCAGCTACCAACCGTCCCGACATTCTGGACCCGGCGCTTCTGCGTCCAGGACGCTTCGACCGCAAGGTGGTCGTTGATCGGCCGGACAAGCGAGGTCGCGAAGCAATTCTCAAGGTGCACGTGCGCGGCAAACCAATGTCGCCCGATATCGACTTGGGTGTGATCGCTTCACAGACGCCCGGCATGGTCGGAGCCGATCTGGAGAACCTGATCAACGAAGCGGCGATTCTGGCGGCACGGCGCAACAAACGATCCATCGGCATGGAAGAGCTCCACGAGTCGATTGAACGGGTGATGGCCGGTCCGGCCAGACGGAGCCGTGTTCTGGATGAACGAGATCGCCGCACCATCGCCTTCCACGAAGCCGGTCACGCCATCGTTATGGAACGACTGCAACACACAGATGAGGTCGGCAAGATCACCATTGTCAGTCGCGGCCAAGCGCTTGGCTATGTGATGCCCCTGCCTCAGGAAGATCGGTCGCTCAGAAGTCGCGCCGAATACGAAGATGAGTTGGCCGGACTGCTCGGCGGCCGTGTTGCCGAGGAGATCGTCTTCCAGGAACCATCCACTGGCGCAGCCAATGATCTCGAAAGGGTGACCAAGTTGGCCAAAGCCATGGTAACCCGCTACGGCATGAGTGATCTGATCGGTCCCATGCAGCTTCAGCAGGGCGACAGCAATCCATTCATGGGCATGGAATTTGGCGAGCAACGCGCCTATAGCGAAGATATCGCCCGCAAAATTGACCAGGAAGTTCGCCGGATTGTAGAAGGGGCCTATGAGCGTTCACGCCAGGTACTGCTGGAAAATCGTGACAAACTGAATCTGATCGCTGAGATATTGCTCGACCAAGAAGTCCTCGAGCGTGAGGAATTTCTAGATCTGATGCAGCAACCGACGTAATCGATGTGCTGTTCGTTGTCCGCAAAAAGGTCCACTCCAGTTTTGGAGTGGACCTTTTTTGGTTCTGTGGGATCCTGGGGAGTGACGTTGACCGTTGGCGGTAGGCCGCCACAAGGGCACGCCCTTACGTACTCAACTCATTGTAGAAGACCCAATCCTTTTATGCACTTTGGCAATACCTGCGGCCCGTCAGCCGATGGCCGCGTCGATGGCGACCGCAATCTCTGCGGCAGCGCCGGCATTATTCTTGAGCAGAGCAAGATTGCAGCGAAGACTGCGATCACCGCTCAATTCTGCAATGCGGGTCAACAGGAATGGCGTCACTTCGGCCGAGCGTAGCCCGCGCTGTTCCGCCTCGCGGATCGCTCGCTCGATGGTCGGCTCTATCTCTGATGCCGGAATCTCATCCGCCTCGGGAACGGGGACCGTCACCAGCAACCCGCCCGGCAGGCCCAGCCGCTGTTTGGCCTGCCAGATGGCCGCGACCTCATCCGGCCCATCACAGCGCACATCGACGGGTAGGCCACTGCTGCGGCTATAGAATGCCGGAAAGTCATCGGTTCCGTAGCCGACAACAGTGACGCCGTGGGTTTCCAGGTATTCCAGAGTAGCGGGCAGATCGAGTATGGCCTTTGCCCCGGCGCAAACGACAACTACCGGCGTCTGTGCCAGCTCCTGCAAATCAGCGCTGACATCAGAAAGTTCGCCCCGGTGGATGCCGCCGATGCCGCCGGTGGCAAAGACCTGGATGCCGAAACGATGAGCGATCCACATCGTAGTGGCGACGGTAGTGGCGCCGTCGAGACCGCGGGCGACGACGATTGGCAGGTCGCGTCGGCTGACCTTGCGCACGTCGTCGGCAGTTGCCAAGTGAATCAGTTGGCCGTCATCCAGCCCGGCAAGCAGTTCGCCGCCGATGATCGCGACGGTGCGTGGCTCGGCTCCACGGGAGCGTACGATGGCTTCCATCTCCCGCGCCAGGCTCAAATTGTGTGGATAGGGAAGTCCGTGAGAAATTACAGTCGATTCTAGAGCAACGTGAGGTTGTCGGTTCTCTGTCATGGATTTCTACTCGAATTCATTTTGATTGTGGATATCCGGGCTGGGACAAGCCCCGCCCTTACCTATTGGGGGTGTCTATTTGCCAAGTTTTCCCTATTTGCCGATGCGGCTCAAGGCGAAGGCCAGCACATTCTCCGCCTGTTCAGCGGCAACACCGCCGCCCTGTGCAAACTCGGGCCGACCGCCGCCACCGCCGCCGAATTCGGTCAGCGTCTCCTTCAGCAGGTTACCGGCGTGAAGCGTCACGTCTTGGCTGCGGGCGACAACAAGGGTTAGCTTGCTGCCCGCAGCAGAAATCAGTAGCGCAACCGTATTCGGCTCTTCGACCAGTGCCGACGCCATCTGTTTGATGGCATTGGCATCTCTGTCCCCGAAGATCTGTGAGACGACAAGCAGGCCATCGATCTCATCGGCCGCTGTCCTGAGCGCAGCTGCCTCAACCGGCAGCAGTTGATCGGCCAGTTCCTTCACCTGTTTCTGTAATAATTTCGTCTCGACAAGGCTGCGCTCGACCAACTCGGGCACTAGTCGGTAGTCGTTGTTGTAGAGCCCGGCCGCGTCCATGATCAGATCATGCTTCTCAGCGTAGTCGACAAGCGCACGCCGGCCACAGAGAAAGGTGAGCCGGGCTTTGTGATTCTGGCGGGTCTGACGCACAAATTTGATGGGGCCCAATTCACCGGTGCGTCTGCAATGGGTGCCTCCGCAGGCCGAGTAGTCGAAGTCTTCGATCTCAACAATGCGGATCTGCCCCGTCACCTTGGGGGCTCGACGCAATGGAATCTGATCCAACTCGGTGTCCGGTACAAATCGAGCCGTAATTGGTAGATTGTCATAGACCAGTCGATTGGCGTACCGCTCGGCCTCATGGAACTCTTCATCGGTGACTGTCTCCACATCCAGATCGAGTGTAGACTCTAGCGCACCGAAGTGAACCGAGACGGTCTCATACCCAAACAACTGGTAGAAAACCTGAGAAAGCAGATGTTGACCCGAATGCTGTTGCATATGGTCGTAGCGGCGATCCCAGTCGATGACGCCGTGTAGGGCCTGCCCTGCCGGCGAGGCAAGGCTGCTATCAGTCTCAAGAAAGTGGAGAACGGATCCGTCCTTGGCAACCACATCAACAACACGATATCCATCGAGTGTGCCGGTATCGTACGCTTGGCCGCCGGATGTGGGATAGAATTGTGTTCGATCGAGGATCAGAGCCGTACGGCCATCGATCTGGACGATCTCTTCAACGGTTGCATCAAACTCAGTTGCATAGGAATCGGTGTAGTAAAGGCGTTCTGTCATAGTTGGGTTTTCCTGTGATTTCGGGGCGAAACGTGCCGGGAATTCCTGTCCCCAGCGTGAAATGCACCTTCTTCTCGACTGTTGACCACCCGACGTGCCGGCGATACAATGGTCAAATCCGTCCCGTTCGTTCGATCAATCAATAAGCAAGGAGTATGAGTGTGCGTCTATATCTAATCAGACACGGTCAAAGTTTCGTGAACTTGAAAGAGTGGACACAAGGGAATATCGACACCGGGCTGACCGATTACGGCCAAAGCCAGGCAGCTGCACTCGGCCAATGGCTGCCGAGCGATATCCCCGAGATCGATGTACTCTATGCCAGCACCATGCGCCGTGCTATGGAGACGGCCGAAGCTGTGGCCGCAGCGTATCAGTGCGAGATCATCCCTGACAGCCGCCTGCGCGAGATCGGCAACAACCGGGCCGATCATTCCCCCTGGCCCGATGACGGGTTGCCCAACGACTACGCCGACTATTGGGCCAGTGAACAGCCCTTTGCATCGGTCACGCCGGCCTATGACGACGGTGAATCGATGATGCATTTTCGCACGCGCGTGGGGCTCTTCGTTGAAGAGATGGTCCAACGCTATCGCGGCAAGACGGTCGCGGTCGTCTGTCATGGCGGCGTCATTGAATTCGTCTTCGATCACATCTTCAACATCGGTCCCTGGCGGCGCTGCGAAGTCTGGGACCACAACACCGCCATCACCTACTTCGAATATGTCGAGCACCCCGGTCGCGAGACCTGGCGACTCCACTACCACAACCGCATTCCCCATCTTGTCGATCTGCTACCGGCCACCGACAACGCCACACACGGCACGCCGATTCAGGCGATGGAGGGGAATGGGGATTAGGGATCAGGGGATTGCCGGCTTGTTGCAATCCCCTAATCACCATTCCCCATTCCCCAATCCCTATTGCCCCTCGATCACCCGTGCCCCCGCGCTCGCCTGCGTTGTATAGACCTCGGGCCAGATATTGGTGACTTTGGGATAGTCTTGATAGATGGCATCGGCCACGGCCTGTTCGCTGCCGGGCTCAACCAGGGCGATCGCGCAGCCGCCAAAACCGGCCCCGGTCAAGCGAGCGCCGTAGCAGCCCTCCACCGCGCTCATGGCATCCACCATCGCGTCCAGTGCGTCGCTGCTGACTGCGTAGTCATCTCGCAGGCTGGCGTGGCTGGCCGACATGAGTCGCCCAACTGTTTGCAGGTCATCCTGCTTGAGCGCCTCGACCGTCTGCATCACGCGTTCATTCTCGCTGACCACATGGCGACAACGTTGGTAAACGATCGGTGATAGCAGATCCTTGTTCGCCTCCAGCTGTTCGCTGCTCACGTCACGCAGCGCTGTGATGTCAGGCAGCACTTGTTGGAGCGCGGCGACGCCCTCTTCACACTGCTGGCGGCGCTCGTTATAGGCGCTGGAAGCCAAGGAGCGAGGCGCCTTGGTGTTGCCGATGACCAGTGAGGCGTTGGCCGGAAAGGGGACCAACTCATAGTCGAGACTGCGGCAGTCGATGAGCAGCGCATGCCCCTCGACGCCCAGGACGCTGATGAACTGATCCATAATGCCGCAGTTGACGCCTACAAATTGATTTTCGGCACGCTGGGCGATCTTGGCGATCTCGGTGCCTGACAGTGCATCCACCATGCCGGCCGCAGCCATCAACCCCTTGATCGATGCAACCTCTAACGCTGCCGAACTGCTCAAACCGCTAGCACGAGGCACATTCCCACTGAGCACGGCGTCGATGCCGGTCAGGGTCAGGCCACGCTCTTCCAGAATGGAGGCCACGCCCTGGACATAATTGATCCAGAGCTTGTCCTGCTGATAGGCGATGGCATCCAGGTCGAATTCACCCCAGTCATCGTATTCGGATGAATAGATGCGCACGCGGCGATCCTGGCGGGTGCGTACGGCCATGCGCACATCGCGTTGCAGCGCCACCGGCATAACGAAGCCATCGTTGTAATCCGTGTGCTCGCCAATCAAATTGACCCGTCCGGGGCCGATAGCGATCCATACCGGCTGCTCGCCATATTGTTTGGCGAATTCATCCACCAGTTTCTGGGTGCGTTCGTCAAAATCGCTCATGAATCAGAACTCCTCGTTACGCAAAGCTCAAAATTGTATAAAGATTTAGATTGCCCTCTTTCCCATCGGCACGATAGGTATCTACGACAGCCAATCCGGCATCCGCCACAAGGCGGTTCATCTCAGCTTCATCGATCTGGTGCACATAGCGTACTGCAGACGCGCCCTGCTTCCAGGGCAACAGAGCGTCGCCGGGTTCAACATCCGCCGTCGTCAGACCTACTTCAGACCAGTCGATCAGGCGCTTGCGAAAACGTTCACTCTCTAGAAATTGCCACGCCGAGACAGCTAGGAGACCCCCAGGGGCCAAGAGCGATGCAAGCTCCCGTATGAGGCGCGAACGAAGCTCATAGCTTGGCATGTGTTGCAGCGTCGCCAGGCAGACGGCCATGTCGAACGTTTCGTCTTCCAGCGCTGCCAACCATCCGGCCTGCGCAAGATCTGCCTGTTCGAATCGGCATTCTACATGTGTCAATGCTATCGCCTGTTGGGCCGCGTATGCCAACAGATCGGCGTCACCATCCACGCCGGCATAGCGGCTTTCTACAGCCAAGCTGTCGAGCATGACGGCAAAACGCCCGTTGCCACACCCGATGTCGGCCACAGAGAGCCGGTTTCCGGTCAGGGTCGACGGGTCCGGGATGTAGGTCAACAGCTGACGTTTGCCTGCGGTCCAGGCGATGCGCGTTTGGTGGAACGGCTCGGCCACCGTCGCGTAGAAGTCTCGGTTCACTTTCAGCAGTCTCTGCCGAACACCTTCGTTCATCTATGGTATACTATCCCCGCTATTTTGGCAGGTTGAAGATTGGGCGTCTTGCCCCATATTGAACATCGATAAGCTAACATGAAACGAATACTCGCGCCCGACGAAATCCCGGAAGATGTACTCGCCAAGAGCCAGAGCTGGCAACAGAAACGAGACGGCTTCGATCCGGCCGAACACAGCGCCGTGATCTATGCGATCTTCCAAGAAATTCTCAAGGTGCCGGACGAAGACTGGGATCTTTACAGCAGCCTTCAGCCAATACTAACGCGCTTTCCCAAGGACGGCAAAGGTCTCTACCCAAAGGCCGATCTGGTTTCAGCCTATCGTCACATGGTGGACGAGGGCGACATCGAGCCGGATCCCATGATCATGCGTCGTATCCGTATGAAGCCCATGCGCACCCAGAGCGGCGTGGCCCCGGTCACAGTGTTGACTGCGCCGGCCGGCTGTCCGGGGAAGTGCATCTTCTGCCCCGATGACTGGCGCATGCCCAAGAGCTACATCTTTGACGAGCCGGGCTGCCAGCGCGCCGAGCGTGACGGCTTCGATCCCTACCTTCAAACGTTGGGACGCATCCAGTCGTTCGAGAGCATCGGCCACGAGGCCGACAAGGTCGAGCTACTGATCCTGGGCGGGACGTGGAGCGCCTACGGCAAAGATTATCGGGAGTGGTTTGTCCAGCGCTGTTTCGACGCCATGAACGCTGCCGGCGATCCAGATTATGCCGGCTCATCCTCGCTTGAGGAGGCCCAGCGGATCAACGTCGCGGCCAGCCATCGCAACGTAGGTCTGGTGATCGAGACGCGACCGGATTGGATCACGCCGAAGGAAGTGCGCCATCTGCGCAAGCTGGGCGTGACTAAGGTGCAAATTGGTGTGCAAAGCCTGGATGACGAGGTGCTGGCGCTCAACAAACGCGGCCACGACGTGGCCGCGGTGCGCGACGCACTGGGGCTGTTGCGCACAGCCGGCTTCAAGCTGCATCTGCACTGGATGCCCAACCTTTTCGGAGCCGATCCCGAGAAAGATCGTGCCGACTTCGCCCGCTTCTTCGATGACCCGGCCATCCGTCCCGACGAGCTGAAGATCTACCCGTGCTCGCTGATTGCCGACACCGAACTGTATGACCGCTGGCTGGCCGGTGAGTACCATCCATATTCACAAGAAGAGTTGGTCAAATTGTTGGTCGAAGTCAAGCCGACGATCCCCCCCTACACCCGGGTCAACCGTCTTTTCCGAGACATACCGGCCCATCATATCCAGGCCGGCGTCAAGGTGAGCAACCTGCGTGAGGTGGTGCAACGAGAGCTTGCAGAACGAGGCAAGCATTGCGGATGCATCCGCTGCCGCGAAATCAAACGGCGCAAAGTTCGTGCCGAAGAACTGGTTTTCAGTGTCTACACCTACGATACGGATCTAACCCGCGAACATTTCCTCGAATTTGTCACCGGACCGGATTCGCATGAGCCGGGTCTGATTGCCGCGTTCCTGCGGTTGAGTCTGCCATTGCAGTCAGAAGGCGGCAGCCGAGCCTTCCTCGATGAGATTGCCGACAGCGCCATGATTCGCGAGGTGCATGTCTACGGCCCGGCCTTGTCCCTGGATCCAGAACGAGATGGCGGTGGTCAGACAGGCGCGGCCCAACATGTCGGCCTGGGTACCCAGTTGCTGAACCAAGCGAGATGTATAAGCCGAGAGGCCGGGTTCAAACGCATCAGCGTGATCGCTGCGACCGGCACGCGTGGCTACTACGCCGGGCGCGGGTTTGAACAGGGCGAGTTGTATATGCATGAGGAGATCGGGTGAACTGGTGTTGTGCCTGGTAATCAACGGATATGTACAGAGCCAAGCGTAGCGGCATTGGTACGTTACCAGCAATCAGTACACTTCACCGTGGCTGCCTACACTGACCAGGATGATCTGTTGGACACGAATCTCCAGTTCAAGCGTGATGCGATACTGAAGATTAATCGAAACCGAATGGAGACCGACGAGGCGGCCTTTGAGTGGATGCAGACGGAGCGAGGGGTGGAAAGGATCCTGTTCCAATAAGCCTAGCGTCTTATGGTAGCGATTGCGCAGATCGGGATGTCGCCGTAAGAATCGCCGTTCGATTCGCTCATAGTGGGATGTGAAGATTAACCTATATCGCATCTGACGATTCATTCCTGATACGTGCCATGTGCTCGTCGGCGCTTTCAGCGCGATAGCGCCCTTCGGCAACGTCTTCTTTCACCCGACGCCATGTGGCCTCCAATTCGTGTTCCCGAAGCACTTCATACTGCTCAATCTCCATCACCACGTACTTTGGCTTGCCGTGTACGCTGATGACGACTTCGGATTCGGCGGCCAAGATTTTTTCGAGGTTCGACACACCCTTCGTTTTTAGTTCGTTTGCGGTAATGATCGTCATTTTTCATCTCCATCTGATCAGTACAGACATCGTAGCACATCGTTCTGCTGCACTTTATTCAAATAATAACACGATCAATCACTCGATTCAAGTACGATAAATCGCACTATACCGAGCATAAACTTGCACCGATTGACGAGAGTGCGAGAGAACTCAGGGAATCCTGGTCACTGGAGGAGACATCAATGGAAATGTTGGAAAGACTTCGCGGGGAGAGCGCAAACAGAGGGGCTGCGTAGATTCACCCACGCAGCCCCTGAATGGCCATCATCAGTTCAATCAGTCAACGCCTCATTCGCCTGCTTGGCCAACTCCTCTTCGACCAACACGCGCCGCAATACCTTGCCAACCTGGGTCTTGGGTAGTTCATCGCGGAAATCATAGGTGCGCGGCACCTTGTAGGGAGCTAGGTTCTCGCGACAGAACTCGTTCAATTCTTCCGCCGTGACCGTCTGTCCCTCCTTGGGGACGACAAATGCCCAGACCGTCTCGCCTCGTTTGGGATCGGGGATGCCAACAACCGCGGCTTCCATCACCTTGGGGTGCATGAAGAGCACTTCTTCCACCTCACGTGGCACGATGTTGTAGCCGCCGGCGATGATCAGATCTTTCTTGCGATCCACGATGTAGAAGTATCCGTCTTCGTCCATCTTGGCGATATCGCCGGTGTGGAACCAGCCATCCGGGTCGATGACATTAGCAGTCTCTTCCGGCCGTTCCCAATAGCCCTTCATCACCTGGGGTCCCTGAATACAAATTTCGCCTTCCTCACCCACACCGAGCGGCGTATACCGGCCATCTTCATCCGCGTCCAGCGACATAATCTGCGCTTTTGTGCTCGAAATGGGCAGGCCAATTGAACCGACACGCACCTCGCCCCAGATCGGATTGGCATTTGCCACCGGCGACGTCTCGGTCAGGCCATAGCCTTCGACCAGCTTGCCGCCTGAGATCTCCTCAAACTTCAGCGCCACATCGACCGGCAACGCCGAGCCGCCGCTGAGACAGGCTTTGATCGAATGCAGATCGTATTCGTAGACCTTGGGGTTGTTGATGATGCCGATATACATGGACGGGACGCCGGGGTAGAGCGTGATGCCCTCGTTCTGGATGACGTTGAGGATATGCTCGGTCTGCCGCGGGTCAGGCACCTGGACCAATTGACCCGCCGATTTCATACAGAGCAGCATGGCCACCGTCATGCCGTATACATGGAAGCCGGGCAATGCAAAGAGGACCTTTTCTTTGCCGTATTCGGCCCTGGTAAACCAGGCGTCCATCTGAATCGAATTGGCCACCAAGTTGTGATGGGTCAACATCGCCGCTTTGGGAACACCGGTGGTACCGCCGGTATACTGGAAAAGCATGACGTCATCAGGAGAGATGTCAACTTCAGTGAGGCGTGCCGATTGACCCTTGAGCAACTTGTAGAATTTATGGATGTCCGGCGCTTCAGGTATATCGGTCATGGATCCGCCGGCTCGGACAGTCTTTTCAACCATCTTGCCGAATAGCCAACCGAGTGAATCCGGCACATCGGCGATAATGACATGCTTGACGTTGGTCTTGTCTCGAATCTTCTCAAGCCGCTCATACAGCCCGCTCATCATCACTATCGTCTCAGCGCCGCTATCACTCAACTGATGCTGCAACTCCCGAGGCGTGTAGGTCGGGTTCGTGTTGACCACAACCGCACCGGCCTTGAGCGCGCCAAAGAAGCTAATCACCTGCTGCGGCATATTGGGCAACATGATAGCGACACGGTCACCTTTTTTGACGCCCAGTGCCTGTAGTGCATTTGCAAATCGATTTGTGGCGTCATCCAGTTCTCGATAGGTCAACTTAGACTGGATCACGAGACCCATCGGCAGATACTTGAGCACAAATCGGACGGCGATGTTGTTGGGGAAATCCTTTGCAGCGTCGGTGACCAATTGGTAGAGCGGCATGTCCGGTATCTCTACCTCAACCGGAACACCTTCTTCGTAATGTGCTGTCCAAGGGTGGGTGTCGGACATGGTTTCTCCTTTGGCTACACGGTTTGAATTGGGAATCGAGCGATGTTGCACCAGCAAATGAGACTTACATTCTACATGATTGTTACGCTACAGGAACAGGGGAAACTCGACAATCGACATAAAAGCAACGGATCATGATGCAGAACGCCGGCACGGTACGGAATGCCGGAGGAAAGCAATTCAGTTGTAGACGAACGGGCTTTTGGACATACGGATCCAACAAAGCCCTCATCCAGTTTTGCAAGAGAACCTGTTGGCAAATATGGGGTGATTATATCACAGGTTTGCAAGAGGGTATATCCAGAAGAAATGAAAAAGATGAAGACGTCACTGCGTCTTTGACATCACAATCAGCGACTCCTATACTCATGCTCTACAGGCCATTGCCTCAGGCATCTTGCGATTTCGGGTCCGGCCAGGCAGGATATTGTTACTCCGATGAGCACAGAGGTGGGCACAGAGAGAACGAGCAACCGATAACAAAGCTCTAACGCTTTGATGCGAACAAGAATGTTCGCTGCATCGTTTCATAGTCAGACAATTTGTTTCAAAACAACGGGCAGATGGTGAAAGGATATGGCCAAAACACGCGTAAAGTGGGTAGAAGACAAGACGTTTCTTGGCACGGATGTCAAGGGACAGGCTGCGCTCATGAGCGCCGGGGGAGATGGCCCAGGCGTCAGCCCGATGCAGATGCTTCTGCTCGGATTGGGCGGCTGCAGCATGGTCGATGTCGTCGGCATTCTGCAGAAACAGCGTCAGGCGTTGGCTGACGTGGAGATTGAGTTCGATGCGCAGCGCGGCGAAGAAGGCGCAAAGCCGTGGAAGACGATCCACATGCACTACATTGTCACCGGAACAGATCTTGACGAGCGCAAGGTAGAGCGCGCCATCGATCTGAGCGTCGAAAAATACTGCGGCGCTCACGCTTCACTGGCCGGCGTAGCGAATATCACACACGATTTCGAAATTCGAGACAGCGGCTAACGTGCGTAATAGACGCACATTAGCCACAGATAAGGAGCTGATTCTCACAGATGTTTACCAGGTGTCCAGAGTAATCCCGGTATCATCTGTGTTTTATCCTTTTTTTATCTGTGTAAATCTGTGGCGAAAAAGCATTTTTCAAGAACACCAGGGTGGCAGTTAGCCACGACCGCGCCTAGAGAGAAACAGATGACAGGAAACAGAAAACCGATCGGTGTCTCCAGCCAGGTAGACCAACTGATGGAGATGGCCATGAATGCAATCGGGAACGTCGACGCTGATGCAGCGTCTGCACGCGTCGAGGGGATGCGTACGCAGCGCCCTACGGATACCGACGTCGATCTGGTCGAGAGCCTGATCAAGTCAAAGACAATGCAGACCGGGCTTGTCGGAGCGGTGACATCGGCCGGCTCGGTAATCCCCGGCTTTGGCACGTTGGCCTCGTTTACAGTGGGCGTGGCCACCGATGTGGGCATGACGCTGAAAATGCAGTCAGAGTTGGTGATGGAGATTGCGGCCGTGCATGGCCATGATCTATCACAGCAGGAACGGCGCAATGCCATGATGATGGTGACCGGCGTCAACCTCGGCTCCGAGCGACTGGTCAATCAGGCGAGCCGCAAGCTGGCGCAGAAAGTTACTGAACGGTTCGCAGGCCGTGCCTTTGTAAAGGTCATCCCGTTCGTCGGCATTGCAGCATCGGCCGGAGCCAACATGGTGACAACCTACACGATCGGCAAACGAGCAGAGGCTTACTTCAGCCTGGGGCCCGACTCCGATCGCGATTGGGATGAGAGTTTCCGTGCCCTGTCAGGTCTCGATGAACGCAAGCTGGTCGATTGGCTCTCTGAGGTCATGGCCGATCTCGGACAGGGAATCAACAACGGCGCTCAACGTGTCGGCCAGACCGCCGCACGCTTTGGACGCGCCACCTCTATAGCCGCAGCCGGCGGGCTAAACGCCCTACGCGAGCGATCGGCTAAACGAGCGCTGCGTCGGGCTCAGCGCCGGCAGACGCTTGACAAGAGGCGCACTGAGCGCGGATATCCTGATAACGATATTGCGAACGGGGAGACATCCGATGATCAAACGGTTGCTTAGTTCGATGGGGGTGCGGCAGCAGACGCCGACTCTGCCGCTGGAGGATCGCCCGCAGCCTGTGCCGGCCAAGCCGCAGCCAATTGACGTGACCGATAGTGACTTTGACACAGTGGTACTCCGGAGCAAGCCATTGGCCGTCGTCGACTTCTGGGCGGATCGGTGCGCGCCCTGCGAAACCATGTCAGCCCATGTTGCCTTTCTCGCCGAGGATTTTGAGGATCGTCTGCTTGTCACTGCCCTAGACGTCGACGAAAACCCGCAAACGACAGAGCGTTATGCCGTGATGGGCATGCCCACGCTGCTCTTTTTGGATCAAGGTGTGGAAGCCCACAGGCAAGTCGGTCTGCGACCGTATGAGGAACTGAAACAGGTCGTTGAAGATCTGCTCGAAAACGGCGCCGAACCTGAATCAGGCGGATGATTTCCAGGTCTTTTTCTGATGAACGTGTCCCGATTCGATTCGGCCAGGCCACAATCAATCGCTCATTGCTTTGGAGACGCAGATATCTGCGTCTCCATCTTTTTTGTCTATTCACAGATCTACGCTACGATTTGCGAGATCGAACGGCTGCAAAATGATCTTTTTTGCCACGGATGGATAACGAATAGAGAACAGTTGCCTATGCGCATGTCTCGGCTCTTTTTTCAAACGCTACGTGAAGTGCCTGCCGGTGCGGAGATCGCCAGCCACCAGTTGATGCTGCGCGCGGGGCTTGTTCATCAACTGGCAGCGGGCATTTTTGACTACATGCCGCTGGGCAAGCGGGTCAAGAACAAGCTTGAAGCGATCATGCGCCAGGAGATGGAGGCCATCGACTGTCAAGAGGTCACATTGCCCGTCGTGCACCCCGCTGAACTCTGGCAACAGAGCGGACGCTGGGACGCCATTGGCAGCGATCTGGCCCGCCTCTCGGATCGCAACGACCGCGACCTCTGCCTGGCCATGACCCACGAGGAAGCCATGGCCGAGTTGGCGGCCCATGTGGTCAGCAGCTACCGTCAGTTGCCATTCGTGCTCTATCAGATCCAGACTAAGTTTCGCGATGAGCCAAGGCCGCGCGCCGGTATGATCCGCGTGCGCGAGTTCACCATGAAGGATGCCTACTCGTTTGATCGGGATGTCGCCGGACTGGACGCCTTCTACCCGCGGATCTATCAGGCCTACTTCAACATCTTCAACCGCAGCGGCCTCGAAGTGCTGGCCGTAGAGAGCGACACCGGCATGATGGGCGGCAGCATGGCCCACGAGTTTATGGCGATCACGCCGGTTGGTGAGGACACATTGTTGCTCTGCGAGGGCAAGAACGGCTGCGGCTACAGCGCCAACCGGCAGATCGCCACCTTCATCAAGCCCGAAGCGAATCCCGCTGACGCGTTGGCGATCGAGGAAGTAGAGACGCCGGGCGTCAACACCATCGCAACGCTGGCCGAGTTTCTGGATGTGGCCGAAAGCCAGACGGCCAAGGCAATCTTCCTGGTGGCAGAGCTTCCAGGGGACGATGACGATCTTCGTGAGCAGTTTGTCTTCGCGGTCGTGCGCGGCGATATGGAACTAAACGAGACCAAGTTGACCAACGCCATTGCGGCACGTTCCCTGCGACCGGCCACTGTCGAAGAGATCAGCGCTATCGGCGCTGAGGCCGGATATGGGTCGCCTGTCGGCGTGGATCGAGATGCCGTGTTGCTGGTTGTGGACGATCTCATTGTCGATAGCCCCAATCTGGTGGCCGGCGCCAACAGAGTTGACGCCCACTATCGCAACGTCAACTACGGACGCGACTATACGGCCGACATCGTCACCGATATTGCGGCCGCCGGTGAAGGCGACGCCTGTCCGCAATGCGGCGCACCCTTGCACGCTGTGCGTGGCATCGAAGTCGGCAACATTTTCAAGCTGGGCACCAAGTACAGTGAAGCTCTGGGCGCAACCTATCTCGACGAAAATGGCGAATCGCACCCGATTGTCATGGGATCCTACGGCATCGGGGTCGGGCGGCTGATGGGCAGCATCATCGAGCGCCATCATGACGAACAGGGCATCCAGTGGCCGATCACGGTGGCCCCATACCAGGTCGCACTGATCAGCCTAGCCACGGCCAAAGCGCCCGACGTCTCACAGGCCGCCGATGATATCTATAGTCAGTTGACAACCGCCGGCATCAAGGTCCTCTACGATGACCGTGACGAACGGGCCGGCGTCAAGTTCAACGATGCCGATCTGCTGGGCATTCCCATCCGCATCACCGTCGGGTCCCGGCGGGCTGAAGTCCGGCATGCTGGAGTACAAGCTACGGCGCAACGGCGAAGGCGGCGAGTTTCCATTGAACAACGTTGTGAGCAGTGTTCAGACGTTGATTGATGAGGAGATCGCATTGGTCGAGAGTCGGGTTCGGGAAGAGAAGATGTAATGCGTACCTCGTAATGCCTAAGGTCTTCGTTGACCATCGATTAGCTCAATTGGAAACCGGTTGGTTTTTCCGTTTGCCGACACATGATCGTTGACCCGAATCATTGGTATTAGGCCGGTCCTAGATTTCGCGTCCCCGGCACTGGCCACAAAAGTCTGCACGGACCATAGTGGGTCTGGCCAGTGCCGGGGACGTTGGAGAGATTCAAATTCTTGGAACGACCTTAGCAAAATCGAAACAATTGCCCCAAAGGGTCCCTGTCCAGAAACCTTACGCAGTACGAAGTACGCCTTACCAATCACGCAGCAATCAGCACGTAGTAAGCCGAACGCAGCACGCACCAAAGCCCCACCAACCACACAAGAGGACACAATGGCCGACAAACTGGTTTCTCGTAGCGAAGACTATAACGAATGGTATAACACTCTGGTGTTGCGTGCGGATCTGGCCGACTATGGCCCGGTGCGCGGCACCATGATCGTCAAGCCCTATGGATGGGCGTTGTGGGAGAATATCCAGGCGGCGCTGGACAAGCGCTTCAAGGCGACCGGACACATGAACGCCGGCTTTCCCATGTTTGTCCCATACAGCTTCTTGCAGAAAGAGGCGGCACATGTGGAGGGCTTCTCGCCCGAGCTGGCCTTGGTCACCCACGCCGGCGGCGAGGAGCTAGAGGAGCCATTGGCCGTGCGCCCTACCTCGGAGACGCTGGTCGGCTACGCCTTTGCCAAGTGGGTTCAGAGCTATCGCGACCTGCCCATCCTCATGAATCTGTGGAACAGCGTCGTGCGTTGGGAACTGCGCACCAAGCTCTTTCTGCGTACCACCGAATTCTACTGGCAAGAAGGCCACACGGCCCACGCCACCTACGACGAAGCCGACTTCGAGACGCGCCAGATGCTCGACATCTACACCGACTTCGCCCTGACCGAGGCCGCCATTCCCGTCATCCCCGGCGAGAAGTCAGCCGGCGAGCGCTTTGCCGGGGCCGACCAGACGTTGACCATCGAAGCCATGATGGGCGACAAGCGAGCGCTCCAGTCCGGCACGTCGCACAATCTGGGGCAAAACTTTGCCAAGGCCTTCGAGATCCAATATCTGGATGCCGAAAACCAGCAACAGCATTGTTGGACAACCTCGTGGGGACTCAGCTCGCGCTTCATCGGGGCCATCATTATGACCCACGGCGATGACTACGGTCTGGTACTGCCGCCCAACCTCGCTCCTTACCAGGTCGTGATCGTGCCCATCACGCGCAAAAACGATGACCCAACCGCCGTGGTCGAGGCGACGGAGCGCATTCGCCGCGAATTGACTGACGCCGGCATACGCGTGCATGTCGACGATCGAGAAAACCTACGCCCAGGCAACAAGTTCAACCATTGGGAGCTGCGCGGTGTGCCATTGCGGTTTGAGCTAGGGCCGCGTGATGTGGCCGAGAATGTCGTCGTGGCAGCCCGTCGTGACATTCCCGGCCGCGACGGCAAAGAGACGCTATCCCAGGACAATCTGGCCGCCCAAGCCCAGTCACTCTTGGATTCCATCCAGGAGAACCTACTGAATCGCGCCACCCAGTTCCGGGATGAAAACACCTTCGAAGCCGCCAACTACGATGAGTTCAAAGAAAAAGTCGACCAAGGCTTCATTCGCGTCTGGTGGGCCGGGAGCGACGAGGACGAAAAGCGCATCCAGGAAGAGACCAAGGCGACCCATCGCTGCTATCCAATCGAGCAACCCGGCGATGAAGGCATCTGCTTCTACACCGGCAAGCCGGCCAATCGCGTAGCGATCTTCGCGCGCTCCTATTGATATCAACCACAGAGACACAGAGGGTACACAGAGTTCACAGAGTTTTTTCCTATTTTTCTCTGTGAACTCCGTGCTTCCTCTGTGCCTCCGTGGTGAGGTTTTTTCACCATGACACAACCCAACTTCCCGTACTACAACACAGTCGACCAGATCTACCACGCGGAGTGGTCGACGCCCAAGCTAGCGCGGCTTGAACTGCTGCGCCAGTCGGTGCGTGCGCTCTGGCCCGACGGCCATCCGAGCAAGCTGATCCATGTGGCGGGCACCGGCGGCAAGGGATCGACCTGCCGCTTCTTGGAGACAGGCCTGTCGACCGTCGGCAAGGCCGGGGCCTTCATGAGTCCGCACCTGTTCGACTATCGTGAGCGCTTCAGCATCAACGGCGAATTCGCTAGCCGAGAGGAGATCACCTCCCTCTGGGAGACGGTGGTACAGCCCCACTGCGTACGGATTTCGCTGCAGAATTCAGGCCACACCCACACATTCCTTGAGTCGTCGATCCTGATTGCGCTGGCCCTCTTTGAGAAGCACGAGGTGGAATGGGCCGCCATCGAGACCGGCGTAGGCGGGCGTTATGACCAGACACGCGGATCGGACGTGGTCGCAACGTTGCTGACCAACGTTGGCAGCGATCACGCACACATGCTGGGCCGCGAACGATGGCAACGCACGCTTGACAAGGCCGGCATCGCCCGTGAGGGCATTCGATTCTTCACCAGCGAGGTCGATCTGCTCAACCTGGAGGTCATCGCCGCCGTCTGCCGCCATGCAGATGCGCCGTTGAAAATCGTCGGGCAACCTCAAGTCAGCGAGCTGGACTTCGCACTCGAGCGCCTGTTCGATGAGCCGGCCCCGCGCAACTCGCTCCTGCATGCCGACTATCAACGTTGGAACGCAGCATTGGCTTTCTCGGCCATCAAGGTGCTGGCGCCGGAGACCGACGATGAGGCGCTCTTGAACGCCTTCCGGCAGACCCAGTTGCTGGGACGTTTCTGGCGAGTCGATGAGGGCGTCTATGCAGACATTGCCCACAACGCTGAAAAGATTGCAGCGCTTTCCACAGAGATCGAGACCCGCTTTGCCGGTCGCCGTCGCATTCTGATCGTCGGATTGTCGGGCAAGCGCATACCGATCCAGGTCTTTCCGTCACTGGCCAAGGTGGCCGACACGATCATCGTGACCGGGGCCTCTTTCAAAGGGCAGAACCCTGAAGCGGTGCGCAGCCAGATTGATGCCATTGGCCTTGCCGTGCCGACCATGGTCATCGCCGAGCCACGCCAGGCCTACGAGATCGCCCGTTCGCTCCAGAATGGCGACGACGTAGTCATCCTGACCGGCTCGACCTATACTATCGAACAAGTGCTTAATCCCGACCCATATCTGCGCCACCTCAGCAGCACGTTCGGATGGCGTATGGAGAAAAAGACCGAAGCCAAAGGCACGCTGCAACTTGAGCTGCCCCACGGACCGTCGCCAACGAGGTGAATGGTGATTGGGGATCGGTGAATGGGGATTAGGGACTGGGAGGATGTCGTCTTATCCCCAATCACTGATTCCTGTTCCCCAATCCCTAATCCCCAATCCCCAGAAAAGAAACTTATGCTACCAGACATTGATCAACTGCCAGAGAACCACCGCAGCGGCTTTGTGGCCGTGATTGGCCGCCCCAATGTGGGCAAGTCGACGTTGTTGAACCGGCTGCTCGGCCAGAAGATCGCCATCACCAGCCCCAAGCCGCAGACGACGCGCGACCAGGTGCTCGGCGTGGTGACCGAGGACGACTATCAGATCGTGCTGTTGGACACGCCCGGCATCCACCAGCCCACCAACAAGCTGGGCGTCTACATGATGAATGTGGTCGAGGAAACACTGACCGATGTCGATGTGATTCTGTGGCTGGTCGATGTCAACGTGCCGCCCAAGCCCGAGGACCGCTACATCGCCGATTTGCTGCGCACACAGCACGCCAAGTCGCCGCTTTCGACGGTTCTGATTGGCCTGAACAAGGTCGACAGCTTCAAGGGCGGAGCCGATCTACTTGCCCAACGCATGGCCGAGTATGCCGAGCTGTTCAGTTGGTTCGATGTCAGTGAAGTGGATGGACTGCCCACGCTTGCCGCCGTCGCATTCAGCGCGTTGACCAATGAAAACGTCGACAACGTCCTGTTGTCGGTTCGTGAGCGGCTGCCCCGTGGCCCGCGCTACTTCCCGGAAGATCAGGTCACCGATCAGCAGGTGCGTTTTCTGGCCGCAGAGATCATCCGCGAGAAGGCGCTGATGTCGCTCCAGCAGGAGGTGCCCCACAGCATCGCCGTGATGGTCGACGAATTTACCGAACGCAGCAGCAAGCTGACCTATATTTCCGCCACGATCTACGTCGAGCGCGAGAGCCAGAAAGGCATCGTGCTCGGACGCAACGGGGCCAAGATCAAACAGATCGGCCAAAAGGCGCGCCCGAGATCGAAGCCATGATCGACACCAAAGTCTATCTCGAACTCTGGGTCAAGGTCTGGGAGAAGTGGCGCAGGCAAGAAGGGATGTTGCGCAGCCTGGGTTACACGACCGGATAGGTTAGAAATTCAGTATAAATGGAATACGGTTATGCGGCGGCTTCAACTGGCTTGGTGACACCTTGGCTCTTTTCCGCCGCATAATCCGTATTCCGTTTTGTATTCGAAATCCTGGATGTCTTTGGTGGAAGATTGACCGCTGTGCTATGATGGCGTGTACGCCTTTTGGCAGAATTGGTCTGGAAGATGGCATTTGTTCGGAACGGTTGCTGGGGACGAATATGAATCCGAGAACATTGAAGGTTCTTGAATACGAAAAGATATTGGCACAGGTTGCCGGCCACTGCGCGTTCAGCGGCGGCAGCGATCTGGCCATGGCATTGCTGCCCAGCGATGACCTTCAGACGGTTCAGGACCGGCAGATCCAGACGGCTGAGGCCTTCAAGCTGCTTGAGCAGAAGCCGGACATCAGCTTTGGCGGCGTCAAGGATATGCGCCCCTTTTTGCAACGGGCCGAGCGCGGCGTCACGCTGATGCCGCTGGATTTGAATGACATCAAGAACACGCTGATGCGTTCCAGAAATCTACGCAACCTGTTGGTTCGACTCGAACAATCCTTTCCAAGTCTGGCTGACATGGCCTACAACATTGAGCCTTGCGATCATGTCATCGCCGAGGTCTCTCGCTGCATCAATGAACGCAGCGAAGTGGCCGACAATGCCAGCCCTACGCTCTCCAACGTGCGCCAGGATTTGCGCGTTGCCCAGGATCGTTTGTTGAGCACACTGGACCGCCTGGTACACAATACCGACATGCAGCCTTACCTGCAGGACGCGCTGGTGACGCAGCGCCAGGGCCGCTATGTGATTCCCGTGCGCTCCGAGTACAGAGGTCAGGTCGAGGGCATCATCCACGACCAATCATCCAGTGGGGCCACCCTCTTTGTCGAGCCGATCAAGGTGGTGCAGCAGAACAACGCAGTGCGTGCCCTGGAGTTGGAAGAGGAGAAGGAAGTCCGGCGCATCCTCACTGAGCTGACCGAACTGGTGGCCGACGAGTCAATCTATATTCGGCGCAACATCCACATTTTGGCTGAGCTAGATTTCACCTTTGCCAAGGCCAAGTACGGGTATTCGATTGACGGAACGACACCTGAGATGGTTGCCTTTCAGACGCAAAAGGCTTCGAATCGGCATGCGTCTGAACAGGATCCCGCCGATGGCGCCCATCCCGGATCAGTTATCGATCTGCTTCGCGCCCGCCACCCCATGCTGGACCCAAAGACCGTGGTGCCCATCGATATCTACCTCGATGACAACACCTATATCATCGTTGTGACAGGGCCAAATACCGGCGGCAAGACGGTCACGCTCAAGACTGTCGGCCTGCTGATCCTCATGGCTCAGTCCGGCCTGATGATTCCGGTGGAGCCAAAGAGCAAGCTGTCGGTCTTCCATGGCGTCTACGCCGATATCGGCGACGAGCAGAGCATCGAACAGAACCTGAGCACCTTTAGCGGCCACATGACCAACATCATCAGCATGTTGGAGGAGGCCGACCCCCACAGCCTGGTCCTCTTTGATGAGTTGGGTGCAGGCACCGATCCCGACGAAGGCTCGGCATTGGCCATGGCCCTGCTGGAGAATCTGCGTGACCGGGGCATCACCACCTTTGCCACCACCCATTACAGCGATCTGAAGCTCTATGCCCACAACACGCCGGGCGTTCGCAATGCATCCGTCGAGTTTGATGTAGAGACGCTGAGTCCCACCTTCGAGTTGAGCATCGGCCTGCCCGGTCGCTCCAATGCGCTGACCATTGCCCGCCGGCTGGGGCTGAACCCGGTGATTGTCGACAAGGCCGAGACCATTGTCACGGCCCGATACGCTGGAAGCCGACGCGCTGCTCGACGATATCAAGGCGGCCAAGCAAGAGGCCCAGCGGGCTGAAGATCGCGCCAAGCAGCGTGAACGACAGTCGCAACTGATTGAGAAGGATCTGCGCTACCAGACGGCCGAGATTGAAGAAGCGCGCCGGGCCGTGATCGCCGAAACGCGCGAGATCATGCGGGCCGAGTTGGAAAATCTGCGTGAAGAGATCAAGCAGATGCGTCGCCAGTCTGCACGCACTGGCCCGTTCGGCGACTCCAGCAGAGGCAGAGGCGACACCCATGGCGAATTTCTTGCCCGCGCCGAACAGGAACTGAATCGCAGGCACCAGGCCGCTGAGGCCGTCAATCGAGACGTCGTCATGCCGGGCGATGTCGACGAGCGGATTGACGGCCCCATCGAGGTCGGCGACCGGGTCTGGGTCGCCAATTTGCAGGCCAGCGGCGAGGTGCTTGCCATGCATACCCGCACCGGCGAAGCCGATGTGCAACTGGGCAATTTCCGCCTCAAGTTGCCGATCAAGCGGCTGGAATTGCGCCAGAAGGCCATCCGCGAAGAGAAGCCCGACCAGAGCTATGCCAATCAGGGCATGAATGTTCAGAGTCCCGGCATCGAACTGGATCTGCGCGGGGCCCGGGTCGAAGATGGTCTGGATCAGGCCGAGAAGTACCTGGACAATGCCTACATGGCTCGTCTCCCCTGGGTACGCATTATCCACGGCAAGGGTACAGGCGCCCTGAGAGACGCCATTCGTGATAGCTTGAAAGACCATCCTTTCGTGGGAGAATTCCGCTCCGGCGGACCCGGCGAGGGGGGAGACGGCGTTACTGTAGCAAAGTTGATGGAACAGAAGTGATGAGGCGGTATGGGGATTAGGGACTGGGGATTAGTGATTGGGGACAGGCATTGTCTCTATCCAAATCCCGATCCCTAATCACCAATCCCTACTCCCCAGATCACCTATAGCGAGGTGAAGCATTTTGAGTGTCAAGTCGAGTGACCATGTGATCCCGTGTAGCGTCTGTGTGACGGCGTACAACGAGGAAGAGAATATCGGCCAGTTGCTGGAGGCGATGCTGGATCAGCATCTGCACGAAGTAGAGATCACCGAGATCATTGTCGTTGCCAGCGCCTGCACGGACAACACTGTGCCGATCATCCAAGAGTACATGGCCAAGGACGCGCGTATCAAGCTGATCGAGCAAGAGCAGCGCGAGGGCAAGACAGCGGCCATCAATCTCTTCTTGGCCGAGGCTCATTGCGATATCTGTGTGCTCGAAAGCGGCGACACCATCCCGCATGAATACGCCGTCGAACACCTGGTGCGCATGTTCAAGGATCCCGCAGTCGGCATGGTTGGCGCGCAGAAGGTTGCCGTCGACACGCCGGATCATATTACCGGCTTGCTGAGCCACATTCGACTGCGCATGGAACATGAACTCTGCCTTGAGATCCCGCGGCTGGGTGAGATGATCGCTTTCCGCAAGGTCTTCGACCGCATTCCTGCCGATGTCGCCATGGACGAGGCCTTTGTTGAGGCCATCATCGTTGAAGAGGGCATGCAGGTGAAATACGCGCCCGATGCCACAGTCTACAACACTGGTCCGACAACCGTCGGTGACTTCGTTCGGCAGCGGCGGCGCAACCATGCGGGCCATCTCTATCTGAAGCACAAGTATGGCTATGCCGTGAGCAGCATCCAGAATCGACGGGTGCTGCGTGTGGCTTTCAAGGAAGTCTGGGGCGTTCTGCGACTCTTCTGGGTACTCTTCCTGCTGGCCATGATCGAAGGGTGGAGCCGCTTTCTGGGTTGGTATGACTTTGCCATCAAGCGCGATCGTCATGTGATCTGGAATATGGCTTGGACCCAAAAACAGGATGTCCAGAGCGTCCGTCGCAGCCAGGACGAGAAGCAGGAATCCTTCGCTGTCTCTTCACACACACAGCTTGAGTAGGATGTGAGAGCGATTTTTTGTCACAGATTCACATCAGATAGAAAAGAGATAGACCACAGATTAGTTCAGGGAATTCTCTGACAGCCTAACAATTATCCGTGAAAATCAGTGACTCTACTGCAAGAAGTCTTTTTTTGACACGAATGGTCACGAATTTACACGAATTATGTCGTCACCCCAGAGAGAACATTCGTGTAAATTCGTGTAAATTCGTGTCAGGATCCCTTTTTGCAGTGGACTCATCAGTTCTTTATCTGTGTCTATCTGTGACAAATTCTCGTTTTGATGGTCCAGAAGATTGTGCGGGAATCAGGTAGGCATATCGCAAACAGGCATGAAAAAGAGACTCGTTGACTTACTGAAGCTGGCCATCGGTCTTGGCCTGCTTTATTTTTTATATACCAAGCTGGAAGATCCGGCCAGGCTCTGGCAGCAGATTCAGGATTCGAACAAGCTGCTGCTGGTCGCGGCAACCGGGACCTATGCCCTGGCTGTGGCCGCCAGCGGCCTCAAATGGGGCATCTTGCTGCGCGCCATCAACATTGCTGTACCCTCGTCTCGCCTGCTCTCCTACCAGTGGGTGGCTGAGTTTTTCAACAATTTTCTGCCGGCCGGTGTAGGCGGCGATGTCATGCGCGGCTACGCACTGGCCAGCGACACCCATCGCACCGCCGATGCCACGGCTAGTGTACTGATCGACCGTTTTCATGGGGCTCTTTATCTTCATGCTGTCGGCGGCTCTGGCCTCGATTGCCATGTTGCTCTGGGGCCGGCCCAATGGCCAAGCCTTTCAGCCCTGAAGAGTTGATCTCCATGCGCGTGATGGCGATGGGCAGCATCATGCTCACGCTTGCATTGGTCATCGTGCTGGCATCGCTCTTGAGCCGACGCCTCAAGCAACTTGTTGACGCCATCCTCTCCTTCCTGCCGCTTTCATCCAAGACCATGCCCATCTGGCAGAAACTGGCCGCCGCCTTCAATGCCTATCGTCATGAATATGGCGCGCTCCTCAAGTCCGCCGGGGGCAGCCTCCTGATCGTCTTCTTGACCAGCTTGCAGATCTGGCTGATTGCGATGGCGCTTGCGCCCGGCAGCATCTCGCTGCTTGAGGTGTTGGTCATCAACCCGATCATTGTGCTGCTGCTGGTGGCAGTTCCACTCTCACCCGGTGGGCTGGGCGTGCGCCAAGGCGCTTTCTCTATCATGTTTTTCATCATCGGTGCAGGGGCCGATCTGGGGTACGCGGTAGGACTGATACAGCAATTTGTCGTCTACATTGTCAGCGTACCCGGCGGCATAATCTGGATGCGCACAGGCGTACGCCAGGGCGAGATTGAACCTGAAGCATCAAAGTCATCGCCCGAACCGCTGTAGGGACGCGCGCCTTGTAGGCGCCCACCGACAGCAGGCACAAACCCCGCCCGCCCGAAACGATCACAACGGGCGATCATTTCGGGCAGGGACGAGCCCTGCCCCTACCGCTATTACACAGGAATGACCATCTATGCCAAACTCGGAAACGGCCCAATATCTTGGCGAAGCCGAGGCCCGCGATCTCTACATCAACGGGGATGCTGCCCACGATTTTGACCATGTACTGCGTGTCACACGCTTGGCCGAGCGAATTGCCGGCGCTGAAGGGGCCGATGTCCAGGTCGTACGCGTGGCCGCGCTGCTGCATGATGTGCCCGTCTCGGACACACGTTCGGCCCACCATCTGGGAGCCGCAGCCTATGCCAGAGAGTTGCTGACATCCCGCGGGCTGGGAACCGAGCAGGTTGAGAACATCGTTCATGCAATTGAGGCCCATCGGTTTCGTGATCAGTCCATCCAGCCAAAAACGCTGGAGGCGATGTGCCTGTACGATGCCGACAAGCTGGACAGCTTGGGCGCCATCGGTATCGCACGCTGTTTTGCATACGCGGGCGCAAACGACAGCCGCCTGTGGATCGAGCCATGGACGGCGGTTTCGGATCGAGAAGAGAAGCCGGAGGGCAGCGATTACACGCCGGTCCACGAATTCGTCTACAAGCTGCAACATCTGCTCTCAACCCTCTATACAGAGAGCGCACGCCAGATCGGGCGTGAACGGCATGCATTTATGGTCGCTTACTATGATCAACTGGATCGAGAAATGGAGAACCTGGCCTGAAGGCCGGTGATCGAAGGCAATGGGAACTTCAGAACGAAAACGACTGCCAGTCTGGATGCTGATATCGGCGCTCTTGATTGGCATGTTCATCCCAATACTTGATGTCAGGCCGGGTTATGCCGAGTCTGACGAGCCTGCCCGAAGCGAGCAATCCGGTCAGGCAACCGATTACATGGAATGGGCCTACCCTGACGGCATCGAGGCCTACAAGGATGCCCCCTTTGTGCCGGGCGAGATATTGGTCGGCTATCATGGTGATCAAGTCGCGGCGGCCGGCCTGCGATCTCAACTGAGCCTGCAGGTTGTCGACTCGATGGACCTGCGCGGGCTGGACGGTTCGACGGGTGATGCCGGCGTCGCCGGCTACGTCATGAGCGTGCCCAGCGGCATCGGAATGGACGCTCGATTGAACAGCTATTGGCGGATCCGTCAGTCGCCTTTGCCACCCCCAATTGGACGGTTCGGGCAGCCGGAACCTCTGTGCTTGAAAGTGAATCGACGGCATCGATCGAAATGCCTTTCGAAGTTGACGATACGTTTTACGCTGAGCGGCAATGGTATGCGCAACGGATCAATGCCAGTCGAGCGTGGCAACTGGCATTGTCGTTGCATGACGCCGGCAACCGGCCCATTCGAGTGGCCGTCATCGACAGCGGCGTTGACTTCGATCACGTTGACCTGAAGCCCCATCTGCTGCCGGGCTGGAATTATCTGAGTCCGGGCAGTCCGCCCATTGATGATTACGGACATGGTACCCATGTCGCCGGTGTCGTGGCTGCGACGCTGAACAACGCAACCGGCATCTCCGGTATGTCGCCCTGGGTGGAGATCGAGCCGTACAAGGTGTTGAATGAGGACGGCAATGGCGGCACGCTGAAACGTATCCAACGCCATTCGGGCTGCCGCTGATAGCGGCGCGGACATCATCAATTTGAGCCTGGAGACATTTACTGACAGCAGCCTGATCCGCGATGCGGTTAACTACGCTGCCACGAAAAATGTGCTGTTGGTGGCAGCCGCCGGCAATTGCGGCAACTGTCCAGTCATGTATCCCGGGGCCTACGATGTGGTCATGGCCGTGGCCAGCCATCGAGTATAACGATGAGCGCTCCAGCACTCAGCGCCGTGGGCTAAAGAGGTGGAGATTGCGGCGCCGGGCGGCGGAATTTTCAGCACGTGGGCAGAGAATGCAGTCAGCAGGTGCACATCGGGCCTTCAGCAGGAAGATGGCAGTGTCTACTGTAACAACTCCGGCACGAGCATGGCAGCCAGCGTCGTCAGCGGCGTAGCCGCGCTGGTCTGGGGACTCGATCCATCGATGCAGGCCGAAACGATGCGCGATCTTCTGAAGCGCACGGCCACACCGCTGGCTCAGGAGGCCATCTATGTCGGCAGCGGTCGGGTCGATGCACTCGCCGCCGTGCGCGAATTGGTTCAGCCGGCACTTGGAGCCGTCTGTTGAGAACCTGTGCTCATATTGTTACGGAGTTCGAACAATTCACATCGACCGTCGGAATCAGCAACCCGAGCCCAAGCGATATTACTGTGGACAGCAGAGCTTGCCATCGACAGCCCATGGGTTCAAATTGCCGGCACAACAGGAGCTGGACACCGAACCTACACCCGCACAAACAGTCGGCTACGGAAATCCCGGCTATGTCTCGTTGAGTCTTCTCGCCGGGTGCAGTCAGTAACGTTCCGCTTGCGAATTCATTGATCTTACGCCGAGTGAGGTGATACAAGTCACAAGATCGAGGTCATACCGATCACGCTGAGCGTCATCAAGGACTTGCCGCCAGTTGCCTATTTCCCGAACATGCACCAATCCTCCACTGTTCAGGCAGACATGAGTGACGGGGACATGAACGACAGGGGCATAGCCGTCAAGCAAGACGTCTTCCGGCACAATTCGACTTTCGATGGGAGACGCCTGACGACGAGAGCGATCGTGTTCGCTTCGTGATGGCGGACGGCAATCATCGCGAGGCGTCATTGCCCTTCTCGTTCCCCTTCGGGGACGGCAGTTACAATGCCGTTCGCATTCACTCTGACGGCGTGCTGACGCTGCCGGCCGGCGATCCTCAGTCTGTGCCGTCGGCAAATCGATGTTTACCCGAAAATCTTTGGCCCTCGAACGCCATCTACGGCTGGTGGACCGATCTCGATCCCGGCCAATCCGGCGCTACGGTATCAGGCTTTCCTGTCGGCTCAGATCGCTACGTATTTGAGTTCTCGAACGTGCCGACTGCCGAAGGTGTTACGCCGGCATACGTAGTCAGTTTCCAGATGGCTCTCGACAGCGACGGTGACATCAAGTTGAACTATCTGGACGTGCCTTCTCAGTTGGAGCGACCGCCGCGGGCGACTGTCGGCGTAGAATCGACTGATGGACGTTTTCACAACCAGGTGTTCTGTTCTGACGCCACAACGACACTGAGGTTGACGCCGGGGGTCAAGCAATCTTTGAATTTCACAAGAGAGGATATCTATTGATGGGCGCCGAAGACCATAGAAAACAGGCTGAAGCCAAGGGACAGATCGCGATCGCCATCGTGACCGTGAGCGACACAAGGACAACCGATACCGATACCAGCGGACAACTCATCCGCGAATTGTCTGAGGCTGCGGGCCATCGAATTGTCGGGGCTCGGATTGTGAAGGATGAGCCGGATCAGGTGGCGAAAGCCCTGGATGATTTTGCCGACAGCGAAGCGCAACTGGTCATCTTCAATGGCGGCACAGGCATCAGTCGTCGTGACCGCACCTATGACGTCATCAGCCGGTCGCTAGAGAAGACGCTCCCCGGATTCGGCGAGATTTTTCGCATGTTGAGCTATGAGGAGATCGGCGCGGCCGCCATGCTCAGCCGGGCGACTGCCGGCGTCTATCGAGAGACCGTCGTGGTCAGCACGCCCGGTTCGACCAATGCCGTGCGTCTGGCCATGGAGAAACTGATCCTGCCGGAGATCCAGCATCTGGCCTGGGAATTGACCAGGTAGGGAATTATCAATGGTCAACGTTCAATTGCCAATTGTCAATGATCGAATCATCAACGAGGCATTTTCATTAACAATTGAACGTTGACAATCGACCATTGACCATTATTGCTAGGCCCTCATTTCCCACTTTTCCACCGTCACCTCATCCAAATACTCTTCATCGACCTCCGCACCGGATCCCGGCGTATCCAACACGCTCAGCGTGCTGTCTTCGGTATTGAGCGTGAAGGGATTGAACACAATGTCACGGGCATAGTAGCGCTCGTTGGCGCTGATGTCACCGGGCAACGTGAAGTTGGGCAGGCTGGCCAGGGCCACATTGAAGGCCCGACCGATGCCGGTCTCCAACATGCCGCCATGCCAGACCGGAATGCCGGCCGCCTGGGCCATGTCATGAATGCGTTTGGAGTCCGCCAGTCCGCCGATGCGACCCGGCTTGATGTTGATGATATCGCAGGCATCCATCTCCAGCGCCCAGCGAGCGTGCTCCGGCGAGACGATGCTCTCGTCCAGACAGAGCGGCGAATTGATCAGCGGCTTGAGCTTGGCATGATCGAAGATATCATCATGATCCAGGGGCTGCTCGATCAGCAGCAGATCAAACTGATCCAATTCCTGCAGATGCTCGGCATCCGATAGACGGTAGATGCTGTTGGCATCGACCTGGAGCAACAGTTCCGGCCAGGTCTCGCGTACGGCCCGTGTCGGTTCGATATCCCAGCCGGGCTTGATCTTGAGTTTGATGCGTTGGTAGCCGTCTGCCAGGTAGTCACCGACGACCTGGAGCAGCGTGTCGATGTCGGGCTGGACGCCGACGCTCACACCCACCTGGACCCGGTCACGCGTGCCGCCCAGCATGTCGGACAGGCTGCGCCCCTCCTTCTTGCCAAAGAGATCCCATGTGGCGAACTCCAGCCCGGCCTTGGCCATGCGATTGCCGCGCACCTTTTGGAACGCGGGCGTCACATCTTCTGGTCCGTTCAGATCGACATCCATCAACATGGGCGCCAGGTATTCCTGCACGATCAACCAGACTGTCTCCGTACACTCTTCGCTGTAGTATGGACTTGAGCCGACCGGCGCCTCTCCCCAGGCAACGATCCCATCCGCTTCCAACCGCACAATGATCGGGTCTCGCCCGGTCTCTCGCCAGCCACTGGTTTCAAATGGAGCGACATAGGGCAGGTGGATTTTGCGCACTTCGATCCGTTCGATTTTCATGGTTTCCGTCCTTGTGTACTGGGTAGGTGAAGGGATGAAGAAATGACACGGTGAGGGGGAAAGAGTGACAGGGTGAGTCACTTGCTTCACGAACTGTCACCCTATCACCCCCTTCACCCGATCACCTTGTCATCCTCATCGGTCAGAATCAATCGTCAGAATATAATGCCAGCCGCTGCCGGGAATATTGAGACAGTCGGTCATGCGATAGCCATCGGCAAAGGCACGCTCCAGCACATGGCGCATGTACATGCGCCACGCCATCGACAGGCCGCCGTCGACAGCACGGATGGCGGCGATGTCCTCAGGAATCGGCAGCGCGATTGGCGGGCCGACGATGGCCGGTATGCCGTCAAGCGGTTCTAGAAAGCCGTTTGGGCGGCGGCGAGCCGGCAGAATGCTCAGGACGGCAGGATCTACCGCAGACAAAGAACGCCGGGTGTCGCCGTTGGTCAGGGAAGTAGGGCTGTTTAGCAGCCAGTCAACCTGGCAGCGATCGCTGGGTACGCCCCGATTCAACGCATCGGTCATCTCGCCGTAGATGTTGCGGCCATAGGTGTTACAGATGCCGCCCAACCGATGAATGTTGAAGATGCCGTTGGCCAGATAGAGCGGATCATATGTCCATGTGATCCAGTCAGTGATGCCTTGGTCAAGGACTACGTCACGTTGGGCCAGTTTTAGCCGCAGCCCAACGCCCAATCCCTGCCACTCCGGCAAGACCCCGACAATGTGGCTGCACGCCTTGATACGAATTGCATCGCTTTCAGGATCAGGGCCGCTGCCCAGCCACCAGAAAGCAGCGCCGATCATGCCGCCCATCTCCTCCGGGCCATCATCGGCAAAGGCGCCAAGCAACGCCCCCCCATTCTTGATGCAGGTGATCAACACATGATTGGGGACAAGATCCTCTTCGCCGTTTCCCCAAATGTGCGTCTGGAGTTGGCTAAAATGATTGCAGCCGTCGACATCCTTGACGGCACGGATCGTGATGCTCATTGGGCAAACAATTTGGTGATTTCATCAGCGGAAAAAATTGGGAAGCCGACCACTTCGCCCTCGCGCAGGGCGACAAGGCCATCAGACTGCGGTCTGATCCGTCCGATGACGGCGCATGGCCAATCCAAGCTGTGCCAGAGCTGCAAAAGGGCATCTGCATTGTCAGGTGCGCACGTCGCCAGCAAGCGCGCCTGATGCGATTGTGCCCAACGGATCGAGTCCGTAGGCTTGGCAAAGACGCTCTGCCAACGCGGGAACGGGAATGGCATCCAAGTCGATTGTCATGCCCACGCCGGCAGCCGTAGCCAGTTCCGAAGGCGCATTGCTACTCCGCCTTCAGTCGGATCATGCATTGCCGTGACCAGCCCCACTGTGGCGGCCGCCAACGCCGGCACGGTGACGCTGATACCCGGCGCAAAGAGATAGTTGGCCGCTTCCTCTATGTCAGCTTCAGCCCAGCTGCGGGCCAACAGATCAACCTGTTTCTCTCTGGCGATGATGCTCGTCCCCTCAACAGGGACCGTGCCTGCAAGCAATACTAGATCGTCAACTCGGCAGCCGCTGCTACGCACGACTTGGTTCCGGGCAACCTCGCCAAGCATCGTACCGGCGACGACCGGCTGGCGGACCGTGTGCGTAATTTCACTGTGCCCACCGACGATCACGATGCCGACGGACCGGCAGGCCTCGCCGATCTGTCGGAAGATGGATTCCGCCATCTCAACTGTGGCAGCTTCCGCCGGCAACATCAGAGTCGGCAGATAAAAACGAGGTTCTGCACCGGTCACAGCCAGATCATTGGCACAGACGTTGACCGCATAGAAACCGATCTCTTCCGTAGCAAAGGTAATGGGATCGCTCTTGGCGACAAGCAGCGGGCGATCGCCTGCGCAAAAGTCAATTACGGCGGCATCCTCGCCCACCGACGGGCCGAGCAACAATTGTGGATCATCGGTGGGCAGGGCGTCAAAGAGACGGTCCAACAGCGCCGGGGGCAGCTTGCCCGCAGCAAGCGGTGTCTGATGTTGAGTCAATGAAGCGGATTGTTCTGACATGAAAGCATTGTAATGCAAGGGTCAGAGCGCCCACAAACTACCGCCGACCGACGCTTCAAATAAGATTTGAATCGGTCATCTGACGGTCGCGTGCAAGTAGTCACCGGCCGTGTGCATAACGCGTTTGAACGCCCTGTATTCCGGGTTGCCGATCCCACTCTGAAAAACAAGCATCGGCCGACCGGGACAATATGCATGCAGAAGTTGATTAAACGACCCTGTAACGGTATTATTCCTGTATCGGAATTTTTGGGTTGAAGGCCATTGCAATCAGGTCGATTCACTGAGGCAGGCGGTAACGACTCATCTTGGCTGAGGGTCGATACGTTGTCACACCGCTCAAGAATGCTCGAGCGCCAGCGACTATCCATCTGAGAAAGCAGCATCTGAGAAAGCAGCATTTGGGCTATCTGCCCTCCAGGGGGCAGCCGAAATCTACGGCCACGACCGGATGCAATCTCCAGTTGTTGGCAGCACTTCAACGACGAAGTAATCGAACAGGAATCATAGCGGGAGCACAGCATGAAACAGCGATATGGACGAATAGCAGGGTGGGGCGCTTACGCTCCTGAGCGCATTCTAACCAACTTCGATCTCGAAAAACTTGTTGAGACCGACAATGAATGGATCGTCCAGCGCACTGGAATACATGCACGACATATTGCTGCCGAGGGCGAAACCACGTCAACCATGTCCGTCGAGGCCAGCCGGCGTGCCATGGAGAATGCGAACATCACTGCCGGCGATCTCGATCTAATTATCGTCGCCACGTCGACCCCCGACCATCACACCCCTCCAGTTTCAAGTCTGGTTCAACATCAACTTGGCGCAGAGAGTGTGCCGGCTTTTGTCATCGTAACCGGCTGCACTGGTTTCGTCTACGCGCTCAGCACTGCATACCAGTTCATCGAGACGGGCGCCTACAAGAACATTCTGATTGTCGGCGTCGAACTGCTCAGCAGATTTGTAGATTGGTCAGACAGATCGACCTGTATCCTATTCGGCGACGCCGCAGGAGCAGTCGTTGTCCAGGCGACTGAGGAACCATGTGGTCTCAGCGGCTTCGTTCTCGGTTCCGATGGGAGCCAGGGTGAAGCCATCATCATGCCCGACGGAGGCTCTGCAAGGCCGTTCAGCGACGACACCTTGGACAATGGCGGACAATACGTCTATATGAACGGGCGGCAAGTGTTTAAGTTTGCCGCCCGCGTCGTTGGCCCAGCGTGCGAACAGGCCCTGGCCCAGGCCGGCTTGACCTTCGACGACGTCGACTGGATCATTCCCCACCAGGCCAATCTACGCATTATTCAGGCGGCAGCCAGGGATATGAATGTTCCGCTGGACCGCTTCATTATCAACATCGACCAATATGCCAATACGTCGGCTGCATCTATCCCGTTAGCAATGGCTGAAGCCCTCGACAGTGGGCGCATCAAGCCCACTGACACGCTACTGCTCGTCGCCTTTGGCGCAGGGCTCACTTGGGGTGCTGCTGTCATTCAGCCGCAGCCAGTAGTGAATCCTTCTGTTCTACAGGTAGATACCGCGCTAGCCGAAACAGCCAACGGGCATCGATAGAAAGCAGATATTATCGACACTCTTTTGTCGATGTCATTGTGTAAGCGCCTACAAGACAGCTTCATAGATGGACCGCCGCCGGCCAGTAGACCTCTGCTGTGGCGACGAGTCTCTTTGTCATGAATGGTCATGAGAGCAGTACAGCCTTTCGGTCCCTGCAGCTATCTCCTGATGGTTTCTACCAGGGGCGGATAGACCAAATTCCTAACCAGTTTTTTTCGTTACACAAAATTGGCCTGACATTTGTCCCATATTTATGGTATAGATGTCACTACACATGCGGATCAAGATCGAGTATTCTTGGTCCCAAGCTCCTCATCCATTCCGGTGTCGACTAGAACGGTGTGGTCGGATGAACGACCATGCCATCTTTATTTTTGAAGCGGCGCTGAATTGGGAATATAGTGTGCGATAGGTTAGTTCGACAAACAAAACAGGTGTACCGCTAAGCGTATATGCGCAGGTACAAATGGGTTCGAAGGAGGAAACTCAATGGTTGGTTTTGATGCAGATACCCTGGACATGGTCCTGTCCACTCTCCACCGCTATGCCGAGAAAAATCTCACAGATGAATACTTGCTTGAAATGGATCACAAGGACGAATTCCCGGTCAAGGTCCTGGAAGAGCTCTATGATCCGATGACATTCGGTCTGCACCTGACCTTCATCCCCGAAGAGTACGGTGGGTTGGGTGGCGGCGCCTACGACGTCTATCGCGTCTCAGAGGCCATGGCCGAGATTGATCTGGGCATCGCAACCGGCGTCCTTGCGACATTCCTGGGCACAGATCCTATCAGCGTGGGTGGGACTGAGGAGCAAAAAGAGCTCTGGATGGGCCGCATCGCCGAAGAAGGGCTCCTGGTCGCATACGGAGCGACCGAGCCGCAGGCTGGCAGCGATCTGGCCGCGATGACGACCAAGGCCGTGCCTGTAGTGGAAGACGACAAGGTCATCGGCTACAAGATCACAGGACGCAAGCAGTGGATCAGCAACGGCGGCGTGGCGGAAATCTACACCATCTTGGCGCTGGCGCCCGGCGGTCCCTCCTGGTTCATCGTCGAGCGCGGCGCGGAGGGCTTCTCCCAAGCCAAGCCGGAAGACAAACATGGCATCCGCGCCAGCAACACAGCGGCGCTCTTTCTAGAAGATGTCTACGTCGATGCCGACCGCCTCATCGGCGGTGTCGAGGGCGTTGGCCTTGCACAGGCCCAGGCCGTCTTCGGCTATACCCGGCTCATGGTGGCGGCGTTTGGTCTCGGCGGGGGCTGGGCAGCGCTCAAGCGGGCCATTCCCTACGCCCAGCAGCGCATTCAGGGCGGCGCCCCCCTAAGCCAGAAGCAAGGCTACACCCACAAGCTGATCGTCCCCAACGCTGTCAGGCTTGAAGCCGCACGCGCCTACATCGAGTGGGTGGCCGAACGGCTGGACACTGAAGACGCGGAATTGCAGACCGAAGGCGCCGTGGCGAAATACCTGGCCACCGAAGCCGGCAACAAGGCGGCAGAAGACAGCATCCAGGCGCTGGGCGGCTACGGCTACACCCATGAGTACATGGTCGAAAAGATCAAACGCGATGTGCGCATCACGACCATCTACGAAGGCACGTCTGAGATCATGGAGTGGACCATCGCCCGCGATCGATGGCAGCTGCATCTCAAGTCACGGGGCGCACATTTCAGAGACTGGGCAGCACGTCTGGACCAACTTAGCCCGGCCGATGACAGCAGCGGGCTGTCCGTAGCATCGATGGCCCTAAAGGCACTGGCCGTCATTCTCGACCGCTGCCGGGCCGACCGGCTCACGCGCAACCAGCACATGCTCTTCCGCTTGGGCGAGCTTGGTCACCTATGCAGAGACCGCGGCCATCTTTGCCGAGCGTTCGTTGATCAAGCCGTCTGAGGCAGTCAAATTCAACCAGGAAACACTCAAGGCGATGGCGCGTATTCATGCGCGCGAGGCGGCACTTAAGGTCGCTACCGATGGACTGCACTGGACCATCGGCGCCGGACAGACAGATCCCAACCTTGCCGATTCACTGGGTCTCCCCGCCATTTATCAGGCACAGGCCGGGTTGTTTGATGACATGGATTTCGTATCTGAGAAGCTGATGGAAGCGTTTCCATCTGAGTAGTTGAGCCGGATTGATTCGTTGGGCAGTGCTGTAGCCGAATCTTGAATCCGGCTACTCTCCCGTTTGGCATGCACTGTCTATCGGTTGACCAAAGGAGGCCCATATATGAGTTCTGACGCGGACAGGGCAATCGCCATCGTCGGCGTGGGTGCAGTGCTGCCCGATGCGCCCAACGCACCGGCGTTCTGGCAGAACATCTGCAACAAACGCTATAGTATCCGAGAAGTCCCTCCTGAGCGCTGGTCGCCGGAAGACTATTATGATCCCGATCCCAACGCTCCCTACAAGACCTACACGCACGCTGGGTGGTTGGGTCCAGGGCTACGAGTTCGATTGGAAACGGTTTCGCATCCCGCCCAGGGTTGCCGCGGCCATGGATGAAGGCCAGCAATGGGCCGTCACCATTGCCGACGAAGCGTTGACCGACTACGGACACCCTCAGCGCCCGCTCAACACGGATCGTACCGGCGTCATCCTGGGCACGGCCATGGGCGGCGAGCGACACTACGAGACCACGCTCGCCATCTCCTATCCCGAGTATGCCAACGCCTTGGACGATGTAGCTGAATTCCAGGCGTTATCTCCTGCGCAGCGTGAGGCGATTCTCGGCGGCTGGGAGAAGAACATCCATTCACGTCTTCCAGACATCACGGAAGACACCATGCCTGGTGAACTGCCCAACATCGTGTCGGGTCGGGTCGCCAATGTACTCAATCTGCGTGGGCCTAGTTTCATTGCAGACGCTGCCTGCGCTTCCAGCTTTGCCGCTATCAATTCCGCCTTTGAAATGTTGACCGAGCATCATGTCGATGCCGTGCTCTCCGGCGGCGTCGATCGCAACATGGGCGCCGGTGTCTTCACCAAATTCTGTAAGATCGGCGCGCTGAGCGCCACCGGCAGCCGCCCGTTTGGGCAAGGGGCCGATGGCTTCGTCATGGGAGAAGGCAGCGGGGCCTTCTTGCTCAAGCGACTGTCCGATGCCGAACGCGACGGCGACCGCATCTATGCCGTCATCCGCGGCGTGGGCAGTTCCAGCGACGGCAAGGGCAAGGGTATCACGGCCCCAAACCCTGCCGGACAGATCCTCTCCCTGCAACGCGCCTGGGAAAATGCCGGGCTGGATCCGGCAACGGCCACGCTGGTGGAAGCCCACGGTACCAGCACCCGTGTCGGCGATGTGGCCGAGGCCACGACCCTGGCCACCGTCTTCAAAGATGCGCCAAGAGGCTCGATTGCGCTGGGGTCGGCCAAAGGCAACATTGGTCATCTGAAAGCCGGCGCCGGCGCAGCCGGACTGCTCAAGGCGACCATGGCGCTCTATCACAAGAAGCTGCCCCCCACACTCAATGCCGAACGACCCAATCCCAATTTTGACTTTGCCGAATCTCCATTCACGCTCAACACTGAGCTGCGTGACTGGGAAGCGCCGGCGAATAGCCCGCGCCGGGCCGGCGTTAGCGCCTATGGATTTGGCGGCACCAATTTCCATCTGGTTCTGGAGGAACATGTACCTGGAATGTTGACTGGCAGCGAACGCACTGTGCATGCAGGCGTCGATATCGGAAGCAATGGCTCAAACGGAAGTATAGCAGCATCGCAGCAAGGGTCGTCTATGCCGTCAACTTCGTCCCCTGCCGCCAAGATGCCGCTACGCGGCATTTTCGCTGTCGGCGCCGAAAGTCCGTCTGCGCTGAAGGACCAACTAGATGATGCCTTCCGCAAGATCGAAGCCGGCTGGACCCCGCCGGTCGCTGCGCCGGATCCTGCTGTCATCGGATCGAACGAACGCCTCTTCATCGATTTCGGTGACCACGATGACCTGTTTGACAAGGTAAGCAGAGCCCGCAAAGCGGCTGGCTTTGACAACCCACAGGCCTGGAAGGCGCTGCAAGGTCAGGGTATCTTCCGTGGAAGCGGACCAAAACCCGGCAAAATCGCCTTTCTCTTCCCCGGGCAGGGCAGCCAGTACATCAACATGGGGCGGGAGTTGGCCCAGTTAGAGCCAGTTGTCAAGCAGACCTTTGACGATGCCGACAAGGTGATGACACCAATTCTGGGGCGTCCCCTGACAGATTTTATCTTCGTGGACAGCACCGACGAAGCGGCCATGAAACAGGCCGAAATGGGGTTGATGCAGACCGCCATCACCCAGCCGGCCATGTTGACCATGGATACGGCCATCTACAAGTTGTTGGCAGAGTACGGCTTTGGCCCAGACATCGTCATGGGCCATTCACTCGGCGAGTACGGCGCGCTGATCGCCGCCGACATCATGCCCTTTGCCCATGCACTCGAAGCATCAGCCGCCCGCGGCGCTGAGATGACCAAGGTCAGCATGGAGGACAACGGCTGGATGGCCGCTGTGATGGCGCCCTACGATGTAATCATGGAGACCATCGAATCGGTCGACGGTTATGTCGTTGCCGCCAATATCAACAGCTATAGCCAATGTGTCATCGGCGGCGCTTCGGCCTCGGTTGAGGAAGCCATTGGACTCTTCAACAGGAACGGCTACCGGGCAATGCGCATCCCGGTCAGCCATGCCTTCCACACCAAGATCGTCGCTCCATCCGCAGCGCCGTTGCGCACTGTGTTGGATCGATTGAGTGTATCAGAACCCAAGCTGCCGTTGGTCGCCAACGTGACCGGTGAGCTCTATCCGACCACGCCCGAAGACATCAAGGACATTCTTGAACTCCAGATCGCCTCTCCAGTCCAGTGGGTCAAAGGTCTTGAAACCATGTACGACCTGGGCGTTCGCACCTTTGTCGAGGTTGGACCGAAGCGTGCGCTCAAGGGATTTGTCGACGATGTGCTCGGCGAGCGAGGAGATATCTGGTCGATCCTGACCAATCACCCCAAACAAGGTGAAGTGCCGACCTTCAATCAGGCGCTCTGTGGCCTGTACGCCGCCGGCTACGGTGCGAAGGAAGAGCGGCAAGAGGCGACAAATGGCGCCGTCACGAGCGTTGTTCCTGATCTGAAAGAAGGTACTTCTATGCCGCAAGCAGCAGCATCTGACAATCCAGCGGTATCGCACGATGCCTTGGTCCAAGCGTTACAACAATTGATAGGCGCTTCCTCGCCTCCCGCTACCCGCCCTACGCTTCCCTTTGACCGCAACAATGAGCCGCTCGGTTCCGTCGTGATCAGTGGTACAGGGCTGGGCTTGCCCGGTGCGGACAAGCCGATCATGGATCCGGAAAACGCAGCGCGCATTCTCCGCGGCGAACAGTTTGTCGACCTGATTCCCGAACGCCATCGCAAAGGCATGGCCGGCAGACGCATCACCCGTCTCGTCAAAGGTGAGGACGGCAGCGGCAGCTTCGAGGTCATCGACAGTACCAGCGATGTCATCAAGCTGGCAGGGCGAGGCGGCAGTTTTGACTTGGCCGAAGAATATGGCGTGTCTGCTAAGTTGATTGAGGCGTTGGATATCACAACGCAATTGGCCATGGCTGCCGGGCTGGACGCACTGCACGAAGCCGGCATCCCGCTGCTGCAAACCTATCGAACCACAACCAAGGGCACCTATTTGCCCGAGAAATGGCGGCTGCCCGACTCGCTGCGCGACGAGACCGGCGTGGTCTTTGCCAGCGCCTTCCCCGGCGCCGACCGCATGGCCAACGAGTTCCGCCGCTATCATGAGTGGGAGAGCCTACGCCAGCAACTCGCCGCGCTGGAAGATCTACGCAAGTACACAAAGGACTCAGATACGCTGCGCGAATTACAGCGCCGCATCGGCCAACTGCGAGAGCAGATTGATGCCGAGCCTTATGAATTCGACCGGCGCTTCATCTTCCGCATTCTGGCCATGGGACACAGCCAGTTCGCCGAGCACATTGGCGCACGCGGCCCCAACACCCACGTCAATGCCGCCTGCGCCAGCACGGCCCAGGGCGTTGCCGTGGCCGAAGATTGGATTCGCTCAGGCCGCTGTCGTCGTGTCATCGTCATCGGCGCCGATGACGTGACCAATGACAACCTCATGGGCTGGATCGGCTCCGGCTTCCTGAGCACCGGCGCTGCGGCCACCGACGACAGAGTCGACGAAGCCGCGTTGCCCTTTGATCGCCGCCGTCACGGCACGCTGCTCGGCATGGGCGCTTGTGCGCTTGTGATCGAGAGCGAGGACGCGATTCGAGAGCGAGGCATGCGCGGTATTGCCGAGGTACTCAACACCGAGACCAACAACAGCGCCTTCCACGGCACTCGCCTGGACGTCGAGCACATCGCCGGCGTCATGGAGCGGCTGGTAAGCGGGGCTGAGCGACGCTTCGGGCTCAACCGTTACAGTATGGCCCCGCAGACAGTCTTTGTCTCTCACGAGACCTACACGCCCGCACGCGGTGGCAGTGCTGCCGCCGAGGTGACCGCGCTGCGCAACACCTTCGGCGACGCCGCCAATGAGGTCATCATCTGTAACACCAAGGGCTTCACCGGCCACCCAATGGGCGCAGGCATTGAGGACGTGATCGCAGTCAAGATCGTTGAACACGGCATCGTGCCGCCCGTGCCCAACTACAAGGAAGTCGATCCCGAACTGGGCACGCTCAACCTGAGCCGCGGCGGCCGCTATCCCGTCCACTATGCACTCCATCTGGCCGCCGGTTTTGGCTCCCAGATTTCCATGACGCTGATACGACGTGTGCCGGGCGGACATGACCGATACGAAAACACGACGGGCTATCGCCGCTGGCTGGACGATATCAGTGGTCTGGACAACACGGAACTGGAAGTAGTCAAACGGGTGCTGCGCATCAAAGCGCAGGGCAGCCCAGGGCGCACACCGGTTGCCGATCACTGGCAATATGGCACAGGGCCGGCAGTGCGTGCCGGCGCTCCCGGCATAGGCATGACAGCCTATCAGCCCACGCCCATGGTCCAACCGACACAATCCACGGTTGCACCTCTCCCATCACCGGTTGCGCCCAAGGTCGAAGCGGCGACAACGGCACCATCAGCTAGCCAACCGGCAGTTGCCACGCCGATCGCGCAAGCGCCGGCTCCGGCTCCAGTCGAGGTGGCTCCCTTGCCCTCGGCGCCGGCCATTGCAGCGCCAGTGGCGCAGCCGACAGCGCCCGTGGCGGTTCCAGTCGTCGCTGAGACCATTACGAACCCGGTAATCGATAAAGTGCTGGCCGTAGTCGCCGACAAGACCGGTTATCCCGAAGACATGCTCGATCTCGACCTGGATTTGGAAGCGGATCTGGGCATCGACACGGTGAAACAGGCAGAGACTTTCGCAGCCGTACGCGAGACCTTCGACATTCCGGTTCAAGACGACCTAAGCCTGCGCAACTATTCCACGCTGCAGAGCGTGATCGACTATGTGTTCCAAAATCGGCCCGAGCTGAAGAGCGAGGTGCAGGAGGCCAGTGTCCAGCCGGCGGCCGCTCCGGCAGCACCGCAACCAGACACTGCTCCAGCCGTCGATGCAGGCAGTGGCGAGGTTGCTGATGAAGTTGTTGCCAAGGTCCGCGGCATCGTTGCCGACAAGACCGGCTACCCCAGCGACATGCTGGAACTTGACCTAGACATGGAGGCCGATCTGGGCATCGATACAGTCAAACAGGCCGAGACCTTCACCTCCATCCGGGAGGCGTTCGACATCCCGCTGCAGGAGAGCTTGAGCCTGCGCGACTACCCGACGCTAGAGAAAGTGATTGGCTTTGTCTATGAGATGCGGCCGGAGTTGAAGATCGAAAAGCCAGAGTCGAAGAGCGAGGCGGCGGTTGCACCTTCCGTGCCCATGCCCTCAGTCACGCCGACCCCTGCCCCAGCCGGGCCAGACGCCGTGACTGAAAAAGTCCTGGCCATCGTAGCCGACAAGACCGGTTACCCCGAGCGATATGCTGGAGCTTGACCTGGACATGGAAGCCGACCTGGGCATCGACACGGTCAAGCAGGCCGAGACCTTCGCCTCGGTGCGTGAAGCCTTCGGCATCCCGGCCCAGGAGAGCCTGAGCCTCCGTGACTACCCCACACTGGAAAGCGTGATCGAGTTTGTCCGATCACAGCGGCCAGAGTTGGCATCCGTAGCACGAGAAACGACGAATGCCGTCGAGACGATACCTGTTCCCCCACAACCCAACATCCCCACTGCCCCAGTTGAGAGCGGCGCTGTCGGCGGCAGCGACGCCGTCACCAGCAAAGTCCTCGCCATCGTAGCCGACAAAACCGGCTACCCTGAGGACATGCTGGAACTCGATCTCGACATGGAAGCCGACCTGGGCATCGACACGGTCAAGCAGGCCGAGACCTTCGCCTCGGTGCGTGAAGCCTTCGGCATCCCGGCCCAGGAAAGCCTGAGCCTCCGCGACTACCCCACACTGGAGAGCGTGATCGAGTTTGTCCGATCACAGCGACCTGAGTTGGTATCAGAAGTACAAGAGATGGTGAGCGTTGCCGAGGTTGCGCCTACAACCCCACAACCCGACGTCCCCACCCCAGCCGTCAGCAGCGACGCCGTCACCGCCAAAGTCCTGTCCATCGTGGCCGACAAGACCGGCTATCCCGAGGACATGCTGGAACTCGACCTCGACATGGAAGCCGACCTGGGCATCGACACAGTCAAGCAGGCCGAGACCTTTGCCTCGGTGCGTGAAGCCTTCGACATTCCGCTGCAGGAAAACCTCAGCCTCCACGACTATCCGACGCTGGAGAGCGTGATCGGCTTCGTCCGGACAATGCGACCTGAGTTGGCGAGTGAGATGAGCACGGCGGAAGCTACGCCCGCGACCCAACAACCCAACATGCCCACGGCTTCAGCCGATAGCGGCGATATCGTGACCTCAAAAGTCCTCGCTATCGTGGCCGACAAAACCGGTTATCCAGAAGATATGCTGGAACTCGATCTCGACATGGAAGCCGATCTGGGCATCGACACGGTCAAGCAGGCCGAGACCTTTGCCTCGGTGCGTGAGGCCTTCGACATCCCGCTGCAAGAGAACCTGAGCCTCCACGACTATCCGACGCTGGAGAGTGTGATTGGCTTTGTGCATGATATGAGGCCCGAGTTAAGGAGCGAGGGGCGTGTGGCGGAGGGCGTGGCAGATCCCGTGCCGGTGTCTCCTAAATCCGATAGCCCGACAGCTCCATCCACTGGAGTGGACATCACCTCAATCGGCACTCTCGAAGACGCCGACCGCATGCCGCGACGTGTGCCCGTGCCCCAGCTACGACCGGCGCTCGACCTCTGCAAGCCGACCGGCGTCACCCTGGACGAGAACAGCCGTGTCGTCGTGATGATGGACCGAGGCGGCGTAGGCAAATCACTAACGGGCCGGCTGGAGAAGCGCGGCGTGACCGTGCTGACGGTCGAGTCCGGCATCGATACCGACGAGCTTGCAACACAACTGGCCACCTGGTTGGATGAAGACCCGATCCAGGGCGTCTACTGGCTGGCTGCGCTCGACGTGGAATCGGCGATTGAGGAGATGACGCTTGACGAATGGCGTGAACTCAATCGAGCACGTGTCAAGAATCTCTACACGACCATGCGTACGCTCTACGACGCCGTCTATCCGGCGGGCACTTTCCTGGTGTCGGCCACACGCTTTGGCGGCCAGCATGGCTACGGCGAAAGCGGCGCCACGGCCCCGCTCGGCGGCGCGGTCAGCGGCTTCACCAAGGCCTACAATGTTGAGCAAGGCATGCGCGACGGCGCCGAGGCACTGATCAAAGTAGTTGACTTTGAGGTCAGCCGCAAGACTGCGGAGCCGGCCGATCTGCTCATTGCCGAGACGCTCGCCGATCCGGGCATCGTTGAAGTGGGCTACGACAACGGCCAACGCTTCAGCATCACCCTGGTCGAGAAGCCGGCGGCTGACGGTCAGCCCGGCATGGATCTGAATGAAGAGACAGTCTTCGTCGTCACCGGTGCGGCCGGCGGCATCACCAGCGCCATCGTCACCGACCTGGCCATTGCCAGCAAGGGCATCTTCTACCTGCTTGACCTCGTTGATGCCCCGGACTGGGACGATGCCGACATCCTGCTCTATCGCAGCGATGTCGAGGCGCTCAAGCGCAAGCTCATCGACGAGGCAAGAGCACGGGGCGAACGGCCCACGCCGGTCGTCATCGAAAAACAGATTGCGACCATCGAGCGCAATGAGGCGGCACTGCGGGCCATCGAGTCGGTCGAGCAGGCCGGCGGCACCGCCCACTACTTCAGCGTCAACCTCATGGAGGGCGAGGCCGTCGAGGCCGTGGTCGACGAAATCCGCCAGGCCCAGGGGCGCATCGATGTGCTGCTCCATGCAGGCGGCCTGCTCATCGATCGCACGCTACCCAACAAAGAACCGAACCAGTTCAATCTGGTCTTCGATGTCAAGGCCGACGGCTTCTTCAGCCTGATCAATGCGGCCAAGGATCTGCCCATCGGCGCAACGGTCTCGTTTAGTTCGGTGGCCGGACGCTTCGGCAACAACGGCCAGAGCGACTATAGCTCGGCCAACGACCTGCTCTGCAAGATCTCCAGCAGCATGCGAACGTGGCGACCGGAAACACGCGGCATCGCCATCGACTGGACGGCTTGGGGCGAGATCGGCATGGCCTCCCGCGGCTCCGTGCCGCAGATCATGGAGGCGCTGGGCATTGACATGCTGCCGCCGGAATCGGGCGTGCCCACCATCCGCCGCGAGCTGACCTACGGGGCAACCCGGGGCGAGATCGTGGTGGCCGGACGTTTGGGCGCATGGATGGCGGAGAAAGACGAGACCGGCGGTCTCGACACCGACAAGGTCAACGCCATGCTGGCCGAGCGTGAGCATCCGCTGGCTATGGTCGGCGAGGTCAAGGCGGCCAAGCTCTACGGCGGCCTTGTGATCGAGACCCCGCTGGACCCGAACGAGCAGCCCTTCCTCTTCGACCATCAGGTCGAACCGGATGTGCCCTGGCTGCCCGGCGTCATGGGTACAGAGGCCATGGTCGAAGCGGCATCGCTGTTGGCCCCTGGCTATCATGTGGCGGCTGTTGAAGACCAGCAGAATCTGGGCGCATTCAAGTTCCATCGAGGTCAGTCCCGCACCATGCGGGTAACGGTCAACATCCTCGCCGGCGAGAACGGCGACCTGCTGGCCGAGACGTTGCTTCAGTCCATCTTCCAGCCGGCCAAGGCCGACTTGCCGCCGCAGATCAAGGATCACTTCTCGGCGACGGTCCGGTTGACGGCGGATGAGGTGGATGCGCCGACCGTCGAGTTCACCGCCCCTGCGGGAGATGCTCTCGACATTGCAGCAGACGAAATCTATGAACTCTTCTTCCACGGGCCTGCCTATCAGGTGATGGAGCGGGCCATGGTTGACGGCAAGCAGGCGGTGGCCCTGATGGCCGCCGAACTTCCGGCCAACAGCGTGCCGGAGAATGCCGCGCTGCTGATTGCACCTCGCCTGATTGAGCACTGCTATCAGACGGTGGCGCTCTGGAGCATCAAGACCAATGGGGCAATGGCCCTGCCTGCCGGATTCGACAAGGTGGTGGTCTACGGTGGTGCGGATGACGTGGAAGGCCGGCTCTACGCCCTGCTGGAAACGGATGACGACGGCGAGCGCTTTGACGTCAAGGTGGTCGATGAAGCCGGCAGCGTCTATGTCGACCTCATGGGCTATCGTACCGTGACCATGCCCAGCTAGGGCGCAGTGACGTGGGTGCAGCCGACGACAATTGCCGCGCACGGAAGTCAGGCTTTATTTGAAGCCTGACTTCCCAAGAAGCTGTTTGAAAAGATGAGTACACCATTCAGCATTCAGGGGGGCGGACGGCGTTGGAAAACAGATCCACTGGTTGGTCCAGGAGATAGCCGACTATCCCCAAATCGCTGAGGGAGCGGCTCCTCCCGGCCTGTTGAACGCATCAGAGTCTGCACGGCTGGCGACGCTGACTGTCGACAAGCGACGACGCGACTGGCTTCTGGGCCGGTTGACGGCCAAGCAGTTGCTCCAAACGGTGCTTCAGGGTTCAGCGGGTCAATCGATTCGTCTGGATCAGATTGTTATTGAGAACGACGCCGAGGGTGCGCCCTTTGCCTCATTGAATGCGGAACGTTTAGGTTATAATCTATCCATCAGCCATAGCAACGGCGCTGCCTTCTGCGCCGTCCATCCGCAATCAACGGTGGGCGCGGACATGGAACGCATCGAAACACGCGATTGGAGCTTCGTGCGCTCCTATTTCACGCAATCCGAGATCGCGCAGATCGAAGCCGCAGGCCCGGAACAACAGGACCTGTTATCCACGGCCATCTGGAGCGGGAAAGAAGCTGTGCTCAAAGTGCTGCGCGAGGGTCTACGTCTGGACACACGAACCATAGAGTGCCGATTCGACCCGATGCAAGCATCAACGGCAAATTGGGTTCCCTTTGAAGTCGAGTGGCAGGCGCGTGTGCCAGGGGCGAACCCGGGGAGGAGTACAGAGCGTTGGTCGGGGTGGTGGAGACTGTGGCAGGGCGCCTATCCATTTGTATTGACGTTGGCAACGAGTGAAGAAGAACGATGATCAAAGAGCGAAGAGCCGAAATCCGTGCTCGACGAGTGAATTCTAACGTCGTCGACGGGGTTCGTTCATCGATCTTTGATCTTTAATTTTCCTACCAAAGGAGGTCCGAATTTGGAGACCTATATCCAAGGACTGCGTGACCGACAGGCCATTGCAGCCGGAACAGAAAAAGAAGTCGAAAGACAGCATGGCAAAGGCCGCTTGACGGCTCAGAGAACGCATCGATCTGCTCTTCGATCCCGATACATTCAACGAAATCGATACACTTGGTGATGCCTCGTTCTGAGCAGTATATGGATGGCCGTTCATCGCGTTATGGCGATGGCGTCATCACCGGCTTCGGACTGGTCAACGGACGGCGTGTCTTTGTCGCCTCGCAGAATGCCGGGGTCATGGGCGGTTCGTTGGGCGAGATGCATGCCAACAAGATCGTCAAAGCCATGAATATGGCGATCAAGTATGGTTGTCCCTTTCATCGCACTCAATGATTCAGGCGGCGCGCGCATTCAGGAAGGCGTCGATAGCCTGGGCGGTTATGCACGCATCTTCGACGCCAACTGCGAGGCATCCGGGGTCATCCCGCAGCTTTCGGTCATTCTGGGACCCTGCGCCGGCGGCGCAGTCTACTCCCCGGCGCTGACCGACTTCGTCTTCATGACCGAAAACAGCTACATGTTCATCACCGGGCCGGAGGTGGTCCGTGCGGTTATGCAGGAGAACGTGAGCCTGGAGGAACTGGGCGGCGGGCTGGTCCACAGCAAGGAGAGCGGCGTAAGCCACTTCCTGGCCGCCGACGACCAGGAATGTCTGGCCGCCGTACGTGAGCTGCTCTCCTATCTGCCATCCAACAACCAGGATGACCCGCCCTACAGCGCGCCGGTCGATGATCCGGAGCGACGTTGCCCTGAACTGGAAAGCATCGTCCCGAGCGATCCCCACAAGCCCTATGACGTGCGCCAGGTGATCGCCAGCGTGGTCGACGACGGACGCTTTTTCGAGGTGCACAAGCTGTGGGCCGAGAACATGGTGGTCGGCTTCGCCCGGCTCAACGGCTGGGTCGTCGGCATCGTTGCCAACAACCCCATGGTGCTGGCCGGAACAATCGACATCAAAGCGTCGGTCAAGGCCTCCCACTTCATTCGCCTTTGTGACGCCTACAACATGCCCATCGTCACGTTGCAGGATGTGCCCGGCTTCCTCCCCGGCACCCACCAGGAATATGGCGGCATCATCCGCAACGGCGCACGCATGATCTACGCCTACAGCGAGGCCACCGTGCCCAAGCTGATGATCATCCTGCGCAAGAGCTACGGCGGGGCCTACTGCGTCATGAGCAGCAAGGGCCTGCGCGGTGATCTGCTCTACGCCTGGCCCAATGCGGAGATCGCGGTCATGGGCGCGGAGGGCGCGGTCAACATTCTCTTCCGCCGCCAGGTAGCGGCAGCCGACGATCCCGAGGCGGCACGCAAAGAATTGGTCGACGACTACGAAGAAAAGTTCAACAACCCCTACGTGGCAGCGGCCCGCGGTCTGATCGATGATGTCATCGAACCGCGCAACACGCGACGAATCCTGATCCGCGCGCTGGAGCTGACACTCTCCAAGCGTGAGACCCACGTGCCGAAGAAGCATGGCAATGCACCGATGTAACGGGAAGTGGTGATTAGGGATCGGGGATTTGGGGAGAGCGACGAGTTTTCACCGTATCCCAGCCCCAATTCACCGATCACAAATCCCCAATCACTTCTCCACCGAAGGAGACAGAATGTTCAAGAAAATACTAGTCGCCAATCGAGGCGAAATTGCTGTGCGCATCGTACGTGCTTGTCGGGACATGGGTATTGAGACGGTTGCCTTGTATAGCCGCAATGACCGTGAATCGCTGCACGTTCGCCTTGCTGACGAATGCAAGCCGGTCTTCTCCGAGCTGCGCTATGCCGACATGGACGAAGTGCTGGCCATTGCCAAGGAGATGGGCGCCGATGCCATCCATCCGGGCTATGGTTTTCTGGCCGAGCAGCCGGCATTTGCCCGGGCCTGTGCAGAAAACGGCATCGCCTTTATCGGTCCGCCGCCGGAGGTAATCGAGCAGCTTCAGAACAAGATCAACAGCATGGAGACGGTGAGCCGTGCCGGGTTCATGGTGCCGCCGCATTCGGAGACGGCCGTCGGCGAAGATGATACGGAACTGTTGCACAGGCTGGCCGACGAGATGGGCTTCCCGTTGGTTCTGAAGGGATCAAGTGGCGGGCGTGGGCGCGGTTCGCGTGTGGTCTTCTCCAGCGATGAGCTGGACGATGTCGCCTTGATTGCGCGTCGTGAGGCATCCAAGATCTACGGCAGCACCGACCTCTATCTGGAGAAGGTCATCGCGCCTTCCCACTATGTTGCAGTGCAGATTCTGGGCGACCAACATGGCAACCTGATCCATCTCGGCGAACGCGAAGGTTCGTTGCTGCTGCACAACCAGAAACTTGTGGAAGAGTCGCCTGCGCCCTGCCTTGCACAGGACCAGCGTGAGCGCCTCTGGGATGCAGCGCTGGAGATTGCCAAACTGTTCCACTACCAGAATGCGGGTACTGTCGAGTTTCTGGTCGACAGCGAAGGGCGTTTCTACTTCACAGAGATCAAATCACGCATCCAGATCGAGCATCCGGTCTCTGAGATGGTTTCCGGCGTCGACATCATCCGCGAGCAGATTCGCATCGCGGCCGGCGTATCCACTGCCCTTTTAACAGGACGAGGTGATGTTGCGCGGCGTATCAATGCAGGTTCGCATCAACGCTGAGGATCCATGGAACAACTATCTCCCCAGCCCAGGCCGGCTTGGAGACATTCCGTCTACCCGGCGGACCAGGCGTGCGTGTCGACACCTACGGATATGCCGGTTGTCGTGTCCATGTGCGCTTCGATCCATTGCTGGCCAACGTTGTGGCCTGGGGCGAGGATCGCGAAGAGTGCATCACGCGACTGAGCCGAGCCATCCAGGACTTCAAGATTGTCGGCGTGCAGACCAAGCTCCCGCTGCATCTGTGGATTCTGGAATGACGAGGCCTTCGTCAGCGGTCGATATGACACAACCTTTATGTCGCGCTGAGGCTTTGATCGAAGTGTCATGATCCGGACAATGGATCGTGATCTGGCTGTGGTCGCAGCCGTAGCCTTTCTGCTACGCAATCAGGTGCGCAAGGTAACGACACCTGAGCGCCAAAGTCGGGTTGGCACCGCTCCAGCCGCCGGCTGCCGGTATAAGCCACTGCTAACAATTGATTCCTAAAATGTTGACGCTTCCGCAGCGGATTTAAGGTCGTCAAATAGATTCATTTTCTTGGAAGGGCCGGGGAGAAGTTATTGTGACGAATTTGGCAGTAATTGTCGATGGCATAGAGTATGATGTTGAGGTTCGCTACAGTCGTACCTCGCCCAATGAACTGGTAGCCATAGTTGATGGTGAGGAATTCCCGGTCTTCTATCCCTGGCTCGGCCGAATTCGACCGAATCGAATGGATGGTGGTCGGGGATCATCCGTACGAGCTTGTGCTCGATCGCCATCTGCGCTGGTTGCAGGCCAACGATGGCCGACACACAATCGAAGTGCGCGATCTGGATGCGACGGTCACACGTCCGGTCAGTGGCGATGGACGTGTCAAGGCGCCGATACCCGGTCTCATCACGCGTCTGATGGTCGACGAGGGGCAGCAGCGTGGAGACCGGACAGCCTCTGGTCGTGCTGGAAGCGATGAAAATGGAGAATGAGATCCGGGCTCCGCGAGAAGGAACGGTGCAGCATCTGAATGTTCAGCCGGGACAAACAGTCTTTCTCGGCGAACTGCTCATCGAGATTGTCTGAATCGTCAAATCTGACGCAAGAACTTGTGTCTCCCAATGAACCTTCAATGTATCCGATCTGATTGACCCGTCGGCTATGGCTTGCCGGCAGGTTTCTGTAGTTCCTTTGACCCATGCGACATCTGCTGTACACTTCCGTCCCACATGAGGAAATCTCACCGCAACGGCGCAACGAAGCAGCTAATCTTCGAGAAGGACAGTAAAAGTGACTATCGGCCGAGCGATCCGGCCGTCACGAACGATTTGACTTTCCTTTCCGGCTTCGCCACGGTGAAATCTATCGTCTTTTTCTTACGCCTATCAGTACGTCCAAAAGGAGGTAGACCTTGCAATCTTTTGAGTATGCTCGTGTCTCCAGCATAGACGAAGCGGTGACATTGCTCGCCGAAGGCAACGGTAATGCACGCGCTCTCAGCGGCGGCACAGACCTGTTGGTGGCGCTGCGTGAAGGCCGTATCACGGCCAGTGTAGTCGTCGATGTCAAAGGTATTCCCGAACTGACCGAGATGTTCCATGATCGTGGCGGTGCATTGGTATCGGTGCCGCCGTGCCCTGTTACCGCATGTACAACGATGAAGCTGTTTCGAAGACTTTCCGGGCCTTATCGATTCGGCCACACTCATCGGCGGCGTCGCAGATCCAGGGTCGTGCCAGTTTTGGCGGCAATCTCTGCAATGCCTCGCCGGCTGCCGACTCGATTCCCGCACTCATCGCCCACAGGCCACGGCTATCATCGCCGGGCCGGACGGACGACGCGAAGTAGCGGTGGAAGAGTTCTGTGTTGCGCCGGGCCGCACGGTGCTGGCGACCGGGCGAGTTCTTGGTCAAGCTTCGGATTCCTGCGCCCGGCACAGGTTTTGGCGCAGCCTATCAGCGCTTCATTCCGCGCAATGAGATGGATATTGCCGTAGTCGGCGTGGGCGCTGCTGTGCAGTTAAACCAAGCGGCACCCATTTCGAGTCGGCACGCATCGCGTTGGGCGCTGTGGCCCCAACACCGCTCTTCGTTCCCGAAGCCGGCGAATCGCTGGCAGGCAAGGCGGTGACGGAAGAGTCAATCCAGGCAGCCGCAGACATCGCCGTTGATGCGGCCAAACCCATCAGCGACATGCGCGGCACTGCCGAATTCCGCAAACATTTGGTCGGCGTACTGACACGGCGGACGTTGGCGGCGGCGATCGAACGGGCAAAGTAGAGGTAGAGGAGCGGGAAGTGGGGAAGTGGGGTTGTGGGGCGGTAGGGCGCAGTCATGCCGGACATATTGGCCCCAACGCCTCGACAAGCCCTCTTCTCTATCGTTCTACACGAAGTATTTGGAGACAAGAATGTCAACACAAACAGTTGTAAACACCACAATCAATGGCGATCCAGCCGTCTTTCTCTGCGAGCCGCGCCAGAGCCTGCTTGAAGTGCTGCGCGAGACCGTGCAGTTGACCGGCACCAAAGAGGGTTGCAACAACGGCAACTGCGGCGCCTGCAATGTGATCATGGACGGCGTGCTCGTCAACTCCTGTCTGGTTCTTGCTGTGGAAGCCGAAGGCGCTGAGATTCTGACCATCGAAGGCCTGGCCTCGCCTGAGGGACTTCATCCTTTGCAGCAGAAGTTCCTGGAACACGCCTCATTGCAATGCGGCATCTGTACGCCGGGCTTCCTGCTATCAGCCAAAGCGCTGTTGGACAGCAACCCGGACCCGACAGAGGAGGAAGTACGCTTCTGGCTGGCCGGCAACCTCTGCCGGTGCACAGGGTATGACAAGATCGTGCGTGCGGTGTTGGATGCGGCGGACGGTGTCGAATCGGAGGCAGTAGCGTGATTTCGTGCTGCTTGCTACGTGCTGCGTGATTTTCACGGCCTCGACTACAAAATACGCGTCACGTAGCAAGCAGCACGCAGCACGACTTCCACAGGAGAAACGTATGGCTATCAAAGAATCTAAACTCAAAACAAGCACCAACGGCTATAAGGTCGTTGGCACACGGCCCATCCGTCATGACGGGGCCGATAAGGTGACCGGACGCGCGATCTACGGCAATGATATGCATCTACCTGGTCTGCTCTACGGCAAGGTGTTGCGCAGTCCCCATGCCCATGCGCGCATCGTCTCTATCGACACATCAGTTGCTGAAGCGCTGCCCGGCGTCAAGGCAGTCATCACCGGGGCCGATCTGCCGGCTGTGGGCGACAAGATCGAGGATCTGGGCGAGACCACCGGCAACCTGCGCTACATGAGTGAGAACATTCTCGCGCATGACAAAGTGCTCTACCACGGGCACGCGGTGGCGGCAGTGGCGGCGGATAACATCCATGTGGCCGAAGAAGCAGCCGATCTCATCAAGGTCGAATATGAACTGCTGCCCGTGCTGCTTGACGGTCGCGAGGCCATGAAACCCGACGCCCCCATCCTGATTGAACGATTGCGCACCGATGAGTTGGGCAAGACCGGCGACAAGCCGACCAACGTAGCCGCCCACATCCAGCACAAGCGCGGCGATTTGGAAGCCGGATTTGCCGCTGCCGATATCATCGTCGAGCGCGAATTCCGCACAGAGACGGTGCATCAAGGTTACATCGAACCTCAAAACGGTACGGTGATCTGGAATGATGACGATCATATTCAGGTCTGGTCCAGCACCCAGGGCGCATTTGGCGTACGCAGCCAGGTTGCGGATATCCTGCAAGTGCCGGTCTCCCAGGTCACAGCTACGCCGCTGGAAATCGGCGGCGGCTTCGGTGGCAAGCTCAATGTCTACATGGAGCCCCTGGCTGCGCTGCTCTCGCTCAAATCGGGCCATCGTCCGGTCAAGATGAGCATGACACGTGCAGCTGTGCTGATGGCTACCGGCCCCACATCCGGCTCCTGGATCACGGTCAAGATCGGCGCCAAGAAGGACGGCACGATCACGGCAGCCCAGGCGGAGTTGGTCTACGAAGCGGGCGCCTATCCGGGTTCGCCGGTCGGTGCAGGCACCGGCGTGGTTCTGGCTCCATACAAGCTTGACAACGTGCAGGTAGACGGCTACGACGTGCTGGTCAACCGCCCCAAGGCAACCGCCTATCGTGCGCCAGGCGGCACCAACGCAGCCTACGCGGCCGAGACCGTGATCGATGAATTGGCCGAGAAGCTGGGTATCGATCCCATCGACTTCCGCCTCATCAACGCGGTCAAAGAAGGCGATCGCCGTGCAGACGGCCCAACGCTTCCGCTAATCGGCTATGTGGAAACATTGCAGGCGATCAAGAATCACCCGCACTACAACACGCCACTGGAAGGGCCAAACCGTGGCCGCGGCGTAGCAGCAGGCTTCTGGTTCAACTGGGGCGGCAAATCCAGCGTCTCGGCCAGTGTCAATCCTGACGGCACCGTCAGCCTGGTCGAAGGCTCGACCGACATCGGGGGCAGCCGCGCTTCCATCGCCATGCAGTTGGCTGAGACGCTGGGCATCGCGGCCGAAGATGTACATCCGCAGGTCGTGGGCACCGACTCGGTCGGCTACAACGATGTGACCGGCGGCAGCCGCACCACCTACGGCACCGGCTTTGCGGTCCATGCCCTGGGCGTGAAGCTCAACGAGATCATGCGCGGCGTGGCGGCCGACCTCTGGGATGTCGAAGTCGACGATGTCAGCGTTGAGGGCGGCGTCTTCTCCGCCGGCGACAAATCAATTACCTTCAAGGAGTTGGCCGAGGAAGGCAGCGACACGCCCATCATGGCCAGTGCGACGACCCATCCCAAGGATGCCGGTCCTGGCTTCGCAGTCCACTGCGTTGATGTTGAGGTTGACCCGGAGACGGGCAAGACGCAGGTGCTACGCTACACCGCAGCCCAGGATGTGGGTACGGCCATTCATCCGAGCTACGTTGAAGGTCAGATCCAGGGAGCCGTCGCACAAGGCATCGGTTGGGGACTGAACGAGGAGTATGTCTACGACGAGGAGGGCCACCTGCTCAATGCGTCGCTGCTCGACTATCGCATGCCCACGGCGCTCGACTTGCCCATGATCGACACGGTCTTGGTCGAGGATGTACCCAGCCCAGGGCACCCATACGGCGTGCGTGGCGTGGGTGAAGTGCCCATCGTGCCACCCGCCGGCGCCTTGGCCAACGCCATCCACCAGGCCATCGGCATTCGCATGAACACTTTGCCCATGTCGCCGGTCAATGTGATGAAGGCAATCTGGGCTAAAGGGAACGAACACGACTAGATTGATATTGTCAGGTATTCATGATAGACTCGTTATAGAATGGTCGTGAGGAATCCTCACGACCATTCTATTCTGCACAATCCTACCATTCAGCCAATCTGTTCGTTCACCTACTGCGGGGGTATTGCTCATGCTACTCGGTCTTGGATGCGGTTGTCTGCTAGCAATGGGTGCGGCTGTAGCGCCGCGCCTCATCTTCATCTTCATGTGGATCTTTGGTACGCGTATAAGCCTGGCCTTTGACACATGGATTTGGCCACTGTTGGGCGTGATTTTCATTCCCTACACAACCATCATGTATGTACTCGTTTGGAATCCTGTATCGGGCGTCGTTGGATGGGACTGGCTATGGATTGGCCTGGGTCTTATGCTTGACATCATGAAGTGGGCCCAGATCTACGAGAACCGCCAGGGAGTTCCCGGATACGAGGGTCAGTTGGGCTAGAACCTAGTACATCTCGGCGCAAATACCACGGCAGGGATAGGGATGTGCTAAGCTTGCCTCGATAGAGAGCGTATGTAAAAAAGAACGGGGACAGAGGTGGATTCTGTTCCCGTTCTTTTTTCACCACATTCATTATTCTTACAGACAAACACATGGAACACGACATCTGGATTCCAGCCGTTCATCGGGACTTGACCGGCGGCACTGAGACGGTACAGCTACACGGCGACAGCGTCGGTGAGATCATCGACCAGCTCGATGAACGCTATCCCGGTATCAAAGCTAGGCTCTGTGAAGGAGATCGTGTGCGGCCACATATTGCCGTGGCAGTCAATGGCACGATCAGTCATCGGGGCGCGCGCCAACGCCTGGATGCCCCAAGTGAAATCCATTTCGTCCCAGCCATGAGTGGCGGATAGGCGACCTTCTAATCTTTGGCCATGATGGGCAAATGGTAATGCGGTCTGCCCACCTGCTCAACCAATACCATGCTGTCGAACGGAGAATTGGCATTGTCTCCAATCAGAAGTAGCGTAAGTCGCGTGCCGTCATAGACCTTAATAGTCGGCAGAACGAGGCCTGGCAGCGGATCGGCGCAGTTCGAACCGGCCATGGTCACCACCCAGTCGTACTCCCCCATGTAGAGCTCAAGATACTGGGTCTGTTGTTGGTAGTACAGATACGATGTTACAGGCTTGCCCTGCATATCGCAGATCTGAACGCCCGTATCGATCACTTCGTCGGCAAACGGTGCGACATGAATGATATTGACCTGTCCTTGATTGGGGACTGGATCTGGCGCCGGCGGTACCGTTCCTCCGGGAGGAATCGTCTCGCCCAGTGGTCCGGCGCCCTCTGCCAAGACCCCATCGGCGAACCAAACGCCAGAGAGTCCCATAAGACAGAATAGAACGAGTGCCAGGCCGTAGACAATCTTGCGCCGAGATGAGTTTGAAGACTGTTGACAGGTGGATTGCATGGTGGATTGCATAGTGGTTTCTCCTGTGGTTGTAGTGATGTGCAGCGTATGCGCATCTTCCGTAGTAGTTTAGACGTTGCAGAGGTCAAAAAAGTGACGCGCTATGTCGCTCAACAGTAAGGTGCTATAGTTCAATTATGCCAATCCACATTCTTGCACCCGATGTCGCGGCCAAAATTGCAGCCGGTGAGGTCGTGGAACGCCCGGCCAATGTGGCCAAAGAGCTGATAGAAAACAGCATCGATGCTGGCGCCACAGAGATTCGCGTCGAAATCCGCGAGGGTGGACAACGCCTGTTGCGTGTCACGGACAACGGTCACGGAATCCCCTCAGAAGAAGTAGCGCTGGCCTTTCACCGCCATGCCACCAGCAAACTAGCCATCGCTGAGGATCTGAACCATATCGCGACCTTCGGTTTCCGTGGCGAGGCGCTCTACAGCATCGCAGCCGTCAGCCAAGTGACGCTGACCTCGCGCCATGAGTCAGAAGAATTCGGAACGCAGGTCCGGATTGAGGGAACGGAAGTTGTTGCTCAAGGGCCGGCCGGTGCGCCGATCGGCACGGTCGTTTCAGTCGAACACCTCTTCTTTAATGTACCGGCACGACGCAAATTTCTACGCAAGCCGGCCACCGAAGCGGGCCGAATCAGCACAACTGTACAGCACTTCGCCTTTGCCCACCCGGATCGGCGCTTCAGCCTGGTCAACGAAGGACGCCTCGTCTTTCAGTCTTCAGGCTCGGGCGATCTCCGTAATGTACTTGCCAAGATTTATGGGATCGAAAACGCGAAACAGATGGCGCCGATTGGCGTCACAGCGCTCTCGCCAAACACAGCCGGACCAGGTGATGGTATGCAGGCCAACCAGGGACTTCTGGCCGGCAGCCTGGAGGACGATGTGGACTTCAGCGATGGGCGCAGTCGCTCTGTCGCCGATGAAACCAATCCCACAGATTCGCTGCCCGCAGACGACATCATTCGCGTCTCCGGATATGTAAGCTTGCCGGTCTGGAGCCGTGCCAACCGCAAGGAGATCAATCTTTTTGTCAACGGTCGGGCCATTGAGGACCGCAATCTCACCTATGCGGTGACCCAAGCCTACCACACGTTGTTGCCGGGCGGTCGTTTCCCGGTCGCCGTTATCCAGGTAGAGATGGCGCCTCAGGATGTGGACGTCAACGTCCATCCCCAGAAGACACAAGTGCGCTTTGTCCAAGATCGGCGCGTCTTCAGCGCTGTGCAGAAGGCGGTACGCGCGGCGGTAGTACAGAATGCTACGATCCCCGACATGCCGTTGAGTCCCAATACGCCGGGCCTTGAGACGCCGCCAGAGAGTACAAACCGACCGGGCAGCTGGTCTGTGGATGATCGGGCGAGCCGGCGCGATGTCATTGTCAATGCGGGCCATCAGCATTCGCTCGATATGGCAGTCCCGCCTGTTGCCCAGCAGGTAGAGAGTCAGCCAGACGTTGCCGGTGATATCCCGGCGGTGGATGATGTATCAGCCACCGTTGCACCGGACAGCTCGCCGTCGGATAACAAACAGGCAGCTCAAGCGCCGCTACAGGAACGCACGTCGCAGCTTCCGCCGTTGCGCGTTGTGGGTCAGGTCGGAGCCATGTACATCATCGCCGAAGGACCAGAGGGACTGTTCCTCATCGATCAGCATGCTGCCCATGAGCGGATTCTCTACGAGAAATTCATGGATCAACGCTACGGTCTAGATGATGGTCAGGTGGCACGCCAGAGCCTGCTGGATCCGCTAACATTGCATGTGGGCGGTGAATTGACCGGCATGGTTGCCCAGCATCTCAGCACACTCAATCAGATCGGCTTCGAGATCGAGGCCTTCGGTGGCGACACCTTTCTGGTACGCGCTGTGCCCAGCGTACTGAGCGGCGAGGATCCGCTGCGCAACCTTGAGGAGATCGTGGCATCGCTGGCAGATCGGCGCAACCTGGTCGGCGAAGAATTAGAGGCGCGCTTGGTCAAAATGGTCTGCAAACGGGCGGCCATTAAGGCGGGCCAACAATTGAGCGATATCGAGATGCAGGAACTGGTACGCCAGTTGGAAGCATGCCGTTCACCCCGCACCTGTCCCCATGGACGCCCCACAATGATTCAACTCTCAGCCGGAGAGTTGGAAAAAGCATTTGGTCGGATCTGAGCGATAGGCGCTCAACTGTACTAGCTGCCGCCCAGCGCCATGCCGCTTTGGTTTCGCCAGAACGCCTATGCTATACTTATCTACTTAGCGTCTATCCGCCGATTTCAGCGTCGGTTGAGCCTTTGCGAATTTGGAATAAAAGAGGACAATCGATACTGAACACGGCGTTTCTAATGAAAAAGAATTTCGACGCGTTCATCTTGTCTTGAATACTCCGCTTAGGCGGCGTATTCTGGTTAGGCAGAGGTGAATTCTATCGCGTCACACGAAATTGAGGCCGGTTTTTAAGCCGGTAGAAGCTGAAATCGAGGAAACCATGTCGTTGAATATTACTACCGAACCGATGGATGACCGCCAACTGTCTGTAGCCGTTGAGGTCGAAGAGCAGCGGGTCGATGGCCAGTTGCGCAAATCAGCTCGCAAGCTCGCCCGAGATTATCGTATTCCGGGCTTTCGCAAAGGCAAGGCTCCCTACGACATCGTCGTCCAATTTCTCGGTCTCCAGACGCTTTACAACGAGTTCCTGGATGAGCTGGGACAGCAGGTCTATGTCGAGGCGCTGGAGGAGACCGAGATCGCTCCATACGCTCAAGCCTCGTTAGAGAATATCGACTTCGAACCGCTGGTCTACAAATTCATTGTGCCGCTGGAGCCTGAACTTGACCTGGGCGACTATCGTTCACTGCGCGTCGAGGAAGAGCCGGCTGAAGTCGATGAAGAAGCCGTCACCCAGCGACTGGATGCGTACCTCGAAGAGTACGCCGGTTGGCAAGAGACCGAACGCCCTAGCGAGTATGGCGACATGCTGAATATTGACGTCAAAAGCGTCATCGTTGCTGAAGAAGGGTCCGATGAGGAAGATATCATCGTTCTCGAAGAGACCGACTGGGATGTGACGCCGGACGAAGAGGATCCCATGGAACCTGCCGGTTTTGATGAGGCGCTTCTGGGTCTGACACCGGGTGAAGAGAAGGCCTTCTCGCTGGATTGGCCGGAAGACGGCCAGAGCATCTATGCCGGCAAGACGGCCAATTTCAGCGTCAAGCTCAACAGCCTTCAGGCCTACGAGAAGCCCGAGCTGAATGATGAGTTTGCTCAGCTTGTCGGTCCAGAATTTGAAACGCTTGACGACCTGATGGCCAACATTCGTGAGACATTGGCAGAACAGGCTGAGGCCGAAGCCAAGAACGCCTACCTCGAGAAGGCCCTCGACGCTGTCCTCGAACAGACCACCATGTCCTATCCGCCGGCTGTTGTCGAGGATCAGATCGACAGCATGTTGAACGAATTGGCACAGCAGTTACGCCAATACGGCATTGAGGATATCGCCGCCTACTTCGAGCAGACCGGTCAGTCGGTTGAGCAATATCGAGAGTCTGTCCGTGAGCAGGCGGTCAAGGTTGCTGAGCGCAACCTGATCATCTCCGAACTATGGAGACTGGAACAGATCAAGGTTGAAGACGAAGACATTGAGGCAAAGATCGTCGAGATCGTAGGCGAACCTGAAGAGGGCGAAGAGCTTGACGAGAGCCGGCAGAATCTGGCCGACATGTTACGCGCTTCCGGCCAATCGATTCTAGATGCCCAGATCCTCCAGGAGAAGTCCCTGGACCGACTTTTGGCCATTGTTCGAGGCGAAGAGGTCCCGGAGCTTTCAGAAGAGATTGACGAAGAGATTGAAGAAGCGGTAGAAGAAGAGATTGAAGGCGAGGAGTCTTCAGAAGACGCAGAAGAAGATGACTCTACTGAAAGTTCAGACGAAGACTAACGCAACGCAAACGTGCAAGCGGAGGCGGCTTACATTCGTAGGACCGTCCACTGGCTAGAGTATGGGTGTCTAGATAGATTCGCGAAGTGCTGGTAAATTCGGGGGTTGCTCTTTGTCCGATAAGATATCGTCGGTACGTCTGCCGACAGAGCGGTTGGACAAGAGACCGAATAGAGCGTACGCATTCGTGAAAGAAAATCCAATGGAGAAATAGCCATGATTAACCCAACCGATATGGTCCCGATGGTCATCGACAACAGTAGTCGTGGCGAACGGGCCTATGACATCTTTAGTCTGTTGCTGAAGGAACGGATCGTCTTCCTGGGCACGCCCATCAATGATCAGGTCGCCAACGTCATTCTGGCCCAGTTGCTCTACCTGAACAGCGAAGATCCGAATCAGCCCATCAACATGTACATCAACAGCCCCGGCGGCAGCATCTATGCCGGCCTGGCCATCTACGACACGATGCAGATGATCCCGGCGCCGGTTCACACCTTCGCTGTCGGCGTAACTGCCAGCATGGGCACTGTGCTGCTGGCAGCCGGCGCCAAGGGCAAGCGCCACGCACTGCCTCACTCGACGATCCATCTGCACCCGGCCTCCAGCGGCGCACAGGGTTACACGGAAGATGTGCGCATCGCCTTCCGCGAACAGGAACGTGTTCAGACCCAGCTGTTTTACCTGGTCGGCAAGCATACCGGCCACGATTGGAAACAGATCGAACAGGATTTTGAGCGCGATCGTTATATGAACGCCATCGAGGCCCAAGAATACGGACTGGTCGATGAAGTCCTAGGCGACACGAGTGACATCGTGTTGGTTCAGGACGGAGATATCGTCGTGCCGGAACCCAATTCAGATGACAGTCAGAACGGGGCCGGTTAGCCTGCACTGGTTCAAGACCAAAAAGTCTACTATGCTGCGTACTACATACCGATTGACTTGAGAATGGTATGCAGTACGCAGTTTTGTGTGAAAGAAGAGTACGGTACCAATGTCAGACATCCTAGCAAGCGACAACCTGAATTGCTCCTTCTGCGGGAAGCCTGCATCCGACGTGCAGCGTTTAATCCCTGGGGAAGAAGACGCCTATATTTGCGACGAGTGCATCCTGCTCGGGCTGGAGATTCTCGCTGAGGACGGCATCATCGGTGCAGGACACGGAGTCGATCCGACGATTGATGGGCCACGAACAATCCCCAGCCCAAGGGAGATCGTCGATCATCTGGATCAGTACGTTATCGGCCAGGATCGCGCCAAGAAGGTCCTTTCGGTTGCAGTATACAATCACTACAAGCGGGTCTTTGGGCTGCGTTCGGGCGAGGAGAGAGAGGCAGGTCTTGCCGACCCAGGTGCCGGAGCCGATGAGACGGCCGAAGTATCTGACCTAGCGCTTGAAGATAAAGATCTGGGTGATGAAGATCTGGCAGCTGTCGAACTGGCAAAGAGCAACGTGCTCCTGATCGGCTCTACCGGCAGCGGCAAAACGCTGCTCGCCCAGACGCTGGCCAGGCTGCTTCAGGTCCCGTTCACCATCGCCGACGCCACTTCTTTGACGGAAGCAGGCTACGTCGGAGAAGACGTCGAGACCATCCTCGTCGGTCTGCTTCAAGCTGCCGATTGGGATCCGGAGCGGGCCGCCTACGGGATCGTCTACGTTGACGAGATCGATAAAATCGCGCGCAAGGGTGGCGACAATCCCAGCATCACACGTGATGTCAGCGGCGAAGGCGTGCAGCAGGCATTGCTCAAGATCATTGAAGGTACCGTCGCCAATGTGCCGCCGGCCGGCTCGGGTCGCAAGCATCCTCAACAGGAGTTCATTCAGCTCGATACAACCAACGTGCTATTCATCTGTGGCGGCTCATTCGCTCACCTGGGAGATGTCGTGCGTCGACGGATGCAACAACGCGCCTCTATGGGTTTTGTCGCCGACAACCTTGAGCCGGTCACAGAACAGGTCGCACGCCTGCATGCAGAGCATGAACCGACCCATGAGTTGCCCACGGATCCGATCGAGCGCCAACGCGAGACGAAGATCCAGAAACTGGAGAAGGACAGTCGGGAAGAGAGCTTCTACCTCTCACGCGTCATGCCCGACGACCTGCTGGGTTTCGGCCTGATTCCCGAGTTCATCGGACGCTTGCCCGTAGTGGCCGATCTCGTGGCGTTAGACAGAGATATTCTGGTCCGCATCATGACTGAGCCCAAAAATAGCGTGGTTCGCCAGTTCCAGCGGCTCTTTGCCATGGATGGCGTCGAGCTGGAATTCGAGCAATCAGCACTGGAGGCCGTCGCCACTGAGGCCTTCCTGCGCCGTACAGGCGCCCGTGGCCTGCGTAGCATCGTCGAGACCGCGCTGCTGGACATCATGTATGAAGCGCCGAGCCGTAAGGATATTGCCCGCTGCGTGGTAACGCCGGCGGTCTTCACCGACGATGCACTCCCCGACCTCTACAATGCACAGGGGAAATGCATCAGTCTGGATGATGATAGCCTGCGATCAGCAGCATAGCGACAGAGAGTCACAAGCCTGATATGAACAGCAGGCTAGACGAAGAACCGTGCAGCGCCCGACATCAGACTGATGTCGGGCGCTGCTGATCATGGTCCTAGTGAGCCTCCTAGCGCCCCCAAGAGAGTCTCACGATCTCAGACATTCCGCAGGCTATGCTATAATCCCAGCATCCACAGGAAGCCAACCCACTAGCAGACCGGGGAGCGAATGATGACGACGAATCGGCAGTTCGATCAGCAGATCACGACCATCGAACGATTCATCTTTGACGAGCAACAGGGTCATCCCGAGGCATCGGGCGCCCTGACCAGCATCCTCTATGACATGGCATTGGCTGCCAAACTCATCGCCAGCAACACGACACACGCCGGCCTGGCCGAGATCCTGGGCAGCACCGGTGAGGAAAACGTGCAGGGCGAGCAAGTTCAGAAACTCGACCAGTACGCCGAACGCACCATCTTCCGTATGAATGACCATACCGGTCGTCTGGCGGTCATGGCCTCCGAAGAGGAAGAGGAAATCATCCCGATTCCATCCAACTTCCCCATCGGCAACTACGTTCTGGTCTACGATCCGTTGGACGGATCATCCAATATCGACTATAACGTGAGCATCGGCACGGTCTTTGCGATTTTCCGACGCGTCACCGAGAGTGGTCCAGGCACGCTGGATGATTGCCTGCAAAGCGCCGAGAACATCGTGGCCGCCGGCTATATCATCTACGGCTCCAGCACCATGATGGTCTACTCAACCGGTCAAGGCGTCCATGGCTTCACGTTAGACCCGCGTATCGGCGAATTCCTGCTCTCCCACCCCTACATCCGCGTCCCGAAAACGCCAACATATTACAGCGTGAACCAGGGTAACGAGCACTTCTGGAGTGAAGGTGTACAGAAGTTTACCGATTGGATACAGGGCGAGGAAGGGGCCGACAAGGATATTTCGCTGCGCTATATAGGCTCGTTGGTCGCCGACTTCCACCGCAATCTATTGACCGGCGGCATCTTCTACTATCCCGCAGACACCAAGGATCCAGAGAAGCCGGTCGGCAAGCTTCGTCTGCTCTATGAATGCGGTCCGCTCGCTTTCCTGGCCGAACAGGCAGGCGGCTACGCGTCGGACGGGACCCAATCGATCATGAAAATCAAGCCGACCAGCCTACACCAGCGCGTGCCGCTCTTCATCGGCAACCGGGACCTAGTCAAAAAAGCCGAAGAGTTCATTGCCCAATACGGATGATGTAAATCATCGCACAAAAAAGGAAGCGGTGTCAGGACATCCTGACACCGCTTCCTTTTTTGTTGAAATCATGTGATACGGTTCAATCAATTCCAGGTGTAGACTGCCTTGGTCTCAGGCAGCTCGGAAAGATTCTCAAAGTCATGTCCATCAGCGGCTAGACCGGCCTTGGAGAGCACCAAGGCCATCAGATCCGGATTGTAGTCCCGATCCTCGCGCTGAATATTGCCCTCGCCCGGCAGGTCATAGTATACGCGCATCTGTGCATCGCTGTAATCGCCGTCCGAACGACTCACAACAACATCGGCACGCACAATACTGTCCCATTCCCAGGTCTTTGTGGGTTCCCAGAAACGGAAATAGTCCTTGATGATCAAGGCTTCGTCCGTGATCTCGTAGGTTTCGTAGATATCGATAAGCCCGATATAGACGAAGAGCGCGCCCCAAATTGCGAAGACCCAAGCCAACGCCTCAGCAAAGAAGACCTCAGTCAGTCCCATCATCGGTGCTATCCCGCCGGCAGCGATTAATGCCAGACCAGGGACCAGGTTCCGACTCGACCCGGAAAATTTCACTGACTGGGAATCTGTAGCCGCTGGATTTGCCTGTGCAATGCCTGCCATGGGGACGCCTCCCGATGTTCAAGAACTTATATGAACGCTGTTGAATATTAAACTAGCCTGGGATACTTGAGACGGAACAGGATCCATAGAAAGCGGAACCTATTTGTCTCGTAACTGAATCATAGTATAGCGACAAATTGAGTGCACCCCAAATTTACGTTGTAGAAGAACGGAAATCAGGTTCCTATCTGTGGCAAAAACGGCATCCTACAATGGTTTCGTCATTCGCTCCTTCACCCAGCGACCAGTCGATACCCGCGTCCGCGCACGGTGGTGAGAAATCTCGGATTGCCGTGATCGGGTTCGACCTTCTGGCGCAGGCGGCTGATCAGCTTTTCGATGCGTGCGTCATCAACCTCATCGACATAGTCGTCGCCCCACACGTTCGTGACAATGTCATACTTGCCCACGATTTTGTCAGCGTTCTGAAAGAGCAATAACATGAGCCGATATTCCAGATTGGTCAACGTTTCGACCGGCGCACCATTGACAATCACTTCGCCACTGTCGATATCGACCCACAACGTCGACTCGTTCGGCGGTGTCCCAATTGCCTTTCGCTGGATAAATTCAGTCAGAAGCCGACAAAACGGTACATGCTGACCATTGAGTTCAAGCAAAATATGGCGACGCAGCAGATTGTCCAATACCGCCGATACGGGCTCGCCATTGGGCTCGAAGAGCTTCAGCAATTCGGTCTGTTCGCTCTCATCGCATCCGCTCCAGATTTTCTCGCATTCGAGTGAGAGCGTTACATCGCCCCGCAACCGGCCGATCACGCTGCGATGCAAGGCCACACGTTCCAACGAATCGTCCCCCGGATTTCCTGCAGCGTCCAGGGCAGCATCTAGAATCCGACAGATACCCTCCAACAAGCGCGGGTGTCCGCCGCCCCATTCATAGATAAAATCCACATCGACGGCTGTGAAAGGCGGCTCAAAGGCTTCAACATACCGCCGGATCAACCGCTCTCCATCGCCACGCGTGAGCGGAGCCAAATACCACCGCCGATGGCTGAACAACTCACAGAATTCGCTGCAATGGTCCTCAGCCCGCTGATCGGTCAAAGGCAGGCCGGTCGCCGTCACGTAGGCAAGCTTGTTGGGGCGGCGATCTCTCATTGCCCGCAGGTTGAGAAATACACGTGAGTGAATGCTGGTGAATGGTTCGTCGAACTCGTCCAAGAGCAGGACCAACTTGCGATCGGTTGCCCGCATCACGGCATTGAGTCCTTGATTGAAGCTCAAGGGCACTTGGAAGTCAGACGCCGGTGCAGCCAAGGTGCGATAGGCCTTGATCAACTCGGCATTGTCCACAAACTCGTGGCTACTCTCCTGCAGACATCGCAGCACCAGTTCATAGAACCCTTGATCGCTGAGATCCAACATCCGATTACAGTCGATATAGATGGGCAAGAATTCCTGGCCGGCTTCGCCCAATTCTTGGGTCCAAACAGCGGGTTGCGCCAGCAGCTGCAGCAGTGCCGACTTACCGATGTTGCTAAAGCCGATGATCTCAACACATTGCATGGCATACAGAGATTGAATGACGTGATGAACGTCAGGGCGGCGCATATAGCCGCCGTCGGTCAAGCGCAGTGTGTCAGGCATTCTTTCTCTCTCCTCAGTGGGAATTGTCCGGGCAGGCGCAATTTCAGCTGCCGAACAAGCCCTGAAAAAGTCTGCCCGAGCAGTATAGCATAGCGACGAAGTCTGCGCGCCTCGAAGTCGGCGTGCTTCGAAGTATTGGCGCATCGAAATACAGGCACACATCGTTTCGGCGCACATCCTTTGCCGAGTCGCACGCCCTCTGATAGAGTAGGTCTTTGATAGAATAGCGTATCCTATCAGACAGATATGCCGTTATAGGCCAATGCAGGAAAATAATGATCCACGAAGGGTCACGAATTTCAGCCTTCTTCGTGAATCTTTGTGTCCTTCGTGGATCATTGTTTCTTTGGATTCGCCTTAGGCAGTAACCAACTGACCATCGGCGTTGACTTGCCTTCATCCGTGGCTAAGTAGAAGCCTATCGGTCGTTACAACAAAGTGCCGGGAACTTCCCGATACTATACTCCCGTCAGATTGAAAACTACAGTTCAAGAGCTGGTTTCGTAGAAGCAACAATGCATGTCATCCGTTCACGAAGTGGGCGCAAAGCGCTAACGCAGTGAGGAATCTTGACGCCACCGATCTCAGGATTCCTCACTGCGTTCGGAATGACAGAGTAACTTCTCGATCCAAAGGCTGCATCGCCGAACCGCAGGTTTCAAGCTGATCTCAGTTTAGAGCGTCGAAATCAGTGTCAATTCGCTCACTTTGGTGCATAAGTCCCCGGCACTTTTTTCGCACCAATCGCGACTTCCTGCGAAAGATCATACGTATTTTCGGAGAAACTATGTCGAAACGAACGGACTATCAAAGTGATCCCTCCATCCAGATCATCACCGGCGTCTGCCCCCATGATTGCCCCGACACCTGTAGCTGGCAGGTCGCCGTCGATCGAACCAGCGGACAGGCCATTGACATTTGGGGCCTCGCTGAGCATCCCATCACCCAGGGTCGGCTATGCGGCAAAGTTGATCGGTATCTGGATCGTGTCTACCATGCAGGCAGGCTAAAGAAGCCGCTAAAACGGGTCGGGCCCAAAGGAAGCGGCCAGTTCGAACCCGTTTCATGGGACGACGCCTTATCCGAGATTTCAGATCGGCTCACTGACATCATCGAGCGCCATGGCCCAGAGTCAGTCCTGCCCTACTCGTATGCCGGAACCATGGGATTGCTGCAAGGCGAAGGGGTGGCCCAACGGTTCTTCAACCGCGTGGGCGCCAGCCGTCTGGCACGCACCATCTGTTCAGAAGCCGGCTTCGAAGGTTACCTCTACTCCATCGGCGTAGCTGAAGGAACAGAGACCGAGGCCTTCGCCCAGGCAAGGCTGATCATTATCTGGGGCAGCAATACGCTGACCAGCAATCTACACCTCTGGCCCTTCATTCAGGAAGCGCGTACCGCCGGGGCACGGGTCGTGGTCATCGATCCGGCACGAACACGCACAGCCCAGGCGGCAGACCAGTGGATCGCCATCCGCCCCGGCACCGACGGCGCCCTGGCTCTGGCCATGATGCATGTGATCATCGATGAAGACCTCTTCGATGCCGACTATGTCCAACAACATACAATTGGTTTCGACCCACTGAGCCAAAGCGTGGCCAAGTGGACGCCCCAGCGTGCAGCGAAGATCACGGGCGTGTCTGCTGAAATCATCTGCGAACTGGCCCGCGCTTACGCAACCACGCGACCTGCAGCCATTCGTATCAACTATGGCATGCAGCGCCATCGTGGCGGCGGCATGGCGATGCGCACTATTGCCTGTCTTCCTGCGCTGGTCGGCGCATGGCGCGAACACGGCGGCGGCATACAGCTGAGCACAAGCGGCGCCTTCCGCAATCTCGACCTCGGCGGTCTGCACCGGCCAGATCTGTCCAATGGCCGCGACCCGCGCACGATCAACATGAACCGCCTGGGAGATGCCTTAAGCCTGGACCTCGCCCGTCTGGCCCATGCCCATTACCACCCGCGCCCGGTTGACGCAATACCGACACCGGAAGCGGCCGGCCCGTTGGTCAAGGCACTCATCGTCTACAATAGCAACCCGGCGGCAGTCGCTCCCGATCAGGCCAGGGTGCAGGCAGGCCTGCGCCGGGATGATCTTTTCACCGTTGTGCTGGAACAGTTCCAGACCGACACGGCTGACCATGCAGACTATGTACTGCCTGCCACCACCCAGTTGGAACATTGGGACATCCTCAAGCCCTACGGCCACCTCAACATTGCGCTCAACCGCCCGGCCATCGCCCCGCTCGGCGAAAGTCTACCCAACAGCGAGATCTTCCGCAGGTTGGCCGTTGCCATGGGCTACGCAGAAGCGTGCTTCCGGCAGGATGATGTCACCATTTTGCGCCAGCTGATTGAGGCCCAGAGCCATGAACGCTTTGAGACCATCACCTGGGATGGATTGCTGCGGGACGGCTTCGCCCGGCTCAATCTGCCGACACCCTATCTGCCCTTTGCCGAGGGAAATTTCGGGACGCCGAGCGGCAAATGTGAGATCTTCAGCCAGCGCATGGCCGACGACGGCTACGATCCGCTGCCTGCCTACACGCCGCCGGCATGGATGGCGCAGACCAATGAAAGTGCTGCAGAAGATGGCGTTGCGACCAACGGCAATACGCCTGGCGTCATCAATGGTCTGGTTTGCATATCGCCGCCTGCACACTCATTTCTCAACAGCTCGTTTGCCAATATCGACCGCTTTCTGGCAAGGGAAAAAGAACCTCTGCTTCACATCCACCCGAATGACGCACGGCCGCGCCAGGTTGAAGATGGAGCCGCGGTTGACGTCAGCAACGCACAAGGCAACGTCAGACTGACCGCCAGGCATTCCGAAGACATCATCCCCGGCACAGTGCTGGCGCCCGGCATCTGGTGGTCGAAGTTGAGCAACGACGGCCGCAACATCAACCAGGTCACGATCCAGGATGAGGCCGACATGGGAGCGGGCGCAAGTTTCTATGATGTATTGGTGGATGTGGAGCGGGTGGAGATAGAGTCGGTCGGGGAGAAGATGAGTGAAGCGGCGCCGGGAGATTGAGGGACTAGAGATTGAGGGATTGAGGCAGGTCGATGAATATCAAAATCTTCGGGCGAAGGCCATACTCTCTCAATCCCACCCCATTGCCTCACCCCTTTCCTCCACTATATCGAGGACGCCGGCGTGGTCGCGCCCGGGCGAATTGAAGTGTGGTTGAGCAGACCGTTAAGACCATCTGTGCGGTAGACCGTGCGGACGCGTTGCGCTGGATTCATACGCCGGTCCAACCGTTTGAAGAGCGGTTCCAAGAAACGTTCCTCGCCAAATCCACGCTCGCGTAATGCTAGTTCGGCCATCTCTACAATGCGTTCGAGGAAGTTGGGACTCGGTTGGGGCGCCCGCAAGCCGTGGCGCATGACAAGTCCATGATAATCTACCATGATGGACCAGGCATCCTCACCGAAAAGCTCCTGCACGTAGCCCATGATCATCTCGGCGCCTTCGACCAAGCCTAGGCCCAACGCGCAGGCGGCCATATGCTCCCGCCACGGCTGCTGACAGGCCGGGCGAATCTCAATCGTGCCATAGGCCGGACGCAACCGTGCACTGTTCCACATGTAGTGATCATGAAAGAGAAAGGCGTCATAATCAACGCCATTTTCCCGTAGGTACTCGACGAAGCTGAGTGACCCCGGCACGATCTTGCCGTCATCGCGGCGAATCAGATAGGTGGTCTGGGACATCATCTCGACGTAGTCGGCCATATCGATGATGGGCCGTATCAGCATGCCGTGACGATGTTCCTGGGCATAGATGGAGGCCATCTGCCCTTCGCGTGCGCTGCAGAACGGGCTCATGCGCCCGTTGTAGACCGGCGAGTTGGCACAGAGCGCAATGATCACCGGCGCCATCAGATTGCCGAAATTGAGCATCGGCACCATCTCGTCCCTGGTTAAAGAGACCTGCACCTGGTCGCTTGCGGTGACGGTGTACCAAAGCCACTGCGCTCCCATGGAACGATAAAGGCTGAGGTAGCGCTCCTTGGGGGCCATGATACGCAACGTGGCCGGCGAGACCGGTTGGATTCCATAGGCCAGCACTCGCCACCCAAAACGATTGGCCGCCAAGACCAGGCGGCGCACCGCTTGCTCTAGAATCAGCTTGGCCTCACACAGGTCGGCGCACGGCCGTGTGTTTAGCTCAACCGTGCCCAGCCCGACTTCCAGCGCAAACGTATAATCATCGCCCTTCAGCGTGACGATGAAATCTCGATGGCCGGGTCGGCCCGGCTCATACTTGGGCCGCAGATCGCCGTCGGCCATCAACGTCTCCCAGAGCCGGCGCACGTCGGCAGCCTCGCCCTGGGGCGTCACAACCGGGAATTCGGCCTCGCGTCCAACGGTTCGTGCGCCAGGACGAGAGAGGGGGAAGCCCCAGCTAAACTGGTCGGCCAATGATTGGTAGATCGGCTGAAGCGAATCAGCGCTCATCGCAGACGCCTGATTAGACCGGGGAGTTGTTCGTAGTTGGTGCAAATTCCATGAGCCTGCGTCTCTTCACTGCCGCGGTCAATGATGCCCGTAAACAGAATCGAGCGCATGCCCATGGAGATTGGGCCTTCCACGTCGTTGCTCTCTCGATCACCGATATGAACGATCTCGTGGGGATAGACATCCAGACCGATAATCGCCTGGCGAAAGACCTCGGTCGATGGTTTCGACGCGCGAATTTCGTCAGAAAAGATGAAGTAGCTGAAATATTGCAGCAGGCCCTGCTGTTGGAGCAGATGACGCAATCCACGACCGTGGGTATGAATCGTATCGGAGATGATGCCCAGCGTGTACTCTTGGGCAAGCTGGGGAAGCACCCGGTGAACGCCTGATGCAAAGTCGGGAGCGATACGGATTTCCATGGCCTCGATCTCGCGCACCAACTCATCTACCTCGCGCACGATCTTGGCGTAGTGGCCCGGTTCCGGTTGCAACTCCAACGCTTCATAAGCATAGTAGAGACGCGTGGTTACACTGGGTGTACGATGCTCGTTGTGCCAGTCTTCGCTGAAGCGATGGTTGGCACTCTTGTAGGCGTCTCGGGCCTGCGCCTCCGTAATATCTGGATGATGGCACATGACATGTTCAGAAAAGAGCTGCATGCGCGCCTCCGCCTTGCCCGGTAGGCCCAGCGCAGCGCGCTTGGGTTCATCCGAATCGTCAATGGCGATGGTGTCCCAGAAGTCAAACGTGATGGCAGTGATCATAGTCAGCAAGGGCTGCACTTGGGCTAATGGAAAAGAAAAATGTACTCTGCGACATCATAGCACAGGTGAATTCGCACAGGTAAAATGATCGACAAATATGGTACCATGATTGGGTCTACACGCCACCACAATTGGGACACTGCCGAGATGACAACTGCACTCCTCACACCCGCAGATCTGCAAACGCTCATCAATGAGCAAGGACTCCAAGCACGGCTAATCAGCGACATCGGCGACACGCCGACAGTGCCGGCGGCGGCGGAGGCATTGGGCGTCGAGACAGAGCAGATCATCAAGACGCTGCTCTTTCTGATCGAGCGACCGGGCGAGCCCGAGCGCATCGCTAAACCGGTGGTGGTCATCAGCAACGGTGAGAGCCGCGTGGACAAGCGCTCGCTGGCCGACCACTTTGGCGTGGGCAAAAAGCGCGTGAAACTCGCCCCCGCCGAGGTGGTACTCGACTTGCTGGGCTATCCGGCAGGCGGTGTTCCCCCCATCGGCCATCGCACCAAGCTGCCGGTGATCTTGGACGCGTCCATACTGGACACAGCCGAACACACCGGCAAACCACTCTACGGCGGCGGCGGAGATGATCGAACAATGATGGAGATCGGTGTGGAGGAACTACAGAAGATCACACAAGGATTGGTGATGCCAATCAGCTGAAGAGATTTCTAAAGATAAGTCTGAAGCGTCCGAGGGACTCCAGACTTATCTGTGTCTATCCTTATTCATCAGTGGAAATCTGTGACAAAGCACTTCAAGCCATCGCCTACTCGTGGACAATGACCAGCGTGCCGGGATCCTCGTCCGTGGGACGCTGCCAGACCCGCTCACCGGCCCACGTGGGTCCGGCCCAGTCAAAGAGCCACTTGGCATCGGAATTCGTCATGTTGATGCAACCGTGGCTCATCGGATTGCCGAAGTTATCGTGCCAATAGGTACCGTGGAATCCGTAGTCTTCGTAGAAATATTGCACCCACTCAACATTGGGCAAAGAGTAGGCGTTGCCCAGCGCCGGGTCGCCGCCAGACATGGTCTGCGAGCGAACTTTGACCCGAATGCGAAATTCGCCGGTTACTGTGGGTGTACGAGGCAGCCCGGAAGAGATGATGAAGGCGCGTGTCGGCACGCCGGATTCATAGGCGAACAACATCTGTTCTGAGAGATCAACCCGGATCCATTTGTCCTCGTCGGGCATCTCAAAATCGGGCATAAACTTATCGGTGACAGGGATAAACGCAGTCGTACGCGTGTTCACATCATCAATTACAGGGCGCTTGATTACCGGGCCAACCATTGGCCGGCTGAAGGGCAACGGCGGCACGGCGGGCGGGCGATAGAAGGGAATGGTTACCGCCTCCTGGACCTGCTCTGTGACAGGTGAATTGACAACGGTGGAGGCCGGCAATTCCGTCTGCGACGGCTCGTTTGCCTGGCTCACCGACGGAAGGGCCAGCAACAACAGAACCGCCGCAACGCTTGCAACAGCAAACCCAACGGCGGTCTTTAGATAATTCATACAAACGCGATCCACCGATCTTCGCGGATGGGCAAGCTCTGATAGGGTCGACATATCCGCGGCCTCTCTTCCAGAACACAGACTGGACATAGTTGTGATAAAGTGAACGTTGATAGTTTATATATTTCCACAGATTCTACCAAATTCTGTGTGCTTGCTTACGCATTTTGTCTACAAACCGTAAAAAACCAACAATATAGCGCAATCAAAGCAAAGCGAGGTTGATTATGCCCTACTTTATTGGAATCGACTCATCGACGACAGCCACGAAGGCCCTGCTCATGGATGACCAGGGAAGCGTGATCAGCGTGGCCGCGGCTGAATATGCGTTTGAAACACCTCAGCCGCTCTGGAGCGAACAGGATCCACAGCTCTGGTGGAACGGCGCAGTTGAGAGCATTCGCGGCGTTCTCGCCGAAAGCGGCATTGATCCTGCCGAGGTCGCCGGTCTCGGCCTGACCGGCCAGATGCATGGCCTGGTATTGCTGGATGGCGACGGCAACGTACTACGTCCGTCGATCCTTTGGAACGATCAGCGAACCGCATCCCAGTGCGATACCATCCGTGAACGCGTGGGACTCCAGCGGCTCATCGAGATCACCGGCAATGACGCCCTGACCGGCTTCACAGCGCCCAAGATCCTCTGGGTCGCAGAGAACGAACCGGATGTCTACGCCAAGGTCAAGCATATTCTGCTGCCCAAAGACTACCTGCGCTACAAGCTCACCGGCGTTATGGCCACTGACAAAGCAGGCGCCGGCGGCACGTTGCTCATCGATCTGGAGCGCCGCGATTGGTCGCTGGAAATCCTTGAGAAACTGGACATCGATCCGGCCTGGATGCCGCCGACCCATGAAGGTCCGCAGATCACGGGTACGCTCACAGAAGAAGCCGCGAATGCAACAGGCTTGCCTACCGGTATGCCTGTGATGGCCGGAGGCGGCGACCAAGCGGCCGGGGCCGTGGGCGTCGGCGCGGTCAAGGAAGGCATTGTGGCGCTAACGCTGGGCACGTCCGGCGTAGTCTTTGCCAGCGCTGACAAGCCGTTCATCGAGCCGGATGGACATCTGCATGCCTTCCCCCACTCGGTTCCGGGACGCTGGCACCTGATGGGCGTCATGCTCTCGGCCGCAGGCAGCCTCCGTTGGTACCGTGATACCGTGGCGCCGGGCATGGGTTTTGACGAATTGCTGGCGCCGGCTGTCGATGTGCCCATCGGTAGCGAGGGATTGGTCTTCATGCCTTATCTCACGGGCGAGCGTACGCCCCACCCCGATCCGCTAGCCCGTGGCTCGTTTGTCGGTCTGACGGTGCGCCATTCCCTGCCGCATATGACCCGCTCAGTGATCGAGGGCGTGGCATTTGGCCTGCGCGACAGCTTCGAGTTGATGAAAGGTGCGGGTCTGTCAGAGATCAAACAGGTGCGCGTCTCCGGCGGCGGCGCCCGCAGTCCGCTCTGGCGTCAGATCCTGGCCGATGTCTTCGACAGCGAGCTTGTCACCGTGAACACGACCGAGGGCGCCGCCTATGGCGCGGCACTGCTTAGCGGGCGTGGGAGCCGGTGTATGGCCGGACGTAGAGACGGCCTGCGACAGCGTCATCGAGATCACCGGGCGTACGGTGCCCAATGCCGACGCTGTGGCCAAGTATGAGCCGGTCTACCAGATCTACAACAGTCTCTATCCCACACTCAAGTCGACCTTTGACGCGCTGGCCAAAGTCTAGCCGTCCGCGATATGCAAAAAGCCAACAAAGAAGGGGGCTCGCATGCGGGCCCCCTTCTTTGTTGGCTTTTTGCTAAAGATCTATTCGACGACCACCACTTCCGTGCCGTAGTCTGCCCACTTAAAAAGGATCTCGGCTTCTTCCGGTCGCATGTTGACACAGCCATGGCTGGCAGGCGAGCCAAAATTCGTATGCCAGTATGCGCCATGGATAGCATAGCCGCTGTAGAAATACATAACCCAGGGCACATTAGGCAGATCGTAGTCATCGCCCCACATGTGCTGAGCCTCATACTTTGTGCCGACCGCATACTTGCCGAGAACCGTGGGCGTGGCAGCCTTGCCTGTGCTGACGGTGGTGTGCATCACCCGTAGATCACCTTGATAGGCGCTCAACGTCTGGTCACTGAGATCGACCTCAATCCAGCGTTTCCCATCAACAGGCGCGCCGGCAACCGCAATCGTCTTCTCCGTCCCCCCTGAAGGAGGAACCCTTAGCCGCTGACCGATGAAGACGAAATTCGCATTAGGCAGGCCATTGGCGACCAGCAGTTCCTCGGTCGTCGTGTTGTAGTATTCTGCGATCTCAGAAAGCGAGTCGCCCACACGCACGACATGGATGGCATTGGCGGGCTGCGGCTCAGCAAACCCCTCAGCCGGCCACTCAGCGATGACGGGCTCAACCCTCGCCGTGACACGCAGTTGCTGACCAACCCAGACGTGCTGAGGGTTGCCAAGGCCGTTGAGTCGCATGATGTCATCAAGTGACATATCAAAACTGTGCGCGATGACCGACAACGAATCCCCACGCTCCACCGTGTAATAGCCGTTGCTTGCCGGCAGCTGCCCGCTCTCGGCACGCACGCCGTAGGGGTTGGCAATGCGAGAACCGGGCAGAATCAAGCGCTGTCCCAGCACGATTATATTGGCGTCAGCGATGTTGTTGACAGCGATAAGTTCGTCGACGCCGACGTTGTAGCGTATTGCGATATCCGCCAACCGCTCGCCACGACCGACGACATGGAAATCGTCGTAGTTGTAGTTTTCATTGGCCCGCGCAATGCTTGGGGTCAACAGTCCGATGACGATTAGCGATGCAACCAGACATTGAACAAGAAGAACAGGCCGGCTGGAGCCGACGATACTCATGTTCTGGATCATTGCGGAGATACGACTAGATTTTGCAGACATCTCTTTCACCCTTCCCTTCCGGGCCTTTGGTCGATCCTGGCATATATCTTCTGAGGCCCGGAATTTCGACACCGATAGTTGAGTCGGTTCGTCGTCAACGTTGGACAGGAAGCTGATAGCCGAATCCGCAAATCCCGTCAACAACTGCGGTGCGTCAAGGATAGCCAAAACAGAGCCGTCATTGACGCGCCAAAACCGTAGAGTAAATCTGGGGGGTGCCGTCACAACTCCGTCGGTGAAAGTCTTTTTGATATTGTCGTCGGCAGGGATGCGCTGAGGATATTCGCGTGCGCTCCTGCCGACATGATACAGGTTGGAAACTCAGGTTGCGACGATGCATTGACAACAGATGTCTGCCTGATTTTACCAGTAGGTCGGGTGGGATTCGAACCCACATGGGTCTCCCCAGTGGATTTTAAGTCCACCGCGTCTGCCATTCCGCCACCGACCCACATCAACCTATTCCTATTCTATGTCGTTAAGGGAGGAGAGTCAACTCTTTTGAAATCGAACGCGAACTAGATGGCGATTTCGCGATAGCAGCGTGCTGATCTAATTGTGGCGTGCGACGCACTGCCCAGTCAAAACGGGCTCTCTGGGCGGGTGCATATCATAGTCGGAGCGGGTTTGCCTCACCCTGCCGGGACGCCTCAAACGCCCAGCGGTCCCTCTCAAAAAATTGGAGAAAGACGCGTAGCCACTCGCAATTCTATGAGGCCTACGAGGCGAAGCAGGGTGAGGCGTTCGCGCCATGTGCCCCGAATCTGAAATGCACCCTCTCAGAGCAATTATGGGGCACGGCGGCAAATGAAATCACCGCCTCCTAATTGATTCGGTGGCGGTCGATCCCACAAAACCCAGATCAGCCCAGGTGCTTTCATATGCGCGTCACATGCTACTGCCTTGACTACAAATATGGTTTCTGATAGGGTCAGAAACCATACACATCTGAAGGCAAGCGCCCATCACCATCGCAACGATTCTTCCAACCTAAAACAGGAATTCAAACGTGACCAATCGACACATGCCAGATTTTCCGCCGGAACTACGGGTCTTTGCCCAGCATCGAACCATCCGCTTCTACAAGCAGGATCCCTTGGACGACGGCCATCTCGATCTCATCATCGAGGCCGGCCGGCGTGCACCCACCGATGCCCAGGGGCACATGTACAGCGTGATACGAATCACCGACGCGGATCTACGCGACGACCTGGCAACGCTCTGCGGCGGGCAACAGCAAATCCGAGACGCCGCCGAGTTCTTCGTCTTCTGCCTAGATGTCTATCGGCTGCGCAAGCTGATCGAACACCGAGGCGGCCAGTGGGGCATGGAGGCGCGCATCGCGCTGCTTTACGGAACCAGTGACGCCACCATGGTTGCCCAGAACATGATGATTGCCGCCGAGGAACTCGGCTATGGCACCTGTTACATCGGCGCCATCCAAAACCGCGTTGATGAAGTGGCCCGCCGTCTGGATCTGCCGCCCGGCGTGCTACCGCTCTACGGTCTCTGCGTCGGCGTCATCGATGGCGAACAGATGCCGGATCTACGACCACGGATTCCCCGGGATCTCTGCTTTTTTGAAAATCGCTACAACGCCGAGTTTAGCGAGGCCGAGCTTGAGTCCGGCTACGAATCCATGAGTGTAAAACGGGATTGGTACGAGAGCATTGGTCGCTACTTTGCCACCGGCGGCACCATGGAAGCGCGTGAGCCGATCATGGCGAGAGCCTGGGAACAGCAGCATCTCGTACCCAAAAAGATCGAATGAGGCGTAGATAATATGCATTTTGATGCCCTAACGCTGGTCTGCATCACCCAAGAACTGCAAGAGACAGTCGCCGGCGGGCGCGTGCAACAGGTCATGCTGGTTGACGACTTCAGCATAGGGCTGGAAATCTACGCGAACCGACAACGACACTATCTGCAGATCTCAGCTCAGCCGACCGAGAGTCGTATCTTCCTGAGCAGCCGCAAGCTGCGCAGAGGCGCGGACCAACAGTCACCGCTGCTGTTGCTGCTACGTAAGTATGTGCGCGGCAGCAGGGTCGCTTCTGTCAGGCAACCCGATCCGCTGGAGCGCGTGCTACGCATCGAATTGGATCATCCTGAACAAGGCCTGACCACCCTACTGGCTGAGCCGATGGGTCGCAGCGCCAACCTAATTCTGCTGGGCCCGGAAGATCGAGTCCTGGAGAGCGTGCGGCGTGTCCATGCCCACGAAGGACGCACTGTCCTACCCAATCAGCCCTACACAGCACCGCCTCGTCAACAGAAGCTGCCGCCATTCGATGATGGCAGCCCAGATTACTATGCGCAGTTCTCTCAAATCACTCAATCTGATGATCTGCTTTGGAAGGCGCTCGTGCGCGAGGTCGCAGGCGTCAGCCCAAGCCAGGCACGGGAAGTCGCCTGGCGGGCCACAGGTCGTGCCCAGGCCAAGGCATCTGAAGCCAACCTGCTGGCCGTTATGCAGTCGCTCCAAGAACTGTGGGCGTCCTTGACGTCAGGCCAATGGGAGCCGGGCGTCTGGGTTGAGGATGGGCGTGTAGTCGGGTTCTCGGCCTACCCGGCCCACTTCCGGGGCCGTTTTGAGCCGACGCAGAGCATGAGCAACGCTGTCGAGCAATACTTCGATGCCAAGCAGGCGGGCGATGCAGACGCCTACGCCGCCCAGCGCAAGGAGATTGCGGTGCTGTTGCGCCGAGCCGTCAAGCGAGTGGATCGGCGCATCGATGCATTAGCCACCGATGTACCCGAACCGGGCGAGGTCGATCGAATTCGCAGTCAGGCCGAATGGTTGCTGGCCATGAGCAGCCAAATCGAGCCGGGACAGCAGATGCTGGAAGTCGATCTAGGCGATGAAGTGATGCAGATTCCGTTGGATGCCGAACGCACGCCGGTCGAACAGGCTGAGCGCTATTTTCAGCGTGCGCGCAAGTTGGAGCGCGCCACCAAGTTTGCCCCCAAACGACGCGCCAAGCTGAGGAGCGATCGGGAGTACCTGGACCAACTCGAGATCGATTTGTCCATGGCGGAAAGCCAGCCCGAGATCGTGGGCGTACGCGAGGAATTACGCGCCATGAAGCTACTCTCGGCCCAGCAACAGCGGGGCAAGAAACAGCGATCAGCGCCTGCAGGCCGGCCGCTTCGGTTTGACAGCCGGCAAGGTTTCGAAATCCTCGTCGGCAAGAATGCGCGACAGAATGAGAAGATCACCTTCGGTACGGCCCACGGCGATGACTTCTGGCTTCATATCCGGGGAATGCCCGGCGCGCATGTTGTGGTGCGCCGTCGCGGCAACGACGTCGACGAGGCGACGCTGGAGGAGGCGGCCCAACTGGCCGCCTACTATTCCAAAGCGCGCGGGGAGCGCAGCGCCGAGGTCATGGTCACGCGCCGACGATCGGTCAACCGCATTGCCGGGGGACGACCGGGCCAAGTGTCAGTCCGAAACGAAAAGACAATTATCGTGCCTGCAGTTCTGCCGGAGACCGTGAGCAAAGTCGAGTGAAGTTGGGGCAACAAGGTTCGTCCTTTTGAGCCACAAAGGGAGACGAATGATTGATTTCATTCGTCTCCCTTTGTAGCTCTTTGTGGATCGATGTTCCCAGTTAGCGTCCGGCCTAGAAATCGATCTCGATGTTGCCACGGCGTTCCCGGCGGGTCCGACTATCGACCTCTTCTGTTTTGCGAGATTCGGCACGCGACAGGATATCGTTGAGAACTGCCCGCACAGCCAGAATCCCTTCTCGCCGTGCAGCATACGCATGTATCCAGAACTCCTCGGAGAGGCCCAGATCATTGTGGCGAAGCTCGCCGATCAGACCGGTTGCACCATCCAGCAGCCAACCGACCGGACTGAACGCGCTCTCACGTTCGCTTGCTGGTTGCCGTGTTGGCGAATCCCCAAAATCAGGCATATACGGTGTTTCTGCCGCCCGCTTCCGAGCGCTCTTGACGCCGCTCGCCTGGTTGACACCGTCATTGACGTCAATCTCAAACAATTGTGTATCCTCGGCGACATCCGAACCAGTCTTAGGTGAATCTACCTTGGGTGAATCCGTCTCAGCCATGAGGGTCTCGACTCTCTTCCGTTTGAACGATTGGATCCGCTGCAAAAGGCCTTTTTCGCCACAGATTTACACAGATAAAAAAAGATAAAACACAGATGGTACCGGGATTACTCTGGACACCTGGTAGACATCTGGGAAAATCAGCTCCTTATCTTTGGCAAATTCCCGTTATTGCAGTAGATTCCCGATTGGATTCGCTGCGTAATCTATGCCCTATTCCTGGAAATCTGTGAGTCCACTGGAAAAGTCTTTTTTTGACACGAATGGTCACGAATTTACACGAATTGTGTCGTCGCCCCAGAGAGAAGATTGGTGGGGATTCGTGTCAAGATCCCTTTTCGCAGTGGACTCATCTGTGGCAGGGATGTCTTCGCTGAACCATCAATGTGACACGATGACGCGCATCACCTGGTAATCCTTACTGCCGAACCGGTATTTGTATGCCTCATCGCCCTGCATGAAGTCGAATCGAGTGCCGCCGGCGGCGATTGTGTACTGAATGCAGTAGGTCAGCAATACCCAGCCCGGACTCAAGTGAGAATAAGCGTCCGGGTCATAGCCGGAGTTGTAGAGCAGATAACGTTTTTCGTACTCAAAACCGAAGAGCGCAGCCGCCTTTTCGCCGTTGATGGTCAAGAACCACATACGGAGGTAGCCCGCATCGTACATAGTGCGGGCGGCCGCCATGAAGAAGCGATGCATCTCCGGCGTCATGAACTCAGACTTGTCTTCACGGCTGGCGCGTTGCAGAGCGATGAAATCATCGACTTCCGCCTCCAGACAATGTTCTGGGCCAACCATGAAAAAGCCAATATCCGCTTCACGTTCAGCGCGACGTTGCTTGCGTCGAATCTCGTGGCGCTGTTTCTTATCGACTTGTTCGGAGAGGTATGTATCATAGTGGGCAGGAAGATCAAACTGAGGGGCGACATCCTCACGGAACACCTCAATCTTCGTTGCCCGGCGCTCGGCCTGTTGTGCAAATTCGCGGTAGGTCAGGCTATCCTCAGGCAGGTTGCACAGATCCAAAAAGTCCCACTTTGGAGCGGCATCGCTATAGAGCCACTTCAGCAGCGAAGATGAAACCGCAACCTCCCATCCCGCAGCGATAATAAGGTCCAGATAGTCGCTGACCTCAATACAACCGACCAGGCTGAAACGCCGTTTCCCTACGGTTTCACCCGGTTCATCTTCAAACAGGTAGAGAGGCGCGATGCCGACCAATTCGCCCGACTGAGGTCGCCGGAAGGCAACAAGCCAGAGTTCACCATGGCCGAGATGACGCCACCAGGTCGTCTGCCATTCGTAGGTGAGAAAGATGGTGTTGCTGCGTGATGAACGGACCAGGCCATTCCATTCGCCGGCTAGCTGCTCGAAGCCGAAAGGCGTCTCATCGATATCGCTGGTGTCCGGTCCGTAGACAATACAGTCCAGTTCCTCAAACGCCTCCTCTGTACAAGATCCGCCATCGGCAACTCGCCCAGCGGATTTCGGCACAGCATCATGCGGTTTTTCCCTACAATCACACGGTGTCTGCATCATCGGACTCCTTATTAGGATCACCCAAAATTGGCATCACCCAAAAATTGGGTGAGTAGAATGCACACGCAAATGACGCTGCCGGAACAGCGCCTGCGAGAGTATAGCGTAGGAAAAGGCCAAGAACAAGTGGGGTCCGCTCCACGAAATCAGCGTGGTCTAGACGAAAGGGCTCGCGTCGGAAAGAGCAGATTAGCCGGGATCATTCGGTCGAAGTGCATAGAGAATGCCCCAGACCAGCAGTGCAATGACGACCAGGACACCGGTCAAAACCGCAATCATGCCAAGCCGATTCGTCCAGTCCGCGGCGCCTGCTTGCCCGTCTTGCGCGGTTGCGGTGGCAGTTCCAGCGCTCTTCTGAGATTCAGATGCGTCACTTGTACTCTTGGCCGATGCCGTCAATTTTGCATTGGCTGTGGCATCAGCGGATGCAGTGCCGGCTGACGCTGCAGTCGTGCTCTCTTCTTGCGCCACACTCGTTGCCGTTGCATTGGCGTCCTCGGTTGCAGCGTCTCCAGTGAATCCACAGGCCCTGATAGACACATTATCAATGTACATGGCGCTACGTCCGGCTACGCCATCATTGTTGACGGCAAATCGCAGCCGGATTCGCTGACCGGGAAGGTCAGAAAGGTCCGACTGTTGTTGAAGCCATCGTGCATCGCTGCGTTGCACACTCAACACACGATCCTCGAACTGTTCGGTGAAGAAGTTGTGAATATCCACGTACTGGAGATCGCCCGGCCCTGGATCCGGATCGCCAATCGGATAGTAGCGGAATTCCAATACGATTCGCTCATAGTCCTCCGGCAGATCGATCAGTTGCTCGGCAATGCTGATGTCGGCGACATTTGGACCATCCAAGCGGCCGACACGGATCGCCTGTTCACTATCCTCGAAAGTGACCTCATCGGTGTAGCCCGCGCTCGTCAACGGGAAGGTCCATCCATCACTCTCCGCTTCAAAATCACCGTTGGCAACCAGCTCGACACAGCCTTTGACCGAAGAGGGCACTGGCGGGCGCGGCGTGCCAAGCCGGCCGGTTACCAATTCGGTTCCTGATGGCACTGTTCCGGTTGGCGCAAGAGTCTCCTCGGCCATCGAAGCCGATGTATCTGTCACTTCCGATGTCACAGTCGTGCTCACGGTCACCGTCAAAGTCGGTGTCCCTGTCGGCGTCAAAGTTGGCGTCCATGTCGGTGTTATCACTTCGGTAACTGTGAAAGTACTAGTAGCTGTCGGCGTTGCCGTGCCTGTGGCCGTGGGGGTGGGTGTAAGCGTGGGAGACAGAGCCGGCGGCATCGCGGTCGGCGTACTCATCCATTCACCCGGCGTCACGTTCGGAGGATAGCATACGGCCAGCTTCACATCGTCAAGATACATCCAGGTACGTTTGCCGTTGCCGTCGTTATAGACGTTGAAGTAGACGTAGAAGTTCTTGCCGATGAATTCGGTTAGTTCAACTCGTTCTTCTTTCCAACTGGTCTGATTAAGCCGTTGACGATATTTGATTGCCATCGGCATCTGGTTTGGGGCCAACACGATCATATCCTGTCGGTCGCTCTGGCCGCTGGGTGCGCTGGAGGGGGGTTCCTGGGTCAACGAAAGATGATCCCAGGTGAGATAGGCCACTGTAGCATCGGGGGGGATCTTGACCAGCTGACGCACCGACGAAAATGAGACGACATTGGTTGTGCCGGGGCCGGGCGGGTTGCCCAACAGCACAGATCGCAAACCTTCACTTCGTTGATCGCTGGCAAAACGGGGCGCAACCGGGTCGTCGCCAAACTTCCATCCTTTGTGGTTCTGCTCAAAGCCGCCGTTGATGATGGCATCCACACAGTTGGCCGGCAATGTGCTCGGTGTGCGCGTGCCGGTTGGTGTAAAGGTCGGCGTGATGGTAGTTGGGATCGGCGTGATCGGCGTGATCGGTGCGCCGGTTCCTAGCCGATTGGGTTGTCCAGGCGTATTGACTGCTTCATCCGTGGGCGCGCCGGGCAAACACCCGACACAGCTAAGGCCTTCGCCCGCAAAATAGTTGCGGGTCCAGTTACTGAGTTGGTAGGTATTCTGCTGATTATCCGGAATCCGGGAAGCGCCGCCGGGCATGCCCGGCTTGCCGTCAAAATAGGGCGTCAATACGACGCTGCCGGCGTAAGTCTTGTCGCCGGGTCGCCCCAAGGAAACAGCTACATAGTCAACACGTTGTGACCAGAGCCGAACATTGATGTTGCCGTCGTCGTTTGTGTCTATGTCGTCACCGACGTTGCCGAAAAAGTCGCGCACCAACAGCAGTGTGTTTGTGCCATTGTCAAATTGATCAAACAAGAAGCCAGTGGTCCAATATCCATTGCTCGGAATTGCGCCGTCGTAGATCGGAAAAACATTGGTGATGCGTCCGACATCAGTCCCTTCGTTGCCATTGATCACCAATACTGAATAGGCGTCGTAGGTATTTCGATCCAGGAACTTGACCTCGATAAACTCATAATCATTGGAGCCAACATGATTCAGCACAAACTCATTGATCACAGGAGTCACACAGTCTAGTTCAGTATGCTTGCCGAGATCAGTGACGATATTGTTGGGGAATTGGCTCCACTCTCTCGAGGGATAGAAGGGAGCGCTGTCATTGGCGCGTCCCACACAGACATTGGGCTTTCGCCGTAAATCCGACTCTTTTGTCGTGACACCGTTGTCGCTCCAGGCGCCTCCCGGCGGCACATAATTGAATTGACCAATGGAGTCAACAGTGTTGGAATCTTTTCTCAGGATGATGGCATCATTCCCGTCGAAAAAGAGCTCATCCCATTCGTAAAAGCTGTCTAGTGCCGGGGATGAATCCTTCCCAACCACGACAATGGCAGTGCCGGTACCAATACTTGGAGCAACCTCGGAAAGCTTCAATTTGCCGCTTACTTCACGGTTACCTGTGTTACTGGAGTAGACTTCAAGATCATAGTTATCCAGGCTGATAGGGCTGCCGGTACCGTTATAGATTTCGATGGCACGATCATTGCCCTCGCCGTCGAGATACTCGGAGATGATCAGATCTTCTGTAGGTGAACCGGACTGAGAAAGAGGAGCGGCTACGACCGACTGCCCACCGGAAGCAAGCGCAATCGTCATGACACCCGCAAACAGCAATGCAAGCATACTGGGCCATGATCGTTGAGGTCGTGCATTCTTAGTATGCAGGGTGGGCTGCGTCAATGTGACCTTCTCCTGATTGTTCGTGGACACGGTAGGATACGTGGGCACGGAAGGGTGGTTGAACAGGATGATTTTACCACAGGCGTATTCCCCCCGCAATGAGAAATGTGTGCAAGAAGGGCGTTCCATTGAAGAGGAAAACCAGCAGCGATAGCTCAATTCTCTTGCCCCATTTGTAGATGACGCCATCTCCTTGCGTGACAATTTTCGGTCCAATTCCGCTGCGAATCAGCGCCAATGTGGTATAATCCTTCCCTACGCGCATCACTGTTTGACATCACTTTCGGGCGTATTATCGCCATCAATGCGATTGGTTTGTTGGTCTACGGCCAACAGACCGAAATGGTATTCAGTACAGATGAGGTATGACTAGGCGTGCTCGATCAACCAAGTGTCAACAGAGCATTTGAGGAAAAGCGCGAACACTTCCGTGAATTCGCCGTGAGTCAACTGCGCCAGGAACAGACGCTGGACCGTTGGTTGGAAGCACTGAGCGAGTACGATTGCCATAACATGACCGTCGAGTTGACAGCAAACGATCCCGCTTGGCCGGGTGCGCTACCGACCGAGGAGTTCGATCAAGCAGAGTCACTCTGTCTGCCCTTTGGCCAACGATGGGACGATCACCAGCAAGCAAGGACCTGGGCACGTCAAATTCTGACAAATCGCACCACAATTGCGGTGGATGGCAGCCAGATCGCACCCTCTCCGGAATATCGCCCCCTGGTCGGAGCCACCCAAATTGGCTGGTTCGTCAACGAACATTGCGAGCCAGGGCGTTACGTCAAGGATTTGACCTTTGATGTATTGCCTCCCAATGAGTTGTTCGACGCAAGCGAAGGCAACAATGGAAACGATGATGAGAGCGTCGCCACCCAGATCGTCAACCAGGTACGTTTCGTCAAAGAGTGCCAACGGCTATGCTTGCTGATGGCCGAATACGCGAATAGGGCAGATGAAGACGCAAATGACGAGCGTCCAGACAAGCGATGGCCCGTTTCGTTCTTCGACGGCTCCTTCATCATCAGCTTTGCCGGCAAAATCGATGAGACTCGGGCAGGTCACTACATCGGGGCCATCCGGGAACTGCTCGACAAGTCCCGTGAACTGCACAGCCCCCTAATCGGCTTTGTTGACAGTTCACGCAGCCGCGATCTAGTCTCCATGCTGAATGCGCTCATCAATGATGCAGTTCCAGAGGTAAACAACACTGGGAGAAATGATGCTGGGGGAAATAACACTCAGAGAAACAACCCGGAGATGGATGACATGACCATCAGCGACGGGTTGCTCCTGGAAGCAGCGCTGGAGAATTGGGGAGACCGCACCCCCCTTTTCGTCTGCGCACGGAACGATGGCCTCAGCAGCACCGACAGGGCCGGCTTCTATAGAGAGGTGGTCTTCTGCTACATGCGCTTAGGCACGAAGCAGCCACTGGCACGTATCGAAATGCCGATCTGGATCTACGAAGCTGGATCGGCTCCAGATGTATTAGACGTTTTACGTGCCGAGTGCGTGGTTGGGATTGGATACCCCTACACAATTGAGACGGCAGATGCCCTTGCCGTGATCAGTCAACAAGATCGTCGACGATTCTACGGCATGTTTCAGCGATTTCTGGAAAACGAGGCGTTGCCTTTTCGACAGACTCGCAAAGCCCAAAGTAAGCAAAATCGGCGGTGATCGTCAGATTCCAGGCCACGATTACAGTAGGTGGGTTTGGCCTGACAGTCGATTCCTGACCCGTTCAGCAATAAACCAAGCGCGACCATCAAGGCTCGATAGGGTTCTATCAGAAGGTACAACTAGACAGATATGTCGAATCGACCACCAAGAACCGGGCGTTTCTAGACCAAACATCACGAAATGACGGATTCGTCAGACAGTACAACCTCCCAACACGAAGCAAGAGCCGGCGTTGATGTCTCAACGCCTACATCGTCGCGCTCGCCGTACCAGAGCTCAGATTGGGACCAAGCCACAAAGCGCACAGTGGTCGTCATCTTGTTGATTGCGATGGTGATCATTCTCTGGATCAGCCGGCCGATTCTGCCCGTTCTTGTGATTAGCGCCATCTTTGCCTATATCCTGAGCCCGGTCGTGGACTTTGTCGAGCGCCTGCGGATTCCACGCAGCATCGCCACAATCATCCTCTTTTTACTGTTGTTGGTTGGAATCAGCCTGCTGCCAATCTTCCTAGTTCCGATCCTGATTCGCCAGTTGACGTCCCTGAGCTTCGATGCGCCCACTGCGGTATACGGGCTCATCGAAGGATTCAACGAGACCATTACAAATCTGCCGGACACGATTGAGTTCTTGGGCTTCGTTCTTCCGGTCAGTGAAGTGGTGCAACAGATCCAGACCAACTACCAGGGCTTCAATTTCTTCCCAACTGTCGCTGAGATTCTCGGCTATATCCAACAACTGATCAGTACGGCGACAAGCCTCGTCGGATCTACGGCTTTTATTGGCCTATACGTAGTCGGTGGCGTTGTTCAGATCGTCTTTTCCGTCCTGCTCGTCTTCTTCCTTAGCCTCTACATGACCAAAGATGCGCCACGAATTCGCGCCTATGTAGCAAGCCTCTTTCCTGCTTCATATCAATCAGAGGTCGTGGATCTGCTGCGGCGCATGGGCTACATTTGGCAGTCCTTCTTTCGCGGTCAGATTGTGTTGAGTTTCACCATCGGGTTCCTGACCTGGGCCGCGCTCTCCGCGGTGGGGATGCCCGGCGCACTGCTTCTGGGAATTTTGGCCGGGTCGCTGGAAGCCCTGCCCAACTTGGGGCCCATCTTTGCCATGGTCCCGGCTATCATCATTGCACTGATCCAGGGCAGTGAAGTCCTGTCGCCGCTGGGCATCAGCAACTTGGGTTTTGCCCTGATCATCGTCGCCATCTACTTCATCATTCAACAGTTGGAGAACAACATCCTGGTGCCGCGCATCATCGGCAGCAGCGTCAACCTCCATCCCATCATCGTCATCTGCGGCGTCTTTCTCGGCTTCCAGGTCTTTGGCATTCTAGGCGCGTTGTTGGCGGCGCCCGTGATTGCCACGTCGCGAGTGCTTGGTGGCTATGTTCATGCCAAGCTGTTAGGATACGCGCCGTTCGCCGATCAAGATGATCCATTGACGGGGCGAGACGGGTTTATGTATCGGCGGACGATCACGGGGGAAGAGTTGAGTGCCCAGCCGGATACGATTGAACATGTTGGGACTGACCATGATGTGACTGAGATTGGGAACAGAGACGTTGGGGAAACGCGAACAGAGTCAGCCGACAGAGCCATAGATGTGAGTGTGGCCGAAACTACATCCGAGGTCGCCGCTGAGCCGACCGATGACTCGTCGCCGAACCTCGACGTCGAAAAGCCTGTAGCCGGTGTGGAAACCGACACCATATCAACCGACAGTGTGCTGGATGACAGTGTGTTGGATCAGGAGCAGCCGCCCCACAGTAGCGATGCAGCCTCGAACGGCAGCCAGGAACCTCAGACCCGCCCCGATGTATTGAAACGAACAACGGGATCGACACGACAGTAGCGCCTCTGTTGAGGTCAAAGTGAATGTCGCACCTGTCGCCAGTCCATCCCATCTTCACCGATGCCCACCTACAAATATCCGGAAAGGATCTGACGAATGAGCGTCCTAGACCAGTTTTCCCTGAATCATCGCGTGGCCTTGGTGACCGGCGGCACCAAAGGACTGGGCAAGGCCATGGCCGAGGGCTTTGTCGAAGCCGGAGCCAGCGTTGCGATCGTGAGCCGCCATAGCAACGAGGCCGTCGAAGTGGCGGCTACTCTTGAAGCAGCATCAGGGCAGATGTGTCGGGGCTATGGCTGCGACGTGACGGACGCCGATCAGGTCGCAACGCTGGTCGAAACAGTGATCAATGACTTCGGCCAGGTCGACATTCTGGTCAACAACGCCGGCATCAACATCCGCGGGGCCATCGAGGAACTGTCGCTCGAAGAGTTCCTGCAGGTCCAGTCGACCAACGTCACCGGACCCTGGTTGCTCTGCCGAGCGCTCGCTCCACACATGAAAGAACGTCACTATGGCCGGGTCATCAACCTCGGGTCGATTCTATCGGTGATCGCAATTGCCGAGCGGACGCCCTACGCCACCAGCAAGGGAGCCATCCTGCAGATGACTAAGGCATTGGCCCTGGAGTGGGCGCCCTACGGCATCACGGTCAACGCCATGATGCCCGGCCCGTTCGGCACAGAGATGAATCGCTCGCTGCTGGAAGATCCGGAGAAATACGCAGCGTTCGTTGCCAGCATTCCCCTTGGGCGCTGGGGCGAACTGGACGAAATCAAGGGGTTGGCCCTCTTCCTGGCCAGTGACGCCTCCAGTTTCGTCACCGGCGCAGGGATTGACGATTGATGGGGGATGGACGGCGCAGTAGGTAAGGGATTGGTGAATGGGGACTGGGGATTGGGCTGGCCGGATAAATTTCCGATCCCCAGTCCCTATTCACCAATCACTTTTTGCCCTCTACTCGAACGCCTCCGAAAATTCCCGCACCGCCTTGGGCCCGCTGCGTTCGAGTCCCGGCATTGAAGCCATCACGATCCTGGGTGCGATAGTCGAGTCGCTCGACGTGGAAGGGAGCCAGCCTCGTGCCATCGCGTCGACGGCGGATGACGTCCAGCAGATAGATGACGGCATTTTCCACGCTATTTGCGTCACTCCAGTCCGATTTGTAGACAGGGACACCGACTTTCGTTGAAGATCCAGGTCATATTTGGCATGGAGCCGTAGGCTCGATGGCATGCGCCGTCAAGGGCGTCCACTAAGAATTGGACGGGTGACGCCCAATACGTCTCGCAGCGCTTCTGCATGGGCCTGCTTCTGTTGCATGGAGTGGTGGTGGGGATAGTTTTCGCCGGGATGCGCCTCATTGGTGTAGAGGAAGATGGAGCCTACATCTTGGCAGCGTACCGGTCGGCAATTGCATTCATGGATGGCGCCGCCATCCCGCAGTATGGTCAGGTGAAGCTGCCGAATTCGACGACGGTGTAGGTATGCTGTTGACAGATAGCATGCAGACTGGTACTCGTCGCCATCGAGCTGCCATAGCGGAAAATCAGGGCTGCGTTTGCCGAGCACGGGGCTTTCTCCAAAACGCATCCATGGCCCGAATTTCTCAGGCACAAAGCTGTCATAATTGTATCGGGAGACCAGATCGTTGTCCATCGATTTTGTCCTTTCTCAGTTCACTCGAGCAAGCATCATACGCCAAAGTCCAAAGTGTATCAACGAAATAAATACTACCTGGAACGACTGCAGAACTCAACCAATGTTACCATAGCAAGAGAGGCATGCATGAGCTCGGAAAATCTAATTGTGTCGCTGGCCAAGGTGCTGATCGCAGCTGCCTGGGCTGACGGGGAGTTGAACAACGAAGAAGTCAACATCATGAAGGACTTGCTCTATCAACTCCCGACCGGCTCTGCCAGCGGCAACTCATTCTACACGGCGCGGGAATGGTCGGAAATCGAGATGTATCTTGATTCACCCGTGCCGCCCGAGGAACGCGGCACGCCTGATCGCTGAACTCCAGGCGGAGTTACAGACTGATCAAGACAAAGAGTTGGTGCTCAATGCACTCGACGAACTGGTCCATGCCGATGGCTTCATCTCCAGTCGAAGACGAGGCTGTCATCGATGAGATCCGCTTTTCGATGAATGACGTTGACTTTAGTTTTTTCGGCAAGCTATCGAACCTGCTCAGCGGCCCCCGCCAACGGCGTGGGGAGGCGATGGCGGATGCGCCCGATCGAGAGAAGTATCTTGATGAGTTCATCAACAACAAGGTCTACTATGGCGTGCGTCGGCGTCTGGATCTGGGCGAGGGCGTAGATATCGACATTGACGACGTGCGCCTGCGGCGACTCAGCGCCGTGGGCGGGCTGCTGGCACGCGTGGCAAAGGTTGATCTGAGCGTCACAGACGACGAGTTCGACAAGATTGTTGAAATGCTGCAAAAATACTGGGAACTGACGCAGACGGAAGCCGTCTTTGTGGCCGAAGTAGCTGTGTCAGAAATCAGTCCCAATATGGACTCCGTGCGCTTGGCTCGGGAAATCCATTCGGCGGTTCAGCCCGAACAGGTGCCGGTCTTTCTAGATTTACTCTTTTCCGTTGCGGGCGCCGATGGCTATGTCTCCACTGAGGAGATGGACGTGATCTATGAAATCTCCCGCAGCCTGGGCCACCCGCACAAGACCTTCATTGACGCCAAGATGAAAATCCCTGTCGACCAAAGAGAGAGCTGATATCCAGACCCATTGATGAGGCTGCTGCTAAAAGGAAGCCGGACACGAATTCACACAAATTATCACGAATCTTCTCTCTAGGGAGACATCACAATTCGTGTGAATTCGTGTCAAGCAAAGGCCCTTTGCAGTGGGCTCACAGATAATCGCCTGATTTTTGAAGATATCATTGGGATGTCCAGCGTAGTCCCCGCACCATCTGTGTTTCATCACTTTACCCATCTGTGTAAATCTGTGACAAAAAGGCTTTTCTCACTGTACTCGCTTCACGTTCAAGCAAAATTCAGGCGAACAAAGACCAAATAGACTCAGGAGCGATTCCATGAAAAAACTATTTCTGATTACGCTGGTCACAATGCTGGCGCTGATTCCGACGGGGACGCTTTTTGCCCAGAGCGACAGCGTGCCCTCGGTCCACTGCGGCGATCTGGCACAGGCAGATTGCGATCTACTGAATGAATCTCGTACGGCTATGGAAGACCTCACCTCGGCCGCCTCACTTTTTCAATTTGATGCAGATCTGAGCAGTCTGCTCAATCTATCGGCAGAGAACGGAGGACTGGGATACACACAGGAAACGCGTTTTGCCGTCGAGCAAGAAGTGCTTGACGCCATCAAAGTGGTTGGAGAAATGGATGCGGACGCCTTAGCCGCACAGTTTTCAGATGAGCAGGCCTTCACGGATTTCGTCACCCAGATTGTACTCAACACCGACCTGGAGCAGACCTTCACGGTCGATCTCTCAGGCGATCTTGCCGCTTCACTCTCTACCCAAATGGGCGTTTCTCTGCCGCAAGAGCTGATGGTGCAATATGCGTTGGTCGACGGCATTCTCTATCTGCAACTATCCCAGGTTGCCGAAATGATCCCTGCGCTCGGTTTCCTCGATGGCTGGGTCGGCTTCGACCTGCCGTCGGCGATTGCTCTGTTTGCAGAGAATGGTACGCTGACACTGCCCGAAAATCTCGAGGAATTTCAGGCCGGCCTGATCGTGCCGGGCATCGCCATGACCGGCATGGGCGCGTTGGGTGAAGATCAATCGTCTGCCATGTTCGACGAACACAAAACAGTCATCCGCCTTGGCGACAGCGAGATCGACGGGACGCCGGTCGCCGTATATGCCACGACCCTCGACCTGGTCGGCCTATTGACCGATCCTGACGTCCAGTCCTGGTTGATCGACGTGTTAGGCGAGGATCTGATGGCCTCATTAGGAGTGAGCAAGGAGAATCCGGGTGGCATGCCGATTCTGCTGGCCATGGCCGGGCCCGATGCTATTTAATGAACTGGACTATTCGATCTTGCAGTCCGTGGGGATTGAAGACGCCTATCTCTATCGCAACGAAGTGACCTTCAACTGGGATCTCAGTCGCCTCCGCACCATGGTCGGAGCCGAAAACAACCCGGACCGTCCCGTTGTCATGGATGTCGTCTCCACCAACGAGAACAGCGAGTTCAACCAGGCGATCATCACCGCACCGGAAGGAGCGCTGGTCCTCCCGGTGGCAATGATCGTGCAGTTGCTTGGAGCCGTACAACAGTAGAGAAAATGACAGGGTGAGGGGGTGACAAGGTGACTGGGAGTACCAAGCACTTGTGTCACCCCCAGTCACCCCCTTACCCTGTCAGCCCTACGCGTATTCCTCAATCGGCACACAAGCACAGACCAGATGCCGATCCCCATAGACATTGTCGATCCTTCCAACCGCAGGCCAGAATTTGGATTCTCTAACCCAAGGGGCCGGGAAGACGGCCAGATCGCGAGAATAGGGCCGATCCCAGTCTTCGCCGGCGATGACCATGGCCGTATGTGGTGCGTGGACCACGGGATTGTTGTGGGCGTCAATCTCGCCATCTTCAATCGCCCGGATCTCGCCACGAATGGCGATCATGGCGTCACAGAAGCGGTCGAGTTCATCCTTGGCCTCGCTCTCTGTCGGCTCGATCATCAGCGTCCCCGCCACCGGGAATGACATGGTCGGCGCATGGAAACCATAGTCGATCAGCCGCTTGGCAATGTCATCCACCGAGACGGCATGGTCAAGCACACGCGTGTCGATGATGCATTCATGCGCAATGTGGCCGTTGGCCCCCTTGTAGAGCACGGGATAGTAGGGTTCGAGGCGCTTGGCGATGTAGTTGGCATTGAGAATGGCGATCTTGGTGGCCTCAGTCAGCCCTTCTCCGCCCATCATGGCAATGTAGGCATAGGAGATGGGGAGAATGCTTGGGCTGCCCCAGGGCGCGGCTGAAACCGCGCCGATCGCCTGGTCACCGCCCACGCCTTTGACCACCGGATGGCCCGGCAGGAAGGGCGCAAGGTGATCCACCGACGACAATGGGGCCCATGCCCGGGCCGCCGCCGCCGTGGGGAATGCTGAAGGTCTTGTGCAGGTTCAGATGGCAGACGTCTGCCCCCATGTCGCCGGGGCGGCAGAGGCCGACCTGGGCATTCATGTTGGCGCCATCCATGTAGACCTGGCCGCCATGCTGATGCACGATGCGGCAGATCTCCACGATCCCCTCCTCAAAGACCCCATGTGTGGACGGATATGTGACCATCAAAGCGGCCAGGTTCTCGCTATGCTGCTCTGCCTTGGCGCGTAGATCGTCGATATCTACGTTGCCATTGTCGTCGCACTTGGTCACAACGACCTCCATGCCGGCCATCACGGCCTGGCCGGATTGGTGCCATGGGCCGAACTGGGGATCAGGCAGATCTGGCGATGGCCATCTCCACGCGACTGGTGATAGGCTCGAATGGTCAGCAGCCCGGTGTATTCGCCCTGGGAGCCGGCATTGGGTTGCAACGACGTGGCGGCAAGACCAGTGATTTCCTCAAGCCACTGTTCAAGTCGTCGGAAGAGCGTCAAGTAACCCTGGGTCTGTTCCAGCGGTGCAAATGGGTGCAGTTGACCAAAGGCCGGCCAGGTAACCGACAACATCTCGGCGGTGGCGTTGAGCTTCATGGTGCAGGAGCCCAACGGAATCATCGAGTAGGCCAGCGACAGATCCCGATCTCCAGACGCGAGATGTAGCGCAACATCTCCGTCTCGGAGTAGTAGCGATTGAAGACCTGGTGAGTGAGGAAGTCGCTGGATCGTGCAAACGGCTCAGGATAAGCAAGGTCGATATCCCGACCAAGATCGTCAATGCTGAATGCACTCGGCCACGCCAAAGATGGTGAAGAGCGTTTCCAGATCGGCCACAGCTCGTTGTTTCATCCAGCGAGAGCCGACGGCGCCATCGTCGTAGATACGCAGGTTGATACGATTGGCGAGGGCGGCAGCAACCAATTCGTCCTGAGGACGAGGGCCATCACTGATTTTAAGCGTATCAAAGACCGGTGAGTCGTTGACGCTGATAGCCCAGCCGGCGTAGCGCATCGGCGCAAATTTCGGTAAGCAGATGTACCCGTTCTGCAATCTCGGTCAGGCCGCCCGGGCCATGGTAGACAGCGTACATCGAGGCCATGATGGCGAGCAGCACCTGGGCAGTGCAGATGTTGCTGGTGGCGCGATCGCGGCGAATGTGCTGCTCCCGCGTCTGGAGCGCCAGCCGCAGCGCCGGGTTGCCCGACGAGTCCTGCGAGACGCCGACCAGTCGCCCCGGCATGATGCGCTTGTAGGCATCTTTGGTGGCCATGAAGGCAGCATGGGGGCCGCCATAGCCCAGGGGAACACCGAAGCGTTGGCTGTTGCCGACGGCGATATCAGCGCCAAACTCGCCGGGGGTAGCGCAGCAGCGTCAGCGCCAGCAGATCGGTGGCAACCACAACCAATGCTCCGGCAGCGTGGGCTCGGTCGGCAAAGGCTGAGTAGTCGACAATGTTGCCTTCGGTGTCCGGGTATTGCAGCAACGCGCCGAAGGTTGCTTCAGCGAAATCGTACTCCGTTCAGGGTCGCCGATAACGACCGTCGTACCCAATCGGTTCAGCCCGAGTCTGCACAACGGCAATGGTCTGCGGGTGACACTTCTCAGAGACGAAGAAGACGTTGGCCGTGGAACTGCGTTTCTGGGCACGTGCACACATGGTCATGGCCTCGGCCGCGGCCGTGGCTTCATCCAGCAGTGATGCATTGGCGATCTCCAGACCCGGTCAGATCGCTGACCATGGTCTGAAAGTTGAGCAGCGCCTCCAGTCGGCCCTGTGCAATCTCAGCTTGATAAGGCGTGTACTGGGTGTACCAGCCAGGGTTTTCCATGACGTTGCGCAGGATCACGGCGGGGTCGTGCAGCCATAGTAGCCCATGCCGATAAACGAGCGAAAGACCTGATTTTCAGCCGCCAGGTCGCTAATTCGGCCAGCACCTCAGCCTCTCCACGCGCACCCGGCAGGTTGAGTCGGGGTTTTCAGTCGAATGGCTGCGGGAACGGTGGCGTCGATCAGGGTGTCCAGCGAATCAACGCCGAGCACATCCAGCATCTCGGCAACTTCGGCGGCATCCGGGCCAATATGGCGTCTGGCGAAGGTGTCCAGCGGATGCAGCAGGTCAAGCAGCAATCGGTTTTTCATCGGACTTCTCTCCTTTATCCCAGTTCGCAATTTCGAGCCACACGAGTGCAGTCAAGATAATTTCACAAAGGCAGGATCCATGAAGGATGCGAACAGACATGAGGAAAAGAGGAACTCATGCTGTTTCCGGCTTCAGGTTCGCTGCCACTGAAAAACATGGCAAGCAATAAAAAAACGGGCATCGCAAAGGAATGCCCGTTTACCCTGTCATAGACCTGAGAGATTGCCCCCCTGATCGAAATCAGCCAATCTAGTGAGGATTGCCCCGTCGGTGTCTTCCGCACCCCAACTCCTCACAAATTGTCATTTTGATCGGGTCAACCAGGTCCCTTTACGCCGGCAATAGACCAGCGAAGAATCTCGTCTTCCCAGCAATCGTGAACGGCTGATTTCACTGAAGAACTTTCCAGAGCCGCCGGTACACGTCGATCCTTTTGCCTGAGAGTGTCACCCTTGAGATGTGGCCTTCTCAAGCGCTTGCACCTTCGGCGCTCCATTACACCCATTCGTGAATAATTCAGGAGTCTCTCTCGCCGTGTCCGTTGGCCTATATTCTATTGTGTTCCCATCATACCAGACTTTCCACCTCTTACGAACTCGGATTCATGACATCTCCATATAGGTGACCGCCAGCAAAGAGATGCCGAGAATCGAGAAGACGATAGCGATCGCTCGACTCAGCGCGCCTTCGCTCAATCGATTTGCCAGGCGAGCGGAGGCCACACTGCCAAAGATGGTGCCGAACGTGGCGTACAGAACGGCATCATAGGGTAGGTTGCCGATGGTGGCATGGCCAATGGTGCCGGAAAGCGTGGTGACCGCCATGATCATGGTCGACGTGCCCACGGCTACATGCAATGGATAGCCAAGCAACAACAACGCAAACATGAAAAGTATGCCGCCACCGACACCCAACATGCCACTGATGATACCCACCACCGAGCCGATCAAGATGCTGACGGCGACCGGATATTGGCTCAGACGTTCGGCCAGCCGAGACTCTTTGAAGCGGCCTGTGTGGGTGCTGACGCCCCCCTTCCCGATGCCGTCTCGCCAGAAACTGACAGCCGTGATCAACAACAGGATGCCGAAAGCCCCGGTCAGGCCCATTTCAGGAATGCCGAAGAGCATTCGACTGCCCAGCTGTGCACCAATCACAGCTGCGACCGCGATCCATATGCCGCGCATCATATCGACATGGCCATGGCGATAGTAGGCCACGGCGACAATGGACGCCGCGACCACGTCGACAGCCAAGCTAATGCCGATGGCCTGATAGGTGCTGTAGCCGAGCAAGACCATACCCGGAACAACCGCCATCATGCCGCTGGCGCCCATCAGGCCAGTCATGATGCCGGCGAAACAGCCGACGGCAAATGCTAAGTAAAAATCGACACTCATGTGCAGAGTCGATTATATTTAAGGAGAATGGCCACTGTGGGTTTTTTCCTTATTGTACGTTGACGGCTTCATCACAATAGGTAGCGTAGACAACCCTGCCCGATGAGCGGCGCATTCAACGGGTAGCATCTACATATGCAATTTGACCCCTGACGACTTTAGCTACATGTTTAGCTACATGTTTAGCTACATGTTTAGCTACATGTTTAGCTACATGTTTAGCTTCGAGGCGTTAGTTGGCTCACAAGACTGTCGCACATTCTGTCTATCTGCCGCCCGTTCAGCCAGGGCGGTCAGCTGTTCGGGCGTGCCCAAGCCAATCATGGTGTCACTCGCCTCCACCAGAGATTCAGGGCCAATGTCGGTTTGGATGGCGCCATTGGCCAAGACGAAGCGCTAAAATATTGACCCCGGTTTCGCCGCGGACATTGTTTTCGCCCAACGTTTTGCCGGCCATGACGGAGCGTTCACCGATGGTGATCTCTTCAATACGCAACTGCAAATCACCTCGCTGCATCACGACGTCCAGGATCTCTACCACTGTCGGATGGATCAATTGGGCCGCCATTCGCAACCCGGTGATCAAATAGGGGTTGATGATCTGGTCGGCGCCTGCTGTGCGCAGTTTTGGGCCGCTCTCCATCATATTGCTTCGGGAGATGATGACAAGGTCGGGATTGAGCGCTCTAGCGGAGAGCACAACAAAGACGTTGTCGGCATCCTTGGGCAGGCAACTGCTGAGCCCGCGAGCCCGATCAATGCCGGCTTGCTTGAGCAACTCATCATCAGCCGCGCTGCCGATCAGATACGCAATCCCGGCTTCCTCAAAATAGGCGGCCATATCGGGGTTCGAATCGATAATGACCACATCAACATTGTCATGCAACAGCCCCTCAAGCACCTGTTTCCCTACCCGGCCAAAACCACAGACAATGAAATGGTCCCGAAATCGGCCAATATCTCGATTCATCCGCTCTCTCCGCAATGCGCCGCCCAATTCGCCCGCGACAATGTAGTCGGCCAACGTGGTAAAGTGTACGCGGCCGAACCGACACCAAGGAAAATCAGCACGATTGTGAAGAACTCGCCATCGTGTACTCAATGGCAATTCTTCGCCAAACCCCACCGTGCTGATGGTAATCACCGTCATATAGAAGGCGTCTGACCAGTCCCAATCCTCCAGAATGACATAGCCGGCTGTGCCCAAGAACGTCAAAGCGACGAGCAACCCAGAACCGTTGACAGTCTGCGATTGAGAACCAGGACACGGCTCAAAAGACCGATTAGGGTTTCCCTTTTGAGAAACAATATGGCAGGAAATTTGGACGCCGGCACGCACATCCCATGTTCGAATCACATGTCTGCCGAGTCATGGTTCAAAATGCGAACCGCTCGAAGGGCTGATTGTGAGCCAGTCGGCCACAAGATGCAGATCAGATTGTAAATGAGTATGTCCGCTTTGACCAACTAACGCTGGAGAATAAGAGAGAGGAAAGATCCAGCACGAAAAGAGAATTCGGCCAAACTTGTTGACTGAGGACGCTGAGTCAAAGAGGTTATCCGACAGAGGTACTTCCACAGTCGAGTCAGGATCGGCACGATGCGCCCGGTGGAGCGAAAGCCAAATGAGCGATAGAGATTCAGCGCACGTGCGGTTATCGGTCTGGGTGTTGAGCAAGATCGACCGGAATTGTTCTGAACGTGCGTATTCAATGGCATCGGCCAACAGAAAGCGGCCCAGTCCCCGGCCATGCAGAGCTGGATCGACGGCCAGCCGGGCCAGATGGGCTTCTTGATCGGCGGTCTGCGTTTGCGCCCAGTAGCCGACAAGACGATCTCCCACAAAGGCCAGACGCATCGTGCCGCCAAGCAAGAGCGTAAAGAGATCACGTTCACCGAAGTGCCAACGAGGCGGAAAGGCCGCCGCATCAAGCTCGGCAAGCAGCGCCAGATCATCGGGTGAAGCGGTTCGTGTCACCACGTCATCTCCGGCAGATGTCACACTGCCTTCAGCAACGAGTCGGGCTGTGAGCTCTGTTGCAGACGGGTCAAGCGCAGGAATTCGATACGTTCTACAATCTCGAATCCTGACGCAAGCAAGGGTCTGACGATCCAGTGTTGGCTTCCATAGGCCTGAACCTGAAAGTCAGATACCCCGCTCGGCCAACCACGGCCAGGCATCATCGATCAAAGCGGACAATCGGAAACAGGCGAACGTCCCGGCGCCACAGCTGCGTAGCGCAGGACTTCACGATCGGGTGCTTTGGCGGGAAGTGTAGTGGGGCGAGGCTCGCGTTGGAAGATCAGCAACGCGCAGATCGGTCTCTGGCCCGAACCTGCGGGCCTACCGATGATTGCGAATTGCGAGCGGATCAGATCCGGCAAATCCTCACGCCCGGCATCTGCATAGACATGCCGGGCGTTTCTGAGAAATTGCTCAATTTCAGGCCACATGGTCGGTCAGGTGGCTCGGCTGGTTTTCACAGACGCAGTAACCTTAGCTCAGCACTTTGCGATCGCCGTAGAGTTGTTGATAGTACTCCTTGAACTCGCCGGAGCGGATCGGCTGCCACCACCAGTCGTTGGCCATGTACCAGCGCACGGTCGCACGGATCGCCTCTTCGCAGGTGTAGTCAGGCTCCCATCCCAGCGCACATGATCTTGCGCACATCCATGCAGTATCGCCGATCATGCCCCATGCGATCTTCAACGTGCTGGATCAGACTGCGCGGTTTGCCCAGTTCATCAAGCAAAATCTCCACCATCTCCAGGTTGGTCATCTCGACACCTGTGCCGATGTTGTAGGCTTCGCCAAGCCCGCCTTCGTGCAGGACCAGATCGATGCCCTCGCAGTGATCTCGCACATACTGATAGTCGCGCATCTGCTGGCCATCGCCATAGACCGGCAGCATCATGTCAGCCAGCGCGTTGGTCACAAAGAGTGGAACGACCTTTTCCGGATATTGATAGGGACCGATGTTGTTGGCGCCGCGGGTGATGGTGACCGGCAGATCGTAGGTGATGAAATAGGCGTTGACGAGATGATCGCCGCTGGCCTTGCTGGCTGCGTAGGGGCTTCTCGGGGCCAGGTTGTCAGTTTCCAGGCTGCGATGGTCGCCATGAATATGGCCGTAGACCTCATCGGTGCTGATCTGATGATAGCGCAAGCTACCGAGTTTGCGTGCCGCCTCCAGCAAGACGTAGGTCCCATAAACATCGGTCTGAATGAATGCATCCGGGTTCATGATGCTGCGGTCCACGTGGGTTTCGGCGGCGAAGTTGACGATGGTGTCCACATCATGGGTGCGGATCGCATCTTCCACAGCGTCCCCATCGCAGATGTCGCCACGAATGAACGTGTACCTGTCAGGGTAGCGTTCGGCGACATCTTGTAGATTTTCAAGTCGCCCGGCATAGGTCAGCTTGTCGTAGACGACAATGTGATAGTCGGGATATTTGTCGAGCATGAGTCGCACGAAGTTGCAGCCGATAAAACCAGCGCCGCCTGTGACCATGATATTCTGCATGTTGAAGTTCCTTTCGTGAGTAAGCGTCGGCATGAGCACTACTGGATGCGCCTACAGCCCCCGAGCGCGGCGTTTCTGTCCGCGTTCACGATTCAGGCGCAGCCGGCGAATTCGCCCCGGCTGACGATAGGCAGGCAAGGGAAAGTCATAAGAGAGCGTGAGCGTCGGCACCGACATGAGTTCCGGCCTCAACTGCTTGCTTAGCCCTGCGGCCGGAGCGATGGCCCAGAGTCTCCGCCATCGCATCTGCGTCTCTAGTGTGGCCAGAGTCGCCACAAAGCCCGGATCGTGAACCAGTATGGCGCGCACTTCCTCAACGACGGCCAACAGCCTGTTCCAGCGCGTGAGCATGGAAGGCTGTGTGTCGATAACGAAGTCATCATCAAAGGCTGGCAGAGCGCCCGCAACTCGGCGAGGGGCAATTGGAGAGAACGATGAGGTATGGGCGGCGACAAATTGACCCGCCCAGAAGGCGATGGCGCTACGGAAGGTGGGCAGAAGCAGATCCGTCTGGAAAGTGACATGAACGGTGCTCACCCGCTCGGTTACTGTAACCAACCGATCGGCCTGAGCCTCAGTTAGGTCAAAGTATGCCCCGGCATCGAAACTCTGCCAGGCGCCGTAGGCCTCGGCAAGTCGCCGCAAGCGGTCAACCACATTCTCCACAACGTGAACAATGTCCTGAGTTTCATCTTCCAGCGATGAATTGCGTATCCGGTACATAGGTACAAGCTTCTCGCTAGCCAGCATTCTGCTCGCACGGGGCGCAAACAGATTGCGATCGACTGTCCGTATCGCGGCTGCCAGGGCCGGAACCGAGTTGATGGTGATCCTGCTGTTCTCAGTACTAGAGATCGCTCTTTTCTCCTACATAGAAGTCGGCAAATCGTTACAAGAAAGTGCCGGGGACTTCCAGATACTGAAACCTCAAGAAAGGGTCAACTCACTCGCTCTGTTGCCCAAATTCCCAACACTTTTTCGCACGACCGCCAGATACTTGCCCAATAAACGATGGTGCAAATACAACGGCGGAAACCGGACAGCCTGCCTCCGGCAGTGACCAGCGGAGGTATATTCTCACCTGGGCTATCTAGAGCAACCCGACCTTTGAATGGTCACCCAGAATCATCTTGTACGCCTTGGGTCTGATCGGGCTGTAGGCAACCTCGACATCGCGCCCGATGATACTGTCCTCAATGCGATTGGGCACGTTGGCGATTGTCGAATGATCCATGACGATACTGTGCTCGATCTCGCTCTCTTCGACCAGTGTGTGGTGATCGATGCTGGTGAACGGGCCGATATAACTGTTGACAATGCGACAATTTTCGCCAATGATCGCCGGCCCGCGCACAACGCTGTTGATGATCTCAGCGCCTTCTTCGACGGTGACCAAATGATCGATCTGGCTATCACGATCGACATAGCCTGCGTTCACATGGTCCAGTTCGGCCAACACCCGGCTGTTGGCATCCAACATATCATTGGCCTTGCCGGTGTCGATCCACCAACCTCGATGGATGTACGGGAAAACTTGTTGGTCATTTTCGACCAGCCATTGAATGGCATCGGTAATTTCAAGTTCTCCACGCCAACTCGGTTCGATGGAATTGACCGCCTGGAAAATATTGTGGTCAAACATGTAGATGCCCACAAGCGCCAGATTGCTTACAGGATTGCGCGGTTTTTCGACCAAACGGAGAATCTTCCGTTGATCGTCCAACTCAGCGACGCCGTAGGACTCGGGATTCTCGACTTCGGTCAGCACAATCTGGCTGTTCCAATCGCTGTCGGCAAATTCTCGAATCAGCTTGCTGATGCCGCCTTCAATGACATTGTCGCCCAGAAACATGACGAACCGATCATCACCCAGAAAATCCTGGCTGATTTTGACGGCATGAGCTAGGCCCAAGGGCGCATCCTGCTCAATGTAGGTGATATTGACATCCCACCGGCGACCCTGTCCCACAGCCTGGCGAATTTCCGGGCCGGTGTCCCCGATGACGATGCCAATATCATCGATGCCGGCCTCTTTAATGGCTTCAATCACCCGAAATAGCACGGGTTTATTGGCAACGGGGACCAGTTGCTTGGCACGGTTAAATGTGATGGGCCGGAGACGTGTGCCCTTGCCTCCGCTCAGTATCAACGCTTTCACGGCGATCCTTCCTTTTGTCTTAGGCCGTTCAAAGAAATCAATTCCCTATTTGGCGGCCTGCAAGCCGCTGCGCAAGCGTCATCAAACAGGGATTCAGTTTCTTGCAGCGGCCTTAGGCTTTTCCAAAATAGTAACTATACGGGAGTTGGCAAAGCCTCAATCCATTCCAGGCGAAGATTTCCTTGCAACGTATATTACTCTCTCTGGAATGGCCTTAAATTTGCTCCCAGCCGGACATGGCTGTCTCTTTGTCGACGTTGAGCAACAGAGCGCCGACAAGATGGGCACGCACTTTTTCCAAGACTGTTTGCGCACGCTGCGCCTGATCGCGTTGGGTGCTGCCTGCATTGACGACCAACAGCACGCCATCAACCTTGCTGGCCCACAATGCGGCGTCGGTGACTGCCAGCACGGGCGGCGCATCACAGACGACAAAATCGGCCTGGTCGCTCAATTCTTCCAGCTTGGCCGCCAACGACTTATTGCTAAGAAGTGCCACGGGATTGGCAGGCAGCGGCCCTGAAGGCAAAATCAACAGGTTGTCGACGCCGCAGGCCTGCAACGGCGGAGCGACATCCTCGCCGATCCACGTCGATAGCCCCGTCTGATTGCTGACGCCAAAAATCTCGTGCTGGCGCGGCCGGCGCAGATCACCGTCCACCACGATGACGCGGTCACCGGTTTGCGCCATGACGACGGCCAGGTTTGCCAACGCCACGCTCTTGTCTGCTGAGTCGTCGGCCGCAGTAACCAACAACGTGTTGAGCGGCTTGTCCAGACCGGCAAAATCGATATTGGTGCGCAGGCTCTGGTAGGCTTCGGCCGCCGGGCTGTGTGGATCGGTCAACGTGATGAGATTGCTCATGGTCTCCACTCTCGCTATCCAACATACTTACTATCGTACTTATTCGCTATCGTACTTGAACGTCGGCAATGGTCACGGTGTCGTCGCTGCTGCCCGAAACCGGCACCCTCACACCATCTCGCCAGTCATAGACGCCGATGATCAGCTGATAGTCTCCGACCGGTACTGTCTCAGGCAATTGTATGGCGACCCGGTCAACGACCTGCATGCCAACCGGCCAACTAGTCATCGGCAACGGGCCGAGTTCATCCTGCGGTTGCCAGTCAAGCTGAGTGACCTTGTTGCCCTCGGCGTCGATCAGGTGCGCAAACACGGAATAGTCGAACGGAACCGGCGCTGTCGCTTGCCAGAACAGGTCAAACTCAACGACCTCGCCGGGTGACAGCGTGTTCTTGACTAGCGTGGCTGCCTCCAGTCCGATCACGTCGCCAAATTGCGCGACAGGCGTCCCATCAGCAGACGATTGTTCCTCAGTCCTGATCGGTTGCCAGTCTTGCGACCCGCTGCGTTCATAGCCGCCCAACCGCGCCAGACTGCGACCTTCCAACAGCGGCATGTCGGGCGAATCACTGGTGATCGTCAGTCGGTCGCCATTCTGCCAACCTTCTTCGCCACGGGATAGCCCAACGGCCAACGTGAACCGATCGTTCTCCAGCGTCCACGGCAAGGTCTCCACGAGCACGGTCGCGCCTGGCTTCCATCCTGAAGTAGGATACCACATTGATGCAACCGGCGGGTAAAAAACGCTATCTACCAGCAAGGCGCCGTCGGCATCCAGATAGGCCACATAAAAACGCAGATCCTCATCGATTGGTTTTAGCGCCTGCCAATACAGTTGCGTCACCAGCTCTCCGTGCTGATCTGTGATGACATCATGTCCGACGAGAGCGAGCGTCTCGTCAAACAAGAGCGGCGTAGACGTTTCGGGCATTCCGCCCTCAACGCCATCGTCGACAATCCATCTTTCGTAGAACTCGGCAGGAATCTCTTGGCCTTCAGCATCTTGACTGAGCAGCAGATAGCCGTCGGCTGCGGCAGCAACACCAAAACCGCCGTCCAGCAGATCGTTGACTGTGACATACACATCGCTGGGATGCTGAGGCCAGGCCGGTCCGGCAACGTCAACAAAGACGAAGTCAGCGTCGTCGATGCGTGGGAAGATGTAGACCGTTTCGCGCTGGGCGACGTGGGGATTCAGTCGATCCTGCGCCGAGAGCTTGGCATCGGGCGGAATCTGAGCGATAAGCTCGGCGGCACGGCGATGGCGCTCGGTGACATCGAAAGAGTTGGTAGTTGCCGCTACCCGGCAGGTACCCATACAGGCTTTGGGCGACCAACGTGCCGACAAGAATCGCGCCGGCGACAATGGCCTGACTGACAACGCGCCTTTTTTTGTTTGCCACGCACCGCATCGGCAACGGTCGCCGGGGAACCGTCCAGCCATCGCCCTAGACGTTCCACGCCGACAATACCGGAGACGATCACGAAGGGCACGATGGGAGCTGCATAGAAGAGCCCCGCAATTTGATGCATGGGCGGGTAATCCGCCAACAGGTTGACGGCCAGCGACGGCAACGCGAGCAGAAAGACCTCAGGTGCGATCAGTGATGTGAAGGCAACCGGTAGCGTCAACAACAAGATGTATTGCAGGGCATTGGCCTGCCGCAGTTGAGCGAAGACTGTGCCGGGCTGCAACAGCAGCGTCTGCACCATTTGGCCCGGCGATTCACCGAGATAGCCGTATCGATCCCAATGAATATTGCCGGCGGCGAACGTGTTCTGGATTCCGAACACGGCAAGGAAAGCCCACGCCATGGAGAGCACCATGGTGATCCACCCGACTTTGCGCCTGCCCATGAAGAGCCAGGCATAGAGCCCGATCATGAAGAGCAGCAGCGAGATCTCTTCCTTGCAACTTGCGGCCAGGATGGCGAACAGCAGCGTACCAGCCAGTCTTGCCGGCGAAGAGGAAGTAGAAGGCAGCCAGCAAAAAGGTGGGGGCCAGTGCTACCGGATGAAATTCCAGCCAGTTGGCGCCTTGTATTGAAGGGTGGAGCAAAAATGCAACGGCGAAGGTTAGGGCCAACCAGTCATTGCGAAGCTTTAGTCTTCCCAGGGCAAAGACCGGCAGCGCCCCGAGCGCGATGATCGTCGATTGCAGAACGAGCAAGGTTTCTGGCGTGCTATGCAATCGATAGAGCCACGAGATCGGGATGATGATCGGCTCGACGTGCAGACTGAGCCGATTGACGATGCCGGGCTGGTTGGTCAAATGAAACCAATTGCCGTGAGCCGTGTTCCAGATGGCCTGGACCAGATTCCCCATGTCCAGCGCACGTGCTTCAAAGGCGGCGAAACGCGTGATGGTCAGGAAACTGAAATAGAGAGCATACGTCAAAACCGCCAGTGCAAGCAGCACCAGCGGTACAAAGTGTCGATAGGAGCGAGTCGCTTGCGGCTTGTGCCATGTGATCGTGGGTCAAGCCGGAAGCGCGGCATCTGATTGAGTCGATCCTGTTTGCGAAACCATAGGCAAGTTTTGCGAATTCAGTATTCACGGATAGCGTTAGCAAAGATTTGCCACAGATTGACACAGATAAATAACGGATAGACACAGATAAAAGAGTTGATCGTTGAATCTCAGGCCTTGACATCCGATTGAAATCGATGTCGAACATGTCACCCTAGATCCGGTTGATCTCAAAATTTCTCGGCTTTTCTCTGTGATCATCCGTGCCCCCCTGCGTCCTCTGTGGTGAATCTTGCCCTTCTTGCAGACGATTCACTGAACTCAGGCCGTCTCCGGTGCGCCAACCTGCTGGGGCCGTGCCGACGCAGTAGCCGCATCTTTCTGGGCGGGCGAGTCAGGAATCGCACCCAGAATCGGAACACCGAGCGCACGCTCGACGGCAGCCGGGGTGCGCAGGAGATCGGCCTCCATCCACGTCAGCACCAGCACGATTGCAATGCCGAAGAGCAGGCCGAGCACGGCGCCGGCGATGGCATTGACCTTTGGCTTGGGCTGCGTCTGATCGTAGCCGATGGCCCGGCTGCGAATCTTCACCTCGATGCGGTCGCTCTTGTCCAGCTGAGCGTAGTAGGCAGTGCGCTCCTCGACAAACTCGTCAGCCAAGGTAAGAGCGATCAACTTGGCCACCTCGCCATCCTGATCGAAGGCCTGAATCTTCACAGTGAAGGTGCTCGAATCGGGTTCAACCTGCAAGTTGGCCAGCAGATCGTACGGGTTCATATCGAGCTGAGCACGTTCGATCACTCGTTGGGCCACTTCCGGCGTCTTGATGTTGGCCGTGAAGTTGCGCATCAGATCTTTGGCCGTATTGCCCAAACCCCAGTCAGGTCGCGCCGGCACCGTACTCACTTCAACGGTAGCCCGGTACAGGTCTTCCTGAACGTAGCTAATACCATAAGCAGCAACGGCGCCGAGTAACATGGAGACGACGATGATCCAACCACGACGGCGCAGAATGCGCATGTATTCTTGAATAGTCATTAGACCCTCAGAAAAAAATGGTCAATTGTGAATTGTCAAAGTTCAATTGTCAATGGGACGAGTTCCCATCATTGACAATCGAACGTTGACAATTGAGCATTGAAAATTGCTCTTTCGTTCGGTCAGCGATGCTTGGGAATCTCGCCGACAACGGCCATGCCGAATCGTTTCCAAATCCTTGCGTCCGCGCACACTCGTATCCATGTAGTCCATCAGGAAGATGATGCCGATGCCTACCAAAAAGGCGATCAGCATGCGAAGCGGCAGATCGACACGATCGCGCATGCTTGCCCCAACCTCGGCCACATGCGGTCCATCAAGCAATGTAATGCCCGCGCCATCGGTGCCCAATTGTTGAAAATAGAAGGCGCTGTTCTCGGTCAACTCTGCCGCGGACGCATCGGCGATTGCTTCAAGTTGCGCTTGATCACCCCAGTTGAAGCTCAACGTGATGATGCGATGCTGTTTGCCGGTTGCGGCGCTGCCCTGTATGACGCCAGGCGGCACGACGATGTTCTCCTCCGCCAGCCGTGTGCTGACCTTGTCGGCAAAGAGGGCACTGCGTACAACCTCGGTAAAATCGTCAACGAGGTACTCGCTGGTCAACCAGCCATAGTAGCGCGGATCGTAGGCCGTGGTATCCTGATCCGCTGCCGGCAGCACACCGACCAACATGCGCATGCCCGCAGTGTAGGAGGGCGGTTTCTCTTCCCAAATACGCAGTTGAACCGCGCTGAACAGGCCGACCAATAAGGACAGCAGTACTGGTATCCACCAGCGGCGTTTGAAGATCTGCCAATACTCGCGTAGTTCCATAGAGAATTGTCAATGTTCAATTGCCAATGTTCAATTGTCAATGGATCTCAATGTCCAGCATTAAAAATTGAACGTTGACAATTCACAATTGACCATTAATCACCTGATCTATGTAGCCACGATAATTTGCCATCGAAATGTTCTCAACACTAAACCGTTCCGCCTGTGCACGACAGGCCGCCGGGTCGTACGCGCCGGCATCAAATTGCGTCCAACACCGCCCTAAGGCTCTCCGGGGTCTGTGAATCAAATAGCTCCCCGCTGACACCCGGTTCAACCGTATCGAGTGCACCGCCGCCGGCAAAGGCGATGACCGGTCGTCCTGCCGCCATGGCTTCAACAGGCGCAATACCAAAATCTTCCAGTCCAGGAAAGATAAACGCTTTACAGCCGCGCAGCAGTTCCAGCGTCTGGGGCTGCCGCCCCATAAAGGTAACGTTTTCCGGCGCGCTTGCCTCCAGCATATCCCGATCCCGACCATCGCCGACAATGACCAGCTTCTCCTGCGGCAGTTGGCGAAAGGCCTCAATCGCCAGATCAAGACGCTTGTACGGAATCAACCGACTGACGATCAGAAAGTAGTCGCCGACTTGCCCTTCCGGATCGGGTGTAAAGGCAGCGGTATCGACCGGTGGATAGATTACCACACTCTCCCGCCCATAGATCTCCCGGATCCGCTGCTGCACCACATGGCTGATGGCCACAAAGTGGTCCACCCGCTGAGCCGCCGCTAGATCCCAGCGTCGAAGCATGGAGAGCACTGGCTGCAGCCCGGCGTTGACCAGGCCGCCGATCTGTTCGCGTTCCCGATACTGCTCGTAGAGCCACAGGAACCGGGTCGGCGTCAGGCAATAGCAAATATGGATTGCTTTTTGGTCGCCGTTGCAGGTTCGAACACCGTGGCAGAAGCCACTCTTATTGCTCAACACCAGATCATAGTCGCTCAGATCCATGCGCTCAAACGCACGCGGATAGACCGGCAGGTAGCGCTGGTGATTGTCTGCGATGCCGGGCAGCCTCTGCATGAAGCTTGTACGAATCGGCAGTTCACGGTAGCGGTCAGGCATATGATCAGGCGCATAGATGCTGGTGTAGATTGGTGACTCAGGAAAGATGTCGGCCAGCTCTTCCAATACATTCTCGGCGCCGCCCAGCTGATTCAGCCAGTCGTGCACCAGCGCAACCCGCGGCTGCACCGAAGACGCAGTGCTCATACCCATTCCGTCTCAGAAGGTCCAGAGTCGTTGCCGTCGGGCGATGATCGCGCGTTGACGCCTCCAAGGGCTGCCATTTCGTGGGCAATGAAATGGTCGATCAAGTCTCGATAGAGTTGTTCAATCACGTCTGCGTCAAGCCCCACTTCAACGGCCCAAGTTCTTCGCTGTTGCAGCACTGCCTTATACCGTTCGGGGGCGCGCACATCGTCTGCAGTCGATTTGAAACGCATGATCGCCTTAACATACTCGAATCGCCGTCCCAGCGCGCCACAATCTCGTGATCGATGGCATCGATCGCGTCACGGATCTCTTCGATACTGCTGCAATCATCCGGCGCCTTCATCGCATTCAGCCCATCCGACATTCGTCTTCACTCGTCCCGCCCGATCATCTCATTTCTCTGGAAAACCGCGACTTTCACCCAGCGAAAGTGTGCCAGCATTGTACCGTAGGTAGCAGACCGGTCCAAACCCGATCCCCTGCTCTTCAGGAGAAAAAGATGCGACGTTTCACCGAAAAACACTGCCGCAACCACTACAAAACACATAGGGCGTATGCTGGCGTCACTCATATCCAATCAATTTGCCGCCGCGAATTTCGGACGTCAGATGTCAGAAGCCAAGACTTCTCACCCCCGATGCAAGTGGATTGGCGCAAGACTTTCTCGACAGAATAGAGACCTTCGACAGTAAGGAACTCTCAGTTGTCAGACCTGGTCATCATCCTGATCATCTGCACATGAGTTTTGGTCTCACATCGATCATCGACACGATAAACTCAGGAAACGGAGCACCTATGTACTCATTTGACATGACAACCGAGCAGAAGATGTTGGTGGATACCGTGCATCGCTATGCTGAAGAACAGCTGCGCACAGTCTACCGAGAGGCTGAAGAATCGCGCGACAGTGCCGGAAGAAGCGATCCTGACCGGCTGGGAGATTGGCCTTCTGCCCGGCAGCATCGAGGAAGATTTCGGTGGGTTCGGCGAATATTCGGCCATCACCAGCGCCCTCTATCTGGAAGAGTTGGGCTGGGGCGATGTTGCAGTCAGCTTGCATTTGCTGACGCCCAGCCTCTTCGCCACGCCGATTGCCCTCTTCGGCAGCAAGAAACAGAAGGAGACCTACCTGCCCCTCTTCTGCGACGAAGCCGTTCCCAAGGCGACCGCCGCCATTGTCGAGCCGGTCTATCAGTTTGATCCCGGCGATCTGGAGACGACGGCCGAGAAGGTAAGTGATGGTTTCGTGTTAAACGGCAAGAAGACGTATGTCCCGCTGGCCAATGAGGCGGAGTTGTTTCTCATTTACGCGCAGGAGAAGGGCACAACGCAGGGCTTCATTGTGCCTGCCGACTCGCCGGGGCTCAAGGTAGGCGAACGCATCAGCATGATGGGCGCCAAAGCATTGGCCGTCTACAACCTGGAACTGGACAACGTGAAAGTGCCCAAGGCCAATCGTCTCGGCGGCCTGAAAGGCATCCGCATCAATCGGCTGTTGACGGTAAGTCGCATCGGCCTGGCGGCCCTTGCCGTCGGGCAAGCACGCGCCGCCTTTGAGTATGCCCTTGCCTACGCCAAGGAGCGCGAGGCCTTCGGCGAGCCGATTGCCCACCGGCAGAGCATCGCCTTCATGCTGGCCAATATGCGCATTGAACTGGAAGCCGCGCGGTTGGTCGCCTGGGAAGCCGCCTATCTGTACGATCAGGGCGAAGACGCCTCCAAGTCTGCCGTGCTGGCCAAACAGTATGCTGACAAAGCCGTCCTTGAAGTGACGGACAGCGCCGTACAGATTCTCGGCGGCCACGGCTACATCCGCGAACATCCGGTGGAACTGTGGCTGCGCAACGGCCGCGGCTTTGCGACCTGGGATGGGATGTTGGTGGCATAGCGGGCTACCTGCGGGCAGGCGGATAGACATGTGCTGAGACAATGGAGTAACAGAATGGCGATTGAATTTAAGACACCCGAAATAATTGAAAAGCAACTGCGACAAGTCAACATTGTTGCAGAGAATGTCATGCGGCCCGAGAGCCGCGTTCTTGATGATCTCGAACACGAGCGACCGGTCAAGTTCATCAACATGATGTGGCCGTCCATGATCGAGATGGAGCGCAATAATCTGTCGGCATCGCTGGCCCGCTCGGCACGCAGCGCCAATGGAACCAACGGCGTCAACGGAGGCTAATGGGTCAAATGGCGCCCCCAAGGCAGAGCATCGCCCACATGCTCTTGATCCACACCGTTGAAGCACTGAGTTGGGGTGATGCAGGCGTCTATCTCTGCATCCCTTCCAGTGCCTTGGCTGGAGGCGCCATCAACGCAGTGGGGACGCCCGAGCAGCTTGAGCGCTTCCTAACTCGCTTCACCGAAGGCGAGCCCAAATGGGGCGCGATGGCAATGACTGAGCCGCAAGCCGGTTCAGACACGAGCAACATTCAGACCACGGCCTCCTATGATGCAGAGACTGACGAGTATGTATTCAACGGCCAGAAGATCTTCTGCACCAGCGGCAAGCTGGCGCTTGAGGAATCCGACGGCATTGTGGTTGTGTGGGCAACCGTGGACAAGACGGCAGGCCGCGCCGGCATGAAGCCGTTTGTCGTTGAAAGCGGGACACCGGGCGTAACCATTGCCAAGACTGAGGACAAGCTGGGCATCCGCGCCAGCGACACCGTGAGTCTCTTCTTCGATAATTGTCGCATTCCAGCCCAGAATCTGCTCGGCGATGCCGACGTCCAGACCGGCGGCGGCAACAAGGGGTTCAAGGGCGCGATGAAAACCTTTGACGCCACGCGGCCCCTTGTCAGCGCCAGCGCCAACGGCATTGCCCGTGCGGCCTTCGAATACACACGGGACATTCTGGCCAAAGAAGGCGTACGCATGGACTATACCAAACCGCGCTGGAAACTGAGCGCCGTCCAGGCGGATCTGCTGGAAATGGAAGCCCAGGTCCGAGCCGCCTGGCTGTTGACATTGAAGGCCACCGCCCTGTTGGATGCCAAGAAAGAGAACAGTTTGGAATCCTCGATGGCCAAGGTCAAGGCGGGCAAGTCGGTCGTTTGGGTGACACAGAAGGCCGTAGAGTTGCTGGGGCCGCTTGGCTATTCCACAGAGTTGTTAGTGGAGAAGTGGATGCGCGACGCCAAGATCAACGATATCTTTGAAGGGACCGGCCAGATCAACACGTTGATCGTGGCACGCCAGATCCTGGGATACAGCCGTAAAGAGCTGCGGTAGGATCATCTGGCGGGAATGACGACGTCTATTGACCAGGCCGCCCGTGCAGGCGCAACGTTGCGCCTGCACGGGCGGCCTTTCCATTTTGGGTCTCTGAGAAATTGTGGGTCATGGCCTAGACCTCCGGGAGGTCTAGCGCCACAATTGCTCAGAGATCCCCTATTTTGCTGCGTGCGTCTCCGTAATACAAATAATCGTTCCTCGGAAGCTCTTCAATGGGCGTCACCGTCGGGTGCAATACACGCTGGGGGCCGGTTCATAGCATTCCGGGATTGAGCCAGCACACGGCTCGACATACGGCGACGTCGCCGTGGCTCAATCCCGGAATGCTGACGCCGATCTCGACAGTTTCGCCCCAAACTGAATTACACCCGTTCACCGTCACCATCGTTGACACAACATGACACAGGTGCTATGATTCAGCCATTGAATTCAATGATTGAATCCTTGCGACTTGCACGCTATGGCTAGCCAGAACGTCTCATCCGAAAATGAACTGCAACTGCTGGAAGCGCTGGATGGCTCGCCGGAGACCACCCAGGCGGAGCTTGCCGCGCAGGTTGGCGTGGCTGTAGGAACGGTCAACTGGTACCTCAAGCGCTGGTCCACCAAGGGCTACGTCAAGGTCAGCCGCATGGGGCGCTGGAACTGGCACTATTTGCTGACCAAGGAAGGTATGGCGGCCAAGGCCCGACTGGCCAGCGAGTATGTAGACGCCTCAATGGCACTTTACCGGCGTACACGAGCCGAAGCGCAGCGTCTGTTGACGGAGATCAAGGCGGTGGGCTATGAGCAGGTCTACATTGATGGCGATGGTGAGATCGGCGAAATCTGTAGGCTGACTTGTCTTGAAATACAGGTACAGTGGCTGGCTCAGCCGGATAATGACCAACCCAGCATCATCATCGATGGCACAAAGCTAACAGTCGCCTGGCCACAGGAGGAAGACAATTGAGCAAAAAGAGCGTATTTGTCAGCGGTTGTTTTGATCTGTTGCATAGCGGGCATGTTGAGTTTTTCCAGCGCGCAGCCGCCTTTGGCGATCTGACTGTGGCGTTGGGCTCCGACAAGACCGTCTTTGATCTGAAGGGTCGCCCGCCGGTCAACAGCGAAGAAGAGCGCCGCTTCATGGCCGGCTCCGTCTCCTGCGTCAGCCAGGCGATTGTCTCCAGCGGCTCAGGCTATCTGGACTTCGAACCGGAATTGCGCGAGTCTGAAGCCGGACATATTTGTCGTCAATGAAGACGGCAACACGCCCGACAAACGCAGGCTGTGCCGATCACTGGGCATCGACTATGTGGTGTTGCACCGGGAACCACACGCAGGCCTGCAAGCCACGCTCTACGACAGCATTGCGAACCGTCCAGCAGTTGCCCTATCGCATCGACCTGGCCGGCGGCTGGCTGGACCAGCCCTTTGTCTCCAAACATCATCCCGGCTCCGTGATCACGCTCTCCATCGAGCCGACGGTGGAGTTCAACGAGCGCAGCGGCATGGCCAGCAGCACGCGTCGGACCGCCATCGATCTGTGGGGCAACCGGCTGCCCCACGACGATCTGGAGAAGACCACGCGCATTCTCTTCTGCTGCGACAATCCGCCGGGCAGCGACTATGTCTCCGGCTCGCAGGATGCCATCGGCATCGTCTACCCTGGGTTGGCGAAAGCGACCTATGATGGGGGACTATTGGCCGCAGCAAATTGAGCACGTTGGCCAGGAGGATCTGTTGCAGTTTGTCGAGAACCTGCTCTACCTGATCCCGCTGGGGCCGCGCCATTCGGAGTATGACGTGTTGAGCGACACCGATATCACGCCGGCCAACGCCAAGGCCCTGGCCGACGCCACCGATGCCTGTTGGCAGGCCATCCTGGATCAGGACGTGGCGGCATTTCGGGCAGGCCTTCCGTGCCTCGTTCGAGGCGCAGATCGCCATGTTCCCCCACATGAGCAATCCATTGGTCGAGGAGTTGATCGAGCAATATCGCCATCCGGCACTGGGGTGGAAGCTATCAGGAGCCGGTGGCGGCGGCTACCTCATTTTGGTGGCGGACAAGCCCATCGATGATGCATTGCGCTGTGTGGCGC
>CAVXYK010000018.1:0-193955 GCA_963765875.1 uncultured Chloroflexia bacterium
TCAGCCAAATATCATCCAATATCACCAACAACGTTTTTTTGAGCGAGCAACAGTCCTGAAAGGCGCGTCATCCTTGACCAACGAAATTGTCCTCATCAACGTGACCGGGCGTGATCGCACCGGTCTCATTGCCCGCATCACCAGTCTGCTGGCCGAGCATGATGTCAATGTGCTCGACATCGGTGAGGCCGTAATCCACGATTACATATCCTTCGGCATGCTGATTGAAATCCCCGAGGCTCAGCAGTCATCGTCGGTGCTCAAAGATCTGCTCTATGAAGCACACGGACTCGATGTGAAGATCAACTTCTCGCCCGTCGATCCGGATGACTACGAACAGTGGGTCAGCGAGCAGGGCAAGGAGCGGCGCATGATCACAATGCTGGGGCGTAGGCTGACAGCGCGGCAGATCGCCTTGGTGGCAGGTGTTATCGCCGACAATGGACTCAATATTGATGTGACGACACGCCTCTCTGGCCGTGTCTCGCTGCGCAATCCTGACATTCGACCCATGGCCAGTGTCCAGTTCAGCGTGAGTGGGAACCTGCCTGACGAGCAGCCCATGCGCGGCCGCTTGATGGAGATCGCCCACGACGCAGGCGTCGACATCTCTTTCCACATCAACGACATCTATCGGCGCAATCGGCGGCTTGTTGTCTTCGACATGGACTCGACGCTGATTCAGACTGAGGTGATCAACGAATTGGCGAATCGGGCCGGGGTCGGTGAGGAGGTGGCGGCTATCACCGAGGCGGCCATGCGTGGCGAACTGGATTTCAGCCAGAGCCTACAGCGACGCGTGGCCCTGCTGGCGGGGCTACCCGAGTCGATCCTGGTCGACGTAGCTAACACGCTCCCGCTCACCGAGGGCGCGGAGAGGGTGACCAGTACACTCAAGCGTCTGGGTTACAAGATCGGCATTCTTTCGGGGGGGTTCGACTACTTCGGCGAGCGTCTGAAAGCACAGCTCGGTTTCGACTATCTCTATGCCAACAAGTTGGAGATCGTCGATGGAAAGCTGACGGGACGAGTATTGGGCAAGATTGTCGATGCCCAACGCAAGGCCGATCTCCTGCGCGAGATCGCGGCCAAGGAGGGACTGACGTTGGCCCAGACCATTGCCGTGGGCGATGGCGCCAACGATCTGCCCATGCTTAGCATTGCCGGCCTGGGCATCGCCTTCCACGCCAAGCCCATTGTGCGCCGACAGGCGTCCAGCGCCATCAGCGATGTCGGGCTAGATGGGCTGCTCTATCTGATTGGCATTCGGGATCGGGAGTTGCGCCGTCCGTGAAGCGGCATGGATGAACGGGCGACAGTTTGCTCGTAAATAGACGGAGCATTCACCTTCTCACGTTCCGCCCTTCAATGGTGAATCAAATTGGAAGGCCTAAATTCAGTACTTCACGATTTGTCATTCTGAGTGAGTCACCGTGTCCAGCTCGGTCATCAAGACAGACCAACGAAGAATCTGTACGACTCTGTCAAGACCCTTCGTTGGTATCTCAAGGGATCCAATCCACTGACGCTTTCCCACTCAGGGTGACAGCGCACCTCCTGCCGCAATTGGGCTTGCTTCTTAGAAGTGGGCCTGTCGAACAACTTCACTCTGGCAAATGACCAGCGAAGAATCCTGTTTCGCTTGAATTCGTGAACTACTGAAATTGAAGATTCTGCGAGAATATGACTGTCATAGATGCGACCGCCTTTGCCATTACGGCAGAAAGACTAATCATTAGGGTGTGTTCAAAACGAGTTGAGCATTCGGGTAGCCGCAGCCTGAGCCTGTCGAAGGCGTAGGCGGGTCGACCCGGCTTCGACAAGCTCAGCCTGCACTTCGTCTCAACTGATTTTGAACACACCCTAATATTCTTGTCATGCTTTCAGTTTAGATCGGCCAGCTTTGCTGAATGCGCTCAATCTGGCGCTGTCGCTCCAGAGGGAGCCCGCTTCCGTTTGAAGCAGCGACGTTCTCCTGCAATTGGGCCGGCGTTCGTGCCCCAGGAATAATGGCCGAGATTGCCGGCGGCGTGAGGCTGTAATGATGGGCCAAACGAGTCATTCCCCCGTCGTAGGCATCGCCCAGAGGACGCAGATCGTCCACGAGTCGAATCCGTTCCAGGGCCGTATCGCCATCGAGCGCGGCCCGATGCCCGCCCAGATTACCCTGATCCAGGACAAATTTACCGGTCAGCACTCCTCTGGCCAAGGGCATCCTGCACAGTAGGCCGACGCCGGCTTTTTCGGCTACCGGGAAGAGCCGCTCGGCCTCTGTCTCAAAAATGTTGTAGGTAATCTGCAGGACGTCAACCAGGCCTTCTTCCATCAGCCACAGTGCGTCATCAACCGTTTGTACGGCCACCCCGCCGAGACGGATTTTGCCTTGCACCTTGAGTTTGTTCATGCCTTCATGCCAGTCAGGGTAGGCTTCCATCTCAGCCCGGCTAGGGCTATGCAGCTGGAGGATATCGATCCAGTCTCGCTGCAAACGCTTCAAACTACCCTCAACAGAGAGAATCATCCGATCCACTGAAAACCCCTCTCCGTCTGCATAGCCGGAGCGGGTCATTTTGGTTGCAATATAGGCGTCATCCCGATTGCTGATGGCTCTGCCGAGCATCTCCTCGCTTCGACTGCCCTGATACTGTGTTGAGGTGTCAAAGACCGTCACGCCGAGATCGAGCGCTTGCTGGACGAGTGAGACCCAATAGTCATCGGGCTGAGCTTCATCGCCTAGGCGGTTACATCCAAGTCCGACCTCTGAAACGCGCAATCCTGTCCTGCCCAACGCTCGATAGTTCATTGAACTCCCATCTCCTTCTCAAATAAGGCCGCTGCAAGAAATTGAATCCCTGTTTGATAATGCTTGCGCAGCGGCTTGCAGGCCGTCAAATAGGGATTCGATTTCTTTGAACGGCCCAAGTGATTCTTTGAACGGCCTAAGTGACGATCTTGAGTGATGCAACTGAATAATGTTATGATTTCATTCTACCCTAGACGTCTCAAATTTTACCCTCAGGAACTCTCGATGCAAGACTATACCATCCTCTTGCCACCATCTGAAGCGAAGAACCCTGGTGGAGATGATACCCTCAAATGGCCGGACATTGCCGACGACCGCCAGCTGAACGCGTTTTTGAAGATGGACCTGCCGCGCCGCGCGGTTATCAACGCTTTGCAGGCCTCGCTTTCACTTCCTGCAGCCGACCTCGCCAGGCTCTTTAGTGTCAAAGGCGTGCGGCTGGATCAAGCCGTCGATACCAACCGTCGCTTGCCCGGCGGACCGCTGCTGCCGGCGGTCAGGCGCTACAATGGCGTCCTATTTGATTTCCTCGACTACGATGGCATGGAGAGGACCACGCAGTCCGCGTTCGATGAGCATGCCGTCATCTTCAGCGGCCTCTGGGGGCTGCTGCGCCCCATGGATCTGATCCCGGACTACAAGCTCAAAATGGACGCTTCGCTGCCGAGTCTCGGCAAAGTCTCCGCCTTTTGGAAACCGCTCGTGAGCACGCTGCTCAATCCCATGCTCGATGGCACGGTGGTCTGGGATCTGCTGCCTGGTGCGCACCGGGCAGCGTGGGACGGAAAAGCCGGCTATGCAGCGCGCTGGCAGGTCAAATTCGTACAGCCGGGTGAGCGCAAAGGCAAACCGGTCTACAAGACCGTGACCCATTGGTCCAAGGCGCTCAAGGGTGCGTTGGTGCGTTTCATCTGTGAGCAGGGCGTTACGTCGCCAGATGCGTTGGTCGACTTTGCCCATCCTGAGGGCTATGTCTATCGGCCAGGCGAGAGCAAGCTGGGCGAGCGTGGCGGCGAATTGTTGTTTGTCAAGGGATAGCTTTCACCACCAAGGGCAGGAAGATGTACTCGCTGCCCGGATCGGATGTCTGACAACCGTAGTGCAGGATGTGGGGGTCCCAGGCGGCCACCACATAGACATCGGTGGGCCCACTTCCCCATATGCCCCAGAACGAATCGACGAAACCATGATCAGCCCTGCGCCACTGGTCGCCGTCGAAGTGTAGGATCTGGCCGAGCACGCTCACCACATAGACATCGTCGGGACCGCTGCCCCAGACATCGGTAAGAAACTCCGAGCCTTCGGCAAGGCCATGGTCGACCGTGCGCCAGTCGTGGCCGTCGAAGTGCCGGATCATGCCCTCAAAACCCACGGCATAGACATCATCCGGCTCGCTCCCCCAGACAGCAATTAGCGGTCGAATATCTTCATCACGTTTGACGAGACGCCAGTCGTTGCCGTCGAAATGTAGAATCGTGCCATAGTCGCCGACCACATAGACATCTTCGCTGCCGCTCCCCCAAATGCCGTTGAGATCAGTGTAGCTGAGATCCAGGCCGCTAATGTCCACTTCGACACGTCGCCACTCGTGGCCGTCATAGTGCAAGATCGCGCCACGTTGGCCTACAATATAGATGTCATCGACACTGCTTCCCCACACAGACAAGAGTCTCTGCTTGGTCACGTCATGGTCAATGCTGCGCCACTCGCTGCCGTCATAATGCAGCAGCGTCCCCTGCTCACCGACGACGTAGACGTTGCTGTAGCTGTTCCCCCACACGGCATGGAGGCCCTTGACGGTGAGACCATGCTCGACGTAACCCCAAATGCCGTCGCTGCGGCGCAGGATCGTTCCGGAAAAGCCGACAGCGTAAAGGTTGTTACTATCGCTGAAGCCCCGTACATCGTTGAGATTATCGACCAAGTTCGGATAATCATCCTGACGCCAGTTTGTGCCGTCGTAATGCACCGTCCCGCCATTGAGGCCCACGGCATGGATATCGTCACTGCTGCTTCCCCAGAGGCTGGTAAGATAGTAGATGTCATGTTCCGGCTTCATATGGCGCCAGACCGAGCCGTTAAAGTGGTGCAGGCCATCATACAGATCAAGAATATAGACATCATCCGGCCCGCTTCCCCAGATGTCGGCAGGCCACGAAGGCGTGAAAGAAAGTCGCCCCCATCCGTCACCGTCATAGTGTAGAACCTGGCCGAGTTGACTCACAGCATAGACATCAGATGGGCCGCTACCCCAAATGCTTGAAAGTGGAAGCTTGAATTGGCCACGGTCTATGCTCTGCCAGGCGTTGCCGTCAAAGTGGAGGATCACGCCCTCATCGCCTACGGCATAGATATCAGTCTCGCTGCTCCCCCAGATATCTTTGAGACCAAGATTCGTGAGTTTGTGATCGACACGGCTCCAGTCGGTTCCATCGTAGCGAAGGATCACGCCTTCATCGCCCACAGCATAGATATCGGTCGGTCCGCTTCCCCAAAGCCCGGAGAGCGTCATGCCGGTGAGATTGTGGGTGACAAGATTCCAGGCATCGCCGTCGAAGTGAAGGATCGTGCCGCTGTCGCCCACGACAAAAATGTTGCTGGGGCTGCTGGCCCACGTGCTGTGCAGTGTGGCAGCCGTAAGTCCATGGCGGACCTGTTGCCATCCACGGCCGCTGTCGTGAAGGATCATGCCATGGCCGCCCACGGCGTAGAGGTCGGCCGGACCGAGGCCCCAGACATGCTGAAGCGTGCTGCTCTGAGGCAGCGACTCCACGGCCCTCCAGATCACAGGTGTGTGTTGTCGGACTTTTCGCCTGGGCTGCGGCTTGATCGGCTCCACCGGCAAAGAGAGCCAGCAGCATCAACAGGCTCAAGATACGGGCCGACGTGCGGGTTCGATGATTGGCGTTGGTATTCATCAGATTGTCTCCATGGTTGACGGGTTGGTGACGGGTGAGATCCTAGGGATTGCGCACCATCGGCAGGTAGACCTCCTGAAAACAGTCCCAGACGGGAACGCTGCCGTCGGTATGCAGGATCGCGCTCGTGCCCACGGTATAGACGCCGCTGCCGCTGTTACCCCAAACGGCGTTGAACCCCGCAGTGGTGAGGCGATGAGGGACGTTGCGCCAACTGTTGCAGTCGTAGTGCATGATGGTCCCGCCATCGCCGACGGCATAGATGTCCGACCGGCTGCTGCCCCATACAGCCCAGAGTCCGTTCCCCTGCGGTAGCGGATGTGACCAGGCGCAGCCGCAGTTGTCCGGCGTATCTGCGGCGTTGGCGGCTGCCGGCTAACCCAACCGGCCAGCATCGCAAGCAAGACGAGCACGATCGGGCCACAGAGTGGGCTGATTGCACGTAGCAGGAATCTGTTCATTCCATCCTCTTCATAGTTTGCATACACATGAAAATCACCCCATAGCGAGCAAGGGCCTATCCGCATTCTAGCGCAAGGAGCGTTTCCCAAGCGTTTCATGATATTAAGGCTGCCGCAAACACATTGTTTTGTGAACAATGCCCTTCACAACCGCACAGAGTTCGGCTATCATTGGGCCAATGATATCTCATGCTTTGTCCGACAAGGAGAACAGTATGCAACGCCACCGACTGGGCAACACCGACATGAAAATCCCCAAGCTCTCCTGCGGTGGACTCTTCGTCTCCGCCTTCGGGACCGACTTCGAGGACGGCAAGGCAGCGGTCCATCGCGCCCTGGAATCGGGCATGAACTACATCGACACCGCGCCGGGCTATTCCAACAGTGAGGAAGTGCTGGGCCAGTTTCTGGCTGGTGTGGACCAGCCGTACTACCTGTCGACCAAGCTTGGCGGGCGCCCAAAACCGTTCGATCCCAAAAACGTGAACCAATTGCTCTTTAGCATCGACGAGAGCCTGCGCCTGCTCGGCCGAGACGTCATCGACATCCTCTATGTCCACGAGCCGGATCGACCGGGCCAATATGATTGGTTCGACTCCTGGGATACGTTCTACGGGCCGGTCAATGACGTGATCGAGGATCTGAAGAGCCGGGGCCTGATCCGCTATTCAGGCGTCGGTGGCACCACGGTCTACGAGATGACACGCATTGTCGAACGCGGCAACTATGACGTGCTGCTGACCGCCTTCAACTACAGCATCCTCTGGCGCGAGGCCGGCGAGACGCTGATCCCGGCGGCGGCCAAGCGCGGCATGGGCATCGTGGCCGGATCGCCGTTACAGCAGGGCTGGCTGGCCCGTCCATGGTCCGAGTTCGTGGTCGACAATCCGCCGGCCTGGCTTTCACCCCAGCGCCGTGCCCAGCTCATGCGGCTCTACGATCTTGTCGAGCAGATCGACATGCCACTGGCCGAATTGGCGCTGCGTTTTGTGCTCTCCAATCCGGCCATCCACACAGTGCTGACCGGGGTGCGCTCGGCCGCCGAGGTCGAACAGAACGTGGCTGCGGCCGAGGCAGGGTCGTTGCCGGCCAATCTGCTAGACGAGCTGCAATCCATCGCCGACCTGGTCCCCTTCCGCCCCTGTGAGGAACCGATGGGCTTTGCATTGACCCGAGAGAGCTATCGTGGGCCGGGCATGTTGCGATGAGCCTGCGGCACAAAATTGTGTTGCAGCCGGCTTTCCACGCCAAGTCAGGAAATGCTGCGCCAACACTTTGAGTCTAGGCCTGGTAACGACGGAACTGCTATACTGGGATCACGCGGACCGGTGGAATGCAATATCGACACCACCGTTTTCAAACACAACCGAGCGTATTGGCGATGTACGAACCAGTGTTGAGCCACTTGCAAGGCGCGGGCTTCTTGCGGCGATGGAAGCCCTGGGAAGGTAGTGAGCAACCACATGCAAAGACTAGCGTATCGACTCAGCGTGTTCGTGACAAGCCTACTTGTTGCGTTGCTGTCCCCTGTGATGGCGCGTAGCGCAAGCGCATCCGATATCGTGGTTGAACCGCCTACGCTGGTGATAACCGTTGCCCAGGGGATGACTGCTACGACCGGTTTCACCATCAGCAACGTGGGCGTCAATGCGCTGGATGTAGCGATACAGACCGCCGTGCCTGTGGAGGTGCCGCCTACACTGGTCTTTCCATCAGAGAAGGTTGACCCGGCGTTGCAGAATCGTGTGCAGGCGGCGGATGATAGTTTCCTGCCATTCTTGGTCTACCTTGAAGACCAGGCCGATCTCGAATCCGCCTACGCGATCCAGGACTGGCAAGCCCGTGGACAGGCCGTCGTTCAGGCCTTGCAGCGCACAGCCGAATCGTCGCAGCCACCATTGATCGAGTGGCTGGATGCACAAATGCAGCAAGGGACTGTGGCAGACTATCGGCCCTACACCATCGTCAATGCCGTTTGGGTCAGTGGCAAGGTCACGGTGCTGGATAGTCTGGCAGCGGATCCCAAGATCGCCTATATCGAGGCAGTGTCGTCCTCAGATTTGCCGGAACCGCTTCCGACCGCTGCCGTCAACCCACAGGCCACGGAATGGAACCTCACCAAGATCGGCGCGCCATCGGTGTGGAGCGAATTCGGCGTCCGCGGCGAGGGTGTTGTCGTGGCTGCCATCGACACTGGCGCGCTCTCCACCCACCCGGCATTGTTGGGCGCCTATCGTGGTTCGACAACGGGAAGCCACGACTATAATTGGTTTGATGCCACCGACACATATCCTACACAGCCGGGCGACAGCCATGGCCACGGTACCCACGTGACGGGCATCATGGTCGGCCAGGACGGGGTCGGCAATCAGATCGGCGTCGCGCCCGGCGCTTTATGGATCGCGGCCAGGGGCTGTAGCTCCTCTACATGTGAGTCTGCCGATCTGCTGGCGGCAGCCGAATGGATACTGGCGCCTTTTCCCATCGGTTCCTCGCCGGCCCAGGGCGATCCCGCCATGCGACCTCACATCGTCAACGCATCCTGGGGCGGCGATGGCGGCGATCTGTGGTATCAGGCCGCCGTGCTGGCCTGGCGTGCGGCCGATATCTTCCCAGCCTTTGCCTCGGGCAATAGTGGTCCCGGAACCAGTTCGATTCTTTCACCGGGCGATTACGCCGAGAGTTTCGCATCCGGCGCCACCGATGCCAGTGATGTCGTGGCCTCATTCAGCGGCCGCGGCCCGTCGCTTATCACAACTGAGACCAAGCCGGATCTCTCTGCGCCGGGCGTGAGTATCCGCTCGTCCTGGAAGGACGGCGGCTATGGGGTGCTCAACGGCACCTCCATGGCCAGTCCGCATACCGCGGCCTGCGCCGCCCTGTTGCGCTCACTCGTCCCCGGTCTGACCGTGTCGCAGTTGGAAGCGCTCATGACAGCGACTGCGGTGGATCTATCTACGCCGGGCCCCGACTCAGTCTATGGGTATGGACGACTGGACTGCCATGCCGCCGCTACGGCTGCGGTCAGCCAGCAATGGATCTCGGTCTCGCCCAGGGTGACTCAGATCAACGGAAACGGCAGCATCTATCTGACGTTGTTGGCCGACGCAGAGACCAATTCCATCGCCGTTGGAACCTACCGATCGTCGATCATTGTGCGCGAGATCGATCAGCCTGACAGTGCGGTCACGGTCCCCTTACAGATTGAAATTGTACCGGCCTATCAAGCGCCGGTTGCTCAATTCAGCGCCGATCCGGTGCGCGGTGAAGCGCCATTGAGTGTTACGTTTTCCGACCAATCCACCGGGGAGATCACGGTCTGGTTGTGGGATTTCGGCGATGGTCAGAGCAGTGGAGAGCGCAACCCGGTGCATGCCTATGCCAATACCGGCGTCTATTCTGTGACACTGCAGGTCACCGGACCCGGCGGCAACGATGAGTACGTCGCTGACGATGCCATCCATGTCGACCCGCCGGCACAAGTGACGTCGGTGACGCCTCAGGTCGGCCTGGCAGGCAGCAGCGCCGATCTGACGATCACTGTAGCGCATATTGATCTTACCCAGGGATCTTGGACCGCAGATCTCGGCTCAGGTATTGCCGTGAAGTCTACGCAGGTTGTGTCCCCAACTACGGCGCTGGTCTCGATTGACATCGACCAGACGGCGAGTCCGGGATCGCGTCCGGTGTTGCTACGGCAGGGTGATGCCGTGATCCGCAAGGATGACGCCTTCACGGTGACGGCGCCGGAAGTTCAGGCAAGGTTCCCGCAATCTGTGACTGCCCCCATTGGCAGCCAGGTCTCTATCCCGGTGCAGATTGCAGACCAGGGCCAAGGCCAGCCCGTCATAGCGTTCGAGTTTGACGCCCGCTTCGATCCGGCTGTTCTGACGCCGATGCATCTCTCGTCTGACGGCACGCTGAGCGACGGTTGGACGCTGGTTGGCAATGACAGTCAGGCGGGGCACTGGCAGGTGGTGGCTTTTGGCAGCCAGGCCTTGCTCGGCGACGGTGCGCTGCTCCATTTGGTCTTCAACGTCGAGGGGCCGGCCGGGGATCTGTCTGAACTCGACCTCCAGGAATTCGTCTTTAACGAAGGGAATCCGTCTGCCGTGACCACTGCCGGCCAGTTTGTGGCGGCGGCGGCGACGATCTCCGGCCGCGTCATCTATGGCCCGGATGGCCGTTCTGTGCCCGATGCGGTTGTCGATCTGTCCGGGCCGGCGCCTGCATCTGTAACGACGTTGGATGACGGTCGGTACGCACTTCAGGTGAGCGAGCAGGGCAGCTATTCTGTTCAGATCGATCGCGCGGCCGAGGTGCTAGGTCTCTCCGCGCTGGATGCCGCCTGGATCGCCCAGTGTCTGGCCGACGTCCGTGACGACGCCGACTGCCCCCTCCAACTAGCTGATGTCAGCGGCGACGGTGGGGTTAGCGCTTACGATGCCGCACTCATTGCACGCTATCTAGCCGGGATGTCAGAGCCGTCAACGCGGCTGGGCCAATGGCTGTTTGCACCCCAGAGCCGGAGCTATCCTTCGATAGCGGATGAGTACGTGAACCAGGATTTCGTGGCCTCATTGGTAGGCGATCTGACCGGCAACGCTCTGAATCCGCCGCCCGCATCGCCGACCGATGAGGGGGAATCCGATGTTACGCTGTCGCTGCCGACTTTGGACATCGAACCCGGCGAGCGGGTGACGGTCGAACTGACCATGGTGCAAAACGATGATACCGAACTGCTGGCATACCAGTTGACACTAGGCTTCGATTCAGCGCAGTTCACATTGCTCGATGTGAACCCTGCCGGTTCACCGGCTGACAGCTGGTTCGTCGTCCACCAGAATGAAGAACCGGGTCTGGTTGAGGTCGTCGGCTACGGGGTTGCCGGCCTGGACGGCAACGGACCGATTCTCAGCTTGGAATTTGAGATCGCGTCTGAGGCCACGTTGCCCATTCCGTTGACCATTGTGTCGGCTCAACTGAATGAGGATCAGCTGGAGCCTTCACTTCGCCACGGTCTCCTCACCCCTGTTGGGTCCAACCAACGTGTTTTTCTTCCGTATGTCGCAGCACGATAGAGACATAGTTGAAGGTGCGACCTCACCGTTCCTCACCTTTCGGCGTTCCTCACCTTTCGGCCGGGCAAGAAACGCTGAGGAAACAAAAACACCCATGTCAACCAATTAAATGGCCAACACAGGTGTTTCCCAGAGGTAGACGGCCATTGACCGCCACTTGCTGGTCGGGGCGAGAGGATTTGAACCTCCGACCTCTTCAACCCCATTGAAGCGCGCTACCGAGCTGCGCTACGCCCCGACAACTAATGTATAGTATAGCACGGGTAGCCGATGGCTCGCAAATTTGGCTCGGTTTTTTCGTTCTGCAGCAGCTCTTTTGTCGCTGCGATATACCTGAAGAAAGGGTGGGTTACCCAATGCCCATGAATTTCTCGAACTTGGTCAATCCGTCGGTAATGCCCACGTCGCACCTCTTCCCCGATGACGGCTCGATTCCCAACAATCCGCTTCTGCCGCTTCTTGTCTACCAGAAGGCCATCATTCTTCGTCAAGGCGATCCCGCTGCCATCTGCGAAGCGGTCTTCGCTAGCAACGGATGGGGCAATTCGTGGCGCAACGGCATCTACGCGTTCCACCACTATCACAGTACCGCGCACGAGGTTTTTGCCATTGCACGCGGTCAGGCGACGGTCCATTTGGGTGGAGAACAAGGTGTGAGGCTGGATGTTGATGCAGGCGATGTGATTGTGATCCCGGCAGGTGTCGGGCACAAGAATCTGGGATCGAGTCCTGATCTGTTGGTAGTAGGCGCCTACCCACCCGGTCAGCGATGGGATCTCTGCGACGGCAGCCCAGGTCAACGTCGGCAGGCGCTCCAAAACATCGCCGCCGTTCCTCTGCCCCTGACAGATCCGGTCTTTGGCAAGCAAGGACCACTAAATGAGATATGGATTGCTTGAACAATTTGTGCATAAAAAACGGCGGGGACCATAATGGTCCCCGCCGTTTTTCAAGTACAAGGTCGTTCGTTTAGCCTTCAGGCGGGAAGGCCAGGACACGATCTGGGCGGATTTTGAAGATGATCCGCTGTTCCGTCCCTTTGACTTCAATGGGCGTCACACCGCCATAGTATTCTTCATGGCCCGTGTAGAGCTTTGAAAGGGAGTTGATATTGCTATAATCGGGATCGTCCACGACTTCGACCACGGTGCCGCGTACGTCGATCCACTTGAATGGCTCATTCGTGTCGATCGCGGTTAACGCAACGGACGGATTCTTGGCGACGTTGTTGGGTTTTCGCCGACCGGCCGCCGTGTTGACCAGGACATGGGTGCCGTCCCAGCCACACCAGACGACGGTGTTCTCCGGTTTCCCACTGGGTGATAGCGTCGTCAGAATGGCGTAGACCGGGCCTTCCAACAGACCGACATGTGATTCTGGGATGGTTGCGGACATGGGTCGAATCCTCCTTGAAATACAAGATTGCTAAAACGTATATTTCGCTCGATCTAAGTATCGCGCCGCAGAGACAGGGTCGAAGTAAGGACCGCCCCCGAATTCTGGTGACAAAGCACCATTAAAAGAAGTCGGTGCCGGCGATCCAGGTCGGCGGACCTGCAAAGAGTGCTGAAAAGGCCGACGCTGCCAGCGCTGACAGGGCAGCAATCGATTCTCTTGCTGCGAAGAGCACGGCCGGGTATGCGAAGCAGATCTAGACAAGCTGCTGTTCTGTCAATCGTACCGCCTCCGGGACGGTCGGGGCATCAGCCACTATATTAATGGAGCCACCGTCAAACCGAAGTTGCCAACAGCCGGCATCCAGATGCAGATCGATGGCCCCGGCCCACTTCACGTCGTTGGTTACCAATCGCCGATTCCACACGGGCAGCAGACTGTTCAACAATACATCAACGTTTCCTGCACGCGCCATCCAACCGCCGGCATAGATACATTCCTTTTCTTGAATGACTGAGAGCCGATCCACCAACATCGTCGCCAGATCCGAATCGGGTGGCACAACCCAGTCGATCTTTTTCGAGAGCTCTTCATCGGCGATGACAAACTCGGCATGACATTTCAACAGAGTCGTTGCTGCTTCCCAACTCTCAGCAACGACTTCTGCCGCCCATGGTCGGTCACCACTGCGTAGAACGATGTAGCCCTTGGGCGCCCCAACAGGATCCAGGGCCAGCACAAACTGCCGAGAGGGCGACGCCGTGCGCAGCTTGAACTGCTGCACCTCGAGTGAACGCTCGAAGCGACCAACATAGCCGCCAAAGTGGCGTTGATAGAGGTCGAGCAGAAGGTCGGCATCCTCTTCAGTTGCCGTCTTTGTCTGCCAGTCGTCTGTTTCGAGATGATGCAGTGCAGCGGTGTCCATTGTGAAATGGGTCACATCATGCATGTCGACATAGCCGAATCTGTCATAGAAGCCCGGAATACCGTCGAGCAACAGCAATGCATAATTGCCCTTCACTGCGTACTCGATGGCATCACGCATTAGGGCGCCGGCCACACCCTGCTTGCGGAAGGCGTGGCCTGTGTAGACCGCGCCGATGCAGCCGGTACGCAACAGAGAGGGGCCGACACGAAGATCTCGTTCGAAAATATTGTAACCGCCAACAATTTCGCCGTCGAAGAAAGCGGCACGTTGTCCGCCGGCCGGCAGGTCTGGCATTGCGCCCAGGTCGGCCATACGTCGTGGTAACACAACATTCATGTCAACATCGGGTTGATAGACCTCAAGTGCTCGTCGATGGAATGTCTCTATCTCTTCAGGCGTTTCTACTGGACGTACTTCCACCATGGTTCGCTCCTCAATCTTCACTTTCTTGATAATGTCCCATTGATACGAATGACTCTACTGCAAAAACGGAAATCTGCCACAGATTTTCACAGATAAGGAGCTGATTTTCACAGATGTTACCCAGGTGTCCAGAGGTACCCCGGCACCATCTGTGTTTTATCGCTTTTTTATCTGTGAAAATCTGTGGCGAAAAAGGCTTTTTGCAGTAGAGTCACAGATCGATGAATGTGGAGATCGTAACAGACAGAAACCATAGTCGTGCTACAATTCCCCCGATGGATCAGAGTGGATGGATCAGAGTAAATGAACCAGGGCCCGTACGTCAATATCGTATGCAGGATTCCCAAATTGTGTTCGACTGTAATATATGTGTAATAGTCGACTCACCATCTACTCAGAATCGTACACTAGAATGCACGTATTGACAGCTAGGACACGTTGAACAAAGCATCCTTGAATGAGGGAGACAGCGCCATGAACAAAATTCCAGCCTCAGCCATCACGCCTGAGAACATATATCTGAATCGTCGCAAGTTTATGATTGGCATCGGTTCGGCCGCCGCCGTGGCGACCTTGGCGGCCTGTGGGCCGATCTCGACGCCGTCCGCAGAGAGTGACGCAGCAGCCCCAGCAGCGGCGGCAGAGTCAGCGCCGATCAGCGATCTTCCCGAAGCGCTGGCCTATCCTGAGCCCTACGCCAGCGTCGGCGTTGACGAGTTGGGCAATCCACTGAACACCTATGAAGAGATCAGCACCTACAACAACTACTACGAGTTCACAACCGACAAGCAGGGAGTGTCCAAGCTTTCCGAGGACTTCATCACCCATCCCTGGCAGGTTGAGGTAGGCGGGTTGGTCAACAACCCCAAGACGTTTGACTTTGAAGAGCTGCTCACAGACTTCACCCAAGAGGAACGCATCTACCGCCTGCGCTGTGTAGAGGCCTGGTCAATGGTCATTCCCTGGGCCGGCTTTGAACTAGCCAGCCTTCTGGCAGCCGTTGATCCCAAACCGGAGGCGCAATACGTCAAATTTACGTCGGTGCTGCGTCCGGAACAGATGCCGGGTCAGAAATCACGCTGGATCGACTGGCCCTATGTCGAAGGTCTGCGTCTGGATGAAGCTATGAACCCGCTGACCCTGATGGCCACGGGCATGTATGGCAAACCGTTGCCCAAGGCAAACGGCGCCCCGCTTCGGCTGGTTGTGCCCTGGAAGTACGGATTCAAGAGCATCAAGGGCATCGTCAATATCGAATTGACCGATACCATGCCCACATCCACATGGATGGACCAGGCGCCCAATGAGTATGGCTTCTATGCCAATGTCAACCCAGGGGTTGACCACCCTCGCTGGTCTCAGGCGACGGAACGACGTATCGGCGAACGGGGCCGAATCGACACGTTGCCCTTCAATGGCTATGAGGACGAAGTCGCTTACCTGTATGAAGACATGGATCTACGAGTAAATTTCTAATGGACAAGCTAAAGACCTATCTATCCAAGAACTGGTTCTGGTTGGCCGTCAACATAGCGGCCGCAATGCCGCTGTTATTGCTGGGTTGGGACGCTCTTTTCGACAACCTGAGCGTCAACCCGGTCGACGACTTCACGGACCGAACGGGCAAATCAGCTATCGTGATTCTGCTGTTTTCACTGGCCTGCACGCCCGCCAACACGGTCTTCGGCTTCCGCCGAGCACTGACTGTGCGCAAGTCTCTGGGACTGTGGGCGTTCGCCTATGCCGCACTGCATCTGCTCGTCTTCATCGGGCTGGACTATGGGTTCAGTTGGGAGCTGATCTTCCAGGACGCGCTGTTGGGCAAGCAGTTCATCATCGCCGGCTTCATCGCCCTCCTGATCCTGTTGCCGCTGGCCATTACGTCCACACGGTACTGGATGCGGCGCTTGGGCAAGAACTGGAAGCGTCTGCACCAACTGGTCTATGCCGCCGGCGTGTTGGCTGTGATTCACTTTCTGCTTCTAGTCAAGGTTGATCGAACCGAGCCGCTACTCTATGGGACTGTGCTGGCAGTTCTGCTGCTGCTGCGGGTACCCCGAGTGCGCAAGTCAATCGTGAAGTGGCGCAAAGGATTGTCCAGCAAGCGATCATCGAATCAGCAGCAAGCGCTTCACACCCAACCGGCAACGGTTCGGGTCCGGAATCGATAGACTTCGTTGAATCGAGAACAAACAAAAAGAGGCCGGCATCTGAGCAGATGCCGGCCTTTTTGATTGGGTGTTGGCGGTGCGCGGCCACAAGGGCACGCCCCTACTTGCTTGTTTTGAACGGTTACTCGTCACCTGCGGTCGACATATGCACCCAGCGCTTGAAACGCCAGGGCCGGATCATTGGGATCCCGCTCAGAACGTCCGGTGTTGTAGGTCAGAATCAGCTCGCGCTCGGCGCGGGTGATGCCGACGTAGAGCAGGCGCAGGCGCTCGGCCGCAATCTCCAGCCGTGATTTTGCCGTGGCCACGCCAGGCACAAAATCATCCAGTGACCCCATATTCAGCTGCCGAAGCTGCTCCTCAGCCTCGGCGACCAAATTCCGGCTCTCGCGCACATACCAGCGCTCACCCCGATATTTGTCGCTATCGGCGCCGCCGGGGAAACTGTAATTGTTGATCGCCATCAGGTAGACACGGTCCCACTCCAGGCCCTTGGCCGAGTGCATGGTCGCCACCGTGGCCACGCCTTTCTTAGGTTCGTAGCCAAGTCCCTCTTCGTTGAAGCCGAGGATACGTCGTTTGTTCTGGGCAATGTTGTCCAGCTCGCCGGCCAACTCATTCAGCCGCCAGCCGGGATTCTCGCGGCCCAGCTTGACCAGAAGCAGCGCCAATCGATGGGTCAAGGCCAGAAAAGCGGGCTCGGTGAAAATGTCGTTGCCCAAGGTCAACATCAGTTCATCGACGGGCAGAATCGTGGCTGCGGTCCAGCGGCGTAGGTCGCTGCGAAAAGACTCGGCCACCGCCCGAAAGCCGTCGACCGAATCCAGCCAACTGAGCGTATCCAGCCAGTCGTTCTGGCCGGGGAAAAGGAATGACTCCGGCTCGCGGATCTTGCCCAGCGCACGGCCAAATGTCTCCACCGGCTCAGGTAACGGTTTTGCGTTATCGGTTTGCACGCTGCCACCACCGCTCTCCTCGTCTGCATTCGCCTGGGCGGCTTGCTGCGCGGCTTGCTGGGCAGCTCGATGAGCGGCCCAGCGGGGCCACCAGACATCTCGCCAGACCTTCTCCAACTGTGGCGCTCGTTGCGGCTGGGTGATGTAGCTGAAAACAGTCGCCAGGGCCATGGCAGCAGCACGGGTAGCGCTGTCCGAACGCAAAAGCGAATCGTCGTAGGGAATGCCCATCGCCTTGAGCATCTCGGCGATCTTGTAGCCGCGTTGGTTCTCCGGCGCCAATACGGCGACTGTCTTATCCGGATTCTCACCCAGCCAGCGACGCAGACTGTTTGCAATGATGTCCGTCTCCTGATCAGGTGAGAGGGCATGATCGTAGACATGGACCGGCGGATTGCCCGGCTCCGGGTTGGGCTGTGGATCCCCGCCGGGCGTCGGCTCAATCAGCGGCTGCGTCAGTGCCAAATCCGGCGGCAACGCCGGATGCTCCGTACGCGACCACTCAATGAGATAGTTGGCCAGCTCGATGATGGGCCGTGCGCTTCGCCCCGAATTGGGCAGCGGCTTGGATTGGCGCGGATAGCGATTGATGAAGTTCTGAAGAAAGCTGGGGTCGGCGCTGGTAAAGGTGGTGTTGATGGCCTGATTGGGATCGCCGACCCGCACCCAGTTGCCGCTGCGGTTGCTGAGCATTCGCAACATCTTCTCTTGCAGCAAGCTTGAATCTTGGGCCTCGTCCTCAAGAATGTAGGGCCACCGATCCTGCAAGCGATGCAGAAATCCATCATCGGCAGCCAGCGCTTGCAGCGCCAGCACAATCAGGTCGTCAAAATCGACCGCTCCGCGCACGTTGAGGCTGCGCTGATAGTCGCTGTATACATGCAAGCCAAAATCGAGCAGCGGCCAAGTACCACTCTGGCGCTCCAGCTTAGCCCGTAACTCATGGGGCCGGGTCTGCAACTCCTTGCCGACCCGGATCACGGTGTTGGCGATTTCAATGGCGTCGGCGATGACATAGCGTTCGATTCGCCGGAAATTCTGCAAATAATCCGGTTGAATGAAGGGTGTGAAGACTTCGGGGTGGATGCGCAGATAGGACAGGACCGACTCGCGCTTGATCTCGACTGCAGTCCGTTCGTCAACGATATCAAAGGTCTCGCTCAGCCCGACCAAACCGGGCCGCTCGCGCACAATGTCATGGGCGAGGCCATGGAGCGTGCGCACGCGATAACCGACGCCTGCCAGCAGGCCCTGCTCTTCACGCACGAACTGCCCGATACGATTGCGGAAATTTTCGACGGCGCTGTTGGTGAACGTAACGACCAGTACTTCGCGCTCATCAAGCTGTTCGCTCTTGGCGGCCAGGCGTTCCACCAGGCGCGCAGCCAGCAGGCTGAGCGTAAAGGTCTTGCCGCTACCGGGCACGGCACTGATGCCCATGGGGCCGTCGGTGTATTCAAGGATTGCTTGCTGCGCGGGCGCGGGACAAAGTTGTTTTCCACAGGGTGATTTTAGCACGTGATCGGAGTGTGGGGAAAGAAGATTTCCAGGGTGGCCGCAATTCACACCCGGGGGCAGATGCAGAGCATTCCGGGATTAAGCCATAGACAGCCTCCTGTAGGTAGTATAAACGTGGCCCGATCTCGGAATGCGAACATGAGACACAAAAGCTGCACCCTCGCATCGAATTATATGCTTCTGGGCTGAATCCAGTCCTACACTATCGTTACCGGCAAGTATTGGGAGCCGGCGGGCATTTTGTGTTGCGCGATGGACAGGAGCCAAGTAAACTGTTGCCCTATGCGACCCTTTCGAATCGTCGTCCTTACCGGCTTGATAGAGGCCCTGCTTTTTCTGACCGGCTGCCGATCAATGACAAATTACGATCAGCCCGAGGGGCCGGTCTTTTCAGGTTCATTCGCTCCTGCTGCTCCCGAGTACGACGGCTCCATCAAGATCGTCACCTGGAATATCAAATATGGCAATGAGATCGAGACGGCCGTCCAGGAGCTGAGCGAGACGACTGAACTAGCCGACGCCGATGTTCTGCTCTTGCAAGAGATGCACGCCCCCGGTGTTGAAGCCATTGCACAAGCGTTGGGCTACAACTACGTCTACTATCCGGCCTCGATCCATACACGCCACGACAAAGATTTCGGCAACGCTGTGTTATCTAAGTGGCCGATAGTCTCCTCAGAGAAGGTAGTGCTGCCCAACGCCGATCCCAGGAACGGCCAGCGCCGGATCGCCGTCATGGGATCGTTGGATGTCTCCGGCAATCCGGTCGATGTGTACAGTGTTCATACCGAGACGATGTGGATGGGCCCTGATGGACGTGCCGAGCAAATTGACAGCGTGGCCGACGCCTCTGAAAGCGCACGCGACTCACTGGAAATGGCCGCTGTGGGCGGCGACTTCAACACCTTGACGCCCCAAGGTCGAAATGACCTGACCAGCCGATTTGCGGATGCGGGTTTTCAACCAGCCCTTTCCGAGGAGACACCCACATTCTCTGTCGCGGGTGTCGGCGCCATGGCTGATCACATTTTCATCCGTGGCATGGAAGTCGAAATGAGTGGTGTCTGGCCGGACACAGCGGCCAGCGACCATTATCCCGTGTGGGCCGTGGTCAGGCTGCCTTGAAGATCGTCCTTGCATAGGCCCCAACTTACTGGTACTCTGGATCTGTTTCCGTCCGATTCTGCCGAAAACACGCACGATTGGCAGGGTATGTGCCTGTGACAGATACACGTTTTCATCCAATAGCGTGACTGTTCGATCGTTTCTTGCGTCTTCATCTGTAGAAGACGTCACTACAAAAGGGCAGTGGAACACGAATGAGTACACAATTTTACGGATTTCTTTTCTGCGTTGACGCCGCAATTTGCGCAAATCCGTGATCATTCGTGACTCTACTGCAAAATTGGATCTTGACACGAATTTACACCAATTCCTACGAATCTCCTCTCTGGAGAGACGACACAATTCGTGCAAATTCGTGACCATTCGTGGCAAGAAAATAGGCGTTTTCGCAGTAGAGTCATTCGTGTCATGAAGAGGCTGCCAACACCAGCGCCACAGGCAGTGGAAAGATGACTGGGAAGTCTTTAGGGAGATGTCAATGTCGCACAGAATAGCTAGACCCCGTACTGGCCTCTTGCGCCGATTTATTGTTGCAATGATAGGCATCTTGGCGGTTACTGCTTTTTTACGGCTTGATGGATCGCCGGTGTCCGCCAGTACGAACGCGGCCTATACCGAAACCTACGTTGTCGTTGCCGGCGATCGCCTGGCTTCCATCGCGCGTCAATACTGCACTACCTGGCAGGAACTTTACGATCTCAATCGTCAGGCCCTCGGCTCCAACCCGAATCACTTACCGGCGGGCACGACGATTACAGTGATCAACCGATGTGGTTCAGGCGGCGAAGGCATGGGTAATGGCGGCATGGGCGGAGATTGGGGAAGTGGAGATTCCGGCGGTGTCTATGATCGCGGCCCCACTGCCCACGCCCAGGGGACAGTGAACGGCAGCACCTATTACGTCGTTCGCAATGACACCATTTTTTCGATATCCAATCGTTTTGGTGTCAGCGAACGCGAATTGATGCGCGTCAACAATCTTCACAGTCCCTACAAACTACAGGCCGGACAAACTTTGACGATTCCAGGGCTTGGACCAGATCCCAAGCCAACCGAGCCATGGTTGACAATTACTAATCCTACATCGGGCAGCTATCTAGCCTCGACATTTACTGTCAGTGGGCGTGGACGAGGAATCTATGAAGGCAATGTAGTCATACAGGCTAAGGATGCCTACGGCACTGTATTGGCTGAAGTCGCTACCACGCTCCAAGGTAGCAACGCCGGATCAGGCGGTGAAGGCAGTTACAGCGCACAATTAGCAGTCAATGTGGGGCAAAATACACCCGGAAGCATTGTCGTCACCTCCCCGGGCACGCCGGCCACTGCCTCTGTGCCGGTGATCTACAACCGCATTGACCCCGCATGGGTGACGATCGAGTATCCGACTTCAGGTACGTATTTGGACTCGACCTTCACCGTGAGCGGTCGCGGGGCTGGGCTCTATGAGGGGAACGTCGTTGTCCAGGCCAAGAATGCCTACGGCGTTGTATTGGCTGAACGCTCCACTACGCTCCAGGGCAGCAGCGTCGGTACGGGCGGCGAGGGCACATACAGCGTCCAACTTACCGTCAATACCGGCTCTTACACATCAGGCAGCATCGTCGTCTTCTCGCCGGGCACGGCGGCGACTGCATCTGTGCCGGTGATCTTTAACGGCACAGATGCGTGGTTGAGTATCGAGTCTCCGACCTCGGGAAGCTATCTGCCCGCCACTTTCACCGTGAGCGGTCGCGGGGCTGGGCTCTTCGAGGGCAATGTGCTCGTTCAGGCCAGGGACAGCTACGGCGTTCTGTTGGCCGAGGTCGCCACGACACTCCAAGGCAACAGCGTCGGCACCGGCGGCGAGGGCAGTTACAGCGTTCAGTTGACGGTCATCGCCGGCTACAACAGAACAGGCGCAATTGTTGTCTCGTCGCCCGGTTCGTTGGCGGATCCAGTGTCGGTTCCGGTGACATTCAACAGCGATGTGCAGCCATCGTTCATCATCATCGAGTCGCCGACAGAAGGTGCCAATTTGCAGGCTGCCTTCACAGTCAGCGGCAGTGGCGGCGGCCTGTATGAAGGCAACGTCGTCGTCCAGGCACGAGATCTCAACGGGCGAGTTTTGCTTGAACAGGCAACCACGCTGCAAGGGTCCAATGTAGGAACAGGCGGCGTAGGGACTTGGTCACTTCAGATGACCATCAACCAGGCCGTCGACGGCGAGATCGTCGCCTTCTCGACCAGCCCGGCCTACGTCGAGGACAGAGTCTCTGTACGCTACAACAACAACGGAAGCAACCAGGGTCCGACAGTGCCGATAAAGACCTTCGGTCCGGGCGAATGTCGAGTGACCCCACGCATTGGTGCGCCGGCATATGGCGCGCCCAATGGCGTGCCGGTGGATCAGTTTTCGGGCGGTGAATATGAGGCGGATCGGGGTGTCTACACAACCGGCGCCTACTGGTACTATGTGAACATGGCGCCGGGGACGAACGGTCGATATGTATACGTCAAGGGAAGCGATCTGCTCAGCGAACAGGGCAGTTGTACATGGTAGAGGGACTCGCCTAACACGTAAGGCAGTCGCGTCTAAATTATGCGCAACGGATGAAATCCGGCTCCTAACAGCGAAAAGCGCCCTCAGGCGCTGAGAGCTGAGCCGCTGAGGCGGCTTCTCCTTGTTAGCGATGGGTTTTAACCCTGCCGCAGAGAGGCTCTTCTCTGAAATCTAGACGCGATTGCCCTGGCCTAACACATACTCGAACTTGACGCCTCAATCCGCTAGCGCGACACTGAGCCGCTGTAGTCTCTACATCAATCGGACGACCTGGCGTCTCTGTTCAGCACGCTTGTGACATTCAGCCAGATCGCACCATGCTGTTCCCTGCGCTCTGTGGCTGCCCGTAAGATCAAAACGTCAGATCAGAACGCATGATCTGCAGAGCGCCGGTTTTCAGCACATAAGATCGGCCGAACGAGCGTCCATGTCTTCCACTCCCGCATCTGCTCAGACACATCCCTTCCTGCGTGCGCCCAACCGCACGATTCTCGCACTTTCTCTGCCCGTTCTGATCTCGTTGATCGCCGAGCCGTTGACCGGCCTGGTCGACACCGCATTTGTGTCGCGCCTGGGGGCTGAGTCACTGGCAGCGCTGGGCGTCGGCACAGCGGCGCTGTCGAGCGTCTTCTGGATCTTCAACTTCCTGGGCGTCGGCTCGCAGACGGAAGTTGCCCAGGCGCTCGGCGCACAACGGCACGGTCGCGCCTCGCGCGTGGCGGGCCTTGCCTTTTTGCTCGGTTCGTCATTCGGCCTGCTGCTCATCCTGTTTGGCTGGCCCAGCGCCTATGCCATTAGCGGCCTGCTAGGCGCAAGCGGTGAAGTACAGGAAGGTGCAACCGAGTACATGCGAGTCCGGCTCTTTGGCGCACCAGCCGTCGTTTCACTGCTGGCCGCCTTCGGCGTACTACGCGGTCTGCAAGACATGAAGACGCCGCTCTGGATCGCGCTGACCATCAATGTCATCAACATTGTCCTGGATGCGATCTTCATCATGGGCTGGGGGCCGATTCCGGGTTTCGGCATCGCCGGCGCGGCTGCGGCCAGCGTCTTCGCCCAATGGATCGGCGCGGCCTGGGCCGTCAGCGTCGTGGTGCGCCGCCTGGGCTGGCCGGCCGGGCTACGCATGAGCGAGGCGACCGGACTGATTCGCATCGGCGGCGATCTCTTCATCCGCACCGGCATGTTGACGCTATTCATCCTGCTCAGCACACGCGTGGCAACCCAGGCCGGCGCGCAAAGCGGTGCAGCCAATCAAGCCATTCGCCAGTTTTGGAGCTTCGCTGCTTTCGGTCTTGACGCTCTGGCCATCACCGCGCAGAGTTTGGTTGGCTTTTTCATCGGCTCGGCGATGGTGGGGCAGGCAAAGCGTGTGGCTGCCGTCGGCAGTAGATGGGCATTGGGGCTGGGCGTTCTCCTTGCCCTGGGCATGTGGTTCGGGCGCGATTGGGTTTCCGCTCTGCTGGTCCCGGCCACGGCCTTGACGCTCTTTTATCCAGCCTGGTTTCTGGCCGCAGCCAGCCAGCCGATCAACGCACTGGCCTTTGTGACGGACGGCATCCATTGGGGAACCGGCGACTTTCGCTACCTGCGCAATGTGGTCACGCTGGCGACGCTGGTTGGGGCTGCCGGCCTCTTCATGATCGACACTTCATCACCCAATGCGCTGACCTGGGTCTGGGCGGTCACCGTTGTTTGGATCGCCGTTCGGGCAGGCTTTGGCATGGTTCGGGTCTGGCCGGGGATTGGCAACAGCCCGTTTCGGAGTGAAAAAAAACGAAGTGAGTGCGACAGCGAAGAAGGAGTTCGTTAGCTGAGGCGGCGGGATCTATCTGCCAAATAGATCAGCATGACTGCCTGTTCTTACCAGCTGCAACTCGTCATCGATCACGCGGTAAAGGAGCAGCCAGTCGGGGCGAATATGGCAATCCCGGTAACCACGCCAGTTGCCAATGAGCGCGTGATCACGATATTTGTCCTCCAACGTTTCTTGTTGAGCGAGAACTTCCACGGCCGCTTCGAGTTCAGCGAGATCAGCACCTTGTCTTGCCATCCGCTTGATATCGCGCCTGAATCTTGTGGACTGCCGAATCCTTAGATGCACTGGCTAGCTCTTCCAATCTGCGAAGAGATCATCAGTCGACTCGAAGACCGTTCCCCCACCATTTTCCAGTTCGAGCATGGCTTCTAACGTACCACGGTTAGGGCGTGTGGCCGTTGGCTGAAATGGCAAACCGCCAGAGTTGACAGTCTGTTGTAAGAATAGGCGAATCGCTTCGGCTGTTGAGAGCCCAATAGCGGACAGGGTGGCATCCACTTCCTCTTTCAGTTCGGGGCTGATTCTTGCTTGGACAGTTACATTGGCCATTCGTTTCTCCCGTATTAACAATACTGCGACGACATGATGCATTTTACCATAAATCGGCTGCAGTTTGCAACAAAGTCTGCAATGTCGATATCCTACCTCTCGCCTCCATCAAGGTGTCGGGCTTGGACTCATCGTGACTTCTTTAGATCGGCTCTGTCCCGATTCTGATGATGTTCCCATCAGGATCCTGGACTCGAAGCTCATACGCCCATGGATAGCTTGTCGCTTCTTGAACGACTGTTGCTCCATTCGCAATCACCTGATCGAAATACTCCGCACTTTCAGCGCCCATCCAGAGCCACGATCCTCGCACACCTTGGGTTCCCTCGCAGAGATAGATCGAACAGCCATCCCTGGAGATGCCGGCGACCTTGTCTGAATCTACCTGGGCGTCCCAGTCGGGCGAGAAGCCGAGCGTGTTCTTGTAGAAGTCCAGGCTTGTGGACATGTCTGCGACATTGATGATAGGAATCGTATTCTCGATCATGTTTGGCCTCCTTGCTAGGGTGTTTCCAGAAATGATGATCCGCGAAGGAGCACGAATATACACGAAGAAGGCCACCCTTCGTGCACATTCGTGCTCCTTCGTGGATCTTTTTTGAGTCGCCTAGCGCAATTTCCCCCGCGCTGAGATCGGCCAGACGGCCTCGACAACATCGTTACGTAGCGCGTACATATTGTCATGCAGAAAGACAGTGGTGTCCCCGTAGGCCGGGATGAAGTCGAAGCGGTCGCCGACTTCAATCTCTTCGTTGTCGTGGTCCAGGGTGATGATGCCGTGCTCGGCCGACATAAACATCTCCGCCACGCCATCAAAGCCGATGGATTGGGGCATATGCCTGGAGCGAGGCAACGCCTTGAAGCCGGCGTCGATGATGATTCGATTGGGCACAGGGTGGCTGGTCACCACGCTGTGCACGAAGAGGGCATGCCGGGTCGGCACATTCCAGGCAGCATAGGTCATGTCACGGAAGATGGCGCCGCCGGCCTGGATTTCGGTGATGCCGGGCTCGTTGGACGTGATCACGTAGGTGCCGCTGCCGCCGCAGGAGATGATCTCGATGGGGAAGCCTGCTTGCCGACAGCGGTCGGCGCTATCGGTCAACTGACCGATGGCTTCCGCAATCGTCTGACGTTTGCTCGTCTCGTCCTCAATGCCGAGAGCGTGGGCTTCCCACGTCATCAACCCGCGCAGTTGCACGTTGGTGCGGGCCTGGATGGCACGGGCCAATTCAACGACCGGTTCGCCCGGCTCAACACCGGCCCGGTTCATGCCGGTGTTGACCTCAATAACAACACCGATCGTAACGTCTCTGGCCTCGGCGGCGGCATTCAGATCGTCCAGAGTAACCGTACTATCGACCGCTATCTTCACGTCGGCGCTACGACAGAGGTCGGCCAATCTCGCATACTTTCTCCGGCCCACAATCTGGTTGACAATCAGCATATCTTGCACACCCTCTGCGGCCATGACCTCGGCCTCGCCCAGCTTGGCGCAGGTCAACCCGATGGCGCCTGCATCCAACAACATGTGGGCGATTGCCGGCGTCTTGTTGCCCTTGATGTGTGGCCGCCAGTTGACGCCTGCGGCCCGAAAAAAGGTGGCCATCTGTGCGATGTTCTGCGCCAATGCATCCACGTCCACCCAGAGAAAGGGTGTATCCAACTCTAACTTGTGCAGACCGACCTCGTTCACAAAAGGCTCCCTTGTAGCTTGGTGACGCCGAAATGGATGTATTTGCGTTGTGCGCTTCTGCGGTCCGATCTGGTCACTGATTGAGCCAGGGCCGCCCCTGATCGAACGGAGCGCATTAGAGACCGGATGCACCGACCCCTCGAAAAAGATTGAACCTCTGGCTAGTATGCATGAGTGGACATGATGTGTCAACGGAAAAACTAAATACCTCTCCACGGGTGCATCACCATCAATTCAATGATACAATTGCGGGCATTATTCGCATCGATCGATAAAAGGACAGGCCTATGTTTTTAAATCTGAGAAAGCTGCTCGTTATATATCGTGGTTATCGCGGCAGGCTCATCATCTCGCAGCTGCTGCTGATGATCTCGGCGCTAGCCAGCATTGGCGTAGCTACGCTCATGCAACGGCTCATCAACCAGGGCATGTTGACCGGCGACGTTGAGGTCATCATCCAGACGGGCATATGGATGGCTGCGCTAGCCGTCATCGCCGGCGTAGCGATGGCAGGCACAGCCTACTTTGCCGTCTTCTTTGCCCAAGGAACAGCATATGTAGTACGCGCCGAACTGTATGAGAGGATCCAGGACTATTCGTTCGAAAACTTCGATCGTTTTCGCACCGGCAACCTCATGGTGCGACTCAACGCCGATGTGCTCAACATTGCCAACGCCATTATGTACGGCGTGATCTTGATCCTCTACGCCCCGTTCATGATCATCGTGGCCATGATTATGGCCTATTTGCGGACACCCAGCCTGGCCTGGATCATGATCGTGGTAACGGGGGCGGTATTGATCATCATGGCCTTTCTGGTGCCCATAATCTTCAAGGCCTATGACGAACGCCAGAAGAAGCTGGACGATCTCAACAACACGTTGCAGGAGAACCTATCCGGCGCCCGCGTGGTCAAAGCATTTGTGCGCGAGGATCTGGAGAACGAGCGCTTCGAGAAGCGGGCATCCGCCATGCGCACGCCGGCCTATCAAGCCGCTTTCCACGTTGCGCTGCTCAACCCGCTGTTGGCCGCCATGGCCCAGGTCGCCATTGTCTTCACCATCTGGATCGGCGCCGACCAGATTTTCAGCGGCGCCGGACTCAACTCCGGTGATTTAGTAACCTTCATGCAGTATCTATCGCTGGTAGTGGCGCCACTGGCCGGATTGGCCATCGTCGTTCCCTTCCTGCTTCGCGGTGATGCTTCGGCAAGCCGTGTCTTCGAAGCCTACGACGCGATTCCGGCTATCGTGGATCGGCCCGGCGCCAAGCAACTGGAGCCGAGCGAGATTGAGGGCCGGGTGGTCTTCGACAACGTATCATTCGCCTTCCGCCGCCCCGACGGCGCGTTGGATCCGCCGGCCATCAAGGATATCAACCTGACCATTGAACCCGGTCAGCGTGTCGGCATCCTGGGGGCAACGGGTGCGGGCAAGAGCGCGTTGGTCAACCTGATTCCACGTTTCTACGATGTCACCGAGGGTCGCATCACCATCGACGGCATTGACGTGCGCGACATGCCCCAGAAGAATTTGCGTGAGGTCGTGGGCATCGCGCTTCAAGAGGCGGTGCTCTTTCAGGGAGACATGACCTTCAACCTAAAATTCGGCAATCCCGAGGCCGAAGATGAAGTGATGTATGGCGCCGCCGAGGCAGCCGATTCCTTTGGCTTTGTCTCCGATCTGCCCCAACAGTGGGAGGCGCCGGTCTCCCGCCGTGGCTACAACTTCTCAGGCGGGCAGCGCCAACGATTGGCCATCACGCGTACACTGGCGACAAAACCCCGGGTGCTCATTTTGGATGACAGCACCAGTGCATTGGATGTGGCCACAGAGAGCCGGGTGCAGGAAGCGATTCCCGGCTTTACGGACTATGTGACCACCATCTACATTGCGCAGCGTATCAGCGCCGTCATCGATCTGGACCGCATCTACCTGATGGAATTCGGCGAAATTGTTGCTGACGGTACACATGAGGAATTGTTGGCGAACAACGAATTGTATCAGCAGATCTACCAATCGCAATTGGGCGCCGGCATCAAGCCCGATAGCGCCCCCAATGGCGAACCCCAAAATGATAGCGCGGAGGAGGCAGTATGACCGTTTCAGCGACAGACCAGACGCCAACCCTGCGTAGCCGGCTGGAAAGCCGTCAACGGTTCGCCCCGCCGCAGGAGGAGAACGACACCCTTGATGTGGTACGCCGGCTCTTCAAATACATGGTCGGCGAAGAGAATCGTTCCAGGTTCATTGTCGCCATGCTCGTACGTGTGGCGGCATTGATGGCGTTGATCATCATTCCGGTGTTGACCGGCATCTCGCTCAACTTGATCACATCGGGCGAGGGCACCTTCAACCAGGTGAGCGCGCTCCTGCTTACGGCACTGCTGGCCGCCGCCATCTACATGGGAATGAGTTGGTATGCCGAGCGTGTCTTTTCGCAGCTGGCTACCACCGGACTCTACAAACTGCAACGCCATCTCTTTGAACACATCCAGACGCTCTCGCTCAACTTCTTCGACCGCCAACCGCTGGGCGAGCTGATGAGCCGCGTCACCAACGACACCGAGGCCGTCTCGCTCTTCTACGAGAGCGCGGTGGCGCCGATGATCCGGTCCATCTTCCAGGTCGTGATGATCATTCTTATCATGCTGCTCATCAACTGGCAATTGACGCTGGTGGCCCTACTGATTGTGCCCGTTTTGCTGCTTGCCACTGGCATGGTACAGCGCATATCGACACCGGCCTTCACCAAACTCCAGGAGGAGTTGGGTGCGCTCAGCGGCTTCCAGGAAGAGACCATCTCCGGTCACAAGGTGCTCATCAGCAACCGTCGCCGCGATTGGGCCGAAGACAAGAGCGATCTGCTGGCGGGCGGCGTCTACGATGTGGCAACCAAGGCCTTCTTCACCTCGATCGTTCAATACCCGATCACGATTGCCTCGACGCTGTTGACAACGGTCGTCGTACTGGTGGTGGGCTCGTTCATGTACATTGAGGGAGAGATCACCTTCGGCATTGTCATTGCCTTCATGAGCTACGTAGCGCTGCTGGCATCGCCGCTCTCCGACATCGCCGATCTGATGGCGACCACGCTTAACGCAGTCGCGGGCGGACGCCGCGTCTTCAGCATCATTGACGAAGAACCATCAGTCGTCGACGCACCGGATGCCGCCGATTTCGACTTCAAAGGCGGCAACGTTGAATTTGAAGATGTGGACTTCAGCTATGTGCCTGGCCGCAAGATCCTCAAGCACAACACCTTCGAAGCCGAGCCGGGGCAGATGATCGGCATCTGCGGGCCAACGGGTGCAGGCAAGTCAACCATCATCAACATTCTGACCCGCTACTATGACATTGACAGCGGTACGATCCTCATCGACGGTCAGGACATCAGTAAGCTGACTCAGAAGAGCCTGCGCCAGCAGATCGGCGTGGTCCTGCAAGAGGCCTTCCTCTTCTCGGACACGGTGATGAACAATCTGAAATATGCACGTGAGGGCGCCACCGACGAAGAGTGCATTGACGCGGCCAAACGGGCCAATGCCCACGAGTTCATCATGAAGCTGCCGCAGGGCTACGAGACCATGATGACCGAGCGCGGCTCCAATCTCAGCCAGGGCCAGCGCCAGATGATCACCATCGCCCGTGCCATGGTCGCCGATCCCAAGATGCTGATCCTGGACGAAGCCACCTCCAATGTTGACACGCGTACGGAGAAGCTGATCCAAGAGGGGTTGAATCGCCTCATGGAGGGACGCACCAGCTTCGTCATCGCTCATCGCCTGAGCACCATCCAGCCCGCGCACAAGATCCTGGTCGTCAACGCCGGTGAAGTCGTCGAGTTCGCCTCCCATGACGAACTGATGGCCGCCAAGGGCTTCTACTACTCGCTCTACATGAGCCAGTTCAAAGGCAAAGGTCCGGCCGGCGAGGTGGACGAGACAGTGGATTGGGGAAGCACGTAGGGGATGGGGACTGTAGGGGCGTGCCCTTGTGGCCGCCCCTCGCAAACAGCCGATCGTTTCACAGATTCAATTGATAAGAAACGTCAAGGCGTGACGCGGAGGATTTGAATGAGTAAGGTTATGGTGACCGGCGGGGCCGGCTATATCGGCAGCCATACGAGTCTGGAGTTACTGAAAGCAGGCGATGAGGTTATCGTCGTCGACAACCTGGCCAATGCCGATCAGGAATCTCTCCGGCGCGTGGAGAGGCTGGCCGGGAGCACGCTGACTTTCTACCGGGTCGACCTGCTGGATCGGGAAGCATTGGACGAAGTCTTTCAGAAACATGACATCGATGCGGTGATCCATTTCGCTGCCCTGAAAGCAGTCGGCGAATCGGTGGCCAAACCACTGGAGTACTATCAGAATAATCTCACCGGAACACTGAACCTCTGTTTCTGCATGCGCGATCATGGTGTACGCAGGCTGGTCTTCAGTTCGTCTGCAACTGTCTATGGTGAGCCCGAAACCATGCCCATCACCGAAGATTTTCCGCGCTCAGCCACCAACCCTTATGGCTGGACCAAATTCATGAACGAACAGATGTTACGCGATCTTCATCGCTCTGATCCGACCTGGCGAATTGCGCTGCTGCGCTACTTCAACCCTGTAGGGGCTCATGCCAGTGGCGAGATCGGCGAAGACCCCAATGGGATCCCCAACAACCTCTTTCCCTATATCACCCAGGTGGCAGTGGGACGACGCCCGACTTTGCAGGTCTTCGGCGATGACTATCCCACGCCCGACGGAACCGGCGTTCGTGACTACATCCATGTCGTTGACCTGGCAGTGGGCCACGTCAAGGCGATTGAGAAGCTGGACCAGGGGCCAGGCGTCCACGCATACAACTTGGGCACCGGACGCGGCTACAGCGTGCTCGAAGTGATTGCCGCCTTCGAAAAAGCCAGCGGAAAGCCTGTCCCCTACGAAGTGGTCGCCCGGCGTCCGGGGGATGTACACACGAGCTTCGCCGACCCGACCAAGGCGGCCGAGGAGCTAGGCTGGTCGGCCGAAAAGGGGATTGAAGCCATGTGCCAGGACGCCTGGCGATGGCAGGCCCAGAACCCCGAAGGGTATGAGTCGAGAAACGAGTAGAGAAATGAGCATATGTGAAAAACGAATCTGAATCATACGATATCGCCATCATCGGCACCGGCATCGCCGGCTCGGCCCTCGGCGCGATCCTGGCCAAGCAGGGCCAACGCGTCATCCTGTTTGAAGGCAAGTCCCACCCGCGGTTCGCCATTGGCGAATCGATGATTTTGGAGACATCGGAGATTCTGCGTGCGATGGCCGAGCTCTATGATGTGCCCGAGTTGGCCTACTTCAGTTCGGAGAACTACTTTTCGTATATCGGCACATCACATGGCGTCAAACGTCATTTCAGCTATCTGCATCACATGGAAGGCAAAAAGCACGACCTCGATTGCACGTTACAGGCCGTGATCCCAAAACAGCCCCACGGCCATGAACTACACCTCTACCGCCAGGACAGCGACTACTTTCTGATGACGACGGCTATCGCCTATGGAGCGACCGTGCGCCAGGAGACTTTCATCGAAGATGTGGAGATCGATGAGAGTGGCGTATGCATCAAAACGGCCAAGGGCGATATAGTTAAGGCCAAATATGTTGTGGACGCAGGCGGATTTCGCTCGATCCTGGCCGAGAAATACAAGCTGCGCACTTTCGATCTGAAGACCCATTCGCGTGCTCTCTTCACCCATATGATCGACGTGCCTGACTACCACAAGGTCGGCGCCTCCCAGGAAGCGTATGGCGTGCCTTTCGGCGTCTCCGAAGGCACGCTGCATCATGTCTTCGAGGGTGGCTGGCTCTGGGTGATCCCCTTCAACAACCATGCCCGTTCGACCGATCCACTCTGCAGCGTCGGGCTGATGTTGGATCCGCGCATCCATCCAATACAGAAAGACTTGACGCCGGAGGAAGAGTTCAACGACTTCATCCAACGTTTCCCCAGCATCGCCGAGCAGTTCGCTACGGCCAAGGTCGTGCGTCCGTGGACACGGACAGGACGCATCCAATATGGTTCGTCACGCGTGGTGGGCGACCGCTTTGCCCTGCTGGGCCATGCCGTCGGCTTCGTCGATCCGCTCTTCTCCAAGGGGCTCTACGCCTCGTTGATGGCCACGTCGGTTCTGGCCGATCTACTGGTCGATGCGGCCGAAAGCGGCGACTACTCTGCCCAGCGCTTCGCTCCCCTCGAAGAAACGACACAGGCCTTCATTCGCACCAATGACCGCCTGATCTCCAATGCCTACAAGTCATTTGCCGACTACCGCCTCTGGTCGGCCTATACTGTGATGTGGCTATTGGGGGCGTACACCGAATTGGTCAAGCTGAGCAGTTCACGCTTGCGGGCGAGCAGCCGTGCCGATTACTACGCGCAAATTGTCTGCCTGAAGCTGGCCGGCGGCGGCTTTCGGGAGTACGACGCAGTTGCTCACCTGGTCGATAGCATCGTCGAGGCGACGGATATGCAGAATGTGAATTCTGTAGCATGGGCCGTTGCAGAGATCGACGCCATCTTCCGCAAAGTCGACTGGATGCCTAAGCCGTTCACGGCCGTGCTTGACGGTGTGAACCATCTGCCGGCCAATAAGCTGCGCCCAGGGCTGTTGAAGGAAGAAGGCGGTTTCATGGGCAGCGGACCGTACAAGCAACACTTCTTCGGCGACCATTCCATGTCCGATGTGATCCGGGCATTCGTGCTGGAGAAGGCTCGCTATTCGGAGACTCGGCTAAAGCTACAGCATCGGTGGAGCTAGTGGCCCGGTGGCTCCGGAACGGTATTCTTAGCGTGGCGTAAAAAAACACCCATCCACGAAGAAACAAGAAGACGCACGAAGGCGCACAAAGAATGATTGATCTTTGTGCGCCTTCGTGCGTCTTCTTGGATCAGCATTCTATCGAAGTTTGCCTTCTGTTCTACTGCGAGAAGCCGGCCTCAACCAAGGCAATCAGCGCCTGTTCTTCTGGGACATCTTCGCTGAGACGGGCTGCCGCATTTACCAATCGCCATTGGGCAAACTCAGCCTGGTCGGCAGGGCGTAGCTGAAAATAGCGCTTCAAGTATGCTCTGTGAAACCGGTCGCGAAATTGATTGAGCAACCAACGAAAACGCTTGTCACCGGGCAATGGGGCTTCATCCATCAGCAATGAGCTGCGGGCTACACCGGCCAGGGGGTTGCCATTGGAGGCATCGATCCAGTCGATGATGACCGGGCCACTTCTCGTGATCAGAACGTTGTCGGCGTGAAAGTCGCCATGGCAGTGCTGGTTCTCCCTGGGAAAGCCATCGAGCATCTCAAGCGCTGCGTCCCGGATGTCGGGCGAGAGCATCTGAGCGGATTGGATCTTGGTATTGAGCTTGTCATGTTGGACAGGCAGCTCTTCGATCGCGTGGTGACTGTGGATGCCGACCTGTAGCTCCGCCAGTAGATTGGCGCAACGAGTTTGGGCTCAGGGCTGAGATGTCAGAGCCGCCAGCATGGAATCACCCATGACCTGTTCATAAACCAGGCCGTAACGGCCATTTACCTCGATGATCTCGCCGACGACTGCCGGCGTGGGCAATCCGGCGCCGTGCATCAGGCACGCGATACGGGCTTCGTGTTCGATTGCGCTCAGCGGGAACCACGTTCGAAACAACTTGAGGATTGTTCCGTCATCTCAAACGTAGATTTCGGCCGTGTGGCCAGTGGCAAATGGCTTTCCTGGCGATCTGTTTGACATGGTCAATTCCCGTATTCTCTCTCGCTACTGACCTCTCAGTAACCCTTCCACACCGTTAATCGCCAGCTTCTGAAACATCGCATCGACCTCTTCCGGTGAATAGGGTCGATCTTCTTCGAGCCACCACATGAGCAATGACAACATGGCACCGGCCAAGAAATTTGTGATCACCGGTTTTGGGATGTCAGTGTTTTTTCCGTCGGGGAAGAGTTGGGCCAAGTGATTCTCGATATCCTCGCTCAGGTGGCGGCGGGCTGCGTCCATAATGACATCTGCGCCCCCGCCCTCCCGCATTGTCCGATAGAGATCATGATGCATGTAGGCGTGGCGGAAGAAGGTCAGGCTGTGGAGCACATGGCTCGGCTCCTTGTCATGCTCGTGCGACGTCTCAAGATGTGCATCCAAGTGATCCGAGAACTTGGCGACGCCCTTCACCAGCAGATCGTCCTTGTCCAGAAAATGGGCATAGAAGGTCGACCGCCCCACGTCGGCCCGGTCGATGATGTCCTGCACAGTGATCTTGTCGTAGCGCTTTTCCAGGATGAGTTCCATCAATGCCTGGTGCAATGCGTGGCGCGTCCGTTGTACACGACGGTCATTTCTATTGGCGTCATTTCTATTGGCGTCCATTCTTCTCCTCTCCATTGCAGCCGCAACGACCAGACAATCTTCACAAAGTGTTCGGTTTCGGACAGCAGCCAGAAATTGTCTGTTGACGCTTGCCGGCCACCATCATACACTAAAATCAAACAAAATGTTCGCTAAGATACAAAATGTTTGAATCAGTGAGCGAACCGTGAGCCACATCCAAGACAGCTCTCCTCTGCGAGCGGACGAAAGGTGCAAGCATGAGTACACAGGCCTATCAGCACCACGTTTCAGACGATCACGATTCTAGCGATCACGATTCAGACGATCACGATCACAGCCACAACAATGGCCACAGCCATGATCACGGTCACACGCACCAGACTGGCGTGCGCGGCTTCTTTGCCGGGATCTTCCATCCGCACAGCCACGATCATAGCGACCTGGCTGCTGACCGTGCCTTTGCCGACAACCAGGCGGGTATCCGCACGGTTTGGCTGGCGCTGGCCGCACTGACGATCACATCTGTGCTGCAATTGGCTATTGTCTTTGCCAGCGGCAGTGTGGCGTTGCTGGCCGACACCGCCCATAACATCGGCGACGGGCTGAACTCGATCCCACTCCTGATCGCCTTCTACCTGGCCCGCAAAGTTGCCACGCGGCGCTATACCTACGGCTATGGCCGCGCCGAGGACATCGCCGGCATTTTCATCGTGCTCTCGATCCTCGTCAGCGCCGGCATCATTTTCTGGGAGTCATTCCATCGCCTGCTCGATCCGCAGCCGTTGCAGAATCTAGGCTGGGTGGCGGCTGCCGCCATCATCGGCTTCATCGGGAACGAAGCCGTGGCGCTCATGCAAATCCGGGTCGGCAACCGCATCGGCTCCGAGGCGTTGGTGGCCGATGGCCTGCACGCACGAACCGACGGGTTGACCTCGCTGGCTGTCTTGGCGGCTGCCATCGGCTCGTGGCTGGGGTTTCCGCTGGCTGATCCTATCATCGGCCTGCTGATCGGCGTAGCGATTCTTTTCATCACCTGGGATGCCACGAAACGCATCTGGCGGCGGCTAATGGATGGGGTCGACCCGAAGACCGTCGACAACGTGGAGGCAGTCGTTATCGAGCACCCGGCCGTGGACGCTGTAGAGCGGCTACGCCTGCGCTGGCTTGGCCATCAGTTGCAGGGCGATATGGTGTTGGCGCTCTCCCCATCGGCCGATGTTCGAGCCGTCAAAGAAGAAGTACGGCATGCCATCTCTCATGCGGAGCCAAAACTGTCAGACTTGACGATTGAGCTAGCGAGCCCAGTGCCGGATCATTGACGATTATTTCGACGAACCCTCCGGCGACACAGCGCCAGCCGTAAAAACCAGCGTGGCGACAAGAAATGCCACCAATGCCAGGGCGATGCGTAGCGAAGTCGCTTCCGCCACCGATCCGATGATCGGTGGTCCCGCCAAGAAACCGGCATAGCCGATTGTAGCGACGCCCGCGATGCCGGCACTGGGCGAGATCTGTGGATAGTTGCCCGCCGCGCTGAACGAGAGTGGGATGATATTGGCCAAACCGATGCCGACCGCAGCGAAGCCCACCAGCGCGAGGCTTGGAGCAGTCGTCAATGCCGCGGTCAGGAGACCCAGCGTAGCGACAAGACCGCCTCCGCGGACGACTAATATGGATGGCCAACGAGCCGAAATCGAATCGCCAAGCAATCGACCAACGGTCATGGTCAATGAAAAAGCCGCGAACCCCAACGCCGCATAGGCTGCTGTCGTATTCAGCACCTGGTTCAGATAGACAGCGCTCCGATCGGCCATGGCGCCCTCCGCAATTGCTGCACAGAACGCGACGGCCCCCAGAGCCCACAGGGCCCGTTCCGGCAGGCGAAAAACGGCGTCATCCGCCTGAGCTTCCTGTTCAGTCGGCAGCAGGTAGGCGGATGCGAAGATCATCACCACACCAAATATCACCGAGACAAAAACGAAATGGGGAAAGGGCATTACGGAGGCCCACGCCATGCCTGCGCCAATCAGCGCGCCGGTCAGACCTCCGATGCTGAACGAGGCGTGGAATGAGGACATCATTGGTCGCCCCGCGCTGCGTTCCACCAGGACAGCCTGTTCGTTCATGGCTACATCCATGATGCTCATGGCCCCGCCCAAAATGAAGAGGACGATCCAGAGCGTAATTGAGTTGGGCGCAAGGGCGATAGCCGGAAGCATCAGGCACATGACCATAGCGCCGACGAGGGTGACTTTCGGGCTACCGTAGCGGGCAATCAGCCCACCGGCAAGAGAGAGGGCAATCAAAACACCGGCGGACAGACCGAGAAGTATCAGCCCGAGCCCGCCTTCACTCAGTCCCATTTTGGTCTGAATGGCGGGAATACGCGAGACCCAACTCGCTATCAGCGCACCATTGATGAAGAAGGCCGCAAGTACGGCCAGCCTTGAATGGCGTAGGCTGGTTGCGGAAACGCCATTCATAAGGACAACGCTCCGTGAAGTCTTGCAGATCTGGAGAAATGAGACCCATTCAGCTCAAATCGGGTCATGGCGCCCGTCGGATCTCCCACAGCTCGACAACCATGTCGGATGGATAGCCGGTGGGATCGAAGTCATCGGTCTCGCTGGCCGCGCAGCCAATGGCTCCGAAGAAGTCTTCAATGATGCGGGACGAGTGGTGCTGGGCCTCGCCCATGGTGTGGTAGAGGTAGACGGCCGAAGGTAGGATAGCCGGATAGCCCATCTCGTAGAGTGCGTAGCCGGTTTCGCCTCTGGTAATTCGTTGCAAGAAATCCGCTTCAGTCTGATTGATGGACTGGCCGCAGTGCTCTGCCTGCACGTCGAAGCGAAAGGCAAAATGATCGCGTAAATAGCCTTGGTCCTGCAAAAAGCCGCCGATTGTGTTGATGGATTGTTGAGCCTGTTCGAAATCGTCCGCCGTCCCCAATTTCTCCGGCAACTCGAAGCCGAGATGGGTCTCCAGCGCGCCGTAGACACGCTTGCCCACACGCCGGCAGAACTCGTGTCGCTCGAAGTTCAGTTGCTCGTCGCTAAGGCCTTGCGCTGCCAGCAACTCAAATGCCGAGCGGTAGAATCCATAGGAGAGTGCATCGAATTCGCCAGAGCGAATGGTCGCCAAGTCCGTTGCCTGCATAAAACTGTCGACCAAACTCGGCAGCGCTGCAGTGCCGTAGACGAGATCGATGTAATGCCCCACGTACTCTTCGACATCTTCTTTGAGTTCTTCATCTACATCGCGGGCTGATTGGGTACCGAGTTTCCGCCACTCACCGACGATTGCAGCCGACATGAAGGTCAGAAACTCCTCGCCCATGGGCCACCATTCGGCAAAGTCCGGATAGGGCCGTTGCCTGGAGATCTGTTCTAGCGACATTGGTGTCATGGATTTGTCTCTCGCTTTCATCTTGCTGAATCTCAAATGGACCTTCGCCTATTCAGTATATGCCTCCAATCGCTTGTGTGCTATATCCTGATCTCGGTCCGACTTGCAGTCGGACTCGTTCGGTGACCTCTGGATCCGTCTGGCACGCGTACCTTGGTACGCTGCAAGCGTGACCTACAAATCTCATGATCTCGTTGTGCTTCCAGTTTAGCTCTCAAAACGAAGCTGTTTGCGTATCAAAGTCCGGCTGGTCACTTCTTTCTCGACAACCTCGTAGGATTGTAGCCGGTGATCTGGATGGCTCGCAACAACGGATTGCGTGTTTAGCCTGAGCGAGCGCCATGGTATCATTTCAGAATGACAACGAACACTGAAATCAACGTAACCCATATCCCTCCTGCTCAACCGCTCCGAATCATCATCGGCGCCGGAGAACAATCGTATACCGGTTGGATTGCCACACAGCAAGAACAGCTTGATCTACTCTCTAGCGAAAACTGGGACGCTAACTTTGGCACCCGGCCGGTCGATGCCTTTCTGTGTGAACATGTTTGGGAACATCTGACCGAAGACGAGGGACGTCAAGCAGCGGCGCTCTGCTATCGATACTTGAAGCCAGGCAGCTATCTTCGCTGCGCGGTCCCCGATGGCTTCTTTCCTGATCCGGAATACCAACAAATGGTGCAGATCGGTGGTCCCGGCCCCCAGGATCATCCGGCCGCCGACCACAGGATTGTGTACAACTATCGTTCCTTCTCGCGAGTGTTTACCGACGCTGGTTTTCAGATCGATCTGCTCGAATATTGCGACGAGGCCGGTCGATTCCACTACAACCACTGGGACGCCGCCGACGGTCTGATCTATCGCTCACTGCGCTTTGACCACCGCAATCAGGATAGCCAATTGAGATCAGTCTCAATCATCGTTGATGCGCACAAGCCGACAACCGATCCCATCATCTGACGCCCCCAAATTGGTGCCGTTTCTGAACCATGCTACAATTTTGTGTCTGCCCATTTGAGGCAGATGGAGAGACTGTCAACATGGTTCACTCGATCTGGGAGGAGATCCTCCCGTCACCAACCGAAGCGATTCGCCTGACTGTGGTGGTCCCCACCTACAACGAGGCCGACAATCTGCCGCGCATGGCCGCGGCGCTCTTTGCCTTGCCGCTTGACGGCCTGCAATTGCTGGTCGTCGACGACAACTCTCCCGACGGCACCGGCGACGTAGCCGATCAACTGGCGCTTGCCTACAATGGCGCGCCCGGCTGCGAGCGACCTCGAATGGCCGTGTTGCATCGCCAGGGCAAAGGCGGGCTGGGCACGGCCTATGTCGACGGTATGACCAGAGCGCTGACCGACGGCGCTGATTTCGTCGTTCAGATGGACGCCGACTTCAGCCATTCACCGGACTATGTCCCACGCATGCTCGGCGTGCTGCTCTCCACCGACGCCGATGTGGTGGTCGGTAGCCGCTACGTACCGGGCGGCTCGTTGGATGAGGGTTGGGGGCTCTGGCGTCGCTTTGTCAGTTGGTGGGCCAATCTGTACAGTCGCATCATCCTCGGGCTGCGCATCCGCGACATGACCGCCGGATTCAAGCTCTGGAAACGCAACGCGCTGCTGGGCATCGGCCTGGAGAACGTGCGCAGCAACGGCTACAGCTTCCAGGTAGAGATGGCCTATCTCAGCGAGAAACTCGGCTATCACATCATCGAGATCCCCATTCACTTTGCCGACCGCCGCATCGGCCAGAGCAAGCTGGACATGCCGGTCAAGCTCGAATCGGCCTGGCGCACCTGGCAGATCCGCTGGCGCTATCGAGGGCTAGTACAACACTCTACGCCGCAAGTCGCTTCCGTTGATAGTTCCGTCGCTGATAGTTCCGCCTTTATCGATGACGAAGAGCAGCCTGCCACGTTTGCGCAGTCTCACTCATCCGTCATCGACCACTAGCGCCCATGTCTCGCATCAGACGAGTCCGCAGCGATCTCTTCGCCATCCTCGCCCTCTTCGGGCTGGCGTTGCTCTGGTTTTCACCGGTACTCTTTCCATCACTGCTGGGCAAAACGCTGCTTCCCTTCGACAATCTCTATGCCTTTGAACCCTGGCGATCATTGCAGCAGGGCCTGATTCCCCACAACGGACTGCTCAGTGATCTGGTGTTGGAAAACGCAGTCTGGAAGCAACATATCCGTCAAGCCTTTGCCGACGGCCAACTGCCGCTCTGGAATCCGCAGATCTTCACCGGGCTGCCCTTCCTGGCCGCGGGCCAGGCCAGCGTCTTCTACCCACTCAGTCTACTCTTCTACATTCTGCCCATGGAGACCGCCTACGGCTGGTTTACGGCCATACAGATCGGTCTGGCCGGGGCCAATATGTACATCTTTGCCCGGGTGCTGCGAATGCGCGTCCCGGCAGCGCTCTTCAGCGCCATTGCCTTCATGTTCAGCGGCTTCCTGATCGCCTCCGTCGTCTTCACCATGTTCATTGCCGCCGTCGTCTGGCTGCCGCTTCTCCTGGCCGTCATCGAATGGATGATCTGCAAGCAGGAAGAGAAGGGCGCAACCAGTTATAGCCCCATCCCCTACGTCGTTTTAGGCTCGCTAATCGTCGGTGTCATGATCCTGGCCGGCCATCCGGAGCTGATCTACTACACGCTGCTGGTTGCGGGCGCGTACAGCGCTGTGCGATTGCTGGCGGCGTGGAGAATGATTGGAAGACCGAAGGGCGAAGATCGTGCAGCCGATGATTCGTCTTCATTGGAAACACCTTCGGACCGCGGATCTTCGGCCTTTGATCTTCGATCCTCGTTCGTTGTTGTTCTTCGTCTTGCCGTCTGGCTCCTCGTCATGGTCTTCCTTGGCGTGGCCTTGGGGGCCATCCAGTTGATTCCGCTGCTGGAACTGGTACCCATGAACTTCCGCGATGGCTCAGCCAGTCTGGCGCAGGTGCGCGAATGGGCGTGGCCATCTCGGCATGTGCTCACCTTCCCGTTGCCCAATATCTTCGGCAGCCCCAGCCATCACGGCTGGTTCGACATCTGGACGCGTCAGTGGAACCCGGCCACGGTCAACGCGCTGGGCGAACCCATCGACAACATCTTCTGGGGCATCAAGAATTATGTTGAGGGCGGGAATTATTTGGGGGTTGTGACGTGGGTGTTGGCGGCGGTGGCAGTGCTGCGTGCTGCGTACTGCGTACTGCGTGACTTTGGCAGACGATCCCGTTCCAAATCCGAAGAATCCCTCAAGCAGCAAGCAGCAAGCAGCAAACAGTCGCACGACAAATTACGCAGTATGCAGTACGCAGCACGCCCCGTCCACACCTTCTTCTTCGCCGCCCTCGCCCTCGTCTCCCTGCTCTTCGCCTTCGGCACGCCACTCTATGCCGTCCTATTCTATGGCCTGCCTGGCTGGGACCAGTTGCATAGCCCCTTCCGCTGGGTCTTTCCGTTCACGGTGAGCATGACGGTGTTGGGTGGGGCCGGGTTGAATGTGTTACTTGATGCTTCGCATACGAGCAAAGAACAAAGAACAAAGAACGGGTCGAGTGACGGGTTTGTTACAGATGAATCGAGCAAGGTCCGCGGAGCGATCTTTGATCTTCGCTCTTCGCTCTTCGTCTTGCTTGCCTTGGCGGGTCTCACCATCCTCGCCCTGATTGCCGCCAGCATCGCCAACCCCACCCCCTTCATCACCTTCGGGCAACGGATTGTCGACAGCAGCGATCTGGCGCAGATGGCCTTTGCCGATGGGCGCATGTTCTGGAGCTATCAGGCCGCCAATCTCCTCCACTTCGGCCTGATCGCCCTGATCGGTGGCCTCCTGCTCTGGTGGCTCGCCCGCAAACGCCCTGTCACCCTGTCACCCCCTCACCTTGTCACCCTATCACTGCTAGCCCTGCTTTTCCTCGATCTCTGGCTGGCCCACGGGCGCTTCAACCCGGCAGCGGATGTCTTTTTGTCGCCGCTGTCCGAGGGAGGCGTGCCGCCGGTGGTTCGCTTTATCAATGAGCGCGAAGGCGGAGAGAATTGTCAATTGACGATTGTCAATTGTCGAATTGTCAATTGATGGGCCTTGGCGATTTACGACGTATCGACATGCCGGGCGAGAAGACGTTCAATGCCAATGTGGGCATGTATTATGGGTGGCAGGATATTCGTGGCTATGACTCGATCATCCCGCGGCAGTATGCAGACTTCATGGAACGCGTGGCCCCGCAGGAGAACGAACTACTCTACAACCGCATCGCGCCGCTCTACAGCAACGTCACCGGCGACCCGTACGCGATTCTCAACAACCCGCTGCTCAATCTGCTCAACGTCAAGTATCTGTTGACCGAGCATTACGTGCCCAATCCCCAATGGCAGGAGATCTATCGGGACGAGGCCATCGGCGTCTATGAAAATCAGGACGTGATGCCGCGCGTCTTCCTTGTGCCCGAGGCGCGTGTGGTCGCCGTTGAGGAGCAGCCGCTGACCGAGACCGATCTACGCGATGTGGTCTTCATCGAAGAGACGCCCGGCCGATGCCAATGCACTGGTCCGGGCCAGTCCGCAGGTGGCCGATGCACGCATCAGCCGCTACACCGCCAACGATGTCTTCGTCGATGTCAATCTGAGCGACCGCGGCTGGCTGGTCCTGACCGACGCCTACTTCCCCGGCTGGAAGGCCTTCATCCGCCCCTTCGGCGCCGACGAAAGCCAGGAGCAGGAACTGACCATCCAACGGGCCGACAGCGCCTTCCGCACGGTCTATTTGCCCGACGACGGCCAATGGACCGTGCGCTTCGTCTACAGTCCCATGAGCTTCAAGCTGGGCATCTACGTCACTTTCCTGGCCATGATGGTCCTGGCATTCTTGATGCTCTACTGGCTATGGGGTCGCTTCTATCGACCCGAGAGCACCGAGGGCGATGTGCGCACCGTCGCCAAAAACTCGGTGGTGCCGATGACGCTCAATCTGGCCAACAAGGCGATCGATTTCGCCTTTGCCATGCTCTATGTGCGCATCCTCGGGCCGGAAGGAACAGGCAAGTATTATTTCGTGGTGGCGATCTATGGCTTCTTTGAAATCATCAGCCGCTATGGCCTGGGCACGCTGCTGACGCGCGATGTGGCCGCCGACAAGAACCAGTCCAGCCGCTATCTGACCAACGTGCTGGCGCTGCGCACGCTGCTCTGGCTGATGACCATGCCGGTGCTGGCGCTGGTCACCTGGTTCTATGCCAACATCGGCAGCCGCGGCGTGTTCGACGTAGAGAGCATCGGCATACAGGAGGTCCAGGCCATCGCCATCCTGGGCGTGGCCATGCTCTTTGCCAACTGGGCCGATGCCCTGAGCAGTTCATTCCACGCCTTCGAGAAGATGGAATACCCGGCCGGCGCTCTCCAGCGCCAGCGCCATCCTCAAGGTGACGTTGGGCGCGACCGTGTTGCTGTTGGGCTGGAGCTTCGTGGGCCTGGCCGCGCGTGGCCTGGTGGTCAACATCATCCAGGTGATCTGGCTCTATCTGCTGCTGCGCGTGACGCTCTTCAAGCCCCAGTGGCACTGGGACTGGCCGTTGCAAGCGCTGGATGTTCCGTAACAGCGGGCCGTTGATGATCAACCATCTGCTGGCGACCATCTTCTGGCGCATCGATGTCTGGATCCTGCGACCGTTGGCGGGCGCGGCCTCGGTCGGGCTCTACAGCGTCGGCCTCAAGTATCTGGACGGCCTCAACATCATCCCCAGCGTCTTCACCATGGCCGTCTTCCCGCTCATGAGCCGCTACGCCACGCGTGACGATGACAATCTGCTGCGCTCGTATGTGATCAGCGTGCGCCTGCTGATCATCGTCAGCCTGCCCATCGCCATGAGCGTGACATTCCTGGCCGAGCCGCTGGTCTGGCTGGTGGGCGGCGCGCAATATCTCAACGTGCCGGAGACTGTGACCCTCTTTGGCCGCGCAGATTGACCTTCATGGGCGGCTCGGATCTGGCCTTGCAGGTGATCATCTGGAGCATCCCCATCGGTTTCGTCAACAGCGTGACCCAGTTTGTGCTCATCGCCGTCAACCAGCAGCACTTCTTGACCCGGGCCTTCATCTTCGGCGTGGTCTTCAACACGGTCGGCAACCTGTTGTTGATTCCCTACTTCGGCTACATCGGGGCCGCCTTCGTCACCATTCTGAGCGAATTCAGCCTGCTCTTCCCCTTCTACTACAGCGTTCGGCGTCATGTAGGCACAGTGCCCTGGCTGCGCATCTTCGCCCCGCCGGCCGTTTCGGTCGCGGCCATGGGGCTCGTCATCTACCTGCTCGGTCGCTACGGCCTCAACGTCTGGCTGGCTGTGGCGCTGAGTTGGATCGTCTACTTGGCGGCGTTGGTGATCACCGGCGCGTTCCGGGGCAAAGAGATGGCGCTGCTTGGCGAACAACTGCCTTTGGGTCCGTTGCGTCGATTGATGGTGCGTAACGCCTGATCTGAGGGAAAACAGAGAGGACGGTTGTGTCGGCTAGATAAGATTCCAAAATCCGAGGCACGTACGCCACAACGGCTACATTTCATCAAAAATCACACATTGACCCACGATTCAGAAAATAGTACAATGGAACTCAATTAGTAGGTTGGAATTACCGAAGCGCTTACGCTTGCTGCTATTGCAGATCGCCTTGAATATCCGGAGTGTTTGCATGACAACAATTCCCGCACAGGTCAGCACCAAGTATCAAGTTGTCATCCCCAAGGAGATTCGGGAGATGATGGATCTTCAGCCAAGAGACACACTTCTATTCCTGATCGACGGCGACACGGTGCTTCTGCGTATAAAGCCGAAAAGCTTCACAAAGACTCTGCGCGGTCTTCATCGCCACAACTGGACAGATTCCGAGAAGTGGCTTGAAGAAGAGCGGTCATCATGGGAGTAGCTCAACTACACACACACTTGTCACAGTATCGCACGCCGTTTCTGGACACGATGATCCTGATCTACCTTATTGAAGATCACCCTCGCTACGCTGACTTGGCGGCTGTCGTGATGGAGCGAATTGAGCAGGGCACAATCCACGGCCTCACGAGTACACTGACAATCGCAGAGCTTCTGACCGCGCCTGCACAAAATGACGATGACAAAGCGCTGCGCGACTACGAACTCTATCTGACCAACTTTCCCAACCTATCGATCATGCCGCTCACTGTTGATATCGCCCGCCAGGCGGCGCGGGTACGCGCGGCGACCACGCTCAAGATGCCGGATTGCATTCAGATCGCCACAGCCGTTCAGTCCGGGTCCGATGCTATCGTCGGCAATGACAAAAGTTGGCGCAATCGAACAGGCGATCTTCCATTGATTCTTCTAGATGATTTCTTGGACGCTGAAATGTCTTGAACGACATCCCTCGATGCCACAAAAAGTGTTGGATGGGGCCATGCCCAAAGGCAGTCGATAGCCGAATCGAACATGACAACCCGGTTTTCCCTTTGGCCTCGATGAGAGCCATGAACGATGCGTAGACTGACCCTCCTTTTCGGTGCCTTTTTCGCGACCTTGTTGGCCGTTCGGCTGACGGTCGGCGAGACCGGAATCGCCCTCTATGTACTGCGCGATGGGCTGATCTTTGTCACCTTCGCCGTCATCCTATTTGCCGGCCAATCGACGCCGCCCCGCCAACTGATTCCCCGTGGCATCCTCTACGCCTGGCCGGGCATGGGACGAGCGCTTTGGGGTGCGGGCATTGCATCGGCGCTGGCAAGCGCGGTCCTGGCGCTCTTCAGCAATTCCAGCGCCTTTTCCGAGAGTCTGCTGCTCGGACTCTGGCTGGTTGGGCTACTCCTGATCGGCGTGGGCGCGATCTGGCGCGGCAGGGTGCTGAGCTATGCAGCGCCGGCCTTCCGTTGGCAACGAGACAGCGGCAGCGATGATAACTCCGACACTGCGGCCATGGTACGTGTCCCGGTCAGTGACGGCACGCCCACAACTATTCCTCCCGCCACCCATCTGAGCGAGTTGAGTCATGGCTTTGGTCTGTGGGTCGGCGTAGGCTCAATGCTGGCGGTCGGCGCGTTTTCTGCGCCTGTGGCAGTTGGGATCTTCGCCGGCCTCGTGCGTCGGCAACGAATGTGTCGACGCGCTTCAGCTTGACTCCGACGGGTCCATCCGCCATCGCCACATTCGGGGAAGTCATCTTCAACCCGTCCCTCGCCATTGCCCGGACACTGCTGCCCGTTACCGGCGACGCCGTGCTGAGCCTGCGCCTGACCGCCGCGCTCTTCGGCATCGCCTCGCTGCTGCTCATGTTCTTGGCCCTGAAGCGAACGGTATCCGTCGAGAGCGCACTGATCGGCGCATGGCTGCTGGCGCTGAGTCCATGGCATATCGGCCTGGGGCGCATCTCATCACCGGAGACGGCCGTCGTCTTTTTCATCACACTGAGCCTTTGGACGCTGTTGCATTCGCTGTCCAGCCGTGATCGACGCTGGTGGGTGGCAACCGGGCTGGCGTTGAGCGTCGTGACCATGGCCGGACCTGACTTGGCCCCGACCATCGCGCTGTGGGCAGTCCTCATCGGTCTGATCGTCAGCGTCCAGCAGCGGCGGCTATTTGCGCCGGGGCTGCTGTTTGCGGCCACGGCGATTGCGGTTTCGCTGACGCCGTTCTTTCGGCAAACGAACGGCATCGCCCCCGGCTTTCACGCTCAGTCGGCTCGCCTGATCCTTGATGCGCTGCTTCAGGGCATTGGCGGGCTGGACGCTCTTGCTCTGCTCAATTGGCTGACCGTGGCGCTGGCCCTGCTCGGCCTCGGCGTGATGGTTCGCTACGCAACGCGCACCTCGATGGCTGTTCTGTTGAGTGGCTTTCTGCCGCTTGCGCTGCTGCTGGCTAGACAGTTTGACCCGTCTCAACAGCCGCCTGCCGCTTGGCTCTTGCCGCTGCTTCCCTTGGCAATTGTCGCGGCAACACTTGCCGCCGACCAGATGCTTACCAGCACAGTCGAGGTCTGGCGTCCACTGGTACGCCCGGCCTACTTTGTGGCGACAGCCTTGCTCTTGGTTGCGTTGTCAGGCGCTGCCGGTGTCGGCGCGCTCTGGGCGGGCCTCGACGGAGACATGACAGCGGCGAACGATCCGTCCGATAACGCCATGTTGACCTACCTGGAAACGGAAATGGACGACAGCACCATCACCTACGTGCCGCCGACGCTTTTCGACAATCCAGCGCTACAACTGCAGGGGGTCGAATGGTTGGAAGAGGGACGTGTGTTGCCGCTTTCGTCGGTTGAAGATGCACTCTTCTCGCAAGGAGGGAGCGCCGGACAGCGCTTTCTTATTCGAGGCGATGATCGCGCTTTGCTCGACCTACTGATGGCCTACTTCCCGCGTTCAACGGCTGAGCCGCATTTTGATGAAGAAGCAGGCCGCCTTCTGTTCTATGCCTTCACGCCGGCTGCCGAGGATCGACTGTGGCCCGGGTTGATCGGTTCCTATTTCAGTGACACGAATCTTGGTGACACGAGCGAGCCCGAACTGCTGATGGATCGAAGAGACGGGCCGTTGGCCTTCGACTGGTCAGGCTCCTTCTCGCCGGAACCGCCCTTTGTGGTCGAATGGCAAGGGTCGCTGCGCGTGCCGGTGTCCGGGATATATCGTTTTGTTGTCGACGGTGTTGGTGAAGGTGTAGACGGAGGCAGGCAAGAAGCTCAGGAAGAGGATGAAAGAACGGACAGTGTCCTCTTCAGCATGCTGCTCGACAATCAGATTGTGTTGGATAGCTCGCTCGGCGTGTTGGAGATGGATGAACTGCTGGCCGAGGGTCTCTACCAGATCAACATGCGCTATGAGAGCGGCGACACACTGACCCCGCTCTCAGTTCGCTGGCAGCGGCCGGACGGCGTCAATGAGGTGATCCCCCAGGAGCTGCTGGTGACCCGAACATTGCCCAACCTTGGCTTGATGGGCAGCTATTACCGGGGCGGCGCCTTCCAACCGCCTGCACAAATGGTGCGCAAAGATCTGCGATTCGACCAGCAACCCGGTTTCCCCGATGGCTACAGCGTGCGCTGGACCGGCAAGCTGGCGGCCAACCGTGCAGGAGAATATCTGCTGGCGACAGTGGCCGACGGCTACAGCCGGCTGTCGATCGATGGACAATTGTTGGTCGAGCAGGTGCAGACCGGCGTTTCAGCCGGCGAAGGCAACGAGAACCCAACCGACTATGCCGAAGGATTGATCTACCTGGAAGATGGCTGGCATACGATTCAGGTAGATTTTTCACCGTCAACAGAGTCGTCCACACTGCAACTGCTCTGGCAGCCGCCGGGCAGCTTTCCGAGTCTGCTCTCCAGCGTCTATCTGAGACCCGTGAGCGCTGAGAGTGAACTTGCGGATCTGACCATGCCGCGTGCCCCTGCGTTGACCGATCCCCGTCTCGGCACAGACGATTTCGCGCTGTCCCAGGGCATGGCTCTGCGGCAGCCGGCAGTGGTGCTTCCACCACAAAACTTGCCGCCGCTTGCCCTTGAGCAACTCTGGTCTGTCGGCGGCAGCTGCGGCAGTGATGCAGACCAACTGAACGGACCCCATGGCGTCGTCATTCAGACACGGCTGGAGCTCGCATCTTTGTTGCCGACAGCGCAAACCAACGTATCGCAGTCTTCGACCTGGATGGGGACACGCTGCCCCCGATCATCAGCGATCAATTTGAGGAGCCGCACGATGTGGACATCGAGCCCGGCGGCAAGTTGATCGTGCTCGACTCAGTGGGACCGCCCCTCCATCGTGTCGACTTGGAGACCACCGGGATTGTCGCACTTCCCATTGACGCCAGTTTCTATCGGCCGCGTGGGCTTTCCATTTCGTCAACCGGCGAACTCTACGTCGCCGATACGGGCGGCGGACGCGTCGTGCTTCTGACGTCGGACGGCAAGACGCTGGCGATCTACGGCGGGGCGGACAGCGCCATGGGCAGCGGACAGCCGGTCAATGCCATTGCGACAGGTCAGGCGCTCTGGACGATCACGGCCGAGGACGGGCGTCTGTGGGATCTGAACACAGACGGCAGCATGGCCGCCGTCGAGCGTACATCCACGCTGGATGGTCCACAGCTTGCCGATCTCGAGGACGGCACCTTCTTCCTGAGCGACCCTGCCCGTCAAACGATCTTCTATCACCGAGCAGATGGACGACCCATGGCGCAGTTTGCCTACGCCGGTGTTCTGGAGCGGCCGACAGGAATCGATGCAGTCGTCATTGATGGACAGATCCATTTGGTTGTGGTCGATACTGATCGCTGTGAGGTCTCGTTGTGGAAGGCGCTCTTCTAGTGCAACCAATTCTGACCATTCGACGTTTTCTTGGTACTGGAAAATCACTGTGCTATAGTGGCCCGGTGTCTAGTGAGCCGATGCTTGGCAAGTTGAGGGGATGTTGAGAAAGTGAGAGACGATCGGAACGTCAAATGAACAAACGCACAATCGGCCTGGTTGCCTGTTCGATATTGAGCCTGTGGCTGCTGACGGCCTGTTCCGGTCAGCCGGACCCAATTCGTGCCGAACGGCCCAAGGCCACGTCAACACCAGCCAAAGCCGGCCAGGGCATCATGGCGGCGCCTGTGCCGCTCTCGCCGGTCACAGCACCACCGGTCATAGTGTCACCTGTGACTGCATCACCGACACCGGATGCAGATACTGAAAGCAGACCCCTCTCCACGGAAGAGCAACTTGCCTCGGTCGTCGTGCCGACCCGCGATCTCGCGCGATCTGGCCATGCGGCTCGATCCGACTGTCGGCGAAATCCCCATTGTCGTCAGCGATACAGCCGCAGACTACCAGATCGGCGACGAGATCGCGTTTTGGGTGCATGATCTGGACAACAACGACAACTTTGAGATCTCCGCCGAACTGATACACAAGACCGATGTTGCCTACATCTGGGTCGAATCCGGCCGCGACTACGACCATGACGAGATCGTCGCTTCCACCAACCGCTTCAGCCAGCGTAGCTACCCGGACGAAGTCGCCTTCTTTGGCAATGCCTGGAATCCCGGCGTCGACAACGACCCGAGATTACACATATTGCATGCCGCCGATCTGGGATCCGGCATTGCCGGATACTACAGCAGCGCCGACCAATACAGCAGGCTGGCCAATCCGTACTCCAACGAAAAAGAGATGTTCTACATCAATTTGAGTTGGCTCAACTCGGCGCGAAACTACGAATATTACGAGACCGTGCTCTCCCACGAGTTTCAGCACATGGTGCACTGGTACAAGGATCGCAATGAAGAAACCTGGCTCAACGAGGGCTTGAGTGAGTTTGCCCAAGAGGTTGCGGGCTACGAGCCGGATACCGAATTTGCTCGCACCTTTGCCTCTGTGCCGGATACGCAGCTCAACACCTGGGGTGACAGTACGGCCAGCAATGCCGAGCACTACGGCAGCGCCTACCTCTTCGTCGCCTATTTCGCCCAGCGCTTCGGCCCCGAAATGACCCGATCCTTGGTTGCCCATCCGGCCAACGGCGTGGCCAGCATTGATGCCGTACTGGCTGAGGCCGGCTACGAGCAACGCTTTGCCGACGTCTTTGCCGATCTGGGTGGTCGCCAACTACGTGGATGACCCCAATGCTCTGGGAGTTGATGGCGTATACGGCTATCGCCTGTTTGAACAGGCCGCGCCCAAGGTCGACACGTTGATTGAGTCCTACCCGAGTGAGCCGTTCACGACCACGGTCTCCAACTATGGCACCGACTACATGCTGCTCAAGGGGACCGGCGATGTTGAGGTGGAGTTTCGTGGTCAGACCGAGACCCGACTGGCCGGCACCGAGGCCAACAGCGGAGAGTTTGCCTGGTGGGGCAACCGTGGCGAGGACAGTGACGCCCGGCTCACCCGCCAATTCGACCTGCAGTCGGTCGAACCAGGATCGCCGCTCTTCATGGAAGCCGCACTCTGGTGGGACATCGAACCCGACTACGACTACGGCTACGTGCTGGCCAGTCGTGACGGTGTGCAGTGGGATATCCTGCCGGGTCAACGCACATCCACCGATGATCCGACCGGCAACAGCTTTGGCCCCGCCTATTCGGGGCGGAGCACAGATGTGGTAGATGGCGAGCGTTCTGTCTGGGTGACGGAGCGCTATGACCTCAGTGATTATGCCGGGGATGAAGTGTTCATTCGCTTCGAATACGTGACCGACGATGCGGTCAATGCCAGCGGTTGGTTTGTGGACGATGTGCGCATTCCGGCCATCGACTACGCGACCGATTTTGAGCAGGGCGACGACGGATGGATCAGTGAAGGTTGGCTGCTGACCGACAATCATCTTACCCAGCAATGGCTGGTTCAGGTGATGGAACTGGACGATAGTCGCTTGCAGGCCGTTCAGCGTTTTGCCGTCGATAGCGACGGAGTGGCCCGCTTCAACCTGGACGATCTAGGTGGAGACAGGACTGCCGTCCTTGCCATCAGCGCCATGGCTCCAGCCACGACCGAGTTGGCCGAGTATTGGATGGCGGTTGATCTAGTGGAGTGACCAGTGCGATTAGGCCATAGAATCTCATGATTTCTATAGTCGCTACTCGTCTTCAAAGAAATCATCTTCCATGCCCAACAGCATTATCTCAGTTCCATCCTCCGTGCGTACGCGACGCCCTACCGTCTGCTCATACATCATCAAGGATTCTGCACTCTTTCCCTCCTGGACCAACTCATCGAAGTCCTCGAGGGTGAATACGGGGGTCTCCGGGCCATCAGGCAATGAAAATAAGTGGCGAGCGAACTCGTCGCGCAATGCAGCAATGTCTCGATGTAGGCGAATGCCCTCTTTTCGATTGGCCAGGAATAGGTCGATTACATGCTTCTTGGCCTCGACAGGGCCGAGGGGTTCGAAGTCCACTCCTCGGCCTTTCCAGACGGAGAAGTAGTTTTGGACAGCTCGTTGAGGAGCGGCCTGAGGCAAGGGTAGGATATCTTTGGCAGCGCCCTCCCAGGGAGGATTATAGTCGATCAAAATGCTCAACCCTCTGACACGATCGCGACGGTAGCTCGTGTACCAGAAGAGCGCCAACGTCCTCTGTGACCCCATAACGTCGCTGCCGATAAGAGCGTGGTAAAAGGTGCTCGATTCTTCTTCCATCAGTGACGTGTCAACGCCTGCCGCTTGCAGCCAAGCCAGGGCCGCCTGGGCATCTTCCGGCGGAAAGAGATGCCGTTCGAGCGCCGCCTGCAAGTCGTCGACAAAGCCCTGAGCCTGTAGCCAGTCCGGCAGCGTTTTGTCTAGGCTTTTCTGAGCAGCCGCAGGCGCTGTGGCGTATGCCTTTGCAAGAACCGGCAGAAAGTCGAGAGGTTTGATGCCCTTGGTTACCGCGTCCAGATCCGCCTGTTGGGCGGATTCGTCTTGCTCTGTCCAATCTGGATTGCCCCAGAGTCCATCCAGCCGTGGGCGCAACATTGTCATCGGAGATAGGTTGGGGCGCCGCTGGCCTTTTTTCTTTCGCTTTGTAGATTTGCTCATTGGTCTCTTCCGCTATCAAGCCTCTGATGATCAAGAAAGGGATACGTTCAATTGGGTTTGATTCTACGCTGGGTGTATTGGTGATGTCAATCCAGCATTGCATATTTGCACATCAGCGTGATGATGGTCACATCTATCCATCTTGACGGCGTGAGAGGTGCACGAGTGAATGTAGAATGCGACGTGGAATCTCTTGCGGACGCTCAAGTCGCACGATACAATGCAACCATTCCATCATTCACTTGACTTGAACATCGCCTCAGCGAGGGCCACTCCATGCAACATCAAACCATCGCCGTGCTCGACTACGGCAGCCAATACAGCCAATTGATCTGCCGCCGCGTACGCGAGAAGCAAGTCTACGCCGAGTTAATCTCCTGGGACCGGGCCGACGAACTGTTGCCGGATCTCCAACCGGCAGGCATCATCCTCTCCGGCGGCCCCAACAGCGTCTACGAAGCAGGCGCGCCCACATTGCCCAAGAGCGTACTCGATGCCGGCGTTCCTGTGCTGGGCATCTGCTATGGCCTGCAGCTGCTGGCCCATACACTGGACGGCCAGGTCACACCCAGTACCGAGCGTGAGTACGGTTCGGCCACTGTCGATGTCACCGGCCACTCCGGCCATCGGGTGGGCGAAGAGAACGCACTCTTTGCCGACTTGCCCGGCTCGCTGCAAGTCTGGATGAGCCATGGTGATCGCGTCGAACGCCTGCCGGCCGGCTTCCTGGCCATCGCCCACAGCGCCAATTCGCCGTTGGCCGCCATCGCCGACGAATCTCGCCATCTTTACGGCATTCAATTTCACCCTGAGGTCGTACACACGCCTCAGGGCGGACAGGTGCTGGAGAACTTCGTCAAGCGCATCTGTGGCTGCGTAGGCGACTGGACCCCGGGCAACTTCATCCACGAGACCGTTGAGCACATTCGCGCCCAGGTCGGCGACGACGGCCACGTCATCTGCGGGCTGAGCGGCGGCGTCGACAGTTCGGTGGCTGCCGCGTTGGTGCACCGAGCCATTGGCGATCGGCTGGCCTGTGTCTATGTGGATCATGGCTTGATGCGCAAGGGGGAATCGGAGCAGGTCATCGACACCTTTGAGCGCCACCAGGGCATCCACCTGGTGGCCGTCGACGCCAAGGAAGATTTTCTCGCCGATCTGGCCGGCATTTCCGATCCCGAGCGCAAGCGCAAGCTGATCGGCAATCGTTTCATCCGTGTATTCGAGGAGGAATCGGCCCGGCTTGCCCTGGAGTGGGGCGTCGACTCGCCCGCCTACCTGGCCCAGGGTACACTCTACCCCGACGTAATCGAGTCGGCCAGCAGCGCAGATACCAAGAACGCACGCACCATCAAGACCCACCACAACGTAGGCGGCCTGCCCGAGGACATGACCTTCAAGCTGATCGAGCCGCTGCGCATGTTGTTCAAGGACGAGGTGCGGGCCGTGGGCGAGGCACTGGGTCTGCCGGAAGAAATCGTCTGGCGCCATCCCTTCCCAGGACCGGGGCTGGGCATCCGCATTATCGGCGAGGTGACCTGGGAGCGGCTGGAAACGCTGCGTGACGCCGACGCCATCTTCCTGGAGGAGCTGTGGAACGCGGGCCAGTATCGCTCGACCAGCCAGGTCTTTGCCGTGCTGCTACCGGTGCGCAGCGTCGGCGTCATGGGCGACGGGCGCACCTACGGCAATGCGCTGGCCTTGCGTGCCGTCACCACTGACGATTTCATGACCGCGGACTGGGCGCGCCTGCCATATGACTTGTTGGCCCGCGTCAGCAGCCGCATCGTCAATGAGGTAGACGGTGTCAATCGCGTCGTGTATGATATCAGCAGCAAGCCGCCGGCGACGATTGAATGGGAATAAATGCACAGGCATATGCTGATAGACCGCTGATTAGGCGAATGGGGCTGATTCTCGCAGAGAATAGCCGAATCAGTCTGGTTTTATCCGCCGAAATTGCCTGATCCGCTGTCCATTTTGATCGCAGCCTGTATTGTTGCGAAATTTGATTGAATAGGTGAGGGTGATCGAGAAGCGAGTGTTTGTGGGTAGGGAGCTTGGATGAGGAATTTGGTACCAAGTTTCATCCTGGAGCAACATGCAGCTGGCAGGCGTCGGGGGCAGTTTTATGCCGTAAGCCTATTTGCCGATATCTCCGGTTTCAGTCAGCGCGACCAATGAGCTGATCGCGCATGGCAACGAAGCCGCTGAGGTGATGGCCGAGGTCATGGCTGCCATCTTCGAACCGCTTGTGGATGCTGTCTATGCCCAAGATGGTTTTGTTGCTAACTTTGCCGGGGACGCGGTCACAGCCATTTTCTCGACCGAAGACGGCTCTGCCTATGAACGAGCGTTGGCCGCCGCTATAGCAGTGCAGCGGCATATGGTCGAACATCCACTACAGAACACACCCTTTGGCGAGTTTCCGTTCAGCATCAAATTAGGCCTGGGAGACGGCAACGTAACCTGGGGTATCCTTGCCCCGGCCTCGGGCGCAGGACAGGCGACATACTACTTTGGCGGCCCCGCCGTGGAAGCAGCCGCCGAATCTGAACACCTTGCACAGCCTGGCAACATAATCCTCAGTGCCACAGTGAATGAATCCCTGGGCGGAAAGATCAAGACGATATCGTCCGGCTATAGCGGTCATGCTCGTCTGCTTGCTGTCGACCATTGCCTGCCTCCGGCTCAACCACTTGGCGCGCCCGAAATGCTGCCTGGGCAAGCAGACTTTGTCTCCCCGTCGATATTGGACCGATCTGATCAAGGTGAGTTTCGCCAGGTGATTTGCGTCTTCGTCAATCTGATGGGGATCTCTGGCGGTGCAGACTTGAAGACGTTTGTGGATGCGGTTTTCGAGCTTCAGGAGCAGTATGGCGGCTATCTGAACGGTATCGACTTCGGTGACAAGGGCTGCAATCTGTTGTTCTTTTGGGGGATGCCCAAGAGCCGTGAGGACGATATTGTCCGCGCCCTCGATTTCATTCACACTTTGGGCGATCACACGTCGGTGCCCTATAAGGCAGGCATCACCTATCAACCCATGTATGCCGGTTTGAGCGGCTCAATCAGACAGGCCGACTATACTGCCTTCGGACGTGGCGTTAGCTACGCTGCCCGTTTGATGATGGCGGCCCCCTGGAGCAGGATATGGCTGGATGAGCGGATGGCCAAGCGGGCTGGGACACACTACGTGATCGAGCATGAAGGCCGGCGAACCTTCAAGGGCTTTGATGAAGCACGCCCTGTCTATTCACTGCGGGAGCGACAGGCGCTGGACCTCGCCGATTTCTACAGGGGCACAATGGTGGCCCGTGAGGCAGAACTGGCCCATCTAGAGGCATTCGTACAGCCGCTATTTGCTTCTCAACAGAAGAGTCGCTTTGCCGGTCTACTGGTGGTCGACGGCGACGCCGGCTTGGGCAAGAGTCGGCTGGTGACTGAATTCCTACAGAGTTTGACTGAACGAGAGGAGGGCGTGCAGTGGTTTACGTGTCAGACAGACCAGACGACCCGTCACCCGCTCAATCCCTTCCGCTATTGGCTGCGCAATTACTTTGAGCAGGTACATACTCATTCGGAATCACAGAACAAACGCGCATTTTCACGCCGGCTCGATCAATTAGTCGCCGAATTACCCGATGATGCGCCCCAGGCAGAAACATTGCAGCAGGCGCTCTATCGCGGGCGTTCGTTCCTCGGTGCTCTGATCGAGTTAAGCTGGCCCAATTCAGACTATGCTCAACTGGGGCCACAGGGAAGACACGAATTGACACTCTCTGCACTCAAGAGCCTGATCTTGGCCGAAAGTCTGCGTAAGCCTGCTATCATCAACCTGGAAAGCGCGCAGTGGTTGGATGAAGAATCGAAGGCCTTTATAGAGCGACTGGTTCGCAACATCGACGACTATCCGTTGGCCATTATTGCCACCGCCCGGACGTTGGATGGAAAAGAACCTTTGGTGGGCGACGTGATCTACCAACGACTGTCGTTGACCCCGCTATCGCCTGAAAAAATGGCGTTGTTGGCCGAGGACCTGCTGGGGAACCCAATAGACGACGATATCACAGCGTTGCTGACAGCCCGGGCAGAGGGGAATCCTTTTTTTGCCGAACAGATACTGCGCTATCTGGAAGCACAAGATGGTATCGACCAATCGGAAGGAGTATGGAGCCTGACAAAGGCGCAGGATGCTAGCAGCTTGCCTGGCGATGTGCAGGCCATCTTCGCAGCTCGGCTAGACCAGCTTTCCTACGAACTCAAAGATGTAGTTCAAACGGCCGCTATTCTGGGAAGAGAGTTCGACACTCAGGTGCTAGACCGGATGCTACACGATAACGGTATTCTGTCGAGAAACATGGACGGTGCCGAAAAGGAGATGATCTGGTCGAGATTGACATCAGGACGCTACATGTTTAGGCAAGGCCTATTGCGCGATGCAGCCTACGAGATGCAGCTTCGATCGCGACGGCGTGGGCTTCACAAGATTGCGGCAGAAACGTTGAAAGAGGTGCATGTCGGCGAACCGTCTGCCGATGTAAGGCAGGATTCAATATTTGATAAGATCGCCAGCCACTACGAGGCGGCGTACTTGCAGGGGTTGGAGGGGGTGCGATCTGAGGCTCAGACTGCGCTCGAACAAGCTGGAGCGCAGGCTTCGGCCAACTACGAAAACGGGGCCGCTGTCGACTATTTCAGTCGAGCATTGGCCTTGACACCGGATGACGATGCCGACAAACGCTACGCATTGCTGCTGATGCGGGAGGCCGTCTTCCATTTACGGGGTGAGCGAGCAGCACAGGCGGCTGATCTAAAGGTGTTGGAGGCGTTGGCCCAGACGCAGAAACGGCCCGGAGAGCAGGCTGAAATTGCTTTGCGCCGGGCCAGATTTGCACTGGCCGTAAGTGATTTTTCTCTGGCTCGTGAGCAGAGTGAAATCGCTATAGCATATGCGCAGGCTGCGGGAGATATTGGCCAGGAAGCTGCTGGTCAGTTGGCTTGGGGTGAGGCCCTGTGGCAACAATCAGCGTACGAGGAATCGAGCGAGCGCCTCTCGCAAACGCAGGAGCTAGCCAGAGCGGCTAACCGGAGCGATTTGGAAGCTCGTAGCTTGCGTATTTTGGGAGATATTGCCTACTTGAATGGTGACTATGCAAAGGGGCAGAACCACTATGATCAGGCCCTTGTTCTTGCTCACGATGTCGGCGATCTGGAGGGTGAATGCCGGGCGCTCAATAGCCTGGGTACTGTAGCCGATCTTCGCGGTAACTATGAAGGGGCGCTAGGTTATTATGAGCAATCTCTTGCGATCGCACGCGAGATCGGTGACAGGCAAAACGAGAGTCGGGTGCTTGAGAACCTGGGAAACGCTGTTGACACTCGGATGGACTTTGCCGGGGCATTGGCCTATTTTGATCAATCTTTGGCCATTGTTCGTGAGATCGGCGACCGAGAGGGCGAGGGCAATCTTCTCGGCAACTACGGGGAGTCTGCTCGCTCAATGGGAGATTACGATAAGGCCCAGTCTTATTTTGAGCAATCATTGATCATCCGGCGCGAGATTGGTGATCTGAGCGGTACTGCCATCATGCTCTACAACCAGGGCATAACGGCTGGATCGCAAGGAAACGCTGTTCTCGCACAGAACTATTATGAGCAGAGCCTGGCGATCGTCAACGATATCGGCGGCCCGGAGGATGAGGGTTATGTCCTGACGGGGTTAGGTGATGTATTACATGAACTTGGCAACTCCGCCAAGTCCATCCGCTTGCTGAAGCAAGCTATCAGTATTCGGCGCGAACTGGGCGATAGACCATTGGTGATGGAGTCGTTGGCCACACTTGCACGTGTTACCTTGGCGCAAAGGGGTCAAGCGACGGGCTTAGAAGACGCCCTTATCTACACTGAGGAAATCTTGGCGTACCTGGATGATGGCGGCGATTTTAAAGGAACAGAGCAGCCATTCCGCAACTATCTCACGTGCTATCAGGTCTTGCAGGCCAACGGCGACCACCGAGCACCTGAGGTATTGGAAAAAACCTATGCCGTATTGCAGGAACAGGCGGCGCGCATCCCCGATGAGTCGTCCCGTCGCACATTTACGGATAATGTGCCGTGGCATCGTGCCATCCTGGCGGCTTATCGAGGTGAGGAACCGGAGGCTGCTCCGATCTCATCCCTGGTGGACGAAATCAATGAGATGCCACCAGAGAATATCTTCGAGTTAAAGGGCTCGAGGGTAGAGAATAAACCTAGCGTGGTCGATAGAGCCGTGCATCCCGTGCCGGAGACAGAATCAATTGAAGCGGCTGAGGCACAAGAGGCTACTATCGAACCTGTTAAGCTCGTCGCGGCTGCATCCTTCAAGGAAGTGATAGCGGCGATAGCTGCAGGTTCTGATTTGTCGGGTGTGACTATTGTGATCCAGGGCGATATTCACATCCATATTTCCGCTGACCCTTCCTCTGGCATCGGCAAGGTGACCAAGTCCAAGAAGAAGTCGAAGAAGAAAAAGAAGAAGCGCTCGAAGAAAAAGCACGGAGCCAGTGGCTAGTGGAATTGATGCGGAAAAATCTAAGTCCTGAATGACAACAAGTTTTCTGTGCAACTCAATGAGCTGGACGGCATCAATGGCGACATGTATGATTGGAGCAGAATGCGTTCGGTACCGATTGTACAGTAGCGAACGCAAGACCTTTCATTTACGTTTGCTAGGTACAACCACATCTGCTTAGCAGGGTGATGAAGGTTTTTCTGAGTATTGGGGGTAGGCGGAATAGGTGCGCAGATTCGTTATTTTTGTGACTGTCTTGGTCGCCGTTCTGGCGATCTTCCCAATCTACACGCGCTTTAAAGTCTCGGCGGAACCAGTGGCCCCCGGCGTACATCTGGGCGGCCTCGACATGAGCGACGTCAAAGCGATCGACGAGATCCGTGCGCACCTGGAACGGGCCTACAGCGAACCGATTGCTGTCTATTTCGATGATCAGCGGCTGGTGTTGGAGCCGTCGATAGTCGACTTCTATGTTGATGCCGAGCAGATGATCGCGGAAGCCGGCCAATATCTGGAGGGACCTGACTTTCTTGACATCGCGCTTCGTCATGCGGCAGGTATGGACCAACAGCGTCGGGATGTGCCCGTCCGCTACATGCTGGACCATGACAAGCTACGGGCCTGGCTAGAGTCTGTGGCCATGGAACAGAACCACTTGCCCCAGCCCGCACGGGTGTTGCCGCCAGGCGAAGTCTGGCAGGATGGCGTTGGTCCGGCTGTGGCCGATCTGCCGGCCGATTATGTAGGTGCGGCGACACGAGATTGGCAATGGAACGCGGGGTCTCCGGGCTACGAGCTGGATGTCGATGCCAGCATCCCCCTTCTCATCGAGGCGCTCGCCAGCGAAAGTGAGCGGACTGTCGAACTCGCACTCATCGAGATCCCGTCCGACCCACCCAACATGGATGATTTGGGCCGTGCACTGGACGACTATCTCGCTTCGTTCCCTGGCTTCGCGGCTGTCTATGTGCGCGACATCACCACTGGCGAAGAAGCCCATGTGGACGACGAAGTCGCCTTCTCCGGCATGTCGACGCTCAAAATCGGCATCGTCTCCGCAATCATGCAGCAGATCGACGGCATCACGCTTGAGGACCAGGCCAGCCGCGAGATCGGGCAGTGGATCGACTTTGCCCTGGGCGAGAGCAACAATTTCGCGGCCAATCTGCTACTCAAGCAACTGGGGAACGGCGACACCGGCGCCGGCACGCGGCGATTCACCGACTTTATGCGTCAGCTCGGCTTCGAGAACACCTTCATGCAGTCCGGCTATGACGTCAAAACCCAGCTGGCGCAGATCCCGACACCGGGCAACCAGCGCGATGACTGGACCACCAATCCTGACACAAATCTCCAATCCACGCCGCGGGACATGGGGCGGCTTCTGACGGCCGTCTACGAGTGCACTCAGGGCCATGGACTGTTCATCGAGACCTTTCCCGATGAGATCACGCCGGAAGAATGCGAGCACATTCTCTACTACATGAGCCACGACGAGTTCCAGGAACTGATCTGGTCCGGTCTGCCCAAGATTGAAGAGTCATGGATCGTACACAAACACGGCTTCGCCTTTGAGTCACATAGTGATGTCGGCCTGATCTGGGGCCCGACCGGCCCCTACGTACTAAGCGTATTCCTCTTCCGCAGTGGCTGGATGGACTGGGAGACAAGCAATGAGGCCATGAAGAATGTCAGCCGCATCGTCTGGAATTTCTTCGAATTCCAGCAGCAGCTTCTGGATGAAGAGATGCCTCCCCCTCTTGAGCTGACGCCACCACCTGGCTATGTCCCGCTGGGAGAGTTTGTCCCAGCCTCTTGAGGGCTAATTCGATACGTCTTTCTCGATACGTCCTTAACCTCTGAACCAGTGGGCATATTGGCCCGCCACTCGATGTCGGCACGATCTCATGTCCACCCCTATGTAAGACGCATTACGCTTGCGCTAGATTAGATTGACAGCCTGACAAGCAGTACTTTATACTGCATGGCAGTGGTTTGTGGACTTGTGTCCTGTGTTGACAAGTCGGAACCGTCACGAATTCTGTTGTAAATACCCCTTGTTCGAACCATCATGACGAGCATATCGTTTTGGCTGAAATCAAGCTTAACTCTACAGCTATGATGACGATTACGATCAACCTTTCAATTCCAATCTGCAGGAGGCAAGATATGAATAGATCGAGCAAATGGTTCCTCATCATTGCAGCACTAGCTGTGCTGGCCATCGCCTTTGCCGGCTGCGCACCTGCAGCCGCGCCCGAGGCCGCTCCGGCCGGGGAAGGCGCTGCCGCAGAAGCGCCCGCCGAAGAGGGTGACAAGACGATCATTGTTGGCTTCTATCAGGAACCTGAGATCCTGAATCCGCTGATCCGAACCCAGACGGTTGCCGACGAGGCGACCAACTTCGTCATCGAGGGACTCATCGATGCCGATTCTGAGGGCAACTACCGGGCCGAACTAGCCGCCGAAGTGCCCACCATTGAGAATGGCCAGGTTTCAGAAGACGGTCTGAGCGTGACCTACATGTTGCGCGATGACATTGTCTGGTCCGACGGCGAGCCGCTCACCTGTGACGATGTCCTCTATACTTGGGAACTGGCCAACAACCCGGACTCCGGTGCGGTCAATACCACCAACCTGACCGCTATCGCTTCGGTCGAATGCCCTGATGACTATACCGTTGTCACAACCTACGACGAGTTCTACGCTCCCTTCCTGAGCACCTTCACCTTTGTGATCCCCCGCCATGCCACCGGCGAACCGGCCGACATGGTCAACTGGGACTACAACTGGGGCGGCGTAGTCGGCACGGGGCCGTATGTGCTTGAAGAATGGGTCTCCGGCGATCAGATGATCTTCGTCGCCAACGAGAACTATCGCGACTATCCTGACAAGCCAGCAGTTGACAAAGTCATCGCCCGCATCATCCCCAGCCGTGAAGTCGGCAAGGCGTTGATCACATCCGGCGAGATTGATGTGCTCTGGGATTTGACCGAAGCTGACGTGCCCGAGTTTGAAGAGAATCCAGACGTTGTCGTCTACGGCAAAGCTGGGCTCGGCACGGAGCGCCTGCTGATCAATCTGGCCGATCCGGCGCTGGACGCAACCGATGATCCGTTGGGTAACCCGCATCCGCTGTTGGGTGACGTGCGCGTTCGCCAGGCCATCCAGGCTGGCATCGACAAGCAATTCCTGGTTGATGAGCTGCTATTTGGCCAAACCAAGGTTGGTGTCAGCGAACTGAGCCTGGGTTGGTCCCAGTGCGACATTGCCCCTTCTGAATATAATCCGGAAGCAGCCATGGCAATGCTCGACGAGGCCGGCTTCACCGATGAGGACGGCGACGGCATCCGTGAGTGCAACGGCTGTATGTATGCCGAAGACGGCGCCCCGTTGAGCCTCAAATACCAGACTACCTCGGGCAACCAATTGCGTGAGGAATCTCAGCAGTTGATCCTCGAAATGATGAACGAGATCGGTGTTGAGTTCAAAATCGAGAATGTGCCCAGTTCCGAACTCTTCGGCAGCTGGTCCGCAGGTGCCTTCCGCAAGCATGGCGACTTCGATATTCTAATGTATACGACCAGCGACGGCATCGACCCACAGTCCCAGATGGACGGTTATTTCCACATGGACAAGCTGCCGACCGAGGCCAACGGCGGCAATGGCTTCAACTACAGCCGTTGGGTCAATGAAGATGCCAGCGCAGCCATCGAAGCCGCCGGCGCCACGCCGGATCAGGCAGCTCGCAAGGCCAGCTACCAGACAGCCTGTGAGCTGATCGATGCTGAACTGCCCCATATCTATCTCTACGATCGTGGCGAGATCCATCTCGCTCGAGAGAACGTCAAGAACTTCGAGGTCAACGTCTTCCAGAACAGCATTACCTGGAATACAGCTGATTGGGATGTTGAGTAGTTGATTTGTACGAAGGGGTGATGCTCCGGCATCATCCCTTCGTTTTGCCCTCCCAACCAACTGGAGGTGTTTCATTTCCGGCTATATCATTCGCCGTCTACTACAGGCGATTCCCCTTCTGATTGTCATTAGCATGGTCGTCTTCGGGTTGATCTCGCTGGCGCCGGGCGGCCCCACATCGGCTTTTGAGGAAAACCCCAACCTCACCGCGGAAGATATTGCGCGTCTCGAAGCCCAACTTGGCTTGGACAAACCCGTTCATGAGCGCTATCTGGCCTGGGCAAGCCGTATCGTCGTGGGCGACTGGGGCTACAGCAATGCGACGCGGCGGCCCGTACTCGTCGAGATCGGCCAGCGGCTGCCCAATACGCTGAAGCTGATGTCAGTCTCCATCTTCGTGACGCTGTTGATCGCGATCCCCATCGGTATACTCTCGGCGCTCAAGCAATATTCCCTCTTCGATCACGTGGCCACTTTCACGGCCTTTGTGGGTCAGGCGATTCCGATCTTCTGGTTCGGTCTGATTCTAATCATCATATTCAACGTCTGGCTCAACAACCCTGTCAGCCCGAGCACAGGTTTTTCGTTCTCGAATTTTACGAATTGCGCCGATTGCGCACCGTTGATGCCCGGCGGGGGCATGGCCCCTTACGGTGTTGACGACCCGACAACGTGGCAGCAGATCCAGCACATGATTTTGCCGGTGACCATGTTGGCCCTCTACGGGGCAGGCACGTACACCCGCTACATGCGCGGTCAGATGCTGGAAGTCATCCACCTGGACTACATCCGTACAGCCCGCGCCAAGGGATTGGCCGAACGACGCGTGATCTGGTATCACGCCATCAAGAATGCCATCACGCCGGTCATTACTGTGATTGCACTCGAGTTGCCCCTACTATTTGGCGGCGCACTCTTCACGGAAACGATTTTTTCCTGGCCCGGCATGGGACGTCTCTTCTATCGCTCGGCCCAGCGCGTCGACTATCCCATGCTCATGGGTATTATCATGATCAATGCAGTACTCATTATTCTCTTCAACTTATTTGCAGATATCCTTTATGCCTATCTCGATCCTCGTGTCACCTATGATTAGATGGATTTTGATTAAACGAAATTGGCAGGAGTGGTCATGACGGCAGCAACATCACCGATTGAAATCGCCGGCAAGAGCCATCAAGAACGCTCCATGCGCAGCATGATATGGCGCAACTTCCGCCGCCATCAGATGGCGATGGTCGGCGTGATCGTGCTCTCTATCATGATATTTGGCGTAATCTCAGTCTCCTGGTTAAGCCCCTACGATCCGGAGAAGAGCAGCATGCGCGAACGCCGCATGCCCCCCAGCATCGAGCATCCGATGGGGACGGACACACTCGGCCGTGACATGCTGACGCGCATCCTCTACGGGGGGCGAATCTCATTGAGCATCGGCTTGCTGGCAACGGCCCTCGGGATAACCATCGGTACGCTCCTCGGTTCGATTTCCGGCTATTATGGGGGCGTTGTCGACAATCTATTGATGCGCATCACAGATCTCTTCATTTCACTGCCGCGTATCTTCATGCTTATCATTATGGCGCTGCTAATGCGCAGTCTGCAGGTGCCCATCTTCACAGCCTATGGCGGCGTGGGCGGAATCGTTTTGATTCTGGGCATCCTTTCCTGGACGGGGGTTGCACGGCTGGTGCGCGGCCAGTTCCTTGGCCTGAAAGAGACCGAGTACGTTGATGCGGCGCGCACGCTTGGCATAAGCAATCTGCGCATCGTCTTTCGGCATGTGTTGCCCAACGCATCAACGCCCATCATCGTAGCGGCGACGCTGCTTGTGGCCGGTTCCATCATCTCCGAGTCCGGTCTCAGCTTTCTCGGCTTTGGCGTGCAGCCGCCAACGCCGACCTGGGGCAACATGCTCAACGCTGCCCAGGATGAGATGCGCAAGGGCAACTGGTGGATGGCCTTTTTCCCTGGCCTTATGATCTTCTTGACCGTGATCTCCATCAACTACATCGGTGACGGACTTCGCGATGCGTTGGATCCGCGCAAGATTCAATAGACACGATTCTCATAAGCTGATTCCACGCACAAATGATCCACGAAGACACACAAAAGGACACGAAGAAGGCTGATATTTGTGGAAATTTGTGACCCTTCGTGGATGAGTATTTTCCTGCATTGGCCTTATGTGAAATCGTATTACTTCGTGGATCGACATTTCCAACATTGTCAGAACAAGGATCTCAGGAGCATACGGTGAGTACACCAAACGTGGCCGAACTGAAGGCGCAGGTGGCGAGTTACGTCGATGAGCATCGTGATGAGTTGATCGACATGAGCATGACGCTGCATGCCAATCCCGAGTTTGCATTTGAAGAGTACGAGTCGATGGCCCTGTTGGCCGGGGCAGCGGAGTCGGCAGGCTATGACGTTGAAAGGGGCGTGGCCGGACTAGAGACCGCCTTCACCGGCATCAGCCCGAGCGATAGGCCGGGACCAACCGTTGCATTCATCGCTGAATATGATGCGCTGCCCGGCCTTGGCCATGCTTGCGGCCACAACATCATCGGCACGGCGGCGACCGGCGCAGCTTTGGCCGTGCAATCGATTCGAGAGCAGCTGCCCGGCACTGTCATGCTCATCGGCACACCGGCCGAAGAGAAGGGCGGCGGCAAAGTGATCATGGTTGAGCGCGGCGTCTTTGACAGCGTTGACGCCGCCATGATGATCCACCCCGGTACGAAAGCAATGACAACTCGTGGCACTTTGGCATCCAATAAGGTGGACTTCGAATTCTTCGGCAGGAGCGCGCATGCGGCTGCCACGCCAGACATGGGCATCAATGCTCTCGACGCCTGCATTCAGACCTTCAACAATATCAATGCCCTGCGCCAGCATCTGTCGCCGGACGTTCGCATTCACGGCATCATCACCCATGGCGGCGACGCCCCCAACATCGTGCCCAGGTATGCGGCGGCTTCATTCAGTGTGCGCGCAGCCTCGTCGGAAACTTCGTTTGAAGTGCTGCAAAAGATCATTCGTTGTGCTGAAGCCGGGGCCATGGGCGCAGGCGCAACCATGGAATACAAGCACCTCACCCACTATGCCAGCCGCATCGCCAACCCGACCATGGCACGCCTCTTTGCCGAGAACATCATGCCCTTGGGCGAGGATGTGCAGGAGCCACTGCCCGGCGAGCGAATGGGGTCCAGTGACATGGGCAATGTAAGCCAGATCGTGCCCTCTATCCATCCCTATGTCGTCATCGCCGATCCGGGCACCGGCGGTCACACACCTGAGTTTGCTGTGGCCGCAGCCAGCCAACGCGGCCATGAAGCATTGATGCGTTCTGCCAAGGCCATGGCCTTGACGGCAGTCGACCTGCTGACACAGCCGGCGCTAATGGCGCAAGTCCGCAGGGAGTTCGCCGAGGGTGTGGATTTAGAGGCAGAATGGCGTAAACTGCGCTTCCATTCATAGATGATTGCATAAATTTTCCCAGGTTGCCAACGCAATTTATCCTGTGCTATACTTCAGAGGCGAATTGCCTCTCCATTATGGAAAGCAAAAAACCCTTGTATTTCTCTGACCCAAAGGAGCAAAACTAAATGGCTAGCGTAACATTTGAACATGTTTATAAGCGCTTTGGTGATGTAGTAGCCGTCAACGACCTGAACATCGAGGTCGAGGACAAGGAATTCCTGGTCTTTGTCGGCCCATCTGGGTGTGGCAAGACGACGAGCCTCCGCCTTCTTGCCGGCCTTGAAGAGATCAGCGAAGGCAACATCATGATTGGTGATCGTGTGGTGAACGACGTGCCGCCCAAAGATCGCGATATCGCCATGGTGTTCCAGAGCTATGCTCTCTACCCGCACATGAGCGTCTACGACAACATGGCCTTCGGCCTGAAACTGCGCAAGACGCCCAAAGCTGACATCGAACGACGTGTGACGGAAGCGGCTAATATTCTTGATATCGGCCATCTTCTGGATCGAAAGCCGAAGCAGCTTTCTGGTGGACAGCGCCAACGTGTGGCCGTGGGTCGTGCCATTGTGCGTGAACCCGCCGTCTTCCTCTTTGATGAGCCGCTCTCCAACCTGGATGCCAAGCTTCGTGTCCAGACCCGTGCTCAGCTCACCCGCTTGCACCAACGTCTGGCCACCACGTTCATCTACGTGACCCATGACCAGGTCGAGGCCATGACCATGGCTTCACGCATTGCCGTTATGAAAGATGGCCTCTTGCAGCAGATCGACTCGCCGCAGAGACTCTATGACCATCCGACCAACGTCTTTGTCGGCGGCTTCATCGGTAGCCCGAGCATGAACTTCTTCGATGCAACCTTGGTCGAGAGCGACGGCAAACTCGAAATCAACGCCGGTGGCTTCCGCATCGAGGTTCCGGAGCCCAAGGCCAGCGCCTGGCGCGAGCACAAGGGCAAGGAAGTCATCTTCGGTATTCGCCCTGAAGACATCCACTCCAAGGAGTATACCCCGCCTGGAATCCTGGAATCTGACATGAGTGCAGACGTCGATGTGACCGAGTTGATGGGCAACGAAATCTTCCTCTACCTGAACACCAAGGATGACAAGCAGTTCATCGCACGTGTTGATCCTCGTGTGCAGGTCACGACGGGCGACAACATTGAGTTGGCCGTCAACATGGACAACGCTCACATCTTCGATCCGAAGACAGAGATCTCGCTTGCTGACTAGTTTGAGTCTCCGCCCCTTCTGAACAGCGTTCTGATTGTGCGGAGATGTACCAGATGTAATTGCCCCTCAGGTGATTGCAGACGGTGAAAGCAAAGTAGGAAAATGAACAGCCGGGTTCAGCTTATGCTGACCCGGCTGTTTTCTTGTTTGTCACCTATCTATAATGCGAAGAGACCTCGCGCCTGATTCCAGTCAGGAGGCGCTCAATTGCTACGTTTCGCCTCAATGAGGCTCTCACCGGTCATCTGACTCGGCTTTGGCACGCCTAACAGATCGAGGACTGTGGGCGCGACGTCGGCAAGAATGCCGCGCGGGCGCATCTGGTAGTAGTCCTTGCCGATGACGATAAACGAGACGGGGCTGGTTGTGTGATAGGTGTGCGCTTCACCAGTAATCTCATCGAACATACGCTCAGCGTTGCCGTGATCTGCCGTCACCAGTGCAACACCGCCCAGTTCGTTGATGGCTTTGACGACGCGTCCGGCGCATTCGTCAACGGTCTCTACAGCCTTGGTGGCTGCGGAAAGCGAACCAGTGTGGCCGACCATGTCGGGATTGGCGTAGTTGACCAACAGGAAGTCATCTTGGCGAGACGCAATTCGCTCCAGCAAAGTCTCGGTCAATTCGTAGGCGCTCATCTCCGGCTGCAAGTCGTAGGTTGCCACCTTGGGCGACTGGGCCATGCTGCGATCCTCGCCCTCAAAGGGCTGCTCGCGGCCCCCATTGAAGAAGTAGGTCACATGGGGATATTTTTCCGTCTCCGCCGTATGGAACTGACGCAGGCCGGCCTGGCTGATGGCTTCTGCCAGCGGCGTGTCAATCGAGTCCTTATCAAAGAGCACCGAGACGGGAAAGGCCGGGTTGTAAGGTGTAAAGGTCAGGGCGTTCAGTGTCCCGGCCAACTCTGGGCGTTCAAAGCCGTCGAAATCGTCCATCGTCATGGCAGCGACGATCTGTTGCATACGATCGGCGCGGTAATTAAAGTAGATCACAGAGTCGCCAGGTTCGATGGTGAGCCGCTGATCCGTGTCCGGGATTCAGGATACGCGGCATGATGAACTCGTCAGCGACATCCTCAGCATAAGAATCGGCTACGGCCTGAGAGGGCGACGCGGCCTCGATGCCCTTGTGTTCAATGATGGCATCATAGGCCAGCTTGGTGCGTTCCCAACGCTTGTCCCGGTCCATCGCGTAGTAGCGCCCGGAAACGGTGGCAATCGTAGCCGGATACTCCTGCAGCGACGCGTTCCAGATCTTTCACATTGTCGAGAGCGCTGTTGGGCGGCGTGTCTCGGCCATCAGTGATCACATGGACTACCGGCTTCACACCATTCTCTGACGCAGCTTTTAGCAGGGCGTAGAGATGATCGGTGTGGCTGTGTACACCGCCCGGTCCCAGCAGGCCGATGATATGAAGCGCGTTGCCCTCTTCCTTCACTTTGTCAAACGTCTCAACCAGCGGCTCCATCTTGAAGAAGGAGCCGTCTTCGATCGCGAGATTGATGCGCATGATGTCCTGATAGACAACGCGCCCGGCGCCCAGGTTGAGGTGTCCGACCTCAGAGTTACCCATCTGATTCGGGCGGCAAGCCGACGGCTTCGCCAGATGCATCCAGGATGCTGCGCTCATAGTTGCGCAGCCAGGCAGCGTAATTGGGGGTCTCCCCCTGAAACACCGCATTGCCGTGTTCCATCTCTCGAATGCCCCATCCATCCAGAATCATCAAGATGACGGGGCGCGTTTCACTGTTGCCCATACGATTAAGTCCTTTACTAAAAATGATTCTATTTCACTCAAATGGTAGTATACCCTAGTGAAAGTCTCCGGCTCAATTAGGTGCACATCTACGTTTTTGAAGAAGAAAACACGCTTGTCCAGTCGCGAAGAAATCACAGATTGCCGCGAGGAATACAATGAAACAGAACCCTCACGATTTCCATCCTGACGGGCTGCACAGCAACAGCGATCATCTCGCCGAGATCGCCGGGATCATACTCGGAGCGGCGCGCGTTGTCTGTCTGACCGGCGCCGGTGTGAGTGCTGATTCAGGCGTGCCGACCTTTCGTGATGCGCTGACCGGCCTCTGGAGCCGTTTCGATCCTGAGCAGTTGGCATCACAGGCAGGCTTTGCGACCGAGCCCGGCCTGGTCTGGCAGTGGTATATGTCACGTCTTGACGGGGTTGAGTTTGCGCTACCCAACGCGGGGCATGAGGCGTTGGCAGCCCTTGAAATTCTGGTCCCTGATTTCTTGCTTGTGACCCAGAACGTTGACGATCTGCATGAGCGTGCCGGGAGTCGCGATGTCGTGCATCTGCATGGCAATATTGCCCGCTTTCGCTGTAATCGTTGTCGAGCGGAGCATGCGCTGACGTTGGCAGACCGAGCCGCTGAAGAGCCGCCCTTCTGTGAACGCTGTGGCAATCTTGTGCGTCCGGATGTGGTCTGGTTTGGCGAAACGCTACCCCAGCAACCCATTGAACGGGCTGAGCATGCGGCTATAGCCTGTGACGTCATGTTGGTTGTGGGAACGAGCGGCGTGGTCTATCCTGCGGCCCTGTTGCCCCGCCGGGCAAAAGAGTCAGGCGCATTCGTCATCGACGTCAACCCGGTCGCCGGCCCCATCACAGCGTTTGCAGATCGATTCCTTGAAGGGCCAAGTGGGGAGGTCTTGCCACTTTTGATCAAAGCGATCCTTGCAAGACAAACCCTTTAGTGTTGCTTGATCTCCGCAAAGATCTGCAGACCTGCCGTTTGCCAAACTCACATCAGGTTGAAAACTGCAGTTTGAGAGTAGGTTTCATAGAAGCAACAGTTTGTCATTCCTCACGCTGTTCGAAGTGACAAAGTGTCTTTTCGATCTAAAGATTGCATCGGCGATTTCAGGCTCACCTACACTAGTCCGGCGCCCATTCAAATCTGCCGCTTTCAACGAGCGTTTCGGTCATGTTTCCATCTACGCTTAGCTCTAACGGCAACGCTTCTGTGCCTGACTGGCGCTGAACGACCAATTGGTATCCATCTTTTGTGATGGTCGGTGGCAGTTCGTAGGTGAAAGAGACTGTCTGCTTCTCTCCCGGAGGCAGCACGAACCAGCCTGCGAAGACCTGCGTTCCATTCTCACCGCGGCGAGTCGTCACCAAGTCAAGCTGAAAGCCTTGCGTGTCGAGCAATTGACTTCGAGCGGGGACATAGAGGCGCACAAAATCGAAGTAGCAGCGCTCAACCATGTCATCATAACTCTCACCATAACGAGGCTCCTGATTGCAGATGTGGTCAGGGCTCTCGACTGGATGATGATAGTCGATGGTCGTCGTGGCAACGGCTGGTCCATCATCATCTGTTGGCCATATGACTTCATGGCGGACCGTCGGCTGGATGACTGAGTTGACCTTGTTGTAGCCCATATTTGTGTCGACCAAGGCCAGAAAATCGGTGTCGACCGGCGAATACAGACCGCCATCCCAGCCCAGCTCAGCAAATGGGGGCGCTGCCTCGGGGTTGGAGAGCCAGACTTGTATCGACCGTTCGTCAAGACTGGCCAGGGTCGCTTCCGCCAATGCAGGATAGCTAAAATTACCCGATTCGAGTCTCTGTAGCGCAGCGCCGGCCAGCGCCGGCATGAATTCCTTGCGCTGTGACCACCATTCGCCCTTTGTTTCGGCATCCGTTTGATCGTCCCCTTCGGCGTCCAGCGGTTGCGCCCATACTTCTTTGATGAAGTCGACGATGTTGCTGCCGGTGATCTCCTGATCTGCGCCTGCAATTTGCAGTGGACCCAATGCCTGCACTAGTTTCTCAACCGCATGCATATCGATGCTGATGACACCGTCGACATCGATACCCGTCTCCTTGAGATAGAACGATCGCGCTAGCTTTGCCGAGGTTGGAAAGTCAGGCGACCAGTTGGTGTCCCGAAAGAGCATGACGGGAATACTCATGTACTCTTGCATGGGCTGGGGAGCAGGTGGATACTCGCTGTCTCGCCGATAGATCTGATAGCTGTCGACGAAGTCCATTTCAGCAATTTTTCCATTCTCGATTGTGAGACGTCCAACAGCAGAAATGAACCCTCCCGTCGCGCGCAATTCATGGTTGTTGTGCACCAGAACCAGGTATGTTTTGGGGTGGTCGAAGCCCAAAAGCGATGAAGCCTGGGGAGCCAGGCCGAGACCAACAGGCAACAGACGACTCAGGGCCTGTACATCGCTAAACCGTTCAAAGACGGCAGGGTGAAGACCGGCGCTGTCGACCGAGTTAAGAACGAGGCTAGCAGTGCCGGCATCCGGCGCTAGCTGTGCCAGATCCTCTCCACCAGCCGTCACGGCCTCAACAAGCTGCGCTAGACTCAGATCATCGGCGGACATTCGCAACATCGGCAAGAGCGCAACGAGTGCATCACTCCCGATCCTCGCCATCGCACTTCCGGCCGACAATAGTTCCGGCACAGCTGCTATGGTACTGCCGACAGATGTAAGTCCTTCCAGCCCATTCAGCAGCGGTGCGATTGGCCTCATCTGTTGTTCCACAGCCTCCATCGTGACAGCGATATGCTGAAACTCATCGCTGAGCAAGGACAGTTGAGCATCCGAACGCTCGGATCGCACAATGTCCGCCACCCTCAGTCCGCTTTGCAGCATCGTCCAGCCTTGAAACGAAATCCGAACCAGAAAAGCGCCGACCAGAAGTAGGAGAGCAATTAATAGAATAGATAGGATGCGACCAGCGAGCTGTCGGTGGGCGGCTTTGTCGTCAATCCGTAGTTCGTTGTCAGATGCAGTAGTCATGATCGAAAACTCAATATTGTCGGTAACGCCAAAGTGGGCCAGCCGGAATCAACTGATCATCCGGAACGATGGGCAATTTCTCGCTAAAAAAGACGGGCCGTTCGTCCACATTTGCAGCCAACATGGCCTCAACCGACTGATCAACAGCAGGAACATGAGGATACAGTTCACCAAGCAGGCGACGATACCACTCAAATTGATAAAGAGCATAGTTTACCAATATCACATCCGATGCGCTTTTCTGCAATTCTCCACTGCCCCAGTTCCCGTACCAGAGTGAAAATGTAGGCGCATCCTCCTGGGTAATCACGATACTGCCAGGCTCGATTGCCCCCATAGCACCAGCCAAGAAAATCTCGGCTTCATCTGAGGTATGAATCATGATCGCAGGTGCACGCACAATCGCTAAGGTGATTAGCCCGCTAATCGCTACGCCGCCAACCAGATAGGCGACCCACGACGCAGCAACCTTGATCTCGAGCCACTCGGCAAGGGCATAGACTCCTGTGGCGAAGAGGAGGGCGAGAAGCCAGACAACGGGCAAAAGATAGATTTCATTGTCACGTGTGTAGTATGCCAACGAGTAGACGCTGATCGGCAAAATCCACAGCAGCGCAAAGGTGCGTCCCTTGGGCCAAGCTTCGTCCCAGTAGGCCAAACCCCAGAGGGCAAGACCAAGGCCGATGGGCGTCAACTGGGTTGCCAGCGTGTTGGCCCACACGGCGAGACGGCTGACAATGCTCTGCAACGAACCGTCAAAGAGATAGCCTCGATAGGCACTGCCGCTGACCAGCCATAGAAAGCCCTGCCAATTGTCTGCATAGCCCCAATTGATCGGCGGCGGTTCTCCATCGCCCGCGGCCAACAGGGGAATCCGCAAATAGAAAGACATGCCCAAGAGCAGGCCCGATGCCATGAAAAGAAGCGCCCGGCGAAACGATTTCGTCCCGGTTCGCACGGCCCATTCATAGTAGAGTGCAGCAGGGAGCAGCAAGACGAACGTCAGATGGTTTGCCATACCCAGAGCAACAACAGGGATCAAAAGGATGGGTCTACTCGGATGAACCAGAACCGCCCACGCCAGCAAGGTCATTGCCAACATGTGCAAGGCATAGACCTCGGTAATCACCGCCTGGCTCCAAGGAAGGAGGCTGATGGCCCAGGCCAGGCCGGCGACTACGGTCCAGATCCATGCCGAGGATCGATTACGGAAAAGGCGCCCTGCGACAATGACGGTGACGCCCACGCTTAGCGACGCAAGCAAGGCGCTGAGTAGATTCCCTCGCCAGGCAAGTTCAGTGGCAGGCGCAACAACACCCACCAAGCCCAGCCAGCCACGTAGCAACCATGTGTACAGCGGATAGCCGGGCGGATGAGGAATGCCGTTGGTGACTGCCGCAGCGATCAGTTCCCCGCCGTCCGCGCCTTGATGCGCCCATGTCAATCCCTGTGCCAGTGAATAGGCATAGATCACAAAAGCGGACCCCGTGGCGACAAGAAAACTTATCATGTCGATCCACGGGGTCGCAGTTCTAGCATCTGAAGTTGGGCGGGGCGAGTCCGATGTCACGTGAGCTGATTTCTTGATACCGGTCTAGAAGTCGGGCAGGGCTATTGGCGCCATACCGATTGACACGGCGCTTGTGACGCTGGGCGCGTTGTCCGCATTGACCGCGGCCAAGTCGTCAACCACCGCGCCGGCGGGGAGATCACTGGCGATGGTCACAGAAACAATCGCACTGCCGGACTCTCCCACCTCTAGCTTCGGCCACTTGACGCGCACGATCAAGCCGCTCTCTCGGTTCGACTCACTGACGGTTCCATCACCATCGGCGGTGGCCGAGACGTAGGTTAGCTCACCAGGAAGCTGATTGCGCAATAGAACATTGGCAACTTCCTGTTCGCCGGTGTTGGTCACCGTGAAGCGGAGTTCAACTGTATCCCCTTGTGAGGCGTAGGGCGGTGACTGTTGAATCTCGAGTTGCAGTTCACTCGCTCCCTGGGCTACGGTTGCACCGGTTGTCGCAGCTTCATCGGCCTGCACATCTGCTTCGGAGGCAAGTATGGCTACAAGCTCATCCAAATCCCGGATGACCGGCAACGCATTGCCTACTTCAATCCGAGAGCCGTCGGGCTTGATGAACTGAGCGCTAGCCCAGCCGGGCACGCCCGCCTCGCCTACGCAGCAGATCGCCCACCAGGAGCCCGCATCGTTGCGCGCCATCAACTGCACACGTTCGCCACTGTTCATCGTGCCGACGATGTCAAAGTCGGTGCCAGGGCCAGAACGCACGTTCAGTCGCACAACTACAACTTCCCCGCCGGGTAGATTGTCTAGTGCAAATGCACCAGGATTGCCGGCATCTAATACGTCGCCCTCTTCGAGCGCCTCTGGCTCAGGCGTGCCTTCCGGATCCGGCAACGATTCATCAGGAGCGTTGCTATCCCCATTATCGCTATCGTCACTGCCTTCGTCTCTATCCTCATCGTCGTCATCGTCGTCATCGTCGTTGTGCGGCGTTGCCGTCGGAACGCTGGTCGGATCAGGTCTCGGCGTTGGGTCAGGCACCGTCTGATTGTGCGGGGCTGCGGATGGTGCAGCCCAGGTCGGCACGTACGAAATCATGAGCAACGCAGCCATAACAAGCGTCAGAATTCCGATCCAATATCGACGCCTTACCAATCCAGTCTTCGGTCGATTCATCAGTCAATATTCCTCCATGGGGGGAACTAGTACGTCGGCAGACTTTTTCTGCCGGTTCACGAGCCAGTGTCTGTGCCGATGCATTTAGGTTTCACTACAGAAAAAACTGGTCACCAAACCGAGATCGGTGAAACACTAGTATGCACCGCTACCGCGAAAAATCGCGGGGATCGTTCGCAACATGATCTCGAAGTCATGCAGCAAACTGTAGTTGTCAATATAGTTGATCTCGAGCTTCAAGCGTTCGTGCAGGCAGAGGTTGCCACGACCGTTGATCTGCATTGGGCCTGTCAGGCCGGGCTTCACAGCCAGTCTGCGCCGCTGTTCATCTGTGTAGAGTCGAACGATACGCTCATCCTCTGGGCGGGGGCCGACAAGGCTCATATCACCGCGTAGCACATTAATGAGCTGTGGCGCCTCATCCAAGCTTGTTCGACGTAGGATTCGTCCCACACGCGTCACTCGTGGATCATCGGCTATTTTGTAGACCGGTTCCGGCAACGAATCCAGATCGACCAATGATTCCAACTGGGCGTCTGCATCCTGAACCATGCTGCGCAACTTGATGATGCGAAACGGGCGTCCGTCTTCACCGATTCGTACCTGATGGTATATTGCCGGTCCAGGCGTGTCAAACTTAACGGCCAAAGCTGCAATGGCAACGAGCGGAATCGAGATGAATAGCCCAACAAGCGCGCCGACAACGTCGACCAACCGCTTCACGATTCGCTTCCACCCAGGGATCACAGGTTGGTGTGCGCCTGGCAATGTGCCGGCAAAGTGAACCGTGCCCACTAAGAAGCCGAGCCCTAATGCGATTGCGCGTGCGCCCAATAAGAATAGGCCAACGAAAGCCAAAGGCCACGAGTTGCGCGCTAATTTGTTCAGAAACGGCAAGGTCGTCATGACAAAAGCGAATGCAATGAAGACGAACGGCACCCAGAGCCAGCGCAAGGGTGGCCAGAAAAGACCAACTGCCATCAAGACGCCTGTTGCCAACAGCATCGCCACCAACACAATTTGGAGCTTCAGCACCTGCGGCGTATGGCTATCTTGAACCATTCGCTCCGGGTGCCAACGAGCCAGCAGCGCTTTCCAATACCCGATGTAGTACTTACGACGCATGTACTCTTTTAGGTCGCTATCGTGAAGATGTGACACTTGGGCGTCCGGTTCGAAGACCAGACGATAGCCCTTGCCGGCAAGGCGGAAGCTCAATTCTTGATCTTCAACGCTTGCGGTCGTAAATATCGGGTCAAATCCTCCGTTTTCCAGAAATATATCACGACGGTAGGCGGCCGAATAGGTATCGATGAAATCGATCTGCTCCTGGCCCGCCATGCGATCATAGCGATCTTCATACTCTGCCTGCACAAAACGTGGGGCAAAGGATTCTTGCTCCGTGACATACGTCCCCTTGGCGCCGACAACCGCCTCATCCTCAAAGGGACGGAGCAAGGCAGAGATCCAACCGGGCAGCGGCGCGCAGTCTGCATCGGTGAAAAGCAGTAGCGGCGCACTTGCCTCCCGGGCCCCGAAGTTACGAGCAGCGGCCGGGCCGGCATTTTCCTGATGCAACAGTCGAATCCGGATGGTTTCGTGATGCTCCCGCCATTCGTTGACAACGTTGCATGTATTGTCATGAGAACCATCATCGACAACGAGGATCTCGTATTCAGTCGGCTCCACCGTCTGTTCAGCAAGCGCGTCGAGACATCTTTCTATCGTCCTCTCGCCGTTATAGACAGGGACGATGATGGCACAGCGTAAGTTGTTGGCAGTTTGCGTCATTATCATTATGCTAGTTGGTCATATCCACAAAGCGGCTCTCAACAGCGTCGCCATCTCGCAGAAACCCTTGCTTACTCAACGCCAAGTAGTTCGGCCTGAGCAAAAATCCGGTGTGTCGTCGTGAAGTCGGGCCACCCGGTGATCAACGTCAACACGCCTTCATCGGTCTGATTCAGATAGTTCATTGCCTGATCCATCTCGTCTTCGGATGCGCCTAATGCCGGAATCGGCTCGGAGATATCGATGACCTGATAGACAAAGACAACGCCCTCTTCATCTTCGACCAGAACTTCCTGCCCGACGATAACATCTCCCAAAGAGAGTGGTGCAAGGAGGGCATCACCACGAACTTGATGGCCGGAAAGAATCAGGTTGCCGCTTGCACCCGCACGCGCACTGTTGACGTGCCAGCCAATCGCACTTTCAGGCACAATCCACTTGGTCATGCGCTCGCCGTCAATCTCTTCAACGCTCCATCCCATAGGCTCGACAGTCGCCTCGAGCTGTATATCGGGGATGCTAAGCATGATCGGCGGCAACGCTTGGTCCGCCGACAATGGGTCAATCCCCTCGAACGACGTCTCCGATTCGGCTCCTTCACCGGCTGTCTCAGAAGCGCGTGAATCTGAACCAACTAGCGCTCCCTGGGGCGTAGATCCACAGGCGCTGACAATGAAGATCAACAGCACCGAAAGTACGATCAGCAAAAGGCGATCAGGCACCTTTGCGGTAATCAATCTGTGTGAAGAAGAAGGCATAGTTTTATCCTAGGGCTGCCTGCGTCGTATCGAGATACACGCAGATCACTGTTATTCTGACGTTGTAAGCAAGGCAATGAAACAGCGCCTGCAGTTGAGAGATTGTACTCTGTTTTTGCACGATTTTGCAAGCGAAAGCGGAAACCAAAGCCATAAACTGAAACTCCTTGGCGCCATCTTCCGACAACATATACGCTGGCCGCGGGCATGTGGTTACGCACATCGGCAGGGAACAGTGTTTGACAGGGCCGTCTTCATGGATCAGACGCTCAGAGAATCTTGCTTCGCACTGGCCTTCTCTGTACAATGTGCGTGGGGGGGGATGTGTCCCGGTGGGCGCCCTGGTCTTCAACACCAGTGGCAGGTGGCGCAGAGCTGGCTGCGGTGGGTTCGACTCCCACGCCTTCCCGCCAATGCCTCTAACATTTTCAACGGTTGAAGATTCCAGTCTGGAAATGGCCGCAAGAGGTCGACAGACCGAAATCTCAAGGTCGAACGCATGGAAATTTCTCTATTTGAAGACGATGTTGAACTGCAGTTTGAACGAATTGTCCTCTACCCGTACCCTGACATGAAGCGCATCTGGACGCGGTGTTGGATTGCAGCGGTTCAGGATGAACAACCCAACGTCGAAATCCGCGTTTTCAATCCTGACGGCAGCGAAAACGCAAGCGTTTACATGATGGCACAGACTGACCAACGCGTTGAAACCACGCTGCATCTGCGTGACCCTGTGCCCGGTGCAACGTACCATGTGGTCGCCGAACTCACTTCGGGCATCAGTGAGCATCCCGAAGTCCGAGATTCACAGAAATTTGACATGGTATTGGAGTTCCGAAACCCGGACGCAAACGAGGCGGGGTTTGGCATGGGCGTCGACTGGGACTCACTCGCAGCCAATCTGGACGAATAAAGGGATTGGCATGTTGCACTGTTTTCGTATGGTTTGCATCTAGATTTATCCTCAACTCGCTCTCCAAAACGAAAATCTGTGAGCCACTAGGATTGCCCGTCATTGGGAGAATATCATGCGCGACGTCAAGAAAATCGGGTTGCTTGTAGGTCGCGAGTGGAGCTTTCCTCCAGCCTTCCTGGATGAGGTCAACCGACGCAACGCCGGTGTGCTCGCAGAATATGTGACGCTCGGCGGCTCGTACATGAACGAGCCTGTTGAATACGCTGTGATCGTCGATCGCATTAGCCACGAAGTCCCCTACTATCGTGCCTACTTGAAGAACGCAGCCCTGCAAGGAACCTATGTCATCAACAACCCATTTTGGTGGGGGGCTGATGACAAATACTTCGCAGCCAGCCTGGCTGATCGACTGGGGGTGCCTGGCCCCCGAACTGTCGTGCTTCCGATGAAGCAATATCCGAAAGGCGTGGTCGATGAAAGCTTGCGCAATCTGGCCTATCCGCTCGATTGGGACGCGCTTTTCGACTACGTCGGGCAGCCTGCCGTTCTCAAGGATGCGTGGGAGGGCTGGCATCAAGTCTATAAGGTAAATACGATCAATGAGTTGATCCAAGCCTACGACAAGACAGGCACTCGCTGCATGGTCTTGCAGGAATTTGTGGCCTGGGATCAGTTCGTGCGCTGTATCTGCATCGGGCAGGAGACGATCATGCCCATCAAGTATGACCCCAGGGAGCGACTTCATCTGGTCGAACCGGACTATCTTGCCCCCGAGATTCATGCTAGCGTCGTCGAATATGCCCGTACCCTCAACCGCGCATTGGGCTACGACATGAACAGCATTGAGTTCGCCATCCGCGACGGGATTCCTTACGCCATCGACTTCATGAATCCTGTGCCGGACATAGACATCAACAGCGTCACCCCACACTATTTTGAATGGGTGGTCAAGGCTATGGCCGATTTCTGCATCGAGATGGCGTTCAACCCACGACCCCGGCGCTCGGAGCATCATTGGGCGCAACATTTTGCGTAAGGCGTGAAGGAGTATTGTGCAATATGTCAGCGATGCTCCAACACATATGCTCGTCACCTATGAGTTCGCTGCAAAAGCCTTTTTCGCCACAGATTTGCACAGATGAAAAAGGATGGGACACAGATAGTACTAGGATTACTCTGGACATCCGTAAATCAGCTGTGGAAATCAGATCCTTATCTGTGGCTAATTTTTGTTTTAGCAGTAGAGTCACTTATCAGCAAGGATACTAGTCTGCAAAGGTGGAACAACCATGGCACGTATGGTCAATTGTGTGAAATTCGGACGAGAGCTGCCGGGCATGGAAAAACCGCCCTATCCCGGTGAGTTGGGCCAACGCATCTATGACAACGTGTCGCAGGATGGGTGGGATGCCTGGATGCAGCACTCGGTCATCCTCATCAACCATTATGGGCTCAGCTTTGCCGATCCACGGGCCCGGGACTTCATGAAGGAACAAATGGAGGAATTTTTCTTCGGCGAGGACAGCGCAAATGCCGGAAGGGTGGACACCCGAAGGACAGAACGTCAAGGGCGCCGCGCCGCAAAAATAATTATCAGCTTCCGAACAGCGTGAACTCGGGCGCGATATCGAAGTGGAGTTTGGCATGCGCCTCACGTAGTGCCGCCTCAACTTCTTCAGGCCTGCGCCCTTTTGCAAAGATGAACCCAAGGTAGCTGTCCCCCTCCGGTAGCGGCGAGATCGAGTAGTTGAGCTTGGCCGTGATCTCTATGCCGGTAATCCGCGGCACTTCTTCAGCCACATCAACACCAGCCACGCCTCGAAGCACGCCAGCCTCCGGTATCGGGATCATCATCACGCCGCTGGCCTGATCCTCGCGCGCTGTCACGTCTAGTGGCAGCCCACAGACTTGACGCACGATCAACTCTTCCAGTGACCCATCGATGCCAAAACGCAACGTCTGGGAACAGAGTCCGCCGATGGATCGACCGGCCACTTCCAGAATCCACGGCCCTCGATCGTTGACGCGCAACTCAGCATGGATCGGACCGGTCTGCAAGCCCAAGGACCGTGCCGCTCGCGCCACGGTATCGGCAATGGCTACCTGCACCGTCTGGAGAAGTCGCGACGGCGTCACGTAGATCGTCTCCTCGAAAAAGGGGCCGTCCAGCGGATCCGGCTTGTCGAATAGTGCCAGCACAATCAGTTGTCCATTGTCGAGCAAGCCTTCAAGCGCAACCTCGACGCCGGGAATGTACGACTCCACAAGATATGGATGTGTGGTGTTCTCCGGGAATTGACCATCTAGCAGTCGGGCCAGGCGATGGTGCGCAGCAGAGAATTCATCGGCATTGTCCGCACGGATGACACCGCGGCTGCCGTTCAAGTTGAGTGGCTTGACCACACAGGGATAAGGAATCTGGCCGGCAACGGCCTCAACGTCATCATCGGTTGAGAAGCGTCGGAACCACGGACAAGGAACGCCCGCGGCCGCCATCTGAGTGCGCATGCGATGTTTGTCGCGGGCAGCAAAGGCGCTTTCCGGCGAGTTATGGGGCAAGCCCAGCAGCTGTGCGACCTCGGCCGCAATCAATGTGCCGCTGTCGTCAACCGCTAGCACTGCGCTGACCGCGCGTTGTCGAGCCCGGTCGGCAATCGATTCGGCCGCGCCCGGCTCGTCGAAATCGATCCCTTGCGCGTCGTCCCAATGCTCAGCCAATGCTGAAGCCATGTTGACCACCGGCAGGACATCGATGTCAAGCCGCTCCGCCGCATGATGAAACGCGCCGGCTCGATAGCTGCGCGCCCCAGTGAGGAGCATCAAACGCAGGCGTCTCGATTTTCGCATCATTTCCGGGATCCTCGACTCCTAGGCAGATCCGAGAAAATAGGGTTCCCACCCATCTTCCTGGACACTCTCGACCAAACAAGTTGTCTGGCAGTCAGCTTCCACGAAGGTAGAGGCGCCAGTTTTTCTGGATTGCCTTACATTTCCGACACACGGCCAGAGCGACTCCGTACAATCTCAGTGAACCACGATCCCCAGACAATACTCAGGGGCTATCTGTGTCCCATCATATTTCCATCTGTGTCCATCTGTGACGAATCTCCGCCTCCGCCCACCTCAATCAACCCCGTCATCGATCCGCGCAGGAGCCGCCAGTAGAAGAGCATCAACAGAACCGTCGGCAGTAAAACGGCAAGACCCGAGGCAGTTGGGGCGATCGCCGGGTCAAAGGCTAGACGGCTTGCTATGCCGCTGCCCAGCCCCTGCGCCTGCGAGCGACCATTCGAGAGCGCCAGCGCAGCAGCCATTTCGTGGGTAACAAGTATGAAGCTAAGCATCATCAGCGGGCGAGCCAATGATCTTCGCCGAGTCAGGGTATTGGCACGGAAGACCAATGTCACTAACCAGACGCCGATACAGATGCTCGCCGACGTGAAAATCAATAGCAGCAGCCAGCGTCCATCGCCGAAATGCTGCTCTGCCTGCAAGGACGCAAGCGGCACAAATGAGAGTGGCAGTGCAACCATGCCCAGCATGCCCAGGAGACCGGACAAGCGCGAGGCCCATGTCGATTGCCAGGCCGCAAGCTGATTGCCGATCGGGATAGCCACGAACACTGTCGCCAGCGCGGTCAAACACGCCAAGAGAATTGTGTTGGCAGTCCAGAAGGCATAGTCAGTCTGTCCTAACAGCTGGATCAACGAACCCGGCCATTCCACCACGCGCGCACTTTTTATCAAGAACACAGAAAGCGGCAGCAGTAGCGCAATCATTGCTACAATAGCCAACAGTCTGCTGATCATCTGAGATGAAGACTGATTGACCGGCTCAACCTGCAATTCACGGGACGATCCGGCCGGTCGATGAGCATCTTTTGCCGTGACGGCGGCCATTCTACCTACAAAATGGACAATGCCCCAAACAGAAACGGCCAGCATCGTGATGAGTACAAACGACATCGAGGCCGCCTGCGAGGGCATGCCGGCGGCGAGGGCGGTATGGTAGATCCAGCTTGCCAACAAGTGCGAACCATTAAAGGGCGATCCACCGGTCAGAAGCAGAACGACAGCAACATCTGATAGCACGATGTAGATGCCGAAAGAGAGCGTCAGGCCGATGGCTGGACTGCGCCACCGTATTGGCCAACCCAACAAGAGAAAGAGCGTGGCAAAGGGCAGAATTCGCCAGGCCTGGATGAACGAAACGGCCAATAACGACGGCCACAAGTCTTCACCGGCCAACGCCAGCGTCGGTGCAAAGATCTGTCGCCAGGCCGGCATTGCCAGGGCAATGGGCATGGCCAGGGGCAGAAGCAACAGCCAGGCCATCGCCCTATTGGTGCGCCTGCTCTGATGCACCAAAGCCACGCCGGCAAGGCCCAGCCCCAAGGCAATGGGCAAGGTGAAGGCAAGCACGATCAATGTATTGCGCAACGCATGGCGGAACAGATAGGTGCGCAAAACGGTTATCTGCGCAGAAATGATACCGGTGATACTCGGCGACACCGACTGTTGTGGAAAGCCGGCGTCGGCATCGAAACCAGCGCCGATCAACAGGAGCGACGCCAAGATGGCGAGCAGAAGAAGGCTAGCGATGCCGACAATGGCGAAACTTGCATAGCGCCGCAACGCTGTCACGAGCTATGCTCCTGTATTGTGAGTGGTATCAGGATTGACCTTGAAGAGCGCATCGGAAGACAGTAACCCCGGAAGAAAAGCGCCTGGATTAAAAATGCGGGCCGGATCCCAGCGATCCTTCAGTTGACGCATGAGCGCCAGCGCCGAGGGTTCGTACCCCCAGTGATCGAGTGTCCCGCCGATTGACCGGGGCGCGGCCACGACCAGCGCGTAGCCACCTGCGGCCAGGGCCGGTTGCCGGAAGGAGGCCACAGCCGACTGAACGCTTGCTTCGTCCTCACAGAGGTCCTTGGCATAGACAAGACCACTGGCGCAATCGATGCAGAGGTGCTGAGTGCCCTCGATAGACAGCCTGCCGGATTGTTCGGACAGATACCGACCAAGATGCTTGGCCGGTACGCTTGCTCGGATGAGCAACTGATCACCTTGAGTAGATCCGAGGAATTCGGACCATGCATCAATGCCGTTCAGCTCAGTCTCGATGATCAGTGGAGCTCCGTGCCTGCGCAGCGTACTGCTGACTGCCGCCAGTTCAGCCTCAACGTCTTCGGGCAAGCCTTCGCTCGTGTAGAGCAGCGTATAGTCGGGACCGCTCAGTCCTGGAACAACGGCATCCTGGACCAACAACACGGCCGAGGCAGTCAAGGCGTGGGTCATGGCCTGGTCGGCCCATCGGAGCCCCTCGGCCACTGTCGAAACCGGAACCGCCAGCGTGCGACAGGCACGGGGCAGCGGGAAAAGTTTGAGCGTCACATCGACCAGCAGCCCCAGCGTGCCATGGGAACCGACGAAAAGTTTGGCCAGATCGTAGCCGGCCACATTCTTGACCAACGGACGTCCGGCGCGAATCACCTCGCCGCCGGCCATGGCAACCGTGGCGCAGAGCACCATGTCACGCAGACCGCCGTAGCGCATGCGCAGTGGTGCGTTAAAATTTGTCGCCACCAGGCCACCGACGGTCGTCTCGGGCCAGGGTGAGGCCAACGGCGTCTGCAAGTTGTGTTCTTCTAGGAACGCTTGCACATCAGAAAGCAACGTGCCTGCACCGACGGTCACATTGAGATCGTCAGGTGAGAAGGTAAGAATACCCCGCAGGTTTTCCGTCGACAGCCGGGTCCCGGCTTTGCCAAGCGCACCGGCGCCGATTCGCACGCGCTTGCCGGCGGCGCTGAGCGCGGCCAGCCCGGCGGCGGCTTCCTCTGCGTTGGACGGGGCGAACGTGTCCGAATCAGGCAACACGGGAGCGTGGCGCTCAGGTTGCGGCGAGATGTCAGGGAAGATTTTGCCCGGGTTGAAGACATTGTCAGGATTGAAGATGGAGCGGATGTCCAGCATGGCCGACAACTCGGCATCGCTGTACATGAGCGGCATGTAGTCACGTTTTTCCATGCCGACGCCATGTTCGCCGGTGATGCTGCCGTCCCGATCCAGGCAGAGCTGGATGATCTCCTTACCCGCCGCGTGCACTCGTTTCATCAGATCGGCATCACTGAGGTCGCAGAGAATCAATGGATGCAGATTGCCGTCACCAGCGTGGTAGAAGTTGGCTGTGCGCACGTCATAGCGGTCACAGACTGCTGTGATGTCGGCCAGCACCGCCCCCAGTTGGCTGCGCGGCACAGTGACATCGGTCAGCACATAGTTGGGAGCCAGGCGGGAGAAAGCGCCGGCCGCGCTCTTGCGTCCATACCAGATCTTGGCCCGTTCCTCTTCGGTCTGGGCAAAGCGGATGTCGTAGCCGCCGTTGGCCTGCAGCAGATCCGCCGCCTCTTCCATCTGTGAATCCAGGCTCTCAGGATAGCCATCGACTTCGACAATCAACGCCGCTCCTGCATCAACCGGCAGACCGGCATGGGTAAACTCTTCGATCATGCCCATGCTACGTTGGTCCATCAACTCCAGCGTTGCCGGCATGAGGCCGGCAGCAATCACGGCGGAGACGGCCTGGCCGGCGGCGGTCTCCGACTCGAACGAGACCATCATGGTCTTGACGCCAGGAGGGTTGGCGATCAAGCGCAGCCAGGCTTCGGTGACGATGCCGAGCGTGCCTTCGCTGCCGACAACAAGTGCGCAGAGATCGTATTCCGGGTAGTCGACGGCCTGGCCGCCCAGCGTGACGATCTCGCCATCGGCAAGCACCATGGTGAGGCCCATGATGTAGTTGCTGGTAACGCCGTATTTGAAGCAATGGGGACCGCCTGCGTTGGTGCCGAGGTTGCCGCCAATGACCGAAGAGCGTCCGCTGGCCGGATCGGGCGGATAGTAGAGCCCTGCCGCCTTCACCATATGGTCAACGACTAGATTGACGGCGCCACTTTGGACGTGAGCATTGCGGCCACGCACATCCAGTTCCAACAGACGGTCCAGCTGTGAGAAGACCACCACGATGCCGCCATGCTCGGGGATGACGCCGCCGGAGAGTCCGGTGCCCGCGCCACGGCGCGATCAACGGCATCCCCTGCTCATGAGACCAGCGAACCAGCTTGCTGACATCGCCGCTGCTGTGAGGATAGAAGGCGCCGTCAGGCTTGCCGCGATCAAAGCCGGCATCGACCTCGTAGGTGATCAGTTCCACGGGGTTGGTGACGAGTTGGCTGCGATCAAAAAGCTCGGTCGGTAGTGGGCGTGGCGTATGTCTACTGCCCTGCAAATCGGCCACTCATCAATCTCCTACGTTTGGCAAGGATTTTTAGCCACAGATGACTCTACTGCAAAAAGGTCTGGTTCACCACAGAGGCACAGAGAATGCACAGAGTCCACAGAGGAAAAGATCTGCCCACACCTGTTTATCTGCGTCCTTATGTGGCGAAAACTTCATGTGGCGAACACTCACGCTGCAACCCGATAAGACCAGTCAAGCAGCTCAACCAGATGCACGACCTCGGCATCCAGTCCGGCCCGCTTCACGCCATAGATATATTGCATATGGCAGCCGGGATTGGTGGTCACGATGATCTGGGCGCCGGAGTTGCGGATGTCGGCCATCTTGGCATCGAGCACCAGGTTGGCAGTCTCGGACTGCATGATGTTGTAGACGCCGGCGCTGCCGCAACATTTGTCCGGTTCGCCGAGTTCGACCAACTCGAGACCCGGGATTTCACGCAACAGATCCCTGGGTTGGTTGACGACCCGTTGTGCATGGCGAAGATGACATGAATCAGCGTAGGTAACGCGTGTATCGATAGAGCCTGTGGGTTTGGTGTGCAGATGATCCAGCAGAAATTCACTGATATCATGTAGTTTATCCACAAAAGCGCGCGCTTTTGTGGCATATTGTGGATCGCCTGCCAGCAAGTGTCCATACTCTTTGAGTGTGGCGCCGCAGCCACCGGCATTGCTGATGATGGCGTCGTATGCATCCGGCTCGGCCGCATCGATGTTTTGACGGGCCAGCTCACGGGCCAGATCGCCTTCACCAATGTGCAACGCAGCCGCACCGCAGCAGGTCTGCATTTCGGGAAAGTGCACCTCATAGCCGTTGCGCTGCAGTACACGAATGGTAGCTGCGTTGACATTGCCCAGGAAGGCATCCTGAACACAGCCATAGAGCAGCGCAACCTTGCCGCGACGCGGGCCAATGGCGGGCGCCGGACGGCTGTAGTCGGGGAAGACCCCGCTGAGTTGGGGCAGAAGCGCCTCCATCTCACGTAAACTTTGGGGAAGGACGTTCATGGACTCAATCAATTTGGGCAGACCCAGGCGCTGGTAAAGCATCAGTCCGCGGGCAAGAAACCGCAAGCGCTCTTTGTGCGGCATCAACTCCTGGAGTGCCAGCCTACGCATGAGCCGTTCCGGGCCGCTGACTGATCGTTGCTCTTCAATGCCGGCACGCGCCATCTCTAGCAGCGATCCATACTGCACACCGGAGGGGCAAGCCGTTTCACAAGCGCGGCAACCCAAACAAAGGTCAATATGTTGTTGAAACGCGCCGTCTACATCAATTCGGCCATCGGCGGCAGCCGTCATCAACTGGATGCGCCCGCGCGGACTGTCCATCTCCGTGTTGAGCACGGTGTAGGTCGGGCAGGCGGGCAGGCAAAGCCCACAGTGAATACACTGTTGGAGCAGGGCTCGGGTTGCAGGTGAAGACAATGATTCCGGTGGGTTCATAGCCCGTTCAGGGTAACATAGTGCGAGGGCGATTGTCGAACAAGATATGTACGGAAAAGTTGAGGGAAATACTGAATGAACATGAGGGCGGAAAGGTATGACCTTTTGCGATCAGCCCCCTTCTATGCTACGATTCGGGCAACTTTTAACTGTAAGGAGATTATGACGTGGATTGCCCCAATTGTGGTACGTGGAACCCAGAAGACAAGGATGTCTGTTGGCGTTGTCAGACGGAGATGCCGACACCGGTCGTGAAGAAGAAGCGTCAGATGCGTAAGATCGCCGGTTTCCCGATGTGGTTCTGGTTGGCCATCGTCGTCTTCTTCGCAATTACGTTTTTGGGACAATGTTTTATGCCGGGCATTCCAGGCGTCTAGTGTAAACTTGACCAACCACCGCCTTGTCAGTATATCTCTATATTTCTACTGCTGATCTCTACTGCTAGCGGATGGATTCCGACATTTCGTTACGTGAATCTAAATTGACTAGTTTCCCCTGTTTTCGCCTTTGAATCGGCGCGGCAGGGGTTCTTTTTTATCGAGAATGTATGTCCTCATCGCTCCAAGATCCAGAACTCAACAAGCAGACACTTGTCGCAACTGACACTCTTGACTATGCTGAGCTTGCCCGGCTTCTAGTCGCTTGGCACCATGAGCATCAGCGTCTTCTGCCCTGGCGCGATCAGCCTGCAGGAGAGCGACCTCCATACGCAGTCTGGATCAGCGAGATCATGGCGCAGCAGACGCGCCTGGAGACAGTGGTCGACTATTTCGTTCGCTGGATGGAACAATACCCGACGATTGAAGCGCTGGCCGAAGCCGATCAACAGGACGTTCTCAAACAGTGGGAGGGATTGGGCTACTATGCCCGGGCTCGCAACCTCCACAAAGCGGCCGGCATCATCGTTGATCAATACGGCGGCGTCTTGCCTGATGATCGGGAAGCCTTGCTGGCATTGCCGGGCATTGGCGAATACACCGTCGGCGCAATACTGAGCCTAGCCTTCAATCGGCCCGAGCCCATCCTCGATGGCAACGTCAAACGTGTACTCTCGCGGCTGGCCGATGTGGACACACCCATCAACGACTCGGCAACGGTAAAGCGGCACTGGTCGCTGGCCCGTGGGCTGGTTGAATCAACCGAAACAGGCACGGCCGGCTCGTGCAATGAAGCAATGATGGAACTGGGTGCGACCCTCTGCACGCCCACGAGTCCTCGATGTCTGATCTGTCCGCTCTCAAGCCATTGCCTGGCGCTGCAAAATGGTACGCACTTGGAGCGACCGGTCAGATCACCTCGCAAGAAGACGCCGCACTACGACGTAGCGGCCGGCGTCATTTGGCAGGCGTTGCCCTATCAGTCGCCGCTTCTGATTGCCAAGAGACTAGAAGACGGCATGCTGGGAGGCCTCTGGGAGTTTCCCGGCGGCAAGCTTGAGTCGGGTGACGACGACTTGCCTACCTGTCTGCGTCGCGAGATCGACGAAGAGCTGGCAATGGATATCGAGGTGGGCGAGCATGTGACCTCGGTCGACCATGCGTTCACCCATTTCCGCATCACTCTCCATGCCTACCACGCCCGGCATGTCGACCGCACGCCCCAGGCCATCGACTGTGCAGATTGGCGTTGGGTGGAGTTAGACGGCCTGGACGGCTTTCCCTTTGGCGTCGCCGACAGACATGTCATTCAAGCACTGCGCGATGTCGACGCTTCCAGGCGCAATGGTGTAAAAAATGATGAAATCAAGTAATATTGTGGAGCCGCATGGCGGCAGTCAGCAACGGCTGAAAAGTACAGAAATGGATTCAGCAGGGAAGATGAACGCAAAAAACTGGACCAACCATCTATCAGACGAACGGATCCGGCATGATCATCGCCGGAAGTTTGCCTGGTTGCCGACTACGATCATTGTTTTGCTCATCTCGTTCGGTTTTGGGTCTTCACCATTGCTCGCCCAGGAGAGCGACGCTGCATCCGTGTCCGAGACCGGCGTCGATGCCTCATCGATCACCGCCGACCAGGTCAACGAAATTGCCCGCGAGCTCTGGTGCCCGCTCTGTTCCGGCGTGCGGCTGGACAGTTGCGAACTCAAGGCCTGTGACCAGATGAAGGATGAGATCGCGATCAAGTTGGCGTCAGGTGACGGATTGCCCGAAATCAAAGCATACTTCATCGATCAGTACGGGCCACAGGTATTGGGCGAGCCGCCGCGCGAGGGCTTCAATCTGCTTGCCTGGATCTTGCCGTTTGTCGTGTTGATCGGAGGCGGCGTCTTTCTGTTCACCCGCGGCCGCAAGATATTCCGTAATGATGTTCCGATGGAGAACGCCGATCCATCCAGTGCAGACAAGCCTGACGTCAATGACGAAAAACCGACAGAGGATCCATACGCTCAACAACTTGAGGACGAATTGAAACAGTATGACTGAGGAACAAAGAGTTGAATCTTTGCCGGAAACGCAACCGGGCAGCGCTGCCTCTGAATATACCGTGGAGAGCGGAATCGACAAAACCGATGCGCTTGAGGCCGCCAAGTTGCAGCGACGAACCAAGCTGTGGCGGCTCTTCTTTATTGCCGTGCTTGTCATCTTCGTCTGGTTTCTAGCTGTCGGCCTGTTCCGTACGACCGTGTCTGAGCAGCGCGCCAGCGGCGATGCCCCTACATTTGAGTTCACTACCTTTGAAGGCGAAACCATCAGTCTGGAAGATCTGGAAGGCAAGGGCGTCGTGCTTAACTTCTGGGCCAGTTGGTGCGAGCCTTGCCGGGCAGAGGCGGCTCTGCTTGAGTCAACTTGGCGAAGGGAGGAGGCAGGCGGAGAGGTTGTCTTCCTTGGCCTCGACTATCTGGATCAGGAACATGCTGCGCTCGAATATTTGGCCGAATTCGATGTCACCTATCCAAACGGGCCTGACAAGCAGAGCGCAGCCGCACGTACCTACGGCATCAAGGGCGTACCTGAGACCTTCTTTATCGGACCGGATGGGCTGATCGTAAGCCACGTCATCGGCCCGGTCATGAGCCAGGCAGACCTTAATCGGCGACTGGATGAAATCCGTCCGTAGCAGGCTGTCGCTTTGGTAATCGGCTTCAACCAATGCGTTCAAACGTCAACAGTTCCGGATCCGTTGCATCGGCGTTCTATCTAATTCGTTGTTCCAACCGTATCGTGATCGTGAGCGTACAGAGGAATATTCCATGATTTTCAACATCGGCTATCTGATTCTTGTCATCGCTTTGGTCGTCGCGCTCTTTGGCGTCGTTGTCGGCTATCTGGGGCGGCTACCGTCGCCAGTCCAATTTCGCCGCCGCCAGCTTCCATGCTGTCTACGCCGTGGCCGCGTTGGTTATGGCCGCATCGGTCATCCTCTGGTACGGACTGTTGACGGACCAATTTCAGCTTTCCTACGTTTGGAACCACTCAGAACGGGCGCTGCCCTTTTTCTACAAATTCTCCGCCTTCTGGGGTGGTCAGTCTGGAAGTCTGCTCTTCTGGACGCTGATTCTGAGCGTCTACAGTTTGGTCGTGGCCGTCTCTTACCGCCGTCGCCTCTCCGTCCAGATGCCTTTCATCAATGGAACGATGTTGGCGACTACGGCTTTCTTCCTGGTCTTGCAGGTATTCGCCACCAATCCCTTTGAACAGTTTGGTTTTGCCCCGCCGGATGGACAGGGTCTCAACCCGCTGCTTCAGAACTACTGGATGGTCATCCACCCGGTCATGCTCTATCTGGGCTATGTGGGACTGGCCGTGCCATTTGCCTTTGCCATGGCGGCACTGATGAGTAAGCAACTGGGCAACCAGTGGGTACGCTCTGTGCGTCGTTGGACGCTCATTCCCTGGATGTTTCTCTCCGCCGGGATCCTGATGGGCAGTCAGTGGGCCTACATGGAACTGGGCTGGGGCGGCTATTGGGCGTGGGACCCGGTCGAAAATGCCAGTTTTCTGCCCTGGCTAACGGCTACGGCCTTTCTGCACAGTATCGTGATCCAGGATCGACGCGGCATGCTCAAGGTGTGGAATATGGTGCTCGTCTTTTCCACCTACTTCCTGGTAATTCTCGGCACATTCACCACGCGCAGCGGTATTTTGGAAAGCGTCCACAGCTTTGCCCGCAGCAACATCGGCCCGGTCTTCCTGGGCTATCTGGTGATCATCTCCTTCGGGTTCCTATGGTTGCTCTTTGATCGACTGCCGCTTCTACGCAGCGAAAACGAGGTCGACTCTGTGCTCTCGCGCGAGGCCGCATTCCTGGCCAACAACTGGCTCTTCACAGGCATCACCTTTGCCACGCTCTGGGGCACCTTTTTCCCCATGTTCAGCGAGATCATAACCGGCCAGCGCATCAGCGTCGCGGCCCCGTGGTTCAACAAAGTCAATGGCCCGCTCTTCTTGCTGCTACTACTACTCATGGGCATCGGGCCACTGTTAGGCTGGCGACGCACCAGCGTCTCTGCATTGCGCAAACAATTCACCTGGCCGCTGGTGGCCGGCCTACTGTTCGCCGTCGTCTTCTCATTCTTCAGCCAGAGCATCTACCCCATCATCGGGCTATCGCTCTGTGCCTTTGTGGTGGCGACAATTGTTCAGGAATATGTCCGTGGAACCATGGCTCGTCGCTCCATCACCGGCGAGAACCCGTTTACCGCCGCCGTTCAACTGATTCGCCGCAACGGCCAGCGCTACGGCGGCTACATTGTGCATGTGGCCATCGTCATGATCGGCGTGGCCATCATCGGCAATGAATTCTACCTCTCCACGACCAACGTGACGATGAGTGAGGGCGAGCAGGTAGAACTCTCCGGCTACACCTTCATCTACAACGGAATCAATGCCGACCGGCAGGCCAATCTGACTGAATACGCTGCCTATTTGTCCGTCATCGAAACGGACAGCGGCAAGGTAATCGGCACGGTGATGCCAAAACGAAACATCTACGACAAGACGCCCGATATGCCGACCAGCGAGGTCGGACTACGCATGCGTGCGTCTGAAGATATCTACGTCGTACTGAACGGATGGGATCAATCCACAGCCACCTTCAGCATCTTTATCAATCCGTTGACCGTTTGGATGTGGATTGGCGGCGTGGTGCTCGTACTGGGCACGCTGCTGGCGATGTGGCCTGCGCCCAAGCGAAGTGAATCGACGGTCACTGCGCCGTCAGGCGTGGGCGTCAGTGCGTAGAAAAAACAGGAATTCCCCACAGATGGGCACAGATAGGAATCTGATTTTCACAGATGGTTCTCAGATTTCCAGTGTAATCGCAGTACTATCAGTGTCCTATCCTTTTTCCATCTGTGTAAATCTGTGGCGAGAAAAGGCTTTTTGCAGTGGCCCCATCTGTGGCAATGTATATTTCACCGACAATGCGTTAGAAATGGACAAACAATTGTGGTCTTGATTTCACTGATATTCGCCCTGATCGTCGCGGTTGTGGCCTTCATCTATGTGGCTGAGCCGTTGCGTACGCCGTCGACAACGCTGCGCGCGGACGAAGATGACGAATTGGTCGATCTGATTCAACGCAAGGATGCCGTGATGCGTTCGATCAAGGAGGTTGAGTTCGACTATCACACGGGGAAGCTGAGCGAAGAAGATTACGAGGCCTACGACCAGCGTATGCGCCAGCAGGCCATCGGCCTGATTCGTCAAATCGAGAAACGTTCACCGGAAGTGGCCGGTCTCGATGCCGAATTGGAGGCCATGATCGCCTCGCGTCGCAAGACGAAACCGACCGCGATGACCGCCGTCAACGGCGCAACACCGGTGCCGACAAGTGCAGCGCCAGCAACCGCAACGCCACTACCTGCGGAAGAATCTGACGTCATTTTCTGCCACGAGTGCGGCGCCAAGGCCAAGACCAGTGACAAGTTCTGCGCACAATGCGGTACAGCGCTACGCGTCGAAACTGTATAATCTAGAGCGAAGGGTGGATACGGTTTGGCGACCATGGTCGCCAAACCGTATCCACCCTTCGCTCTTTCACTTACTGACTGTTCCACGCTTCAGAATCCGGCGTAAAGAGCGGCGCACCAAACGCCTCGATACCAAACTCACCTATCAACTCCTGGGCCGGAACCGAAACCAGCCAGTCAATGAAGGCTGTAGCCAACTCGGCGTTTATCTCTGCATTTTTCCCCGGATCCACAGCGATGACGCCATAGGGATTGAAGAGCACGGGGTCTCCTTCTGCGACGATGACCAGGTCGATGCCTTCAAGCGTACGTGCCAAGTAGGTCGCTCGATCGCTTAGCGTATAGGCCTGCTGCTCGTCGGCCATGGTCAACACAGCGCCCATGCCCTGCCCGGCAGCCTGATACCAGTCACCGCCCGGCCCGATCTCTGCGCTGGCCCACAACGCTTTTTCCTTTGTATGCGTGCCCGAATCGTCGCCGCGGGAGACAAAGACGGACTCGGCATCGGCTATGCGCTGCAATGCCTCTGCCGCGCTCTCGCTGCCCAACACACCGGCCGGATCGTCGGCCGGGCCCAGGATGACAAAATCGTTGTACATGACCTCATCGCGGCGCACGCCGTGGCCGGCGTCCATGAACGCGTCCTCGCGGGCGCGGGCATGGACCAGCAGGACGTCGGCATTGCCGTCTTCACCCAGTTTGAGCGCCTGACCCGTGCCCACGGCGATGACCTCAATTGTGGCCCCGGTCTGCTCCTCGAAGGCGGGCAGGATGACGGCCAGCAGACCCGAGTTATCGGTGCTGGTCGTTGTGGCCAGGGTGAGGGTCTGGCCGGCGAAGCCTCCGGCCTCAGCATTCTCTCCGGCAGCCGGCGGCAACGGTTGACAAGCCGCAACCGTTGCAAGAACGATCACCAAGGCGATGATCGGATAGATTTTGCGCATGGGTATTCTTCCTTCATGGTGCTTGGGTTGAAAATAGTTGACTCAGATCAATAGATCATCTCGCCATTCACAAATGCACGCGTCCGCTCATCGGACGGCAACTCGAAAAATGCTTCCACATCGTTGACCTCAACGATCTTTCCATCCAGGAGAAACGCCACACGATGGGCCAGACGTCGCGCCTGAAAGACATTGTGCGTGACCAGCACCAGGGTCGTCTGACTAGTCGTGTTGAGTTCGGTCACAATCGACTCGATGAGGCTCACGTTGTACGGGTCCAAATTGGCCGTCGGTTCATCGAGGAGCAAGGCATCCGGCTCCAGGATCATAGCCCGCGCCAGGGCCACGCGCTGGGCTTCGCCGCCTGAGAGCGTGCGCGCCGGCTGCTGAGCCAGGGCCTCCAGGCCGACACGCTCCAACGTAGACTGGATCTTCTCGTCAACGTTGCGCCGGCCGCGCAGTTGCAGACCATAGGCCACGTTTTTATAGACAGTGCGCCGCAACAGCGTCGGGCGCTGGAAGACTGTCGTTACCCGTCTGCGCTGGTCCAAAGACAACGATCGGTCAGCAGAGAAGGTCTCGCCGCCGAACTGAATGGCGCCGGAGGTCGGCGTTTCCAGAAAGTTGAGCAATCGTAACAAGGTGCTCTTGCCTGCACCCGATGGTCCGACCAATGCCAGAATTTCGCCTCGAAAAATGTCCAACTGGTCAATCTGCAGAACGCTGCGCTTGCCGTATGCCTGAGTCACGTCACGCAGGCTATAGAGCGGCTCGTCGGGCTTTTCACCATCCAGCTTTGCACTGTCCGATTTTTCACCGTCCTGTTTCGCATCAGCCATCTTCGATCGTCGTTCCCTGCATACGCAGCATCACCAAGTTGGTCAAGAAGGCGATCGAGAGCAGAATCACGCCCAAAGCGATAGCGAGATCAAAATTGCCCTTACGCGTCTCCAGCACGATGGCGGTGGTGAGCACACGCGTGCTACCCTCAATGTTGCCACCCACCAGCATGACTGCACCGACCTCAGAGATGATACCACCGAAGCCCGCCACAATCGCCACGATGACGCCAACCCGCGCCTCGCTAAGAATGGCGACGGTCGTCTGCCAACTGGTCGCGCCCAAGGCCTGTACCTGCTGGTAGAGCGCATTGTCGACACCGAGAACGGCTGCCATGGTAAACCCAGCCACCAACGGGAAGGCGATGATCGTCTGGGCCGCAATCATCGCACCTGGCGTGAAGAGTGCAGGGACCAAAGGTGAGTTCAGGCCGCCCAGCGGTCCATTGCGAGAGAGCATGAGGTAGACAAAGAGGCCAATAACCACCGGCGGAAACCCCATGCCGGTGTAGAGCAAGGCAATGGCCGTGTGTCTGCCCTTGAAGCGGCGCAGCCCCATAAAGGCGCCCAGCGGCACGCCAATGATGGTGCTCAGTACGAGCGCGATGCCAGAGACCTGTAGCGATAACAGAACGATCTCGGTTAACTCGTGGTCTGCTTCCAGGATCAGTTGAAACGCTTCCCTGATGCCGTTCAACAGCTCGCTAATGATTGCCTCCAGCTCGAGAATAAGGTTGATGCGGATCGGGCCGGGCATGCAACTCGGCCACCACTTTGCCCATATTCTCCGTGCTATAGCCCCCCAGCGCAGCCACACGCTGCAAGAAACCCGATGCCGGCCGGCGCAACAGATTGAGCAAGGGCCTCAGCAGCGGACCCTCGTAGTGTCGCGTGGGAATCGCCAGGTCATAGCGCTCGTCAAAGAGCGGCACAAAATTGAGTCCATATGCCTCGGCCGCGGCTTGAATGCCAAGACCACAATCGGCCTGACCATTGGCAACCAGCGTGGCAACAGCCAGATGCGAGGACGCTTCGTTGTCGTAGCCCCTGATCCGATCACTTGTGGACAACTGATTCTTCAGAGCATGATCCAGCAACACTCGGGTACCGGCGCCGGACTGTCGATTGACGAAAGTGACATCATCACGTAGCAGATCGGCCAAAGCGACGATCGCTTTCGGGTTCCCGGCAGGCACAATCAACCCTTGGATACGGTTCACGAAGCCGAGCAGAACGATATCCATCCCGCTTGAAGTAAGCAGTCGCTCTATGTAGTCGACGTTGTAGCGCCCGGTCTCTTCATCCAAAAGGTGCGTACCCGCAAAATGCGCTTCGCCCCGTCGCAGTGCCAGCAGACCATTCAGACTGCCCACATGCGCGGAGACCAGTGTCGTCTCCGGATACTCGGCGTGCAGGCTGTCCGCTAGCAGGTCAAGCGTCATGTCGTGGCTGCCGATCGCGATGATGGTGCCCGACGCGGTGTCACTCCTTGACATCATGATCGGGCTGGCAGTTGCCGAAGCGACAGGCTTCTGGTCGGCCTGGGGCGGTTCGAGAAGCGAGGCGTCTATGCGCAAGTCCGGAACCGGCGCATAGAGGGCGGGCTGAGCCGTTGCCAGCGTAGCATTCCGGCAGATGGCCTGTGCCGCCAGAAGCTGAGCGTGTGTGGCGTCGGCATGACTGAAATCCTCCCACCAGGCCGTAATCTGACCCAAGCGCTGTGCGTCAGCAGCGTCAAAATCGACGACCAGAAGCGGCATCAAGAATTGCGCCAGTGCGCGCTGGTTGCGTATCGGATCAGAACTGTTTTTTACGCGCGTCTGGAGCGCGGCCACGCTGATCGATGAAATCGCCACTTCACCTGGGACGTACCGATCGAACAAGGCGGTTGAGACGGACAGGGCCTCTCGGATCAGCGCAAGACAGAATGAGGTGTCGAGCAACAGCCGAATCGGGGGCTGCCCCCTGTCGCCTCGCGGCGGTTTTGGATCGATGCTATTTGACATGATCAGATGGTAGGTTCAGTGGGGTGGATTGCCGTCCCTGAAACTCAGCAAAATCGTCGCTGAAAAGCGAGAGACTGTCGAAAAGGATCTGGAACGGTGCATCGACCGGCAAGAGCACGACAGCGTTGCTGACTCGTTGAATAAAGACCTGTTTGCCTTCAAATCGAAACTCTTTGGGCAGGCGAACGGCCTGGCTCTGTCCGTTGCGAAAAAGTTTGGCAGTTTTCATGGTTGACGCCGGATGGCAATATGTAGTCCGTTACTATGTAGCTTTCGCCAGTATATACTAACAGTCTATACTGCGTATTCAAAAAGAAAAAGCGTCCGGGACGCCGGCGCAGCAATTCTAAACGATTCCTATCGTAGGGCGGTATCCTTAGTTCGAGCGCAGCTGTAGCCACAGCATGGTCGCGACCATGCTCACCAAGACAACAATCCCAGCCGCGATAACGTCGAAATAACTATGCAGCCAGTTGGCGCCCGGCAACAAACCTACGCCATACACTACATAGGCCGCAAGTCCTGCAATGGCCGTCCAAAGCAGGTTTCGGACGAGGATAGGGCGCGGTACGATCCGATTCTGGGCAATGAGAAGCAGGCTGATGGTTACCACCAATATGAGCAGGGCAATGATGAGCGTCGCTAGATTCACGCGCCCATCCGAGAAGGCTGCACTCGAGGCTGCCTGGCCGTCCCCGGCTGAAACAGAACCATCTGAACCACTCGTCGTCGCATCTTGAGCCTCAGAAGTAGGGCCCGCCGTGCTTGAATCCGAGGACGTTTCGGGTTCACTATCTGCCACGTCACCGCTCTCGACTGTCTCCACATTTGTTACCAACAACTCATATGGCTCGCCACTGGTGGCCGCGCCTGCCGATGCGGTGATTAGCAACGTTCCTTCTTGCTCGATAGCAACATCACGAACGGCTATGCCGTTGCGCGTATTTGTGGACTGAACAGGGAGTGCCAGTTCTTCCCCATCGTAGATCAACTGATAGTCAACCAGGGTGTCATCGGGAACCGTCTGCCCATTTCGATCGAGTACCGGTCCAACTTCAATACGGATTGTCGATCCGACAGGAATGGCAGCCGGGACATCAGGAGTAGCCTCTTCGTCAACCCTCTGAATTTCCACATCCTCAGCCACTACCCCTAGATCGAGCACCTGAAGGGGATCCGGCTGTAGTCGTTCTTGTAAATCGGCAAAGCGGGTGCCGGATACACTGACCGGCGGTGAGCCATAGGGCGTGTAGCTTCGGAAAATCGCGGCAACGGCATTCTCCAGGAACGACGCCGACTGGCTATAGGCCCCAAGATAACCAGAGAGGGAGCTGATCTCGGTGGCGTCAAGAAAGTAGGGGGCCTGCAAGGCCAACACTACGATCTTCTTGCCTTCAATCTCTTCACTGCGCTCCCTGAGGAATCGCTTGACCGCGTCGCTGGCATAGATGGTTGGATCGACGTCCAGCATGGCGAAGATCAGCCAGTCTGCTGCGTCAATATCCTGCTCGATCTGCAGTGAGCGGTCGATGGGCGCTGCAGCTTCGTCACCTTCAACGTCAAATTCAGTATTGTCGGTTTCTGCTGCGGCCGGCGCTTCCGCTGTCGGCGTCGGCAGAAGAGTCGTTAGCGTGTCGTCAGCCTCGTCCTCCTCTTCAGTTGACACGCCTGAATCCAGCACCTCGACCAACTCAGAAAATGTGAGGCTCGTCAACTGCCCCGGACTGATCTGACCTGTTGCCTCGGGGCCATGAAGGCGCAGGATGATATTTTCGATGTCGTCCGGGCCAATCGCCACTTCGGCAGTGCAATCGCTGCACTCTTGTTCCAGCCGGCTCTCAGTGAAAATCACAATTTTGTCACCGGCCTGCGGGGCCTGGGGCAAAGATTCCGTTGGTTCGCTGATGTCTGGATAGAGCACCGTCAGCGAATCTCGCGCAACTTGGCGCACCAGCGCATTGGCCGCTCTACGATGTTCGCTTTCGCCATCCAAAATAGCCAGTTGCTCATTGGAAACAAGCAAGCGATCTAGTGGAATCACCGGCGTTGTTTGGCTGCTGACGCTTGCACCCTGCGCTTCGGTCAACGGAGAGGGCCGAGTTGAGAACGGTGATGTCGGCTGTGCCGTCGATGCAATCTCAGGTGTTGCCAACAGTGCGGACCCAGTAATGACAACCCCGGTCGTGATAGGCCCTGTTTCGGCAAGCCCGCCTTGGGTCAGCAGTGCAATCGCCTCTGCTTCCAGGGCGTCCATATCCGAGTAGAGCCGCAGTTTCGACCGCAGGATTCGCCGTACCGCAGCGTCTACCTGATCAGCAAAGGTGAAGTTGCTTTCGTAGCGTTCCTGAAAAAAGCTGATTGTGGATTCAATATTGACCCGTTCAGTCTCCCAATCTTCATCATCTTCAAAGTGGCCCAGATGAAGAATGTCACTACCGGCAACAAACGCATCCTGGGCAACCTGACGAGCGGGAAACTCACCGTCGTCCGTTTCGTAGTATCGTCGAATTGCCGGCGTACCCAAGGGACTGCTGACAATCAATCCATCTTCAAGCCAAGGTCCAAACCCCTCGTCCGTCAGGAGCGTGGACAGCTCTGACGAGAGGCCAAGGGGTTTGACGCGCCCAGGACCCGTTCCCTGCACGCCGCTGAAGCGCATATGGCTCGGCATCATCATATCTGTATTGCTTGGTACACCAGGCTGCCCGTCCGTGACCGCTTGAAAAGGAGCCATTGGGCCGGCACGCAGTTCTTCGATGTCACTTTGGATGGTGGCCACTTCCTGATCCGGCAAGCGATCTACATCGCCCTGGCCAGGGAAGTGGCGGGCAACGGTCAGCACTTCCCCATTACCGCCCTGATGAACTCCTTCAACGTAGCCCTGCCCCAGTTCGCTGACCCAATAAGGATTGCCTCCATACATGTGGACGCCAAGGCTGCCGACGCTGTCAGGACGCGGCTGTACAAGCATATCAAGGGAGGGCCCGAGCAGCAGGTTGACACCGACTGCCGACAGTTCTTGACCGACGATCTCACCTACAGCCCTGGCCAATTCAGGGTTCCAGGCCGCTCCAAGCGTCATCTGATCGGGCAGTTCTGTGAATCCTCGTCTCAGGGAAGTGACGCCAAAATCGTCCCCTATCTGTTCGACACCCACAAAGAGCGGGATATTCATTGCAGGGCGGTCAGCCTCCGCCAATTCATCGGCCAGCGTCGGCAGGGTTTCGATAAGTAGCGAGATGTTTTCCTCGTCAACCAACGAAATTGCATCAGGCAGAAGAAGCCCATAGGCCAATGCCTGTAGTTGATTGGACAGACTCGCCACTTCAACAGGGGTGTCGATCCCTCTCTGGTTTGTGAAGTTCCAGTGCCTAGGGGAGAGGACCACACCGCCAACGCGGTATGCGTGGATCAGTACGGAAATATCGCTGAGGATGTTCGTGTCGTTGCCGGCAAAGTGGATGAGAAAGAGTTGACCGACTTTGTCCTCAACGCCCATCTGTACCAGCATTTCATCCGCCCGTGCATCGATCAGCGCGTCCACGGCTGCGCGGACTGCTTCCTCATCAGGAGAAGCAGCGACAACGAAATCTTGCGCCTCTGGCGTCTCAGATCCAGGCTGGATAACGTTGGGCGTGGCTGACTGGACCGGGTCTAGAGCGGCCGGCGCTTCGGATCGTGGCGTCTCGGTTTGGGCTTGCACAGGGACAAGAGGCGCCAGCACAAGAACAAGTGATATCCATAGCCACATCAGACTGCGTGTCAGGCCGGTTCGGCATGAATACGATGAGCCCAATGCAAAGAGTCTTATATTGAAATAAATTGACGCGAATTTGCCCGAATTGTGTCTTCGTCCCAGGGAGAAGATTCGTGAGAACTGTCGTAAATTCGTATCCGAATCCTTTTTCGCTATTGAATCACACGATGACAAAAATCCAGATTCGCGTCCACTGCTCGACGCTGTATGAGGATCCCTGCCGTGATTCTTTTTGCGATTCATGTCGGGATTCGCTAGGTCCGTTTTCATTCCGCACTGTACCCTGGTTCTTTGCCGCTACATTTGGCTAATAGTTCTTCAACAGCTATACTGCATCAAGTACTGAAGTTCGCCAAACATGGGTCATGCAAGAGCAAAATTTCGGATTCCAATTGACTGAAGATGAGATGAAGGCGGTAGATGCGCCGCCCGCTGAAAAGATCGCTGAAGACCAGTTCAAACCAGATGAAGGCCCGCAAGAAGTAGCAAAGGCAAGATCTGGTCGGTATGGTCATTTTATCCTTCGAGAGACAGTGCAAGTGATTGCGCCTGCGCTGGTTTTGGCATTGGTCGTTCACCTCTTCCTTGCACAGGCGACTGTCGTTTTTGGCCAGAGCATGGAGCCCAATCTCTCGCAACATCAGCGTTTGATCGTGGATAAGGTTACCTACCGCCTGCATTCGCCGGAGCGTGACGACATTGTTGTCCTTGATCTGCCTGACATGAATGAGATGTTGGTGAAGCGTATCGTCGGGCTGCCCGGTGAAACGGTTGAAATCCGTGACGGTATCGTCTATGTCGACAATACGCCGGTTCCGGAACCCTACCCCCACGATCTGATCAAATATGACATGGAACCGATTCTGTTGGGACCATTAAATTACTTCGTGCTAGGAGACAACCGTGGCAACAGCAATGATAGCCGGGTATTTGGTCCAGTGCATCGAGACTACATCCTGGGACACGTCTGGCTTCGCTACTGGCCATTTGATCAGATGAGGTTCTTCTAATCCAGTATGGGCTCCAGACGCTGGAGTAACGTCACCAAGATCATCGTCATCGCCGTAATTGCGATTTTGGCAGTTGTGTTGTTGGTGACATTTCGGGCAATGATCACCCCTTCGATCGTTGCCTTTTTACTTGCCTTCATTTTCAGCTACCCGGTCAACTGGATACAGAGTCGAACTGGTTTGGCGCGCGGTGCGACAGTCGCCATCCTGTATCTATTCCTGCTGGCAATTGTGCTCATCTCTCCAGCACTGCTCTATCCTCGGGGCGGAGACCTCGTACTCTCATTGCAATCGGCAATTGAGGAGCTGGTCAGCAATCTTCGCACAGCAACCACCGGGCCGATCTTCGTATTCGGCAACTATCAGCTGTCCGTCGACAGCCTACTCCAACAGGCCGGCGACATTCTTCAGAACGTCGTAACGATTTCGACCAGCAACCCGATCATTATCTTCCGCGGCGTCACCACCGGCGTTCTAACCGTACTCTACGTATCGGTATTGACCTTCTGGATATTGAAAGACCTGCAGAGACTTCAACGCCTGCTTATCGATCAGATTCCTCAAGACTATCAGGAAGAAGTACGACGCCTAGGCAGAGAATTGGGCGCTATTTGGGATGCATTTTTGCGTGGTCAAATTGTGCTGGCCATTGTAGTAGGCCTGATCACCTGGATTGTGCTATCCATGCTTGGCATGCCCAACGCCGGCGGCCTTGCTTTGCTCTCTGCTTTCATGGAGTTTTTGCCTACGATCGGCCCGGGCATCAGCATGTTGATCGGTACAGCCGTAGCCCTCTTCGTCGGGTCAGAGTGGCCGATCTGGGGCAATAACTTCACCTTTGCAATTGTCGTGTTGATCGCCTACAACATCATCACCTGGTTTGAGAGCGCCTACCTGATTCCAAGGCTGGTCGGCTCACGGGTGCGGTTGCATCCAGCCATCACGTTTGTCGGAATCATCAACGGCGCCATCGTCTTTGGTCTGATGGGCGTTCTGCTTGCGACGCCGGTCATCGCCAGCGCACGCGAAATCGGTCTCTACATTTTCCGTAAGCTTTTCGACCAAGAGCCGTTCGAACCGACCGGAACCGCCCAGACGGGAATCCGTATTCCAGGCCTGATTGGCGGCCGCAAGATTGACGGCGTGATCTTCGACCTGGATGGAACCATCACCCAGCTAGACTTCGAGGCCGTCGATCGGATGGCCCAGCGCACTGCCTGGCTTGGCGTGCTGCTTTCCGAGCAACGTCGAAGGCGCATAGCATACCGCCTCATGGTGAAGCTGGAGAGCATCATCAACTTCACGCTCAATCGGCTTGTTCTCTACGAGCGTTTCGATACGCTTGAACGTTTCAAGCCGTTCTTCGATCAACTGCGGGCTTACCCCGCGGTCGATCAGGACACCTTGCAGCCGGATGTGATATCCACGCTGCACTATCTGCAGAGCGAGTACAAACTGGCCCTGGTTTCCACACGAGAACGTTCCGCTGTAGAGGAAATTCTGCAAGGAAACCAACTGGATCCCGACATATTTCAGGCGATCATGACTCGGGAAAACGTACGCAATCTTGTTCCCAACAACGAAGCGTTTGTTGCAGCCACCGAGTTGATGGAGCTGGAGGTGGAAAATGTCCTCGTCGTCAGCGACAGCGACCCATTTTTGCGGTCCGGCAGTGCAACAGGCATGGCAGCTGCCGGCGTCCTCTGTGGATTGAGCGAAGAGCAGGACATTCAGAGCGCCGACATTGTGGTCGAAACAACAGCAGATCTCAGTGAATGGCTATAAATTGTATGGGCCTTTTGCTTTAGACAGAAAATGGCTCGTTAAGCAATTGTGGGGTATTGCTGCGGAACCGTGGTTAAGCACGTCATCGATGTCGAGAGTCAACCCGCCGAAGCGGGTTTTCCACATCAGCCACCGAATTGATTCGGCGGCGTCCAACCCCACTCAACCTCAGAGAACCCGAAACTTTCGGCAACTCGTTTGTGACAATAGGAACAAGATGTTAAAGGTCAAGATTAGTTACGATATGCGAGAAGGAATGGAGCAAGAGTGCCAGGAGTACCTTGTCAACCGCATGGCGCCTGCTCTTTCTGAACTGGGATTCGATGTCACGGACGTCTGGTACACGGTCTGGGGCAACTCTCCCCAGATTCTTGGCGGAGGTCAATTGGAGAACATGGCCGAGGCACGCCGGGTTTTTGAATCGGACGAGTGGTCCGATGTGGCAGAAAAACTGGAGTCAATGACTGAGAATTTTCAGTTGCGATTTCTCCGGGTGAAAGACTAAACAATGGCGCACGGGTCCATTGATAGATCGCCGCACCCCGCCATGCATGGCAGCCGACCATTGGCCCTGGTTGTCTTTCTTGAAAATGTAGGCCACATTCATGGCATCAATTTGCCTCAATGGGCCATGGACATCATTGACTTCGCCAGTGAAGAGTATGCAAAAGTGTTGCTTCGTCTCTACGGAGCCCACCGATGCTATGATCACATACTCATTTTGGAGGACGAACGGGCAACCGGGCCGGAACTGGTAAAAACGTTGCTCGCTGCCAGCCGAACACACCGGGTGGATGTGCTGTTGCTGGTCCATGGCCATGAGGGCTGCTTGGTAGGCTATCGCGGCGAGGAGATGGTTGGGGCGGAAACTTTCCAGCGACTTAGAAGCGCTTACGATCAAGATCCCCAGGCGCTGAATCTGCGGATGGTCTATGGCCTAAATTGCTATGGCGCCAGTCTTGCCAACACTTGGATTGAGCTGGGGGCCGAAGTTGTCAACGGAGCAGTAGGCGTCAACTGGTTTCCAGAGCCCAGCCTATCCGTCTTTCTTAAAAACTGGCTCGGGGGACAATCGTACAGCAGGTCGGTCAGGCGAAGCAATCGTCGGGCCAACCAGATCTGGTATCGACTTCTACGTTCCACGCCCAGTGAAGCCCACCCATGGATTGTCAGTAGCCGGCAGATTGTTTTTGGCCAAGCAGATATCACTATCACCGGGTAAGGCCGTTCCAGAGAAAAAGATGCCCCGGCGCAAGTCCCCGGCTCAGCCTACAAACGGGATCTCCGGACCAGAATTAGACTGGGCCGCGCCGGAGACTTTGGGAGAATCATTCCCTTGGATTGGCCTAAGAAATGTCGGCAGTCGCCAAAAGGATTGGCATCTCTAGCGCAGCAATGATCGTCTCCGAAACAGAAGAGGGGCCATTATTCGTTAAGAATAACGGCCCCTCTTTAATTTTGTCTCTTGCTGCCCCGGCGTCAAAAGCGCTATTTAATGGTCTTCTTGTAGGTCAATAAATAGCTGGTATGAATACCCATGAAGCGATTTTCAATATCACCCATACCTGCGCCCTTGACGATTTCACTGGGCAGCCCTTCGACCTTGACACTATAGGCGTAGCCGGAGGCATACATCTGATAGTTGAAGCCGAGATCGGGCGGATTCTTGTCTTCAATGTTACCTGTATGGCTTCCATCACCCCAGAAGACCGTGACCGGATGGCCGACAATGCGATCGCCATTCTCGTCCAACACTTCTACATAGATGTGATGTTTACCGCCGGACTCCTGTTCATCCCAGAATTGAGCTTCGATCACCCGCCAGTAGGGCTGTCCGGGTTCAACCTGAGCATCCTCGACGTAAACGCCCAATTGCTCCAACCTGCCGTCCCAAATCCGGGGTGGAGCGCTTGCTGCCTGAACCTCCGGTTCAGGTGGCGCTTCTTCTACAACTGGGGCAGCGACCGGTGCAGCAACAAAGGCGACCGGCGCCGGCGTCGGCGTTGCTGTCGGCGGCAATGGTGTGTTGGTCGGCAGTGGTGTCGCAGTCGGGACAAATGTTGCTGTCGGGTAAGGTGTATAGGTTGCCGTCGGGGCGATTTGGTTGTCCGCCATGGAAACTGCCTGCGCCATATCTGAATCGAGGGCTGCCACATCGTAGCTGCCAAGCTTGTACACTGCTTGAACCGCCCGATTAGTCGACGCAATTGTGCCGTCATCGTCGACCAAACCCGCGCCACGCATGACGCTGACAACCGCCGAGGGGGCCGCAACTGCGATCAGCCAGATGACAAGCAGAACAAGTAGGGCAAAGAGCACTTTCCCTCGACCACTTAGGTTCCCATACCATTGCCCGAATCCACCGCGCCGGCGTGGTGATTCACCGCCAACGGGATCGGTGGCATACTGCTGTCGCTGTTGCGCATCTGCAGGCATGCCTGGCTGAGGCGGGGCATACCTCGCATCCGGTGCCATTGGCTGTCCGGCCATCGGGGCGGACTGCTGATCCAGCTGGTCGCTCATCATTCTGCTAATGTTGAGCGCCAGAGACGGATAACGGGCAAGCAACGTGTCGAAATCGCTCTTGGACAATGTCCAGACATCGACATCCGATTCAGCAAAGACGGTCGAGTTATTCGGTTGATTGCTTAGAAGAGCGCGCTCACCGAAAGCTTGTCCGGGCCCTAAGATCCAGCTTCCGCCATTGAATGGCTGAACCCGAACCTGTCCCCGATCGATTAAGAACAGCTTCTCGGCAGGCGTGCTGGCGCGCAAAATCTGATCGCCTGTCCGATACCGGTCCGGCTCGAAATACGGGACGATCTGGCGTAAATCCTCTTCGCTAAAGTCTGCCAGCAAGGGAAATTCACGGAATCGTGATAGTTCAACATCTGTGTCTTCGGCACTCAGTCGCGTTGATATCGCGTCGCTCAACGCCTTGCCGATGACCGGATATTGGGTTGACAGCGAATCCAAATCGCTCTTGTAGAGCACCCAGAGGTTTGTGTTTCGCGTGGCGGTAGCGTCTTCCGTCCGAATCTGTCCGGTGATAAGACTCTGTTCACCGAAAAAACCCTCGTCGCCAACACGGGCCAACTCCTCAACCACACCGCTCCGGTTCTCCGCAGTCAGTTCTACTTCGCCGTTCTCAATGAAGTAGATAGCGTCACCAGAGTCGCCTATGCGAAAAATACGTTCGCCGGCGGGCGCATGTTGAAGCACCATCCGTTGCACAATAGCTTCGATGATGGGCTGAGGAAGCTGTTCAAAAAGGGGCATACCGGCCAATCGACTGGCCGCCTGCGCTTGATCCGCACGCCCCAATTGCGAACGTACCGAACGACCCAAGCTGCGTCGCAGTCCGGGATTGCGGGAGCTAATCGCCTGGAAGTCATCGGCAGACAATCGCCACATGCGTCCCGGGCCAACGGCGGTAACCGAATAAGCATAGGCTTTGTTGGTAAGCAGCGGAGCAGCGCCTAAAATCGACCCACTGGAAAGCGTCTCCGGCGGCTCACCCTTGACGCTCGCTTCCGGGCGCAACTCAACGGAGCCCAATTCGATCAGGAAGAGTCCCTGCGGAACCTCCCCGGCACGACAGACGACCTGACCAGCTTCAATGATCACCGGTTCCAGCCGTTTGGCAATTGCTTCTAGTGCGTGCTGGGGAAGGTTGCCAAGCTCATCGCTTTTCGAAAGCAGCTGAACAAGAAAGTCATCCATCTGGTTTAACAGACCACCAGAGTTCTGGCTCAACTGAATGCCGATTGAAGGATGTTCAAGCAGAATATTGCGCAGCTGCCGATCTGTCAGTCTCCAATACTGAACATCCGCCATAGCCACTGCACTGACATCATAAGGCTTTCCGCGAAAGAGACTGGATTCGCCCAGAATACTGCCCGCTCCAAGGGTCGCCAGCGATTGGCCTCCCTCTGTTTCGAGGCGCACAAAACCCTGGCCAACTAAAAAGAGCGCATCGCTCTGTTCGCCAGTCGAAAACAGCGGTGTGCCAGTTTTGCATTCTGCAGTCGTGAACTGCTCTGCAATTATTTTTTGCTCAGCTTCGCTCAACCCCAAAAAGAGTGGTGCGAGCTTCATTAACTCTTGTTTGTCCACTTAGCCTCCCTACCAAGTTGGTATCGAGGTCATCATATCGCGAGTTGGGTCTAACCGTAAATTCGTCACAATCGGTGTGAGTCTATGAGTCCACTGCAAGAGGGGTTATTAGACACGAATTCGCACGAATATTCTCGCTAGGGGCAACGACCCCATTCGTATCAAGAAAAAGCTCTTAACAGTGGAATCATCTATGAGCCTACTTCAGAACCTGTAGCTCAGTAGTTGCGACGGAACTCGGCATCCCAGCTATGATGCCCATTGCAGCCAAAGGACCCATAAAACACGTCACAGCTTGAAAGTCCAGGCCCATTGCAGTAGCCGGCCTGAGTCAATAGATCTGCGGCGATGTTGCGCGAGCGAGCGGTGAAACCTTCCGCCCTGTCACTGGTTGCTTCACGTCCATCGACGTCCTTGATGACAGAAAAGCCCGGCCCATCGTCGGTGATATCGTACTCAACAATGCCATCACCCTTGCCCTGTGAACCTGTAACAATGGTCTCGTAAGGGGGATAATGGTTATTGAGTGCGACACCGTTCAGCCGGTTGCCATTGGCATCAAGAACATGAATGCGCAGCAGATGTTGGCCTGAGCAGCCGCCGTTTTCCGACTTATCCCACAGTCGCTTCTTCACCAATGTGAAGTGGGGCTTGTCGCTGGGCGGCGCCGCCTCTACCGCCGCCTCTTCCTCGGCCGGTGTTTCGGCCGCCGGCTCAGCAGGCGCCGCCGCTTCGGGTTCAGCTGCTACGGGCGCAGGAGTCGGCGGAGGCGGTATGTTGGAGGCTACGGCAATCCCATTGATATCGCCAATGGTCTGAACGAGCGGGTCGTAGACCCAGCCCAATAGTTCGCCCGGCAGGGCCACCTGCCACCAATCGCCGGCATCATTTTTGGCAAGAACATTCAATTCATCACCGGGTTGCAGCCCGCCCACAATGGCGTATAGGAGCCCGGGGCCGCGGCGTACATTTAGGGCAGACTCAGCGCGGACTTTCGGCGCTTCAGGCGTATTGGTCGGCAGAAGGACTGCGGTAGGGGTGGGCAGAAGAATCGTCGTCGCAGATTCTTCGTTCTCGTCCGATCCACCCTCGGCAACGATCTCGTCTTCAGCCCCATCTTCAGACTGATCATCAGACAGGGAATCCTCGCCTCCGGAGGTGTCGTCCGTCTCGCTGCTAGGAATCTCATCGACAGCATCACTGGCCTCTTGAGTCGGAATCGGCGTGATGACGACGACAATTGGTTCGGCAACAGACTCAGAATCAACAAGAAGTCCGTTTGCAGCGGCATAGGTGGAGATTGCTGCAGAATCCATCCCCAGCGCATCGGTCAGTTTGATCAGCGATGCGATGCTATTCGCATCATACTCCTCGGTTATATAGCGCTCAGTCAATAACAACACCCACTGCCTCGGATTGGCGACCCCTTCCAACGCCTCGATCTGCGCAACCGCTCGGCCAATGTCCCCATCATTGCCATACTCGGTGGCAATGCGCTCAGCCTCAGTCTCCAACTGCTCAGAACTTGACCCAGAGCGCTCCGGTCCGCAACCAACCAGCAGCAAAACACAGCAGGCGATCGCGGCGATACGGATAGCCGTTAATCTCTGAAATTGATGAGGTTGAGATGATGTGAGTGAGGGAAAACGAAATGAGAGTCTATTAGTGAGTCGATGAGTCAATATGTTCATATGTTGTAAATTAACGAACCGAGCCGTGAGGTAGTTCCGACACGCTCAATCGTAGGCCATCGGACGTACTGATCCTTATGCCAACTGCGTCGGAAGACTATCACACTGCTCGGTTTGCCACCTTTATCGAAATCTGGTTTTCTTTCCTGCGATCCCTTGCTATACTGAAGGTGAAAACCCTGAATCTGAAGGAAAAATCTTGGTGCCGAAGGTGGGACTCGAACCCACACGGGTCACCCCACACGAGTTTGAGTCGTGCGCGTCTGCCAATTCCGCCACTTCGGCAATCTATTGTACAGTACCAACTATACCGTTCGATCATTCAATAGCTCGAACGTGTGACAAGTATACCGATAGGCCGTCAGGACGTCAAATATGACCCTGTTTTCGCTTCACGAACTGCTCCTTCTACACAGAGTTGCTTCCATCTGACATGTGTGTCGAAACCATCAGCCATGAATGAACAGCAGGCAATCGATCGGGCGCGTCAAAATGATGTCGATGCGTTCAATCAACTCGTTCTTACCTACCAGAACCTAGCCTACAGCGTAGCCTACCGCATGCTCAGAGATGAAGCCGGAGCCGCCGATGCGGTTCAAGACAGTTTCATCAAGGCATATCGCGGCTTGGGCAAGTTCAAGGACGGAAATTTCAAGAGCTGGCTCATGCGCATCGTTGTGAACACTTGCTACGATGTGCTGCGCGCCCGCGGCCGGCGCCGCGAAGATAGCCTCGATGACATGCCGGTAGAGCCTGCCTCCATGACGTCGCTAAGCGCCCCCCCGGAATCGCCGGAACTACATGTCGAGCGCGATGAACTCAGACAACACATCGAGACATGTGTCGAATACCTGCCCGAAAACCAACGCCTGGCCGTCATCCTTTGCGACATCCACGGCTATGCCTACGATGAGATCGTCGATATCACCGGCTGGCCGATGGGCACTGTGAAATCTCGAATCAGCCGCAGCCGTCTCAAATTGCAGGAACTCCTGCAAGGCCAGCCGGAACTATTGCCATTGGCTTTCCGTCCTAAAGACGATTAGTGTTCTTTTTCTGTATCCTGGATCGAATATGGGCTTCTCGCAATATCCAACTATTACCGACGAATTGCTGTCGGCCTACATCGATGATGCTGTAAACGCTGCTGAACGAGCGGCGGTTGAAGAAGCCGCGGCCAACGATTCCGAGATCGCATGGCGTCTAGAGTCATTGCAACATACAGTCTCGATGCTCGGACAGCTGACGGATGTGCCGTTGCCTCGCTCTTTCACGCTGAATGAAGCGTTGGTTGAGGCCGCTCTCGTAGAGAATCACGCATCGTCGGTTGGTCGTCCGCGAGAAGCGGAAGCGCCGGACTCACTCTGGAACAAGTGGCTTGATTTCTGGCGCTCCGGCAGCCCGATATGGCGAAATGCAGCCGCAGCTTGCGCGCTCCTGCTTGTGGTGGTTCTTGTGGGCGGCTCTGTCGTTATACAACAACCGATGTCCTCCCAACAAAGTTCAGAGCTGGCGGATGCCCGCCCTGCTGATGTCCGGGCATCCTTCGAGCAGACCGCAATAGCCAACGCTCCGGCGGTCACCGACGCCGATAGCGAAACAGCATCGGCTAGTGTCGCTATGGCGCCTGAATCGGCATCCGCGCCGAGAGATCTAGCCGGCCCTGAGCAGACGAATAATGTTGAGGCGTCTCGGCTGGCAGAAGCGCCGCCCATGGAGCTTGCCGAGGACGATTCCGCTTCGGCCGAATCGCAAGTCGAAAGTGCGATCGCTGCTGATGCCGCTACTGCGGGCTTCGCTTTGCAAGAAGAACAATCCGCTAGCCCAGAACCGCTTGCCGCACCTTCCGTCGCTGACAACAAAAGCATGGTCGCGGACGTTGAATCCGCCCCTGTGTCCGACCCCGCGTCCCCTGACATCGGCGGCGAGCTTGCCGCTGGTGAACTTGCCGCTGACGCACCGGATGCCGATCAGTTGATTGTTGCGTCCTCAATGGTAATCCGCACGACGATCCCATCAGAAGGTGAAGGCAGTGAGGACACTGTCGCTGGGAATGAAACAGTAGAGAAAACGGCCGAGAACGCGATCGCCGAACCGCTGTCGGCTCAGCCTTTGGACGATGCGGCAGAATCCCTTGAAGCCGAATCAATGCCGGAAGCCGCGGCCATGGCCGCTATTGACCTTGCCGAACCGGCAGCGACCAGCGTGACGGACGCAACGGAGCACCCTGGCGCGGACCAGGAGTCAAGCGGCGAATCAGCGCCGCAAGAAGCGGTCATGCAGGCTTCTCTAGACGAAGAAGCGCCACAGGATCAGGATCCACAAGGCGGGACTGATAGCGTCCAGCCGTCCACGGTGGCCATGGCAGACATTGCACAGGATGCAGAGCCCGCACCGGAAGCCGTGCTGGAAGAGTCATCAGCACCTGATCCATCTGCTCAGTTGACTACTGAGGAGACCGCTGCACTACCCTTGGCCGGGGGGGTAGAAACCGCCATCAACTCGATGAGTCCTCTGGCCATGCTCGCCATTGTGCTGGCGATACTGGCACTAGCATTTTTCGCTATGTGGCTGCGTAGCCGATCCACAACTGCGACGAGATCCTCCTAACCAAGTGACAGGCACTGGCCACACCATGCCCATTTAACCGAATATCAGCTGGTCAGTGCCTGTCACTTCGTACGCCATCTTCTTGGATTGGCCCTAGGACATCCCTCGTCACCCATCAATTCCTATTTTCTACACGATTATCGCGCTGAAAGTTCGAATCATGCCTGAGTTGCCCGAAGTCGAAACGTACGTACGCGAGCTTGAACCGGAACTGGCGGGCAGGACGGTGGTATCAGCCGCGGTCACCTGGCGAAAAACCATTGCTGAACCGAGCGTCGAGCAGTTTTCGAACGCCATCGTCGGCCAGAAATTCGTCTCCTTTGGTCGACGCGGCAAGTTCATGCTGCTGGGTCTGGAGGGCGGCGACTGCCTGATAGTCCACCTGCGCATGACAGGCAAGCTACTGGTTCAAGCGCCGGACACGCCTGTGGACAAGCATACCCACGTCGTTCTTGAACTGGATGACGGTCGACAATTGCACTACAACGATGCGCGCAAGTTTGGACGCCTGTGGCTTGTGCACGACACGGAGCCGGTTCTGCAAAAATTGGGGCCGGAGCCATTCAGCCATGATTTCAACATTGGCTGGTTTGCCGAGCGCCTTGCCGGCCGCAAAGCAAGCATCAAAGCGCTGCTGCTTGATCAGTCAGTTGTGGCCGGGGTGGGCAACATCTATGCCGACGAAGCGCTCTTTGATGCAGGCATCCATCCGGTGCGTGCGGGCGGCACGCTTGAAGAGAGTGAAATCGAACAGCTTGCCGAAAGCGTACGCGATGTCTTGCAACGAGGAATCGATCGACAAGGCAGCAGCCTTGGAGATAGCGGGGCCCAGAACTATGTGAGACCGGGCGGCGAGGCAGGCGGTTTTCAGGAAGAGCACAAGGTGTTTCGACGGACAGGGAAGCCCTGTTTCGTCTGCGATACGCCCATAGAGCGAATTGTGCTGGCCCAGCGCAGCACACACTTCTGCCCGAATTGTCAGGCATGAGATCAACGGCCGAAATAGTGGAAGCAGCGACCGATCATTGAACAGTCGATCTACGATCGGCGTCGTTTGGCGGCCTCAAAGCCCTGGCGCATCTCAGCCTCACGTTCATCGGCTGCGCGCTCGCCGTCTTCCAACGCCTTGTCCCAGCGTGAACGATATGCCTCGTTGAATTGGGCGTCTTCAGTTGGACCAAAGACATAGTTGAAGACAATACCTACCGCTGCGCCGACCGCTGCACCAACCAATAAGAACCCTGTTCTGCCCATCTGTTTCTCCCTGCCCTTCGAAATAACGGGCTGTAGACTGCATCCGTTTCTGTGCAGAATTATACCGGCCATCGAGTTGGACGCCAAGCAAAAGAGAAGCCGGACTCTTGGGAGTCCGGCTTCTGTGTAGTTCTGTGTGGATTCGGCTGCCTTACATGGCGTTGCGAACGGATTCCATCGACAATGTTCACGTCCTGCGCTTCGGTCTGCTCAGGGCGGATGTCGAGTGCTGTTTCCTCAGGCAATATCAGGCCGACCGCGACGTAGACAAACACACCCAAGCCGATGCTGCCGATGCTAAAAGCGACCCAGATCAGACGCACAAGATTGGAGTCGATGCCCAGGCGCTGGCCGATGCCGCCACAGACGCCCAGAAGAATTCGATCTGTATTGCTGCGTCGAAGCGGGATTCGCTGCCGGACTTCGCTCATGCCGGCCTTGACCTCATCACTGGACGGCATCTTGCCGTTTACGTTCACATTGCCCTGCACCTTGTCACGTAGACCGGCAAAGTCAACTTTGAAGTCACGATTGGCGCCACGAAGTAACATGTAGCCAATGCCGATCAGCAATGCAGGCCAGAAGAACAGGTTAACCAGCGTCCAGAGCGCACCCCAGAGACTGCCCAACACACCGACATTTGCCAGCAACCAGACGACACCCAGGCCGATGAGGACATAAGCGCCACGAATCAAGTTGCGCTCGGTCAACGAAATCGCAGCCGGGGCCTGTTGCCCGCCGGCCACGCTACCGACCGGCAGCAACATCCAAAGGGCTAGATAGGCCAGGAAGCCGCCCCCTCCGGTCGCCAGCGTCATTACCACCCAGAAGAGTCGAATCAGCGTGGCATCCCAACCAAAGAAGTCTGCCAGTCCGCCACAGACGCCGCCGACCATCTTGTCTGTCGGGCTGCGAAAGAGTGTCGGCTTGGGTTTGCCTTCCTTGGGCGTTTCAACGCCAGGATCCTGTTCTCGGGCCTCGATGCGTTCGATCTTCACGTCAGTCCTGGACGCCGTCTCAGCAGTCTGTGGAACGCTATTTTCCGTCGGGGCCGAGCTTTCTTCAAGCGTGTAATCAATGTTCATTATGCCTCCTAAAAAACATGTCTCCCCAAGCAGAGGGACGGGCTGCATTGTCTGGCTGTTGTTCGCTTGCGCTATTTGGTGCAGCCATTCCTCATCATTCATTTTTTGCTTCAATCACCTATCATTACGGACGGTTTTCAAAAAGGTTGCAACAGTTTCTGAGACTTCGTTTTCGGATTCGGGAAGAAGCTTGCGATTTCGCCCGTTTTTTGGCACGTGTAGAAGCCTCAGCGCCGTTTGCCTTCAACCGCACATTGCATCGTCAGAGAGCATTTCGGTTCGGGCGAAAAAGTGTCCGGGACGGACCAAGATATATCTTGGCATGACGAAAGCGAGTCGAAATTCCGAGGGAGCCCTAATTTCGGCAGCGTTGAAACCCGCCGCTAACAGCGGGAAGCCGCCTCGGCGGCTAAACTGTAGCGACTGATACGAGGATATCCGTATTTCGCTGTTAGAGCCGATTCTGATCGTTGCGAGTAATTCCGAATATGGCGCTGCCCGCGTCGGAAGAGCACATGTTGAAGAGATGCGCAAAGAACGGTAGAATTGGGTTCTATCCGGAAGTGAGGATCCGATGATCGAAACAGTTCCTTCAATCGACCAGTTGCTTGACTTTACCGATCACAGACCCTGGCCATTGCCCCATACGCCTTGGGTGATGGCTCAGAGCTGGCAGAATCTGCTCTTCGCCCATTGGCCAATGCCGGCGGAGGCCATGCGAGTTTTGGTGCCCGGCGCACTGAAACTGGACACCTTTGACGGCGAAGCATGGATCAGCGTTGTGCCCTTCAAGATGTCCGATGTCCATCCACGCGGATTGCCGTCAGTCCCATGGCTGTCTCACTTCCCGGAGTTGAATGTACGTACCTATGTGAAAGCCGGAGACGGCAGCCGACCGGGCGTCTACTTTTTCAGTCTGGATGCCGCCAACCCTATCGCCGTGCTGCTGGCCCGATCGATTTTCCGACTGCCCTACTATCACGCTCAGATGGATCTAATTGCTCACACTCAACCAACGACTACATAGTCTAGCGCCTGATAGTCTAGCGCCTGATAGTCTAGCGCCTGATAGTCTAGCGCCTGATAGTCTAGCGCCTGATAGTCTAGCGCCTGATAGTCTACTGCCTGATAGTCTACTGCCTGATAGTCTACTGCCTGAAAAGACAATCTATTATCAGAGCCGGCGAACCCATCGAAACGCGGCGCCGGCGGCGTTTGTTGCCCACTATCGACCGACAGGGCAGCCGTTTGCCGCCCGGCCCGGCACGCTGGAGCATTGGCTGGCAGAGCGATATTGTCTCTATGCCGTAGATCGCCATGGGCTCTACAGTGCTGATATCCACCATCTGCCCTGGCCCTTGCAGCCGGCCGAAGCCGAGTTTTCCGTCAACGAAATTGTCTCTGCCGGCGGCTTCCGACTTCATGACACGCCGCCTGTCCTGCACTATTCGGAACGACTCGACGTAGCTACCTGGCCGCTGAGACGCGTGATGTGATGATCAATATCACTTGATTTCTCGATCAGTACGGAAAGCGACAAATGAACAACTATCATCTTGGATTCCCCGTCAAGGTGCTCGGCGTGCCCCTGCGCTCACACGACAGCCGCCGCTGGCAAAACGAGCCTCACCTGAGCATCAGTCTCGCCTATCTACGTGACATCTTCGCCTATCTGCACAGTCGACAGATTCGTTTCTATCGGATGGCCGGCCAACTCGCGCCCTATCTCACCCATCCGCAAATGCCTAAGTTCCACCACCAGATCGAGGAATGCGCCACTGAACTGGCCGCCACGGGCGATCTGGCGCGTCAATCTGGCATACGCCTATCCATTCATCCCGCGTTTCACGTCCAGATGAGCAGCCCGGATGAGGAGATGGGGCGACGTGCTCGAATCGAGTTGGAGGCGGCGGCACGTCTTCTGGACGGCATGGGGTTGGACGAAGACGCCGTGTTGATCGTTCATGTTGGCAGCGCCTACGGACAGCCGCTTGTCGCCAGAGAGCGCTTTGTCCGCCGCTTCGAACAACTGCCGGCTCGTGCTCGGGCTCGTCTGGCGCTCGAAAACGATGACCGTTATTTTGATCTGGCGGACACGCTCTGGGTTCATCGGCGCACGGGCATCCGGCTTGTGTTCGATACGCTACATCATCGTGTTCTCAACCGGGAGCGACTTCCCATGCAGGATGCGCTGACCGTGGCCCTCGCCACTTGGCCATCAAACTGCAAACCCAAAATCCACTTCAGTAGCCCGCGCACAGCCATTCGACAAGTAACGCGCAACGGCGAACGACACTTGCAGATGCCCCTGCCCAATCAGCACAGCGATTTCGTCCATCCCTTTGAGTTCATCGACTTTTTGCGCGAGGCAACCGCCGGCGGTCAGCGGCCGTTCGATATCATGCTGGAGGCAAAGGGCAAAGAGTTGGCGCTGCTACGGCTGCGGGAGCAGATAGCGCGCTTCGCGCCGGAATCTGGCGGATCGTGTGGGGTGAGGGATGTACCGCGACATTTATGTCTCGGCACAAATAGCATGGAACCGTTCCACAAACCGGTTGAGCGTGTCATCCAGGTCGATGCCGTGGACGATTTTATTGCTCTCGATCACCTGAGCCACCAGGTCGGCGGGCAAGGCTTCCTCACCGTGGATGGCGCCGGCCAGCGCACCGGCAATGCCCGCATAGCAGTCGATGTCCTCGAAACGCACTGGGATTCCTGTCTCGTCGTAGCTTACGTGGTTGACGGCCATGAGCACCGCCCGCATGGAATCGCCGTCGCTTGCCAGCACTGAAAGCCAGGCGACGGCCAGCGTGCGGAAGGGGTCGAACGTGTTGTAGCGGCCAAAGGCGACCGACATCCGATCCGCCAGGGCCGTATCGGCTTCAAGATTGACGTCGACGTTTGCGTCGAGCAACATCAAGGCCTGGGCCAAATGCTCTTGAACAAAGGGCGTGCTCCACTCGCTGCCCAGCCGCAACGGATCCAGAACGATCGAGCGATCAAATGCTTCCCGGGCTGTGACATCTTCGGCGATGGCAATGCTCAACGCAGCCGCCAGTAGAGCCACGGATTCAAGTGCATAGCCAATGTCGAAGAAGGCTGTACGGAATGCCTCCCGGTAGGCTTGCTCGGGATGGCCGGGGAAAAGCAGTCCGGCTGAGGTCAAGGTGATCAGACCGCTGAGGATCGGGAAGTTGAGGCCGAGGCGACGGCCAAACAGCTCATCTGGCTTCAACCCCGGGAATCGGCTCGACGTCTGCCCCAGCCATCCATGGCAGACACCTTCCCAATGCTCAAACTGTTCACGGGTGAAGGCCGTTTGCCCTGGAAAGACAGAGTCCGGCTTCTCGTAGATCTCAAGATACCGAATCGCCATATCGTCGGGAGTGGGCATCCGACCCAGCGTTGTCGCTAGTTCGAGAAAGAGCCAGTTGTAGCGGGTATCGTCGGTGCCTGTGCCCGCAGGAGCAGGCTGAGCCCAAACGCCGTGAGGACTGGCGTCGATGTGCGAGTCGTAAAGGCCGTCGATCCACGGGCGACCATGCACTTGTGGAGCGATCCCCACCGACTGAAACTCAAAAGGCGCACCGATGGCATCACCCAGCGACGCGCCCAATACGCAGCCTCGAATCTTTGAACGCAGTGAAGGCGAAACTGAAGCGCTCATTTGGGATTGCTGGTTTGGTGGCATCTTGAATTGTCGACATTGCCGTTGCTCGCCGGCTGCCGGCTGACGAGAGCCGTGTTGCCGCGTCAGTCACCCAGGGCAGATCATAGGTTATCAGATCACGCTCCAACACTTCCAATAACTCGGCAGTAGCATCTGGAGCCACGCCACCGACAACGGTGCGTACTCTGACAAAGTGTTCGGGGTCAAGCGCCTGGGCCATCTGCTCGGCAGTGAAATCGAGTTCATGATCAAGCACATCGCCGGCAGCGCTTTGAAGCATGTCGATGGTCAACTCGCCACTGGGGATACCGTCGCGCACCGCATTCTGGACCAGCGTCGCCGCCACTTTGTGGGCCAGACGGAAGGGCAAGCCCTACATCGCGTACCAGTGTGTCAGCCAACTCAGTAGCGGTGGTGAAGCCTGCACCCGACTGTTTACGAAGGTATTCCTCATTCAATTCCACTGTCTCGAAAAACGCAGTGTACAACTGAAGGCACTCCGACGTTGCCTCAATAGCGTTCTGCAGCGGCGGAATGATCTCGTCTTCAATGTCCTGGGTGTCGCCGTAGGGAATGCTGTGGCACTGCATCACCACGGTCTGTGCATAGCCGATGGCCCGGCTCAGGCGGGCACGCAAGATGCTCGAGCACCACCGGGTTACGCTTCTGCGGCATGATCGAGCTGATCTGCACAAAGCTGTCGTGGACATGCAACGCGTTCGACTCCGCAGTCGCCCGGTTGAGCAGATCGTGGGTAACTCGGGAGAGGCCGATGCAGAGCGACTGAATGGCAAAGGCCAGGTCGGTGAAGTTGTCGCCCGCGCCGATGCTGTGATGGGTGCTCACGACCACGGCATCGAAGCCGAGCAATTCAGCCACGCGCATGCGGTCGATGGGGAATCCGGTGCCGGTGAAGGCGGCCGCGCCCAGGGGCGACTCGTTCATATTGGCGTAGGCTGAGGCCAAGCGGCTCTGATCCTTGGCCAAAAAGGTGGCGATCCCGACCAGATAGTGGGCAAAGGTAACCGGCTGGGCCGGCTGGGTGTGGGTATAGCCGGGCATCAGTGTGGAGAGATGGGTGCGCGCCTGTGTCAGCACGGCCCGGCGCAGATCCAGCAATTGCTCGTAGAGCGACAGGATTCCCTGTCGAAAGGCCATGCGTTCCAAGCGCGTGGCCCAGATCATTGCGGCTGCGCGCCAGCTGCAGATTGCCGCCATAGTCCGGCCCCATCATCTCGATGATCAACGATTCGATGCGAAAGAAGAGATCCTCGACGCCAGGCTCATAGGCCAATGCATCTGCACCTGCCTCACGAATCGTCTGGACGGCCCCAAAGATGGCGGCGGCATTTTCGGCGAGTGATGATGCCACATTCGCAGAGCATGGCCGCATGGGCATCGTGTGCATCCAGCATGTGATCAAACAGGTGATCGCGTGCATCTCGATAGGCATGCTGGAGGACGAATTCACTGTAGACAGGGTGCGGGAAAGGAATGGACATTAGATAGGATTCTCTTTCTGGAAACGTTCAAAGCAATTGTGAATGGTCAACTTTCAATTGCCAATTGTCAATGACGTTGCATGAGAGAATCCATTGACAATTGAGCATTGACAATCCACAATTGACAATTGATCAGCCTTTGATTCCGGTGAGAGCAATGCCCTTGATGATCTGGCGCTGAAAGATGAGGAAGACCAGGAGAAGCGGAATGGTGGCCAGACTGGCGCCGGTCATGATCATCTCCCACTGGGTCGTGGACTCGCCGCGGAAGAAGCTGAGGCCCACGGGCAGCGTGTAGTATTCACGGCCACTGGCAATGATGAGCGGCCAGAGGTAGGCGTTCCAGTTGCCGATGAAGTTGAAGATGCAGAGTGCGGCAACGGCCGGCTTGACCAGTGGGATGGCAACGCGCCAGAAGATGCCGAACTCGTTGACGCCGTCGATGCGGGCGGCGTCGAGCAGTTCGTTGGGCACGCCGTCGAAAAATTGGCGCATGAGGAAGATGCCCACGGCCGTGATCACACCGGGGAAGACGATGCCCCGATACTGCATCGCGCCTTGGTTCCAGCCGAGTTGGACGCTCATGTTGAACCAGGGAATAATGAGCATTTCCGTCGGAATCATGAGCGTGGCCAGAATGCCCATGAAGATGATGTTCTTGCCCGGAAACGTAAATTTGTTCAACGTGTAGCCGACCAGGCTGTCGAAAAAGGCGACGCTGAATGTGCTGATGCAGGCGATGAGCAAGCTGTTGAAGTACCAGCGGCCGAAATCACTGGTCTGCAACACCGCCTCGTAGTTACTGAGTGTCGGATTCTTGGGCAGAAAAGAAAACTGGACCAATTCAGGGGCCGGCTTCAGGCTGGTGAGGATCATCCAGACGAAGGGCGTTACCATGACAACCGCGCCCAAACTCAGAACCAGATAGACCAGCAGCAATTCCCACGTGACTCGACGCGGACCGCCACTGGTCGTGCTGACCACCCGTTCTGCCATATCGAGTGTGCGATCTGCACTCGTCTCCATCGTGGTTGCCATAACTTACAAACCTCTAGTGAGATAGGATGCGGATTTTCCGAACAGGATGATTCCCGGAATTGCAATTTCCTAAATCGAGCGGATAAGCGCCGGATTTCTCGGAAATATCCGACGTCCTATCCTTCTAATAGTCAACTCGTCTCGATAATAGCCGCAACTGAACGACTGTGATCAACAGAATAAGGCCGAATAGGATTACCGTCAGTGCGCCTGCATATCCCATGTTGTAGCTGCCAAAGCCTTCCTTGTAGACCTCAAGCACCACCGTGGTTGTGCGATTGAGTGGCCCGCCACCGGTCATATTCTGCACAAGATCAAACATGCGCAGGAAGCCGATGGTCTGCAGGACAGCGATGTAGACAATGACCGGATTGAGCAGCGGCAGGGTGATTCCCCAGAAGATGTGCCAGCGATTGGCTCCATCGATGCGGGCCGCTTCGTAGTACATCTCCGGGATCTGTTGAAGACCGGCCAGAAAGATGATGATGGCAAAACCGATGCTGCGCCAGACCGCCACCGCCGTGATCGCCGGTAGCGCCTGGTAGGGGCTGTTCAGAAACATCTGCTTCGGAAGACCGAGTGCTGCGAGCATCTGGTTGATCAAGCCGACCTGCGGGGCATAGAGCCAGTTCCAGACAAAGGCAACGGCCACAAATGAGGTCACGAAAGGGACAAAATAGGCTGCCCGGAAGAAGCCGGCAAACCTGTGGACCTGCATCAGCAGCAACGCTACGCCCAACGCCAGGATCAACTGAATGGGTACGCCAAAGAATACGTAGCGGATCGTGTTCCAAAAAGCGGCACGAATTGGGCTGCGCGTTTTGAACAGATCTTCCCAGATATCGGCGTAGTTTTCGATACCGACCCACTCACCGTTTCCCTGGAAGACGTTCCAATCGCGGAAGCTGATGTTGAATGCCAGGAGCGTGGGGTACCAACGAATAAAGATGAAAAATAGCAGGCTGACGCTCAGAAAAGCATAGGCCCACAACACCTGGCGCTGACGAAGAGTAAGTTTCACGCGGAATTCCTCTTGGGAAATGGGGATTGGGGATCAGGGATTGGGGATTGGGGATTGGGAGAAATGCGAAAATCGACCACACCCTCCCAATCACCAGTCCCCAGTCCCTAATCCCCAATTATTCTAACGCTCAGCCCAGAACTCATCCTGCATTTCCTGCACCGTCTCAACTGCAAAGTCGAGTTCGGCAGCAGGATCGGCGTCGGTCAAGATGACGGCCTGGTAGCCATCGATGATGGCCTGGCGGTCCTTGCTCTCGTCTACGAAGAAGGTAGAGTTGGCATACTCAAGCCCGGCAGCGAAGGCGCCCAGCTTTTCGTCGGCCAGCAGTTCAGGATCGGATGCGGCTTCGAGCTGCGCCGGCAATTCACCAACGATGCCCACCCAGAGCGTACCGGCTTCGGGCGTGGTGATGAACTGCAGGAACTTCTGTGCAGCTTCAAAACGTGCCGGATCGGCGGCGGCCTTGGTGGTGATGCCGTGGGTCCAGTAGCTGCCGAAGGTGCTCTTGATACCGTTATGCTCAGGCAGTTCAGTGACGCCGAAGTTCAGATCGGGCGCGTTAGCGGCGATTGTGCCCAGGCGGAACGAACCGTCAATGTGGAAGCAGACCTCACCGGCCAGGAAGCCGTCCGAGTCACTCTCGTAGATGCCGGCGATGCCGGTGCCCAGGTCGCGCTCAAAGGAAAGGAAGGTATCCCAGGCCTCGTAGCCGCCGTCGCTGGCATTCCACTGCACCGTTTTGCTGTCGTCACTGTAGGGCTGCTGACCGAACTGGCGCAGCAGTACTTCGCGGAACCAATGGTGTGCCTGGCCGCTGGGATCGACGTGGAAGCCATAGACTTCGAAGTCGTCGCCATCCTTGACCGTGCAGGCAACAGCCTGTTCCTTGAGTTCGTCGAGGGTCGTCGGCGGGCTCTCGGGATCGAGGCCGGCGGCTTCCATCAGATCCTTGTTGTAGAAGAGGGCCAAGCTACGCACGGCCGTGGGCAGCGTGTAGAGTTCGCCTTCGAAGAAACCGGCCTGCGCCATGGAACTGAACTCTTCGGCCACCATTTCAGGCGGGAAGGTCTCTTCCGGCAACGGGACTAGGAAACCGGCATCAACCCAGGCCGGTTGCCAGCCGTAGAAGAGCGTGGCGACATCCGGTCCAACGCCTGCGGGCACGCTGGCGGAGATCTGATCCCGGAAATTGTCGTAGGGAATATCCGAGTTGTGGATCACTGTGATGCCGGGGTTCTCGGCCTCGAACTGCTCAATGAGCTGGTTCATGGCGTCGACGCGTGCGCCAAAGTTGTACTGCCAATACTCAATCTCGACAGGCTCGTCGGACATGGCTTCTTCGCCGGCGGCTTCTTCCGCCGCTTCTGCGGTAGGCGCTGCGGCATCATCTGCCGGCGCGGCCGCGGGAACTGCAGCCGGACAGGCCGTCAGCAACATGGCGGACATCAGCAGCAAGCTGAGCATAATCAATAGTCGGTTTCGGGACATGGATAGTTCCTCCTGAAAGAATTGGTTTGGAAAACGATTGGTAACGCAATTGGATGCGGGAAAAGCGGATGATGTTGCGTGCTGCTTGCTACTTGCTGCGTGAGGTTGGTATGGAGAACCTGCTCATACGATTCTGGGTCGTTTCTTACATTGAGGCCACGGTTCTCAACGACACCTCACGCAGCAAGCAGCACGCATCAGATCTTTAATCTTCAACAACCGCGCCGCATTCCCCGCAAAGATCATCTGAATATGCTCGTCCGGCATGTTGAGGTCGAGGCAGTCGCGCACTTGATCTTGCAGATAGCGGAAGGCGAATCCACGCGGGAACCAGCTTGAATCCGAGCCGAAGATGATACGCTCGGGGCCGATGGTCTCGTAGAATTTGCGGAAGAGATACTTGACGGTCACATCGCCGGGCACCCAGCGGATCCACTGCAGGCTGCCGCTGGTGTCGATGCTGACATTGGGGCAGGCCCAGCAGAGCTGCAGCGCCTCGCGCTCCCATGCGCAGCCGAAGTGGGGCACCACAAAGTCGACATCCGGGAAGAACTTGGCCACGTTGTGAAGCTTCAGCGGGTTGATGTTCTGATGCCAGCCGATGCCGCCGGAACTGCCTTGGATGCCGAAGTGGATCAGGACCGGAATGTTCAGCTCTGCGCATTTTTCCCAGACAGGAAAGGCTGCGGGATCTTCAATCGGCTCTTCGATCAGGGGCGCCAGCAGCTTGTAGCCGCGCAGGCCCAGGTTGTTCACAGCATGATCCAGTCGTTCGACTGCATCGGGCAGAAAGGGCGAATGGTGGGCAAAGCCGACGAAACGATCCGGGTGCCAGCTACAGATCTCGGAGAGATGCTCGTTGTTGCCGCCGGTGACGAAGCCGATGGAGTGGATGCCGTAGTTATCCAACTCATCCACCCAGCGTTGGGCCTGGGCTTCGTCGCCTGGATGCTCTGTCTTTCGCCTCTGGTTTGGGGAAGCCCCACATACGTCGCCAGTGTTCGCCATAGGGCGCGGCACGTTCGCGCAGGATCTGGAGCCGTTCCTCACTGATCTGGGCCATATAGTTGTTCATGGTCTCGCCCATATCCGTGAACCAGGGGCCGTCAGTCGGGAAATGGGAATGAAAGTCGATGATCTCAAAACCTTGATACATAGTGCGCTCGTTGTTTGGTGGATTCCGCCGAGGGGATGGAGGAATATGATAGGTTGCTCTTCAATGATCAACGGCCTGCATTGTACACCCCGCCGATATCGCCGTCAATCTTAGGCCGATCCTAGAAATCACGTCCCCGGCACAGCCCACGCAAATTTTCGCTGACCAGAGAAGGTCCGGGCTGTGCCGGGGACGTTCGAGGGACTCAATTTCTTGGAACGGCCTTAGGCCATGTGGCGGGTGTATCTCAATCTGTAACCTTTTCTTTGATCTCACATCCAAGTTGCATGGGGTATGTAAGAATTGTGCCTCAACTAACCTCTAATGAGTGTCCCACTCCGCAAAAGGCGGACGGACAATGCTTGAACTTAAGGAGAAAAAGAATGTCTCTGCTCAACGAAGAAATCAAGTCACAGTTGAAAGATGAGTTTGCAGGCTTGACCGGCCAGGTCAAGTTGGTCCTGTTCACCCAGGAGATGGAGTGCCAGTATTGCACGGAAACCCGCAGCCTGGCCGAAGAAGTGGCAGGCCTGTCGGACAAGATTGACGTCGAAGTCTATGACTTTGTCAGGGACAGTGAGATTGTCGAGACCTATGGCATTGACAAGATTCCAGCCATGGCCATCGTCAAAGGCGGAGAAGAACCCAAGGACTACGGTATTCGCCTCTACGGCATTCCCTCCGGCTACGAATTCAGCACATTGATCGAGGACATCGCCATGGTCTCCACCGGCGAATCCGGTCTTGATCAGGAGACTAAGGACGAGTTGGCAAATTTGACATCTCCGTTGCACTTCCAGGTCTTTGTGACGCCGACCTGTCCCTATTGCCCGCCGGCAGTGCGGTTGGCTCATAAGATGGCCCTGGAAAGCGATCTTGTGACCGGCGACATGGTCGAGGCGATCGAGTTCCCCCACGTCTCCAACAAGTATCAGGTCATGGGCGTACCACGCACAGTCATCAACGAGGACTTTTTCCTGGAGGGCGCTGCGCCCGAAGCTATGTTGATGGCCAAGGTAAGGGAAGCGTTGAATTAGGGCAGAGATAGAAGTGCTATGTAATAACGTACTGCGTAATTACGTAATTACGCAGTACGCTTTACGCAACACGCAACAGATTTGAGGGCTGAAGCAAAATGATGGATCTAAATTTAGGACTTGGCATGTCAGGCGGCACAACGCCAGATCTATACGATGTCGTTATCATCGGCGGGGGACCTGCCGGGGCATCTGCTGCCATCTACACGGCACGGGCAGACTTGCGTACGCTGGTCATCGATAAGGGCCTGACGGCAGGCGCGCTGGGCGTCACCGCCAAGATCAGCAACTATCCGGGCGTGCCGGGCCCGGTCAGCGGAGCCGAGTTGGCCGAGACCATGCGCACCCAGGCCAATCATTTGGAGCAGAGTTCATCACTGATAAGGTTATTGATGTCGATCTGCTCTCCGATCCCAAGATGGTCATTGCCGGGACCGGCATGTTTCAGGCCAAGACGCTGATCTTGGCCACCGGCTCCATGGGGCGAACCAACACGGTGGCCGGTGAAGCCGAATTCCTGGGGCGGGGCGTCTCCTACTGTGCGACCTGCGACGGAGCGTTCTTTCGGGATCAGCCGGTGGCTGTCGTGGGCAACAACGATGAGGCGCTGGAAGAGGCGCTATTCCTGACCAAGTTCACCGACCAGGTCCATCTCCTCTCGCCGACGCCAAAGCTCAATGCACGACGAAATCTGCTCGATGAGCTTGAGAAACAGCCCGGTGTTCACGTACAACTGGGCACGCGCCTCAAGGAAGTGGTCGGCAACGGCAAGGTGGAAGGTGTGCGTGTCCATCCCCGTGGCGGTCAAGAGGAAACGCTGGCCGTCAAAGGCGCATTCATCTATCTTCAGGGTGCCAAGCCGATCACCGACTATGTGGACGGCAAACTGGAAATGACGTCGGAAGGCTGCCTTGTGGTCGACAAGGACTTGCAGACCTCGTTGCCCGGCGTCTTCGCGGTCGGCGATCTGCTCTGCGTCCACATCAAACAGGCGGTCATCGCAGCTGCGGACGGCGTTATTGCCGCCCTGGGCGTTGACAAGTACATCAACGGCAAGGAGAAGCACCGACCTGACTGGAGTTGATCCGCTGATATGTACCTTCGATCGGATGCTCAGACGCCATGCTTTTTCAGAAAGTATGGCGTCTTTTCTAGCAAAATAGATCCCGGAGCCGTAGCGGCTCCGGGATTTATTTTGCGTATTCGATTCTGAAGCAACGGGGACAAGGATCAGCGATCTATTCCGTCGGCAGGCCGGCGCGACGCCAGCCGAACATGCCACCCTTCAAGTTGGAAACATCCGTGAAACCGGCTGCATAGAGCTGCTCGCAGGCGGCCTGGCTGCGGTTTCCAGAGCGGCAAACACAGACGATGGGACGATCTTCGGGCAACTCATTGACGCGTTGCATGATGACGTTTAGCGGCAGCAAGCGTGAGCCGGCGATGTGTCCATCATGCTCATACTCCGAAGGGGATCGGACATCGACCATCAGCGGCGCATTGCCGTTCTGCAACTCCTCACTCAGTTCAGTCGCACTCATCTGCCTGATATCGCTATTTGCGGCTCCCCGTCGTCCAAACAACGCCTGAAACATTGAACTTTCCCCCTCGTATGAATAGTCTTTGTCAAATTGTACCTGCCTACTCCTCTGCGAGCAGTTTTTCGCCACAGATTCACACAGATGGAAAAAGAGCAGGAGATCAGATACGCTATGGTTGAGATAATATCCTTCGAATGTAAGGACTAAATAAGGGTGACATACGGACTGGGTAAAGGGTGCAAACAAGCACAGGTAGACAAGCCACCTCGTGACGTGACGCAACGCGTTATAACTATGATATACTGGGCGTTGTCTGATGAAAACGTACTTCATATTTGGGAATGGGTGATGCAAGCAATACTTTGGGACCTGGACGGTACAATCATCGACTCAGCCGATCTGCACTTTCGGGCGTGGCAGGCGACGCTTGGGCCACGCGACATGGTCTATAGCCACGAAGCTTTCCTGGCGGGATTCGGACAGAGCAATCCGTCTGTCTTGAATTCGCTATTTGGTGATCAACTGTCAAATAGCGAGATCGAGGTCATCTCCGACGAAAAGGAAGCCGCCTACCGACAATTGGTGAGCGAAGACGGGATCGCTCTTCTTCCAGGCGTTCGCCTATGGCTAGAGCAGTTCAAGCAAGCGGATCAAATTCAGGCGATCAGTTCGTCTGCACCGATGGCCAACATCGTGGCGACCATTGCCGCCGTGGACATTGCCGACTATTTTCGAGTACTGGTATCCGGCGCGGCGTTGCCCAAAGGCAAGCCGGATCCATCAATCTTCCTTCACTCTGCGCAAGCGCTCAATCTTTCGCCGGCTGAATGTATCGTTATTGAGGACAGCATTCACGGCATCGAAGCCGCCAGACAAGCAGGCATGGTGAGCGTGGCCGTCGGCAAACTGAGCCAGGATCCCGCCCTGTCGAAGTTACTGGCGCGTCATTCAGGTCCTCCCTGTATCGGTGTGAATGCGTTGACAGACTTATCGTGGGCGCAACTGACAGATGCCACCGAGCACATAGACAGTGCAGCAGATCAATATCGAGCGGAACTCCAAAGCGCGATCCAGCGACTCCGGCTCTTTTCTCCCTGGCCACGCCATCCGCGGCGAACTGATAGTGAGGCCAAATTTTCACAGATGAATGACACAATCGAACCATCGAGTGAAGAACCAGCAGCAGTGCCGCCGGCGCAGATCAATCCCCGCTATCAAGGAGAGATCACGACCGAACCGGCCTGGTTCACAACACCCGAAGGCATTCGACTCAAGTTTCGATTGATACAGCCGGATGACCATGACCTCTTATACGAGCTTTTCCACCATCTATCGCCTGAGAGTCGGCGTCGTCGCTTTCATGCGGATGTGGAGCGCCTGGATGACGAAATCAAGCATCAGGCGGCGATCCAACTGGCTGATGTGGATAATTTGACTGAGGGCGGTGCAGTGCTTGCACTTGTTGTCGGGGATGGTGAGGCGGATGCTGAGGAGGGCGGGAAAGAGCAGCTAGTCGGCGTAGCACGTTTTGCTCGACCGGTGGGCAAACCCGAACACCCGGAAGCAGAGGCGGCCATCTCAGTCCGCGATGACTTCCAACACCTCGGCGTGGGGACCGAACTGTTACGCAGATTAGTCCTGCTGGCCAAACGAATGAAGATCAAGACAATGTTGGCCGATATCGAATCCGACAATCGTCCGGCGATAAAACTCTTCAATTCGCTCGATCTACCGACGGAAACCGACGTCAGCCATGGCGAAGTCATGCTGCGCATTTCAATGCCGATAGACTAGGACGCTCAAAGAACTTTATTTGTTTGCACGCACCAAGTGTTTTTGCTACACTTACTTGGCTGAAGCGGCTTCGGCACCGTGTCAATGGGGACAGATGCTCGACAATGAGTTGATATGGCTGGACCTTGCGGCGAGGTGATGTGTGCAGAACTGCCTACATCACATGCGCCGTTCTCTTTTTTCCACGCCCAAATGTCCAGTATTCACCAGTGATCCAGAGGACGATACCTACGTAACTGACCATGGACAAACGCATTCGTGAATGTCCGAATTTAACCGAAATGGATATTGAGTTCCTGCGCAGGGTTGAAGCAGCATTGCCAATCACGGCCGATATCTGTCGTGCTGACATCACACTCTGCTGCAAGCTCGATGAAAAAACGGCGTTGATTGCAAGGCACATGCGGCCGAAATCCACGTCGTCGCTCTATCGGCAAAATATGACGGGCAGCACCCTAACCGAGGATGACCAACCCATCCTGTTCCGCACATTCTCCAGCGACAACATCGGGCGCGGGCAGAAGGAAGTTCTCGACAGTGGCGCGCCGGTCATCCAGGACTGCTATCCGATCTATTCTGAAAGCAAACGCATGATTGGCGCCTTGGTCTACGAGACCAATATGGTCGCCCATGAACGGCATCGGCGTCGCAATCGTCCCTTTCGCCAGGCTTCCCAATGGCTGCAATCCATGTGTATCAGTGGCGAGCTATCTGAAACTGCCACACTGAGCCGGTTTGGGCTGCACGACGGCATCTATCTGGTCAACCGCAACCGCAAAGTTGTCTACATGAACGGCATTGTCGCCAACATGTTTCGTTCTGTCGGCATCGTAAGCGACATTCGCGAACAGGCCATCGACACGCTAGAGGCGATTGACCAGGAGATGATAGACGAGGCGTTTCACACCCAGATGCCTGCCGAGCGGCGCCATGAATCCGAAGATGGACGCATCTGGATTCGCAAGGTGGTTCCTTTGCGCATGGCCCCTGTGACATGGCAAAATTATTGGCAGAATTGGACCTGGTACGGTGCGTTGCAGCGCAACGACCATCCTGACGGTGCGGTCGAGTCGGTGATCGTGATGATCCACAACGCGACCGAAGCCGTACAGAAGCAACGCGAACTGAATGTCAAGTCAGCCATCATCAAGGAAGTGCACCACCGAGTCAAGAACAATCTGCAGACAGTTGCCGCCATTTTGCGCATTCAGGCCCGCCGTACCGAAAATGATGAGGCCAAGCAACTACTGACCGACGCAGTCAACCGAATTCTAAGTATGTCGGTTATCCATGAGTTTCTGAGCCACGACGAACATCAGCCTATCAACGTGAGTGATGTCTGCCAGCGAATCGCCAATCAGGTAGCGGACGTCGCAGCCAGTCCCGGTCAGCGAATCGACGTAAACGTCACCGGTCCCAATATCCGGTTGCCGGCCGGTCAGGCCACGCCGATCGCATTGGTAATCAACGAACTCATGCTCAACGCAGTCGAGCATGGAGTAAAAGAACGAGAACGTGCTATTATCAATATCCGTCTGGAAGACGAAGGCGGCAACGCCAAAATCATCCTGGAAGATGACGGAGAGGGCTTGCCGGATGATTTCGATCCCGCAGACGGTAAGAGTCTGGGACTTCAGATCGTTCATACGTTGGTAACTGATGATCTGAAGGGACAGCTGGAGATGGTATCCTACGAGGAGCTTGAGTCGTCCTTCGAAGACAATAGCAGCGCGAATGAAGAGAGCAAGACGGGACAACTTGAAGCAAGCCGGCAAGCGCCAGGATCACAACAGATGCGCAGCGGAACTCGAGCGATTGTCACGATTCCAAAACAGCCGCTCAAGGCATCCTAGATCATATCCCAAAACGTGTGCAAGATTCTCCTGCAAGGTAGAAACTAGCCACAAAGGAAAACAAATTTGCACAGATAGGTTTAGATAGTTGTAGAACAGACATGTTTAGAACAGAAGGCCTTGGCTCCACTGAGGATAATCGAGACTATCTGTGCCCCATCCAATTTCTATCTGTGTGAATCTGTGACAAAAAGCTTTCTGCTACAGACTCCCATAGAATTCCGACAAACGCGAAAAATCCGAAGTTGTATTCGAACCGAACCAAAGGAGACCAAACGTGGAGCGTACACGCGTCATAATTGCCGATGATGAATCACTGATTCGGATGGACCTGCGCGAAATGCTCACTAACCTGGGCTATCTCGTGGTTGGCGAAGTGGGTGATGGCCGCAGCGCAGTCAATCTAGCGCGAGAGCTACGCCCGGATATCGTGATCATGGACATCAAGATGCCGGATATGGACGGCATTGAGGCCGCCGAGATTTTGACCCAGGAACGAGTGGCGCCGGTGCTTCTCCTCAGCGCCTACAGCCAGCAGGACCTGGTTCAACGAGCGCGCAAGGCAGGCGTGGCCGGTTACATGGTCAAGCCGTTTCGCGAGAGCGATTTGACACCGGCCATCGAAGTCGCGTTGGCCCGTTTCAGCGAGTTCCGCGCCATGGAGCGAGAGGTCGATACCCTTGAAGACGCGCTCGAGACCCGAAAATTAGTCGACCGCGCCAAGGGCATCCTGATGGACACCCAAGGCCTGAACGAGACTGAGGCCTTTCGCAAGGTACAGAAGATGAGCATGAACAATCGCAAACCCATGCGAGCAGTCGCCGAAGCAATCATCCTGGCGCATCAAGTGAGCGAATAGACCAAGATCATGCGCCTCTCAATTGTCATGCCCGTCTATAATGAGCGGGCCACCCTAGAAGAAATTGTGCGTCGTGTGCGCGCTGTCAATCTGACCGTCGAACGCGATGGCATTAACGATCAACTCAACGGGCCGCTTACGCTGGAGCGAGAGATCGTCATCGTCGACGACGGCTCGACAGATGGCACGCGCGCCATCCTGGACAAATGGCGCAACGAAAACGCGCCCGACATGAAGATCTTCTTCCACGATGTAAACGGCGGCAAGGGTGCAGCGCTGCGAACCGGCTTCCAGCAGGCAACCGGCGACATCATCGTTGTCCAGGACGCCGATCTTGAATACGATCCGCGGGACTATGTCCTGCTGCTGAAACCATTGCTGGAAGGTCGTACGCCGGTCGTCTACGGCAGCCGCTTCATGGGAGCGACCCGGTCCGCCATGAGCCTGACCCACACGCTCGGAAACCGCACGCTGACGCTGCTCACCAACATACTCTTTGGCACATCGCTGACCGACATGGAGACCTGTTACAAGTGCTTCCGCCGCGACGTCATCGTCAACATTCCGCTCTACAGTCGGCGTTTCGATATCGAGCCGGAGATTACGGCCAAGGTATTGAAGCGGGGCTATAGCATTTTCGAGGTGCCCATCAGCTACAACGGCCGCGAGTTTCACGAAGGCAAGAAAATCTCGTGGCGAGACGGATTCACGGCTGTGTCGGCATTAGTCAAATACCGTTTTGTGGATTAGCGCAGTTCGCCACAGCGCACGCAATCATCGAACGCCCCTGCTGATCAACCTGGTGCTGATCACACTGATCGGCTATATCTTGCGTTTGCCCATGATAGACCGCTTCCCCTTTCGCGAAGACGAAGCGATCTACAGCTATTGGGCCCTCCATGGCTGGCATCAGGATCCGCTCTTTCTGAACGTCTGGCCCGACAAACCACCGATCTTTCTTTGGCTTCTGGGCGTCGCCTATTCCCTCTTTGGCATCGAAGCCGCCAGCGCCCGCTGGATCAACATCGCCGCCGGCACATTGACCATTCCCATCGTTGCCGTGACTGCGCGTCGCCTCTGGGGCGATCGTGCTGCCCTGATCGCGGCCCTAGTGATGGCACTTTCTCCTTTCGCAATCAGCTTTTCTCCCACTGCTTTTGTTGACCCCGTCCTTGTTCTTGCAGGCAGCCTGGCGCTCTGCATGACTGTTTTTGCGCGTCCGCTGTCCGCCGGCCTCTGGCTCGGCGCGGCCATCATGACAAAACAGCAAGGACTACTCTATGTTCCGCTAGTCGTTGCCATGCTGGCAGGCAACAATTTCGAAAACCGTAGGTCACGCTATTTGCCCTTCCTAAGCGGCCTGGCAATGGTCGTTCTGCCTGTTCTTTTTTGGGACAGCCTACGCTGGACCAGCGCCCCCTCACCATGGGATCTCAGCGTTCGCAACTACGGCATATTAACGGTAGCGCCACCAGATGAGTGGCCCACACGCCTGCTTGAATGGTGGCCGGTTTTATGGCAGATCACGGCAAATTCGGCAGCCTGGATAGTCCTTGCACTGGGACTGTTGAGCGCAGTTATCATGGTCGGCTACCGTCGAATAATGCAGGAAACGATCGATCGACGGTCAACCGGTCCAGCCGCGATCATAGCCCTATGGGCAACAGGATATTTCTTGCTGCACATCCTTTCCACCATTCAGGTGTGGGATCGGTATCTGCTCCCGTTGGGGCCGCCGATCGCGTTGTTGAGCGGCTGGGCGGCGAGCACGCTTCCACTGCCGACATCGCCCTGGATACGCAGAACTGCCGTCAGCATGATTGTTCTATTGCTGGCTCTTCCCGCAGGGCAAGCTGCCGGCGGCGCACTGCCTGTCGGCGGCGACCACGGCGACTACACCGGATTGGACGATGCCCTGGATTGGGTTAGTCAGCAAGCCGGACCACCGGGTCAACCGACGGTACTCTATCATGACGTGTTGGGCTGGCATCTTCAGTACTATCTTTACACCCAGATCGAGCGCGACGGATTTGCACTGCGCTGGTTTCCAAGTTCGACCTATTTAGCCGATAATGCGGAAAAGACGTCGCATGTGCGCAAGTTCTATATCCAGCCCGATTCGGGCGTCTCATGCGGATCTTGCCGGTCGGCTCAACATGCGCAGTCTATCGCTTGCAAATAGGTTCAGGTCCAGCCACTTCACCGTCTATGAGGTTGTCGACAGGCGTGCATCGGCCTGTGAGTGGTGTGCGTGTATGCCACATGTTGAAGAGCAATATGACAGGACCGGCTGGCAAGAATTGCATCTGGACCATGCTTGGCCAACCGTGCAAAGCGTCTCAAATAACGTATCAAATGTCCACAGTTCATTGCGCTAACGATTCATTGAAGCAACAAGGAAACCTGCGTGTATCAATTACTAGAACGACGTCTCGCACTGATCGAAAACAGCGGCCACAGCGCGCTCTTGGGTGAAGGGAAAAAGGGTGTCGAAACTGAGACGCTGCGCATCACACCGGACAATCGGCTGGCGCAGACTCCCCATCCTGCGGCCCTTGGATCGTCGTTGACCAATCCGTTGATCACGACGGATTTCTCAGAGTCACAGTTGGAATTTGTCACGCCCCCCTTCACCGATGTGGCCGACATCCTGCGTGTGCAGAACGACGTGCGTCGATTCACCAATCTACACCTGCTGGACGGCGAGCTGCTCTGGTCAGCGAGCATGCCCTGTATTGTCTCCGGTGAAGAGAGCGTGCCCATCGCCCTCTTCGGTCCCTCCAATCAAGGCCGATTCAAACATGTCTATCGTAACGGCCTGGCTGCGCGTTATCGCCGCATCATGCAGATCATCTGCGGCGTCCATTACAACTACTCGGTGGCCGAAGAATTCTGGCCGATCTATCAACAGATCGAACATGATCCCCAGCCGCTCCAGGACTTTGTGTCGAACGCCTACTTCGCACTTTCGCGCAACGCCCAGCGCTACGACTGGCTGATCACCTACCTCTTTGGATGCTCACCGGCACTCTGCAAATCCTTCATGGACAAGCTCGATTATCCCTTCCCGGAGCACGATGCCTACAGCCTCTACGAACTCTACGCGACCTCGCTGCGCCTGAGCAACATCGGCTACAAGAATCAGGCTGCCGCCCTGCTAAACGTCTCCTACGACAGCCTGGACGCCTATGTTTCGACACTCTACCATGCCACGCGCACGCCGTACCCGCCCTACGAGGCACTGGGGGTCTATGTGAACGGCGATTACCGCCAGCTGAACGCAAATCTGCTACAGTTTGAAAACGAATACTACGGCTCCATTCGGCCCAAACGAGTGCCCCAATATGGAGAGCGCCCGCTGGCGGCGCTGGCTCGTGGCGGCGTGCAGTACGTGGAGTTGCGCTCGTTGGATGTCAACGCCTTCGAGCCGACCGGCGTCAACGAGACGGAACTGCGCTTCCTGGAAGCCTTTCTGCTCTTCTGCATGCTACAGGAAAGCCCATCCTTGGACATCCGAGAAAAGGCTGAGGCGGCAGAGAACCAGACAGCAGTTGCCCATCGTGGACGCCAGCCGGGGCTGACACTGCGCAACAACGGCCGGGAGACAACGCTCCACGATTGGGCGTCAACCATCATGACGTTGATCGCCGATGTCGGCGCGCTGCTGGATGCCGGATTGCCCGGCACGCCGTATGCAGATGCGATTCGCTCACTCCAAGAATCGGTCGACGTGCCGGCACGCACGCCGTCAGCCCGCGTGCTGCACGAGATGGAGACAAACCACGAGACCTTCTTCCAGTTCGCACGACGCATGGCAAACCAACATCGAGCGCAATTGGACAGCGATCCGCTGTCGTCCGATAGGCGCCAATATCTGGACGAAATCAGTGACAAGTCTCGCCTCGAAGCTGCGGCTTTGGAGTCTGAGACCAACGAGTCATTCGAGGCCTATTTGGCCGGATACTTGGGCCAACAGGTGAACGCAGGGGCAAGGCTTTTCAACAAGGAGACACAGAGGTAGCGCGGAAGCTCACAGAGGCACATCGAGAAAAAGTGGATTTCATTTGGATGCATTCAAAATAAGTTGAGTGGGCGGCCCTCGTGGCCGCCCACCGTCTACGGACAAGACGAACAAGCAAATCTGCCGCCGGGATCCAGCCCCGCGAAGACGAAATGTCAAACCAACCTAGTAGTGCGACGGCTAAAGTGGTAACAAGTCCGGCTTCTCTCAGAAGCCGGACTTCTGGGCCTCCCACACAACACACAAGTCGAACTCCGATTCTTTGGGCCGCCCTGGGCTTATTCGCCTTTGTGCTGGCGCTCTATGCCCGTCTGCTCTTCACGAATCGCGTGCTGGCCAGCGGTGATATTCTGCACTATTTCTACCCCTACCGCGACTATGCGGCAGAGGCGTTGCGCACAGGTCGCATTCCGCTCTGGAACCCGTATATGTTCCTCGGTGCGCCTTTCCTTGCCAACCCTCAGGCCGCGGTTCTCTATCCGCTCCACTGGCCGCTCAGTTGGCTCTCGGTGACAAAACAGATCTACTGGAGCGCTGCCCTGCACACGTGGCTCCTGGGCTTTGGCGGCTACCTGTTGATGCGTCGCTGGCAATACCAGGGTTTGCCGGCCTTCGCGACAGCGCTGGTGCTGGCGGGCAGCGGCTTCTACGGTGGCCTCATCGGCCACATCAACCAGATGAACGGCGCGGCCTGGCTTCCCTGGCTCGTACTCATCATCGAAATGGTCGTGCAGCCACCCCAATCGACAGAGCGCAGACCAATGCGGAGCAGGGCTTCTCTCGGTATCGCTCTCTTCGGCGGCGTGACAGCACTGATGCTGTTGGCAGGACACACGCAGACCGCCTACATCAACCTCTTTGCCGTCGGCATCTGGGCGGTCTGGCCCTTGGCCTCGACCGCGACGATCCGGCAGCCGAAACAACAGCTAGCAGACACAGCCCCGTCACTAATTGTATACTTCGGCGGCGTGTTGCTGGGCGTACTCATCAGCATGGCGCAACTCTTGCCGACGCTGGAACTCAGCGAGTTGGGCCTGCGTAGCGACGGCCTGAGCTACGGCGAAGCCTCCAGCTTCAGCCTCAAGCCGCTGCACCTGCTTTGGACCCTGCTGCCCAGCTACGGGCTGGCGGATTTGAGCGTAGTCTTCGACACACTGGGCTATACCGAGTTCGTGGCCTACGTCGGGCTGATCGGCCTGATATTGGCAATCATCGGGGCATGGTTGGGCCGACACACACGCGATCAAGCCTGGGTCTTCGGCATCCTCTTCACACTGATGGGCCTCTTTCTGGCCGCAGGGCGCTGGAATCCGATCTACTACCTGCTCTACGAATTCGTGCCCGGCCTCGACCTCTTCCGAGCCCCCGCTCGCTGGATGATGCTCTACACAATGGGGATGGCGGTGTTGGCAGGGATTGGCTTTGAATCCCTGGGAGTGAGGATCAGAGATCAAAGAGCGAAGATTGGTCTGCCGCGCACAAAGGTCTTCGTTCTTCGATTTTTGTTTTTTGTTCTTTTGGTCACCGATCTCTTACTGGCCGCGCTTGCCCTGCCACACACACACCCTACTGCGCCCCAATCCGTCTACGATGTACGCACCGCACCGGCCCATCTGCTCACCGATCCGGCACGAGAAGTGCATCCTGCTGCCGCGGGACGATTTCTCAGCATGAGCACGCTCACATTCGATCCAGGGGATATGGCCGACTACGAGCGCATCTTCCTGCAGAGCTTTCCGCCCCAGCTTGATGAGGCCGCCTTTTCTGAGCTGATCGTCGCGCTCAAATCCCAGGAGATTCTGGCGCCCAATCTGCCGTTACTCTGGCGAATCCCCGCGGTCGACGGCTTTGACGGCGGCGTCTTGCCTCTGAAACGATATATCCACTTTCTCACACTGCTGATCGACGCAGACGACCTTGTCCCGGACGGACGACTACGTGAGCAGGTGCGTCAGGCGCCACAAAGCGCTCTGCTGGGCATGCTAAACGCTCAGTATTTGATCACCGACAAGCTACGCGATCTATGGTACGACGGCGTCTACTACGACCGGCAGATGGGGGCACGCCTGGACGGCGAAGCTCAGCAGCAGATCGACATCGACGTGCCGCTGCCCTTTGAGGCAACCCATATCGATATCATCGGCCACATCGACCTGAATGACTATACGAATGACGACAATGAGCAACCAGTGCTGCTTGGCGATGCCATGTTGCCGATTGCCGATGTCGACGTCATCACAGATGGTAAGACGGAGACGTTGACCTTGACCGCCGGCGGTCTGCCCGGCGCGGACCTGGCGGATGGTACGCTCGACAGTGCAATGGCTGAAACCAGCGGCGCCGTCATTGCGTATCGTGACGTAGAAGGCAGTGTCCAGGAGTACCGGGCTCGACTCGCGCTTTCCAATACCCAAGCGCCGGAGCGACTCACGGTTCGCCACAGTGGCGCACCCGCAGACCTGGTGATCCAGGCCATGACGCTCTTCGATGAACGCACAGGCATGTTCTCTGCGCTCTTGCCTTCCGACCGTGGCGACTACGAACTCGTCCACAGCGGTGATGTCAAAATCTACGAAAACCTAGACGTTCAACCACGCGCCTACTTGACCGGCGCGTGGACATCGGTCGACGGTCCCGATGAAGCGCTGGCATTGCTTCGCAATGGCGCACTGGATGCCAGACACCATGCCGTCGTCGAAAACGCACCGATGGTTTCCGGCCGGGAAGGCGCGCCGGGCGAAGCAGTCGACGAAGTCGGTAGCGCACAGATCGTCGCCTATTCATCGGAAGAGATCACGCTGCAAGTTGATGTACAGACCGCCGACAACGAACCTGCACTGTTGGTCTTGAGCGATGCTTATTATCCCGGTTGGCAAGCGACCATCGATGGGACTGAAGCCCCCATCTATGCCGCCAACCATCTCTTCCGTGGTCTCTTTGTACAACCCGGCGAACATACCGTCGTCTTTTCCTATCGCCCACAGAGTTGGCGTCAGGGGGTGGGGATCTCTCTATTCGGACTGCTGATACTGGCTGTTCTACTACTCAGGGCGTGGGCCGGCGCCTTTCGTCAACAATCTGGCCTTGATGTATAATCGCCTTGCTATCGATATGCTCAGAACGCAGTGGCCCATACAGCGAAACAGCGTACATCACAGCCTGACAGAGGATCCGTTGCATGGAAACGTTCAATCGAATAGTAGCAATCATATTGTGGTCCATCCTCCTCATCGCAGGACTCTACCTGGCCATCGCGCCCATTCACGCCCTGCAGCAGGCCCAGCTGTTTTTGGGCGATCTCGAGACTGTCTCGGTCGGATGGCAGGCCGACGGCTCGACCAATTTTATACTTGGACGGGTAGCATGGGGGCTGGGCGCAATCCTGCTCTTCGGCACGCTGCTGGGCGCTGAAATATTGAGCGGTCGTCGGCGTGGGGTCCGCATCCGCACGGCCGAGGGCGGGTTGGCCGAGATCGAGACCAACAGCATCGGCCAGCGCCTGGAATGGCATTTGGATCAATTGGCTGAGGTGGTCTCGGTCGTACCGTCAGTGAAATCGCGCGGCGGCTCCGTCGATATTCTCTTAGAGGTCGAGACCGCGCCCGATATCGATGTACCCATGAAGACTGATGAAGTAGTCAATGTGACCCGCGATATCATCGAACAAGATATGGGCCTCAAAATTGGAAAACTGGACGTTCGCGTCCGATATGCTCCCTATGACCCAGAGTGGATCTAACCCGAAAACCAATTCAGAAGAGATGGACGAGCAGATCGAAGCCCAGGACAGCCAAAGCTTGCCTGACGTCGGGCTGCTGATCGAGGCCGACGCCAATGCCGTCGGCAACCGCGAAGCCGAGACGTTCGATCTAGAAACGGACGATGATCTAGGCGACGGTCTAGACGATGAAGCAGGCATTGAAGTAGCTGTTCAAGCAGAACTTGAGCTTCCACTGCTGCCGGCGGATGTCGCCGTCGACGTGAATGGGACGGAGATCGGCCTTTCGGCCCTGCTGGAGAGCCTGCTCTTTGTGGCCGATACGCCGGTGGAGCCATCGCAAGTGGCAAGGGCGCTCGACATCAAGCGCGAGGCGGTCGAGGAAGGCTTGATACGTCTGGATCGACTCTATCGAGAGAATGGCCGTGGACTACGACTTCTGGAACGTGATGACACCTTCCATCTGGTCACCCTGCCTGAAGCGGCGCCGGCCATCGAAATCTTCCTCAGCCTCGATCTCACGACCAAACTGAGCGGCCCCGCCCTGGAGGCACTGGCCGTCATCGCCTATCGTCAACCGGTCACCCGGGCTCAGGTCGAGGCCGTGCGCGGTGTGGATTGTGCCGGGGTATTGCGTTCGCTGCTGCAGAGGGGCCTGGTTGAAGAGATGGGGCGACTGGACACTGTGGGACGGCCGATTCTGTATGGTGTAACCGATCTCTTTATGCACCACTTCGGACTCACCGGCATGGACGAGTTGCCTCCGCTGGGCACTGAAGCAGCTGATACGTTGTGGGCTGCCACTGAGCTTGGACACAACAAACCGACACCGACACCGACACCGACACCGACACCGACACCGACACCGACACCGACACCGACACCGACACCGACACCGACACCGACACCGACACCGACACCGACACCGAAAAAGTGTAACGCTATAGCAGTTCTACAAAGAAAGACAGAGGAAGACGAAAAAGGCGCTTTTCCCCTTTGCTTTGTGTCATCTGACACTCTGTTCTGCCTCTTGGTAGCCCTTCGTCCGGTTTCGTGGATCAGCTTCCGCCCCCAAACTCCACACGCACCACCCCATGTCGCTCCCCCCAGATGCCACGATCCGAATGTCAGAAATTGGCTTGTGAGCGGAGACAAATGTTGGTAGAATGTCAGGTAGCCGGCCTCATTGAGGTCTATACTATACCCGCAAAAAGGATCGATTTTATCTCTCTGTGCCGGGGCCCCACAAGCGACACGGTATTTTGGTGACAGGATGTTTTTGTGACACAGTATTTTGCGGATAAGTTGTAATGAGCGCCAATCGAATAGGAACAAAAATGCGCATCCAGGCCTCACGTTCAAGAAGTTCTGCAATAAAATCCGTCGTATTGATAACCCTGATTTTCCTGCTGGCCACAGGGCTAAGAGCCTTCAACGGCGACGATGTTAAAGCCCAGGAAAAATCAGTGGTCTGGGAACGCTTTGACGTCGATATCAATGTAAATGTCGACAGCTCATTTGACGTAACCGAGGGGCAGGCCATCCGGTTCACGCAGGGAACCTTCAGTTTCGGTACGCGCTACATCCCCATCAGAAACTTCGAGTACATAGACAACTGGTCACTCGTCGATGGCGAAGGCAACGTCTACACCCAGGCATTCGGGGGTGACGAACCCTACACATTCACTGTCGACCAGAGCAGCTCACGCTATGACGTTCGCTGGTACTTTCCGCCGGTGGCAAATAGTACGTCGGTCTTCTATCTCTCCTACACCGTCCATGGCGGGCTGCGCTTCTATGACGGCGGCGATCAACTCTGGTGGAAGGCAATCTACGGGGATCGCAGCTTCCCGGTGCTGGCGGGGAATGTCAGTGTGACCGTGCCGCCGACCGCTCTGATCGAGGAATATGCCGCCTACATCAACGGCGGTGACGCACGTGATTCAGCCACCGCCGTTGTCGCCGACGATCAGCGCTCAATCATCTTTGAGCTGATGCAGACGCTGCAGGCCGGTCAGGACTTTGAAGTGCGTGTTCAGTTCACCGACGGCGTAGTCGATGGCGTGGCCGCGCCATGGCAACAGTCCGCCGACGCCTATGCGGCTGAGCTTGAGGCCGAAGCTGCGTTCAGGGACTTCTGGGGGCCGATCGTCACGCTCTTCTTTGGTGCGATTGGCTTGCTCCTGATGATCGGCGGCCCCGCCGCGCTGTATGCGCTCTGGTACCGGTTTGGCCGTGATAAGCCTATCGATATGGTAGCCGATTATTTACCCGAACCGCCTGACACGTTGCAGCCGGGACTGGCAGGCACGTTGCTGGATGAGCAGGTTGACATGCAAGATGTCCTTGCCACATTGGTTGACCTGGCGCGGCGCAAGGCGATCAGTATCACCGAAGATAAACAAGAGGGTTTCCTCCGTTTTGGCACCGAGTTCGTCTATCGCCGTGAGCGCGATGACGTGCCCATGGAGCGCTACGAAGAGCGGTTGATTAATGCCATGTTCGGGTCCAAACGGGAGGTCAAGCTCTCTGAACTCAAGAACAAATTCTATGAACACCTGCCCAAGATTAAGAACCTGATGTACGATAGCATTGTAGACGACGGACTCTTCCCGAGAGACCCATCGAAAACACGGGGAATCTATCAGACCTTGGGCATCATGGGGCTGTTCGGTTCGGTGGCCGTCTCCATGGCGCTAGGCATTGCCTTCGGTGAGTTGACCGGCGCTGCTGTTCTGCCTGGCATTGGTCTCGGCGTAACGGCAATCGGCTTGATCGTGCTGGCCCGCCATATGCCGCGCAAGACCGATAAAGGCGCAGAGGTCGCCGCTCGCTGGCAAGCATTCAGAACCTACCTCAAAGATATCGACAAATATGCCGACATGGAAGGTCAGAAGGCGATCTGGGATCGGTGGTTACCCTATGCAATTGCCTTTGGCATCGACAAGCAATACATAAGCAAATTTGAGTCTGTGAATGCGCCGGCCCCGGGCTGGTACTTCCCGACGCCGGGCATGTATGGACCCCACAAACCCTGGTACTACGGAACGCCAGGAAATAGCGCCGGCGGTAGCGGCATGGGCGATCCGACAGGCGGCGGTCTGGGGAACCTTGGCGGCGGCGAGGGCGGAGGCCTGGGTGGTTCACTCAGCGACGTGAGCGGCGGAATGGGGGCGGGCCTTGCCGGCATGAGCGCCGGCCTCGGGGCCATGCTCAGCAGCGCCGGCGGCACAATGACCAGCCGACCTTCCAGTTCGTCGTCAAGCAGCGGCGGCTGGAGCAGCGGCGGGGGCGGTTTCTCCGGCGGTGGTGGCGGAGGGGGCGGCGGCGGTGGTGGCGGCGGCGGCGGGTTTGGATAGAAAAAAATGACAATTGTCGATTGTCAACGATGCAGCCCCATGTAGGTCGGAATGGCATTCCGACCGGATCCCAATAACGAATAGTGAACGGTGAACGAAAAACTCGGCATAGCGAGCCGATCACGTTTCACGCATCATATTTCAGCAAGGAGCACTCAATGGTCGGTGGCGGACGAGTTGTCGGAATCATACTGATGGGGATTGCAGGCTTCCTGCTTGCGGCCTTCTTCGCCTGGGTGATGACCGAGGATATTACCGGCGGCGGGCGCACGCTGGGCATTCTGTTGGCCCTGATGGTAACGGCACCGATCTTAGGCATCGGGGCCTACCTCTTCCGCAAGGGTTCGGACGAGGAGGAGCAATACGCCACCGTGAAACAGGAGAAGAAGATCCTGAACATGGTGTTAACTCAGGGTCAAGTCACTATCGGTGAACTGGTGGCCGAGCTGGGAGTGCCGCGTGACGATGTCGAAGACATGATCCGTGACCTGGTAGGCAAGCAGCTATTTAGCGGCGCCATCAACTGGGACAAGGGCATCCTCTATAGCGTCGAGAGCCAGCAGCTCACTGATGGACGCAGCTGCCCAAACTGCGGCAGCCAGGTCGAATTCGCGGGCAAAGGCGTCATCGCCTGCCCCTACTGTGGCTCTGAAGTTTTCCTGACCAAACGGGCCGCGGCGGAGACGGCGGAGTGAGGAAGAGGGCTGCTGCGTGCTGCGTGAACAATTGTCGTTTGCAGCCCGCTCCTGTCGGACAGGAAACCTGCCAATTTCGATAAACTCTACTCAACGAAGACTTCACGCAGCAAGCAGCACGCAGCAGAATGCCATTGACAATTGATAAGGGGGACCCAATGCCAGACCAATTTGTAGACAACGCCCAACAGAACATGGACGCTATTGAGGAACTGATCAAAGGCTTGCCCGGCATCAGTGGCTATATTGACAAGGAACTACGGCGCGATGCCGATAAGCGGCTGCGCATGATGATCGCCGATACGCTCGAAGCGCAAAAGCAGCGGCTGTTTGACATCCAGAAACGGCTGCTCTCCGGCGGCGGCCTGCGCTGGCTGGACGACGTAGATACTGCCGTCCAAAAGCTGCAAATCTTGATCGACCGTATCAAGACAGCCAGCTACGGCTACGCAGGCTTCTTCGATCCGGTTCGCATCAAGGAAGAGCAGTTGAACGCACTGCACCGCTTCGATGTCGCCATGGCGACCGAAACCGGCAAGGTCGAAGGTGAGATCGATGGCCTGGAAGCAGCGATTGATGGCGGAGAACAAGACCTCGGACCGATCATTCGTGGGCTCACCAAGACGGTCGCCGATCTGAACCGACTCTTCGACCGTCGACACGAGGCCATCCTCGCGCCGGAGATTCTAACAGACAAATATGCCCCAGTCATTGTAGAGGAAGATTCAGGGATAGAGTGACTTGAGATTTGGGATTGGTGATTAGCGCATGGCATCCGCCCCAATCACCAATCTCCAATCCCTGATCACTACCCCTCACACAAGGAGAAGCACCACCATGGCAAGAATCATTGACGTCATTGAAGCCCCAAATCAAGGTCCTAGCGAGTTGGTTGTCCGCAAACCCGAGGTCGGAGCGGGCGACTTCCGCATGGGCAGCCAGGTCATCGTACGCGAAAGCCAGCGCAGCGTCTTCTATCGGGATGGTAAGTCCCTGGATGAATTTGGCCCGGGTCGCCACACCATCACGACCGCCAATTTGCCCTTTCTCTCCAACCTGCTGCGCCTGGGCACCAGCGGTGCTGACATCTTCACGGCTGAAGTCTACTTCGTCAACATGCGCGAATTCACTGATCTCAAATGGGGTACGCCTCAACCGATCACATTGCGCGACAGCGAACTGGGCATGGCACGTCTGCGCGGCTTCGGCCAGTACACCATGCAGGTCGCCGATCCCAAACGCTTTGTCGACCAGATCGTCGGCACCCAGGGTATCTATCAGACCAGTCAGATCGAAGACTACCTTCGTGGTGTCGTCATCAGCCGCATGACCGACGTGCTGGGCGAGAACATGACCAGCATTTTCGATCTCGCCAGCCAGTTCGATGAGCTTAGCGCGGCCGTCCGCGCCAAGATTCAAGATGATTTCTTGGCCATGGGCATCGCGCTCAAGCAATTCTTGATCGTCTCGCTTAACCCGACTGACGAGACGGCCGAGGCGATCGACGAACGTGCGGCCATGGGCGCCATCGGCAACATGGACGCCTACATGAAATTCAAGGCAGCCCAGGCCATCGGCGATGCTGCCCAGAATCCGGGCGGCGGTGGAGCCAGTGAAGGGCTTGGGCTTGGCGCAGGTATCGGCATGGGCGCAGGCATGGCCGGCATGATCGCCAACGCCATGTCGCCGCAGCAACAGGCCCAGCAGGCGCCTCAAGCAGCGGGCGCGCCTGCCACCCCTGACGTCATGACGCTGGAAGAGGCCGCCGCCTACCTCAAGGTTTCGACTGCCGACGTGCAGGCCGTCATCGATGCCGGCGAGTTGAAGGCTCGCCAGATCGGCAGCTCCTATCGCATCAGCAAGTCGGCCATTGATGCGTTCTTGGCCGGATAGAGAAGTATTCGGACGGCGCCGGTTTCGGCACAACCTATATTTGTAAACGCACAAGCAGATGCCCTGGGAATCCGGATTCCCCAGGGCATCTGCTTTTTCCGCTCAAGTACCAATTCGGATACACGAACTTGACGATATATCTGGCCCCGCACACCCGAAAAACCACAGTTGACAGAAACTCGCTGTCAGGCAAAATGCCCCTCGCTCATCATGAAATTTTTACAAATTTTCTTATCTTAATTGTCTTTTTAACGTTTTCTGAACGTATGGGCTGATACCCTCAGAGTCCCGACACGCAAGAACTCCCCGCGATAGTAGTGACCAATGGTACGGGCGCGGGGCAACGACCATTGGAGAACAAGATAGAGCGGCGACCCCCACATGGAGGAACCAAAAGCATGACATTAGGCCACTTTCACAGGCTGTTCGCGATCATCTTGGCGACAGCCCTGTTGCTATCACAGGTTACCAACGGATTCGCACAATCTACGGACACGCCTTCGGGCACGCAAACAGTCGACGCACCACAGGCCGGCGATCCGGATGAATGCATCAATCCGCTCAAGATCGCACACATCGCAGCCACCATTGCCAGCCTACTCCCCATCCCTTTCGTAGGCACGGCAGGAGATTTGGCCGAATATGGTCTTAATCTGGCTCTAAAAACCTGTGAGCCGGTCCTGGATGCGCCAAGCAACAAGGTGTTTCGATCCACGAAAAGACGCCGATATCGACAGCGATCCCTGTACGCAACATCTCTATCTGCCGCTCTCGGACGATGATGCAGAGCTGATTGTGCTGGATCGCCAGATCATCGAGGAAGTCATTGATGAGATCGACAATGATCCGCGGATCGACATGCCGCTCACCTTGCTCAAAGCCCTGCGCGATCAGCTGGAAAGCAAGTATGGCCGCTTCGAATCTGAGAAGCAGGGCGAGTACGTCAACATTTACGGCATCGTCTTCTCCGGCTCTGACCATAAGGTCAATTGGGGCGATTTTGGTTCCCCGAAAGTCTATCACTACAACTCGGACGTTCGCGTCGAGATGCAACATGGCGGCGAGCGCATCAATGACGACTATGTGCGTTTCCGTACGGGCAGCTATTCGGTACTATGGCGCGGCAATACGACGATTTCGGGTCTGGATTTTGTCTATATCCCCGGCCTACCGGATAACCCGGCCACCGACAAGGCCCAGCGAGAGGCAGCCGAACAGGTTGTCAAGAAGTCGGTGAAGGAGGCAGCCAAGAAGGCTGTCGAGCGAGGCTCGCGCGAGTTTGCAGAGAAGACAGCCAAGGAGACGATGAAGGAGTTTGCCGAGGAAGTCGCCAAGGAGGTCGCTTTCAAGACGATTGAAGAGGTCGTCTTCGGCATGCTCGACGAGTACTACTCGTTGGGCGCCCCTCATGGCGTCTTCATCAACGATACGCAGGGCATTTACGTTCTGGATAGCACCCCGCCGACCATCAGCGGCGCAGACCCGGTGACGGTCGAGGCGCTGGAGCCGGGCGGCATCTCCTCCGGCAAACACATCGGCACGTTGCGAGAGGCGCTGATCGTCAACGACGACTGTGACCTCGACCCGCAGCTGACCTACAGTACGCCGAGCTTCTGGCCCCTGGGTGAGACCAACGAAATTGTCTGGACCGCCACCGATGACGGGGCCAAAGATGAGAACGGCGGACGCAACAGCACACAAGCCACCCAACAGGTCCGCGTCGTCGACACCAAGCCGCCCATCCTGGTGGCCCCGCCGCCGGTAATCATGGAAGGCACAGGGGCCATGGACGTGCCACTGGGCCAGCCTCAGGTCTTCGATGTGGCCGACCTGCGCTCGACTGTCAGCAACGACGCTCCGGCCCAGTTCATGCCCGGCGTCTACCGGATCCTCTGGCGGGCCACTGACGGTTCCGGAAACATCTCCGAGCCGACCAGCGACTCCGAACAGATCGTCAATATCAAAGCGCCGGGCACCAATATCCTGCCGACCGCTTCCCCGCAGACCGGCGAGCAACGCGATCGACGCCATCGCCGACGAGCCGACCAAGATCACCGTGCGCGGCCAGGACGGCAACACCCCGCCCGATCCGCTCTGGTTCTCCATCGAAAACCAGCCGGACCACGGCTATTTCATTGCGCCGCTCTACCCCTACTTCATCGAAGACTACCGCATGGCCGCACGCTACAGCCCGACCATCGCGGCCAAAGAAGGCGAGGATTTCGCCTGGGAATTGGCGTCAGACACCAGCAAGATGCGCGACTATATGAAGCAGATCTGCGCAGAGGACATCAACCGCACGGATCTGCCCAAGGACTTTGTCAGTTGGGGCGGCACACAGAAGTACATCGCCGTCAATGACCAAGGCTACACCTTCATCCATGATTCGGCCTACCGCAAATGCACGCCCGGTGGCAGCACCATCGCGCCCTACACCACACCGCGCATCTCGGTCTGGGACAAGGAGGGCGTCTATGTGGGCGAACTGGAGCGAAGCAGCGACAGCCGCCCCCTGCGCGACATCAACTTCAATGTCGCCAGCGGCACCATCCTTGCCGTGAGCAGTGACGGCAGTTCCACCGGCAACAGCCTGGTCGATGTCTCGACCATCCAACTGGACAACCCCGATCAGCCCATCGTCAATAAACAGACCTACTCGCTCTGGAACGAGATCAACGACATTTTCGTGGGCGAGGCCAACAAGCGTCGCGGCCCCGAATACAAGAACGCTGGATCGGCAGCCTGGGATGATGCCAACGACGTGCTCTACGTCATCGGCGATCGAAACCAGAACCTCAAGGGGATGGCCGCCTTCTCGCCGGCAGAGTGCAACAATACCACCGGACGCGGTCCTGAAGATTGTCTGGACTTGCTGGGTGTTCAGGTCTACTCAATATCCATTGTTCAGTCCACCAAAATCGATGATTATCCCGGTTTTGGCGTCGACGCGATGAGGCTTGCGCAGATCAGAGATATCACAGTGGATAGCCAGGGCCATGTCTACATCCTGGTCAAGAAGGAGGCCGGCACTGGAAACTTTGACCGCATCTACAAATTTGCCCCGGCCGTCAAGAACCCCGACGGCACAACGACATTGGGTGACTTTATGGGCTGGCTGGGCAAATGTGAGGACGGCCCCAACTGCAACTACATCGGTCAACATAGCATCGGCTTCACCTGCACGGACGACACCTGCGGCGTGCCCAACGGCAGCAGCGGCGACCGACCCGGACAGTTCGACAGTGCCGCAGCCATCGCCATGGATCCCAACGACGTGCTCTACGTGGCCGACACCGGCAATTCACGGGTCCAGCGCTTCAACAGCGACGGGCTCTTCGCCGGCGAAGCGCGTTCAACCGGCGACGGCACTGGCTTTGTGTTGGGTGATTTCGGTCGCCCCAACAACATCGCCGTCAACAGCGGCAGCTTCTATGTCATCGACGGTCAGCGTGAAATCGTGCACGTCTTCGACGCTGCCGTGATTCACGGCATCGACGACACCTCGGCTTGGGTCGAATACCAGTCGGACAGCAACTTCAGAGGCATGGACCGCTTCACCTTCCTGGCCAGCGACGGTTTCCGCACCGCTGACGGCGACGTGCTCTCCAGCCCGCCGGCCACGGTCGAGATCAATGTGGCACGCAACTTCCGACCGCCCCAGGCCCAGCCGCGGCTGAGCGCAGTCACTCCCGAGGACACGCCGGTGGCCGTGACCCTGGAAGGGTCCGATCTCGACGGCGACAATCTCACCTTCGAAGTGACCCTCAATCCGGTACGCGGCGACCTGAGCGGCACGCCGCCCAATCTGACCTATACGCCCGATCCGCACTACAGCGGGACAGACGCCTTCGAGTTTGTGGCCATCGACGACTCAGGCCATCCGGACAATCGGTCGGAGCCGGAGACGTTCAACCTCACAATCAAACCGCTTAACGATACGCCGATTGTGACATTCGACGATGACGAACTGCGTACCGGTATCGGCTATCCGCTCACAATCAATCTCAGCATCTTCGATCCTGACCGGGATGAGACCCACACGGTAGAAGTCGATCTGGGGTGATGGGACGGTGGAAACCCAGGGCAAGGTGATGGACGACGGTTCGCCCACCGGACCGATGCTGATCCAGGGTGTTGATGGTGACGGCAAAGTGTTTGCCTATCACACCTACAGCGGCAGCGGACCCTACACGGTGAAGGTCTGTGTCACTGATAGCAGCGACGCCACCGGGTGTGCAGAGAAACAGGCCCGGCTGTCGCAGATGGTTGACATCGCCATCGAGCATGACGGTCCGAGCGTTGTATCAGAGAATGCATCCGGGGCCAGTTACAACATCTTCGTCACCAATCAGAAGCCGCCCAGCGGCAATGGCTTCACGGCAAACGGCGTTGTCGTCACCCAGACCTTCCCCGAGGGTCTGCGCTTCTCGGGCACTGTCGAGAATGGCGCTCCCTGTGCAGTCGAAGGAGATACGCTGCGTTGTTCGGTCGGCTCACTCACGCCGGATCAGCGGAATGTGATTAACGTCGGCATCAGCTTTGAAGAGACAACGACGGCAGGGACCGTCTACACGACCGAGGCCGAAGCCACCCAGAACGGCGAGGATCCGATCCCGGAGAACAATGTACTGACCACCGAGTTGACCATCGTGCGCGCGGCTGACTTCATCGTGGACTCCTACAAAGACCTGACCGATAGCTCGCCCGGCGATGGTCTCTGTCGCACCTCTGAAGAGACCTGCACGGTCAGAGCAGCGGTGCAGGAGAGCAATGCGCTGGCGGGCAAGCAGTCGATTGCGCTTTCCTACGGCGTCTACTTGCTGAATCCGCCGGTCTCCGGTCCGTCATCGACTGTCGAACCACAGCAGGAAGGTGATGCGATCAGCGGCGATCTGGATATCCGTGACGATGTGGCGATCTACGGTCTGAGCGCCGAAAATACAGTCCTTCAGGCCAACGGTTTCGACCGTCTCTTCGAGGTTCATAGTGACGGCGCCCTCTATCTGGAAAAGACCATGCTGACCGGCGGGCGTCCGCTGAATTCGGCCGAAGGTGGCGGGATCTACAACAACGGCGGCGATGTTACCCTCAAACATGTCTCGATCATCGGTAACGGCAGCCCAACCGGCGGCGGCATCACCAATGGCGGAACCATGCTCATCAGTGAGAGTTCGGTCACCGGCAACACGGCCGACGGCAATGGTGGCGGCATTCAGAATCTTGCCCAGCTCGAATTGCGCAATGTCACACTGAGCGGAAACCGCGCTCGAAAGGGCGGCGGCATCGAAGCCGGCCAGGGGAGTGCGCGGTTGGAGAATGTTACGTTGACAGGCAATGTCGCTTCGTCCAGCGGCGGCGGCATCAGCGCCTCTGGTGACGGCGTAGTGGCCGTCAACAGCATCATTGCCGGCAACGATGCGCCGGCCGGTCCGGCCTGTAGCTCCGCCTTCCGTTCCGAAGGACACAACCTGATCGACAGTCTACAGGATTGCTCGGTCCTGGGCGATACAGGCAGCAACATCGTGGGCGAGAACGCTGAGCTGAGAGCGCTCGATCTGAACAGCGCCAGCACCTTCTCGCAGACACCCGTCGCCGACAGTCGAGCCATCGACAGCGGCACATGCCGCCTGGAGATCGATCAGCGAGGCATGGCCCGGCCCTCCGGCAATGGCTGTGATATCGGGTCCATCGAGTATGGCTCAGAGGATGTGATCGAACAACCGAAACGACGAATCCATCTCCCGATCGTTATGCGCTAGATCTGTGTAAATATCGCAATGAAGAAGCCAGACTCTCCTGGAGAGTCTGGCTTCTTCGATCTTGGAAGACGGCACGGTCCCAAGTCGATTGACGTAGGTATCGCTACAGTCAAACAGCGGCTCGGTGTGACAAAGTAAAGACAGCAAAACGTTTCTGCGACGGAGGTGAGCATGTTTGATGGAATTCAGAAGATTGCTTCCAGCTACAGCAGCCTCCGTGGATATCAAAATCCACGGGGCGTACGAGCATTGATCGCCTGCACGGCATTCGGGCTAGCTCTGTTTCTGGCAGGCTGCTTGGCCGATCCGAACATCGTTGCCGCGCCCAACGAACCGATTCCGCAGACGCCGCCCCCCTTGCCCTTTGAGGACAACCCCGATCCAACGCTCTGCGGCATCCCGACTCAGGACGACCGAAAAGGCATCGCCCACGGCGAGATTGAAGGCGAGCCGGCAGCACCGATCATCTATCTCTATGAGAGTCACGTTCGTCAGCGCATTACAGGACAGATCTACCCCGGCGCTGAAGTGCAGATTCTTCTAAACCAGAGCAATCCTACCCTCGACTACTATTTTGTGAAGACGGTCAATGTGGAGCCGTCCCAGGAGGGATGGATCCCGGCGCCGTTTGTGGCCGTTGGACCGTAAAGAGGCACAGCAACGCCCGGCTCAGCCAGACGGATTACCGATCCGTCCTACAAAATATGCGGCGAGTTTCTGTAGGGTGGAATGGCATTCCGCCCAGCCTCGCTAGGTCAGCCGATAGAACCGCTGCGCATTGCGCCGAAACAGCTTGTCCTGCGCCTCCGCCCCAAGATCTGCTGTCGCCCAGGCCAATATCTCAACCCAATCCGTGTATGTCGTCGCCAGTAGCGAGACCGGCCAGTCGCCGCCGTACATGACGCGATCGATGCCGAATGCCTCGATGACATGATCGATGTAGGGCTTCAGATCCTCGCGGGTCCAGGCCTCGAGATCTGCCTCGGTTGCCAACCCGGAGATCTTGCACTCGACGTTGGGATAGGCAGCCAGATGCGTGATCTGGGCGGCCCACGGCTCCATCAGACCCGCCGCGATGTCCGGCTTGGAGATGTGATCCACCACAAACGATACATCCGGGCACTGGTCGACTAGCGCGAGGACATCACCAAGCTGATGATGGATTGAGCAAATATCGAAGCTGAAGCCATATGCCGGCAGCAGTTGCACACCCTCGACAAAACCCGGCCGAATCGAGAAGCCGGGCTCCTCCGACTGAATCATACGCCGGATGCCCTTGACCAATGGATTCTCCGCCAGCGCTGCCAGAGGCTCCCGCACCGCCTCGCCAAGCTCAAGCGGGACAGAGGCGACGATCCCCTGGATGCGCGGCTCGTGCTCGGCCAGCGACGTGACCCAGTCGACCTCTGCCAATGAATGATCCGGGTCGCAGCCGGCCTCTACAAAGACGATGCCGTCCAGGTTGAGCGAATCGGCCTGCTTGGCCACATCGCTCGGCAGATGCGCGTTGCCGATAGCAGGCGCGTTGGCCAACCAACTGTAGGGCAAGTTGTCGGGATCCCAGAAGTGTACGTGGGTGTCGATGATGGATAGGGGCATGGTTGATGACATGGTTTTTCCTTTTCAATCTGGATTATTTTTTACCACAGAGGAACGGAGGGGGCACAGAGAACCACAGAGAAGAACACTCGGTATCTTTTCCGTACGTTTCCGTCTGTTTACCCACGATTCTCTGGAATGACCGGACTCAACAGCGGTTCGCCCCTCAGCCCTGCCAGCAGGTTGTCGATACCACGTTGAACCATGCCGTCGCGCGTCTGGAGCGTGGCGCTGCCGAGATGGGGTGTGATCACGACGTTGTCCATGGTCAACAGTGGATGGTCACGCGGCAGTGGCTCCGGTTCGGTGACATCGAGCGCAGCGCCCGCAATCCAGCCGGCCTGGAGCGCCTCGACCAATGCTTCGTGGTCGACCACGCCGCCACGGGCCATGTTGATGAGAAATGCCGTCTCCTTCATCTGCCGCAATTCGTCCCGCCCGATCAGGTTGCGGGTCTCGTCGGTCATCGGCACGTTGAGCGAGACAAAATCTGAAGCAGTCAGCAGTTCGGGCAGCGTGGCATAGGAGACGCCCAGCTCCGCCTCGGCCTGCAGATCCCGGTTGCGGTTGTGGTAGAGCACGGGCATGTCGAAACCGCCGGCTCGTTTGGCCACCTGCCGACCGATCGCACCCATGCCAATGATCCCAAGCGTAGAGCCGTGGACTTCAGCCCCATTGAGAATAAACGGATCATAGAATGTAAACTCGGGGCTACGCGCGTGGCGATCACCGATCACCAGATTGCGAGCCACGGCCATGAGGATGGCAAAGGTCAGGTCGGCAGTGGCCCCATCGACAAAGCCGGGCGTGTTGCCGACCGGGATGCCGCGAGCCGCAGCGTCATCGATGATGATGTGATCCACGCCTACGCCGGTGTTGCTGATCACGCGCAGATTGGGCATGGAGTCCATCACGCTACCGTCGACCAACGGATGCCCCATCAGCCAGAGCCCTTCAGCCGCCTGAAGCAGCGCCGGATCAGTGTCGTCGCCATGCCAGACCGCCACATCAAATTGGCCTCCAGCTCATTGCCAAATAGCGTTCGTTCGGTTCGGTGTTGCAGAGCACTTGTAATGGCATGATAGATATCCTTTCTTCACGAACTCACTACGATTCATTCTAGCTTTGAGCGACCGCAGATTTGGCAATTCAGACCGGACGTTCTTTGGGTTCGTCCAGAAACAAGTTCTCGTTTTCGAGCTCGACCTACGAATGCCGTGTAGGGCGGAATGACATTCCGCCTGGCTGGGCCAAGCTCAGCTAGGCTGGTCGGATTGCCAATCCGACCTACGAAACTCACTGGGCCGTTCGCACGTGGGCGTGCGAACCAAGCATTCACAGCAGATCGGAACTGCTGCCCGGCTCCTGAGGCGTGCGATAGACACCTTCGGTCACCTCTGCTGGGTGCACGAAATGCCGGCGCAGATGGGGAATATACTCCAGGAAGATTGCTTCCTGTCCCAGGGCGATGTGGTTGAAAAGCACGAGATGTTGGTGGATCTGCCCCATGTCGCCCACATGGGGTACGACAGGCAGGCCAAACTTGCGAGCCAGCAGGCTCACAGTGAGGTATTCGCTGATGCCGCCCACACGCGTGCAGTCCACCTGCACGAAATCAAGCGCACCGGCCTGCATGAAATTCTTAAAGAGTACCCGATGCGAGACATGCTCGCCCAGCGCGATCTTGATGGGAGAGATGGCTCTGGCCAACGTCTGATGCGCCAGCACATCGTCGGGATGGGTCGGCTCCTCGATCCAGAAGGGCGACATGTCCGCCAGATCCAGCGAGATGCGTATTGCCTGGGGCAACGTCCAGCTCTGGTTGGCGTCGAGCATGACGCGTGCCTGGTCGCCGGCCGCCTCGCGCACCATGTAGGCGCGCCGGATGTCGCGTTGGCTATCGGCTGCGCCGACCTTGAGCTTCATGGCATCAAACCCGGCGTCGACCGCGGCCTTGACGTTATTCTTGACCAGCTCGTCACTGTAGCCAAACCAGCCGATGGATGTGTCGTAGCCGGGATAGCCCGCCGCCAGGATCATTCTCTGTCGGGGCGACCTGCAGGCGTTGTCTGCCAGCAAAGCCAAGGCATCGTCCCTCGTCATCACGTCTTCGAGATAGCTCAGATCGAGCAAATCGACTAGCTGCTGTGGCGACAGATCGAGCAGCAGGCGCCAGAGCGGAACGTCGCGTGCCTTGGCCCAAAGATCAAAGCAGGCGTTGGTGATAGAAGCCAGCGCTAGATGGACCATGCCTTTGTGGGGCCCCAGCCAGCGCCAGCGTGGGTGATCGGCAATGGCCTTGAAGACGCTGCCAAACTCAGACATCAACGCTTCAATTTCTCGGCCGACCAATGGCTGGGCCATCATCTCGATCATGCGACAGATCTCGTCGTTGCCGTCGCCCAACGTGAAGGCGAGTCCGGTGCCGACTACACCGTCATCGCTTTCCAGCAGTGTGACAGCGTAGGAGTAGACTGGATCGGTGTGGATCGAATCAGTGCCCTCGCCCGGCTTGAGCGGGTAGCGAGCGTCGCGTGTACGAATGCGTGTAATGGTTGTCATATTTCCTCGCTATGCGAATGGGGTATGTCAGAAGGGGCGACCCTTGTGATCGCCCGATGCTGTCCGGCCAATTGCAGGCAACCACAAGGGTCGCCCCTACCGTTGATCGGCCTAGCGTCGATAGCCCAGTTCGGCCCCGCCGGTGACGGGCATGATCGCGCCGGTGACGAACCGTGCTTTGTCCGAGATCAAGAACGCAGCGACATCGGCGATGACGTCGCCTTCGGGGCAGTAGCCCAATGGATGGATCTCGTTGAGGTAGTGCTCAATGCCCGCCATACCGGCCTGCTCTTGCGACCACTGCCGCAGCAACGGTGTCCAGACGCCGGCCGGGCAGATGGCGTTGACGCGAATGCCCAACGGCGCGTAGTCCAGCGCCATGGCTTTGGTCAACGAAATCATCGCGCCTTTGGTCGACACATAGGCCGCATGATTGGCCTGGCCGATCTGGCCGACAAGGCTGGCCGTGTTGAGAATATTGCCTTTTCTGGCCTTGAGCGCCTCGAATGCAAAGCGTGTCGTCAGATAGACACTCTTGAGATTGACCCGGTGCAGCGCATCCCATTCCGCCTCGCTGGTTTCGTGCAGCGGCTTGGATGGATTGGCGATGCCGGCATTGTTGTGAACGACATCCAAATGTCCGTAGTGTCCCAGCGCGGCCTGGATGGCGTTTTCGACTGCCGCACTGTCACCAACATCGCAGCGTATGGCAATGGCATCGCCCGACAGTTGAGCCGCCGACTGCTCGGCGTTTTCCAAACTAATGTCAGCGATGGCGACCTGTGCGCCTTCATCGGCATAGGCTTTGGCACATTCAAAACCGATCCCCTGGCCACCGCCAGTGATGAAGACCACCTTGTCCTGCAGCGACTTGCTTGTCATATAGACTCCTCGTAGGCGTCGACACGGATAGCCCAAGATTCAAAGATTCGTCACGCATTGCAACAACATTACCAATCGCCCACTGAACCGTCTCGGTAGAATGAACGTTGCAGCACTTCTTGTTCGAACGGATGCTTGCGCACCTCATCCTCGTTGATGGTGATGCCTAAACCGGGCCTCTCGTTGGGCAGCACAATGCGTCCCTCGGGTAGGATCGTGTAGCCCTCTTCGACGACGTCCTGTCGCCAGGGCACGTCGTCGGTCACCGTCTCGCAGATGATGTAGCTGGGCTGGGAGAAGCCAAACTCCAGACTGGCTGCAGTGCTCACGGGACCCTGCGGGTTGTGCGGGGCCAGCGCAACGCGGTGTGCTTCGGCCAGCGCGGCGATGCGTCGCGCCTCGGAAAGACCGCCGCAATGGGTGATATCCAGCTGGCAGATCTCGCAGCCGCGGGCCTCAAAGAGGGCCTTGAACTGGGCCAGATGGGTCATGCGCTCGCCGGTAGCGACAGGCGTTGTCAGGCTCCTGTTGATGTGGGCCAGACCCTCCAGCGATTCGGGCCAGCAGGGTTCTTCAAAGAAGTAGAGGCCATAGGGTTCCAACGCCTGTCCGAACTTGAGCCCCATGGCCGGCGAGGGACGGGCATGACAGTCGACCATGATGTCGATGTCGTCTCCCACCGCGTCGCGCATGGCGGCTACATTGTTCACCGCCCATTGCACGGCCCGGTTGCCTTCAATGGGCATGGTCTCGGGCACAGCCATGGATTTGAACGCCGTGTAGCCGGCTTCAACCGCGCCCAGGGCCAGCTCGCCGTAACGACTGTGATCATCGCGACCGATCTCGTAAAAATCCTCCAGCTTTCCCCCGCCCAGATGGGCATAGGTGCGGATGTGATCGCGCACCGGGCCGCCCCAAAGCTTGGAGCAAGGCATCCCCGTCACCTTGCCCATGATGTCCCAGAGCGCAAGATCGATGCCCGAGATGGCCGTCGAGCGGACAATGCCGTTGCCATGCCAGAAATGCTGGCGATACATCATCTGCCAGAGATGTTCGATGCGCGTCGGATCTTCGCCGATGAGCAACTGGCTGATGTCCTCGATAGAGCCGACAACGCCACGCGTATGCCACTCCAGCGTGGCCTCGCCCCAGCCGATCAGGCCCGGCTGGTCAGTCGTGATCTTGACGAAAATCCAGTTGCGCATGCGTGCATTGCAGACCAGGGTTTCGATTTTTTCTATCTTCACAATTGGCTCCTAATCGTCTACTGTCCAACAGTGCTTCTCTGTTGTCTCACCTCCCCGCATTGTCAGGGAATCGACGCTTTTGCACAACACGCGCAAAAATATCAGGTTTGCCTCTTTCCCTTGCCATGGCTATGATCAGATGTAGAAGATGATCCGTATTCGGCGGCGCGCATCAAAGTGCGCACCGGGTACTGGCTTGAACCAGCTACCAATTGAGGGAGCATCGCAATGAAATACGGCATAGCGCTACCCTATAATATCGCAAGCGCCGTCCCCAGCCTGGCCAAAGCAATAGAAGAGGCAGGTTGGGATGGGTGCTTTCTCGGTGACGCAATCTGGTGTGAGGATCCAATGATTGCGCTCGCAGCCGCATCGAAAACAACGAGCCGAATCCGGCTGGGCACCATGATCGTCCCGGCTCCACTCAGGCATCCGTGGAAGATCGCCAGCGAATCGGCTGCGTTGGATCAACTCTCTGATGGTCGCATGATTCTCGGGCTAGGGGCCGGCGCGGTCTGGATGGGCTGGCAGGCTTTTCCGGATGCTGTGACCGAGACCAAAGCGCGCGTCGAGATGCTGGACGAGACCATCGACATCCTGACGCTGCTCTACCAGCGCAAACCGTTTGACTTCGATGGACAGCATTTTCAGGTCAAACTTTCCCAGCTGGATGAGATGCACTACCCGCCCAAACCGGTGCAACAGCCGCGCATTCCCCTCTGGATTCCCGGCATTTGGCCGCACAAAAAGTCGATGGAGCGCGCCCTCAAATGTGATGGCCTGTTGCTGGAGAAGCTGAGTGCAAAGGGTGAGCCCGAACGCGTAACGCCCGCCGATGTCGCCGAGATCAAGGCATTTGTCGACGAAAAGCGCACGCTACCATCGCCTTTCGACATTATCGTCAGCGGCAGCACCGCCGGCATGGACAGCGAGCAACAGCAGGAGACGATGGCCTTATGGAAAAGCGCCGGCGCCACCTGGTGGATCGAAGAGATGTTCAATGAATCGGAAGCGGCAGTCGAGGAACGGCTCCGCCTGGGTCCACCGGGCTAGCAAGTTGTCGGAAAGAAACAGAATAGAACGCTGATCATGCGGATCGGGCTGATCTTCGCGGATAAACACAGGAATAATCCGATCTTCTTCCGCCAATTCCGCTCAATCCGCGTTCTATTTCGTGTCTCTCCACGAGGCTGCTAGAACGCCCGAATGATCCCGCCGCAAGACCATAATCCATCAAATAAATGAAATAGCAGACAGGAAAGAGTCAAACATGGCATCATTCAAGATCGCAGTGATTCCCGGCGACGGCATCGGTAAGGAAGTGATCCCCGAGGGCATTCAGGCCCTGGAGGCAGCCAGCCGCCTTCACAACGTCGACTTCGAGTGGACCGAGTTCGACTGGTCGTGCGAGACCTATCACAACACCGGACAGATGATGCCGGATGACGGACTTGACCAATTGCGCGATTTCGACGCCATCTATCTGGGCGCAGTCGGCTTCCCCGGCGTGCCCGATCACATCTCGCTCTGGGGGCTGCTGATTCCGATCCGGCGCGCCTTCGACCAGTATGTCAATCTGCGGCCGGTGCGACTCTTCGAGGGGGTGCCCTGCCCGCTGGTCGGCAAGCAGCCGGGCGACATCGATATGATGGTCGTGCGCGAGAATGTGGAGGGCGAATACTCCTCCATCGGCGGGATCCAATACGAGGACATGGAACAGGAAGCCGCCACCCAACTGAGCATCTTCACGCGCCACGGCGTGGACCGCATTCTCAAATACGCGTTCGACCTTGCCCAGAGCCGCCCGGCCCACCATCTGACCTCGGCCACCAAGTCCAACGGCATCTACCACACCATGCCCTATTGGGACAGCCGGGTGAAGGTGACGGCCGAGGCCTATCCGGATGTGAGAATCGATCAGTATCACATCGACATTCTGACCGCCCATTTCGTGCGCATGCCCGAGATCTTCGACGTGGTCGTCGGCTCCAATCTCTTCGGTGACATCCTGTCCGATCTAGGGCCGGCCTGCACCGGCACCATCGCCATCGCGCCGTCGGCCAACATCAACCCGGAACGAACCTTCCCCTCCATGTTCGAGCCGGTGCACGGCTCCGCGCCCGACATTGCCGGCCTGGGCATCGCCAACCCCATCGGCGCCATCTGGGCCGGGGCCATGATGATGGAGCACCTGGGCGTGCCGACGATGCACGATGACATGATGCGCGCCATCGAGACCGTGCTGCGCGACGCCGATCACCTGACGCCGGACATGGGCGGCAAGGCTACGACGCGGGAGCTAGGCCAGGCGATTGCGGATGTGGTCGTTGACTAGAAACGGATTGGTACTGATGCACTTGCATTATTGTATCCCAGGGGATACAATTAACTCATGATGGAAATCCGTCAAACACCTGTCTACGCAGACTGGTTTTCCAAATTGCGAGATCGCCAAGCTCGCGCTCGCATTGACGTACGCATTCGCAGGCTATCGTTGGGCAATCCCGGGGATGTGAAACCTGTCGGCGGTGGTGTTTCAGAGTTGCGCATCAATTATGGCCCTGGCTACCGTGTTTACTTTGTACAGCGAGGGGCAACAGTGGTGATCTTGCTGGCTGGCGGAGACAAACGTACGCAGAGTCAGGACATCCAGGTCGCACTGGAACTAGCACGCAATCTGTAGAGGGTGAGAAAAATGACCAGGAAAGAGACTGAAACCCGTCCTTGGGATGTAGTTGATCATCTCACAACTGAAGCGGATATGGCGGCATACCTCGATGCTGCGCTTGAAGACGGTGACATGGAGATCGTGATGGCAGCACTCGGCGACATTGCCCGCGCAAAAGGGATGACGCAGATTGCTCGTGACGCTGGCCTGGGTCGTGAAAGCCTCTACAAAGCGCTGTCAACAACCGGCAACCCGGAATTCGCCACCGTACTCAAGGTCGTGCGAGCTCTCGGACTGCAGTTCCACGTTCAAGCAGTACGCACATAAAATCTGAAAATGTCCAACATCCTCTTCATCCTCACAGACCAATGGCCGGCCTGGGCCTTCAGCTACCGCGGGGCCGACATCCCCACGCCCAACATCGACCGACTGGCCGAGACGGGCACGGTCTTCGACAACGCCTTCACGACCTGTCCGCTCTGCACGCCGGCACGTTGCTGACGGCGCGCTGGCCGCATCAGAACGGCGTACGCGACAATCACGCGATCGGCTTCTCGCAGCAGCCGTCCCTGTCGCTGGACGAACGCACCTGGATCGACGAAGCTGTGACCCGAGGCTACCATATGGGCTACTTCGGCAAATGGCATCTAGGCCCCAACAACCCGGAGTCGCGCGGCGCACACCGTTTCGACCCCGATCTGGAAGCCGACCGCCGTCCCTTTGACCCTGTGACGGATCACTTCTCCTATCAGGTCGCCAAGGAAAAGTACGATCGCCAAACACGCGAGGAACTCATCAAAGGGCGCGGGCCCTTCTGGGGCGAGACTGCCACATCGCTGGAAGCGACCATGCCCTTCCCAGTGATGAATAACGGCGTCCACTTTCTTGAAGAGTGGGCCGCAGGCCAACGGGACAAACCCTTCTTCCTGACCGGCTCCTCCGCAGAGCCCCACTTTTCCCATGTCCTGCCGAAAAAATACGCGGCCATCGCTGAACAGATTAAGCCCGATATTGAGCTACCGGCCAGCATCGGTGACGACTGCGACGGTCACCCCTGGTTCCACAGCGCGCCTTGGTGGCACTGCATGGACACGTCGGTGTTGGACGAGGACGAGTGGCGCACCGTCATCGTCTACTCCCATGCCCACATCATGCTGGTCGACGAGGCCATCGGGCGCGTGCTCGACGCCCTGAATGAACTGGGCCTGAGCGAGAGCACCACGGTGATCTTCGCTTCGGATCATGGAGACATGGAGGGTGCGCACAACCGCTTCGACAAGGCGGCCTATTTCTACGAGGAAGTCTGGCGCATTCCGATCATCATCCGCACGCCGGATAGTATGCCCGTCAACCAAGAGACCTTCGTCTCGCTCATCGACGTAGGCGAGACGATCTTTGAGCTAGTTGGTGCTGAGGAAACGGCGGATCGACCGCGTGCCGGGCGGAGTTTAATGCCGCTGATGGCAGCCCCCTTGCCCCCCAACCTTGGGGGGAAGGCTCGGCAAGCCAGCCCTCGCAGAGCCAAGCCTCCCCCAGGATTGGGGGCCGGGGGGGCGACTGGCCCTCGATCGCCTACGGCGTCTACGATCTCTACAACGGCATGAGCTTTGCCGTGCGCGCCATCCGCAACGAACGCTTCAAGTACATCTGGAATTCCCAGGATCTGGATGAACTCTACGATCTGCATTCCGACCCGTATGAGATGGAGAACCTAGCCGGCCGAACGGCGCACCAGGCCATCAAGGCCGATCTTCGCCATCAATTGATGGCCTGGCTGACCGAAGTCGGCGACGATCTGCCGGAGCGGGTCGACGACTTGCCCGCGGCCGGGACCATCATGGCGACTGGCGAGCCGGGACCGTAGGAGCGACGACCTTCATATACAAGAGAATTTTCCAATGCATGCAAGTAGTGAACCATTCTAGCCGTTTGTTGATCGGTTGCAAGCAAGCCCAATCTTTGGCGCATTGAACGGAGAAAGTCTTGCCACCTTTGTGGCGCAGATCAAACAGATCAACTTCCATTCGGGCCAGACGATATTCGCCGCCCCGTAGACCCACCCGACAAAAGTCGGAGACGCCCGCCACATTCATTGCTATCCTTGTTCTATTGAGCTTGAGCGACATCGAGAAGGCAATAGAAATGGAGAAGGCAGAGCATGGAAATCACCAAAGAGACGAAAGTGTATGACATATTGGATCAGTATGGAGATATCGCAGATGTAATGGAAGTTTTTGGTGTGAAGCGGGTGGGACGATATTCTGCGCGGCGTTTGATAACCAAAGCACTCACCGTTGAATGGGCAGCCCGTGTTCACCGTGTCCCCCTGGATGAATTCTTGGGTATACTTCATAAGGCCGTTGATGCAAAGAAGAGTGAATGAGTTTTGCATGCACCGCAAATTATGAACCCCCTGGCGTTGGGCCATCCCCTACCATACCAAGAGGAGACAGACCTAGCATGGATCGCCTATTATCACTGGATGGACATTGGCAGGCCATTTTCGACCACGACAACAAAGGGCGAACGTGCCGGTGGCAAGAGCATGAAAACTTCCAGCGCTATCACGAGATCGAGCCGGTGAGCGTGCCGGCCTGTCTGGAAGAGTTCCAGCAGGACTACGAAGGCGTGGCCTGGTATGGCAAACGCTTCGACCTGCCGGACAGCTGGCTGGGCAAAACCATCCGCCTACACTTCGAAGCGGTGAACTATCGGGCCGAGGTGTGGGTGAACGGCGAGCCGGCCGGCGCGCATGAGGGCGGCTACACCGGTTTCGACCTGGAGATCGGCGACCTGCTACAAGCCGAGGACAACTTCCTGGCCGTGCGCGTCATCACGCCGCTGATCACCCGCGACGTGGTCATCGACGGGCTGGGGCGGGACGACATGCCTCACTGGCGCGGGGCCATCGCCGGCGGCATCTGGCAGCCGGTCTGGCTGATGGCCAGCGACGCCGTCTACGTGGAGGACATCTTCGTCGCCGGCGACGTCAAGAGCGGCGATGCCACGATGGAGATGACGCTGCGCAATAATGGCCTCCGTGTCTTGGAAGTCACCCTCCAGTGGACGATTTCAGCCGTCGGCAGCGACGATTCGCCCGTCGTTGCCCATGCCGAGACTGTCGATCTGAGACCGGGAAGCTCGCGGCTGGAACGTACGTTGGCCGTGCCCGACCTCAAGCTCTGGCAACTCGACGATCCACGGCTCTATCGTCTGACCGCCCGCGTCCTGATCCAGGATGAGCCGTCGGACCAGATCGAGACGCGCTTTGGCTTTCGAGAATTTTCGGTCGAGGGCAGACACTTCGTCCTCAACGGCAAAAAGATCGTGCTCAAGACGACCTTCAATGAAGCCTTCTATCCCCATTCGCTGGCCTATCCGCGCGACCTGGACCTGCTCAGAGAAGAGTTCCGGCTGATCAAGGCGGCCAACATCAACATGATCCGTCCCTGGCGCAAACCCCAGCCGCCGGCTGTCTACGATCTGGCCGACGAGATGGGCATCCTCTTCGTGGGCGCGCTGCCCGTCGAGTGCATGCGCAACTGGCCGCAGATGACGCCCTACACCCAGACACGCATCGAGAACGAGGTGGCCGAGATGGTGCGGCGCGACCGCAACCATCCGTCGATTGTCATCTGGGAGATGTTCAATGAGATCCTGCGCCCCGGTCTCAAGCGCCTACGCCATCCGCCTCGCTGACTGCACGATCACTGGACGCCACCCGCGTCATCATCGACGAGGCTGGCGGCTTTGCGGGCGTCTGTAGCCTATACCTGCCCGACTCCTACGAGCCCATGGAGATCAACGACGTGCATCTCTATCCCGGCATGCCCCTGGCGCAAGAGCGCTACGACGAATTGCTGCTGCTGGGCAAGTCGGAGGAGGATCTCAAGGCCATGGGGCTGGAGTCGGAACCGGAGATGCGCAGCCAGACCGTGCCGGGCCTGCTGACCAATCTTTCGGAGCTGGGCTACGGCAGCATCCCCGACCTGGAGGAGAACCTGGGCCGCTATCAGCGTGAGGGCAATCCCATCACGCCGGATTATCGCATGCATCTGCGGCTCCACGATTCCTATCAGGCCATCTTCAAAGAGATGAACTTGAGCCGCGTCTTCCCGACCTTCCACGACTTTGTGCTCGCCGTCCAGGAGATCCACTACACGGGCAACAAGCTGATGGCCGAAGCCTGTCGCATCAACCCGGACATCGCCGGCATAGGCATCCACGCGCTCAACGACGGCGACTGGATCATCGGAGCGGGCCTCATCGACAACTTCCGCCGACCCAAGCGTGCCTACTACGCCATCCAGGAGGTCTTTGCCGCGCGCTATATCGCCATCCGCCCTAGCCGTCAGAATGTCTATGCGGGCGAGGATGTGCAGGTGCGGCTGACGTCGGTCAACGACAGGGCGGCTCTACACGGCACGCTTTCGCTGCGTGTGATCGCGGCCGGCGGCCAAGCACTGCTCGATGTTGAGGAAGAGACGGTCCTGCCCGCTGGCATTGTCGACCTGAACGAGTTTGGCGTCTCAACCGCCGGGTTGACCGGCAAGTGTCTGATTGATGTGACCTTCCGCAGCGAGGACACGGACTCAGTGACCAATCACTCGTCATTCTACATCCTGGAGCGGAGCCAATCGTCACTGCCGCAGCGGAAGGGGACGATCATTGACATTGACGGCGAACTGGGCGACTACCTGGCGGCCAATGGCGTGAACGCCGCGCCCTTCTCGCCGCGGACGCCCCATCGGGAACCGGTGCTGGTCTACTTGAACGGCTGGGACGGCGACACGTTGCCGATCTTCGCCGACCTGGCCGATCGGGTCGAAGCGGGTGGGACGGCGCTCTTCCTCAACACACCGCCAGAGGAGACGCTGGCCGAGACCGACCAGGGCAACCTCTGGCGATTCCTGGCCAAAGACTTGCTCTTCCCGTTCGACATCACCTACTTCAGCGGGCGCGGCCTATGGACGCCATGCAGCCATGTGGTCCCCGACCATCCTGTCTACGCCGGCCTGCCGTCCAATTGCCTGATGGGCCAAGAGTATCGTGATGTAGTCTCGCGCTGGTCGGTGGTGACACCGCAAACGGAATGGATCAGCGGCAATCTAACCTACGACTGGTATCCCGGTCTGGACCACAAGCAAAACTATCTGGGTGTGAGCGCAGCGCTGCATGGCGCAGATCTGACGCAGGTTGCATATGGCGACGGTCGATACATTCTCTGTACCCACCGGCTTGTCGAGAATCTGGGCCATGATCCGGTGGCGGAACGGCTGTTCAGCAATCTATTGCAATGGGTAGCCAAATGATAGACTCTCTTCGCTGGCGATTCGATCTGACGTTATGGGATGTGTTGGGCCGCGCGCTGGACGTGCCGGTCCACGAATTCCTGGGCGGTCGCCACCACAAACAGGAGCGTGGACAATGAGTACGCGGGACAAAGCCAATGCCAGAATCGATGTACTATGCTTTTCATACTCCAGCATCTCGGTGATGATTGTACAACTTCACTCAACTCACTCCGGAGTATCGGATCGCCAGAGGCTTGTCTGAGGAGGGGTCGAATAGATGGCCTGCTCTTCACCAAAGCGAACCACTTTTTCCTGCAAACAGAAATCCAGACGCTCAAGTAATCGCCGGGATCGGATGTTAGCCATTTGCGTCTCCGCAACAATACGCGGCAACTTCAGAACCTCCAGGCCATACACAATCACAGCCTGCACTGCCTCTGTTGCATAGCCTTGCCCCCAGCATTCCGGAAGAATCTGATAGGAAACTTCCGTGTCGATCCCATTGTGATGGGCATCGAGTGTTATCAATCCAATGAAAGAGCCGTCTTCCTTATTTCTGATTGTCCAGTTGTGGGAAAATCGCTCTGCTCTGAAGTAGTGATGAAACTCTGAGCAAATGATTCGTTCGTCTTTCGGCCCACCAAGGAATTGACGGACTTCCACGTCGGTTTCGAGGCTTACAACATGGTCAAGGTCAGAGGGCTCTAGCTCATGCAATTTACATCGCTCGGTCGTGATCATGTGGTCACTGTTACTACATCCCGAATTGTCATGCCGACAACCCAATCGACGACGAATCTCTCCATGGCAGGACTGATATTCGTCGTCGTTTCACTCCGTCGGAATGACAGCATTGGCGAAATCTGTGATTGAAAGGTAGGGCGAGATTTCTCAATGACGTTATACCTGAGTTATGCCGTTTGCCCATTCATGAAGCACGATTTCGTAGGGGCGACCCTTGCGGTCGCCCGCTGTGGTGAGCGGGCGGAGGCAAGCCCCGCCCCTACGATACACAGTCGTTGACGGGACAACTGGTATTAGGTGATCGAAAGCAAACTTCACGCGCAACAAACGCTACTGCCGCGCCATCGCGACCTTGTAGCGTTCCTCGGGCGTGATCAGGTGATCGAGATCCTCGGCATTCTCGTCGATATCCATCTGCACCCAATTCACCGTACCGTTGAAGGCATTATCTTTCGGACCGTAATCTGAAGAGACCGGTGAGCCGGCGTCCCTACCGACGTCGCAGGTATCGGTACCGAAGAGCATGGGCACGGTCATGCCCACGCGACCCTCACCGTCTTTTTGGCCGTCCACAAATAACGAGACGCTGCCCCCCTTGGCCAGGCCACCGCCATCGTAGGTGAACTCCATGCGCACCTGATGGGTGCCGGCCGAGATCGTCTGCCTACCTTCGGCAAAGTAGTGATCGATGCCGAAGAAGTTGTAGCAGTGCTTGAGTTTGCCGTCCTGGGTATAAAGGCTCCAGCCGCCGATTCCGGCACCCATGGAAACGATGACGCCGTTGGCGCCCGACTCCGGCACGTCGATCTCGGCAGTCACCGAATAGGACTTGTTGTGCATCTGGAGAACAGCATGTTCAGGCAACCGGGACATGCCGCCAAAGAGCATCTGTGTCTTGCCCTTGATTAACTGGGGACGGCCGGCGATGTCAGAGTTGAAGCGCTCGAACGATCGGTCGTCGAGCGGGAGCACATTGTATTTGGTCGCCTCGATCAGGAACAGGCGCTGCAACTCGGCGAGCTTTTTCGGATGGTGCTTCGCCAGATCATTCGACTGCGTCCAGTCTACGTTTGTGTCATACAGTTCCCAAACATCCTCATCAAAGGCCCGATCGTAGGCGCCGACCCAGGGCACGCCGTGCCGGGTCACTGCCGTCCACCCCTTGTGATAGATGCCACGGTTGCAGAACATCTCAAAATACTGGGTCTCGTGCCGTTCTGCCGCATCGTCGTCGTCGAAAGCATACAACATGCTGACGCCCTCGAGCGGCGCCTGCTGAACACTGTTGACGATGGTCGGCGCAGGGATTCCCGCGGCCTCAAGAATCGTCGGCGCAACATCAATCACGTGGGCGAACTGTGAACGAACTTCACCCTTAGCCTGGATGCCCTTGGGCCAATGTACGATGGTGCCGTTGCGGGTGCCACCCCAATGGGAAGCGACCTGCTTGGTCCACTGGTACGGCGTATCCATGGCGTGTGCCCAGCCTACCGCGTAGTGGTTGGAGGCCTCGGGCCCGCCAAAATCGTCGATTTTGCTCATCAGGAATTCAGGGGTCTCGATGGTGCCCATACCATTGAGCACCGCAATCTCGTTGAAGCAGCCGTTGGGCGTTCCTTCGGCAGAGGCGCCGTTATCGCCAATGATGTAGTAGATCAGCGTGTTGTCGAGGGCCCCTAGATCTTCCAGCGTATCGATCAGCCGGCCGATATGGTGGTCGGTGTGCTCAAGGAAGCCGGCGTAGGTCTCCATCTCGCGGGCAAGAATGGGCTTGAGTTCATCGGGCATATCATCGTAAGCGGGAATTTCGTCGGGCCGTTCAGTAAGGACAGCATCGGCAGGGATCACGCCCAGCTGCTTCTGACGGGCATACGTTTCTTCGCGGAGTTTATCCCAGCCACCGTCGAATTTGCCCTTGTATTTGTCGATCCATTCCTTGGGCACATGATGCGGAGCGTGGGTGGCGCCGGGCGCGTAGTACATGAAGAAGGGCTTGTCGGGCATGAGTGCCTTCTGCTGGCGCACCCACCCGATGGCCTTGTTGGTCATGTCCTCTGTGAAGTGATAGCCTTCCTCCGGCGTTTTGTCCGGCTCGAGCGGTGTTGTGCCCTCGTAGATGCCTGGATAATACTGGTCGGCCTCACCGCCGATGAAGCCGTAGAAGTACTCGAACCCGCCGCCGCCGGTAGGCCAGGAGTCAAACGGGCCCATTGGGCTGGTCTGCCAGACCGGCACCTCATGGCATTTTCCGAACTGTGCGGTTGCATAGCCGTTGAGTTTGAGCGTCATGGCGAGCGGCGCCTTGTCTTTCGGCAGCACCGATGTGTAGCCCGGAGCCGAGGTTGCCATCTCGCAGATGCCGCCCATATTCACCGAATGATGATTGCGCCCAGTGAGCAGCGCCTGGCGCGTGGGCGAGCAGAGCGCAGTGGTGTGGAAACGATTGAGCTTCAATCCGTTTCCCGCCAAACGCTCGGCCGCCGGGGTATTGACCGGACCGCCGAAAGCGCTGCTGGCGCCAAAGCCGCAGTCATCGATCAGAATGACGAGTACATTGGGCGCGCCTTCGGGCGGACGTATATCCCGGATCGGCGGGAACGCAGTTTCCGGATCCTTGGCGTCATAGGTCGTCAGACCTACGTATGGCTGGTCCGGGATCGGAAGGATGGCCCGGCTCGGGGTTTCAGACTTACTCGTCATGGACAATGCTCCATTCTCTTGCCTTGGGCAAGAATTGTGATCCAGTGCTGTAGGCGTATTGGCTGCTCGACAGCTTCTTGTTCTGCATGTGGCAAGATTAGCATATCATGGCGTATACCATCCCACAATGCATTTCAAAGAACCTGGTTTCGGGACAATATCCAGTTCTATCCTTTCTCTCTCCCACCGCCTGCGAAGTAGAAGTCTGTAAGTCGTTACAGAAAGTACCGGGGACTTCCCGATGCTGAAACCTCAAAATCAGGGTCAACTCACTCGCTTTGTTGCCTGAGTCCCCAGCACTTTTTCGCACTACCGACAGATGTTTACTTAGCTACGCGTAAACCAGTCCTGATACCCGAGCTCGATCAGGTTGTCGCGGCTGGTGATCAGGCAATCAAACGGATCGCGGCCATATTGATCGTCCTGTTCGACCAGGAAGTATTCGCTCCCGCAGGCCAGACCCGTATCGATGATCTCCTTCATCGCCATATTGCCTTCACCGACCTCGGCAAATTGTACCGCATTGGAGAACGCCGCCTGGACCTTCTCCATGCTCAATTCCCCGGCAAACGCAGCGGGGTCAAGCTTGATTCGGTAGTCCTTGAGATGAATCAGTTTGATCCTTCCTGCGAACTGCTGGATATAGGTCACCGGATTCTCACCACCGCGTTGGATCCAATGGACGTCCAGTTCAAAGCCCAGATGCGTCGTGTTATCCCTGATGATATCCATCAGATATTTGCCGTCATATTTCTCGAATTCAACATGGTGGTTGTGGTAGTAGAGGTCAATCTTGTGCTCGGCCAGCCGCGCGGCCATTTCTTCCGCGCGTGAGACAAACTCCAGCGCCTTCTCCCGATTGCCCATATACCCGAAGGGCAGCATGGGGATGCGCAGGAAACCAGTGTCCAGCGCTTGGCAGTCGGCGACGATCTTGTCGAAGTCGCCCTCCAGGGTGTCCACACCGGGGCGGGGCGGCCCCATGGGCTCCAACATCGCCGAACAGGCCGCTACCTTGATACCAAATGCTTCGCACGCATTGCGGATGGCGGTCACATTCTCCGTCGTCATGGGGATCTGTGAGATCTCGATGCAGTGGTATCCAATCTCAGCCAGCTTTTCCAGGACCGCATAGGCGCCCATCTCTTGCACCTTGCCGCCCAACATCATCATCTGTACGCCAATCAAGCCCTTCTTCACATCTGTCTCCTTTGTTTATCGGATAGCGGAAGATGGAACGCAGATAACGCGGATCGGGCGGATCTCCGCTGATTCTTTATGAAATGATCCGCGAAGATCCGCCCGATCCGCGTTATCCGCGTTCTATTTCTAGTCGACCTGACAGCCCTCTACCGGGTAGGGTACTTGCCTTCCTCGGTGATGCGCTTGTTCAGTTCAGCCAGGTAAAGGTCTTCGTCCACAGGCAATTCGACCTCTTTGCCCAGCCAACTGGAGAGGAGAATGGCGTTGGCGAGCGCGACACCGTTGATACCATCCGCGCCCGGTGCAATCAGGGGCGTGCCATCCAGGATGTTGGCGGCAAAGTTTTCCAACACGGCCAGATGCTGTGTGCCCCAACCGCCTGTGCCTTCGAATTCCTCGGTCGTATAGAGCTCGTCGAGATCGCCGCCCTGCACAAGCTTGCCGACCTCCTGCATGGTCATCGTGGCATTCATCACGTCTTCGGACTGTTTCAGGCGGGTGACGGTGGCCGTTTTGCTGTTCTCCACGACGATCTTGCCGCCGTCCAGGTCGATCTCGAACCGATCGGTTCCAAGCACATCATGCGTGGAGGTAATGAGTACGCCGGTCGCTCCGTTGCCATAGTCGGCAACGACGGTGACGTCGTTGTCGACGGCAATATCACGGTGAGCGCCAAAGATGATCTTTGATGTGATTGTCTTGGGCATGCCGCAGATCCACTGCCACAGATCCAGTTGGTGCGGCGCCTGGTTCACCAGCACACCGCCGCCTTCGAGGCCCCAGGTTGCGCGCCATGTGCTCTGATCGTAGTAGCTCTGTGGACGCCACCAAGAGTTGATGATCCAGTTGGTGCGACGAATGTTGCCAAGCTCGCCGGAGACGATGATCTCTCTTAGCCGCTGATAGAGATTATTGGTGCGCTGATTGAACATGATTGCAAAGGTTTGATCTGGCTTTGTGGCGGCGAATTCGTTCATTTCACGGACTTGCTTGGTGTAGACCCCGGCAGGTTTCTCAACCAGTGTATGTAGTCCGTGATCTAGGGCGAAAATCGCCATTTCCGGGTGCAGGTAATGCGGGACGGTAACCACAATGGCATCCACTTTGCCGCTGGTGACCATTTCCTGCCAGTCCTGAAAGAAGGGAATACCGGGGTACTTCTCAGCGCACTTGGCTTCGACAGCAGGATCAATATCGCATAGCGCGCCAACCTCAATTGCTTCCGACTGGACGCCGCTGGCGGGCATCCCTGGGAACCCGGCCTGCCCCGTCAGTAGGTTGGCGTAAAACCCGCCCTGCACGCCGACGCCAATGATGCCTAGTTTGACTCTATTCATCTCTTTGTCCCTCATCTCTTTTCTCGTATTTTTGGCAACCTGAGTACGATTATTCAGGTCGTTATCTGAATATTATCGTTCGTTCCAGCCCTTCCCGCTAAAAATCTTCGGCATCGATTTTTCAATGCGCGCTGTTCTGGTCTTGGATTGTTTCGCCGATGAAAAATGGAGCAGATAGCCGCGCCGGCGCCCCGGTGTGAGCGCAGAGAAGGCTTCTTCAAAAACTGGATCCGACTCAAATAGTTGAATCAGCTCTTCCGGAGCCTCCAGCGGTGCATTATTGCTGACGTCCACTTTCTTGCCGGACTTTTTGATCTCGATGGCTTCCTGAATGTAGCTAAGAATCACGGGTTTGCGCGAGACAACTGTTTGGGCATCCGTAAATCTAATATAGCGGGCGTATCTGGAGTTTTCGCCCGGCTTCTCCAGAATATTTTCAGGGTCCTTCATTAGCGCGCCCTGAAAGAATGAAATTGTCACACTTTCGGCCTTGGTCATCGTTCTGGCCGAAGGCCGCGATATTTGCCGAAGCTGTCCAGCAGATCGGGCGGTTTTGGGATCGATTTTCTTCTGGTGCGGGTACCGCTGGCCGAAACGATGACCAAGGCCACACTTTCCTTGAGCGCACTCAGCATCAAGATGTTCTTACCGTCATGAGTATAGCAGGGCGCACTCCATTTCACTTCTTCTATTAATTCTGACTCCTGAAGGATTCCTCTGAGCAGACGGAGTTCTTCAACCCAAGACTGGACTTTGCACTGTGGCGTACCACCCAACACGCATCGGCCACAGCCGCTTTCCAGATATTGATCGACGTTTGCAGGTTTAATGGACATGCTTTCTCTACCCTTTACAGTCATCATGGTCAATGGAAATGATCATCTCTTGACGGTCGATTCATGCGACGCCAACGCCCGTTGCGCCTGATCCATATGGAGTTCATCATGTGCTACACAAAATTCGAGGTAATCCCCCAAGTTATAGCGAAGCGGTACCCATTTAATGATCCCGCACATCGTCTGCAAATCAGCCTGAGCCGCCTGCTCGATCATGGTCGATAACCGTGCTTGTTGTGCCAGCCACCGCGTCAAGATCTCTGGGCTGTAAACGGCCGTCGGGTTCTTCGATTTGAGCGTGGGGAGGCTCGACTGTGGGTCAAACTGCTTTTGAAAAAAGCGCCCGGCCAACCAGGAATGTCGAAATGTCCCGTCTGAATTGGGAGGCTCTGGTTTGTTCAGGGCAGACGTGAAGTTAGGGGACAACCACTCAAAAACCACAACGAGATGTTGAAAACATTGATCCACACTCCACTCACCTAGCTCAGGTTGCCAACTGCGTTGAGCCTGATTAAGCGGCATCAAAACAGTTTCCACAACCTGACGATTGTGACGGTTGCGTGCCTCTAGATCGGCTAGGTATTCTTGTTTGGGCATTGACTGCAAGTTGATTCTGCTCCTTGTGACGAATATGTTCTTGTCCAAAACGACAAACTGCTAGTACACGACGGCGTAAGTAGGCCGATGGACCTTAGGTAACGCTATCAGCATGGCAAGCCTGGCCAATCAGACTGTTCCAAAGGTACCAGGAGTCGTCCAGTTGACAGCCGGACCTACGAACCAGCACCCACTTCTTCATCAAGGCGGCTTCAGAGAGCGCGCTCAGCACACAGACCGCACCAAACTCATTGGCCTCCGGCCCGGATAAGCGAATCGATTATGTGACGGTTGTTTGTCTCACGATCATTTTCCCACAGGCTCAAAGCATCCAATAATCCGACGGCGGCATCAATCAATGAGGCAGATGTGACAGGTCGTTGATCGTATCTGTCTTAAAATTCGCCACGCCATCATCGTCGACCATTATAAGCCGGGTCACACCGGTTGGATCAATATGCAGCGAAGCGAAGATCATGGGCAGCGGCCAATGGAGCAGCTTTGCCAACAGCGTCAGGATCACGCCCTTATGGCAGAAGAGCGCAATGCGTTTGTCCGACCCGCTCTCGACACGATACAGTTCCCCGTCTCGGCGATAGCCGTACGTTGCCAGAAGTGTATCAAACCCGTCCGATACTCGAGCGTATTGCTCAACCCCCTCCGGCATGCACTCGGTGAGGTCGAATCCAGCATCTGTTTGAATGGCTTTGCCGTCAGGCAGGAGCAGCTTGCCGGTCGCTTCCCACAGATAGACATCACCACGCTTGATCGCACGCTCTCGTAGCCAATCCAAGGTTGTGGCCGATTGTCCTTTTCGATCTGATGTGTAGCTGCACGTCTCCTGCGCTCGTCCCAGAGGGCTGACATAAATGTCATCGATCTCGACTGTCTCCAGGGCATCTGCCAACTGCCCGGCTTCCTTCTTGCCCAATTCGGTGAGCGCATCATTTTCATAATCCGGATCGCCATGTCGAATTAGCAGCACTTCCATCTTTGATACCGTGTCCTTTTCTGTTTTCATGTAACACCAATTGTCCGGTCCAAGATCGTGTTTCGTAGGGGCGACCCTTGCGGTCGCCCGCTGTAGTGAGCGGGCGGGGGCAAGCCCCACCCCTACGAAACCATGGTTCACGAATGGGCAAACGGTATGACGGCACAGCCATCCGCATCTTACCTGGTCGGCAGGCCCGGCACTTTGACCCGAACCCGGTACAGTGAAGTGCGAGCAGTGATGTACAGACTGCGCCGGTCTTCATCACCCCAGGCACAGTTGGCCGGGCGCTCCGGGGTGACGATCACGCCCAGGTGCGTCCCGTCCGCTTCGAAGACCCAGATGCCGGTTGCGCCGGTGACGTAGAGATTGCCCTCGGAATCGACCTTCATGCCATCGGGCGAGCCGGGTTGCGGGTGGTCCATGTCTGCGATCACTCGGCTGTTGCTGATCGTACCGTCGACGCTGACGGCAAAGGCGCGGACATGGCGGTGGTAGGAGTCGTCCACGTAGAGGATGGATTCGTCCGGTGAAAAGGCCAGGCCGTTGGGTCGTTCGAAGTCGTCTGCCAACAACTGGAGTTCACCGGCTGCGGTAATGACATAGACGCCGTTACAGGGCTGTTCCTTTTCTTCCGGCTCGATGCCATAGGGTGGATCGGTGAAATAGATGGCGCCATCAGATCTCACGACCACATCGTTGGGACTGTTGAGGCGCTTGCCACCATAGCGATCGGCCACCGTGACCACACGGCCATCGGCTTCGATGCGCGAGAGCTGGCGACCACTATGTTCGCAGGCCAGCAGGCGACCCTCTCGATCCAGGGTCAGGCCGTTGGCGTTGCCCGTCGGCTCGCGCCAGACCACTGCGCCTGACTCTGCCGTCCAGCGATAGGTGCGGTTGGCCGGGATATCGGAAAAGAGCAGCGAGCCGTCATCCTGCCAGACCGGGCCTTCAGTGAACTGAAAGCCGGTCGCCAGCTGTTCGGGATCGCCTGATTCGATCAGTGTTTTGAGTTTCATTGGGGCTCCAATATCAGTCGCGGTGGGTATGTCTCTCGACATTGGTGATTCCACTGCAAGAAGAAAAAGATCTGCCACAGATGGACACAGATAAACAACTGATATTCACAGATGAACTATGAACCACTCCTGTGCTGTCAGGGCTAATCTGTGGTTATCCAACCCTATCTGTGTCCATCTGTGGCAAATTCGCCTTTTTGCAGTGGAGTCATTGGCTCACACGGATTCCCGAAGTATCTCAATATCCTAGGGGATAGTGTGGTTCTTGTGTTTGGCAAGAGCTGTAGGCAGTCAAAAACAGATCATAATCTTGCATCGAGAAACTGATTTCGTCCGAGGTATCCGACATAATCTCCTGCAGAATGGCTATCATGTCACGAACGATAGTCTGTTGATCGAAGGCCAGATTGTATTTCTCTTGCTTGTCTTGCTGAACATCATACAGCTCAAAAAAGACCTCATTCTGAAAGAGGTCAACGATCAGTTTGTACTCTTGCTTCACCAGACAGCGCTGAAAGTTTCCTCTTGATCCATTGCCGTCGTATTGAATGAAGATGTGCTCTCTATCGATGGACGCTCCCTGTTCGATGGTGTCGCGCAGTGAAATGCCCGAAAGGTTCGGTGGACGATCCACTTCAAGCAGATCGCACAGGGTTGGCAATACATCAATATGGCTGACCAACTCGGTCGACTGCTTGACAAAGGGACGCCCTTTGGGGCTTTTCAAGCCCATCGTCACGTGCGTTGATTCTTCATACATGCACATTTTTTGCCACAAGCAATGCGAGCCCAACATCTCGCCATGATCGGCCGTGAACAGAATGAAAGGCATCATCGTAGAGATTCTCGGCTTTGAGGGCTTCGATGATTTTCCCGACGCAATCATCCAAGAGCGAGACCAGGCCCGCGTAGACGCGCCAGATTTCCTGCCAATCCTGTCGACTGTAGCGGCCGCCAAGGTATCCCGGCAGATTGTAGAGCTGAAGCGGCGACTGGCCCTGCGACCAGAGGCCGACATTTTCCGGAAGGTCGTTGTGTTGCGTTTCCGGAATACCACGGTTCTGGAATCTCCAGCGGCGGATGCGGGGCCAGGAACATGGCATTGAGCAGAAACGGCTTCTCCTTATCGCGCTGCTGAATGGCCTCCAGCGATTTCTGAGCGATATAGCCGTCGAAGAAATACTCAAGGCCGCCCTCATAACAGCCGGTCGTGGGAATGGAGTATTGCTTCAAGTGGCTATACCGACCGCCAACCATCTCCGGCAGCACGCCACGAAATGTCGGCCCGCCCGGCTGACGCATGTTGCCGGACTCGAGGTGATCGGCATAGCCGTTCTCCAAAGAAAGCCAATGCGTTTCACTATTCGCAGAACGATCAAATTTCTCTTCGGTATAGAGGTGCTGTTTGCCCGTATGCCAGCTATCCCAATCACGCTCCAACAGGGCTGTAGAGGTTGGGCGTGTTGGCCGCAACCTCGCCATATGAGGCATCGCTTGCTTCCCAGGGGTTGATCAGGCAGCCCGTCTGATTGGGATAGCGCCCGGTGAAAAAGGCGCCTCTGGCCGGCACACAGAGCGGCGACGCACAATAGGCTCGATCAAAGGTCGTGCTTTCCGACAGCAGCCGGTTGATATTCGGCGTGTGCTCTCCAATTAAATCATAACGCAATTGGTCGGCCATGATGATGACCAGATGGGGTCTGTCGCTCATGTTTCTCTCCAGATCTAGAGCCAATAAAAATGGGGTGTTCTGCTTTCCCTCTGTGCTCCTCCGTGCTCCCTCCGTGCCTCCGTGTTGAGCCCTTTGCATACCGGCTCCATCAGTACATGGAATTGCCATTCTTCGATTCCCCTGGAATTTCTTGCATCGAGTCCCAATGCTCTACGATCTTGCCGTTTTCGTCGAAGCGGAAGAAGTCCATGGTGACGTATTCCAGGTTGTCGGGCCACGTCTGATGCGTGTGGAGAGCGACAAGATCGCCTTCCGCGACTGCGCGCACAAATTCGATATCCTTGTCTGGGTATTCATCCGCCATCCGCTCGAAATAGTGAATGAACGGATCTTTGCCGTCACCGACCAACGGATTGTGCTGAATATAGTCGTCGCCCACATACAACTCGACCGCCTTGGCCGGATCACCCTGGTAGGCCATACGATAGAACTCGATTGCGTTGCGTTTGTTTGCCTCAAGATTGTGTTTCATCATCGATTCCTTTCCTATTTCGCTCATGACGCAGCACGATCCGTAACCCTGAAAACACAACGAGATCATGCGTTTTGTAGGTCACGCTTGCAGCGTGACAAGGTACACACACCGGACGGATCCAGAGGTCACCAAACTCGTCCGACTGCAAGTCGGACCTACAAAAGTCATGTTTTCATAGCGTCTTAGGCCAATCCAAGGGAATGGTTCTCCCAAAGTCCCCGGCACGGCCCACAAACGGGATCTCCGGACCAGACTTCAACTGGGCCGTGCCGGGGACTTGCGCTGGGGCATCTTTTTTCTCTGGAACGACCTTAAGTTTAGGCGAGGCATCGCTCCGCCGGACGGAATGCCATTCCATCCTACAAAACCCATGTTTTCGTCTGGTTTTCAGTTCAGATCGCACTTCTATTTCAATTGTGCCCGCTCATGTTTCAGTTGCTTCCAGGTTAAGGTCATGGCCGCTTCACGTTGAAGTTCATTCAGTCAATCCGCTCCACATAAACGTAGTACGCGCCGCAGATGGGTTGGTTGTGCTCGTCATAGAACCAGGTGTGGAGCAGGGTCTGGCCTGCTTCCAACACCACGGTGAAGACGGCCGCTTCGTCATCCGGCGACACCGGCTGGACAGAGGGTTCACGCGCAATCATCAAGCGTGCTTGGGCATATGGGCATGGCCACGCCGGCTTTGCCCTCACCATCAAAGAAGTGTGTCGCCGTGCACGCTTCGGTCAGCTTCAGTCCGCTCTCACGCGGCCAGCGTCGCAGTTCAAAGCGGTAGGTTCCGGCGCGTTCGATCTCCAGATCCCAGTAGCTGTTCTTGCGTTCGGCGATACGAACCTGCTCCTGCTGGTCCACAAAGACATCGCGCCATTCGCAGGCCGTGAGCAACATGGGGTTCTCTTCGTCGCTGCCCACGATGATGCGCTGCACCTGGTTGGCAACCGGCTCGACGCCCTGCCACCACTCATCCAAGGCAGCCTGCATCTTGGCGGCGATGTCGGGATGCTGGTCGAATACATTGTTCTCCTGCATGGGATCGCTGTCGAGATCGTAGAGTTCGGTCTCTTCCAGCAGACGCCAGCGTCGCCAGAGCACGCCCGTACCCTCCTGCGCGCATGATCGATCGCGCATCCGGCGTGGGATAGTCGGTGTGCGGCATGCGGCTGTAGTTGACGAAGAGCATACGCTCTTCCGGCGGCGACGCTTCACCGCGTAGCACCGGGGCCAGGCTGATCCCGTCCATTTCATGGCTTCTGGGCTGGGACAATCCGCATAGGTCGATGAAGGTCGGCAGCAGGTCCTGGATCTGTGTCAGCCCTGCGATGTCGCGTGGCTCGCCCAGGTTGCCGTTTGGCCAGTGCACGAAACAGGGCACACGATGGCCACCCTCCCAGAGCGTCACCTTGCCGCCGCGCATGCCCGCGTTGTAGTAGGTCGGGCCGAAGGTGCTGCCGTTGTCGGTCATGAAGATGAGGATGGTGTTCTCCTCGATGGCCAGCTCGCGCAGGAAAGCACGCAACTCGCCCACGTGGGTGTCCACGTTGCGGATCATGGCCAGAAAGCGAATGATGCGTGTCCGCAGCGACGGCTCCAGCTCGGGCAACGCGTCTTCGCCCGCGGCAAAAGCGGCTTCGGCGGCCTCCCGATCTTCGGCAGGCGCCCAGAGTGGGTAGTGGGGCGCATTGGTCGGCAGGTAGGCGAAGAAGGGTTCATCAGCGTCGACGCGCTCCTGCATCCAGGCCATGGCTTCACGGAAGAAGACTTCGGTGCAGTAGCCCTCGTAGCGTTCGCGGGTGCCGTTGTGGCAGTAGACATCGTCGAAGTAGTCGTTCTCCCAGTAGTCGGGCAACGAACTGATGTGGGAGGAGGGAAACCAGAGGCTCTCTTCAAAGCCGCGATCCTGGGGGCGATAGGGATAGTTATCGCCCAGGTGCCACTTGCCGAAGAGGCCGGTGCGATAGCCGCCGGCATGAAAAATGTCGGCCATGGTCTGCAAGTCGGCGCGCAGGAGCGTGCGTCCGCTGCTCACATTGACCGCGCCGTTGCGCGCCGCGTCCAGCCCGGTGAGCATCTGCCCGCGGTGGGCGTGCACATGGGCGCAGCGTGGAAGTCGACCAGGCGCACGCTCTCGTCATGCAATTGGTCCAGATTCGGCGTCACAGCGACCGGGTTGCCGTGGCAGGCGAGATCGCCGTAGCCCTGGTCGTCGGTGATGACGATGATGACGTTGGGGGGTTTTCCGTTTGACATGAGGACTCTCCGTTGGTCTACAGTTTCACTTCTTCAACAAACTCAATGCCATGTCCAAGCGTCTGGGAAACCCGGCGCTGAATGACGTCGCAGCCTTCATGGTTCAGAATGAACTCTGCTACCGAGTAGGCACTACGATGCTGTTTCCAATGACGGCTTTGTTGAGGATTTGCGTAGATTCTCGCCCATGATTCAAGCGAGGAGATTTCGTTTCCCGACGAGTCTTCTATGCGCATGGAATACGAATTCGTTGGATGTTCATGCGGTTACCTCATGCAAGAACGTCTTGAAAGAGAATTGCACGGGCGGCTGGTTGTGCTCCCTGCGGTCATTTGACCAAGAGAGGCAGCCAGAATCGACGTGTAAGCTGGCCCCGGTTGATCCACAGGCTCGGCTCAATTCCGGTACCGCTGGTGACGGCATCGAGATCGCCGTCACCGTCCAGGTCGCCAAGCGCGACACCGGTGCTCGTCGCCAATCCGAGGTTCTGTCCAGAGAAAACGAATGTAGCATCACCCTGGTTCAGCCACAGCTTATCTGCGCTGTTATTGACCGAATAGGCATCGAGATCGCCATCGCCGTCGAAGTCCCCCAGCCTGGCCGGGCCAAGGCTCCCCAGTTGCTGTCCCCCCACGAGCGTGCCATTCCCCTCATTTAGCCAGACGGCGCGGGTTGAACCGGCTTGCGGCGCGACAAAGGCATCCAGGTCGCCGTCGCCATCCAAATCTCCGAGATCCACGGAATGGGCAAAAAGGCCATCGATGGTCTGTGTGCTGGTGTAGACGCCACCACCCAGATTAACCCACACGTCCCCTCCTTCTCGCCTGCCTCTCACGGCTATTGCATCTAGATCCCCATCATTGTCAAGATCACCCAGCGACAGGTCCATGTACGTGCCCTTACCCAAGGACTGAGTGCCAAGTTGCAATCCACCTGCGCCGTCATTCCAAAAAATACGGTTGCCTGCATAGTCGCATTCTTGATTTGGATCATAGGGATCGCACATAGTGACGGTGACTGCATCCAGATCACCGTCGCCGTCTAGATCGCCCAGTACAACCTTCCGGATGAGGTAGGCGCCGGCAAAGACCTCGCCGCCGTAGCTGAATGTGCCGTGTCCATCGTTACGCCAGAAACTGTCGTTCTGGATACCAGCCAGGAGCGCATCCAGGTCTCCATCCCCGTCTAGGTCGCCCATGGCCACGCCGATGATGAAGTCAGTGCCGAGGTCGATACCATTTGTGGAAAAATGCCCAGTTCCGTCATTGAACCAGACGGAACTGGCGTCGTCACGATGGCCAAGGAAGATGTCGAGATCGCCGTCACCGTCCAGATCGCCCAGATTGATGTCTAAGCTCCAGGTGGAGTCCAGTCCGGAACGGCGATAGAATAGCGTGCCGCTCCCCGCTTTAACTGCAGTGCGGAATTGCCAGACAGCCGGTACGTCGAGCGCCGTGCCGGTGATGGCCTGGGTGTTGGTGGTAACGACACCTTGGACAAGCTCACCAGTGAAGAATGGGCGTGCCGGCATGATCTCTATTTCCGTATTGTCGACTGTATAGGTGGCTGTCATCAAGCCATGCTGGGCGCCATGGATGGGAATCGTGCGTGTAGAGACGGTGCTGGAGTCGATGGCCGAGGCAAAGCTGGCGATGATGGTTGTGGTGATGGGTGCGTCATGCGAATTAGGCTGCGGCTGAAGCATCGGCTGATCTGCGGGACTTGCAGCGATTGTCGCAGCCAGTAGACCGAGTAGAACAAAGGCTGGGAGTATGGCCATCCATAGTCGTCCCAAACTGGCCAGCAAGGCGCGTGTGGTTAATACCACCCTCTGGACGGCGCCCCACCAAGCGGGCCTGGTCAGATCGTCTGTCCGTATCCGCCCACGAATCGAGCCGTCCAAGACAACAAAGCAGCGAATGGCAACCGGTTGGCCCACGTCGAAAAGGGCTCGAAGCGAGGAAGATACCTGATGGGCTTGTATGCGCAAAAACTCGCTCATTTTACTGCCTCCCTATGTGACTAACGTTGGCTTCAGCTGCCGTCGTCCTCACAGGTCGACTACATGTGGATTGTCACGAAGTCGTCATGCTATGGCCTCTGAGCCGGTTGGCTAGACAGTCAATAGAAGTTCAGTCTCGTTGCCGCGGTCTCTGACCATCCAGAACAGCTACCGAAGTAAGCCTAGTGTAGCCAAGGTTAGAGATGGAGGCAAGGGGTCAAACGCGATGCTGCCGAGACAGTTGTCAGCACCCGGTGGTGGCACCGCTCAAACCCGACCAATTGGGCCAGGAGAAGATGGCGGAAAAGCGGTCAAACCAGAAAAGTTGCCTTCGCTTCCGCTTGCCTGCTATGCTCAACTGAGCAATTGAGGCAAGCATAGAAAGGAAGCAGACAGATGAGCGAATTCATGTCCTACGATCCGTGGCGCGGCGTCAGGACCCGAAACGGCATTGCAGGCGACCTGGTGATCTCGGCCCTCCAGAAATCGATCCGCCGAGGCCTCACGGAGGAGGCCGTCGCGGTTGCCTATGAGATGTACATCACCAGCCAACAGTTCGAGGACAAGCTGTGGCGCCGGCTGCAGGCAATCTCGGTGGAAGATGTCGGTTTCGGCGATCTGAGCGCGCCGGTACTGATCAACGCGCTCAACCAGATGCGCCAGAACTTTCCCTACACCGATGGCGATCGTCCCATCTTCTTCGTTCACGCCATCCGCTATCTGGCTGCGGCCAAGAAGGATCGGACCAGCGACAACCTGAAGAACATCGTGATCACAGAATTTGAGTATGGCCGGCAACCGGTCATCCCTGATTTTGCGCTGGATATGCACACTGAAAAAGGGCGCGAGATGGGGCGGGACTTCAAACACTTCCTGGCCGAGGGCAGCCGGGTGGAGAATGAGTTAGCGGTGGACGAAAACTACAAGGCCCGCCTGCTTGAGTTGCTCGATCGGATTGAGCAGGAGGAACCCGAAAAGGCAGAAGATGCGTTTGCCTACAATGCCTGGCAGGCGTAGCAACGTAGGCTCGCCGGGCAAGCAGTCGACAGAACGGATCTGTTGCATCAATAGGTAGACCGATGTCCTATCGAAAAATCGCCTTCATCAATGCCATCGTCTTTTTCATCTTCTGGCTGCTCGTTCTGCTGGCTGGAGCCGACAAACCACCGCCACTGGGCTTTGTCTGGCTCGTTCTGGCCGTGGCCGTCTGTTCTGCCGTGGTCTACTGGCGTGTTCCCACTTACATCGACTGGGCTAGCAAACGTCGTGCCGGTCGCCACTGGCGTGTCCTGCTTGACGGAGCCGTGGCCGGCTTGCTCATCGCGTTGCCTTTTGCGATCAAGGGCGGCGGCGAACCGACAGTAACCATGCGGCCGCTTGACTACGTCATCTGGTTCGCAGTGCTGGCAGTGATGGGCATGCTCAATTCGGTGGCGATCTACCTCATCAATGCACTGGTGGCCACCAGGATCGCCTTGTCGGACGCCGAGCAGTAGTTGGGCATTTTGGTGGAATGATCCGGAGCACTATGCCTGTCACCAAAGCCATATTCTCTTAGAGACTTCAGTTCAGGGCCTATGCCCACATCGCAACCAGATCAACCCAGAGGAATTGCCAGCCGGTCGGCTATCGAACGTAGCGCGTCCAACGAACTGCGCATCCCCTCCACACAGTCGATCGCCCGGGCAGTAGTGGGGTTCAAGCGTTAGCGCCCCGTCGTACCCCTGGCCATGCAATCGCTGCAGCTCCGCTTCGAAGTCGGTCTGGCCCTGGCCGATCAAGGCGGCGACCGAAGACTGAGTCGACACGTCGTAGATGCCATCCTTGGCATGCACCAATGCCACACGTTCGAGGAAGGTGTCGACATCCTCTTCCCGGGGTGGCAACCCATGCCGCGTCGAATTGCCCGGATCCCAGATGAATTTGAGCTCCGATTGCGGAAGGCGACGCGCTGCCTCAGCCAAGATCAGCTGAGGTCCCGATAAAACAGGCGCCCTCGTTTTCGAGCGCCGGCAATCACGCCGCTGCCGGCCGTCGCTGCCAGCGTAGCCTCCACGGCTTCAGGAAGTACCTGCCAGAATTGCTCTTCATTGGCCGGATCATCCCAAAACGAGAAGAGTCGCATCACCGGCGCACCCAACGCACGGGCGATCTCAACCCCACGTGGCAACAGATTCAGGTGATCCTGGTAGCTCAGCCGGCGAGCGCCATGCAAGCGGCCCGGCATCTGCGTCTTCTGTGCCGGGTAGCTGACACTTGAAGAAGGGTGTCGCCAGACCGGATACGCGCATGCCGTACTGTTCGATCAATTGGGCCGTGCGCTGAACCTGCTCGTCACTCAGATCCAGGACATTGACGCCGTCGACCAGACGGACCTCTACGTGACGCAGACCCCACTCAGCGCCCAGCTGTAGCCCGCGCTCAAAGTCGTCGATCATTTCATCGGGCAAATAGGAAAGTTGCATAGGATTCCCCTTCTGTTCTGTTTCCCCTCACCAGGCGATGTTCGTCCAGCCTTGCTGGCGCTCGTGGCGAAATCGTTGCACCCATTCTTCTGAAACGTCATCGGCCAGTTTTGTGTAGTAGGGCGGCTCAATCGTGATATTCTCCGGTGTTGTCACATCCAAGAAGTCGAGAGCCCTACGGATCGTCCCCTCGAAGTCAGCGATGAAGTCTTCGTAGACAATGGTAAGGGGGACAATGTCGCCCTCGCTGAAGAGTTCCTGAATGGCCGCCTCGCGTAACGTGGCCTCACAAAGCAAGTGATCGATGGCTGCGTAGTTATAGGCGTTGCGCTCGTCCTGGTCCAGCGTCGGCCCATCGGCTTCACGATGCCATTCCTGCGAGCAAATTGCCTTCCACCATGAAACGGCAAGGCGCACCTTGTTGCGACGCGTCAGGAAGATATGCCGACAATTGGGCAACACATTGGACCAAACATCAGACGCGATTGGTCCCACGCCAGAAGCATCGGGCAGCTGCCGGAAGAGGTCGAGCAACTGGGTGTGATACGGCTCGTATAGTGAGAACTTCAGCCCACAGACGCCGTTGGGTGTCGAAGCAAGCGACCAAAGCTTCTGCCGCAATGCTTCAGGTGTGTCGACTCCATGGCGCTCAAGCAGGTCGGGCATATCGGCTGCCAGCAGCCACTCGCCGGGCTTGCCCGCAACGTTGGTTGCCTCCAGCGCTTTGCAAAGCAATGTGCTTCCCGTGCGCTGGCTGAACCAGATGATGTACGATTTTGATGGACTGTTCATCAGAGAGAGAACCGAATGTTATGGATGGCTTTGTGAACCTTCAGAGTGTCGTCCGCACCAATTGTGCCCTATCGTTTTCTTGCAGTGTGATTCTGTGGCGAAAAGGGACTCAGACCTCACGATTTGTCTTCGAACGGCATCGACCCTCCACCCGCAAGATGCCGTGAAGAATCTCGTGTTTCTTGAAATCGTGAACTACTGCCCTTCAATGAACTCGCATCTCACCGACGCTCCTGCGATCTGTTCAGGCAAAATCCTGTTGAGATGGAGTTTGGATGGTCTGGGAAAAGCGGTAAAATTACTCCTGTTCGAAACATTCACGAACCATTTCCCGAAAGTTTAGCACGATACCACTTTTTGGGCAAGCATTGAGATCGAGGCACAGCATGTCAACGCAGTTCAGACCCTATACGAGCGAACCCGGATTCACCGAAGACTTTCATCGAGTACGCGATTTTCTGGTCCGTATCAACCGCAAGAATCCCATTCTGTATGACTTTGAGTGGGGCCGATGGGAGTGGGCTTTTTCACTGCCTTACCTTGACACAGAAAACTTGTCCAGAATCGGCATTTGGGAAAGCGATGGCGAGATCGTTGCCTTGGCTACGTATGAGGAGCGCCCCGGCTCCATCTACTTCTGCATCGATCCCGAATTCCATTTTCTGAAGACGGAGATGCTGCTCTATGCCAAGGAGAACCTCAGTTCAGCAGACGGCAAGCTACAAATTCTGATCAACAACGTCGATGAAGAATTGCAGTTGATTGCCGCCAAGCACGGCTTCGTGGCAACACAGGAACTTGAGGGCAACGCCGTCTATGACATCGATCTGGATACCATCAACTACTCACTGCCGGACGGCTATTCCATCATCAGCCTGGCCGAAGATTTCGATCTGGTGAAGTTCGATCGAGTTCTCTGGCGCGGGTTCAACCACGAAGGTGAGCCGCACGACATGGAAGTCGCGCTGGCGGAACGACGAACGAGCATTTCCGGCCCGCATCTCAACCCGGATCTCTGCATCATCGTTGTCGCGCCCACATGGTGAATATGCCTCCTACTGCGGCATGTGGTACGACAGCGAGACCGAGTACGCACTGGTCGAACCGGTGGCGACCGACCCGGATTTTCGCATGCTGGGGCTGGGCAAGGCTGCGGTGTTGGAAGGGATTCGGCGTTGCGGTCAACTGGGGGCAAAGCAGGCCTATGTCGGTTCATCCCAGCAATTCTACTACCAGATCGGCTTCCGCCCTGTTCCGACCAGCACCTTTTGGGAGGATCAGTAGCTCACGAATTGGGGCTTTGCGAGATCCGAGCAGGCCTTCCAGGCTGAAGGGGACTGGACTTCTAAAACAAGCCAAATTACGGCAAGGGATGCACTGTCACCCCTTCGGCGGCGTTCAGGGCAGGCCTGAGTGAGTTTGCGAGGACGGATTGATAAACCCGGGTGACCAGCGAGGGGTCTCTACGTTGCAACAATAGATTCTTCGCTGGTTTGTCAATGTGTTCGTTCTATTGGCGCGAACACGCTCAGAATGACAAATCACCTACTCCCTGGGAACAGTTGTGGAATCCCTCGAAACCAGATGGACCGGCAGCACGACCTTGGCGGAGTGCAGCTTGCGGTTTTCGATGAGATCGAAGAGAAGTTGCACTGCACGCTGCCCTTCGTCCATCGACGGAATGCGAATGGTTGTAAGCGGTATCGCCTGACGTTGCGCGTCAGGAATATCATCGTAACCGACGATTGAAATGTCGTCTGGGATGTTGTACCCACTGCTGGGTCAACCACTGCATGGCCCCGATGGCCATCGTATCGCTGAAGGCCACGATCGCGGTCAATTCGGGCTCATTTTGCATCAACTTCTCGGCAGCGCTAAGTCCGCCGCCCACAGTATAGTCACCCACAGCAATCGGCGTCCGGCTTGCATCCAGCCCAGAATCGGCCATGGCCCGCTCGTGCCCCTGCTTGCGCATGGCGGTCGCCGGGTCGGCCTCCGGGCTGCTGATGATGCCGATCTTTCTGTGGCCGAGCGCCAGCAGATGCTGCGTCTGGGTGAATCCACCGTTTTCATCGTCGCTACGGATTGCCGGAATATCCGGATTCTGACTATACCCAATCACGACAACCGGATAGCCCTTTTCTGCAAGAAGGGTAGCAGCCTGGCCATGATCGTACATGGACAGGCGGATGATCACGCCGTCTGCCAACTGCCGGCTGAGCAGACGACTCTCGATATGATCCTCGTTGGTGAATTGGATCGTAGAAAGCAGCAAGCTGTAGTTTCGAATCGCCAACGCATGGTCAAGACCGTGAATGACCCGCAGCAAATGCGGATCGCCTTCATACAGTAGATATTCATTGTAGGGCGAGATGGCTACCGCTACAATGTGCGTTTTCGGATTGGCGCGTGAAGTGGCCGCCATGCTGGGGCGATAATTGAGATCGTCGATCGCCTCCAGCACACGCCGGCGGGTCTCGGCGGCAACGTCCGGTCGGTCATTGATGACACGTGACACCGTCTGATACGAGGTGCCCGCACGCTTCGCTACATCTTTGATTGTCACGCGCTTGGCCATGGCGTACCTAACTATATATTCCTGTTATTCTTCACAGTGTCACATTTTACGTCAAATAAAGTATAGAAATCAAGTCAAATTTCCCTATTGACATTCGCCTGTTGTTTGAATATACTATAATTACCGTGAATATTCACGACATCCTTAATTGGACGTATTCTGCCAACTCAACGTGTAGAATCACCGTTTTGCACAAGAGTGCAACAACACGAAGCTGATTCAAAGCCCATCTGTGGGATCACCCATGTACGGTTCTACACGGCTTGCTAAATGCCGTTTTCTTACCTATCCAAACTGGAGGAAGAACAATGCTGAGAAAGAAAAGCTTGACATCGATTGCCTTACTCGTCGCTCTTCTGATGGGATTGGCCCTGATCTCTGCCTGTGCGGCACCGGCAGGGACAACTGAATCCGCCGAAGAGATCAGTGAGGCGCCGGCGCCAGATAGCGAAGAAGGGGACGGAGAGACGACCATCTCCTGGCTGCGATTGGCAGAATGGAGTGCGGCCAGCCCAGCCATCATCGAAGCATTCGAAGAAAGCCACCCTGGCATCAAGGTCGAAGTGGAAGAGATTCCCTTCAGCGAACTCGTGTCGCAGATCAACCTGCGTATGGGCGCTGACGATACGTCGATCGATGTGCTCTCCGTCGATGTACCGTTGGTCTCTTCGTACGGCTATCGCGGCTGGCTCCTTCCCTTGAACGATGTGTTCACGGAAGATGAAAAAGCCGACTGGTTACCGGCCGCGCTGGATGCCGGCACCTACCAAGGCGATCTGCTGGCCGCGCCGGTGAGCACTTCGACCCAGTTGCTCTACTACAACAAGGATGCTTTTGATGCCGCCGGCATCACGCCCCCGGGCCAGGACGAGCGCTGGACATGGGAACAGATTGCACGAGGCAGCGCCAGATGTACAGTCAGGTGACGGTGACCAGGTAGATGTTTGGGGATTCCAGTGGGAGCAGACGACGGCGCCCTACCAGTTGCTGCCACTCATGGGTTCCCTCGGCGGCGCCTACATCGGCGAAGATGGCCTCTCAGTCGATGGCGTCGTCAATTCAGAGGAGTGGATCCAGGCAGCGACAGTTCTACTATGATATGTTCAACACCTACGGCGTTTCGCCGCAGGGCGACGCCATAAGGCCGCGGATCTCTTTGCCAACGGCAACCTGGCCATGCTGGTCGCCGGCCCGTGGCAGATCAACGACTTCACAGACAATGCCGACTTCGAGTGGGGCGTCTCCCGTCATCCCTACTTCGATGGCCACGATATTGCCACGGCCACCGGTAGTTGGCACATCGGCGTAAATTCTCTCTCCGAGAATCCGGAGGCGGCTGCGGCCTTCGCCCGATGGATCTCCACCGGTGAGGGCGCGGAAATGTGGTGGCGGACGGCAGCCATGACTTCCCGGCCCAGCAGTCGGTGCTGGCCATGTTCGAGACCAGCGACGAATTCAACGATGCGCCGATGTCCTTCAATCGAGTTGCGGCAGACGAAGCCACAGTCGGCCCGATACCCCGCCTGTGACGGTAGGCTACCTGGAGTACGATCAGATCTTCCGTGATACCTTCCAGGACATCCGCATCGGCACAGATCCCGAACAGGCATTGAACACCATGGTCGACCGCCTCGAAAGCGAAATGGCCAAGTACGAGTAGCCTTAGTTCACTGAAGGCCATGGAGAGGATAGACTTCTCCATTCTCCCTGTCTCTGAGCAACTACGGCGAATGGCTGCAAATGAATCGCAGCCCGTATCGGAAAACGTACTGAAAACACTTTGACGTTGAAGAACCCTCCTTTGTCATTATGCCGCCACAAGACATCTGTTAAGGCATCGTCACAATGGGCAAAAGAGATGAGCCATTTGTTCCCTATCTCTTCTTATTCCCGGCCATTGCTGCTTCTGGTCATCTTCAACCTGATTCCGGCAGTCTCGACCCTTCGACAGAGCTTCTATGCGGACTCGGTCATCCGTGGCGCCGATCCGGTCTTCGTCGGCATCGAGAACGCTCTACGCGTCTTCAACGATCCCGTGTTCTGGAAGTCAGTTCAGGTAACGTTGCTGTTCAGCCTGATCGTCAACCCGCTGCAGACGGCACTGGCCCTCGGGCTTGCCCTCATCGCCAACCAGCGCACGTCAGGCATTCACTTCTTTCGAAGCATCTACCTGCTGCCTGTGGCCGTCTCGATCAACGTCACCGTGGTTGTGTGGGGACTGATGGTCGACCCCAATGCCGGCCTGATCAACGGTATTTTGAACCAGTTGGGTCTGCCCGAACAGCCCTTTCTCACCTCACCCAAGCAGGCGCTCTGGACGATCATCATGATCATCTCGTGGAAGGGTGTGCCGTATTGGGCGCTCTTCTTCCTGGCCGCGTTGCAGGGCATTCCCACCGGTGTGCTGGAAGCCGGCGTCATCGACGGCGCCAGCGGTCGGCAATTGCTTACGCGCATCGTTCTGCCGATACTGCGGCCGATGATCCTCTTCGTCCTCGTGGCCGACACCATCGTCAATTTCACCCTCTTTGTGCCGATCCAGCTACTCACCCAGGGCGGACCACAGCTCTCCACGAATCTGGTGATGTATGAAACCTATCGGCGCGGCTTTATCTACGGCGATCTCGGGGCTACCGCCGTCATGCTGACGGCCATGTTTGTTGTTATCCTTGTCATCATCGGCATGCAGTATTTCTTGCTATCGGACCAAAGATTAGGTTCTGTTGACATGCAAAAGGCCAGAAAATCATCTCGCCAATTTGATTAAATTCTTGCTCCTGATCGCAGTGGCCGTAGTCGTAATCATACCGCTACATGTGGGCGTTTGCGGCCTCATTCACGCCGCTGGACAAGACGTTTGAATACGCCTACCCCTTCTCCTGGAAGGCGTTCTTCCCCGTCGATTTCACGCTCGAGGCCTATATCGCCATCTTCGAACGTGGATTCGGCCGCGCCATCCTCAATACGCTTTGGCTGGGCATTACGACGGTGATCATTGGCGGCTTCATCTGCACATCGGCCGGCTTCGCGTTTGCACGCTTCGATTTCCCGGGCAAGAAGCTGCTCTTCTTTGTCGTTCTCATGACGTTTACCATCCCGGCGACCTGACCGTAATCCCGCGCTATATCATGGTCAAGGACTGGGGCTGGATCAATTCCTGGCAGGCGCTGTTGGTCCCCTTGCTTGCCAACAGCCTAATCATCTTCATGTCCACTCAGTTCTTCGGGCAATTCCCGCAAGAGATTATTGACTCCGCCAGGGTAGATGGCTCCTCCTGGTTCCGGGTCTATTTTTCGATTGTACTGCCGATCTCGAAACCACTGCTGTTCAGCCTTGGTCTGATTCTCTTCCTCAGCCAGTGGGATTCCTATTTCTGGCCGCTGCTTGGTCGCACCCGATCAGCAGTTCCGTGTCGTGCAACTTGCGATCACAGAATCCGTTGAAGAGTATCAGACGATTTGGAACCAGTTACTGGCTGGTTCGATGCTCGCGGCCATCATCCCGATATTGCTGCTGTTCCCATTCCAGGGGTATTTCATCAACGCCGTGACCGGCGCCGTCAAAGAATAGTGACTGTGGTCTGCTGCATGAACGTTGCAGGCATCCTGTCGCAGTAATTGACTCCCTTACAACTAAATGGAGCGACATCATGGATTTTCCCACCATATCCGATTCTTTGCGACTCGAAAGATTGCAGCCGCCAAGCGGCAAGGCTCGAATTGTCATCGACACCGACACGTACAACGAGATCGATGACCAGTTTGCCGTCGTCTATGCCCTGCTCTCGCCCGAGAAACTCGTGGTTGAAGGTCTGTACGCGGCTCCCTTCTTCAACCACCGTTCGACTAGCCCCGGCGCCGGCATGAAGATGAGCTATGAGGAAATCGTACGTCTGCTGGATAGGCTCGAACTTCCTCCGGATGGTCTGGCTTTCCGCGGCTCCAACGGGTTCCTGTCCGACTACGATCACCCATATGCCAGCGCCGCAGTCGATGATCTGATTGAGCGCGCCATGGGATCAGATGAACTGCTCTACGTGGTCGCCATCGGTGCATTGACCAATATCGCCTCTGCTATCCTCATCGAACCACAGCATTATCGAGAATATCACCGTGGTCTGGCTCGGGGGGAATGCGTTCCATTGGCCACATAACGCCGAGTTCAACCTGGCGGGCGACGTACTGGCTGCGAGATTGGTACTGGATTGTGGCGTGCCTTTGATATAGATCCCATGTGCCGGCGTCACGACCCATCTGCGTACAACCGTCTCTGAAATTGACCAATACGTACAGGGACAGGGCGCCATTGGTGACTATTTGGCCGAGACCTTCAAGAGCTACAGCGACAATCATTTCGGGTGGTCCAAAGAGATCTGGGATGTGGTGGCGGTCGCCTACCTGCTCAATACCGACTGGGTTCCATCAAACATCGTCGCCAGCCCGATCATTAGTCAGCGGACAGCGGCAGATGTACGCACCCAGGATTCAGACGGCTGGCACAAACACCCTTTGACGTGGAGCTTCGATCAGTCACGTCACCAGATTCGCTGCGCCTACTATGTGAATCGTGACCCCGTTTTCCGTGATCTGTTCACCAAGTTGGCGGACTGGGCAAAAGGGACAATCGAGCCTGCCGTCAGAAGCTAAAAAGTCTCTTTGGGCTATGATGGGTGCGCAATCCGACCGCCGGAAGGCGTCCACGGATGATGGGCTGTGGCGAGCATCAGCCATTTGTGAACACCTCCCGGAGGTCTAGGTACACAATTCATCACGGAATCACTAGTGCATCGGTAAGGTGAATTTTGTCATTTCTCGCTCCGCTCGACATCTCGTGTATGCGACACTGAGATTCCTCTTCGCTTCGCTCATCGGAATGACAAAGTCTTAGTAAACAGAGCCACTTGAGATGACGGCCATTGTGCCGTGGACTCATTTACCAGCCCAAGAATAATCGCCCTCGACCGCCTGAAGCTTAGGCGGTCAAGGGCGATTATTCTTTTGGGTGTGTAAAGCTAGAGTTCAGCCAGACAGGGCTCTACACATCACGCCCCAACGGAAACACCCTCGCTCATGATCCGGCCTTCCTCGATCACGTAGGCAATACCGCCGCCGGCCAACACGGGGCCTTCATCGACGACATCAAAGAGTTCCTTGCCATCGACACTGGCTTTGATCCGCCTCCGGTAACCGTCAGCTGGAAGTCATGGCTGGAACCCTGCTGTCCACGGGAAATCAACCTCAGCCAGGACATTATCGCCGTCCAGCGCCTTGATCAGGCGAGCCTTGCCGTCGTCGCACAACAGAATCGCGTAGTAGCGGCGCAGGCCCTGGACACGTGCAGCGATGCCTGCCGCTTTGGCCAGATGAATGGTCACAGTCGAATTCGCCTGATAGTCGATCCACTCACATGTGCCTTGCATGAGCAGGCCGCGGCCCTCATTCTGAACCAACCGATAAGGGTCGGGCCACCAGCGCTCGCCGAATATATCGACGCCATTCACCCAAGCCTTGCGCCACATGCTGCTGCCATCGCCCGGCTGTACAAAGTTGACCTTCGGCGTGCCCTCCCAGGTCAGATAGTCCAGATAGACGGTGCCGTCGGCGCGACTGTCGTTGCCGATCTCAACGCCGATCTGGGCAATCGGCGCCCCGCCCAGATCCTCGATGGTCCATTCGAATTCATGTTCCGCGCCCGGCGCCAGAACGAAACTAAGGGGCCACGCACTAGTTCACTGGCGTCTTCCGGCCCGCGCATGACGCGTAGATAGATGGCCACATCGACTGGACCGCTATTCCGTCCATCGGCCGACACAGCTGCACGCATGGTCTGGCCCGGATAGATCGTCGGCGAGGCAAAGAGCGTGTAGCCGCGCTGTTCGAAGTAGTCCGAGACTTCCTTGGAAGGGATGAAGGTCGGTGTGGAGACGCGGGCAGTGCGTCCTGGGGCAACGCTCGTGTAGCGCAGGCCCAGACTGCGACTGCCGGCCTTGCTGTGGCCAAGCACGTTCTCAACCTCGACCGTCCCCTTGGTCTCGACCGTCTCCTCGGGCAGAAAGCCCTGAACCGAACCCGGCAACTCGAAGTGGAATCGAGCGCCATGCTTGAAGGCCACCGGTTCCATCCCTTGCAAGGCGCGTCCAGCGTTGACGACATGCATGGTCTCGGCCACGGCATCGGTGATGCCGCGCCCCCCCTCGGCTGTGGAGAGGTACATGCGGTCAGCGACCGGGCCACGGAAATCGGGGCCGCTGTCGAAGCAGGCCATGCCGTTGCGGATGCCCAGCAGGCAGCCCACATTGCCCGAGTTGCAGTCGGTGTCCCAGCCGCTGGTGTTGACGATCTTGAGCGATTCCTGGAGGTCGCCATTGCCGTGGAGCAGCGAATGGATGATCAGGGCATGGTTGGGCACCATGTGGCAGTTGCCGCCATACTTGTCATAGCCGTACTTGGCTGCGATCTGTTCGCGAGTCTTGCGCCAATCCGGCTCGGCCGCGTGCCAGTTGCGAACGTCATCGATCAGCTGGTAGATGACCGAGTCCTTGGGGATGAACGAGATGCCGGTGTCGATCAGCGCGTCCATGTCCGATTCAACAAAGGCCTGTGCCTCCATAGCGGCCAGCACCTGCGCGCCATAGATGGCCTCGCCGTCGTGGCTAACGCTGCCGGCGCGTCGGGCTGAGATCGGCGGCCAGTGCCGGGTCGCCGGGGGCCACCATGGCCCAGCCATCGATGAAAATCTGCGATCCGATCTGCTCAGCAACGACCTTGCCGTTGAGTTCGATAGAGCCGCTACGCGGCGCTTTGATGCCATTCTTCAATCGCAAGTAGGCTGTGTGTTCGGTCGAGTTACCCATACCGCCCCACCAGAGAACGGTCCGCTCTTCAATGAGATAGTTGAGCCAACTCTGGCCGATCTGTTCGGCTGTCAGGTCGGCGCTGTAGCCGTAGTCTTGCAGGGCGCGCAGAAAGGTGAATGTGCCTGAGATGTCATCGTCGGTGACGATCAACGGCACGTTGCGCTGCTC
>CAVXYK010000019.1:0-185983 GCA_963765875.1 uncultured Chloroflexia bacterium
ACCGATTGTTTCAGCTGATCGCCCATTTCACATATCCTTTGACTCTACGCCTTGAGGCCTCCCTGTGTCAGCCCTTCAATGAATCGGCGCTGCAAAATCAGGAAGAGGATCAGTACCGGCAACAACATGATAATCGAACCCGCATTGGTTAGACCCCGAATCGCTGTCCGAAGCGCAATTGGAATGCGTAGAGGCTCGTTGAGATCGGTTTGAGTTCGGGGCGGTGCAGGAACGTCACGGCAAAGAGAAACTCGTTCCAAACGCCTAGACCCACGACCAAGCCTGCCGTCAAGAAACCGGGCCAAGTCAAAGGCACGATGATCTTTCGGAATATCTGCCAGTTAGTGGCCCCGTCAATACGGGCCGCGTCAACAAACGCTTCGGGAATCGAGATCATGTACGACCGTATCAGATAGGTTGCGAAGGGAGAGAAGAGGGCAACATAGATGATGATCAGTCCAATATGTGAGTTCACCAGCCCCAACTGTCTCCACATGAAGAAAAGCGGGATGATAAAAAGCTGGGCAGGCACACCGGTTCCGATCAGCAGGTAGAACGAGATATAGTCGGCGCCGCGCAAATTTAGCCGTGCCAAGGCGAAGGCCGCCATTCCCCCGAGCAGCAACACAAAGGCGATCGTAGAAACTGTTAGGATTGCACTGTTACGCATGGTTACAGCGAAGTTGCCTTGCTGCCACGCATCAACATAGTTCGACCACAGTAGCTCTTCAGGCAGGCCAAATGGATCCATGGAGATCTGGGCCGTCGATTTGAAAGAATTCATCAGCAGAATCAACAGCGGAATCGCAGTGAACAGGAAGAGTGTGACCAGGACAATGTAATTGGGTATCGTCGAAGCAACCGAGCGTTTTCGTAGCCAGTTCATATGTCCCATCCTATCCTTCGCAAGAAGAGAAACCCGCCAACTGCCATACCAACCCACAGGGTCATGATCACGCCGATGGAGGCAGCATAGCCCGCCTCAAAACGTTCAAATGCATTTGAGTAGAGGAAGGTGCCCATCACTTCCGATGAATTGGCCGGACCGCCGCCGGTTGTGATATAGACATAGTCGAATACGAGGCCTGACCAGATGATGATCATTAGCAATGTAAAGACCAATGTAGGGCGAATGCTGGGTAACGTCACAAAACGAAATTGTTGAAAACGGCTAGCGCCGTCGAGGCGTGCGGCCTCGTACAGCTCCATATCGACGGCTGACATGGCAGCCAAATAGATCACCAGCAGAAACCCCCAGAAGTGCCAGTTGTCCATAAATGCTACGGCGAAAAGTGCTGTGGATCTCGAACCCAGCCACGGATAGTCGAGGAAGGTGATGCCATATTGCGCCAGCCAAGGGCCAATACCTACCCTCGGGTGCATAAGGAATCGCCAGAGTTGGACGTTGACGACCGCCGCCATGACATAGGGAATGAAATAGGTGACCCGTAATACCATCTGCCCACGCTTGACACCCGTCAGCATATAGGCGCCCAACAACCCCAGCGCCACCGGCACACTCAGGAAGATCAGCGTCCAGATCAGGTTGTTTGTCAATGCCTTATAAAAGATAGGATCGCCCCAAAGTCGCTGAAAGTTGGCAAGGCCGACGAACTGCATAGCCCCGATGCCGGACCAATCGGTAAATGCGACGGCCAGGCCCGCGATCGAAGGGCCTACAATCACGGTCAGATTGAGCAATATCAGAGGGACAATGAACATCCACCGCCCCAGTCCAGCCCAGCGAGACGGGCGCTTTGCAGATGAGTTAACCGGTTGTGCTCCATCCATCAGTTTGGACGAAGCTGTGGGAGTTGTACTTGCCATTTACTCGCTCCAGTCATTCGCCGTTCACACAGATTGAAGAGAGATAGGGCATATCCTGCCCCATCTCTCTTCCTAACGTCGGCTATCGGTTACTGACCCACAGGGGCCGGAACCGGCAGGACATTGCCCTCTTCCCTGGCTGCATCCCAGAGAGCCTGCTGTTCGGCGAGGTAGTCATCAACGGTGCGTTCGCCTACCCATACATTCTCGATCGCTTCCCACAGCTGGACATTGGGGGCCGCAGGCCAGAATGTCCAGGTTGTGTAGCCGATGCGGCCCTGACCCGTCACGTCTGCGAAGTCCGAGAAGTACGCTACGACGCGTTCGTCGGTGTCTGCGGGGAAGTCCTCTGCGGCGATGGGTACGGGGACCATCCACTCGCCGTAGCCACTTGCAGACGCGAGTGTCAAGATGCGATCGGGATCGCTAATCAAGAAGTCAATCACCTTGACGGCAGCGTCAATGTTCTCGGATCCGGCATTCACAGAAATCGTACTGCCGGTCGCCAGTTCATAATTGTACTCGCCGGCATCGTCGCTCATCGGTGGCAGCGGAGCCCAACCCCATTCGTTACCCGTTTCCTCGAAGAACCCGGGCAAGGTCCGGAATTGCCAGGTGCCGCTCATCATCATGGCAGCATCGCCGCTTGCTAACTCGACGGCAGAGTCATCGCCGCTGTTGGCGAAGTAATTCTCAAGACTTCCGCTGAACCATCCGTTGTCCACGATGTGCTGCCGCAGCAGTTCAGTCGCGTCGGCAAATTCCGGATCTGTCCAATCCTTTGTGCCGGTCAATGCTTTGTAGACATTGGCCGGTCCGGCAACATTGTTCAAGTAGATGCCCATTAGGTGCTCGTTGGAGGGCTGCCAGGTGGCATTGCCATAGGTAAATGGGCTGATCTCGGCTTCTTCGGCAGCGGCAGCCACTGCATTCAATTCCTCGATCGTTGTTGGAACTTCCCAGCCCTGCTCATCGAAGAGAGTCTTGTTGTAGAAGAGAACCATGCTCTCATAGGTCAGGGGGATGCTGTAGAGGCTGCCGCCTAGCTGTCCGGATTGATAGGCCCAGTCAAGTAGTTTGTCTTCCCAACCCAAGTCAGCAGAAAAATCATCCAATGACACAACAGAACCCGCATCGACATACTCAGCGATGAACGAGGCTCCTGGAGTTTGTAATATGTCGGGTGCCTCACCAGCCTGCATGGCCGTACGAAGGGTGTCGTTGAGCGCTTCCTGGCCAACGATCTCGAGATTGATTCCGGGATTCGCCGCCTCAAACGGTTCGATGAACACCTCCTCTACGTTGGCGGGTATGCCTGCCAATTCGGACCACCACGTGATGGTGATCTCATCCTCTGCAGCGAGCTCCCCTGCGGTATCATCCGCAGGCGCTGTGCAGCCGGCGACGATCAGAGCCAACAGCAAGAACAGTGTGAATGGAACGATTCGTGTGAGTTTCACTGGGTAACCTCCTGAATATTCTCTAGAAAATTGATTTTCGAACACCTGTTTTTTTCTCTCCTTTCACTTCGACTGACGATTGGCGAGGCGGGGGCTCTTGGAATAACGATTTCACGCAGAATCCCGTTGGATGATCTTGAACGGCAACTCCTCACAGCGGCCTGGCAGCATCGACTGCCCGTTTAGTCGTTCGAACAACATCTCGGCGGCACGCTGGCCCATCCGGTTCTGCGACTGGCTGACTGTGGTCAGCGGCGGACTCACAAGCTTGGCGGTCGGGATGTTATCAAACCCCATCACGGCAATGTCCCCGGGCACCCGATAACCGGCATCGCGCAGCGCCACCAGCGCGCCCATGGCCATCATGTCGTTGGCCGCAAAGACTGCATCGGGCAGAACTTCACCGGCAAGCAATGCCTGCATGCCGCTCTGACCACCTGCTTCGGTGAAGTCGGCCTCAGCAACCAGCCGTTCGTCGACTGCCTGTCCCAATTCGGCGTGCGCCTCTCGGTAACCGAAAAGACGGGGCTGGCCGGGACCTATACCACCGGTCAACATGCCTACTCGCTTGTAGCCCTTCTGCAGCAGATAGAGAACACCGGCCTTGGCTGCCTTGATGTTGTCCACATAGACATTGTCGAGCGGACGCTCACCCGCCTTTTTGGGCGATGCCTCCAGCCTGACGACTGCGATGTTGCGATCCAACAACGAAATGAGCGCGCGGGCAGAAGTATGAAAAAAGACACCGATGATACCGTCGACCCGCCCCTGTTGCACCGAACGCAAACACTTTTCCTCGCGCTGCGGTAGTCCGTCAGTATTGTAGATAATCAGATCGTAGTCGTGCTGGTCGGCCACATCCTGAATGCCCCGTTCGAGCGCCGGATAGAATGGATTGGTCACATCGGGGATGATACTAGCGATTGTATAAGTGCGGTTTGTACGCAGGCTGCGGGCGGAGGCGTTAGGCACATAGCCCAACAACGCGACCGCATCCAAAACCCGTTGGCGTGTCTCAGCCGAAATCGAAACACTCGGATTGTCGTTGAGTACATAGGAGACCATCGCTTGCGAAACACCTGCGATTCGCGCGACATCGGCCTGAGTCGGACGTCTATTTTTTGAAATTGGTCGAACCATTCTGAAGGGAAGCGAAACACGTATTGATTGTGATTTATACGTATAAATAGCATACAGCATCAATTCACCAATGTCAATCACCAATTGAGAGTCTGGAAGAAGCTGTCGGCATGAAGGAGGGAATGAGAATTGACAATCGTAGGCAAAGTCAGAAGCGACGCCATCCCAAAAAGTGATGACCGACAGATGTACTTCGCATGGTAAAATAGCAGTTGCGTTCCACTCTACTGACCAAAATTCAATATCAATCATCGAAAGGTACCCAACAATGGACTTTGGCAGCTTCGATTTCTATATAATATTCGACCTGTTCTTGCTCCTACTCATCGGCATGGGGCCCAAGATCGCGCTGGTTCCTTTTCTGGAACTGACTCAGGGCATGGATGCCGCCACACAGAAAAAAGTTGCCAACCACATGGTACGGACAGGCGTCACCACAGCGCTGATTCTGGTGGTACTCGGCGGCTTCCTCATGAAGCTGTTGCACTTTACGCCCGGCGCGGTCAACATCGCCGGCGGGATTGTGCTGTTGCTGCTGGCGTTGCATATGTTGGTCAGCCCCGGGAAGACCGATCACCACGATGAGGCCAGTGACCGAGATCCGATGCAAATGGCCGTCTATCCGCTGGCGGTGCCCTATATGCTCAACCCTGCAGGCATCGCCGCTCTGGTGATCATGTCTGGCGATGTGAGCGCGCTATGGATGGGCGTCATTGTCATCGCTGTCGTCCTATTTGTGGGACTCATCGACTTTGCCGTCTTCCGCAACATGGACAAGCTGGCAAAGCATCTCGACCCCTCCCGGCTGGCGATTACGGAAGCCGTTTTCGGCGTACTGCTGGCAGCGCTTGCCGTACAACTGATGGTCGATGGTCTGGCTGAACTGGGGATCATCGACGCGGTTTTGCATTGATCCGAAATCGCAGAGCGCTCTACAGGAAAAGCATCTCTTACCACAAACCTCATTGTTGTCTCTCGGGATGAGTCCGATTCATGAAGTCTGTGGCGAGAACCGTAGTTCACGAGGAGAACCTCATGGCCACAATCAGACAAAAAACCCCGACATCCAGTCTGCGCTTCGGCGTTGCCCGGGTGGAGATCACGCCGCCAGTCGGCATCTATCATCCACTCTGGGGCGCGGCCCGCCATCATCGTGCGACGGGCGTCCATCGTCCGCTGTTCGGTGAAGTGATGGTCTTTGAACCCGTCAATGATCAAGAGGCTGAATCCCCTGGATTCATCCGTGTCCAGCTTGATCTGCCCGGCTTGGTCCAGGCCCAGGACGACGACATCCGTCAGGCCATTACTGAAGCCAGCGGCAGGCCGGCTGAACAGATCATCATCAGCTATTCTCACACCCACGCAGCGGGCTGGTTTGTCCCCGATCGTTTTTCTCTTCCCGGCGGCGAACTCATCGAACCGTACCTGGCTGAGCTAAATATCAAGCTGGGGGAAGCATGCCTGCGTGCCCTGGAGAATCGTCAGCCCGTACTGATGACCTACGCGACAGGGCGCTGTTCGATGGCGGCCAACCGCGACGATCGGGACGCGGAACGTGAGCTCTACGCATGTGGCTTCAACCCCGAGGTTGCCGCTGATGACACGGTAACAGTAGCTCGCGTGACTGACCAGCGGGGCGATCTAGTCGCAACGCTCGTCAACTACGCCTGCCATCCTACGACCTTGGCATGGGAAAACGCACTGATCAGCCCCGACTATATCGGGGCGATGAGAGAGACGGTCGAACAGGCAACCGGCGCTCTCTGCATCTTTACATTGGGCGCCTGCGGGGATCTTGGGCCGAGGGAAGGATTCGTGGGCGATACGGCCGTAGCCGATTCTAATGGCCGTCAATTGGGGTATGCCGCGCTCTCGGCTCTAGAGTCCCTGGATCCGCCGGCGACTGATTTTGCGTACCAGGGGCCGGTTATCTCAGGCGCGACGCTGGGCATTTGGGCACCCCAAGATTTTGACCGGGAACGGATTGCCCAGACTCGCCACTTCAGCGGTCGTCGGACCACGCTTGACCTGGCCTGCAAGCCCAAGCCGGATGAAGCGATCTTGAGGCAACAGCTTGCTGACTTGCAGACCACTGTCGCCGCCGCTGATGCACGTGGTGACATGGTGGCTGCCCGGGATGCAACGGCCCAGGCGGAACGGGTTCGACGTTGGCTGGGCCGCCTTCCAGATATTCCGGATAGTGGCGTATTGCCGTTTGAGTACTCGGTCTATCGGGTGGGCGACGCCATCTGGATCACCTGCGGCGGAGAACCTTATAATGCCATCATTGTCGAATTGCGACGCCGTTTTCCGGATGTCCAACTGGTCTTTTCGCCCGTTGCGGGGGCTCTACAGGTTGCCTACCTTCTGCCTAAAGATCGCTATGGGTTGGGGTTGTACCAGGAGGAGCCGTCGATCCTTGCGTCGGGCTGTCTCGAAGCGCTCACCGAGACGCTGGCCGAGTGGATAGCGGAACTCGGTGACGAATAATGGTTCAGCTTGGCAGCCTCAATAGTCGCCGACTATGAGACAGACAAGGACGATTCCAAAGAAATATTTATCCACGAAGTCGCACAAAGAAAACACAAAGAAAGCTGATCTGTGTGTAACTTCGTAACCCTTCGTGGATAAATACTTCCCTGCATTGGCCTAAACAGATCTCTAAAAGGATATGGAAAACTTCATGGAAATTGGCGTTGACAGTTTTGCCGCTATCGATACAGCCGATGGCGCGGGCAGCGGGGTTGAGAGCAGCAGAGCTATGGCCGAACTGCTGGAGCGAATGGCGTATGCCGACCAGGTCGGCCTTGATATCTTTGGGATCGGCGAGCACTACCGACAGGAGTTTCTCGATTCTGCGCCAGCCCTGATTCTGGCCGCGGCAGCAGCACGCACAAAGCGGATTCGCCTGACGAGCGCTGTTACAGTACTCAGTGCCGCTGATCCGGTAAGGGCATTTCAGAACTTTGCCACGCTTGATCTTATCTCGCAGGGGCGGGCGGAAATGGTGGTCGGCCGTGGTTCATTCACTGATTCGTTTCCGCTCTTTGGTTTGAATCTTCATGACTACGATGCACTCTTTTCTGAGAAGCTGGAGCTGTTGCTCACGATTCGTGAACATGAAGTCATCAACTGGTCGGGTCAGTTTCGGCCCACGCTCAGCGATCAAGCCATTTACCCGCGGCCTGTGCAATCTCCGCTTCCAATCTGGTTGGGCGTGGGCGGAACACCCGAATCATTTATTCGTGCGGGGTCGCTCGGCCTACCGCTCATGGTCGCGGTCATTGGTGGCGAAACGCACCGTTTTCGTCCGTTGGTCGACCTGTACCGACAGGCCGGTGAACAGGCAGGATACGCTCCCGAGCAGTTGAAGGTGGGATTGCATTCGCTGGGGTATGTTGCCAACAGTGCGGATGAAGCGGTGGAGGAATACTATCCCGGCTATGCCAAGACCTTTACCAGGATCGGAAAGGAACGCGGATGGCCGCCTGTCACGCGCTGGTCGATTCGATGCGCAAAACGGTCCATCAGGCGCTTTTCTGGTAGGTGGCCCGCAAGAAGTGGCTGAGAAAATCCTGCGGCATAGTGAATCACTGGGCGGTATTTCGAGATTTACATTTCAGATGGACAATGCGGGGATGTCACATGAAAAACTCATGCAATCGATTGAACTGATCGGGACGCGAGTTGCTCCGCTTGTCAATGGAACGACGGATACTTGATCGGGAGATCGTTTCAACTCTTGTCTGCAAGTGATCTTGTTCATCGTCCCAGTCAAGTGTAGCCAACCCATTTATGTTCGAACAACAGCTGCAGCGCGACTCAACTGATCTTCACTGGATCGCGATATCGTCTGTGTTCGAAACGAAGCCTGCCAAGAAAAACATTGAGTTTGACGTGTAGTCTTAGCCATACTACGATCGGCTTTGCACTGGCGCTATTGAAAAAGCCGGGTTTTCCAGGTGTCATTGGCGACAACCCGACAAGATCAGCTTCGTGCGCGTCCTACCTGACCACGATCAGAAACGTTCACAGGACCCCGTTGGCATAGCAGATTCGGAGACACAATCATGAACTTTGGCATCACAAAAACGATCCCGGCCAGCGCAGGCCAAGAAAGGGTCGACTCGCTATACGACGGTTCGCTGTCGGAGTATGAATTTCACATGGCCGGCTCACCTTCAAAGCTGAAGGTCGGCCACTACGTCTACACCATCTTTGGCAATGAGATGATCGGTCGGCTGCGTATCAGCGCCTTGATCCCCGGCGCGACCAATCCAAAATCGGGCAAGCCGCGCACGTTGATCATGGTCGAAGCGCCGGGCGAGCGGCTGGAGATGCCGATCCCGAAGCAGGGACACCGCGGCACTCGTTATACACAGGGCGAGGATTTGCCGGCCTAAGACTTTTCCAAAATAGTAACGATACGTGAGCTGGCAAAGCCTCAAGCCATTCCAGGCAAAGACTTCCTTGCTTCGCGTCCTTTTCTCCTCTCCACACCAGTTCCAAGATTCTGGCGCTTCAGTCAAGTCAAACGGGTATGTTGCCACGTCGGGCAAAGCTATCGTGATCAGCACCAGCATTCCGGGAGTGAGCCAGCACACAGCCTGTTACGCACGACATCTCCTGGCTCAATCCCGGAATACTGTGAACCGGCCCCCAGCGAAATTTCACCCTAATTAGACAATTTGCTTGACAAACAGAACAAACTACCGTATTATACAAAAACGTTAATTAACCAAATTATTAAATAGCGCAGGTCAATTTTCATGAGGAGCGATGACGACAGACTAAGCCAGATATTTGCAGCGCTGGCAAACTCGACAAGAAGAGCCATCCTGGAACGTTTGGCGGAGGGGGAGGCAACCGTCAATGAACTCGCCGAACCATTCGAAATGAGCCTGCCGGCTATCTCAAAGCACATCAAGGTATTGGAGCGCGCAGGGCTCATCACGCAGGGTCAGAAGGCACAATACCGACCTTGTACCATCGACGTGACGCCTTTGCAGGAAGTGTCCAGATGGACAGAGCAATACCGTAACATCTGGGAAGCAAGCTTTGACCGCATGGACGAGTATATCAGTCAGCTCAACAACTCAGATCAACAACCAACTCAGATCAACAACACGGAGAAGTTCAATGAGTGAGACCAATGCAAACGATGCCGTTGTGATTGAACGTACTTTCGACGCCCCTCAAGACCTCATCTGGCGGATGTGGACGCAGCCGGAGGATTTCGCAAGCTGGTATGGCCCCATGGGCATGACGATACCTGTTGCCGACATGGACCTGCGTGTTGGCGGCAAACGCTTCATCTGCATGGCATCGCCGGATGGGAGCATGAAGATGTGGACAACCGGCGAGTTCACGGCTATCGACCCGACCACGCGCCTCTCCTACACCGAGAGCATGTCGGATGAAGAGGGTAATGTGCTTTCGCCTTCCGCCATGGGCATGCCGAAGGGCCATCCTGAAACAACTGAGGTTACCGTCCAACTGGAGGAATTGGATGGACGTACGAAGATGGTGATGACCCATGCCGGTATTCCTGCCGACTCGCCTGGGGCCGGTGGTTGGAACCAGGCGTTTGACAAGCTGGCAAGTCACGTCAAGGCTGTCCTCAATGACTAGTAGTCGGCATCGAACATTTTGGTGTGAGGGGAGTGACCTTCACCACTCCCCGTCTGTCTGTGAGGAAATCGGCCGCTACTCGCCGCCGAAATGGGATTTGCGCTGTACCATGTAGAGATGCTCGCAGGCTAGAACAGTGGCGCCATCCTGATTGAAGACCTCAACCAGTTCAACCATAAAGCCGTGATCCTCGCGCTTGTGATGAGCGCGCGTCTCCTTGATAGTCGCGCGTACGCGAAGGGTGTCACCGATAAAGACCGGGCGAATGAAGCGTACGCGGTCGTAGCCATAGGAGAAGGCGGCCGGGTTGATGTCCTCGGCCGTCATACCCACGCCGATGCTCAAGATCAACGTGCCATGGGCGATCCGCCGCTCGAATTCCTGGGTCTTGACCCACTCTTTGTCCATGTGGTGGGGAAAAAAATCACCGGTCTGGCCAGCATGGATCACGATGTCCGTCTCTGTGATCGTGCGCCCCATGGTCTCTCGGAATGCGCCGATCTCATAGTCCTCCAAATAGATAGTCTCAACTTTCATGTTGTATCCCCAATTCTTCTGTGATCTGATGGGCGCAGGCTTGCAGCGCATTGATGATGGTCGTGCCGTCGGTCGGTGCGGTGAGCGACGTCAGTGCGGCCACGGCCAATGCCGCTGACAATCCGGCCTTCGGATTGCCGACCAGCACCGCATAGTCACGTACGCCGACGTGTGTCTCGTCTTCGACCATGGAAAACCCTTGTGCCTGAATGCGTTCGATCCATTCAGTGAAGAGCGCTCGCTCAGAGGCGTCCATGGCCTGATAGGTCGCATCATTGGCTAGAAAGGCCTGGAGGCTCTCAGCCTCCATTTGCGCCAGCAGCAGCCTGCCGGAAACCGTGGTCACCGGTGCAGAGCGGCCGCCCACGTCGATAGAGAGACGGATGTGGGTGGGGCTCAGCGCCTGACGCAGAACCACCAGACTGCCCCCGCGCAGGATGCTGAGATGGCACGACTCACGCAATGTTTCCGCCAGATGGATCATCGGCTGTTCTGCCGCTTGGATCAGCGTCTGCAAGGGCGGATGCTGATGGGCCAGCTCGTAGAGCTTCAGCGAGAGGCGGTAGTTGCCCGAGTGCTCCTCACGCCGGATGTAGCCGCGGCTCTCAAGTGCACTGAGCACGCGAAAGATCTCGTTGGTGCTGCGATCTAAGCGGTTGGCAAGTTGCGTCAACGTCATTGGCGTCGACGAGCCGGCCAACGCTTCCAGGACGTCGAAACCCTTTTCCAACGCGGGCACACGGTATTGGGTCTGTGATTTTTTGGTCCTTGTTGCCATGGGCAGCGTTGCCTCAGTTGCAGTCAGTCTCTTCGTCTCGTGGAATCAATACCGGTACAATCTCTCTCTTCGTCGGGACACAGGGTCAGTTTTGTCCTTTTCTTGATGGATCATCATTCTATGTGCCGGCCAAAGCGGCAACTGTTCTGTAGTTGGCGGCGCCATGTTTGACAGCATGACCAGTAGCCCGTATCATACAAAAAATTATTTTATATGTAAAAACACGGGACAAAAACGGAGAACTCCATGATACTCAATTCTTTCCGATTGGGTGCGAATAGTGGAAGGACGAGGCGATGACTATGGCGACTGAACCGATTGTACTGCGCGGCATCACCTGGAACCACAGCCGCGGCTATCTGCCCATGGTCGCCACGGCCCAGCGTTATGAGGAGACCCACCCCGGCGTCACCATCACGTGGGAGAAGCGCTCCCTGCAAGCCTTTGCCGACCATCCCATCCAGGAGCTGACCGAGCAGTACGATCTGCTGGTCATCGACCATCCATGGGCCGGATTCGCGGCCTCAAGTGGCGTCTTGCTCTCATTTCAAGATCATCTGCCTGCAACCTATATGGACGATCAAGCAGCCAACAGCGTGGGCAAATCCCATCGTAGCTACGACTTTGACGGCTATCACTGCGCGCTGGCCATCGATGCCGCCACGCCGGTAGCAAGCTATCGGCCCGACCTGCTGGAAGATGCCGGGCTAGATGTGCCCCAGACCTGGGACGATCTGCTTGCGCTGACCCGTCGTGGATTAGTGGCCATGCCGGGCATCCCGCTGGATACGCTCATGAACTTCTACATGATCTGCTCGACCCACGGTCAAGGACCCTTTGTAGACGACGAATGGGTAGTGAGTGACGACATGGGTGTTCTGGCCTTGGAGATGTTGCGCGAACTGGCGTCACTCTGCACGCCGGAGATCTTCGACTGGAATCCCATCGCTGTCTATGACGCGCTCTCCAGCCGGGATGACCTGGCCTACTGCCCCTTCGCCTACGGCTACTCCAACTATTCGCGGCCCGGCTATGCCAAGCATCTGCTCCACTTCACCGACATGGTAGCCATCGGCGAGTATGGACGCTGCATCACCACGCTGGGTGGAACAGGGATCGCCATTGCCGCCACCTGCAAGCACTTGGATGTGGCACTCGACTACGCCCGCTACGTCGCCGACCCAGCATGTCAACGTACGCTCTACGTCGAGAACAGCGGCCAGCCCGCCCACCGTCAAGCCTGGCTGGACGCCGAAGCTAATCAGCGAACGGCGGGCTTTTTCAGCAACACGCTGCCGGCCCTGGATCGGGCCTATCTGCGCCCGCGCTACGCCGGCTACCTGCATTTCCAGGATCATGCCGGCGCGCCGGTACAGGACTACGTGCGCAACGGCGGGGATGCCAGGGCTGTATTGCGCGAGTTGGAGCGGCTCGTGGATGAATCCAAAGCGCAAGTCTCATAATCGCAAGACGACCCGCCAAATTACAGAATAGACAAGGAAAAACATATGCGACCCCTAGAAGGTCTGTTGGTACTTGATTTCAGCCAGTTTCTGGCCGGTCCGTCCGCGGCGCTCCGTCTTGCCGATCTGGGCGCACGCGTCATCAAGATCGAGCGGCCCGACGTCGGAGATCTGAGTCGCCGGCTCTACAACAATGAACTGGAATTGGATGGCGACAGCACGCTTTTCCACTCCATCAACCGCAACAAGCAGAGTTTCGCAGCCAATCTCAAGGATCCAGAAGATCTGGCCAAAGTCCGGACGCTGGTCGCCCAGGCCGATGTGATGATCCAGAACTTCCGCCCAGGCGTGATCGAACGGCTGGGACTCGACTATGAGACGGTAAGAGAGCTCAACCCGAAGCTTGTCTACGGCCAGGTCACCGGCTATGGGCAGGAGGGCCCGTGGCGCAACAAACCGGGCCAAGATCTGCTGGCCCAATCCATCTCCGGCCTGGCCTGGCTCAACGGCAACGCCGATCAGCCGCCGACGCCCTTTGGCCTTTCTGTGGCTGACATGTACGCTGGCGCGCACTTGGTGCAGGGCATTCTGGCCTGCCTGGTTCGCCGAGGCGTTACCGGCGAGGGCGGCATGGTCGAGGTCAGCCTGCTTGAATCGGTGCTCGATCTGCAGTTTGAAGTGCTGACGACCCATCTGAATGACGGCGGGCAGATGCCCAATCGCAGCGCCATCAATAACGCCAATGCCTATCTGGCAGCGCCATATGGCATCTATGCCACGTCGGATGGCTTCATCGCGCTTTCCATGGGCTCGATTATCCAACTGGGTGACCTGCTCGCCTGCCCTGAACTCCTGGCCTTTGAAGACGAGAAGAGCTGGTTTGCAAAACGCGACGAGATCAAGCAGATCCTGGTCGACCACATGCAGACCCAGACGACGGCCCATTGGCTGTCGATCCTGGAACCGGCCGACTACTGGTGCGCCCAGGTTTACAACTGGCCGGAACTGATGGCGCATGACGGCTTCAAAGCGGTTGACATGGTGCAGACAGTGCTGCGCAACGGAACGATTCGCATGGAGACGACACGCTGTCCCATCCGTGTTGACGGCGAAGTGCTGAAGGCGCCCCAGGGTGCACCGCGCGTCGGCGAGCAGACCCAGTTGGTGGCCCAGGAATACGGTTTAGTGTCAGAAGACCCGGACGACTAGGTGTGGCGCTTGCGCCATTGCTTCGTTGGCACTCTGCACCCGTTTCATAAAAAAGAGTAGGTCCACTGCAGAATGGGATCTTGACACGAATTTACGCGAATTAGCACGAATCTTCTCTCTGGGGCGACGACACAATTCGTGTAAATTCGTGACCATTCGTGTCAAGAAAAGGCTTTTTGCAGCAGAGTCAAGAATGCGTTGCCAAACAAGGCGCCCAGATATGCCGATGTGGTATAATGGCGCTGATTTTAACCATTTCCTACCTTCAAAACTTGGAGAAACAAAATGAATCGTCCTTTCGCCGTTACCTTGCTGGCAATCGTTGCCGTCATTGCCGGCCTCATCGCTGTGATGGATACGCTGCGTTACTTGGGTCTGCTGCCGGTTGCAGCGCTGGGTGAGCTGAACTTCTTTGGCACCAACATCTTCGGCGCAATCTTGGCCGGCATCGTTGCCCTGATCTGGTTCTCAGTGGCTCGTCAGTTGTGGAATCTGGATGCGCAGGGCTGGCTCTTTGTTGTCATAATTGCCATTTTTAACCTGATCGTAGCCGGCGTGCAGATCATCAGCGGCACGCCCATTCAGGCGCTGGGACTCTCCGTCGGGATCAGCGCAATAGCGCTAATTCTGGCGCTGCTGCCTGGAACCAAGGCTGCATTCGGCCAGAAATAGTCGCACTGCCGTACCTCAAAAAGGTCCTCGTCTGTACCATACAGGCGGGGACCTTTTTTGTGTGTGAGGTATTCTATCCATCCACGCCAAGGAGGCGAGCAGAATGGAACAGACGTCCGACCCAAAACGTGTTCTGGTGACAGGGTCCACAGGGGCCATCGGTGTGCCGCTCTGCCAATATTTACAGCAGCGAGGCCATCTCGTACGCGGCTTTGCCCGTCGTTCTTCGACAGGGCTGGAGGACTACGTCATGGGCGATCTCAATGACCGAGACAAGGTTCGTACGGCCGCCGAGGGCATGGATATGATAGTCCATCTGGGCGCCTATCCGAATCCAGCCGATTTTGTCGATGTGCTCCTGCAGCCGAACATCGTCGGGACCTATAACATTTGTGAGGCTGCGGTCGAGTTTGGCGTGCAACGACTTGTGCTTGCCAGTAGCGTGCAGGCCATCACCGGCCATCTATATCCGGGAAGCGCCTACATTGAAGAACGTGCGGTCACGGTCGAAGACGGCCCGGCGCCGAATAATCACTACGCCCTGACCAAGGCGTGGGCCGAGACTGCCGGCGAGATGTACGCACGCGTCCACAACCTCTCTGTGATCAGCGTACGCATCGGCTGGCTGCCGCGCAATATCGAAGAGGCAAACGTGCTGCGGTCCAGGCCCATTGGCCCCGACATTTTCTTCAGCCACGACGATTCCAACCGTTTCCACACCTGCTGCGTCGAGTCGCCGAATCCAGCACCGGGTCAGTCTGTGATACTGCATGCCACGAGCATACCGGCCAGTTTTGAGCGCATGGAACTTGAATCGGCACGACGGATTATCGGTTACAAACCCCAAGATGTGTGGCCGCAAGGACTGCCATTCGATGTCGAGTAATCAAGTCTCAGTACTTCTCGATTTGTCATTCTGAGCGGCTGAACCGGAGAACTCTCTCTCTGGTGAGTCGTCAGCGAAGAATCTCGCGTTACTTAGAATCGTGAACTGCTAAAACTGATTGACCGGCAAGCTGAACGTTTCCCGCGGTGTCTTTGGCTGCAACAGTGTCCCGGAGTTCTGCTCGAACCAATTTCGCACAGCGCTGAAACATTTCTGTTTCGTCTGTCGTTATCCAGGCTAGCGCTTGAACACTCATTTTTCTGCATGACCCTAAACAAAATCGGAGTCAACAAAACGATGTCCAGAAATAGACAAACCTACATTTTCGGCCTGCTGATCGCGACAACAGCGCTCTTGCTATCCGCCTGTATCGCGCCGATCCTACCGGCAGACTCGGGCGAACAGATGCCTGATGCCGCTGCCTCTTCAGAACTGACCGTTGAACAACTCGGCAACGCAACCTACAGCGGCATCTATGATGAGCCGGTCACGCTGACCGATGGCCTCTACGAGGGCGAACCCTTCGTCGAAGGCGGCGCAGCCCGCCCGACAGTCCAGTTGATCGAAGAGACGATCCTCTATGGCGACCTGAACGGCGACGGCGTGGCGGATGCCGCGATGATACTGGTCGAAAACTCGGGCGGCAGCGGCGTCTTCAACTACGTCGGCGCTCAGGTCAACCAAGATGGTCAGCCGGTCGACGCAGGAATAGTTCTGCTCGGCGATCGCACCCAGATCCAGTCGGCTGTCATTGAAGAGGGTCAGCTTGTTATCGACATGGTGACCCAGGGTCCGGAAGATGCCATGTGCTGTCCCACGCTCAAGCTACGCCGCGAGCTATGCTGTGCAGGACGGGGCGTTGGTTGAGGTCGGTTCTGAAGAGATGGGCACGGTCTCGCTGGACGATCTGATGGGCACCAGCTGGGTGTTGACCCAGTTGGCCCCAGACCAGCCGCCGGCGCCGGATACCGAGATCACGGCCTCCTTTGCCGATGGAATGATCAGCGGTTCGGCGGGCTGCAACAATTACAATGCCGCCGTCAGCAGCGAAGGTGGCCAGACGTTGACCGTCGGCCCGGCAGCCTCCACCATGATGGCCTGTCCTGATCCTGCCATGGCTCAGGAAACAGCCTATTTGACGGCATTGCAGGGCGCAACCCAGTGGAGCTACGTTATCGGCCAGTTGGTTATCTCCTACATGGGCGAGGACGGCTCTTTCGGAACGCTCTACTTCGCTTCAGCAGATGGTGAAATGGACGACAGCGCTGCGAGTCAAGAGGGGATGAGCATTATTAACGTCACCTATGCCTGTGCTGACGACGTGACCATCGAAGCCGTCTTCGACAATGATGTTCGGACGGCGACAGTGACGCTGCCGGATGGTACGCTTGAACTGCCCCAGGTTGAGTCGGCTTCGGGTGCAAAATACAGCGACGGCACGACCACCTTCTGGACCAAGGGCGATGAGGCATTTGTCCAGGTCAATGACGAGACCGTGATCAGCGACTGCTTGGCTCAATAGCCAATTGCTTGGCTTGTTGACCACTGAACACAAAGAGGCCGCAGAAAGGGTTGAATCTTTCTGCGGCCTCTTTGTGTTCAAAACCGTACCTACAATTGTGGACTTTTCCTACGGCGTGAAGTCCTCATTGCCGGTCAGCGCGGACACAAACTCGGCGATCAATTCTGCCGCCTTGTCGACGTCATCCAACGCGATGGTCTCGACCGCACTGTGCATGTAGCGGTTGGGAATGCTGATCAGGCCAGTCGCAATGCCTGCTCGTGTCAGTTGGATGGCGTTGGCATCGGTGGGCGTGCCCCGGTTGTGTGCCGTCACCTGAACCGGAATATCGGCCCCGCTAGCGGCCTCGATCATGCGGTCGAAAACGGTTGGATTGACGTTGGGCCCACGTTCAACCACGGGACCGCCGCCTAGTTTCACATCGCCGTTCTGGCGCTTGTCGATGGTCGGGCAATCGGTGGCATGGGTCACATCCACGGCAATGCCGACATGGGGATCGATGCCATGGGTGCTCGTCTTGGCCCCGCGCAGCCCGATCTCTTCCTGAACCGTCGAGACAGCGTAGAGGGCGACGTTGAGTCCCTTGGCTTTGGCCCGGCGCAACGCCTCGATCACAACCCAGGCACCCGTCTTGTTGTCCATGCCCGGCGAGTTTGCCAGACCGTTGCGCAGCTCCTGATAGCCCAATTCTAGTGTGACCGGGTCGCCAATCATGACAAGATCGGCGGCATCCTCTTTATCTTTGGCCCCGATGTCGAGCCAGAGATCTTCTAGCTTGACCACCTGCTTACGCTCTTCCGGATTGAGCAAATGGATGGGCTTGCGTGCAATCACGGCAGCTATCGGGCCGCCCTTGGTCCAGATGGTCATGCGCTGACCGATTAGCTGTTGCGGATCCCAGCCGCCGACGGGCAATGTGTAGATGAAGCCGTCCTCGTCAATGTGGGTCACCACGAGACCAATCTGATCCGCGTGCCCGGCCAGCACCACGCGCACAGGCGCATCCACATTGACGCCCACGATCACACTTCCGTGGACGTCAGTGGCTACACTATCGGCGAAATCACTTACATACGCACGCACGACCTTCTGTACCGGCTCCTCATAGCCGGATGGACTCGGCGCCGTCAACATTGCCTTCAAGAATTCATGTGCCTTGGCTTCCATGCAATCGATATCCTTTCATCAATGGTCCTTTTGCAGAGACAAGCGTTTTCGGATCTATCCACCCATTGTACAACAGACCGGCTGTCTGTCTCCATAAAACCTACCCAACTGACCCGTTGAATCCATACTGCCTTTGTGATAACATAGTGAAAAAAATCACAATTTGGTTAATTGACGCTGTTTGAAAACCATGCTGACACAAATGTGTGGCTTTTCCAGCAGCTTCTTAGGCTGATTTGTGGAGGTAGTGAGTAGCTCCCTAGTGCATCTTGCGGACAGTTTGTTCGGGATGTCTTTTTCAAGAAAGGATCGAACCCATGGCGAAATTTCTGATTGTTTATGGCTCTCAAGAGGGACAGACAGAGAAGATTACCAACCACATGGCAGAACTTTTCCGCAATGCAGGCCACACTGCCGATCTGCTCTATGGCAAAGAGGCCCCCGATGATTTCGATATTGCGGAATATGACGGAGTCGTTGTGGGCGCGTCGATCCATGTCGGCAAACATCAGAAGTACATGATCAACTTTGCCAAACGACACAGCGATGCGCTGGCCAGCAAGTTCTCAGCCTTTTTCTCGGTCTGTCTGACGGCCAAGAGCGACTCACCTGAGGACAAAGCTCAGGTCGAGCAGTATGTTGAGGATTTCATGGACGCCTGTGGCTGGCAACCGGATCAGATCGGGGTCTTTGCCGGCGCATTGCTCTACACCCAGTATGGTCTTATTAAGCGTTATTTGATGAAATCGATCTCGAAGCATATGGACGGCGACACCGACGTCTCTCAGGACTATGACTATACAGACTGGGAATCGGTCGACGATTTTGCCGAAATATTCATGACCTCGGTGGCCGGTGAGCCGGTTCTGGCAGGGGACTGATTGGGGAAATCGGGTTTTGTCACAGATGACTCCACTGCAAAAAGCTTTTTTGCCACAGATTTACACAGATAAGAAAAGGATAAAACACAGATGGTATCGGGATTACTCTGGATACCTGGTAAACATCTGTGAAAATCAGCTCCTTAATTGATCCGGCTTTATTCGCCTAATCCGCGGTCTATCAGCGTACGGCTGAATCGTTACAACTTCTGTAAGATGTTTTTGTCAATCTGTGGCAAATTTCAGTATTCAACTACGGCGCATTGATGACAATGGTTGTGTCATCAATATCGACCGTTGCAAGCGTCAGCGGGTCACTTCTCTCCTTGTCCGCTGGCGTTTGATATTGGGCAATCTGCATGTCGGCCGGATTGTAGAGCGCTAGCTGTACTTCGTATTGACCATCCGCAAGATTTTCCGGCAGTGGCAGCGCCATGTAGCCGGATTTTCGATCGCCGCCGCCCCATACCGTCGGCGGCAAGAGTGGACCAATGGGGAAATCATCGCGTTGAGCCACCACTTCGCCATTGCCATTCACAAGGCGCAGCGAAACCTTGTAGTCGGCGCTGGGCTGGGTGACAGCCTCCCAGTCCAACTGGGCCAGCAGCATGGGGACGCCCAGAATTGAGTCGTCGTCTGCGGCCAGCATCGCCTTTTGCAGACCAAGTTCCCCGGCAAAGAGATACTTGTCCAAGCCCAGATCCTGCGTCTCCAGCAGCGGCGGGCTGACAAAACGACATAGTTCGACGTCATCCCACTCGACACAGTCATCTCGATAGGCGACAGCCGTCAGATAGGCCGGCAGGAAACGCCCGGGGTCGACGCTGTTCTCATCGTATAAGGCCAGCCAGAGCGCCGGATGATCGCGCAATTCTTCCTGAATCTCTCCGTCCACCTCGTGGGGAACCAGCGGTGACATCTGCTGTGGCCAAAAGGGCGAGAGTTCCATCTTTGGCACGGCTTGGATATTTTCAGTTTCGAAATAGTAATCGGCCAAAAAGTGCTGGGACGGCGCCGCCAGCAGCACACCGTCGTCGGCCTGCTGTTCGTCGTTGACGAGCATGGTCAACTCCTGATAGCCGCTCTTGGCAATGTCGCTGTTGTAGGTGACCAGCCCGGTGACGGCAAGCCCCACAGTCAACAACATGACCGCTCCGCCAACTAGCGGCACAGCGCGCACTAGATAGACCGCGCCCATCGCACAGACAGCCAGCAGCGCAGGCAGTGTGAAAAGCGTTGCCGCCGTCGGCAACGCCGGCAGCACAAAGAGCGCAACCAGCAGCGGCCCCAGCACCGAGGCCAACAACAGCCATGCCAATACAGCGTGGCTGACCTTTGGTGCATCATTTGTGAAGATGCGTCGCCATAGTAGAAGTACGACCGCTCCACAGATAAAGATCGGCAGCATCACGACCGCAAGCCGAGACCGATACGAGAGCCAGAGCGCATTGCCAAAGGACAGATCCTTCCACAATTGTTCCATGCGTATGGATCTGGACCAGTCATCGGGGTCTAGAATGGTGGTTGCCTTTGCCACCGCCGATTCTGTTCCCGGTGAGGCGAACGCCCAGGCTAGTCCCGGAACCAGAGCCAGGATCAATATGATGCCGGTTTGGACGCGAGGGATCTGTTGTTGCCCGTTGCTGAACAGAAGTACGGCAAGGGCTACGGCCTCGATAGTCACCAGAGTGGTTGCAAATGGATGTGAGAGTGTGAAGATCCAGGCCACGGCCATCCAGAGAAACAGGCGCAGATAGCTTGGCTTCATGCTCACGGTCACCGTCAGATAGAGCGACAGCGTTGCCAAGAATACCAGGAACCCATAGATTGAGACATCCTGGGCATAGAAATGAAGCGCCGGCGCCAGCGTCAACAACAAGGCGGCGAAGAGGCGGAGCGTGATCTGATTGGGCAGGACAGCCCTGAGCGTCTGCCAGAGGAGCGGCACAGCGGCCGTGGTCGCAAGCACAGACAGAAAGCGCAGCGCGAATTCAGACGATCCGACCAGCGGCTGCCAGACGCCCAGCATCAGCAACCACCCGGTGCGTTCGACTGCGCCGCTGATCCACCCCTGCTGGAGGATCTCTCCCGGTGATGCCTGGGCGGCGGCAGCGTGGATCGCCTCGGGTAGCCAGAGTCCTTTGCCATCCAGTTGCCAGATGTGCAACCCGAACGCCATCAGTGACAGGGTCAGGATGGCGAAACGATCCAAGGCAACTGCGCGAGAATGGCCCCCGGCGTCCGGATAACCAGCAGTTTTTAAGGGGACACCCAGGCCCCTGATCATCAATTCGTGCATCATGAAGAGCAGGAAGCAGAGCCCGAATAGAAATTCGCCAATTTCCTCCTCGAATCCGGTCGGGACGTCGAACATCAACAGCGATGCAATCAGGAAACCGGGGATGAGGTAGAGGGGCGGGATCAGCAGCCTGAATCGCTGCAACAGCGCCGCAACATGGCGGTTGAGGGCAAGAAGCGGCAAAAGAATGCCATAGACAGACAGCACCAGCGCGGCAAGGTCTTTTGTCTTGAAGTCGAACTTCTGTTGCAGAACATTGTGGACGTTGATCTCTTGCTGATCGCTGTTGCCCAGGAAATATTCGGGCGATGTAAGGCTGAAAAGCCGTTGTCCCCAACTGATCTCCTCAAAAGCCATGAGCAGGCAGAAGAGCCCAAACGCAAAGAAGAACCATTGGAATTGCCGTTCTCGTCGGAGGATCTGAATGCCGATGTCCAGCGCAATCAGGCCGGAGAGCATCAGACAAGCAAAGGAGAGCCATTCGACCAGGCTATCCTCGCGCACGTAGTTGAGGTATTGATATGGATCATCAAGATAGACCGCCGCCAGCAGTGCGACGACCACAGGGAATATGGCGACTGCAATGATTTTCCAGGCTCGGCTTGGTCGATTCATAGATTCAGTTTCTTGAAAAAGCGGTTCCGGTCGATACGGATCAACATGAAACACGACGAATAGCTACTCTCCGTTGAACAGGATATCGGTTGTGGTCTGATTTGCCAATTCAGGATGCTGAGATCGAGACGGCAAGTTGCTGATTCATCCGCAGTAGATCTAGAGGTTCCTGAGTGAGGTCGGAGGACTGTTTCATGTGCCACAGGCCTATCGAAGCGATGATCGAACCTAGCAGTTTGTCGGAGAGAACCGACAGTCGGCTCTCTGACGGATTGGTGGTAATGTGAGAGCATGGCAAAGAAACGTAAGTTCAGACAAGCGGACTATGAGGCAACGGAAAAGACCCAAATCACGTTGGGCGAAGCGTTGCCGGAAGATCATCTGGCTCGATTCATCGTGAGCGTAGTCAGCCTGCTCGATTTGAGCAAGGTCTATGGTCAGTACAGCGACCGTGGGGGAGCGCCGTATGCGCCAGAAGTGCTGCTGGGGCTGTTGCTGTATGGCTACGCAACCGGGACCTTCAGTTCTCGCAAACTGGAGAGGGCGACGTACGAATCGATTCCGCTTCGATACATTGCCGGGAACATGCATCCAGACCATGACACTATTAACCAGTTTCGCAAGGAGAATCTGGAGACGCTGAAGGGATTGTTTGTACAGGTGCTGATGCTTGCCTACATATTGGGCCATGTGAGACTGGGCAACATCAGCATTGATGGCAGCAAGGTCCATGCCGATGCGTCCAAGAGCAAGGCGGTGAGTTATGGACGTATCTTGTCGATGGAGAAGCGCTTGCAACAAGAGATCAATGAGTTGTTCGCCCTGGCTGAAAAGGCGGACAGCGAGCAACCGGACGATTTTGATATCGACGATGAGATCGGACGGCGCACCAAGAAGCTGGTGGATCTTGCCCAAGCCAAGGCAATGATAGAAACGATGGCCGCTCAACGCCATGCTCAAGAACAAGCCGAGTATGAACAGAAGATGGCTGCTCGCAAGGAGAAGGAAGAGCAAACTGGCAAGAAGACGCCAGGTCGTATCCCTCAGCCACCTGAACCCGGCCCGCGTGACAAAGACCAGGTCAATTTCACCGATCCAGAGTCTCGTATCATGAAGAATGGCAACAACAAGGCTTTCCAACAATCGTACAATGCCCAGGCTGCGGTGGAACATGAGAGTCGCCTCATTGTGGGCAATACTCTTTCCGATCACCCCAACGACAAGCAGGAAGGTGTGGCAACGGCCCAGGCGATCCCGGCTCAACTGGGTACCCCGAATGCGGCGGCCATGGATGCCGGCTATTTCAGCCCTGGGACAATCCAGGGCTTTGAAGCCATGGGCATCGAACCTTACATTGCTGCAGGTCGAGACAGCCATGCGTTCGATTGGCGGACGCTTCTGGAGGGTGAGCCAGAACCCCCGCCCGAGAATGCCAGCCACAAGACCAAAATGCACTACAAACTGTGCACCGAAGCCGGCAAAGCCATCTACAAACTGCGCAAGAGCACGGTTGAGCCGGTCTTCGGCATCATCAAGGAGATCATGGGTTTCCGACAGTTTTCCTTGCGCGGACTGACCGCGGCGGCCGGCGAATGGAATCTTGTTTGTTTGGCCTACAATCTGAAGCGTCTTCATGTATTGCACACGACCTGATTCTGCGCGCCCTCAGACGGGAGGGCTGAGAAGATGCGACGCTCTGGAGCATGCATATCCGTGATTATGTCTACTCCCTGCCTGCTATCGAGTCGATTTTGTCAAAAAACATGGCAACAGGCTCAACTATGTTCAATCTATGCTGTCTCTCCGACAGCCTGCTAGTGGGTTAGCCAGGATATCAGTGCGCTCGCCGGCGGCAAACAGGTGTCCAGAATCGCCTACCTGCAAGACTGCCCGGATGAGGCCACGAGCAAAATTCCGCGATTGAAATGAATTGATTGTAAGCAGCGTTTCTACACCCTTTTTGCATCCTTTTGATCCTTTTCTTCGGCCGTAAGGTAATATAAAATGGATCCTATTTACGCGCTGCATCATTTGATGAGAACTGGGGTTCAAAAACGACTGTCAGTAGTTACCGATTTGGTCGCAACTGTCATTCCGACAGAGCGAAGCAACGAGGAATCTCTCCTTGGCGAACCCAAGATTCCTCTTCCCTCCGGTCATCGGAATGACAATTCGTGAACTACTGAATGTAGGTCATTCCCATAGAATAGTTGAGGAGCTAAACATGAAAAACAGAGATGAACAACCAACACCAGGTTACAATAACAAGATTCCGGATTCTATCATGACCACGGACGATATGGAGACGAGGACCGGCACCCTTGAGTTCTTCGACGGGATTCCCACGAAGCAGACTGCCGCGCTGCTCTATGACCACCTCGACTATATTCGCGGCGTGGAAACCTTTCTGAATGGGGTACCCGCAGCCTCGCTTGAGGCGCTTAGACGCGGTCATGCATCCCTGGGTATCCAGAACTGCAATCAGGTTCTGATCTTCGATGAGCTGATGGACAGCAACTCCCTGTTTCTCACTGGCAACACCGACACGGTCTACTGCTCATCGTTCTTCGATGTCAGCAAAGAAGGTCCGATGGTGATCGAGATCCCGCCTGGGACCGGTCCGGGGACGGTCAATGACGCCTTCTTTCGTTTCGTGATCGATACAGGCCCTCCTGGCCCTGACAGGGCCCAGGGTGGAAAGTACTTGATCCTCCCACCCGGCTACGATGGTGAGGTCCCAGAGGGCTATTTCACTGCCACGTCAACCAGTGGAGTGAACTGGCTCATCCTGCGCGGCTTCCTGAAGGACGGCAAGCCGGACTTCTCCAGCAAATTATTCAGAGAAGGCCTTAAGATCTATCCCTTGGCCAAGGCGGCCAATCCGCCGGAGATGAAATTTTTCAAAGGATCGGGTAAAGCATTCAATACCATTCACTCCAATGACTACAATTTCTTTGAAGAACTCCACGCCGTTATCGAGCGTGAGCCCATTGAGATGATCGAGCCCCAATCTGCGCGGGATCTTCGCTTCAATCGGCATCGAGAAGGGTAAACCATTTTCTCCAGACGCCCGGATGGAGAAGCTGCTGACAAAAGCGGCTGAGGTGGGCAACGCGACAGCACGCACGATGTTCTGGTATGAACGCGATGAATCGGCCTTCCTTTACGAGGGCAGCAATTGGAAGAGGGGCTTTGTCGGGAATTCCTTTGAGTTCCTCAAGGATGAGGGCATGGGCGGGCGGAACATCGATCCGCGAGCCCAGTTCTTCTATTTCGCGACCGTTAACACGCCGGCGATGACATGGAAGTTAGTCGGAAAAGGATCTCAATATGCTTGGGGTTACCTGGACGCGTCGGGCGACTATCTTGATGGCGGCAAGACCTACTCGATGAACCTCCCGAAGGATCCGCCTGCCGAGAAATTCATGTCGGTGGTCGTCTATGACCCGCAGACACGCTCGGAGCTTCAGACCAGCCAGCCCTACCCGAGCAAGAACAACAAGCGAGACAAGATGAACGCCAATGACGATGGGTCCATCGATCTCTATTTCGGCCCTGAGGCGCCTGAAGGCAAGGAAGCAAACTGGATCCAGACTGTCCCCAATAAGGGCTGGTTCTGCGTCTTGCGTCTTTATAGTCCAACCGAGGCGTGGTTCGACAAGACATGGCGACCGGGCGAGATCGAACTGGTAGAATAGGGCATCGGAAATTCGCGACATTGTTGAGGAAAATTCGTAGAGAAAGGGACCGTTCAAATAATTGAACGGTCCCTGTACTATCCATAGAATGGGGCGGATGAACATGCCATTCGGAAGACGAAGAGCTCGAAAACAAGAAGAACGCCAAACCTTCGGCCGCAGCGGCAGTGCGAATCGATATGTCATGCGCCAAAGAATGATCGCCATCGGCGATGATTTCTGGATCGAAAATGCGCAGGGCGAACGCGCGTTTGAAGTGGATGGCAAGGCTCTGCGCATACGCGACACACTTCTGTTTAAGGATCGCCACGGCGAGACGCTATGCAAGATTCAGGAGCGAATGCTACGGATCAAAGATAGTATGGAAGTGAAAGGCCCAAATGGGGAGCGACTAGAGTCGTGAAGAAAGCGCTGATTTCGCCGCTTCGTGACCGCTTTTTGGTCAAGGTCAAAAATGGTCCCGATTTGGATGTCAAGGGCAATATTCTCGACCATGAATACACTATCGGGGAAGGTCGGAACAAGGTAGCCGAAGTCTCGAAGAAGTGGTTTCGTATTCGCGATTCTTACGGTGTTCAGGTCGATCCGAGCCAGGACGACGTCATCATTTTGGCCGTGACGGTCTGCATCGACCAGATGGCACACGACTGACGAAATGCGATCTTTCTGTTCTCAGCCGGTATACGGCCAGTTTCCAAACAATCTGATGAGCAACAAGTCGGTCGGTTTCTTGATGACTATGCCTCAGCATCAACTGCTGCCTGCCGCCGATACCAGTCCAGGGTGGCATCAATGGCCTCAGGAAGCGGTGTCGGCTCAAAGTCGAAGGCTTCGGCAAAACGTGAGCCGTCAACAGCAAACGGCTCCTCGAACTGGTAGAGCATCTCCATCATCTCGCGCAGATCACCGTTGACGAGCGAGACAATGCGCAACAACCACTTGGGCGCCACCTGAGCGTGTAACGCCAGATGTGCTCGTTCTGCGACCAGCTCCAGAAATTCCTGCGTTGTAAGCGTTTCGGCAGAAGGAATGTGCCAGACCTGTCCGAGCGCGTCATCCCGTTCACCGAGAATGGCCATTGCCTGGCCGATGTCCGGCATATAGGTGTAGGTGTGGAGCATATCCGGATTGCCGAGAATCTGCACCGTGTCGCGTGAGAGGATCTGTGGGAAGACGCGGTCACCCATGGCAGAAGTCAGAACACGGGGACCGAAGAAGTCAGAGGCGCGAGCAGACACTGTGCGAGCGATGCCTTTCTCATGGGCACCCTTCAGTTCCTCGGCCATACGTGCACGCACTTGCCCCTTGCGCGTATGGGCGGAATAGGGAAGATCTTCCGTGATCGGCTCGCCGCCTGGCGAACCGTACATGTAGACATTCTCCAACGAAACCAGTTTGGCCCCAGTTGTTGCCGCAGCAAAGAGCACAGCTGTCTGCAATGGCGGAAACATCTCCGGCCATTTTGTGTAGGGCGGATTGAGCGCCTGGTAGATGACGCTTGCGTCCTGGCTGGCCTCAAGCGCGAACGTCGGATCGCTGGCATCGCCGCTCATCAACTCGACGACGTCCGGGAGATCGGCCTTTCCACTACGGTTGATCATGCGCACACGCGCACCCTTTGCCAGTAGAGCATCCATTGTGGCCAGCCCCACAGGCCCAGTACCAAATATGACGTGAAGTGAGTTGGTCTTTTCGTCCATCTTTTCTGTCCTTTTGACATGGTCGGCAATAGCCGCCAAACTACCCAGTGCAGCCACTGACAATTATAGGGTCATTGAACATTGGCGCAAATCGCAGAGATACAGACGAAAACCATCGGCTGGGGATGTCACTCTTGGCAACTGTGTCGCTGTTGATGACCTTTTTTCCTAAAACGGCCCTACAAATACGACCATACTACGCCCTTTGGGGGATGCGTTTGAAGAAAAATGGGCTCATACTGGAATCAACAACTGCTGCCGGCTGATACTGAATCCGCTTTCGTTGGCGGGGTGATGAGATGACTGGGCGAAAAAATATCGCACGCCTTCACTGAAGGCGCAACGAAAGCATTCGTTTCGTGAACTACAATGGCGAACCCCGCTTCGACTACTTAGCCTGCGCTCTAGACAGTGCCTGACGCGGTCCAAGGCAGAGGCGGTCGAATCCACGCTAAGTCATGTTCGCTACCACTCCAATTTGGCTATGATGACGCCCAGTCATAGTCAGCGTCATTGAACCCTATTGGTGTGGATGGGATTCCACGGTAGAATGCAGCAGAAGGGCATGTTCAACCGTTGTCACTGACGACGTGAGAGATACCGAACATCCCGATTCCCAGGGAACACACTCTTTGAAAAAAAGGAACATTCGAGAAGAGGAACATATGGCATTGACGACACTTCATGGTCAGAAAAGCAAACGGACCGTGAAGTCATTCTTCCCCATCCTAGAATGGTTACCGGCCTACAAACCATCGTTTCTGCGCCCGGACCTTATCGCAGCGCTCACCGTCTGGGCATTGCTGGTCCCCGAAGCCATGGCCTATGCCGGCATCGCGGGCATGCCGCCTGAAACCGGACTGTATGCAGCTCCGTTGGCCCTAATTGCGTACGCCATCTTCGGCACCTCGAAACACTTGAACGTGGGTCCGAGCTCCACGGTGGCTGCACTCTCACTGAGTGTTGTTGTCGGCTTTGCCGCTGTCGGCACCGAGGAGTTCATTGCCCTCACCGTGATGCTGGCGCTGCTGACAGGAATCCTCCTCATCATCGCCGGACTACTGCGGCTGGGCGTGTTGGCGGATTTCCTTTCGCGTCCGGTGCTGGATGGTTTTGTGGTAGGGGTTGCCATTACTGTCCTCGTCGGTCAATTGGACAAATTATTGGGTTTCGATCCCGATAGCGCGGATTTTGTGCCGGAGGTATTGGCCTTCGTTATCAATCTGGGGCAGATTCACTGGGCTACCTTTTTCGTAGGATTGATCTGCTTGGCAGCGCTCTTTCTGATGCATCGCTACACGCCCAAGATTCCGGCGGCACTCACTGTCATGGTACTGGCAATCGTGGCTTCGTATCTGTTCAAGTTTGATAGCCGAGATATCCATATTGTCGGTGCGATCCCTGCAGGCTTGCCGCCCATTGGCTTGCCGGCGGGCGTTGGCCCCAGGGATGCGTTGGCGTTGATTCCTGGGGCAGCAGCCATCGCCCTGGTCGCCTTTGCCGAGTCTGTGGCCGTCGCACGATCCTATGCCACCAAGTTTAATTACAGGGTTGAAGCCGACCAGGAATTAATCGCCGTTGGTGCGGCCAACGCCGGGTCCGGCTTCAGCGGCGGATTCGTAGTCGATGGAAGCCTTTCCAAGACTGCAGCCTCGGTCGATGCCGGCGCCACGAGCCAAATGGTCTCGATCATCGCCGGCATTGCCGTGCTGATCACCGCCGTCTTTCTGACGCCCCTCTTCTACTATCTGCCCGAAGCAGCATTGGCTGCCATCGTCATCCATGCCGTATGGCACCTGGTCAACTACCGCAAGATCTCGCAGTATTGGGGTGTCACCAATCTGGACTTTTGGACAGCTTTGGTGGCCGTCGTGGGCGTTTTGGCTATCGGTATTTTGCAGGGCATTGTCCTGGCGCTCTGTCTGGGGTTATTTGGTTTGGTCTTGGCTGCCAAGAGTCGCAAGAGTTCGGTCATGGGCAAGGTGCCGGGCGAGGAAACATTCCGCAGCCTCGAACACTTCCCCGATGGCGAAACCTATCCTGGGCTATTGATCTTACGTTTCGATGGGGCGCTTTTCTTTGCCAACGCGCCCGATTTTGCCGATGAGGTCCGGGAGGGCGTGGCGCTCTACGATCCGAAGGTTGTATTGGTCGACGGCGAAGCGATCACCGATATCGATGCCACTGCTATCATGACGATCCATGAACTGAAGAATGAGTTAGAACGTGTCGGCATCGAACTGCGTTTTGCTCGTATTCAGTCCTCAATTCAGGAGATCATGAAGCGACTCAATACGCACAACGTCATCGACTCCGATCGGATATATGTGTCGGTCCGAGCCGGAGTTGAAGCCTATCTGGCCGAATCCCAGGAATCGGAAGATCGTGACCAGTAGTTCACGATTTGGAGAAAGCGAGATTCTTCACTGGTCTTTTTCCAGAGTGAAGGCGCCGGATTGGCCCGCCCAGAATGACAAATTGTGGGCTGCTGGTGACTGACAAATCGAGTTTTTTGCAGTAGAATCGTAGGGTTCTATCTGGTTCGGTCGATGAACGGCAGGGCTGTTGAACTATTTTTGACGAATCAAGCAGGAAAAGGGAGGAAGCATGTCGCAACTAATCGTAATAACCTTCGATAACGCCGATGAGGCAGGTAAGGTCCGAGATGCGATTCACAGAGGCGAGAAGGGGGGACAGATTAGCCTGGACGATTCTGCAGTGGTCGTCCGCGATGAAAAAGGCAAGGTCCATGTCAAAAACCAATTGGATCGTGGCGTGAAAATCGGTGCGGTCGGCGGCGGCCTATTGGGCCTCCTGCTGGCGGGCATTTTCTTCCCCGTTGCCGGCATTCTCGTAGGTGTGTTGGGTGGCATGGGTGTGGGCGCACTGGCAGATCTGGGCATTCAGAAGAGCTTCGTCAAGGAAGTCTCTGACGAACTGCAACCGGGGACGTCGGCGCTCTTTCTGATCATCCGCCACGCCAACCCCAATGCCGTCGTTGCGGAACTAAAACCTTACAAGGGTAAGGTTATTCAGACAACACTCGATCCCGAGGACGAAGAAACGCTCAAGCGCGTCCTCAAAGAGCGCGAGGGGTAAGCTACCAGTTGACGAATCAGATTCGTCAATTTTTCTGCAAATAACATATCTCAAGGAGAACCAACATGTCTGACGAAAGTACGCAGAACGACGAACTGGCCGCTGCCGCTGATGACTTGGCCGAAGCCGGTATGATCGACGCCGCCATCGGCGTGGAAGAGCTTGACGAAGCTGCCGAAGCTGCCGCCTTTGCGGCTACCGCTGGAGCCGCCGCCGCCTCGGATCTCACCCGCTCTGTTGACGCAGGCGCTGTGGCGAATCGACTCGGGACGCTTAGTGAAATGGTCGGCGTTGCCGGCATCAATGATGTTTCTCAGGGCATCGATATGCTGACTGCTTCTGATGATGTCGAAGCCATGAGCGCTGTGGTTGGCATGATGAGCCTGGGCGATTTCGATCGTGGCCTGGAGTTGAGCCGGCTGGCCGGCGAGCTTTCGACTATCGCCGAAGTCGTTGCCCTTCTGGAAATGCCGGTGTTGGCGACGGTTCTGGATGATCGGGGTGATCAGCTCCAGGAGATTGCCGTTGACGTGATCCTGCGTGCGGGCGCCGAGCGAGGTCTGGCCTCGCTGATGGCGGCCACCGGGCAGCACATCGCCGAGATGGGCGAAGAGGAGATCGACGAAGGCGTATTGCGCATGGCCGCCTCTGATATCGCTGCCCAGCGCTCTGAAGAATTGGCCGAGGCCGCCGTACTTCTGGGCATTCGGGGTACTGTCGAAGGCGCCGCTGCCGGTGCAGCCGCAGACTTGGCCGGCGATCTTGCCGCTGAAGGTATTGCAGATGTTGCAACCGGCGCTGCCGAATTTGGTGCTGGCGCCGTCCTGGATGAAGCTGCAGAAGGATAGAACCAAGGCAGTAAAATCATCGTACGGACGTCATTGTATATTCGAAGATATCGTTTGGTCGCTCAGATTCCAGGTTATGAATGGCAGGCCTACGCCTTAGCACTATACATAACCTTAGTTTGATGCGCATGGGCAAGGAAACCTGCCCCACCCCCTGAAATCCCAAAGAGCCTGCATAATGTGCACGCGACGTGTTAGCCAACACGAACACAAAGATGAGAGAACAACCATTCAGCTCTCCTCAATTCAACGCACTATGAGATCGCGGATGATAAGCTCTACTTGTTTACAGTGGAGGACCAGCGCCCAATGACTCTGTCTCCGGCAGAGCAGGCGCCGCTACAAGGCGCCACGTGGTCCCTACGCTTCATTTTCTATGATGGAGAATTCCTGCCACTCATCCCTGGAACAACGGTGACGGTAGTGTCCGACGGTGAAACCCTGACCGGTAATGCTGGATGCAATGACTATAGTGCGCCCTTGATCCGGGAAGACGGTTCGGTTCAGGTAGGTGAAATGACAGTCGCTGAGGAAACATGCATTTCTCCGGAATCGATCATGGTTCAAGAAACTAACTATCTCGAAGCATTGCAGTCGGCTACGGCGGTGGAGGAATTAGCCGGCGCTCTCATTCTGTACGACAGCGACGGAGTTCCGGTTTTGCTTTACGGGGTACAATAAGCGCCACGGTTCTCCAAGCGGATGCAGTACGACACGACTTTTTCTAATTCCTTTTCTCATCTCAGAGAGGTGCTCCATGTTAGACATTCGAATCAACGCATCAGTGGCCTGCACTGATGGCGACGCGGGCCACATTCAAGCGCTAGTTGTGAATCCTGTTCAGAAGGCACTGACACACATTGTGGTCGGGAAGCATGAATCAGACCAATGGTCGCAGCACCTCGTTCAGATCAACGTTGTCCAAGAGGCATCGCCGGACCAGGTGCAGTTGACCTGCACGTTAGCCGAGTTGGCAGACATGGAGCCATTTGTTGAGCACCGGTACATCGGACCGGATGAGATTGATTCAACCATCCCCGACTATGTCTCCATGGAGGCTGGTGAGTATATGTCACCTTACACGGTCGACATGTATCAGGGCGGGATAGATGTAGGCATTGAAGCCATCCCCCATGGCGAACTTGCGATTCATCGCGGCGCCAACGTCGAAGCAACAGACGGAAAGATAGGCCACGTCGGTGAGTTTGTCGTCGAGCCGGAGTCCGGCCACATCACCCATATCGTCTTGAAGAAGGGACACCTTTGGCGGAAACGAGAGATCGCCGTACCCGTGAGCCATGTTCGACGGGTTCTGGACGATGATGTCTTTCTGGATCTGGACAAGGACGCAGTGAACGCACTGCCAGAGCCATCGCTTGTTCGGCAATACAAGTCTGACTAAGGCGGTTCCAAAGAAATAGTGATCCACGAAACACGAAGAAAGCGGGCCTTTGTGTAAATTCGTGACCGTTCGTGGCTGATTTGCCTTTTTGCAGTGGAGTTACTGAAATCCAGCACTTCACGATTTGTCATTCTGAGCGGGCCAATGGGCCCCCTCCTCTCTGGCAGGATGCCAGCGAAGAATCTCGTATCTCTTGAAACCGTGAACTACTGAAATCAGAAAATAGGACGAGCGCATGGGGTTCGATAGAACTGAATGGTGCTGACTGTCAGCATGGAAAGCTGGCATGGGTGAGAATGCCGAGACCATTATCGTGGCCTCATTTAAAAACGAGAACGATGCGGCACGGGCGATGGAAGACTTGCAAGCTGCGAGCCGGAAGCAAAAGGTTAAGCTGAAGGATGTCGAGGCGGCATCGTATTGACCTTGACCGGCGTCAGTGTTTTGGCAGACGGCCTGGCCAATAGATTGCGTGCGGACGGCTTTGATGATCTCCAATTGGCCAAATTGACGGAATCGGTCCAGCGGGGAGGGGTCGCAGTGGTAACTGTGGCAGGGGCCAACTCGGTGGAGGTGGTCAATCAGTTGATGTCCATGGCAGGCGCCAAAATCTCCATACCAGCCGGCGCTCAGGCAACCCTCCGTCTCTGTTCAAGAAGTTGATGGAGGCGACCTTGGTGGGAAAGATGGTAACGAAATGGATTCGATTGAGTTGACTCAGGCTGAGAAACGCTATCTCAGCGATGAAATGGAAAAGGTCTCCAGATCATTTGCTCTTGTGGTTCCGACGCTTGAAGAACCGTTCAATTTCTATACAGCGGTGGCCTATCTGGTCTGTCGTGTGGTTGACAATATCGAAGATTGTACGCAGCCGTTCGATTGGAAGGACCGTCGATTCCAGGAATTTCATCAATTGCTCGAAACGCCTGCCATCGCCTCAAATATACTGGCAAGTTGGGGCCAGGAATTGTGGCCGGGCTTGACGCCAGACGAAACTGCCATGATGGGCGAAACAACAGGCCTGCGTCTGTGGGAGATCTACGCAAAAATCCCAGAAGGGGATCGTTCAGCCATCCGGCGTTGGGCTGCCGAAATGGCAGATGGTATGGCAATCATTGAAGGGCCGGAGCGAGACAAGATGTTGGAGGAACACGACGGAATCCTCGTGCTCACCAATGCCTCCAGTTACAATGACTACTGCTATTACGTGGCCGGCACTGTTGGCCATATGGTCACTGAACTGGCCGTACGCCACTACGGACTATCGGACGAAATAGCGAGTCAACTGATCGCCTCGTGCGAGGCTTGTGGTCGGGGCCTGCAAAAGACCAATATTCTCAAGGACTTTGCCAAGGACCTGAAACGTGGCATCTCCTACATTCCCTATTCCTGGCACCAGGAGATTGACTGTACTTCGCTAGATTTGACCGGGGCGCCCATCGAGTGGACGCGAAAAGTCATTGGGGATGTGGTTCAGGAACTGCAAGATGCTACAGACTATCTTCTTCCCCTTCCGCATGAAGCCTCCGGCTACCGAATGGCCTCACTTATGAGCTTGCTGCCTGCCTATCAGACTGTGCTCCTGGCAGCCAAAATGCACAAGGTACTCTTCACCCCGGCCCATCAGGTCAAGATCTCGCGTCCGACGATGATGAAGTGTACGTTGGATGCAAAATTGATGTTGAACAACAATGATGCTATTCGGGGATACAGCGACAGGCTTGAGCGAGAGATCGAGAAGGCGCTTGCATCGTAGTCTGCTTCGTGAGCGGCTTTAACCCCTGTTGGTCGCCATTGATTCTCAATTGATTGCTAGATCTCGTCGAATCAGGTTCGTAGCGTAGCGTTGGTAGATGCCGGGGGCACATCCTTTTCTGCTTAGGCAGAAGGGCCTGCATCGGTGAGGTCAATCTCGCTTCCCTCTTTGGTCACCAAATACGCGCCACAGTCACCCATCTTCTCGATCAACCGTCGTCCAACATCAACACCACTGACCATCAACGCAGTCGCCAAGCCATCAGCCAGCGCTGCGGTCGGAGCGATCACGGTGGCGCTGGCCAACTCCCGTGCGGAGTAGCCAGTGCGCGGGTCGAGGATGTGGTGGTGGCGCAGGTCCGTGGTGAATGATTGCATGTAATCACCTGACGTGGCCGCTGCCTGGTTTGAGAGATCGAATTTGGCAAGTAGATTTGCCGGGCCAGAGCGTGGCGGCTGGACGCCGATCTTCCAGGGGCTACGCCCCTCGTCCTCACCCATTGCGCTCAAATCGCCCCCAGCCTCGACCAGCACATTGGCGAAGCCTAACGATGCCAATGTCTCGACGCCGGCATCCACGATGTAGCCCTTGCCGATGCCATCCAGCGTGATGGCCATGCCGGGCTGTGCCAGCGAGACCCGGCTGCCGTCGATCTGAATATCGGTGTAATCGACCAGCGTCAACGCCTGTTCGATGGCCGCCGTCGGGGGGAGTTTCTCCATCTGATGATAGCGCTGGTAGATATCGACCAGCGGCTTGATCGTCACGTCAAAGGCGCCGTCGCTCTGCCGGCTGATGCGAAACGAGAGGTCAAGCAGATCCAGCAACGACTGATCGGCGTGGGTGAGGCTACCGGTGGCGTTGAGCTGCGAAAGCTGGCTGTCCACTCGATGGCGGCTCAAGATCGCTTCCAGCGCGGCCATGCGATCCAACGTAGCCTCAACCGCGGCATGCGCCACCGACCGATCCTCACCGACCAGCGTGAGATTGACCACCGTGCCCATGAGGAAACGAGTCGCAGAGACTTCGGCTAGCTTGGTGCCGGGCTTGGCACCGAGCCGGGCGATACCGGAAAAATCCCCAAGCGCCCACATGGTGGCGGCGGTAGCCGTGCTAAACCCTGCAATTTTCAAGAAGTTTCGTCGCGAAAAACGATACCGAATTCATGTTCGTGATTTGTCCCCATCCGCGTCTGTTTGCGTCCATCCGCTGCCAATTTCCACTCCGCCTACCCGAAAATTTGCAATAGCACGGCTTCTTCATTCGATATCTCTGCCATCACGTTGGTGGCCAGTTCGACCAACACAAGCCCCACGCAGATGATGATCACGGCGAAGATGATCAGCTCGATGACGCGGCGCTTCGATTTGCTACTTTGTGCCATAGTTCGATACCCCAAGCACGTACCAGGTGAATGATGTCGTAGACCGGATCCAGCGGGCAGAGATAGTTACACCACGGCCGCTTCACAAAGAGCGACACGATCAGCACGATGCCCAACAACACAAAGGCGATGGTGGATCCGGTGAAGCTGAAGAGCGTGCCAAAGACCTCGTAGCTTGAAATGCCCGGATTGCGGAAGAGAAAGGCGATGACGATGGCCAGCCAGGCCAATCCGCGCACGACCCAAAGCATGGTGCGACGATGATCGCGTGGGATGTTATATTTGGCCCCGCCGATGACGCCCATACATTCCTGGGTTGCCCCAAATGGGCAGAACCAGGAGCAGTAGGCATTCTTGTTGTCCGCAAAGGCGACGAAGATGATGCCGCCTATCAACAGGTACCAGTAGATGTTGGTCTGCCACTGGGGCCAGAAGCCCAGAAGGAAGGAGTTGATCCGCGAAATGGTCAGCGGCAGGTTGAACCAGAAACCAAGTACCAACATCCCGGTGATCAACGTGGCCCAGCGCATCTGCTTCGTGTACTTGAACTTCCTTCGGTGGCCGATGTAGGCGGCGACGTAGAGCGCAATCAGCGTGATCTCCGGGATGCCGAACTGGATGGGAATCGGTGCCGGTTCCGAGACAGGCAACGCCAGCTGTTCACCGGCCACGATTCGACTGCCTTCCAGCACCGAGGCGGCCATTGCACGTGCCGTATAGGTGGCCCCGGTTACGCCTTTAACGTCATCATCAAGCACAAAGGCATCCGTGTAGGGTTTATCATTCAACTGCGTGAATAGACCCCGATCGATCACCCGGTCGAAAAAGGAGGGCGTCTCTTTGTGGGAGATGACGGACATGCCTCGTACGATGCCGTCCAGATCGACGGCGACCGCCATTTCCATGGGGCCGCCATAGCCGACGGCCTCGCCTGTGGCGATGTAGCCCAGGAGTTCGCCATCCTGATAGGCGGCGTAGGTCGTGTCATCGACCAGCTCGAAACGGTCAGCCGCTGGCCAAGCTTCCGGCAATGCATTTGCGTTGCCGTCCCCTTCCAAATAGAGTCCGACAAACCAGGCAAGTACGAGCGTCACCATGGCAAACACCGCCAGCCAACGCTCGTTGCGCTTGGTCCGCGCCCGTTTGACGGCCTGCGGTGTTTGTAATGGGATAGTGGTCACGGTAGGGACGCTCCTGATGCTTGCTGGTGCTGCTTGATATTTACTGCGAAATGCGTAATGCGTAATCTGTTTGGGACTGGGGTCATTGGCTATATTGATATCTTTTGGTCCTAAGCGATCTCCAATGCTCGATGATCCCCATCATCTACGAGACCTTACGCAGTACGCAGTACGCAAGCAGAGTTAACCATTCCAATTCTGCACTAAACGCCACCGTCCCCCTCGCCTCAATCTCTTCCAGCAGCGCTCGGGCATTGTCTGCGCTATCGGCGAGACCGGCGTTGGTCAAGACATCGATTGCATTGAGGCAGTGGATGCGTGCTCGGTCGATATTCTGTTTCTCCAGATAGGCAAAGGCAAGCATGGAAAGCTGCTCCCCTTCGAGGTCTGGGATCTCGCGTTTGCGGGCCAGATCGACGGCACGGCGGTGATAGATCATGGCCTCGTCGGTTCGGCCTAACTCGGCAAGGGCCACGCCCATACGACCGGTCAGATAGGCTTCATCGCGCTCGCGTTCGAGTTCAACCGCACCGTTGAGCGCGCTTGCATAGGCAGAGAGCGCTTGCTCGAACAACCCTGAGAGCATGTAGGACTCGCCCAGGCTGAGCATCAGGTTGGTCTCTTTGTACTGGTCTCCCGAACGACGGACCAGCGAAATGGCTTCGTTGGTGAGGCGCTCCGCCTCGCCAATCTGCCCGAGCCGATAGTTGGCCAAAATCATGCTCTCCAACAGTTCGAAGTGCAGAGCCTCTCGCCCCAGTACCTGAGCTAACTCAATGGCTTGGGCTCCCCAACCCACGACCTGGCCATCGTCCCCTAGCTCCCGGTAGGCTCTGACAAGTTGATGCAATGTCTGCAACGCTGTCTCGGCGTCATCTCGGTCGAGGGCATGACTCAGCACCGGCAAGAAGGCGTCGACTGCCTCTTGGAAATCGCCTTGCCAGAGGTGGATGAGCGCCATATTGCCCAGATATCCGTACTCGGCGTCGGTGTCTCCCAGCGCTCGTGCCATCTTCAACGCTTTGGCGAATTGGACTTTCGCCTCGTTGACGGCCGTCGTCTCCAGCGCCTGGTTACCGAGTGCGCCGATGGCCTTCATCTCCAGCGAGCGATCCTCGACTTCGACGGCAATGCCGCGTGCGACCTCAAATTTCTCGGCGGCAATCATGGGCTCGCCTGAGTCAAGCAGGATCTGGCCCTGGTTGAGCAGGGCACTGCACTCCAGCGAACGATCTCCATGCTCTATGCCGAGCTGGTGAATTTTCTCTGCAATTTCGTAGGCATCGTGATAGCGATCGATTTCCTGGTAGGCCAGGATCTGAATGCCCAGGCAGTGTGCCTTCAGCGAGAGATCATCCAGTTGCTCTGCGCGTCGCACTGCTTCCTCAAATGAACCGACGCCCTCCGAAAAATCATGCAGGCGGAATCGGGCGTGACCCAAATTGGTCAGGGCCAGGCAGATTCGTTGCTCATCCCCACTCGCTTTTGCGGCCCGCAACTCGTTTCGATAGGGGCTGAGTACTTCGGAAACCGGATCTAATTCTAACTGAACGGATGTCATCAAAATTCCTCGAACGATCTCTGATCATACCTGAATGCACTTTGCCACAGATTTCCACAGATGATATTTGAGCCGCTCTTTTACTATCAGACCTTATCAGTGGTTATCTGATGCCATCAGTGTTCATCTGTGGCTGATCTTTTGTTCTTGCAGTAGATTCACAGATTCACACAGATGTCTTTGTCGAATGCCGGGAGCGTTCCCCGCACAGTCTGTGTTCCATCGTTTTCCATCCGTGTGAATCTGTGGCAGATCCTTATGCTTCAACCGGCGTAGCTGTTGCTTCAACGGCCTCAGGCTTCTCGGCGCCATGGGCGAACAAGCGCCACAGGCCGACGCCAAGGATTAGGCTGACGAACAGGCCCAGCGCACCCATCCACAGGGCGGCCTGCTGTTCGTTTTCTCCGATCAGCGTGCCGGATGCGTAGAGGCTGATGCTGAGGATGCTATACCAGACAATGGCTAGCAGCCACTTCCACCAGTTCATTTTCCAGCCACGATCTTGGGCAAAAATGTTGAACCCGACACCAACCAGGATGGCAAGCATCCCCATGGCAAACCAGAAAAAGTTACTTGTAAACATGATTAGGAGCCCTCCGGCGGACTGGTGATCGGAATATCAAGGAAGTCTTCGGCATGCAGAAACCCCGGTTCCGGTCGATAGGAGGCAAAACGGCCACCTTCTTCCGGACGCCGATAATCGATGGCTTCCGGATACTCGAAGAAGTTCTTCTGCATAAAGAGCAAGCTGGAACTGGTGACGCCGGTCGGATCGCGAGGGTCAACTTCACGGGCGAAGTTATGCATCCAGTTGTCCTTACGGCTATAGGGACAGACGGCCACACAAAGTCGACAACCCAGGGGCCCCATGGATTCGCGCCAGAAATTGTAGCAGGCGCCGTTGTTGATGTACCAATGTTTGTATCCGCGCAGTACAGGACCGGTCCCCCACTCTTGTTCCTCGGGACTATCAGCCTTAGAAATGGCTCCCGATGGGCACTGGTCGGCACAGATTTTGCACTTGTTGCAGAATTCTTCCACGCCGAAATCAATCGGTTTATCGGTGGCCATGGGTAGACTGGTGACGACCGCGGCGAGGCGGCAGTTGCTGCCCAGTTCCGGCGTGATGCAGTAGCCGGGTCGACTGACCTCGCCTAAACCGGCTTCGATGGCGAACGGCGGCGTGAGCAGATCGTAGTGCGTCATGGGCGTACTGGAACGTGCAGGATAGCCCAATGTCTTGATCAACCCTTCCAGGCGAATGGCTGCTGTCGATACGCGATCATATCCCTCGTAGCTTGTCGAAGCCTGGGGGCTTGCCAGCAAGGTGTCCCACTCCATGGGCACGCCGATGATGACGACAAAATTCCAGTGATCCGGCAGCTTCGAATAGTCGTAGTCATCCGGGCAGCCCGCCCAGTCTTCAGAGTAGAAGTAATCGAGATTGGTTTCAGTAATTCCCACCAGAGTTGCGCCATAGCGGTGAGCACATTCCTTGATAAACTCGGCGGCTTTTTCAGGACTCTTGAAGGGCACTGGTTCGCCAATCGGTCGCGCCCCACCTGGTTTTCCAGGAGCCCCCCGCTGCACAAGGGTGAAATCAGATTCTTCCGGCGGCGTTTGGGCTGTGGGCAGATAGACTGAGTGGGCTGTGAAACCTTCCGAATAGGCATCGGCAAGTTTGAAGTAGTTCCCGTAGATTTCGTAGTCGGCAGCGTGGTTCGGAATGGTCTCGCTAAAGGTCCGGTAATCCCATTCCAAGCGTTCAGGGTACTGGGCGTAGAATGCTTCGACCGGAGGAATAAGCCCAAGTTCTTCGATCGGATCTTCGAGGGTCCATTCGGGGTTCTCGTTGTAGGCCTTCTCGAACATGGCAACGCGGCCGAAGACGTAGTCAGTGAGGTGGCTGGGGCGACGCACCTCGCCCACTGGTGAGTGGGCCGGGCCTTCAAACTCGAAGGGCGTACGATCGAAAAATTGGGTGCCGGGATTGAAAGATTCCCAGCCGGTGTACGTGTCCGAATCGCTGCCTGCTGCAACCCCGCCGGCAAAGAATCCTGCGGCTGATGCAGCCACACCGGCCAGACCTGCGACCTTCAGGAAGTTGCGTCTCGAGACACCTGGTTTGGTCTCTGTTTCACTCATGCGCTCTTCTCCTCTTGCAGTACGATAATTTGGTGCGATGAATATAAAAAAACGCAGTACCGCAAAACTTGCTACGAACACTCCTGTAGCGCAAATCAACCGTTCCAGATGCTACCTCTGGGCTCATAGCAAGTTTTGCGGTACTGCAAAAAAACACTACGCCCATGGGCGTAGTGTTTCCAGTCCTCGAGAACACACGTTAAACTTGTTCGATCCAAGCGTCTGGCTCTCTCCTCGAACAACACAGAAAACGAGGAGATCACAGTTGCGGGACAGCGCCGGATTCGCACCGGCCTACCTGGCATCGACATCTGCCACTATGTGCGCAATGCATTCTCGGGACCGGAGCGAATGCGCCAACATAATGAGTTGTTGTAGCCGAAAGTATAGAGGAGATATGCATCATCCGAAACACACCTAGGTGTGATTTTGTGAAATGAATCACAAAGTGACATTATCACACAAAAGTGTGAGGCGTACTCATGGGGCAGTGCTAGAGGATGCCAATTCTTTGCGCGGCAAGGATGGCGTGGGTGCGGTTGTGGACATCAAGTTTGCCGTAGATGTGTTTGATGTGGGTCTTGAGCGTGTTTTCGGTGATGGAGAGATGTTCCTCCACCTGACTGTAGGAGAGCCCCTCAGCCAATAGCCCGATGATTGTGCGCTCTCGCGGCGTGAGGATGTCAGCATTTTTCTGGCTTTGATCGCGAATTGCAGGCGGGAAAGCGCGGCACAATCGCCTGATGTAGCTGGCGGTTACTGTGTCAAGGGCCGTATGGGTGTTGCTCGCTGTCAACTCGGTCAGTAGTGAGAAGATCGGCTTGCCTTCGTTGACAAATGTACGAATGAAACCCTCGACTTCAGCCAAAGGCAGAAGGGCAACGAGCCGCTCGCATGCCGCGTCTCTGTCACCCTTTTCATACAGTGCTCGCACCAATAGAACCGTGATTTCGATCTGATCCCGTTTGCGACCTTCGTTACCGGCCAGCGCTTCCATTTTCTCGAGAATCGGGATCACGAGTCCCGCTTCACCGTTTGCCAGAAAGACCCGAACAACTGACAGCCATTCGACCTGCTGGAGGCAAGAAATCTCTGTATCGCTCCTTTGAGCAAAGGCAGCCGCCCATGCGATGGCATCATCCGCACGTCCTTCGTGCAGGGCGACCTGACTACGAAAGGCCCCGATGCGATCCATGACCAGCGGTGGATGCCCGAGATCGGCGGCGATGGCCTCGACCGAATCCAGACGTTGGGTAAGTTTAGCTGAATTTCCCGTCGCCGTTTGCAATTGGAGTAGAGCCTGGATCGCGTGTAGCCAGCGGTCGATCTGATTGCTCATCTCCGCCTGTTCAATCCCTTCTTCGAACAACTTCGCGGCTTCATCAAGATCGTTCCATTCATAGTGAAGCAGGCCGAAACTGACTAGCGTCTTTGAAAAACTGACGCCCTTTTGCAAGCTGTGTAAGTGGGCGTAGTGGATCGACTGGCGCAATGTGTCAAAGGCTCTCTTGAGATTGCCGCGGGTGAACTCAAGATCGGACAGATAGTTGTCGAAGACCAAAGAGATGGAATTGGATCTCAGTCTGTCGAGTAGGCGGAGGCTGTCTTTCAAGAATGTTTCCGCTGATGGAAGGTCACCGAGTAACAGGCTGGCTGAACCCAAATGACCCAAAGCGATACGCGCGAAGAAGTGGCCTACCGTGAGGGAAATCCTCCAAAACGCGGCGATTGATCTGGAGCGCATACGGTGCGTCCAGTGTCATATGCACCATGATCGCGGCCAGAAGGGTGTCGGTGATATGCGGCTCGTTCTGCACAGACTGCGTCTCCTGTGATTTCAAAAGCGCGAGGGCTTTGGGGAAATCCCCGTAGAAAAAGAGCGTCAATATGTACTCAGTCCAAATCGTCTCGTTTTCTCTCAGAAGTGACGTAGGCAATTTTTCTGACCACGTGATGAATTGATGACGCTGACGTCCGGGCTCCGATCGGCTGACTATCGATTTCAGGAGATCGGCTGCTTTGGCAAAGTCCTTGCTGTCGATTGCGTAGTCGACTGCTTCGTCGATCGTTCCGTTTCCTGCATGCCACTCTATGGCCCGACTATACAGGTCGGAAATCAGCGCTGGGGGTTCATTATGAAGACGGCTGCGTAGCAGCTCTCCAAAGAGATGGTGATAGCGATACCAGCCGCGTCGGTTGTCAAGCGGGATCAGAAAGAGGTTCTGTGCCTCCAGCGTCGTCAGAAGATTCTGGGCATTGTCGATGCTGAGCAGCGCATTGCAGAGAGGTGCTGAGAGACGATCCAGGATCGATGTCTGGATCAAGAATCGGCGTACTGGTTCAGGCTGGTGTGAAAGCACCTCGTCGATCAGATAGTCGGCGATGAAGCGGTCATCGCCATGCAACTCGTGGACGAAATCACTGCCGGATGCACTTTGCATGCCCAGCGCAGCCAACTGGAGTCCGGTCACCCATCCTTCGGTGCCTTGCCAGAGCGTGGCCATTGTGCTGTCAGCCAGATCCAGCTTCATGACGTCGCGCAAGAACTGGCGGGACTCCTCCTGGTCAAAACGGATGTCGTAGGGGTTGACTTCCAGTACGCTGTTGCTCGCACGTAGACGCGCTACAGAGAATCCAAGTTGGTGACGGCTTAGCACCATAATCTGCAAGGTGGGTGGCGCGTTGTCAATCAGAAAACTGACCAACGCATGTACCTCATCTGACTCGATAAGGTGATAGTCATCCAGAACAAGAATGCCCGGTTCCTGCAAACAGGCGAGATCGTTGATTAGGTAGGTCAGGGAGACTGTGGGCGGGGGCGGATCGTTGGATTGAAGCAGGCTGATGACCGAATCACATTGTCCACTCTGTGATCGGATCAATGCCTCGACGATGTAGGACAGAAAGACCTGCGGGTCATTGTCGTTTCTGTCCAGGGAAACCCACGCGATCTTGCTGTCCCTACTGGCGAGCCAGGAAGTGGCCAACGTCGTTTTGCCGAAACCGGCAGGCGCTGTGACCAATATCAACGGGCAATTTTCACCAGCATCCAGCTTCTCCTGAAGGCGGACGCGTTCAATCGAGGTCCCGCGTTGTGGAGGAGGAAAGAGCTTGGTTGTGAGCAGTGGCAACATGGTGCGTTGGTCGAAACCTGTGAGCGATTGGCCGGTTATCGATGTGTAGCTTCTATCTTACCATGCCGACTGGGATTGGGCGCGCATCAACGAGCGGGAATAAATTCCGCGGCTAACATTGATAAGCGCCCTCAGGCGCTGCGCGGGCGGTGGGGATCTCGGAGAGGTTGGCTCGTATTCCCGAACACATCGAAGCGCGAGAAACGGTACGTTAGGCAAAGCGCCTGAGGGCGATTCTCGCTGTTGGGAGCCGAAGTCTATTCGTTGCGGACATATGATGCGTGTGACGACGGTCCCGCGGGGATGTTATTCGATGCGTTCCGGCATCCCCGTCTCCGCAGAGCGGGTGGCGGCCAGCGCCAGATCCAGCGATTTCGCGCCCTCACGCATCGGGACCGACGCTGGGTGACCGGCGCGGATGGCCTCGAAAAGGCCGAGAAATTCCAGCTTATAGACATCCTCATCAGAAGCCACGATCTCCGTAGTTAGATCGCTGCCTGCCCCGCTGTCAGACGTATGCACCAGCTTGGCATGGTTGGCATCAGCGAACTCGGCTGTCACGTTCTGGGCGACGACCCGATAGTCATTGATCCATCGACCAGGGATAGCCCCGTTGGTGGCGCTGATGGTGCCGATGCCACCATTGGCGAAGCCGAAGACCGTGCCCGAGACATCCTCAGCCGTGTAGTTGGGCGTCTCCTGGTGGAAGAGATTCCGCTGCAAGCTGTAGACAGTCGAAACATCGCCCATCAGATAGCGCATGAGATCCACCATGTGGATCACCTGCTCTACAAGCTGACCGCCTGATTTGTCGCGTTCCCGCCACCAGCCGGCGTGTAACGAGTTGCAAAAGTAGCGGGCCGTCATCAGCCCGACCGGCCCGGCCTCTCCGGAATCGATGAGTTGCTTGAGCCGGGCAACGGCAGCGCCGAAGCGGAACATGAAACCGACCTGGGTGACGATCCCCGCTTTTTCGACAGCATCGACCATTTCCCATGCCTTCTCTGACGTGAGTGCGATCGGCTTCTCGATGAAGATGTGTACCCCGTGGGCGGCGGCATAGGCGACTTCGTCGCTATGGCCGTAGGGTGGCAGGCAGATGACTAGCAAATCAAGCTGAGCTTCGTCTATGAGCCGATGATGGTCGGTGAAGACAGCCGCTTTGCCGTCGGTGAAGTCAGCGGCATAGGATTGGGCACGGTCGAGGTTGCGGTCACAGAAGGCCACTAGGTCCGCCTGTTCGGGCATTTCAGAGAGCAGTTGGGCATGGCGGCGAGCAAAACCGCCGCAACCCAGGATGGCAGTTCGTAGAGAATTCATATTTTGTCGGCTTCCGATGTGATGGTGCGATCAGTCCCAACTCAGTCTACAGATGGCGCTTCTATCTCGATGGCAACATGGGGTTGGTTGTCGCGTCGCAGTTTGAACATCAATGAAAACATCCGATACATGATACCGTACTTTGCCGCCAGGCGCTCACGCTGGCGGGCTTCATCTTCGGACGAATCCAATATTGTCGCCTTGCCCTCAAACCATTCGCTTTGAGGATTACCACGAGCATCGCTGGCGGCAATGCGCACACGGCTGTTGTTGTGAATGCGCTTCACCTTCCAGCTACCGTCCACAGTCCAGACATAGAGCCTATCGTCTTCAGCCGTCACCCAGACCGGCGTGACAACTCCTTCGCCGTTCTTGCGGAAGGTCTCCAGCGCGATGTACTTTGTCTTGCCCAAATCAGCAAAGTTCATGATTGGCGCCCTTTTCGGTATTCAAGTCGTTGATGAGTCCACTGCAAAAAGTCTTTTCGCCACAGATTCACGCAGATGGAGAAGTGATACTGGCATAAAGAGGAAGCGGCACAGCTTCAGGAAGCCATGCCGCTGTTTCTTAAAATTCTACCAAAGGGGTTGCCGAGTCACCAATCCCCAGTTCTCTAATCCATGCGCCCAAACCTACAGCTCATTGCGGTAGGCATAGGTACGCCGGTAGCCGTAGTCAGTGCTGAAGCTGCCGAAGAGCTTTTTGCTGGCTTTGCTCAGCGGATAGCGCCCCAGTGAGCGTGTGCCGCGTCGCACAATCTGTGTGGGGCTGTAGGTCTTGCGGCAGAGCCAGTCGTAGGCCGAGCGCAATTCATCTACCGTGAAGTTCTTTGGGATGAACGTCACGTGCGCCGTGTCATAGTGGCTCCAGGGCAGATCCAAGAGGCGATTCTCACTCTCGACAACATCGCGGAAGGGCGTGCCGGGATAGGGCGTCAGCATGGTTGTGCTGATGCTATCAAGTTCACTGGTGCGGATGAAATCCCACATGGCTTGGAAAGTCTCAGGCGTATCCTCGTCGAAGCCCATGACAAAGAGGCCGACGACGCCGATACCGGTGGCGCGAATTTTACGAATGGCCTCTTCAGCACTGCTGGCATGGCCCTTAGACTTGCCGCCCAAGGAACTGCGGTTGTCCGGGTTGACGCTCTCGAAGCCGATGAAATGTTTATCGAGGTGGGCGGCAACGCTCATCTCGAGCAATTCCGGGTGGTCAGCGACACTCATCTCGGACTGGCAGGTCCAGCCTTGTAGATCGAGTTTGGAAAGTGCGCCAAACAGATCTGCGCAGTAGTCCGGATCGGTTGTGAAGTTCAGACCGAAGTTGTCATCGGTCAGGAAGAAGCGCTTGATGCCCCGGCGCTCAATCTCATCGACGACTTCGTCAATTGGACGCAGCCGCATGCGCTGACCGCTGACGCGAATGGCAGTGCAGAACGAGCAATTTCGCGGGCAGCCGCGGGTGATCTCCAAATAGGGTGTCCAGTAGTTGTTCTTCTCGTCCACCATCTCGATCACGCGATCGCTGATGTTGGCGATACCGGTCAGATCAGCCCAGGTTTCATCTGTGTAGTAAGGCTCCATGCCCTTGATGCCCTCGGAGCCAAAATCTTTGATGACCTGTTGCCAGGTGAAATAGCCTTCTCCGACCATGACGCTATGGGCAAAAGTCTTGACGTGTTCGGGCATGAGCGTTGAGTGCACGCCGCCAATCACGACGCCGGCGCCCTGCTTCATGACTCGACGGGCGACAACTTCGGCGCGCTCAATGTTGACTGACATTGACGTGATGCCGACCAAGTCTCCCTCTGACAAGGTATCAAACGGGAGGTCCTTCAGATTCTCATCCCAGATCTCGACCGGAATCTCATCCGGGACGAGTGATGCCAGGCGCATCAAGGTATAGGGAGAACCTGGAGACTTACCAAATATCCGGCCATCACGCTTGGGGCGAATCAATACTACACGTCGCATACTACCATTTCCTCCGCTGCCGACTCGACGGAAAATCCACAATGGATTTCCGCAATAAATCGCCAATCTTCAAAAACAACCGCCGCGCATCATAACACAGTTCGATACCGGCGGCAAGAATTTGTATAAAAGTGACTATAAAAATTGATGAACCAACGGGCTGACCCCGATCCTACTCTGCTACTCTTCAGACCATCCATCGAAAGCTTCGGTCTCATCACCGGGCTGCCACTGGCGGACGCGCAGTTCAGCCTCGCCAAGCTTTTGCTCGCAGTAGGCGGCCAAAGCAGCGCCGGCTTCATAGCGAGTTAGCGACTCTTCGAGGGACAATTCGCCGGTCTCCAGCGATTCCAGTACCTCTTCCAACTGGGCATAGGCTTCTTCGTAGGTTAGATCTTCGGCGATGTCGGCCATAAGAGCTGCTTCCCTTTCCACTCCTGGGTCTACTGCAATAGGGCTTTACTCACCACGAAGGCTCGGATATGACACAGTGATGACAGAGAGGTCCTACTGGAGAAACCTGTGATCATCTGCGTGCAACTGTGGCCGAGCGCACTTTTGGCGTTGGGCCCACTCATTCATCAGATTTGAACGACGACCGTTCATGAAGTGATATTGTACCAGAATTCGGGCAAATTGCTGGAAAAGAATCGGTCGGTTACACTCCGTCCTGTGACCGGAGATGATATAGGTTCACCTACCCACAGGAGCCGGACAGGTAGGGAAACCTGCCCTACGACAATTGTTTAGCGAGCGACTAGAGCGTGAAGCAAACTGACTCTGAGAGGTACAGAATGTTGGATTTCGAGGATTTTGGCAGTTTTGAAGATTTTGGCAGCGGCGTCGAAAGCACCGAAGTGCCCTCTATCACGTTGGACGGCACGCCCGTTGTCGTCTGCCTCATTCCCGATCTTCTGTTCGCCACCAGGTTCACCGACGTGATCGCCGCAGTTGGCGGGCAGCCGGTCATCGTTGAGACGCCGGATACTTTCGTGATGGCCATGGATCGCTATTTCCCGGTGTTGGCGCTACTTGATCTCAACACGTCCGGTGACTGGGCCAACGCGATTCAGCGCTGCAAACGGAGACCGCACACAAGTCAGATCCCGATTATCGCCTTTGGTAGCCATGTCGATGTTGAAACGTTGAAGGCAGCGCGAGTTGCCGGTGCAAATCATGCCTGGGCTCGCAGTCGGATGGTGGATGAACTGCCGGATGTTGTTGCCCGTCATGTAAATCCGCCGGTCCGCGAGTTGGCCGGGTGCAGCGAAGGTTTGAGCGATCAGGCTCTGCTGGGTATCGAAGCCTTCAATCAGCGGGACTATTTTGAGCAGCACGAGTATTTCGAGACCGCCTGGCTGAACGAACCCGGGCCAATTCGCGAGGTCTATCGAGGGATTCTGCAAGTCGGCGTCGCCTTCCTGCAGATTGAAAGAGCCAACTGGACGGGAGCAATCAAGATGTTCCGACGTGGATTGCCTCGCCTGCGCGCGCTGCCCGAACAGTGTATGGGCATTGAAATCGCCTCATTTCGGCGTGCGGCCGAAACGATCCATCTTGAGGTGACAAGATTCGGGCCGGAGCGCCTTGATGAGTTCGATCAGGCCCAGTTTCCGATCATAGAGATGGTCAATCTACAGACAGGTAAGATTGGATGAGCGCTGTTACCAATCGAGCGCAAGCAAGCGACTTAGCTCATCAGGCGTGGTGGTGCCGCGCACGCGGACTCTTCGGAGTTCAAAGAGGTTGTTGCTGTCATGGGTCGCGCCCTGTACGGTGGTCAGACCAGCCCAATAGCCGGCGCTATTGAAGATGTCGATGGTTGACTGATCGTACTCGCCGGCCGGGTAAGAGATGAAGCGCGGTCGTTTCCCCAACTCATATTCAATCGTCTCCATGCTCCCAAGCGCCTGCCAGACCAAGTAGTCCGCGTTCTGCCCCTTGAGGGTGACATGGTTGCGTCCATGCGATTCAATATGCATGCCGCCGGCACGCATTTCCCGCAACATATCCCACGAAAAATAGGCCGGTCGCTCTTCATCAATGAAGTCAGTGACGACGAAGAACATAGCAGTCATGTTGCGTTCCGCCAACGCCGGGAATGCATTTGTGTAGTTATCGCGATAGCCGTCATCAAATGAGATGATTACCGGCTTCTCAGGCAATACGCTTCCCTGGGCAAGGTGAGCGGCAAAGTCATAGAGACTGATTGTTGTGTATCCGTCTGCCTGCAACCGATCCAGATGGCTTGCGAAATCTGCCGGTGCGATAGAAAGATCTTTTCGATAGATATCGGCGTCTGCAGGCGGAATGCTCACATAGTGATACATGAGGATGGGCACTTGGACCGTACGTGGGGCTCCGTCTGGCGTAGGTGCAATATCGGGTCCCGGACTGGGCGTTGATACCGACACCGGCTCCGGCGTGGGTGTCGACTCCGGTGTCGGCGTCGGTATCAGGACCAGCATTGCGTCATTTTCGGTGCTCAGCGTGATTGACGAGGCGCCGGTAAGGGCTGCACCATCCGTGATCGGCATTGTCGAGCTAATCACGAGGCCGGTTGACAGGCTAAGGGGCACGCTCGGAGAGATCGAGAGCGAACCCGTGAGTGACCCGGTTAAAGACTCGGTGACCGTCATCGCCAGCAGCTCGTTCAACCCCATGGGCAGTTCACTTGAGCCGACGACTGGAAGCGTAATGCCTTCTGTTTCGGAGAGTACCAGCGAGCGAGAGTAGAGTGATGATTCACGCTCATCACCAAACACTGTCCTGTCAAAAACCCCAATGTCTGGATTGGCAAGGGGTGAAATCGAGACGGATGTAGCTGTCGGCATTTGGGTCGACGAAGGCCCCGCTGACGTTTTGGGGGTAGGAGAGGCCATCGACATGGATGTTGCTGTGGATGCCGCTGTAGACGTCGCTTTTGATGTAGGCGTGGCAGTGGGCTGTACAGTTGCGCGCACAGGTTCTGTCGCCCCGGCAACCGCGGCCACCTCAGGCGCGACCGGTTCCTTCGCCGGTGCTTCGGCGTAGGACGCAACACAGGCTGCCACGACCAGCAGCGATACCGATCAGTAGTGTTACAACCAGGGCGGTACGCTGCCAAGGATTTAGAATTTTTTGACCATGCAATGACTGTTCTTGACCCATTCAAAAATAGTATCATGAGAATTTAGCGGTTCGCAACAAATTATGACTGTGATATTCACGTGTCTTGTTTTGCAATTTCTGTGGTAAAATTTACACAGCTTGCAGCATAAACCGTATCTGCATCGGGTCAGCCGGAAAAATAGCGGCTTAACCTGGGGACCAAACGAGAGAAGTCATGTATCGAGAAAGAATTCGAGATCATTACGACCGCCTAAGCCGTAGCTATCGTCGCGTCGCCGACTATATTATGAGCAATTATTATGAGGTGTCGTTCATGACAGCGGCGCAACTGGCCTACGCCGTGGGTGTAGATACGACCACCGTCGTCCGATTCTCCCAGCGACTAGGCTACAATGGCTATCCAGAGCTACTGATTGATATCCGCGCGCAGGTCCGCGATGAAATCTACACGGCCTATGAACCCAATGAGTTGACGCCCAATGATCCCGCCGCAACATTCCTGGATCGTGCAGAGCAGGAGAAGCACAATCTGAATCAGATGTTGGTCCACAATCCACCGGGACATGTGCGAGATGTCGCCGATATGTTGGAGGGCGCCGAAAAGATCCTGTTGGTTGCTGACGGTTATGCAGATGCTGTGACGTCGACGATTGCCCAGCAACTTCGTCATCGAGGAATCATGGCTGAAGCGATCGATCAGGACCGGGTAAAACGAGCGGCAACGCTGGCGACGCTGACTGAGACAACATTGGTGATTGGGGTTAGCGCGACTGAATATGGCGATGAAGTGGCTCGCGTGCTTCAGTTTGCACGAGGGCAAGGGTGTGGGACGCTGGGCGTCGTTGGCTCTCTAGCCAGCCCGGTCAACCGCATGACCGACCTGGTCATATACGCCCCGACCGATGTAATCGGCCCGCTGCCCAGTATCGTCTGCCTGGCTGCGGCGTTATCTGCATTGGTTCAGATCGCCAGCCAGGACAGCGCAGACTCGGTCCAGGAGTTTGTGGATGAGTTCGAGGGCGTCTACCGCTATCTAACCGATCCGCAGATGGATTTGCCAGGGTCGTCCAAGGGTAGCAACAAAGCCTAAGGCCGCTGCAAAAAATTGAATCCCTGTTTGATTATGCTTGCGCAGAGGCTTGCAGGCCGTCAAATAGGGATTCAATTTCTTTGAACGGCCTGACTCAGCGCTTTTGCAACGATTTCGGCTTGGCTGAAAGCAGGCCGATAGCCAGAAACGCCAGGATATAGCCCAGGTAGTTCTCGTTGAAAAAACGGCTGGCGTAGAAGAAGCCAAATAGAAAGACAGCATAGTGCCAGGCAGCATTGCTCAATGTATTATCGCGCTGCTGGCGGCGAAGGAACCAGAGCATGAGCGGCACGGCAATCAACAGCTCGGTCAACCAGAACGGCCATTGATCGAACCGGTCCGTGACCAGCCCAAGCGCTAGCACGAAATTACTCCCGCCCCATCCCCAAATCTGATATCCAGTCTCCCCTTGCCCGCTGCTCCACCGCCAGACATCGTCATAGAGCGCTGAGACATCCCAGAGGACGTACGGAAGCATTATGGCGGCAAAGACCAGCAGAGCGGGCCATGCACGCGCAATGATCGAGGGAATCGCGCGAATCAGATCGCCCCAAGTGCGACCCGGCGACCGATCTCCCTGCAACAGCAGCAGACCAAAAAAGGGCGCCAGAAACCAGGCCGTGGGTTTGCTGGCACAGGCCAGCCCAAAGAGCGCCATTGCCCCCCACATCCACCAGCGGTTTGCCGCTCCGGATTGCACCCCATCGTACCAAATCTTCCATGCAACAAGACTCAAGATGATCCAGCTCAGGACAAAGACATCATTCTGGCCGAAGATCACGTCAAGGGCCATGAGCGGATTGAGCGCTAGCAGGGCGACAAGCGCCAACTTCTTGCGCTCGCCATTCACCAGACGGGGGGCGAATACCAGTGCGATTGCCAGAAGGAGCAAGTACACGAGCCGCTGGTCGTAGAAGCCCAGCGCATTTCCGAAAAGGAAGAAAGGCGCGCTGAAGAGAAATGTCCACGGCAGGTAGGGATAGTGGTAGAGGGCGGTACGATACTCGTTAAAACCCCATTCAGCCATGGGCGTCTCGGTGTAGTCTTCAACATAGGGGTTCTTGCCGGAAAGCAGGTACTCGATTGTAGATTCTGTTTGGATGACCCCGCCATCATGGGTATAGCTGGCGGGACCGCTGCCCTGGCGCAACAGGATCAGCTCTGCCGTCGGCAAAAAGAGTGCAGCAACCAGAATGACTGTCAGCACTATCCATTTGGCCCTGCTCCGCCATGTTCCGACGGGCAGAAGATCGACGATTAGGTAGATCAGCACAGCGCCGAGGGTAGTGGCAAAGAGAATCAGCCCAAGAGGTTCGCCAGGGCGCGGCCCGACTTCGCCCATTGCTTGAACGCCATTTTCTGACAACAGGCGGCCCAGAATAGGGTGACGCAGTATGTCCTGGAGTCGCAACGGCAGAGCTGCAGATACCGCCAGGCCAAGAATCTGTAGGTGGGCAAAGGTCAGCAAGGCGATTAGCAGCGCATCCCAGCCAGGTCGCGTTGCCGGTTTCCCGTCCTGACGATTGGCCTCCGCTAGATCTTGCGTTTCAGTCATCAATTCCGCCCTTTCAGGCCGTATAGCTTGTTGTCCGAACTCGTCGAGAAGAGATATGGATTGCTGACGGCTCCGCCTCGCAGATTGCGGGGAATGTAATTGTCGCCGACTTCGACGCCCTCCTGCGCAGTAAAAACCTCGACACTGCCGTCTTCCAAGAAGACCATCACGCTCTCACCATCTGTGATGGGACCGCTGACCACACGCGATGTGAGGTTGGCAGTCCAGAGCAGCTCACGCGTATCACGGGAGTAGCTACGCAGTTGGCTGTCGCCGGCTACATAGAGCCTGAATGCGTCGATGGCCAGATAGCGGGGCACCTGATCGCCTTCATACCAATCAAGAAACGCACCGGTATTGGCGTCGAGCAGATAGACCTCGCCATTGGTCGCCCCAACATAGAGTTCGGCTAGCGATCGCACTCCCGGTGAGGCATAGAGCGGAGCCGTCGAGGGAAATGCCCCGTCAAACAAGGCATACTCCCAGATTTTCCGAGCCTGGTTGACTTCATCCTCGATCTCGATGATGGTCGATTCTAGCGCCCATACCTTGTCGCCAACGACATAAATCAGCTGATCGCCAATTGCGGGCAGGAAGAACTCCCGCCCCGAAGCGTCAAAGGTCTGTAGCAGATCGCCATTGTCCACCCTGATCCAGCGCAATCTAGAGTTTTCGCCTCCTCGACCAACGACATATACCCACTCTCCAGCGATGGTCACGCCGGCCGAAGGGGTCATCTCGGTCGGCCTTTGCCATTGCGTACCCGACTCGCGCACGGCGTATACGACACCCAGTTCGTCAATGGCAAAGACGACCGAATCCTGGACGGCCGGTGACCGGTTGATCCGATTTTCAATGGCCTGTCGCCATTTCTGATTTCCGCCCTGGCGATCTATGGCATAGACATGACCGTCTTCGTTCGCGGCAATGACTGAACCGCCGGAAACCACAACGGGTGATGAGAACGGTTGGCCGGTATCATAGCCGCCCTCAGTCCAATGGGCGTCGTACGAAGGCAGCGGAATACGGTTGACCCAATTTTGGTTGCGCCGGTTCACATATTCGAGCGGAAAATCGTCTTCTGGAATGGCCGTGGGAACGGGTGTCAAGCCAAGGTCGTTGGGCGGTGATTGGACTGCAAGCCAGCGTACGTCATCCGGCTTGGCGCCCTCAGGCGCATCGCCGGGAAGTTCGTTGTTTCTCAGCAGCACGTCAGCCTGTCGAAGCCAGCCCCAGTTTCCATTTTGTGATGCATACACCCATTCACCGGATCGCGTTCGTCCTTCCAACCAAATTTCGCCGCTCTCAAATTCTCCCTCATCACCGTAGTAGCTGCTCGGGCCTCGCCGTCGTTTGACTTCGTTTTTTTCGATAAGGGCAAAAAGCCTGTCGACAACATAGGGAGTTGGAAGCTGCGTAGGCGTTGCAGTCGGCAACGGCGTCGGAGGCGGCATCTGTGTGGCTGTGACCGTGGCAGGCAAGGGTGTAGGGGGCACCTGATTCACTGGCGGTGTCAACAGCGGTGATATTGGTGGATCGGCCGGCATTGGCGTGGGCGTGACCGGCACAGGCGTTGATTGTCCCTGCACGTAAGGCAGATTCAGTGAGACTGTTACCGTGCCTTCTTGTCCTTCCATCGGTGTTGGCTGAATGGCTTGTTGTCCAGATGAATCCTCAACCCCTGTGTTCAAAGGATCTGCCGGATCGGATCCAGGCAGTTGCACGACAGGCTGCGGCGTTGGCGTAAAGCCAAGATCGATTACGACTGGATTCGCCTGCTGGGTGATCATGTCTTCAGCCACCCGTGTAGCTCTGAAGTCGGGCGTAGGCAATACTTGCGGGGCATCGGTGGCGGTTGGCGTTGGCGTCGGCGCAAACGCAAGTTCCGAACGTTCAAGCAGGAACAGCCCCCCGACGATGACGATAGACGCGAGGATTATCACTACGCCTACAAACAGCGACCTGGGCCGATCTCTAGAGGATGAAGAAGAATCAAAATCATAATGTGACATAACAGATTCATTCTAGCAACAAACCTGGTACAAACAAAACCGATTGGCCAGAGCATGCCCACTCGAATATCCCGGCAGAGATCAAATAGAACCTCCCCACTCATGAATGGTCTGGAGATTTCATCCTGCGTGCCACCTGCTTGCGTTTTGACCGTGCCGCCGTATAATTGATGTAGAAGGTGCATGATTCGGTCACAAGAGGCGCACTGCCGTAAGTTATGTCACAGATGGGGATAGATGTAATGCGGTAAGCTGTTGCTGATTGGCAGCTGAAAAGAGCTGCTGCTTTTTGTTTGGCAGGGCCGCTTGCAGGTCGTGAGAATCATCCACATCCTCATGGCCTCCGTTTTCGAGGAATTGACATGGTTAGCAGTCAGCAAGAAATGACGGCAGAGCTCGTCATCTATGTAGCCGAGCATTGCCCGATCTGTCACTATGCGTTTGAAGTTGCAGACGACATTCGCCAACGGTTTCCCGACGTAAACCTCCGCATCGTCGATCTGGAAACTGCCGATGAGGAGATCCCGGAACGTGTCTTTGCCACGCCGACGTATCTTCTAAATGGCCGGGTTTGGTCATTGGGCAATCCATCGCCCGCTCAAGTTGTGGAAACGTTCGGCAAAATGGCTCAGTAGCATTCGTATTGTCTAGCTTGATGGATACTCAAGCCGGATCAAAAATCAGCGCAGGAGCATCAGCACAGGAGCATACTGTGAGAATTGACGACCGATCTTCACTGAATCAGTCCCCGGACAAGATGCGATACCTCTCCGAATTGGCAGTGTTCCAAGATCTGACACCCCGTGAGATGGAAGAGCTAAACCGGATTACCACCATGAGTACCGTGGCCAAAGGACGAGTCTTTTATCGTCCAGAGGAGCCGGGCGAGGTTCTTTTTATCCTCAAAGAGGGTCGAGTTCAGCTATACCGCATCAGTCCCGAGGGCAAAAAATTGGTCATCACGACCCTAGGGCCGCATACGCTCTTTGGCGAGATGGCGCTACTTGGGACAAAAATGCACAATGCGTTTGCAGAGGCCGTCGAAGACTGCCTGATCTGTGTCATGAGTCGCACCGACCTGGAGCGGCTCATTCTCAACAAACCGCAGGTAGCTCTACGCATCTTGGATATCACCGGAAAGCGATTACGTGATGCCGAAGAACGGCTGGAGAACATGGCCTTCAAGGGGATTCCGGCGCGCTTGGCCAGCCTGCTCCTGCGCCTTTCGAACGAGCAAGAGGATGATACGATTCGCGGGCTGACGCACCAGGATCTAGCCGAAAGCGTGGGCACCTACCGAGAGACGGCTACACAGGTGTTGAATGATTTGAAAGGGCAAGGGCTGATCGAGATTGGTCGCAAACGGATCACCATTCTGAATCGTGATGGTTTGGAAGATGTTGCCGAGAACTAGTGCTCGGTAACCAGAATTTTGTCATTCCGATGAGCGCCGTGACGAGAGATCTCAGCAGCGCGTACACGAGATTGCTCACTCCAGTCGAAATGACAGAATGCTCCCTACCGAGGCGCTTGTTGATTCAATGAGGTCGATTGTGAGTCGCGCACAAGCCTGACCATTGGCATAGGCTGGACTGTCTATTGGATCGAATCTCGCAAAGATGGTTGACAATTCGAATAAAGGCAAGTACAATCCGAAAATGTCGAGGTAGTCATTATGGCAGGTACCGGACTTGATAGCCCGGTGGCTGAATGATCGAAATCTTTATGCTTGCAGCTTGAACGCAGGCAATATTCCAACAAAGTCATATTGAGGAGAATTTTCCCATGACGCACGTGATTTTTGACACCTGTATTCGTGATGGTGCATGTGTTGAAGTATGTCCGGTCGAATGTATCATTCCTGGTCAGCCGGAAGACGAATGGCCCTGGTACTACATTGATCCGGATACTTGCATCGACTGTGGCGCTTGCGTGCCCGAGTGCCCCGTTGAGGCCATCCTCCCTGAAGAGGATCTGCCGGACGATCAGGCCTACACAACAGAGTTGAACGCTCTGTTCTTCACAGACGGTCCGGGATACGCAGCGCTCGAGATGTAATCCCAGTAAGAACTAACAGAAAGCCTCTGCGTGCGCAGGGGCTTTTTTGTTAGGCGCGTCCAAGGGCGCACTCAACGTTGCGATACGAATCATCTTCCACTCAGTCAAGGGACAATCACAATGAAATCGAAACAAGAAGATCTGACGCCGGATTGGACCGGCATTGAGCGGGCGCTGGTGATCATGGCGCATCCGGACGACCCTGACTTTACCTTTGCGGGCACGGCTACCAAGATGGTGCAGCAAGGCATTGAGGTCACCTATCTGATTCTGACCAATGGCGATAAGGGCAACCACAACCCGGAGATCACGCGCAATCAACTGATCGCTATGCGCAAGATCGAGCAGCGCAATGCCGCTGAAGTCTGTGGCATCAAGGAAGTGCTCTTCATGGGCGAAGAGGATGGGTTTCTGCGACCCACGCCTGAGATTCGCGAGCGTGTGACCCGTGAGATCCGTCGCATTCGGCCTCAACTGATCATCTGCCCCGATCCGGACCGCTATCTGGTTGGAGACGGGTACATCAATCACCCGGATCACCGCAATGCCGGGCTGGTTGCACTGGAAGCCATCTTCCCCGCTTCCGACAACCCCATGTTCTATCCTGAAATGGCTGATGAGGGCTATAAGCCGCACAAGATCAGCCAGCTCTATGTCATTGGCCATTCGGATATCAACGCAAAGGTAGACATCACCGATGTGGTTGACAGCAAGATCGAAGCCATCCTCTGCCACGTCACCCAGATCTCGGATCCAGAGAATGCACCGACCAACTGGCGCAAGCGTTGGGGAGAAGAACAGCCCGACGGTTCCAGGCGCTACTACGAACAGTTCAAGGCCATGAAGTTTGGGTAGGGGAAACACTCACTGCAGAGGCACGAAGAAGGCACGGAGTTCAAAGAGGAAAAGCACGAAATAGAAGAGGGGGCGATTGCTTCAACCGCAATCGCCCCCTCTTTACACATTACGTATCACGCATTACGTATCACGCATTACATCTACTGCATATCTTCCATCTGCTCGCTCAGAATCTCATTGGCGTCGGCATTGAGTGCGTCAAGCGATTCCTGCACGTCGGCGCCGTCGGCGACGGCGGCCATAACCTCGCGGACCTCGTCACGGACGAAGTCGTAGCCAGGCATCGGCGGTTCGGCCTTGCCGTAGGGCAACAGGTCAAACGCGGCCTGATAGGCCGGATTGGCGGCGAAGTAATCGCTCAGTCCTTCAGCGACGCTCTCGCGCACCGGGAAGTAGTTGCTGGCTTGGGCCCAAGCAGCCTGGACTTCAGGGCTGGTGTAGTGCTTAACGAAGAGCCAGGTGGCCAGTTCAGCTTCCGGCGTCGTCTTCGGGATGCTGACGCTGGCGCCGTAGATGTTCATGACAGGCTCGTCAACCGTCCCCGGAATCGGCGCGATGCTCCAATCGAAAGCGGCGCCTTCGTCGACAGCGCTGGCATAGAAGGGCAGGCCGGAGCTGGAGCCGACGGTGAAGAGTAGATTACCATTGCCAAAGTCGGTCTGGTCGCCATATTGCTCGGGCACGACGATGGCGCAACCGGACGCAAACAGGTCCTGAATGAAGGCCATAGCCTCGGCAGCGGACTCGTTGTTGTAGCTATACTCATTGGCGTCGTAGTCGAAGACATCACCACCGAAGGCGAAGGTCCAGCTAGCGAAGCGGGAAGCATCAACGCTCAACTGGTAGCCCATGCTCGGGGCATCACCGGCAGCGCCGCTGAACGGCTGCTCAACGGCGGCACAGGCCATTTCCTTGAACTCTTCGGCAGTTGCCGGCGGGCCGTCGAAACCCATCTCAGCCAGCCAATCGGCGTTGTAGTAGAGCACTTCCATGGAGCGGTTGGGCGGGAAGCCCAGGCGAGCGCCGTCAAAGCTGGGGAAGACGTCGGCACTGATAAAGCCGGGGAAGAAGTCGGCCATGTCGTCTTCAGCAATGCCCCATGTTTCGCTTTCGACCAGCGAATTCATGTCGAGCAGGGCTTCGGCGAGTTGGTAGGTTGCAGCCTGGTTCTGATAGGCCACGACCAGATTGGGGGCCTCTTCAGTGTTGACGACGTTGAGCATCTTGTTGAAGATATCGCCATAGCCGCCTTGATATTCGGGAACCACTGTGATGCCATACTCATTGTTGGCATTAAAGTCGGCAATGATCTGGTTCAGCGATTCTTCTCGATCACGGGTGTGCTGGTGCCAGAAGACCACTTCCTGACCACTGGGATCGACACCTTCCCAGTCCATCATCATCTCGCCGTCAGCCATGGAATCATCGGCCATTTCACCACTGTCCTCGGCCATCGCGCCATCGTCAGCAGCAGGGGCAGCAGCCGGAGGAGCGGCACAGCCGGCGAAAATCAGGGCGGCGACCAGCATCAGAGCCAGCAACCAAGTTCGTTTTTGTGACATTTCTTTCTCCTTGATTAGATTACGATCGATCGTTCAGTAGACGAAACAGATGGACGTTTTTTTGTCGTTTGCGTCAGAGCCACGTACTGCGTACTACGCAATTACGTAAGGAGCCTCAATGTCCAGCAAACTCTTTACGCAGTACGTAATTACGTAATTACGCAGTATGAAGTACTTACGAATCACGCATACGATCTCCACAAACACACTATAGCAAAAGGACCCGGCATTCGCCTAGCCCTTGAGGCCCGACGTGGCGATACCTTCCGTGAACTGCTTCTGCGTCAAAAAATACAAAACGAGAATCGGGATGATCGTGATGACCGACGCCGCCATGATGAGTTGCGTCTCCGGTCCAGCCTCTGACGTCAACGTCCACAGGCCGACCATGATGGGACGCCAGGTGTCCTTGGTCGTGACCAGTAGCGGCCACAGAAAGTCGTTCCAGGCGCCGATGAAGCCGAAGATCGTTACCGTGAAAATGGGCGCCTTGCTGATGGGCAACACGATTCGAACCAGGAAACGCAGATGGCCGGCGCCGTCGATACGGGCCGCGTCCCACAGCTCCCAGGGAATCTGGGCGAAAAACTGGCGCAGCAGGAAGATACTGAAGACGCTGACCATGTAGGGAACGGTGATACCTTGCAACGTATTGAGCCACGAACCGCAACGCAGCACACTTGAACTGACATCAGAATCGGTCAACACCGGCAGACAGACCAGGCCGCCACGGATGACCATGAAGTTGGGAATCATGGTCACCATCGCCGGGATCATCATGGTGCTGAGCAGCAGGGCAAAGATGAACTCTCGGCCAAAGAAGCGAATACGGGCAAAGGCGTAGGCCGCCAAGATCGACGTCGTCAACTGGCCGGCCAGCGTCACCGCCGTAATCACAACACTGTTCCAGAAATACTTGGAGAAATTGGCCTCTCTCCATGCCTCAGTATAGTTGCTCCATTGGGGCACATCCGGCAACCACTGGCGAGTCGCGGTCTCGCCATAAGTCATGAGTGACGACGAAAGCATCCAGAAGAAGGGAAGCATGGCAACAAGCACGCCCACGATCAAGATCAGATACATGATGAAGTAGGAGAACGAGAAATGAGCCGTGGATCGTTTTGTGACGTTCCCTTCGGGTTCTGTCGTCGATGCCAGGGATGGGGCTGCGTTAGCCATAGAAGACCCTTTCGCCGAAGACCTTGTTCTGGACAAATGTCAGATAGAGAATGATACCGAAGAGCAACATGGCCTGAGCCGTGGCATAGCCGAATTGGCTGGCCTTAAAGAAGGTGTTGAAGATGGCTACGCTGGCCGTCTCAACCGTGCCCTGGGCAGAGGGCTGCTGCATCACATAGATGTGGTTGAAGGCCTTGAACGTGCCAATGAAGCCAATCAGCGACAGATAGAAGGTCACCGGCGAGAGCAGCGGAATCGTGATGTGCCGGAAGAGACGCCACTGATTGGCGCCATCGATCTCGGCCGCTTCATAGAGCTCGACTGGAATATTGCCCAGACCGGCCAGGAAGATCACCGTGTTGTAGCCGATGAAGGTCCAGATCCCGAACATTGTGATGGACCAGAGCGCCATGCTCGGTCCGGCCCAGAAACCTTCAATTGGTATGCCGAAGATCATGTCGGAGCCGATCAAGATCTCCAACATTGGCTTCGGTTCAAAGAGCCATTTCTGTGGCGGCAGGTTGAATACCTCAAGAAATCGATCGGCGATTGAGGTGGGGCGTGGGCTGAAGATGACCCGGAAGACCAGTGCAGTGGCAATGACCGGTGTGATGTAGGGCAGAAAAAAGATCATGCGGAAGGACTGCTGACCACGGATCTTCTGAAAAAGGATGTAGGCCAGCACCAGCGCAATGCCGAGCTGTATCGGCACGGCCCCGATGGCATAATAGAGCGTGATGGGCAGCGAGTTCAGGAAATCATCGTCTCCAGCCGCGATCATCCGCCCCCAGCCCGTGGCTATCAAAAACCCTGAAGCCAGTAAGATCAATGCGACCAGCGACTTGATGAAAAAACCGCGATCACTCTCCGACTTGACAGCCTTATCCCACACCCAGTAGGCCACAAGCAGGATAAGGAAGCCGGCGGCAAACATCAGTGCGCCCCACCAATCGCCGAGCGCCTTTTCATAGTTGGCCAGCCCGATGAAGCCGCGATCGATCACCCGCCAGCGGCGCAGGCTCATATAGAATGCATAGCCGATCGGAAAGAGGCCAAAGAAGAAGACAAGGAAGAAGGCCGGCAGAACGAAGAGATACCCGGTCAGTTGCTCCCGGATGTCAACGCCGCGGAACTTGATGCTGCGTTGAGCCGAGGCCGGTGGTTTCGATGCGGGTGGATCTGATACAGGTGGAGACGCAACAGCCAATGGAGTCCTCCTAAAGGTGACTACTCTTTCTCTGCGGCGCTTGCTGCCCTAGAAAGAGGATCAGTTCTGCCAAGCAACCGATCATTAGCCGAGAAACATCTGATGCAAAGCAATAGGCATCACTTTCTTGATCAAAGTATACCGTAGCTATTCAGGAGCGTCAACGATTGATGTCAAAAACAAACATACATCGCGCATTGGTCCGGCGCTATCGTTTCAGGTCAAAAATACCGCTCAAGCTTGCCAACTCTTGAGCGTGATACTCGCCAAAGTCCATTGCTAAAAGGGGTCATTTCACCACGGAGGCACGGAGAAGGCACAGAGCCTCACAGAGCTCACAGAGGAAAAGCTCTTTCAGTACTTCACGATTTGTCATTCTGAGCGAGTTTACTGAACCCATTCGCTCTGGAAAACTACCAGCGAAGAATCTTGTTCTGCTTGAATTCGTCAACTACCGTCTTTCCATCTGCGTTTATTTGCGCCCAGCTGCGGCTGATCTTTGTTTTTGCAGTGGTGTCCGCAGTCAATCACGGACAGATTAACGGCTCGTTTCGATTACGCGAGCAACGGTTGCGAACCGTCAGCGTACGATCCTTGTGCCGGTCTCGCCCTGGACGGCACGCCGCAGGTTCTCCGGATTGGTGATCAGGGCCGCAGCATTGGGGTTGCTGCACTCGCTGAGAAATTCGAGACATCCCTCGATCTTCGGTCGCATGCTTCCGGGCGCGAAATGGCCTTGTTCCAGATAGCGTTCGGCCTCGCGAACAGTCATCTGATCCAGATCGATCTGATCCGGCTTGCCGAAATTGAGCGACACCTTCTCGACGCCGGTGCTGATCAGCAACAGATCGGCGCTGACGTTGATGGCCAACAGGCTGCTGGCCCGGTCCTTGTCGATGACGGCCGAGACGCCGCGCAGTTCGCCCGCCTCGTTGCGTATCACTGGAATGCCGCCGCCGCCAACCGCTACCACCGTCCAACCCACAGAGATGGCCTGTTCAACGGCCTTGGACTCGATGATCTCCACCGGATCCGGCGAGGCAATTACCCGCCGCCAGCCGCGGCCGGCGTCTTCGGCCACGCGCCAGCCTTCCGACTCAAAGCGTCGGGCGGTCGTCTCGTCCATAAAGCCGCCAATCGGTTTCGACGGGTTTTCGAAGGCCGGATCGTCGCGATCGACCAACACCTGAGTGATGATTGCCAGACATTGGCGTGGAATGCCGCGTGCGTGGAACTCATTGTTGAGCGCCTGCTGCAACATATAGCCGATGGACCCCTGGGTGTCAGCCACGATCAGGCTGAGCGGCGTCGGGTGGACTTCGTGGGCCGCGATCTCGCTGCGGCGCAAGATGAAGCCGACCTGGGGGCCGTTGCCGTGGGTCACAACCGCGTTCCATCCCGACTCGATGATGCCGGCGATGTGATGAGTCGTCTCACGCACAGCGTCCCACTGGTGCCGAACCTGTGTGTGATGCTTGTCTTTGATCAATGAGTTGCCACCGACAGCGATGACGGCAATAGGCGTACGTTCGGGCATGGAGTCTTCTCCAGACATCTAGATATCTTGTCGTGCAGCATTGACCTCGTCTCGCAGATCTTCCCATATGCGGTAGGAGAGATCGCCGAAGGCGGGATCACGTTTCAGTTCGTAGACGCTGCGCGGACGCTCAAATGGTATGGTGACAGCGGACTTGATGCGCCCAGGTATTGCGCTCATGACCAGCACGCGGTCGCCCAACACAATGGCTTCATCAATTGAGTGGGTCACGAATACCACGGTCTTGTCGGTCTCGTCCCAAAGTTGTAGCAGTTCGTCCTGAAGGATCACCCTATTCTGGGCATCAAGAGCGCCAAACGGTTCATCCATCAGCAACACTTTCGGATCGTTGGCCAGGGCGCGGGCCAGGGCGACACGCTGGCGCATCCCGCCTGACAGCTGATACGGATAGGCCTCAGCAAAGCGGGAGAGCCCGACCGTCTGCAACATGCGCCCCACAATCTCCTCGCGTTGCCGCAGACCGACGCCTCGCACATTTAACCCATAGCCGACGTTATCATGGACAGTCAGCCACGGAAAAGTCGAGTCGCCCTGAAAAACCATGCTGTTGAAGGGTTGCCTTCCTCCATCGCTTTTTGCCATACTGCTGTCGTCAAGTGTGATCGTCCCGTCAGTCGGTTCGTCTAGCTCAGCCAGGAGACGCAACAGCGTGCTTTTGCCGCACCCACTCGGCCCGACAATGCAAACAAACTCGCCCGCTTCGATCGAGAGGTCAAGCGGTCCCAGCACAAGCAGGTTGGACCCGTCCGGCCCGACATAGGTCTTTGTGAGATCTTGGATTTGGATGATCGGCATAGAAAAAAATGGGACGAAGAACGAAGATCAAAGAACGATTCCGACGGAGTCTTGCTTGTAACCGATCTTTGATTTTCGTTCTATCACTCCCCCTACTCCCACTCCACTTCGCCGCCCAACGCTTCAACCGCCTGCTCGGCATAGCTGGAGTTGATGAACTGGGTCAAGTCGATGTTTTCATCGTAGTTGAGCTGGTCCTGGTTGCGGAAGAAGTCCTGCAGTCCCATCAGATCTTCGACGGGCACCACGCCGTTGGGATCGTGGTAGGAGCGGCTGGCACGCGCGACCACATCCGCCGGCACATTGGTGGCATTCTCGATGATGGCCAGGATCTCTTCCTCATACCACTGGTCACCGTTGAGATCGCGGGCGCCGCGGATGAACGCCTTGACGAAGCCCGCAGCCAGGTCGGGATTGGCCTCGGCCCACTCCTTATTGTAGTAGAGCACAGTGGCTGTGTACGAATCCAGAAAATCATCGCTGAGCCGGGCAATCAACCCCTGGTCCTCGGCAAAGGTAACCAGCGGCTCAGCCAGCATTCCTGCGTCCAAGGAACCGTTCTCAAGGGCGGGCGCCACGTCACGGAAGCCGACGCCGATTACGTCCACATCCTCGAAGCCGAGGTTCCCCTGTTGCAGCGCACGCCATAGCCAGTATTCTGTTGCGGCGCCCTTGGCATTGGTGGAGACCACTTTGCCGGCCAGATCGGCGACATCGGTCAACTCGCCCTCGTCGAAGCGCGTCTTGGAGACGACCAGCGGCGTGGTTAAGGGCGGGCGCTCGGTGTGCAATGGAGCTACAATTTCAAAGTCGATGTCACGTGCGACCGCGTTAAACATACCGGCCCCGATGCCGCCGCCGGCCACATCAAAATTGCCGGATGCCACCTGGATCACGTTCTCGGTGCCACCTTGCACCGGTACCAACTCAACGTCAATACCCTCCTCAGCGAAGTAGCCCTTCTGGTCGGCCACGAAGAGCGGTGCGTAGATGGTGATGGGCAGATGACCCACGGTGACGGTGGTCAATTCACTATCAGTCCCCTCTGCTTCAGCTTCGGCTGTTTGGGAGGCTGTTTCGCCGGCCTGCGGCGCAGTTGCATCTGGCGCCGGTGGTGCTACACACGCACTCAGGCCAATGACCGTGACAAACAGGATGAGTATCAACAAAGAGCGCATTCTTTTCTCCGATCAGAGCCATTATTCAAAATGGCATTGTTTACACATGAGTCAGGACTTGATATTATTCGCGATTATGAAGAAAACACAGTGGCTAACTGTCCATTCTTATTGTTCGCCAACTGACACAATCTCTCCTGCGGCTCGCCGCAACCGATCGCGGATGGCAAGGCCCAGTCCCTGCGGTGCAAAATCCCGCGCCAGTATCAGCTCGACTCCGGCATCATCCAACGTGCGCATCGCCTCAAAGAGGCGTCTGGCAACCGACTCTGCATCAGCCTCGGGTCCTAGCGATACCAGCGGACACCCGAGTTCCGACAGCCTGGCTCCATCTTCATCGGCCACCAAAAGCCCCACGGTGCGCCCAGACGATAGCTCGTACTCGGCCCTTGTCCAAATCGTGTTTTGGACAAGGTGGTTGGGGCCGCTGAAGAGAATTAGCGTTGCGGTCGGCGCGTAGTGACGGTCAAGCATCCCCGGTGATGGGTACGTCGGCGGCTTCTCCTGGTTACCCATCTGCTCGATCTGCCCGAGTGTGGCTTCCAGTTCTTCCAGCGAGACGCCGCCGGGACGCAACAGCACAGGTCGGTCGCCGCTCAGATCGAGCACCGTTGATTCGACGCCGATCGATGTCGGCCCGCCGTCAAGGATCAGATCGATCTTGCCGTTCAGGTCATCGAACACGTGTTGTGCCGTGGTCGGGCTGGTGTGGCTGAAACGGTTGGCGCTGGGCGCGGCGATGGGACAGCCTGCCGCTTCGATTAACGCCTTCGCCACCGGGTGATTAGGACAGCGCACCGCCACGGTCGGCCCTTGCGCCGTCACCACCATGGGCACTCTGTCTGATTTGGGCAACACCAGCGTCAATGCGCCCGGCCAGAACCGCTCGGTCAGTCGGGCAGCCACTGGCGAGATGGTCGTCACAAGATCGGCCAGCATTGCCGTGTCGGCAACGTGGACAATGACCGGATCATAGGCCGGGCGGCCTTTGGCCGTGAAAATGCGCGTCACGGCTTCGGCATCAAGCGCGTTTGCGCCCAATCCGTAGACGGTCTCAGTCGGAAAGGCAACCAAGCCGCCCGCACTGATGATGCGGGCGGCTTGGCGAACTGGGTCAAGTTGTGGATGCTGCGGATCGATGGGCAGCACAGCTGTCTCAATTTCATTCTCGTTGGACATGGCGCACATTATCCGGCACTCTGCGAAAGCGATCAAATTCAGTACGAGCGATGGCGCGCGCCGCAGATCACGCCACAGATTGACTTTCAACTGTTCGTAGACGTTGAATACGATAGGGCAGATGGCGTAATTATCGACAACCCCAAACAATCGAGACCGAAAGTCCTTTTTGTGCAGATGGGGATAGGAGCGACACTCGGCAGGACGGCACTCGTAGTTTGAGCAAAGGTTGTCTTCCAAGAAAGGGCAAGGCGCTTCCCGAATTTGATAAGCCGGCGGGCTGGGTTCATTCACTGTCACGTACTGCTCCTTGAACACCGAGACCGGCATCTGGAGGCCCAGGGCGAATGTGGGAATATCCTCTTCATCCAGGCCCGGCCCCCACATCTTGCAGCAATTTGCGCACGAAGTACAGTCAATTTGGGCCGTGACTTCGTCGTTGATCTGATGCACTATCGCATCCAACTTTTCATCGGAGATCGATAGTCCCTTCAGAAAGGTACGAAACGCCAGGTTTTCGCCAAGTCGTTCTTCGCCCATTTGCTCTATGTGCACAAGATCTGTCTCGATTTTCATCGGAATGCTCCTTTCTCAGAATAAGTCGATTCCAAAGAAATGATGATCCACGAAGGTGCACAAAGAGACACGAAGCAATGCGTCCTTCGTGAGAATTCGTGTTTCTTCGTGGCTAACCATTTTTCTGTATTGGCCTACGTCGCTTCGTGATTCTGTGGATCGAATCATTTCATTATTGTCGCCGGTCAGTCACGACCCTATGGTGACTCTATCGCAAGAACAACGATTCAGCCACAGAGGGACGCAGATACACAGGTGTGGGCGGAGCTTTTCCTCTGTGGACTCTGTGCCTTCTCCGTGCCTCTGTGGTGAACCGGACCTTTTTGCAGTAACGTCTATGGTACCACAATATTCTCGTCTGTTGTGCGCGTTTCAAAGATAGCCTCCTGGCGTGCGGCCACCATTTGAGGATTGAGTCGGTGGCCGATGCCAGGCCGATCAGAGAGCAGAAGATGACCATCAATAACCCGTTCCGGCGGGTCGAGGAGATCGGCGTGCCAGTCCACTTCGCCCCAAGCATGTTCGCAGATGTAGAAGTTTGGAATCGTGGCCATGGCCTGGGCTGTGGCCGCCGTAGCGACCGGACCGGCCGGCTGATGAGGAGCAACCAATACCTGATGCATGCGCGCCGCTGGCCGCGATCTCTTTCATCTCCAGAATGCCGCCGCAATGCTTCACATCGGGCATGAGCACATCGACGGCGCGGCGCTCCAGGAACGGTCGAAACCCAACGATGCCGTAGATGCTCTCGGCCGAAGCGATGGGCAACTGCACAGCCTGCTTCACCTCAATCAGCCCATCAGGATGCATGTATGAGACCGGCTCTTCGTACCAGAAGAGGTTGCAAGATTCCAGCGCCTTTCCGACCTGGATGGCTTCCGACACTTCCATGCGGCTATGGCAGTCAATGGCCAACTCGACTCTGTCGCCAATGGCGGCCCGGACTGCGCGCACACGTTCGATGCCGGTCAACGACGCAGCATTGGGACCAGTACGAACGCGGTTAGGGTCGTTCAATTCATCAAAGGGCGCGATCTTGATAGCACTGTAGCCCTCGGACACGGCCTCCTGGGCGGCCAGGGCAAAGCCGTCGGGCGAACGATCGCGCACGTGACGATTGATATTGGCGTAGAGCCGCAGCCGATCGCGCATGGCGCCCCCCAACAGTACGTAGACCGGCACGCCCAACTGCTGGCCCAAGATGTCCCAAAGGGCTTGCTCAATCGCGCTGAGCGCTGTGTGAACGATGCGTCCGCCATCGATGCGGCTCATGCGCTTGCGCAAAGACTCGATGTGCGTCGGGTCTTCTCCAATCAGCAACGGCTCAAGCTGGCCAATCGCTGTCGCCACAAGGGCGTCGTTGCTGCTATGGCTGGCTTCACCCAGACCAATGAGTCCCGTATCCGTGTGAATGTGGACGAAGATCCAATCGCCGCGATGGTTGACTTTGACGACCACTGGTTCGATTGCCGTAATTTTCATCAGATCTGCCTTTCGTCGCTTTGTAACCTCTGGCGTACACATGCTTGCACAGGCTATAATGAGATCATTGTAGGTCGAAGGAGTGACTTATTGACCTTGATATTGGATAGCTAGCTTCCAAGGAGGCTCCTCTTATGTTACAGCATCTTCCCAAATCATTCACCTTGATATTGACCGCTCTACTCGTCTTGGGCATGGCCTTGCCGGTGGCGGCTCAGGGGTCGACCTGTCAGGATCCTTTTGTGGTCACCCTGCCGGATAGTCCCTACACCGGCCCAGCCGACTTGGAATTCGATCAGGATGACTATGATGCACGCAACGTCAAACTTGACGATCTCTGCGGCTTGGTGATCCACGGCAATGACCGGGACAACCGCATCTTCGGCAGTGCCGGTGACGACGTCATCTTCGGCTATGCGGGCAACGATGCCATTGTCGGCGGACTGGGCGATGACACGCTCTACGGCGGCGATGAAAGCGGCCGCCCCGATTGGAACGCGGACATCATCTATGGCGATGCCCACAACATGCCGACTGCGCTGGTCCAGTCACTCTCCATCTACACGCCGCAAGCGATCGAGGAGGAGGGGTTCGTGCAGTTTTTGCCCGTACTGTTGGGTCTGATCGGCGTATCTGATCCGACGGCCACCATCGACCCGGAGCGACTCTTTGAGACGTATGACGGTGAGCCAGGCGATGATTCGATCTTCACCGGAGATGCCGGTGGCGAGGCACTCTGGAACGGCGATCTGGTCATCGCGGGCAGCGGCGACGACATGGTGACCGCAGGCACATCCACCGGCGCAACAGCCTGGAATGGCGATCTCATCTTTGGCGGCAGTGGCAATGATCTGCTAGCGGCAGGACGCTATTCAGGCGATGAGAGCTGGCGAGGGGCTGCTGTCATTGCAGGCCTTGATGACGACCAAGTGACGGGCGGCAACAGCAGCGGTGACGGCGGCTGGAGCGGCGATCTGCTCTTCGGCAACAGCGGCAATGATATTCTGCAAGGCGGCAGCTATGCCGGCGACGAGGGCTGGAATGGGGCTGTGGCCGTTGGCGGTGACGGCAACGATCTCATCAACGGCAGCTCGGCCCAGGGCAACGAAGGCTGGAACGGCGATGTCCTTGTCGGGGCCAATCAGAATGACCGGCTTGTGGGTGGCGTTTATTCAGGCAACGAGGGCTGGAATGGAGCTGTGTTGGTCGGCGAAGATGGCGATGATGTTCTCCAGGGAAGCACAACTCAGGGCAACGAAGGCTGGAGCGGCGACGTGCTGGTGGGTGGCCCTGGAGCCGATAAGTTGACCGCAGGCACACACTATGGAGCGAACAGCTGGGCCGGCAGCGTGCTGGTCGACGAGGGGGTGCAGAGCGCCTTGATCGGTGGCTCCAACCGGGTCACCGATGGCTGGAGCGGCGACGTTCTCGTCGGGACGGGGACCGGCGCAATCTTGCAGGCAGGCGAGAACAGCGGCGACGAGGGCTGGGCAGGCAATGTCCTCGTCGGCGTGGGCGATGACGTCACACTGACCGGCGGCACAAATGAGATAGACGGGGGACGCAGCAGCGATGTGATCGTCGGCGTGGGCGACGGTGTCAGTATCCAGGGCGGGACGAACTTGGGCGCTGCCGAATGGTCGGGCAATGTGATTGTTCAAGTTGGCGAGAACGGCACTGTCACCGGCGCGTCCAACCACGGATCGGGAGAGTGGAACGGCGACGTCATCATCTCTCCGGCGGCCGGCGGATCAATCCAAGGCGGCCAAAACGTTGGTGACAACAACCTGAGCGGCTCGTTTATGCTCGGTATCGATGGCGGCAAGACGTTCACAGGTTCTGATAATGGCGGTGGCCTCACCTTCAACGGCGATCTAATCATCGGCGCCGGGGGCGAGAATTCCGTGCAGACCGGCACAAACCTGGGCGGCGGCTATGTCAACGGCAGCATCATCTTTGTGACCGATGGTGACAACTACGTGTCGACGCTGCCACCCAGCGAACGGCTGCTCAGCATCAACGCTGTGATTGCCTTGGGCGAAAACAACCAGTGCGACACCTCGCGTGATCTGGTGATTGGGTGTGAGTAGGGATTGTTGAGACCCTAACGAAGGCGAGCATCGCAGTCGCCAATCTAAAGAGCTTCTGCATAATGCCTTCATACTTTCTGAACAATCCTTGGCTATTCTTGAATCACTTCCGGCAAACACTGGAAGAAGGGTCAACCGGACGTTGACCCGTACAGAGCAAGAGTCTGTACCATTCAAGAGAGTGAACCAAGGAGCGTATAAAGATGGAAGACAAGAAGAGTTTCAAATCCCTGATCATCGGCGGTGTGGCGGCAACAGCGGTTGTCGCCGGCATGGCTGCCTTCACGCTAACGCCCAATATCGTCAACGCACAGGATGCGGAGGCGCCTGATACGCAAAGCGAGCGGAGCGGCTTCCGAGGCAATGCTGGAGAGAGAGGCGGTGAGCGTGGATTCGGTGAACGGGGCGACAAGGGCGCCGAGCATAGCCAGTATCTGGCTGATGCCCTTGGCATCTCCGTCGATGAACTGGACGCTGCACAGGCCGTCGTAGCAGAGGCGGCAATCGCTCAGGCCATTGAAGACGGCGCCATCACCCAGGAACAGGCCGACCGCATGGCTGAACGAGCCGGAGATTCCGGTGGTCGGATGCCCATTATGGGCGGACACGGTAGGGACGGCTTTGACAAGGGTGGCGTCGATCACGAGGCGCTACTAGCGGCTGAACTTGGTATCTCAGTCGAGGACCTACAGGCCGCTCAGGAAGAGGCTCGCCAGGCCGGGATCGACCAGGCTATTGCCGACGGAAATCTGACCGCGGAAGAGGCTGATCTGATGCAGGCCGGACATGCCCTGCGCGAGTACATCGACCATGAAGCTATCATGGAAGAAGTGCTGGGCCTGACTATGGACGAGTTGCAGGCGGCCCGCGAGGAAGGCGTGAGCATCAAGGATCTGTTGGCAGAGCAAGGGCTGGATCGAGAAGCAATCCAGGAAGCCATGCAGAATGCTCATAACGAGGCCATTACCCAGGCAGTCGCAGATGGTGTCATCACCCAAGCACAGGCTGATGCCCTATCAGATGGCGAAGGGTTCGGCGGACGCGGCGGGTTCTTCCCTGGTCGCGGTGGGCATGGTGGCCGCGGTGGTCACGACATGGGCCCGGGCGGATTCGAACGCGGTGAAGACTCCGAGCGTGGAAACCGATTCGACCGCGGTAACGGCGAGAGTTCTGCGCCCAGCACGCCGGTCCAAGGTTCACGGGCGTAGACCCCCATCGGATGGTTATGATAGCGTGAGCTAGACACGACAGACCGGATTCCTGTTCAGGGGTCCGGTCTGTGCTATGATCGTTGAACGATTTGGTCATGTGCGAACGCAGTGGACGAACCGGTTGGGGCATGTGTCGGCTCAGCGCAATCAGTTCAGCTAATGGGAAAGCCCGCTCACCGCTGAGCCAGCACGTGCTCGCCACGAAGATTGTTTCTGCATGCCGGCAGCTTTAGATTGACCTTGAGATACGGAAAGAAATGGCAAAGACAATATTGGTAGTCGACGACAAACGAGAGCTGCGCACCATGGTTCAGCTCTACCTTGAGGAAGAAGGATTCAGGGTGGCCAAGGCCGGTGACGGTCGAGAGGCACTCTTTGTTGCCCGCGAGAGCAAGCCGGACCTCATTCTTCTCGACCTGATGATGCCCGAGATGGGTGGGTACGACTTCATGCGCGCCTACAGCAAGGAGGCCGAGACGCCCATCATCATTCTGACGGCCAAGCTGGAAGAGGGCGACAAGGTACTGGGACTCGAACTGGGCGCGGATGACTACGTGACCAAGCCCTTCAGCCTGCGCGAGCTGACGGCTCGCGTGCGTGCTGTGTTGCGACGTTCAGCCAAGCAGCAAACGGCGCAGCCCCTGCTGCGTGCTGCCGACATTGAATTGGACCGTTCGACGCGGGCGGTCAGCGTCAAGTCTCAAGATGTCGATCTGACGCCCTCCGAGTTTGAACTGCTTGCAGCCTTCTTGACCGAGCCTGGCCGCGTCTTCAGTCGCCTGGACCTACTTGAGCAGATCCAGGGAGATGCATACGACGGCTATGAGCGCACCATCGACGTGCACATCCGCAACCTGCGCGCCAAGATCGAGCCCGAACCACGCAAGCCTCAGTACATTCAGACAGTCTATGGTGTCGGCTACCGGTTTGCGGGAGAGCGAGCCTAGCCATCATGCGATCACTGACGCTCAAGCTCACGCTAGCCTTCTTGGTCGTCGGTCTGACCGGCGCATTCCTGGTTGCAGCCTTCGTGGGCCGCCGCACCGAAGCTGCATTCGACACGTTTGTGCTCGATCGCAACCAGGCGATCATTCTTGGTCTCTATGCTGACTACTACGATGAGCATGAGGGCTGGGATGGCGTCGAGCGTTGGGCGCGCCGTGAACGTAGAGGTCCTGAGCAGGGACCATTCGGGAGTATTTCTCAGGGCATTCTTGTCGATCAGAACGGCGTCGTCATCAGTAGCGGACGTCGTGATATGCTTGGACAGCCGCTGGCGCAGCAAGAGTTAGACAAAGCGGCTCCGATCATCATCGACGATGCCGTTGTCGGCGCATTGTTTTTCGAACGACGTCCTCCTTTGCCAACCAACAATCCCGCAGAACTCTTTATTAACCGTGTGCGGAGCGCCATCGTATTTGGCGCATTTGGGGCGACGTTTATCGCCCTGTTGATCGGCGTCTTGTTGGCCCGAACCATCACGCGCCCGATCCATGAATTGACCGACGCCACCCATCGTGTGGCTGACGGCGAATTGGGCCATCAGGTCAGCGCAGGCGGCAAGGATGAAATCGGCGAACTGGGCCGTTCGTTCAACCGGATGAGTGCAGATCTTGCCCGATCGACCCGACTGCGCCGCCAAATGACCGCCGACATCGCCCATGATCTGCGCACGCCCTTGAGCGTGATACTCGGCTACACAGAGGCATTGAGCGAAGGCAAGCTGCGCGGTTCCGAGCAGATGTATGATGTGATCCACGGCGAGGCCCAACAACTGCAACACCTGATCGATGATCTACGTACACTCTCGCTGGCTGATGCCGGCGAGCTTTCGTTGAATCTACAGCCAACGGCGGTGATGGATATTTTCGAGCGGGCGGCCAGGGCCCATCAGATCCACGCTCAGGAACAAGGTGTCTCGCTCGTTGCTGACGCGTCCAATGATCTGCCGCCAGTTTCCGTCGATCCGGAGCGTATGGCCCAGGTACTTGACAATCTGATCAGCAACGCACTGCGTTACACGCCGGAAGGCGGGCACATTCAATTAACGGCGTTTCAATCAGGTAGTTCGGTCGAGTTGCAAGTTTCTGACGACGGAGCAGGCATCGATCCGCAAGACCTGCCCAACATCTTCGAACGCTTCTATCGCGCAGACTCCTCGCGCCAGGAAAATGGCGAATCCGGCCTGGGACTGCCCATCGCCAAGTCGATTGTCGAGGCTCACGACGGCCGCATCATTGTCAAGAGCGAGCCCGGCACGGCCACAGTTTTCACCATCACGCTGCCGGGCGCTTCGAGCAAGCCTCCCTCTGAACCGGCCTGACACAACGATGTGAACATGTGGTCAGCTGTGAATACCGCTAAACCAGTAGTTACCGATTTGGTCGCAACTGTCATTCCGACAGAGCGAAGCGACGAGGAATCTTTCCTTGGCGAACCCGAGATTCCTCTTCCCTCCGGTCATCGGAATGACAATTCGTGAACTACTGTAAACGGGTAGTCTGTCTCCGGCCCCCAAAGAGGCCCGGGGCGAAATCTCAGCGTCTGAGGGCGCTTCTCGCTTGCAGCAACGGCTGAAGCCGTTGCTGCAAGCCAATTGTGAACAGAACCTGAATCAGACGTTCACGTTAATGGCGCTTCCGGATTCGTAGCGTCGCAGCCCCACATAGAAGACCGCAACCGCAACAGTCCAGATCACGGCCGCCGCAGCCACCAGCAACAACAGAAGCATGCGGTCATGCCCTTTCACGATCTCGACCGGCACCGCGCCGATGAATGCGGCCGGAATGATAGTGTAGAGCATGAAGCGTGTCATGCCGGAGAAGAGCGTATGCGGGTAGAGCGCAAAGGTCAGAAGGCCGTTGGTCATCTGTTGGCTGGCATATTGGGCGTTGCCCATGAAAAAAGCCAGCGAGCCCGCAATCACGGCAAAGCCGACAAAGATCAGTGCGGCCGGAACGCTCACGGCAAAGAAGAGCAGGATGTCGATGGGGTGGAACAGACCGGCGAGTAGGTAGGCCGTCAGCCCAAAGCCCACATCCCCGATTGCCGAGACACTCATGCGCGAGAAGATCACGTGTGTGATCAACACACGCGGAAAGACCAGGTAGTAGTCCAGCCTGCCCTGAGCGATCAGATAGGCCAGATCGGCCCCGGAATTACCCGCAAACAGATGACCAATGCCGTAGCTGAAGGTGACAACGGCGAAGAGCAGATAGATATCGCCGATATCGTAGCCGCGCACATCGCCAAACTGCTGGAAGAAGATCAGCCAAAAGACGAAGTAGATGCCGCCGTTGATGAACATGAAGACGATCTGCGTCACGAAGCTGGCCCGGTACTCCATGGCCGATGCCAGGTTGACGGCCATTAGTTGGCGTAGAAATGATAGTTCGGCCTTGATGCGATTCATGATTTCTCCTATCCGCCGTTGACCGACAGGCGACGAACCGCCCAGCGATATTGCAGCGCCAGCCAGCCGCTCAGCAGAACGATCCAGATCAGCTGGGCGGCCACGATCTGAAGAAACTGGACTCTGTCGAAAGCCACGAAGAGCTTTGCCGGGGCATAGGTGGTCAGGCTGAAGGGCAATAATCGCGCCACGATCTGCAACCTCTCCGGCAAGAAATCGAGAGGGATCAGCAACCCGCCCAGTATGAAGATCAGTTTCTGATAGATGAGCCGAAATGAAGCTGTGTCTTCGGTCACAAAGGCCAGCAGACCAATACTGCTGGCCATGGCGAAGTCAAGAACAAGGGCGAAGAAGAGAACCAGCAACACGGCCGGCACATGACGCAACTCGAAATCGGGCATGCCGGCGTAAAAGAGCACAACCGGCAACCCCAGCAGAAAGACCAGCGCCATGCGGATCACCGTCTCACCCATGCCGTTGAAGAAGTGATAGATCAGATAGTTGTATGGCCGGATCAACGTGTAGGCGATAGAGCCGTCCTTCACCTCTTGGGAAATAAGCTGATCGTGGCGAAATTTGCCCAACTCAATCATCTCGGCAATCAGAAAGTACCAGATGGTGGCCGAGAGTGTTAGTCCGGCAATCTCCACGGCCCCCTGCGACTCATAGACTGCCGTCCAGAGTTGGACGAAGATGAACATGATCAGGATGATGAAGACTGCGCGCCCCACTGCATCCCAGACGTAGGCCAGCTGATTCTGGAAGTTCGTCGCGGTGATTGCGCGGTATTTTGCTGTGGTCAGACGGATGCTCTGATTCATAGTGATTTCCCGAATTTTCGCGGGGATAAATCCCGCTGCTAACAATGAGAAGCGCCCTCAGGCGCTGAGATTTAGCCGCTGAGGCGGCTTCACATTGCTAGCAGCCGGCTTCAGCCGTTGCTGCAAACCATTTGTCAACAGGACCTAGTGCTTTGTTAACCAGGAAATTGTTATTCCGATGAGCGCAGCGAAGAGGAATCTCAGCGATGCCAGCGCGAGATTTCTCGCTTCGCTCGTAATGACAAAACCCTCCTTAACGGTGCATTAGTATCCGGCTCCTTTCGCCCAATCCGCCTGAGCCTTGTTCCATCCATCTACGCCGCATAGATCTCGCGGATGATCTCCTCCATAGGCGGGTCGGCGATGTTGATGTCGTTGCAGGGCCCAGTGATCATGACCTGCTGCACCACCTTGTCCACCGGCGTCTTGCGACTGTCGAACTCCAGCTTGAGGCCATAGGCGCCCTGCTTGAGCGTGGTCACGCCGGGCAAGGCGAAGGGCTCGGTCAGCGACTCGCCGAAACGAACGTCGATCACCTTGCGACGCAAATACTGGCGCTTGAGCACCGACGTGCGATCGTCGAAAATGATCTTGCCGTGGTTGACGACGATGACGCGCCGGCACAGATTCTCGATGTCACCTGCATCGTGGCTGGTCAGGAAGATGGTTGTTTCGCCCTCTTCATTGAGCGTACGAATGGCGTCGCGAATCTGTTGCTTGGCCACCACGTCAAGGCCGATGGTCGGCTCGTCCAGAAAGACGACCTGTGGCGAGTGCAGCAGCGACGCAGCGATCTCACATTTCATGCGTTGGCCCAGGCTCAACTTGCGCACCGGCGTCTGCAACAGATCGCCGATCTGGAAAGAATCAACCAGAAAGCCGCGTCGCTGCCGATATGCGGTCATGTCCAGTTCATAGATGTGGGCAAAGAGGCGAAACGTGTCCTCGGGCGGCAGGTGATACCAGAGCTGAGGCTTCTGGCCAAAGACGGTGCCGATGTGATAGCCCAGCTTGCGCCGATCTTGCCAGGGCGTGTAGCTGAGCACGCTGGCCTGCCCCGCGCTGGGATAGAGGATGCCGGTGAGCATTTTGATGGTGGTCGATTTCCCTGCGCCGTTGGGTCCGATAAAGCCCAACATTTCGCCCTTTTGAAGCTGGAACGATATATCGGAGACCGCGGGGACGGTGACTGTCTTCGGTTTCCACAGCGAACGAATGCTGCCGCGCAGACCCGGTTCCTTCTGTTTGAGTGTGAACGATTTTGCCAGGCCGTTGACCTTGACGATTGGGTCGCAACTCTGTTGACTCTTGTCCATCTTCATCATCTGCACCTGCTTCGTTCAGGAAATAAAAAAAACACGGTGAAAATTCACCGCGTCCTGGAGACCAGACCTATCGAGAACAAGCTATGTCGGCTTATCCCCCGCCCTCTTCTCCAGCCACGCGGCCGCTCATCACGCAACCAGTCGGTTGCATAATGGTGAATGTCGTGTGGGCAAGATAGAGCGTTGGCTGCTTATTCATGATGATTGCATGGTAGCACGCTGAATTTCCCGTGTCAATGCTTTTCTCATTTTTCAGACTCGATGGATTGGCATTTTCGCTCGTCGCCATTTGCCGATTCACGAACCATGACTTCGCGGGGGCAACCCTTGCGACCACAGCAGGCGGTCACAAGGGGCGCCCCTTCGGTACATGATCGTTGCCCGGACAATTAGTATAGCCTACTGATCAAACGGCCAAGCAGCCCGGTCCGCAAAAACCGTCACATTTGATGATCGTTGTAGAAACGAGGCCGGCACGTCTGGCGAAATCGGGCCTTGGAGCGACCGTTGCAGAATGTCGCGCTTGGACTCCCCGGAAACTAGCAGCAGGGTCTGTCCGGCCGCCAACAGCGGAGCCATGCCTGCCGTCAAGGCGCGACGAGGCACCCGGTCACGACCGCCGAGCTTGGCCGCAGCTGCGACAATGCTTGCTTCGGCCAGTTCTACCACACGGGTCGACGAAGTCGGATCTGCCGGCGGATCGTTGAACCCGAGATGACCATTGGGACCGATACCAAGCACAGAGATGTCGTACCCGCCCGATGCGGCGACTGCGTCATCGTAGGCGCGGCACGCAGCCCCCGGATCATCGGTGTCGCCCGGCAGACGAACGACGCGCGCCGGAGCAATGTCAAGCGGAATCAATACATCCCGCTCCAGTCGCGAATAGACCGAGCGAGGATCGTCTGGCGCTACACCGAGATAGGCATCAAGCTGGAATATCCGCAGACGAGCCGGATCGAATTCACCGCGTCGATATCCGGCAACAAGCTCTGCATAGAGGCCGAGCGGCGAATTGCCGGTCGGCAGCACGATGGACGCGGCAGGCTTGGCAGCGACGGCCTCAATGACACATTCGGCGGCCGCTCGACTCATGGTTTCGTACGTATCGGAAACGTGTATTTTGAGCATAAGATTTGCGGGCTACTCCACGGCCTGAAGGATGCCCGAGGCAACAGCAGCCGGATCGGTGAAGAGGGACAGCGGCTGAGGCAGCAGGCGCTCAATCAGTGCGTCCTGGTCTTCAGTCGACTCGCCATTCATGAGTGCGTTGCGCACGAAATCCTCGATGACGGGCACACAAAGGTCAGGCGATGCCTGGGCTGCGGCTGTCATACCCTGAGCAGCCTCAGGCGGAACGAGATCGAACTGGCTCTTACCATTTGGCAGGATGAAGGCGTTGAGGAAGACCATATGGGCAATCTTGTCTGCCGCCTTCGGGGCAGACGCTTGAATCATATAGCCGCCGCTGGAATGGCCCACCAACACGACCGGTTCCGCTTGAGCTTCCAAGATGCCAACAATGGCGTCGGCATAGTCGCTCAACTGCGATGCCCGCGCGGTCATCACCTGGGCTGTGGCCCGGCATGGTGGGGGCTTCTGCCGTGTGGCCGGCCTTTTCTAGTTCAGCGATCACGCCATCCCAGGCCCAGCCACCGTGCCAGGCCCCATGAATCAATACAAAATGCATCGTGATTCTCCTTTCCAAAGTTGTTTACACTTCAATCGCCCTTGGCTCACCGCCATAAGCCATCAGGACGCCAAAGACTGCCAGCGCAGCCAAAAGATCGGCCAAGATCAACATCATGGTGACCTGTGGGCCGACGGTTTCAAAAAGTTGGCCGATAATCCAGGGTAGGGTCATGGCGCCGACGCTTGCGCCGACCAGGAACCAGCTTGTGACGAATCCGCTCATGGTCATGCGCCGCTCGGCCCAAGAGAGCACAGTCGGGAAAATTGAGGCCATGGAGAAGCCGAGCCCTGCCGCCCCGATCCAGACCATTGTGGTTGAGGCGGAGAATACCAAAATGACTGTCACGCTTGCAATGCAGCCCAGCAGGTCAAAAAGCAGAATGGTACGCGGGCGAAACCGGGCTGCGATGGGGATACCGATCAATCGCCCCAGCGTTAGCGCACCCCAAAAGGCCGAGGTCAAATAGGCGGCATTTTCAACAGAGGCCAGGTCTAGCGCCACGGCATAGGTGTAGATCCAGCCGCCAAAGCTCACTTCTGCCCCCACGACCAGGGACATGAAGAGTGCAGATAGCCCCACCAGAACGTAGTTGACCTGTATCTTGATTCCATCAACGATTTTGGCCGGTGCAGCGGGGCTGGCCAGTTGTGACATGTAGAGCGCTACCGGCAGGATCAGAAGCGCCAGGAGCCAGTAGGCCCAGGTAATGCCGTCTGTCGAGGCGATGACCCAGGCGATGATGATCGGCGAAAGGAAAGCGCCTACGCCGAAGAAAAAGTGTAGCGCATTCATATAGGGCCCGACGTCGCGACCGTGGACCCAGACCAGCAAGGCGTTGCCACCCACGTCTACATAGGCTTCGCCGATGCCGAGCAGAAGGAGAATTGCGACCAACAGCCAGAAGATGGCTGTCAGGGGAATCACCGCCATGCACCCGGCCATCGCGACCAGCATAACCGCAAACAATAGGTGGCCGGGCACGCGATCATAGAGCCGGCCGCCCATGAGTGAGCCAACGAAATACCCGACCGATCGGGCCGTGAAGAGCAGGCTGATCTGCCCCAATTGTGTCTTCGTGTTGTCGGCTAGCCAAGGCAACGTTGGACCCAGAGACGCTGCAACCATGCCGAGTGCAATAAATGCTGCGTAATAGCCGGCCGTCGTCGCCATCGGGCGGCGTGGCTTGGCCCCAGATATCGAAGATGTGTTTGCCGCCATATGACCTGTTAGACCTATGCCTCGGTGCTGGGAATCTGTTCACAAAAAGAACACATGTTCTTAAAATTGTGTGTTGGTTTTCTATTGAGATCAACTATACATCAGTGCGCGCGAGCCATCAATTCACGTTTATGGGTCATGTGGCAGCGACGTGAAAGGTATTGTTGAAGAGCTTGGAAAAAGTTGTTGGAGGCACAGCATGGTCTGGGTGACTGTGGACTGAGTGACTGAGGAATCGAACAGGGGTCTATTGAAGTCCGGTGTATTCACGCCCAACTGTACTCAATACTCAAGGAGCGCCATAGAGTCGTGAGTAGTGGTACAGATTGGACAGGATGGCGTGAATATAGACCCGAGGTTCATTGTAATCGAACAGTTCAACGAAGAGAGCGTCATCATCACCAGAGGCTTGGCGCCAGCGCTCGGCATTGCCAGGACCTGCATTGTACCCCGCCAGCGCTGAGGTCAGGCTGCCATTCAAATAGTCACGAGCCCAGGCCAGGTAGTAGGCGCCGAATTTCAGATTGACGTCAGGTCGGTAGACCAGGTCATTAGTATAGTTGGGATACCCTAATCGAGTGGCAATCCATGAACCCGTATCCGGGATAATCTGGGCCAGGCCCTGTGCTGCGGCACTGGAACGAGCGCCCTCTTCGAAAAGACTCTCTTGACGGATCAGGCTGAAAAAGAGGTTAGGATCTAGGTTATTGTTCAATGCTTCCCGTACCACTAACTCTTCAAAGTGGCGTGGGAAAGCGATACGCTGTAGGAAAAGCGGTGTCTCTTCGACCAGGCGTTCCGGGCTTAACTGCATCAGGTAGGTTGCGGCTGAAATGGCGAGTCCGTGGGCGCCCAGGCGTTCAAACTCGAGCATCAAGGGGTAAAGTTCGGCTGGATTGTCCCGATAGCGCCGGTAGACTCGTGTCAACTGGCTGAGTCCATCGGCGCGTTGGCCGACATCGAGAAGAACCTGGCCAGCGATCAGCTGGGTATCGGTAATCAGAATCGACGGTAAGAGTGAGGGATTCCCTCCTGCACTGATTCCATCGACCCATCCAGCCAACCATTGCTCAGCAAAAGCTTGGCTACCGTCATCGCCGTCCGATGGTGCTGCTCCGGTGATCATCAACGAAATTTCATCAATCGCGTTGCCTTGCGTCATTGATGGGTCCCGAAGACCGTATCCGGCAAGAACGCCATGGTAGATGTCCGGCGCACGATCTACGAGCTTTTGCCAGGTTTCATTTCCTGCATTTGGCATGCCATTGGCGTGCTGTGCGCGACCTAGCCAGAATCCAACGGCATCCCAGCGATAATCGGGATAATCTCGCTGAAGTCGGCCAAATGTATCCGCAGATTGGCCGTAGAGACCTTTTTGGTATGCCCCAATACCAACGGTATAGAGTGATGCGGGTGCTCGCTCGCTCTCAGGGAAGGCATCTGCCAATGTCAGAAAGTCAAGGCCTGCTTCTACCTCTTTTCCGCTGTTCAGCGCCAGGAGTGCGCTACGCCATAGCGCCTCTGGCGCCAATGCGTTACCTCCCTGCTCCCTAGAGAACGTACGATAGGTCCGGTGTGCAGCAATATCATCGCCCAAGGCGCTCTCCGCGGCAGCCTTCTCCAGCCATGCCTCCCCTGCACACTCGCACTCTGGATAGGCGCTAATGACGCGATCAAAGTAGGAGATGGCATCTGCGTAGGCGCCCGTGGCGGCATATGCCTGGCCGGCGCCCAGCAATGCCGGCGGGAACCTAACATCTGTCGCTGACGTGGCCTCCAGAAACGACTCGAAGGCGCTAATGGCGGGGATCCACGCCTCAGCGTACAGATCGATGACGCCACGCTGATACAGATCAAAGCCTACATCTCGATTGACCAGCTCAATCAGAGCGCTATAGGCTGCCCCGCTGGTTTGATCCTCCTGAGTCGCGGCGGTCCAGCGCTCAACAGCCCTGGGAACATCGCCCGCTGCGGCTAAAGCTTGGCCGGCGCGAAATTGGATATCGGCACGGTAGTAGGGGCTCTCGGCCACCGCAAGAATTTGGTCGTAGGCCGACACCGCTTCCTGATATCGCCCAACGCCGCTGTCTGCCTGGGCAAGAGACTCCAGCGCAAGCACGTACGCGACTGTATCATCTCTATTCTGGAGTCCATTGCCGCCGAGAATGGCGTCGGCAGCACGGCGATAGGCAGCGGCAGCGGCATCCAGATCGCCCAGGGCCTCGTAGGTGTCGGCGATTCTTAACTGCGTAATCTCACCCAATTGCGGGTAGGTCTCGAGAAAGAGCCAATACTCTGCGATAGCTTCACTGTACAGCCCAATGCTGGAAAGGATCTCGCCACGCAGGAAATGACCCTTGGCGATGATTTCGCTGAGGGATCTATCAGATACTCCAGCGACGTTGATCGTGTCTCGTTCGGCTAGAAGGCGGTCAACCGCGTCGAGAGCTGCCACGGAACTGGGATCATCAAACTCTACACGAGCCAGTGTAAAGAGTGCTTCCAGGCGCGTTGCCTGTTCCACATCTAGGGATGTTGCCAAACCCGTTAATGCCTGTCGCGCCAATGAGTATTCCTGCAAGCGGAGATACTCTTTCCCGGCGGCAAGCTGTTGGACAGGTGCGGCAGCGGGGCTTGGCGTTGGCGGAATGGTGGGCAGCGGCGTTGGCGACGGAGTGGGCGGCAAAGTGGGTGATGATTTTGATTCTTGCGACTGAACCAACGAAGGCTCGGGCGTGCTTGTCCAAGTAGGGACAAGCACTGGTTGCAGCGTAGGGCTCAATTCTGATTCCGCCTCGATTGAGACCACGGTAGCGACTGGCGTAGCTGTCTCGGCTGCGTCCTTATTCCCTCTGAAGCATCCAGCTAGGAGAGCAGCAACTACAAGCAACAGCAAGGCAATGAATCCCCTGATCTCTTTGCGCTTCAATTGGCGTTCTGGTATCATCCACTCGGCTATTAACATGAAATGCCATTGTAACATTGGTCGCTGCTATCTACTTATTGTCGCCCGATTCGTCCGGGCCACATGCGTACTTGGAAAACCGACTGTAAACATGCGCCCTGTTCGTTGGGAGAATGCGCCGCCGGCCAGAATCCATCCATACCATTCCATTAGGGACACCACATGAGTTCGACATTGTCTGAAAAGTACGAAGTCGTCGTCGGCATGGAAGTCCATGCTCAAGTCTTAACACGATCAAAGATGTTCTGCACTTGCGCCACAGACTATGCCGGCTCGCCGCCCAACACGCGTGTCTGTCCAGTCTGCCTGGGCATGCCGGGCGCATTGCCGGTGATCAATCGGGCGGCGCTGGAGGCAACCATGAAGACCGGATTAGCGCTCCAGTGTGAAATCGCAGATCGAGCCATCTTTGCACGCAAAAACTACTCCTACCCCGATCTCCCCAAAGGCTACCAGATCTCCCAGTTCGAATATCCCTCCTGCGTCTATGGCTGGCTGGAAGTCGAACTGCCCGATGGCGAAATCAAGCGCATCGGCATCCGGCGTGCACATCTGGAGGAAGACACAGGCCGCACAGTTCACAAAGGGGCCTATTCCTACGTAGACCTAAACCGCGCCGGCGTGCCGCTCATGGAAATCGTGAGTGAAGCAGATATCAACAGCCCCGATGAAGCCTACGCCTACTTGAACAAGTTGCGCACGATTTTGCGTCACCTGGGCGTCAATAGCGGCGACATGGAAAAAGGTGCGCTGCGCTGCGAACCCAATATTAGCGTGCGCACACTCGAGCAAAGAGAGCGGAGCGAGTACGGCACCAAAGTCGAGGTCAAGAATCTCAACAGCTTTCGCTCCGTTCGCAATGCCATCGCCTACGAAATGGAGCGCCAGATCGAGGTCCTGGAGTCCGGCGGCACGGTCGAGCAGGTCAACATGGGCTGGGATGAGCAGCGCCAGTGCACTGTACTCCAGCGCAGCAAAGAAGACTCCCACGACTATCGCTACTTCCCGGAGCCGGACCTGCCGCCCATTGCCGTCGACCGCGCTTGGGTGGCTAGAATTGAGGCCACACTACCCGAGCTGCCGGATGCGAAACAGAAGCGCTATGAAGAAGCCTGGGGCGTACGCCATGTCGATGCGGGCGTTCTGGCCGGAGAGCGACTGGTGAGCGACTTCTTCGAAGAGACAGTTGCGGCCTATCTCGCCGAACCGACCAAGCAAGACGGCAAACCGCAACAGGTGGCCAACTGGATTACGGGCCAGCTGTTCCGCTTGCTCTACGCCGATGGAGAAGGTCAAGACCTGCGCCAGATCGCCGACCTCAAGATTCAGCCAAAACAGCTTGCCGCATTGCTCACACTGGTGGACAGCAGAGTCGTGAACCCGAACACCGGCAAAAAAGTGCTGGATATCATGTACGTCACCGGTGACAATCCCGACGTCATCATTGACCGAGAAGGGCTCGCTATGGTCAGCGACACCTCCGTGATTGACGATGCCATCAACGGCGTGTTTGATGCCAACCAGGATGAGTTGGAACGCTATCGGGGAGGCGAAGACAAGCTCTTCGGCTTCTTCATGGGTCAGGTCATGCGCGAGACCAAGGGCAAGGCCGATCCCGGCGCAACTCGCCAGAGATTGCAGGAGTTATTAAAGGGCTAATTCAGTTTGGCGTGAATATCACGACAGAAATCCGGCCCTTCTACCACTTTTAGAATCTGCAAGAGAATTTCCACCGGGGTTTACTAGTCACTCTTGATGAAACGCCCCCATCGACAGTTCTGTTCCCGCCGCAGCGCAAAACAAAAATGCCCGACGCTTGTCATAGCGTCGGGCATTTTGTTTCACGTGAAACACTCTCAACAGAGAGCGGCTATAGTCGGAAAGGCTTACAGATAGTCGCGCAACTTGCGACTGCGACTAGGATGTCGCAAACGGCTGAGCGCCTGGGCCTCAATCTGGCGGATGCGCTCACGTGTTACACCGAACTTTTTGCCCACCTCTTCAAGCGTGTAGCAGTACCCATCAACCAGCCCGAAGCGCAATTGAAGAATACGAACCTCTCGCGGGGTCAGGCTCTGGAAAATCTCATCAATGACTTCGCGCAGCAACTGCTGCCCGGCAGCCTCGCTGGGACTGTCTGCGTCTTCATCTTCGATGAAATCGCCCAGATAGCTGTCTTCCTCTTCGCCCACAGGCATTTCCAAGCTCAATGGTCGCTGACTCACACGCATGATATGCTCTACCTTGCGTGGCGTGACCCCGAGTTCCTCGGCAATCTCCTCAGTTGTCGGATCGCGACCCAACTCCTGAACAAGCTGGCGACTGGTACGCGTCAGCCGGTTGATCTGCTCATACATGTGGACCGGTACACGAATGGTACGCCCCTGGTCAGCGATTGCACGCGTGACCGCCTGGCGAATCCACCAGGTAGCGTAAGTGCTGAACTTGTATCCACGTCGATAGTCAAACTTTTTGACTGCTCGGATCAGGCCGATGTTGCCCTCCTGGATAAGATCGAGAAAGGGAACGCCCCGTCCCACATATTTTTTAGCAACACTGACCACCAAACGGCTGTTGGCTTTAATCAGATGCTCTTGGGCCGACTGTCCGTCACGGACATACCAGAGCAGCCGTTCTCGCTCTTCCCAGTCATCCATGCCATCGGACAAGACTTCACGAGAATCTCGACCTCTTTCCATGCGCTTGGCCAGAGAGACCTCTTCCGCAGCCGTGAGCAGCGGCACGCGGCCGATTTCTTTGAGATAGAGACTGATCGAATCATCGATTTCAATCTGGCTCAGATCAAAAGCGTCTGGTTCGGCATTGTCTTTGTCGGTCCTACTACTCTTCTCGCTCTCGTTGTCTTTCGTCTGACCAACTTGGATGCCCTGATCAAACAGAATGGAAAAGGCGTCTTCGAGCTGATCCATGTTGCTTTCAGCTTCGGGCATGACCTTCAACACATCATCGTAGCTGACAAACCCCTGCTTCTTACCCAAGGTCAAGAGAAACTCAAGGGCTTCTTCAGGGCTCAACAGCTCCTTCTTTTCGCCCTCTTCGTCCTCTTCCCCATCCTCAGTGACTACCTTGTTGACGCCATTGCTCTGTGCAACACCGTTTGCGAGGGGCTTGCTCTCAAGCTCCTCTTCCTTCAGTTCCAGTGTCTCTAATTGTGCTTTTTTTGTCATATTATGTAGACCTTCTTCTGAACGAATTCAAAGAACGGATGATAATTAATAATAAAAATCAACCTGATGCCAACTAACGTACAGCTTCCTTAAAATCCCAGACGCCGTGTTTGCGCCCATAATAGTGATTACACTCCGGACAGGAAACGACATTTTCGTCGATATGTTCCAATCCATCGGTTTCGCAACTTGGACAGCGGAACAATGACGCCACCTCGCCTGGGCCGAAACCCACATCAGCACGCTGGCGCACACCTGCAACTTCGGCTTTCAGGAATACGCTGGGCGCGAGTGGATAGCGACCACCCAGATTGAAGAGCAAGCTATCTGCACGAGCCAACTTGTCTGCTGAAAGTGCGCTCTTCAGTACAGGCATACGAAAATGTGAAACCCCATACTGGCGCTTCACATCGAATCCCGTGGAACTGAGCTGCGCCTCCATCCAGGATGGATGAAAGTCAAAGTTAAGTTCCACAAATTCAACAGGTTCTTGATCAATCGGCGACCAATTCTGCCGCTTGGTCATCCAGCGCAGCACAGCCTTGAGATTGCGCTTGTTTGCGTATTCCAACACAGCAACACCGTGAGAATGAAGCGAACGTTGCAGCTGATTCAACGCAACATTGACTTCGGCAAGGTGGTGCATCACACGAACCATGACCAATGTGTCTAAGACGCCACTGGCCAAGGGCAATTCATAGATGTTGCCGGCAACAAAGACGAATCTGGAATCGTGCCCCCAACGTTGGACGGCATCACGCAGTAGAGTGCGACTGTAATCGAACAGAATAACCTGTTCGTAGCCGAGATATAGATTTGCCAGCCGTCCAAAGCCAGCGCCGATTTCCGCGATTCGTGGCCCCTTAGGCGGCAGGAGCCGCTTCAGCGCAATTCTCTCGGTTGCGTCTTCATAGTCGCGACCTCGCCCATCCCAGAAATCAGTCTGGTATTGACTTCCTTCGTAATCAATAACCGGAATTGCATTCGGCGCGTCGATGTGCGTTCCTGCCAAGATTGACTCTCTCTTCACTCGCATTCGTGCATTTATTCACGCATAGCGCATAGATGATAAAAAAATGGCGGGAGCAATTCTCCCACCGCTGTTTCCCACATCTACTTCGAAAAGTATAGCAGTGTTTATGAGCAATTTCAATACCCAGTTTAACATGGTTATTCTATAAATTTTGCAACACTGGCTACTTGAGCCGCTCTTTTTGTATTTCTCGCTGCCGCCACAGGTACCAGGTGATGGTGACCATGACAACGACCATGCCGAGCATTTGCACAGGAGAGGTGAGCCATTCGCCCAGCAACAGCCCTGCAAACAAAAGTGCACTCACCAGGCGCCACGCCATCAAGCTGCTGACAAACGGCGCGCCCAACTGACGCAATGATGCAATCTGGAGACCATTGGCCCCGATCATGACTACAAGGATGTACGCGATCACCACCAGCCAGTCTGTTGCTCCGATCTGTGTCCACTGGGACCAGTCCTCGCCGAGCAAGAGGCTGATGGGCAGCGAGACGGCTACGACAACGGTGATCTGGAAGATCAGGATCACCTGGCCGGGCACTGCAAGCTTGGCGGTCCGGCGGATGAGCAACATGTAGAGCGCCAGCATGAAACTGCTTGCAAGTGCCAGTGAAATGCCGACCCAGTCGCCTGGCACAAGGTTGAAGCGGATGCCCGAACTGCTGATTTCGCTACTCAACATCAGCAGCGCGCCAAAAAACATAAGAGATATGGCGCGACCCGTATAGGGCGGCGGTACAGCCTCATGCAAGAAAAGAAGGCTCAGGGCCACCACCAAAAATGGCGTCATCAACGTGATCAACTGCACGTAGATGGCCATTGTGAAGCGCATGGCCAGCAGATCGGTGGTGGATCGTGCCGCCACGACCACTGCCAACATCCAGACTGTACGCGAACGGAAAATCGACGCACCATATTTGGGCAACACGTAGATCAGCATCAGCAGCACCATTGGCAGGCCGCCGATCACTAGAATACTCATGGACGGCAGGCCACTGACCGTCTGCATGTAGCGGCCCAGCGCCGGATAAATGCCCCAGCCCGTCTGGGCGAGTAGAGCCGCGCCGATCCACAGCCAAGGCGTCATGGTCGACGGTCTGTCCTCATGCGCCATCGTAGATATGGAGCTTTGCGCAATTGGCTTCATTGATCACCCCCAAAATCAGATAATGATAAACTGAAGCCGCTACAATACGAAACACACGTGGTTCTTCAGAATTCCAGAGGATGCCAGGGGGGGCAACAGAGGAAGGTAGAACCAGTAGTTCACGAATTGTCATTCCGATCGTGCAACGGGCGCAAGGCGCCATGACCAGAGGGAAGAGGAATCTCGGGTTCGCCAAGGAGAGATTCCTCGTCGCTTCGCTCTGTCGGAATGACAGTTGCGACCAAATCGGTAACTAATGAGAACAGGTTTTCTTACCTGCCCCTAAACCACATACGTGAGCTGAAACCCGCGCACATCGGCACGAGGATGGGCATGTGACCCGAAGGGAGAGAATCGTGAAAACAAGAGAACGTACGTTCTTAATTAATGGAGGCGCTTCCGGGCTAGGGGCGGCCACAGCACGCAGGCTGGTCGCCGGTGGCGCACATGTAATCGTCGCCGACATCAATGTTCAGATGGGATCTGCCGTCGCTGACGAGTTGGGCGGCGGGGCCACGTTCGTGGAGATGGATATCACACAGGAAGATAGCGTGTAGCTTGCAGTCGACTGTGCCCTTGGTCGAACAGGAGCATTGCATGGCGTGATCAACTGCGCCGGCATCGCCATCGCCGAGAAGACGCTGGGCAGAGAGGGTGTGCACAGGCTCTCTTCATTTAGGCGTACCATCGAGATTAACCTGATCGGCACGTTCAACATGGTTCGTCTGGCGACTGCCGCCATGGCACGCAACGAACCTAATGTCGACGATGAACGAGGCATAGTTGTCAACACGGCTTCGATTGCCGCCTATGACGGCCAGGTCGGACAGGTCGCATACGCTGCGTCCAAAGGAGGCATCGTGGGCATGACGTTGCCGCTTGCCCGCGATCTGGCCCCGATGGGCATTCGTGTGATGACCATTGCGCCGGGCATCTTTGATACGCCACTGCTGGCCGGCCTGCCCGAAAAGGTGCGCTCGTCACTGGGTGAACAAACACCCTTCCCATCCCGGCTGGGCCATGCGGATGAATACGCTGCACTGGTCGCCCACATCATTGAGAACCCGATGCTCAACGGCGAGGTGATCCGGCTGGACGGCGCTCTCCGCATGGCCCAGCGGTGATTCTTCATTGCCTCATGATTCTTTGTCTATGACTCTTTGCCGGCGTTGTAGGCGGCCACATCTTCATGTTTTCGTGCCTTGGCCGGCAGGTGCTCGATGTCATTGACCCGAACCGCATCCCAGCCGTTTTCCGTTCGTCGCAGCACAGAGATGGCGCAATTGTGTGGATGCCAATTCTGCCAGTCTTGGGGACCCTCACCGACAAAGACCGCCAGCGCATTGCAGATGATGCCGCCATGGGTAACGGCCATGACCGTTTCGCCGGGATGCCGGTCCGCCAGCGCCTCCAGGACAGCTACCGAGCGCCGGCTGACCATAGCCGGCGACTCGCCATTGGGCGGTGCAAATTCCGGATCTGAAGCCCAGCGTTCCCAGAGACGTTCGCCATCCCGAAGTTCCTGAAATGAACGACCTTCCCAATCGCCCAGATCAAACTCGCGCAGACCGTCTTCGATGAGCGGCTCTTTGCCGATTGCCTCGGCGATCGGCGCCGCCGTGCGCTGCGTACGACCCAAGGGCGACACATAGAAGTGATCGATGGGCAATTCATCGGACAGCTTGCGCACGCCACGGGCGGCGGCCTCTGCCTGGCATTCGCCTCGTTCGGTCAACGGCGCATCCAGTGAACCCTGCCACACGCCTTGAATATTCGCTTCAGTCTCGCCGTGGCGGATAATTATCAACGTCGTCATTGGGAAATCACTCTCAGTCTATGTTCATTCATGATCACTTTTACGATCTTTCTGAAATATGTTGACAGCCAATAGGCCCCATGTTACACTTGTGCCCATTATGGAAATGATAGTGTTGACACCCACAATCTGCAAGAAGTCAATCAGGCCGCGTCGTACCCGAACAATCACCTGTTCTGGACCACTGTACGCGGGCTAGATTTTACTAGGCTTGTAGAGGCAGGGCTCTCCAGATGGAGAGCCTTTTTTGTTTCTAGACTATCTTGTTGTCAAAGGACGATTGATTCTCCGAAAATCAAAAGGATATCATTATGTATCGAGCAGGCATTGCGGGAGCGACCGGATACACTGGGCTTGAACTCGCCAAGTTGATCCAGCGACATCCATTGATAGAAGTGGGCTGGATGACCAGTGAAAACAGCGCGGGCAAACGCTTCTCTGATGTCCATCGCGTCCCATGGGACTATCCGCTGATCACGTTGGCCGATGCCATGCAGCGAGCAGACGACGTCGACGTTGTCTTCCTCTGTCTGCCCCATGCCGCCTCCATCGAGCCGGTGCGCGCCTTTAGCGAGACCGGCGTCTATGTCGTTGACCTGAGCGCCGACTACCGGCTGGACGACGTGGCGATCTATGAGCGCTGGTATGGCATAACACATACGGCCACGGATCTGCTGGACAGCTTCGTCTACGGCCTTTGTGAGGTCTATCGGAAAGAACTTCGTGGCGCCAAGATGATCGCCAGCCCCGGCTGCTATCCGACCAGTGTGAATCTGGGCATCTATCCCCTGGCCAAGGCCGATTGGCTGGAGGAACGCGTCATTGTCGACAGCAAATCGGGCGTCAGCGGGGCCGGGCGCAAGGCCAATATTCTCTACAATTTCGTGGAAGCCCACGACAATATGACGCCTTATAATCTGGGCCACCGGCATCGACACATCTCTGAAATGGAACAGATTTTGAATGGCAAAGCGGCTTCAGATCCGGAACTGCGCTTCACCTTTTCGCCCCATCTGTTGCCCGTCAACCGGGGCATCCTCAGCACCATCTACGTGACGGTCAAAGAAGGCGTGAGCGAGGCTGATATCCGTGACGCCTATGTCAGACAGTACGCGGATGAGCCGTTCATTCATCTTCTGCCGCCGGGTGAAAATGCCACACTGCGTCATGTGACCCACACCAATCGCTGCGCCATCAGCATCGACATCGACAACCCCAATGATCCGGACTGTCGGGACTACATTATCGTTGCGACGATTGACAATCTGCTCAAGGGCGCCAGCGGGCAGGCAATGCAGAGCTTCAACATTGCGGTCGGTTTGGATGAGACGCTGGGTTTGCTCTGATTTTGGTATCCGTTCAATGATGCAGGGTATGCGGGCCAAGACGTCAGGCCTTTGGCAGAAGGCTGATTGCTGCGCCCAGAGAAGATGCTGATTTTGGCAGAACAGATGACAAGGTGAGGAGGTGACAGGGTGACAGAGGAAACAGTAGGAATTTCGATACAAGATGAAGAGTTTGCGCCATCCAGGTATACGACCGTCGTCAAGGTTGGCGGCAACGAGTTGGATGATGCCGCCTTTCTGGTTGGTCTCGTTGCAGCCGTGCGTTCGCTCAAGGAGCAAGGCCATTTTCCCGTCATCGTTCATGGCGGCGGTAAGACCATCGCTGCCTACCAGAGCCGGCTTGGCCTGGAGACGCGTTTTGTGGAAGGATTGCGCGTCACCGACGATGCCAGCCTGGATATCGCGGAGATGGTGCTCAGCGGCCTGATGAACAAGCGAATCGTGCGTTCACTCGTCAACGGTGAAATCCGGGCAGCGGGCATCAGCGGCGTCGACGACGGCACCATCTACGCAGAAAAGATGTGGCACCCCATGGGCGACCTGGGTCGGGTTGGCGAAATTCAGGATGTCGACACCCATCTGATCGACACACTGATCGATGCAGATATCGTGCCGGTAGTCAGCCCCATCAGCTACGGCGCCTTTGATGCTCAGAGCTACAACGTCAATGCCGACCATGCGGCCACCGCCATTGCCGCCAAGCTTGGGGCCACAAGGCTGGTCTTTGTAAGCAACGTACCGGGCGTGCTGGTTGCCGGTCGGGTCGCACGCGCCATTGACGCGGACCAGGCCGAACGGTGGATCGATGAAGAGATCATCTTTGGCGGCATGATACCCAAGGTGCGCAGCGCAGTCGAAGCCGTGCGTAATGGCGTCGCTCAAGCCGTGATCACCAATCTTGCCGGCCTTCAGGAAGGCGGCGGCACTGGGATCATTGGGTCGCCTTAGAAGATTGAGAAAGCTTTTTTGCCACAGATGACTCTACTGCAAAAAGCCTTTTCTTGACACGAATGGTCACGAATTTACGCGAATTATGTCGTCACCCCAGAGAGAACATTCGTGATAATTCGTGTAAATTCGTGTCAGGATCCCTTTTTGCAGTGGACTCACAGATTTACACGGATAAAGAAGAAGGATGAGACACAGATAGATCTTAATGTCATCTGTGAAAATCTGTGTTCTATCAGTGTCTATCTGTGGCAAAATCCAGAATTGCCTATACCGCACCACAAACAGGGGGAATCATGAACGCAGCGGAAGTGAAAGAACTCGAACAGGAAAATGTCTTGGGCGTCTATGGCCGTGCCCCGTTTGTGATCGAGCGCGGCGACGGCTGCATGCTCTATGACACCGAAGGCAATGCCTATCTTGACTGTGTTTCCGGCATCGCGGTCAATGCCCTGGGCTACAACGACGCCGGCATCAACCAGGCCATCGCCGAAGCAGCATCCACCGGCGTGCTGCACGTGAGCAATCTCTATCACACCGAGGCCCATGCCAAGCTGGCCCAGCAGCTCTGCGCGACCAGCTTCGCCGACAAAGTACACTTCAGCCTGACCGGGGCCGACGCCAATGAAGGCGCATTCAAGTTCGCTCGTCGCTATGCACGCGAGCATGGCCACGAGAACAAGTATCACATTTTGGCCTTCAGCGATGCCTTCCATGGACGACTCATGGGCACGTTGGCGGCCACCCCGCGCCCGGCCTACCAGGAACCGTTCATGCCGCTGATGCCCGGCGTGCGCTTCGCCGAGTTCAACAATCCCGAGAGCGCGCGTGCCGAGATGGGTGACGATGTCTGCGCCATCATCGTCGAGCCGCTGCAAGGTGAGGGCGGCATCAATGCAGCCACGTCCGAGTTCTTGAAGACGTTGCGCGATCTTGCCGATGAGTACGACGCCCTGCTGATCTTCGACGAGGTGCAATGCGGCATGGGTCGCACCGGCTACCTGTGGGCCCATCAAGGCTACGTGGTTGACGGCGAGGTGGTTGCCCCTGACATCTTGACCGCGGCCAAGCCGCTGGCCGGCGGTCTGCCCATCGGCGCCATCCTCATGCGTCAGAAGGTCGCTGATACGATCCACAAGGGCGATCATGCCAGCACCTTTGCAGGCAATCCCTTCACAACCCACGTGGCCAACCATGTGGTAAGCCGCATCGCACAACCTGAGTTTCTGGCTTCTGTGACTGAGAAGGGCGAATTGCTCAAAGAGATGCTTGAGGAACTTAATAGCCCCCACATCGTTGAGATTCGAGGCCAGGGTCTGATCGTCGGCGTCGAACTCGACATGAGCGCTGCACCAGTGATTGCAGAGGCCTACGAGCGAGGCCTGATTCTGGTCAATGCCGGCCCCAATGTCGTCCGCTTCGTGCCCCCGCTAATTATCAGCGAAGAGGAACTGAAGCGTGCGGTGGGGATTGTCGGAGAGATTTTGCGGGATATGTAGAGGTGCTGCTTACTGCTTGCTGCGTGAGGTCTCTGGGAAGAAAGCCTTGTCGAGTTCTGCTTCTCTATGGCAAGCCGGTCACCAATATCGGGACCACATTCTCGACGAGGCCTCACGCAGCGAGCAGTAAGCAGCAGCCCCACCACTACGTAGTACGGAATTACGCATTACTAGTTTTCGCATAACGAGGTCCACCCATGCCAACTACCATCCGCCCTGCCCTAGCTTCTGACATCGAGAGCATACTGGCACTGGTCAATCGCTTTGCAGCGCACAACATCATGTTGCCGCGTACGGCCGACAGCATCAGCAGGGCCTTGGGCGACTGGTTGGTGGCTGTAGATGAAGAAGAGCCGGGTTTGCCGGTCGTCGGTTGCGGGGCATTAGTGGCGCTGACGGAGACACTGGTTGAACTACGCTCGTTGGCCGTGGACGAGAGCCAACATGGGCGCGGCGTCGGCTCCCAGATGGTATTGGCGCTGGTCGAGATGGCGCGCCGGCGCGGCTTCCCTCAGATCTGCGCCCTCACTCTGCGCGAAGATTTTTTCATCCGCCTCGGGTTTGAGTTGGTTGACCGATGGAGTATCAGCCCCAAGGTCTGGCAGGAATGCATCTATTGTCCCAAATTTCATAACTGTGATGAAGTTGCAGTGCTGATGAATTTGGCGGAGATTGATGAAAGCGCGGACAATATGCCCAGTAAAATGAGTACCGGGCAGCCCGCTGTACAATCCGGCGGCTGGAACGCGCTGCTCAAATGGAGTGAATGGCAGCCGTTGCGGCTGGCCTATCAGCAAAAGCCGACAAAAGTTGAACGAGAGACAAAATAAAAAAGAGTGAGGGGGAGCGTGTGAGCGCATTGCTCGTTTTGGCGGATGGCACTGTCTATCGTGGAACAGCCTTTGGCGCGGCTACGACCGTGGTCGGCGAGGTTGTCTTCAATACCAGCTTGACCGGCTATCAGGAGGTGATTACCGATCCGTCCTATCGCGGCCAGATGATCTGTATGACTGTCTCTCACGTGGGCAATACCGGCATCAATGCCGAGGACATCGAGAGCGATCGCCCACAGATCACGGCCTTCATCGTGCGTGAGATCAGCCCCACCATCTCCAACTGGCGCGCCAATGAATCGCTGCCGGGCTATCTGGCCCGCAACGGCATTCCGGGCATTAGTGAGGTCGACACGCGGGCATTGACCCGGCGTATTCGCGATCTAGGCATTCCGCATGCCGCATTGAGCACCGATGGCCAACACACAGTCGAAGAACTTCAGGCCATGGCCCAGAACTGGGAAGGCTTGGACGGACGGGATCTGGTCAAAGAGGTGACCTGCCAGAAGGTCTACAACTGGATTGACGGCACACAGGTCGAGTGGACGCCGGTCGCTGCCGGAGAAGCGCCCCTATCTAGTGGTGACGGGACCGGGGTAGACGCCGACGCACCGCTGATCGTCGCCTATGACTTCGGCATCAAGCACAACATTCTGCGACGATTGACCAGCCATGGCCTGCGCGTGGTTGTCGTACCGGCAAGCACCGGAGCCGATGAGGTGCTCGCCATGCAGCCGGACGGCATCTTCCTCAGCAACGGACCCGGCGACCCGATCGGCGTGCCCTACGCCTCGGATGCTGTGAGCAAACTCCTAAACGCCGACATTCCCATATTCGGCATCTGCCTGGGCCATCAGATCATCGGTCGGGCCCTGGGGGCCGATACGTATAAACTCAAGTTCGGCCACCATGGCGGAAACCAGCCGGTCAGTGACATCGACACGACCAATGTCCAGATCACGGCCCAGAATCACAACTATGCCGTGGATGAGGCCGGATTGCCGGCCAATGTCGAGGTGACCCACCGCAATCTCAACGACGGCACCGTCGAAGGCATTCGCTTGACCGACCGACCGGTCTTCTGCGTGCAATACCACCCCGAGGCCAGCCCTGGTCCCCATGATGCCGATCTGCTCTTCGCCCGCTTTGAAGAGATGGTGCGGGCACACAAGAAATAGACCTGCTTTGAGGATTCGTAGTAACGCCTTTTGGTAATCCCCAAAAGGCGTTACTACGAACTGTACTTTCTTCAACCCTCGCTGGATTGATGGTGGTCTTGCGGTCGATCAATGTCGCGGAGCATTGACGCTTCCGCCGGAACGCCTGTGACCTCCGCTGCATATCGACGTAGTAAGGACCGCCCGCCCGTATCTCCCCGCAAATCCAGCAGGTCCGGCCAGGTTGATCGGTCGAAGAGCGCCGGTGCGCCACGAACTTCACCCTCTACCACAGGGGCAGCAAATCTAGCGCCCATCTGCCAACAACGCTGAAGCAAACGCAACAGCTGCGGCTGCAGAAAGGGCTGATCTGCGGGCATGAAGATTGCGGCTTCAGTCGAACTGCTCAGTGCCTGAACGGCCGCATGGATACTCGATGTCTGCCCACTCTGCCAGTCCGGATTGTGAACCAGGCGGACACGCTCAGGCTGCGCCAAATAGAGCGAAGCCAGTTCACGCCTCACCTCCTCCACATAGGCCCCAGTGACGACAACAATCTCGCTTGCATGGCTCTGCAGTGCGATCTTCATCGCCCGCACGATCATCGACTCGCCGTCAACACGGATCAGCTGTTTCGGCCGGCCCATGCGACTGCTGCCGCCGGCAGCCAACACAATGAGCGCACCCGGCCCCCACCGTTCGATGATCGGATCATCAGGCTGTTTGCCGACCGCAGCTATCAGCGCCGGCTGCTGACGATAGCTGAGTTGCAAAGCGATCAGCCGGGCCAGCGCCAGCTTCGGCCCGCTATCCGCCTGATTGAGCAACGGCAACAGCCGTGCACCCGATGGAACGCCCTTGCTGCCGCCTTCGGGGTGAAGTAGCAGGCGGCGCACATGTGCCGGTGTCAAACGATCCGGCGAAACGCACAATGCCGGATCGGGCTGGAGCTTCAACAAGCGACGTATGATCTGCGGCCGATGCACGTACGGGTCCACAATCGGCAATCCCAGCGCGTCCATACCAACGACCGGCACGACGAGCGTTGTCGACTGTGGCATGGCCGGCTCGTGCCCGGCAGGCGCTTTGGCCGGCAGCATGCGACTGCCATCCGCCTCAACCAGGATGGCAGAAAGACCAAGCGCACCGGCATGTGTTGCCAGGGTGTCGATCACATCCGGTTCAATCCCCGCCTTTTTTCCCGCTTCATCTTCCCCTGCACGGCGCTCCGCCGACTCGCGCCCAATCAGCAAGCACTGCCCATGGCTGTCAAGCGCACGTTTGATGGCATCGAGCGGCAGGCGTGACCCCGACACCGTCACAAAGGCCGGGGATTGACGAATCTGTTCGGCAGCGATCCGCGTCGTGGTTGTTGTAATCACACGCTCACCCTGGGCAGCCAACTCCGTGGCGAGCCGAAACATGGTCGTGCTCTTGCCGCCGGCGCCGACAAAAGAGATGACATCCAGTTGCTGAGGACCCGATGATAGATTGAGCGCCTGAATGAGTTTCATTGTGTGGTGTGGAACGGTTGGAGGTTAATGTGATTGGGGATCAGGAGATCGGCGAACCAGATTCTTGACCCGATCCCCTAGTCCCCAATCCCTCATCTCAGTAGTCCAGCGCTTGCGCCAGATCAGCAATCAAGTCTGCAGGATTTTCGAGACCGATGGAAACGCGCAGAAGGTTATCGGGCGTGGGAGAGTCCGGGCCCTCGACTGATTTTCGATGCTCAACCAGGCTTTCGACACCGCCCAGGCTGGTGGCGCGGATGAAGAGCTTGAGCCGCCCGGCAACGGCCATGGCTTCGTCGGCGCCGCCGCGTACCTGAATTGAGAGCATACCGCCGAAGTCGGACATCTGCCGAGCAGCCACGCTGTGGCCCGGATGACTCGTCAGCCCAGGGTAGTGAACGACATCTACATTGGGCTGCCCATCCAAGAAGTCGGCAACCTCTCTGGCATTGGCGCAGTGGCCACGCATACGGTAGGGCAATGTGCGGATGCTGCGTAGCAGCAGCCAACAATCAAAAGGCGAAGGCACCGAGCCGCCGATGCCCTGGCTGGTGCGCACACGCTCCAGCAATTCGTCTTCCGCCCGTGTGATCACAGCCCCGCCCAGCACATCAGAGTGCCCCCCCAGGTACTTGGTTGTGGAATGGACGACCAGATCGGCCCCCAATGCCAGCGGCCGCTGCAAGATTGGCGTCGGCCAGGTGTTGTCGACCGCACAGAGCGCCCCATTTGCGTGAGCCATGGCGCTGAGCCTCTCGATGTCGGCGATCTTGAGCTGAGGATTAGAGGGTGTCTCCAGCCAGATCAGGCGCGTCTCTGGTCGGATTGCCTGCTCCACAGCCGATGGATCAGTCATATCTATCTTCGTCGACGTCAATCCCCAGCGAGCGAAGACATCGGTGGTCAGTGCGCCGGTGCCGAAGTAGACATCGTCCGGCAGGATCACATGGGCGCCGGACTCCAGGGATTGGAAGACTGCGTGAGACGCAGCCATTCCTGATGAGAAGGCGACCGCGCCCGCGCCGCCTTCCAGTTGCATCAAGCATGACTCCAGGGCCATGCGGTTGGGATTCTCTGTCCTGGAATAGACGAAGCCGTGGGTGTAAGAACCGTCGGCGTTGCGCTCGAAGGTTGTCGACAATTGGATGGAAGGCATCACTGCGCCCGACCCGGGATCGATCTGGTGGCCGGCGTGAACGGCCAGTGTCTCTATGTGTTCGTATTGGGGCATGAGTTGTTAAGTTCTCGTTGTTGTAGGGCTGTTCGAAAATAAATTTTGTCACAGATTGACACAGATGGTTCTGGATAACCACAGATGGTTCGAAAAATATACGAAAATTAACCGCAGATGGACGCAGATGATTTACGTAGCTAGAATGTCACCGTAGAGGCAAAGAGACCATCCGTGAAAATCAGTTTTTTATCTGTGTCCATCTGTGACAAAAAAGCAGGCATTAGCTACGCGGAATCCCCGTGATATGGATGCCCGCGCCTTTGACCTTGTTTCGAATGTTGATGCCGATGAGCACGGCGGTCAACCCTTCAACGACGCTTGCGTTTGCCAGAGGGCCGGCGTCAAGGCCGAAGAAGCCTGCCGCCTGAGCCAATTCTACGGCAACCTGCTTGGCTTCACGATCATCGCCGGTGATGAGGACATCACTGTCGGGTTGCCATGTGAGATCGAGCAGATGGGTGGCCGATATATTCTGGAATGCAGCAACAACCTTGACGTCTTCACCCAGTTGGGCCTGGGCTTCCAGGGCGGCAGATCCGCCCTCCGGCTGCCAGACAGTCGAAACCTTTGGCGGCTTCAGAGGCACGCCAACTGTGACCAGCACCTTGCCCTGGCTGCCTTCAATGATCTGATCAATGGTGCCGGTCTGTGCACTGTAGGGCACGCTAAGCACGACAATGTCGGCTGAGGCAGCCGCCTCAGCGTTGGTCGCGCCGCGGATGGCCTTGCCATCGGTCGGCAACTGCTCATTGAGTTCGGCGCTGACAGTATTCGCTTTTTCATCGCTTCTGCTGCCGATGATGACAGGATAGCCGGCGGCTGCCCAGCGCAGCACCAGCCCGGAACCTTCTGCTCCTGTTCCGCCGATCACGGCCAGAGTCGGTTTGGTCATTCGAATTTGCTCCTTGCATCAATATGAAGAACTGTTTAGCCGGCCATTCTCCAGAGAGATTGCGGATCAGATTCCCGCGGATCAATATGAAGAAAGTCGTCTCTTCCAGTTTAGAACGGTTGAACAACATATCCACAGCAAGTGTAGCGCCAGGATGGGACTGCGGCAAATCTGTCCGAAAGATGACCAGGTAGCGATTTGCGTCTAAGTCCAAGGCGCGGAATAATCAACGGTATGCATGTCACTATCAACGGTTGGTTCGCAGGGATGACCACTGCGGGCAGCGGCCAGTATATCGATCATATGTTGGCGCACTTGCCGCAGCTATCGACGGGCACGAGTTTTTCGCTCTTGCTGCCGCGCATTGGCGGTGAGGATGTGCCGGCTGAACCTATGTACGCCGGCATCCAGGTAGAGCGCATCGCCCTGCCGAGGCTGCCACGCAATCTCGCCAAGCTCTACTGGGAGCAGATTTCCGTACCGCTGGCTGCGCGCCGGCTAGGAGCGGATGTGCTCTGGGTGCCGTATTGGGCAGCGCCCTATTGGCAACCGACGCCCGTTGTTGTGACGGTCCATGATCTGATTCCATCGCTGCTTCCAGCCTATCGTGGCGGAACCATGCAGCGACTCTACACATCACTCGTTAGCATGACAGCACGCCGTTCGTCCCAAGTGGTGACGGTCAGCGCTGCCGGAGCCGCCGACGTGGTGACCCATCTGGGCATACCGGCGTCAAAGGTGCATGCGGTGCACCATGGCCCCAATCAGAAGGAGTTCCCACCCCCGTCTCCTGAAGAATTGGCCGTCATCCATGACAAATATGGGCTGCCGAAAGTTATTTTCTCTATCTGGGCGGTTTTGACGTGCGCAAGAATGTGCGGTCGATCCTTGCGGCCTATCGACGCTATCTTGATCTGTCCGGCGACCCGGCGGTGCGACTGGTGATTGCGGGTCAGTTGCCCACAGCAAGAGAGCGACTTCTTCCCGGACCCGCGCCGAATGGCGGATGAACTTGGGCTAAGCGATGCAGTTTGTTTCTGTGGCTGGGTTGCGGAAGAGGATAAACCCGGACTCTATGCGCTCTCTACCGGGTTCTTGTTTCCCAGTGAATACGAGGGCTTCGGCATGATGGTGCTTGAGGCCATGGCGGCAGGGACGCCGGTCATTACCAGTGACCGATGATTCACTATCTTGCGTCGACCGGTGGGGTTTTGTCAGTCCGATGAGCGGAGCGAAGAGGAATCTCAACGCCGGCAATGCGAGATTTCTCGCTCCGCTCAAAATGACAAGATCCTGGCCAACAGGCACTAACTCGCATCACCCGTCGCCACCGGTCGTTCCGGATCAAGGATCCAGTCGCTCCATGAGCCGGGATAGAGCCGGTGTTCGCCCAGGCCCGCTACCTGCATCGCAAGCAGATCATGGGCTGCGGTCACGCCCGAGCCGCAGTAGAAGACTACGTCATCAGGCACAATGTCCGTATCAGGATCGCCGAGCAGGTCGATGTAGTAAGCCTGTAATTCTGCGGCTGAACGGAACTTTCCACTCTCGTCCAGGTTGTGTCCCAGGTAGCCCGAAACAGCCCCAGGAATATGACCGTTGACAGGATCGATGCCTGGAGGGCCTTCGCCGCGGAAACGACCCTCATCGCGCGGATCGACCAGTACAAACTCATCATTTTCAAGATTGTTCAGCACTTCATCGGCATCAACAACCAACTCGGGCGCTCCTGGGGCACAAAGGTGCGCTCTGTGCGCGTCCTCCGCACCGCTGCGCGTCGGCCGGCCCTCCTTCGACCCAGCTTCTCCAGTCGCCATCCAACACAGCTACCTGTTTGTGACCAAGCCAGCCCAGCATCCACCAGAGGCGACCCGCCATGAATCCGCCCAGATCGTCATAGGCAACGACTTGCGTCTCGGCATCAATGCCCCATGCGGATAGGGTCTGGGCAAAGGCGTCTACATCAGGCAGAGGATGACGGCCGGTCTTGCCGGGAATGATCGGGCCGGAGAGATCCTCGTCCAGATGGGCATAGAGAGCGCCGGGAATGTGGGATTCGAGATAGGCCCTCCGTCCCTTATCAGTATCGGATAGGGCAAAACGGCAGTCGATGATGACCCAGTTCGGATCATCCAGATGTTCTGCAAGTTCTGCGGTCGAAATCAGTGTCGTGAATGCCATAGAAATGCTCCTTGATGTTTTCGATATTCAGTAATAATTGTCTGTTGTGCGCTGCCGGGAAGAGAAGATCCACGAAGATCCACAAAAGGTCACGAAGAAACACAATAAGAGTTACCCTTGTGTAAATTTGTGTTCCATTCTGGATAGCGATTTTCCTGCACGGGCCTTAGGTCAATCCAAGGAGATAGTTCTCCCAAAGTCCCCGGCACGTCCCAGTTGAAGTCTGGTCCAGAGATCCCGTTCGTGGGCCGTGCCGGGGACTTGCGCTGGGATATCTATTTCTCTGAAAGAGCCTTAATGCCCCAATATGGGATGCGGCTCGTACGGCTCTTCCAGCAAAGCGATCTCGTCGTCTGATAGCTCAATAGACAGAGCGTGCACCGCGTCCTCTAGATGGGCCATCTTGCTGGAGCCGATGATCGGCGCTGTGATGCCTGGCTTGTGCAGCATCCAGGCCAGGGCAATTTGGGCCGGCTTGACGCCATGTTTTTCAGCTGTCTCAACCACGCGCTCCACCACGGCAAAGTCATTGTCGCTGTAGTAGAGTCGCTGGGCAAAGTCATCACTCTTGGATCGAGTGGTTTCGCCCCATTCTTCACGGCTGCGGTTGCCGGCCAGGAAACCTCGGGCAAGCGGACTCCATGGAATCAGGCCGACGCCCTGGTCGAGACAGAAAGGAATCATCTCGCGTTCTTCTTCGCGATAGACCAGGTTGTAGTGATTCTGCATGGTGACAAAGCGGGTCCAGCCATGCAGATCGGCGATGTATTGGGCCTTGGCAAACTGCCAGGCGTACATGCTGGATGCGCCGATGTAACGGGCCTTGCCTGCCTTGACCACGTCGTGCAGCGCTTCCATGGTCTCTTCAATGGGCGTTGTCGGATCCCAGCGATGAATCTGATAGAGATCGACGTAGTCCGTGCCGAGACGTCGCAGTGAGTTGTCGATGGCGTCCATGATATGTTTGCGCGAGAGTCCGCCGAGCGTTGACGTCATCGCTCATGGGGTTGAAGACCTTGGTGGCAAGAACCACCTCGTCCCGCTTAGCGAAATCACGCAACGCACGCCCGGTCACTTCTTCGCTGACGCCGACGGAGTAGATGTCCGCGGTGTCAAAGAAATTGATGCCCAGTTCCAATGCACGTTTCACAAAAGGGCGGCTTTCCTCTTCGTCCAGCACCCAGTCGCGCCATTGGGATGTGCCATAGGTCATCATGCCCAGGCAGATGCGCGACACTTTGAGTCCGGTCGATCCGAGATTGACGTACTGCATGTTCGGCTCCTGATGGTTGAGATGCTGATTCGTCAGAATTCGATCGCTTTCCTCAGTTGTACCCAGAGTTGGGTCCTGGAGCAAATTTCACGACAGTCAAATTGTCCAGGATCGTGGAGTCCACACCGGCTTTGGACTGCTAGGTTTTCTCATAGTGGGACATAGCCGACTGTGAATGTAGGCGGTAGGTCATTTCGATACTTATCCCGTATGCTAAACTGGAGGCTCGCCGAAAACATGCATTCCGTCGGTCCGACTTGTAGGAGATCAATGAATATTCGCAGATATGAGCTGCATGCCGATCACGGCATATTTCCTCGGATGCTCGGATTCGCCAACAGAATCACCGAGTTGATTCGACGGGATCGGAAAGATTCCAGGAAGGGAATCCATCTTCATGAAAATGGGAAAGGAGCGGATCCATGATTGGATCGCGCTGACCTGTCTGTTGACAATGATCCTGACCGTGGCCTGCACTCCTGTCGCAGTGCCCGATACGCCAACGCCAACACCAACACCCTTGGCCATTTCCAAAGAAGTGGCGAAAGCCACAGAAATGCCCACGGCGGAGGAACGGTCGGACACCGAAACGTTGTCAGGCGACGATGAGGATCTCGGAGATGACCTGAAAGTCAACAACGATGTTGAGAGCAGCAAACCCAACCGGCTGATCAACGAGCAGAGTCCCTACCTGCTCCAACACGCCCACAACCCGGTTGACTGGTATCCATGGGGCGAAGAGGCCTTTGAAAAGGCGCGTCGCGAGAACAAGCCAATCTTTCTCTCCATCGGCTACTCCACCTGCCACTGGTGTCACGTCATGGAGGAAGAGTCCTTCTCGGACCCGCAGGTGGCGGCGCTGCTCAACGAAATCTTCGTGCCCATCAAGGTTGACCGGGAGGAACGCCCGGATATCGACGCCATCTACATGAACGTGGCCATGCTCATGAATGGCACGGGCGGCTGGCCGCTCAATGTGATGATGTCGCCGGATCAGAAGCCGTTTTTCGTGGCAACCTACATCCCCAAGGAGACCCGCTTCCAGCGTGCCGGGATGCTCGATCTGATTCCACGCGTGCAGGAGGCCTGGGTCAATCAGAACGAGTCCCTGCTCAACGTTGGGGACCGGGTGTCCGCCGCCCTCAACCCGGCCATGAGCGAGTTACCGGGAGATCCCCTGGGCGCGACGATCCTCGACGTAGCATCATGACCAATTTGCCATCCAGTTTGACCCAGAATACGGTGGTTTCGGCGCCCATCCCAAATTTCCATCACCGCACAATCTGCTCTTCCTGCTTCGCACCTGGCAACGAACAGGCGATGCTGAGGCGCTGGCCATGGTCGAAACCACGCTGCAGGCCATGCGCAACGGCGGCATCTATGATCATGTCGGCTATGGCTTTCACCGCTATTCGACTGACGCCCAATGGCTGGTTCCTCATTTTGAAAAGATGCTCTACGACCAAGCCATGATCGCCATGGCCTTCACCGAGGCCTATCAGGCAACAGGAAATGAGGAATACCGGCGGACAGCAGAGGAGATTTTTTCCTATGTATCCCGTGATATGACGGCACCGGAGGGCGGATTTTTCTCTGCCGAGGACGCGGACAGCGAAGGCGAAGAGGGCATTTTTTATCTGTGGACCATCGATGAAATTGGCGAAGTGCTGGGTCCGGAAGATGCAACATTGGCCATCGACATCTTCGGGCTCACTGATGAAGGCAACTATTATGACTCGGTCATTGGCGAGCGCACGGGGGCCAATATCCTGCATCTGAGCGCGCCGCTTGCCGAATCCGCGGCCCAGCGAGGGGTTGATGAGAACGAATTGGCCGCACGACTGACTAATATACGCCATCAACTGTTCGAGTCCAGAGAAGGACGCATCCATCCCCTCAAGGATGACAAGATTCTCACCGACTGGAACGGACTGATGATCGCGGCTTTGGCCAAGGCGGGGCAAGCGTTTGATGATCCGGTCTATACCGAAATGGCGAGCAAGGCCGCCGACTTCATCCTGGCCGACCTACGGTCCGACGAGGACCGCCTCCTCCATCGCTTCCGCAATGGCGACGCCTCTATTCATGCCACCATCGATGACTATGCCTTCCTGATCTGGGGACTGCTCGACCTCTACGAGGCTACTTTTGAGCAGCGCTACCTTGAAGCGGCAATCGATCTCAATGACGAATTGGTTGACTATTTCTGGGATCAGTCCGAAAGCGGATTCTACTTCACGCCCGATGATGGGGAGCAATTGTTAGCCCGACCCAAAGAAGGCTACGATGGGGCCAGACCTTCCGGCAACTCAGTGGCCATGCTCAATCAGTTGCGGCTGGGTCGATTCACCGGCGACACCACCTACGATGAACGGGCATACGCTCTGAGCCGGGCGTTTGCCAACCAGGTCCGCCAGAGTCCTACCGGCTTTTCTCAGATGCTCAGCGCGCTCGATTTCGCCATCGGCCCATCGCTAGAGATCGTCATCGTAGGCGAGCCGGGTGCGAAGGATACCGGAGCCTTGCTGGAGGCGCTGCGAAGAGAGTATGTGCCCAACAAAGTCGTACTTCTTCGCCGGCCCGGCGAGGATGCGGCCATCAGTGAATTGGCCGAATTCACCCAATATCAGTACGCCCTCAACGACGCGGCCACGGCCTATGTCTGCCGCAATTTCGAATGCGAGTTTCCTACAAACGATATCGACACCATGCTTGATCTGATTCGAGATCGCTGAAGCACACAAGGAAAAACGCCGTTCCACGAAGCTCCGAAGAAGCAAATTCAGTTCAACATGAAATCTGGAAGAGCCGCGAATTCTTAGTGTGCTTTCGTGTGCTTCGTGGAACGGCGTTTTTTCGCGTTGCCCAGTACAGAACGTTTCCGCGCTGAAGCTTCTCAGGTCAGCCGGGTTGTGGTTCAATAGAGTTAGCAATCTATCCACAGTTCTTTTGATCCAATGCCAAGGAGATCACCATGGCGAAACTTGATAGCTATCTGGAATACAAATCCGGTGTGCTCGCACAACAGCGCACCAACTTAGCGGCCGATCCCGATGCTGCGCGGGTGGAATTGGACGCCGTCGCGCACTGTGCCGGAACCACCGGTGTGCGGCCAACGCGCATGGGCGAGTTTATGATCGCCAGCGACTCGGCCCCCGGCTTGGCGGGCCACTCGCTTGGCCCATCCTCGCCGCAAATGTTGCTCGGCGCTCTCGCCAGTTGCCTTGTCCATACCTATCTGTTGCAGGCGGCCCTCATGGATATCCCGCTCGATCATGTTGAGGTGCAGATCAACGGAGCGCTTGACATGACCGGCGTGGTCGGGCTGCCGTATGAAGGTCCAATTCAGTTGGAGGACTTTTCCTACACGCCCATCATAGAGTCGCCTGCTTCTGACGAGGAGATCGAACGGCTGCACGAGGCGGTGGATACAGGCTGCGCCGTGCTCAATACGTTGCGCAATCCCGTGAGCGTCGTGCGAAAATCGGTTGATTGATGACGGTAGGGGCGAGGTGTGTTTTGGTCCGCAAAGGGCGACCACAAGGGTCGCCCTTATCCGTTGCCGGACCCATTCAGAAACGCAGGCCTTGCCTTTCAACTCAGCCGCTGAACTGGCTAAGCGCAAGACGCAACCGTTCCTCAACAGTCTCGGCATCGCTGGGGATAGCCTGGACTGCTCGCTGTGCTTCGACGACGCTGTAGCCCAGCGAAGTCAAAGCCTCGATCACTTCAGAATCCACTTCACTGATGCGTGACAATGACTCGAGACCCGACGTCGGCGGTGCGACCTTGTCCTTGAGTTCAAGGACAATCTTCTGGGCCGTGCGTTTGCCGATGCCCGGTACGCGGGCGATGATGGCCGGCTCATCATTTGCCAGGGCCAAACGCAGCGCGTCCGGCGTCAGTGTGCTCAGGGTAGAGAGTGCGACCTTGGGCCCAACACCATTGACGCTCAGCAATTGCTCAAAGATCGCCAGTTCATCTTCCTCAGTAAAGCCAAAGAGCGTCAGTGCATCCTCTCGCACCTGGAGAAAGGTGTGAAGGGAGACAACGTCACCCTCGCGGGCTTGAGCCAGGGTGGGTTCCGGTGCAAAGACTTTGAGTCCGATGGCCCCGCCGAGCTCAATGATGAAATAGCCCTTGCCCTGGCCGATGACGACGCCGTTTACAACGCGAATCATAGATTTCCTCTCCACAGCTCGATACGGAATTCAGCCTTGTTCTGGTGTGCGCAGACTCCGTATCGTCTGTCCGGTACGTACATTAGCGGCGGCTACGCTTCGAAACCGCAGTTCAGTCTGTATAGATACTGGCATGGTCGGAATTGTATGCGAGGCTGAATAGTGCGTCAACTCGACTACAGGAGGCCGTGACTCCGCATCCCAACCTACAGACGTTTCGCCGGTGAACTCGTAGAATGGATTTAAGAATCAGGCGGCTATAGAAGAAGCCTGTTGAAATAGTCACATTGGCGCACCGTAGCCGCGGCAGTATAATAACAGTCTACCGTAAATAAACTGATCCAATGATGGAGGTCATGATGGATTTAGCAGGATTGTTTGTCGTAATTGTAGGCCTACTATTCATCTTGGCCGTTGTTCGGGCTTCGATCAAGATCGTGCCCGAATATGAACGGGGTGTCGTCTTCCGTTTGGGCCGCGTACAGGCTGCCAAAGGACCCGGCCTCTTCTTTATCATCCCGTTTATCGACCAGATGAGCAAGGTTGACATGCGTGTCGTCACGTTGGACGTGCCAACCCAGGAGGCCATCACGCGGGACAATGTGACCGTCAAGGTGAATGCGGTCTGTTATTTCCGCGTCATGGACCCAATTGACGCAGTGGTGAAGGTCTCCAACTATCTGATTGCCACGCAGCAGATCGCCCAGACCACCCTGCGCTCAGTCTTAGGCCAGAGTGAATTGGATGAGTTGCTCTCGCAACGTGAGCAGATCAACCGGGAGCTACAACAGATAATTGATGAGCAGACTGAACCTTGGGGCATCAAGGTCAGCATCGTCGAAGTCAAGGATCTGGAAATGCCGATCTCCATGCAGCGTGCTATGGCTCGCCAGGCCGAGGCCGAACGCGAGAAACGCGCCAAGATCATCAGCGCCGAGGGCGAAATGCTGGCGGCTCAGGAGCTGACCGCAGCAGCCCGCACCATGTCCGGGGCGGACGGTGCATTGCAACTGCGATTCTTGCAGACGCTCAACGCCATCGCCGCGGAGAACAACAGTACCATCGTCTTCCCACTGCCCATCGAATTGATGCGCGGCATCATGGGACGCACGGATCAGAACAGAAATCCAGAGGAGCCCAAGTGACGATAGTCTTAACGCGGCCGATCGATATTGAGGTGGATCGCAACATTGGCCAATTGAAGATTACATGGCAGGACAATGTGACCCATCGCTATCCACTCGATTGGCTGCGTGCACACTGCCCATGTGCCACATGCATGGAGGAACGCCGGGAGGCCGCGGCCAACGTCAATGAACTACGCCTCCACACCGGCCCTCTGCCGAGCACGGAGATTGCCGGCGCAGAACTGGTCGGCAATTATGCCATTCGGTTGGACTGGAGTGATGGACATTCGACCGGCATCTACCCCTTCATCGACCTGCGATCAGCGGCTGAGTCGTCCAAACAGGCAACCACAGAGGCGGAGAATGGCGATCTCGTTGATCCCTTCTCTGAACCACGGAGTTAGATTTGGGGACATCAATTACCCTTTTTCGCGTCCATGGCATCGATATCAAAGTTCACTGGTCATTTCTATTGGTCCTGATCTACGGAGCAGTCGCTTTCGGCGGGCGCAGTGATAGTCTGGTGGTGAGCGCGCTCTATGGTGTTTTTGTGACGCTCCTACTCTTTGTCTGCGTAACACTGCACGAATTTGGACACGCAGCGGTCGCCAAACACTATCATATTAAGGTGCCCAGCATCACACTATTGCCCATCGGTGGCTTGGCTAACCTGGAGAAGATTCCGGAAAAACCGATCCAGGAGTTCTTCATTGCCGTCGCCGGTCCGGCAGTGAACTTTCTGCTTGCAGCATTGTTGGTTCCGGTGGCCTTGTTGATTGCCGGCGCGCAGGTGAGTATGGGATCGCCTGTGCCCAGCATCGGCGGATTGCAGCGGGAGATGCTGGAACCCGGTCTGCTCAACATCGTGATCTACATGATCTCCACCAATCTGTTGCTGGCCCTTTTTAATCTACTGCCGGCATTTCCCATGGATGGCGGTCGCATATTGAGAGCGCTGTTGGCCACAGTTCTCTCTTATGTGACGGCAACACGCATTGCCGTCTACGTCGGCCGCGCGATGGCCGTGCTTTTCGCCGTCGGGGGGATGTTCGGCGGCGGCATCTTCCTGCTGTTCATTGCCTTCTTCGTCTATGTAGGCGGCGGCGCAGAACGGGAAGCTGTCGAACATCGAGCGATATTGCGCAAGGTACCCGTTACCCGAGCGCTAAGATCGCCCGCGGTTACGCTCTATACCAGTGAGACGATCGGCCGGGCTGCCGATCTAGTGATGCAGAACTATCAGGCTGACTTCCCGGTTCGCGATCTCGGCGGCAGTTTTGTCGGTGTACTGACCCGTTCGACGTTGGTAAAGGCACTACGTGAAGGCGGCCGAGAGGTGCGTGTCGTTGATGCAATGACGCCGCTTCGAGCCATTCCAGTCTGCACCCTTGGTGATGATCTCTCGGTCGCTTGGGAGCGTATGATGCAATCCAGAGGCCGGGTTGTCGTCGTAATGGATGACGGGCAGTTGCTGGGTCTGGTCACGCTGGACAGTGTCTCCGAGGTGATGCAGATCATCGGTGCAGCAAACAGTCGACATGCGGGGCAGGACAAGGATCAGAGAAGCGGCAGGCATTGGGATGAAGGGCAACGGAATAGCAGCCAATGGATAGATGGCCAACAGATAGATGATCGGCAGAGAAACGACCGATCATCGTCCATGCTGTAGGATGCCCCGCCGATGTCAAAATCGATGTCCAAATTGATATCCAGTTTTCGCACCGAACATGGCTCCATAGAGTACGAAGTGCTCAACAACACCGGTCGTTGCGCCGGCGAAGTGTCCAGTATTCTCCTTCTACACAATTTCATGAGCACCGGGCACGCAGCCTGGGGACCAATGCTGGACGGACTGGCGCTCAATCATCGGGTGATCCTGCCCGATTTACCCGGCCACGGTCGCTCCATTGGCCATCCTGAACACTTCGATCATGGCGTCATGGCCCATCAGTTGGCCGCACTTCTGCACGCAGAGGACGCTACCGATGCCCATCTGGCGGGATGCAGCAGCGGCGGCATGATTGCGCAGTTGATTGTGGAGGAACAGCTTGTCACGCCGGCTAGCCTGACACTGGTGAGCACGACCTACAGCAATCGACTTGACGTTCTTGGCGACCCGAGCGTTGTCCCCGCCGATTTCAGCGCAGGCCGACTATGGCTTGAGGCGACGGCACGGCTGCACGATCCGCATCAATCGAACCACAGTCATCTAGGCGATAGTCAGCATAACCGAAGTCAACCCAGCGGCTACTACGAAAACATCTTGTTGCCAGGGTTTCGTCAGTTGCGCCCGGAAACAACCATCGATCTGCCATTGACCAGATTGGCGGATTGGACGCTCCCAGTCTGTATCATCCACGGCGAGTGTGACGAGTTCTTCAGCGTCGGTATCGCCAAAGAGATGGCGTCGACGTTGCCGAACGCAACGCTGTACGTTGTACCCGACCAGAGCCATGCACTGATTTTTCGGCAGCCATGGAAGGTGTTGCGTTTCATGCGGGCCTTCTTGCAGAAGCTGCCAACGGATCCAAGTTTCACCTAATCCACCCCATAAGAAAGCGATTGAAGACAACCATGAACAGTGTGCGCCCGGTAAAACTTGCTCCATCCATCCTGACCGCGGATTTCGGCAATCTAGGCGCCGAGATCGAAGCCGCTGAAGCCGGCGGAGCGGATTACATTCATCTCGATGTGATGGATGGCATGTTTGTGCCCAACATCTCTTTCGGTCCCACAATTGTGGAGACGGTTCGCCGACACACCTCGCTGCCGTTGGATGTACATCTCATGGTTCAGGAGCCGGATCGCTACGTTGAGATGTTTGCCGCAGCTGGAGCCGATATTCTGACCGTTCACGTGGAGGCATGCCAGCACTTGAATCGCACGATTCAACGCATCAATGAACTTGGATGCAAAGTAGGCGTCTCTATCAATCCTGCGACCAGCATTGAGTGTATGCGAGAAATCCTACCCTTCATTGACATGGTGTTAGTGATGAGCGTCAACCCGGGGTTTGGCTCCCAAAAATTCATCGAAACCAGCACGAGCAAACTGGTGCGGGTGCAGCGGTTGATAGAGCAGTTCAACCCGCTCTGCGATCTGGAGGTCGATGGCGGTGTTGCTGCGCACAACATTGACGACGTGGTGCGTGCCGGCGCCAATGTGATCGTTGTCGGCTCAGCCGTCTTCAATGATCGGGGGACTGTCGCAGAGAATATTGCAAAACTACGGACGGCGCTGGCATAAGACCGATCGTAGCAAATGGTTGCTCAAGAGTGCCGGGCCTTTGCGTTGAGCGATTTCGAAAACAAAAGGGGGTGTTGATGCGACGCATCAACACCCCCTTTTGTTTTCGACTGTTAGCGAAGTGCAGTACTTCTCTAGCGCAATACCCAATAGTTCACGACCAGATAGACGAACGGGACGACGAAGAGGATGCTGTCCAGGCGATCCAACATGCCGCCATGGCCGGGGATGATATGCCCGCTGTCTTTGACGCCCACCTGACGCTTCACCATACTGATCGAGAGATCGCCGAAGAGTGCGAGGATGCCGCCGACAAAGCCGATCAACGCGCCCAGCCCGAAACTGATCGAGAGCGGCGAGAGCATGGCAACCAGCCCTCCGGCCAATGCGGCCCCAGCGAAACCGCCGACTGTGCCTTCCCAGCTCTTTTTGGGACTCAATCTGGGCCAGAGTTTGTGGTTGCCGATCGTAATCCCGGTGAAAAAGGCGAGCGTATCATTGGACCAGGTGATCAGGAAGGCCATCAGCAGCCACCACATGCCATCCGGCAGCAGCCGAAGCGCAATGATGTTTGCCGTCATGACGCCTATATAGACCGCCACTGTGGCCGTGGAGAGGAACATACGCAGCGGCTGTTCGACCTGAAAGAGCGTGTAGATCAAGAGGATGAGCAGCCCGGCCGTCAGAAAGAGCTCGTACGGAAAGAGGTCCGGGCGCCAGCCGTGCAAGATCAGCGCCGCAGTCAATACGAGGCCAAACCAGGTCGCCGGGTGATAGCCGCCTATGGCCAACATACGATAGAATTCGTGTGCACCCAGCAGACCCATTGCGAGGAATAGTGCCACGCTCCAGAGTCCGCCCAAGTAGATCAATCCCAGCAAGATGGGGATGAAGATGACGGCGACAATGATGCGCTGTGCCATGAATAAACTGCCTTGTCTGCTCTGCTATTGCCGGATGCTGGGATTGACTGATTAGGTATCGAGCACACGGCCAAAGCGCCGTTGACGATGGTTATACTCAAGCAACGCCTTGTACAACTCTGACTCATCGAAGTCTGGCCAGAACGTCGGCGTCGTATAGTATTCTGCGTATGCGGCTTGCCAGATCAAGAAATTGCTCAGCCGCCATTCCCCACCGGTGCGAATAATCAGATCCGGATCCGGAAGATCATGATAGAGGTACTGGCTAAACAGCTCGTCAGTCAAGTCATCAGGATTCGTTCCATCTTCGATGACGCGTCGAATCCCATCGAGAATTTCCGCACGTCCGCCGTAGTTAAATGCTACGTTCAAGATGATGCGATCATTGTCTCGGGTCGCTTCGACCGCATGCAAGATCTGTTTCTGCAAGTGCTGGTTGATGCCGTCTGTCCGGCCGCTATGTAGAATCCGAACACCATTTTTGTCGAGATCGTTGAGTTGTCTTTGGATGGTCAACCCAAGCAAGCGCATGAGCCCGCGCACTTCATCCGGGGGCCGATGCCAGTTTTCCGTTGAGAATGCGTAGATTGTTAGGACCTTGATCCCGTATTCGACACTGGTTTCGAGGATACGCTGAATATTATCCACACCGGCTTGATGACCGACCAGTCGAGGGCGTCCGCGAGACTGGGCCCACCGCCCGTTGCCGTCCATGATGATACCGATATGATATGGTATTGAGGGGAGGAGTTCGTGATCGTTAGTTCCCTGACTGTTCACAATTCTTACTCCTTGCAACTGCCCTCAGTTCGTCTGGTCGCGCCAGGTTGGCATTCGAAAGACCGCCGGAACAGCTACTGGCGTTCAACACGATCGGTGGACGAGTCTGCACCCTTTTTGCGGTGTTGTTCAGTATTTGGCATCTATACAGGTCAAGTTCAGAATAGAACGCCAAATTCAGCGGATTGGGCTGAATCGTTGCCACACTAGAAAAAAACAGGGGTGAGCACGCACTCACCCCTGTTCAATTTGTCTGAACTGCACTTGAACTGAACAATGCAATGGAATTTTGGCGAGGGCAATTGGGCGAGCAGCCTACTAGATCGTCATGATCTCTTCGTTCTTCTCTTTGCCCACATCCTCGACTTCTTTGATGTAGTGATCCGTCTTCTTTTGCATTTCATCCTGCGCCCCGTGCAACTCGTCCTCAGAGATCATCCCCTCACGTTCAAGTTCGCGAAGGTCATTAATATCATCACGGCGAATGTTGCGGACGGAGACCTTTGCCTCTTCAACGCGCTTCTGGACCATCTTGGTCAGGTCGCGGCGGCGTTCCTCAGTCAGTGGTGGGATGGACAACCGAATCACCTGGCCATCGTTGTTGGGTGTGATGCCAAGATCTGACATGGCAATCGCACGCTCAATGGTCCCGATATCAGCGGCTGAATAGGGTCGGATCGCCAAGGTTTGGGCATCTGATGCAGAGATGGTTGCCAACTGCATCAAGGGCGTTGGGACGCTGTAATATTCCACCGTCAATCGTTCAACCAGTGCGGGCGATGCGCGTCCTGTGCGGATGCTCATCAAATCGTGTTGCAATGCCTCGATAGTCTTTTTCATACGTGAATCGGCATCAGACAATATGTCTCGAACCATGATATTGCTCCTCGACCAATGGGATGAAGTCCTCACCGTGCTAATCTAGCAACGGCCTTCAGCTGCCATCCATGAAAGGAAAACGCCGGCGGTGGTCAATACGCTCAAATCATGATTGCGTTAACCACAATTCCCTGCCAACAAGCAGAGGACCCACCTTCTCTTGTTTCGAATATGCGCTCGCAGATAGGTGGTGTCAGGAATCACGCAATGGCAAACTGATACCCTATTTTATCAAATTCCACAGTTCCGGAAAAATCACCTTGCGAGCATGCAATTCATCCAGCGCCGAGCGGGGAATTCAGGTGAATACCTGCAGAATCTAATATTGGTTCAAAGACCAAGCCGGAGACTGTACGTCATGCGAAAGAGTGCCGGGGACTTACACAACAAAGCGAGTGAACTGACCTTGATTCCGGCGATTCTTCAGCATCGGGAAGTTACCAGCCCTTTCGTGTAACGGCTAACAGAATTTCCGCTTAAGGTCGCCAAGTAGGGATTCGTTTTCTTGGAACGGCCTAAGAGGAGATTACGGTCCCCACGGACTCTCCGTACATGACTTTTTCAAGGGAATCTTCATGCCAGAGGTTGATCACGTGGATCGGGAGATCGTTGTCCATACACATGGCCATCGCAGTGCTGTCCATCACACCTAGCCGCATATTGAGTGCTTCGATGTAGGTCAGCCGCTCATATCGTACGGCATCCGGATTGATCTTGGGATCGCTGTCGTAGACTGCATCTACTTTGGTCGCCTTGATCAGCGCTTCGGCGTCGATCTCCATGGCGCGCAGTGAAGCTGCCGTATCTGTTGTGAAATAGGGGTTGCCTGTTCCTGCGCCGAAGATGACGACTCGACCTTTTTCCAAGTGCCGAACGGCACGACGCTGGATGTACGGCTCAGCGACCGAACGCACTTCGATGCCGGTCAGAACACGGGTAGGGACGCCCTCGCGTTCAAGAGCATCTTGAAGCGCCAGTGAATTCATCACGGTAGCAAGCATGCCCATATGATCGGCCGTTACCCGTTCCATGCCGTGATCAAGACCATCCGTCTTGCCGCGCCATAGATTCCCGGCCCCGATGACAATCGCTACCTGAACACCCATGTCGACAACACTAAGCACTTTTCGGGCCAAGAACTCAGCCTGTCGTGGGTTGATCCCAAAACCGCCTTCACCTGCCAGAGCCTCTCCACCCAACTTGAGCAAAATGCGCCGGAAATTCAGCTCAGCCATTGTGTGTTATTCTCCTTCAGTATGTCGTTTGGTACTTGTCGTCAAGCCATACGGATTGTTGGGGCGAACGGAACAGTCGCATTCAAAAAGTGCCCAGCCATATGGCTGGGCACTTTTGTATTAGCTACCGACTTCTAAACGAGCAAATCGGCTGATCTTAATATTCTCGCCAAGTGCAGCAATCTGTGCCGTGATCATGTCCTGGATCGTCACATCTGCGTCCTTGACGAACGCCTGTTCCAGCAAACAGATCTCGCCGTACCACTTGTCCAGCTTCCCGGTCACGATCTGTTCGAGGATATGCTCAGGCTTACCGCTGTCCGCCATCTGCTCAAGGAAAATGGCCTTTTCACTCTCGACCAATTCAGCGGGCACTTCCTCGCGGCTCACGTAGAGCGGTCTGGCGGCAACTACATGCATGGCGAGGTCATAGGCAAGCGCCTGGAACTGTTCGGTGCGGGCGACGAAGTCCGTCTCACAACCGACTTCCACCAGGCTCGCCATCTTGGCTCCGGGGTGGATATAGTGGCCGACAAGACCTTCCTTGATGGCCCGGCTGGACTTCTTGGCGGCTGCCGTTAGCCCCTTCTTGCGCAGAAATTCAACAGCGGCCTCGAAGTCGCCATCGGAATCGGCCAGTGCATTCTTACAATCCAATACGCCTGCGTTGGTCGCAATGCGTAGTTCTTTTACCATTTGGGCAGTGATTTCAGCCATTCCTACTTTTCTCCTGAATCCTTACTCACTGTAGTGTACTGTCTAGCAGATCGTTCTATTTGGCTTCGTCGGCTTCTTCCGAATCCTCTTCTGCCGTCTCAGCTTCTTCAACCGCTTCTTCTTCTTCAACCGCTACTTCGGCCGCAACTTCTTCAACCACGGCCTCTACTGCGGCAGCTTCTTCTACAATCTCTTCGGCCTCGACAACGGCTTCAGCCTCGGCGATGACCTCTGCAACCACTTCCTCTGCAACCACTTCCTCTGATCCCCGACCGCTTCCTCTGCGACCGCTTCCTCTGCGACCGATTCCTCTGCTGCTTCAACCACGGCTTCGGCGCCTGCCTCAGCAAGGGCTGCGGCCTCGGCGGCCTCTTCTTCGGGCGAAGTTTGCAGCTTGGCCAAGCGTGCTCGGTCCAAGATACTGCTGCATCTCGGCCAGTTCCGCTTCGGTAACCTGACCGGTATCGATCATGTCCACTTCGCGGATGCGCCGGCCTTCAAGCACAGCGTCGGCCATGGCGCCGACGATCAATTTGACTGCACGAATGGCATCGTCGTTGCTCGGAATAATGTAGTCGATCGGATCCGGGTTGCAATTGGTATCGACCATGGCCAGAATCGGTATATTCAGCTTGCTGGCCTCTTTCACCGCCAGATCTTCGATTTCCGTATCCACAACAAAGACCAGGTTCGGCAACTTCGACATGGTCTTGAGACCGCCAATGCGACGGTTGAGCTTGTCAACTTCTCGGCTGAGACTCAACTGCTCTTTCTTTGACAGATTGCGGAACTCGCCGGCATCGATGCGTCGCTCCAGCTGCAACAGATAGTCAAGCCGCTGCTTGATGGTGACCCAGTTGGTGATGGTGCCGCCCAACCAGCGCTGGTTGACATAGGGCATTCTGCAGCGCTCAGCCTCGGCAAAAATCGCCGCCTGTGCCTGGCGTTTCGTCCCTACAAACAGGATGGTGCCGCCCTCGGCCGCAATGTCGCGAACCATGGAGGTGTACTCATTGAGACGCAACATCGTTTGTTGAAGATCGACAATGTGGATCCCGCTACGTTCCGTGAAGATGTAGGGGCGCATCTTGGGGTTCCAGCGGCGGGTGCGGTGGCCGAAATGTACACCGGCCTCCAACAGTTCTTTCATGCTAACGGATGACATATTCTTACTCCTGTAAGCTCTGGTTCAACTGCCACGTGTGGACGCGAAAGTTGAACATCGGGTTTTGCTTCCGCTCCGTTCGTCCCGCAAATCGACCGCCCATATTTCGAGCGGCACCCAACTTCCGGTCCCGAAGCGTGTTCGATAGAAAAAAAGCAACTGGCGTTTAGGCACGCCAATTGCTAATCATATCATATAGCTTGAACGAAGATCAAAAAATCTTGGCAGCGAAGCACGAACGATCGGCTGCAGTTACAGCCTGGAGACAACCTGTGCAGTGCGGGAAAGACTGATGTGGCCGATCAGCCCCTTACTCGCTGTCGTGACTTCCTTCGAAATCGACAAAACGATACCCAAGACCGCGCTCCGTGAAGATGTATTGGGATCAGCCGGATCGATCTCGATCTTTTTGCGTAGATAGGTGATGTAGAGCCGCAGCAGATGATTGTCATTGACATACTCGTGCCCCCATACTTTGGTCAACAGCGTCTCATGGGGCACCACCCAACCGGCGTTCTGGATCAGGTGGTAAAGCAATCTGTATTCAGTGGGTCGCAGGCTGATGCGCTCTCCCTCAACGATGACATCACGGCGCTGAAAATCGACCTGTAAACGATCATCAAGTGTGAGGATCTGTTGTTCGGGGCGGCCGGGTTGCTCAAAACGGCGTAGGACAGCACGAATCCGGCTTGACAACTCGCGAGGGCTGAATGGCTTTGTCACATAGTCATCCGCTCCCAGGTCAAGCCCCTTGATGCGGTCTTCCTCATCGGATCGCACCGTCAGCATGATGACCGCCACGTCGCTGATCTCTCTAAGCCGTTTCAGTGTCTCAAATCCATCCATGCCGGGCATCTCAACGTCGAGCAGGACCAGATCCGGATTGTAGTCTCGTACCTTCTCCAATGCTTGAAAGCCGTCGTTGGCTTCCAAGGTGATGTAGCCCTCAAGATCGAGGTTCATCTTGACGAAGCGAACCATACGCGGTTCGTCATCAACAACGATTATGGTCTGTTTGGGTTGCGTAGCCATGATGCATATCGCTCTGGTAATTACATAATCGGTCGGAATTTATTATTGAGTATACCCGAACTCCCATTGTACTAGAAACAGGGTTGCTACGGCATGGGGCAATCGCGTCTAAATTCCAGCGTGCGGTCGCGTTGCGTGGCTCAAGCCCGCAATGCCGAAGAGTCGTTCGCGTTTTCAAACAGCCTCTAGCGGCGGATCGTGATTCCGCTAAGCGTGATTGTCGAAACGGCAGCATCACCGTTTAGGGGTTGGCTCTCGCCGAGAACGATTTGACCTGTCGCCGGCTGAATCTGAATGATGTTGAAGTCCTTCTGCAGTTCGATATCTGTCTCAATGATCGGCGCATCGATTGAAAAGGTCCCAGCGTGCGCGTTGTTGACGATCAGATCGATCTTTGACGACGACTGCTCACCTGTTGGAGCAATAGGATCGCTGACGGCAAATGACAGTGTCACAGTGCCGGCCTCTTCCGTGTAGATCAAGAGCCTCAGACGGCTCGAATCATCGCGCACGGCGACATCATATTCAGCAGGAATCAGATAGGAGACCAGCGCTACGCCGATGTCTGCCGGCGCAGAGATGCCCGTCGGCAGCGTTGCCTGCTGAAAATCGGCGTAGGTGAATGAGTCATCCAGGAAAAAGCCCTGGGAGATATCACCTGGCGCAAAAACGCGTAGATTAGGCCGATAGTAGGGGGTGCAGGGTAGTTCGGCGTCCCAGCACTTGAAGTTGCCCGGGGCTGTCACCTGAACCTGCAGGCCGGAATCTGTCTGCTTCGATAACACGTCCAACATTGGCCTTGGCGGCAATTGTCCATCTTCCGGCATCGGAACGAAGAGTGGATTGGGCTGTCTCCATGCAAAGATGAAGACAGCTGCGATCACGAGCGCCTTGATGAAACTTCCCCTACGCACAGTGGTGAACGTGTGGCTGTCAACGAGAAGGAGAACGGCAGCCGCACTTAGCAACCAGACCCCTGCTCCAGCAAATCGGAAAGAGGGCGCCGTGAGGAACCAAAATACAATTGTCGCCAAGGGCGGGAGCAGAAGCAACCATACGGACGAAGCGCGGCGGCGATTGGACTGGCCAGGAAAGAGCATCAGCAGAAGCCAGAGAAGCAGTGAGGCTATCGTGAGTCCAGTTGCCTTAATCAGGTCGGTCGGAATCTCGCCAACCCATGTGGAAAGCCAACCCCACCCTTGCAGAGCGTCGACCCATGGCGTCCATGGCAGGCGCGCCCAGCTGCGAATCCAGAGGGCCTCGCTGAGCGTTAGCGAGCGCGGGACGCGCCACGGAAGAGGCAACGAACCCACAGCGCTGGGATATGCGATATATCCACTCAGCAAGAGCCCGCGTCCCATCCAGGTCAGCACGGCAAAAGCGCTAATCAGTGCTGCAGGCAGGAACGTTTTCAGAATCTTGCGTGTCGTGAATGAATTAGGGCTCGAAGTGCTACGACGGTACCAGATCCAGATGGTCGCTAGGCAGGCAGCGGCGGCAAATGCAGCAAAGCTCAACTTGATGGTGACACCCAACGAAGCGAGCGCGAAGATGCAGAAGATATGAAAGCGTTCCTCTGCGTCCCCAGGATTGTCCAGTGAGACAAAGAGCGCCAGCTGTTGCAGCAGCACAATGCCTAGCACAACGAGAGCATAGTCCGCCGAGAAGCTTGTCACATTCGGGCTGGAAGCAGCCTGCATCGTTGGTCCGAGCATCAGCGCCAATAGGAAGGCGCTGATGTATACTTGGCGGCGCTCTGCCAGGGCGGAACGGAGGCCAAGTACCGTCTGGACCAGCAGTGCAGTGATTAGAAAGCCATTGGCCAGGTGGTAGGCACGGTCTGCCCAGGGACCAACATCCAGGAGCGCCACATAGAGGAAATGAGCATTGTTGAAGGCAAATCTACCATGTAGATTACCGAGACCCTTCACAATTGGGTAGGTTGAGTTCCACAGGACAGCGCCCATATGGTACAATCCTGTGTCGGAATTCGTTACAGGCGCAAGGGCTCGGTTTGCCATCCACAGCACAAGGAGCAGTGCCGGGATCACTGTCCAGAGATCTCGCCATTTCATCCGCCGCAGCAACATCCAGAGATCCCTGGCGTAGAGGATCAGACCTGTCAGAGCGAGCACCGCAAGAACGAGCAGCACCCATCCGTCAATGCGGTGCACCAGATGGATGAGTTGGAGCCAGAAGACCAAGATTGCCCAGCCCAGCCAGAAACTAGAAAACCAACTGTCTCTGGAGCGTAATGGCAGACCAAAAAGACCACGACACGCCAGTCCGATGCCGCTGAACAGCGCGAACAATCCCAGCCACCAGAGCAACAGGTGAAGCATGTGTTCGAAAATGTTCAGGTACGGTTGCATGGCATGTAGCATCTTCGGTCAACTGCATCGGACGTTTGGCAAGATACACCATCAGTCCCGGATGAATGTAGGACGTGGCCAGGGTCTGTCTTCAGATCAGCAAAGAGAATAACACGATGACTGCTCAAACTCTGCTTCTGCAATATATGGAAACCTGTTTTCAGCACACGATGCAAGGCGTCTATTCGACGCCCGAATACCTGTTGGAGCCAGACCCCAACGCCGTTCTGCTCGACTGCGGTTGCCACAACGGTGAGCATTCACATCATCTCGGCACGCTTTTGGGCACCAAGAACATCTACGGGTTGGATCTGAATCAAGGTCTCACGCAGGAGGCTGTGAACCAGTCCGTTCGCGTGATTTGTGCAGATCTGAACAGCCGTCTACCTTTCGGCTCTGAGAGCATCAACGTGGTGACGGCATTTAATGTACTGGAACACTTGGTCGAGACGGAACGATTTCTGCAAGAGCTCTACCGGATATTGACCCCGGGCGGATACACGATCATCAACACACCCAATCTCGCATCCTGGCACAATATCGCAGCGCTTCTGCTGGGCTTGCAGCCCTTTTCCGGCCCAAATATCATCTCCATGACCGAATCTGATATTCCGGTGGTACAGCGGATGCATCGACGGGCGCACCAGTTGCCGGAAGAACCTAAAACACTGTTGACCATCGAGCCGGAGCGCTACCGTCACATCGTTGTCGTAGCTTTTCGTTCGCTGATCAAGGCACTTCAAAGGACTGGGTTCACGGTTGAAGCCGCCCTTGGTTTCGGCTATTATCCTCTGCCGCCGGCCCTGGCCGATCTAGCCAGCAATATCGATCCGTCACACGCTCACCACATGGTCATCAAAGCGCGCAAGCCAATGTAGCGAGCGTAGGGTCCAGAGGGTCAGATATTCACGCTCTCCCTCTGCAGGCGGCGCCGGGCCAACAGATATAGTTCGGCGATTAGCTCTGCGCCAAAGAGCGCCAAGAGCGGGAACGAGACGAAATGGAACCGGGGTTCTCCAAAAAAGGGCACGTATACTAGGGACAGGAAAACCACCGAGACGCCCGTCAGCACATAGCCCTCGGACCAGCGTCTGCACGTCTGCGACCCTACGCGATAGGGAGGACGGAAAGACCGACTCACCACCCCGATGATGGATAGAGCAAGTACAATCCAGTAATAGCCATTGGTGATCCGGCGAACACGATCTACTTGGTCAGTTGTAAATGAATTCCCGGTTCCGGCAAAATTCCAGTGAATGAGAGAATCGTCGTACCGCCAGAGCTTGGTGAATTTGTTTGCGCCAAGCGTCAACATGCGAATCGGGTCGGCAGACATGGCAGCGACCGCCGCATCACAGGAACGCTGATACCAGGTCACTTCAGTATCATCCTCGCGCAGTACGGCAGGGTTGATTGCCGGGTCTCTGTTCCAGTTGAAGCCGCCGTTGGCGTCCGGATTGCTGCCGATCCACATGTTCATACAGCCGGTTGTCGAAACGGGGATAAAAATACCGAGCTGAGTCCAGTTTCTGAACGTCCATGGCGTAATGATGAGGATGCTGACCAGCACCATCAGCACCGGAACCCATAGGTTGCGCACCCTGCGTTGCTTGTTGTGCGGAAAGACCGAGACCTTGACGTAGAAGAGGATCGCCACCAACAGCAGAACAGCGCCCTCCGTCCGCACATAGGTAATAATACCGACCAATATCGCTGTCAGAAGCCACCAGCTTATCTGATTCTTGCGGACTGCCAGGAGCAACACAATCAGAAACAGGTGGACGAGACAGGCATAGAGAGGCTCAGTAGAAATCAGACTGGCAGCCATGATATAGGTCGGCGAAAAGGCCACGATCGCTACCAGCACCAGTGCTTGCGGGTGGATCGGGCAAATCAGCCTGGCATAGTAATACAGCAGGCCAATGTCAAGCGTCAGGAGTATGACATTAGCGAATTTGGCAGTGAAGATTGATGATGGAACGGCACGAAAGACGATGCTCAGAAAAAACGGGTATCCAACGGGCCACATTGCCGTGGGCTGACCATCGCGAATATAGCCACGATTCTGGGCCAGGTTATTGGCCTGCTCAAAATACCATTCGGAATCGGCGTAGGGCAGATTGGGGAAATAGGTTACCCAGACCAGCCGCAGTATGAAGGCAATAACCACAAGCACAGAAAACCAGGCGAATTGTCGATTCCGTCTCATATCAGCAAACGATTCATAGCGGTAGACAGGGCGAAGGCGAATAGAAAGGGCGGCACAGCCTAGATCTATGAGTAGATTAGTAGCGATTGCGGCATGCTCAAATCGAGCGTAGTCTCTCCCTCGCATCATAATGCACCCACGCGGCGACAGCAACTTGCTTCGTCACTATATGTTGCTGTGCTGAACTGGAATCTGTGGCATGACACAGTTGAATGCGTTCACTCCCTGTTTGCTACAGGGGCGCCCGACGGACATGTAATTGTGCTCGACAACGGCTCGATGGACGATTCCGTCGAAAGGTTGAGAGCCGAGTTCGGCGAGCGGATCATCTTGATCGAAAGCCAGACAAATCTGGGTTTTGCCGGGGGCAACAACGTGGCCATTGCCTATGCGCTATCACAGGGAGCTGAGTGGGTCTTTCTGATCAACAATGACACAATCGTCGACCCCAGCATGATGGATGAAATGCTGGACGCCGTTGTTCAGCACCCTTCGCACCTTCTGCTGGCGCCGCTGATCTTCTATCATGACGAACCGGAACGTATCTGGTCACTGGGCGACCGCGCACTCTTCAACACACTTCTGACCAGGGGAATCCACCGCAATCAGATCAAGCCTGCAATGCTGTCGCCATTTATCGAGACTGACTCTCTCAATGCTTGCGCCTTGTTGATGCATCGTTCCGTCGTTCAGAACATCGGCGGTTTCGACACACGTTTTTTCATGTATGCTGAGGATGTAGATTTATGCTGGCGAGCGCGAGCCGCAGGCTTCAAGCTGGCATGCGTTACGCGTGCGCACATGTGGCACAAGGTCTCACGCAGTACCGGTGTGCACCATCCAAAATCCCGCTATTGGCGCATCTCCAACCAGATTCGCTTCTATCGGCGCTATGCACATGGCATTCAGAAAATTCTGCTCTTCTGCTTCACACTGATACGCGCGCTTCGCATGGGATTGGTCGATTTGCTGCACCGCCGTTTCACGCTTGCCTGCACTACACTAAATGCATGGCGAGACGGCTGGTTTCGCACAGCCTATGCGCCCGTATATGGAACGGAAGAACGCAGAACGATAGAACACCGAACAGTCAACGAAGATGTAGCGCATGCCTTCGACCATGACCCATCTCGCGACCCAACAGAAGGAAGACTATGGAAACCGTAGCCTGTAATCTATGCGGTTGTGCTGAATATCGCCACTATGCCACAATACCCGATCTGCTGCTTGAGCGGCTTGATGTAAAGGCCACATTGGTGCAGTGTACTGACTGCGGCCTGGTCTATCAGAATCCGCGACCTACGTTGTCTGAAATCGGTCAGCACTACCCATCGGATTATGAACCCTATGCAGACACGACCGCTACGAATCCTGCAACCCTTACGTCAGTCAAGAACTGGTTGATTCAGAAAGCGATTGCCTATGGCATCCACAAACGATGTCGATTTATCACCAGACACAAATCCGGCGGGAGATTACTTGACGTAGGCTGCGCAACCGGCACATTTCTGCTTGGCATGCAGCAGGATCCCAATTGGGAGACGATTGGCATCGAACTAAGCGATGAGGTTGCAGAGTACGCCCGCACACGCCACAAGCTCAATGTTGTCACAGGTACACTGGAAGAGGCGCACTTTCCCGATGAGCAGTTCGATGCTGTAACGATGTGGGACGTGCTGGAGCATCTGCACGATCCGGAAGCAAGCATGCGAGAGATTCATCGCATTCTGAAGCCTGACGGTATCGTCGTGATGCGTGTGCCCAATTTGCACAGTTGGGATGCCGCCATTTTCGGCAACAATTGGGCCGGACTCGATGCACCGCGCCATCTCTACATCTTCACAACAACGACGCTAAACTCATTGCTGGCGAAGAGCGGCTACGAAGTCATTTCGAACAGTTCAGCCATCGGCGGATATGTGACTTTTGTCCTAAGCGTACGTTTCTGGTTGACTGCCCGGGGCGTCTCGCCCAAGGTCAAGCAGGCAGTCAAAAAAATCCTGTACAATCCCATCGCGCGTTTGATCAGCGTCCCCATCTTCTATATCCCCTCGCTTCTGCGTCGGGGCCCGATGATCGTGACAACAGCCAGAAAGGCACGCTAGGCTATCATATCGTGCCCACCTCATTGACTCGCTCCAAAGTGATCAAGGGTGTATTGGCAGTTGGCGTGCTGCTTCTTTCGACCTCAATTCTCGCCATCCTGGTCTATCGAGAACGGGACGTATTGCTCAACTATGATTGGGCGTTGCGCTGGGAGTACATTGTTGCCGCATTTGGCCTGACGATGGCAGCAATATTGTTGCCTGCCTACGTGTGGACCGATATGATGGGGGCATTGGGCAGTGCCGTGAAGTGGTCCGAGCATTTTCGCTACTACTTCTATTCACACGTTTCCAGACGGCTGCCCGGCACGGTCTGGTATCTATTTGGGCGCAACTACCTCTACAAGCAACATGGAGAGTCCATGCGACTGGTGACCGTTGCCAGTGGCCTGGAATTCGTGATAGCCGTCTCTTCAGGCGCATTTGTCTCACTGCTCTTTGCCAGGTTCATCTGGGCGCAGCTTTCCCAGATCTACATCGTCCTTCTGTTCATTGCTCTTTGCCTTGGCGCCGCGGCCACGCATCCGCGGATGATTCAATGGAGCATGATCAAGATGCGCATGGAAGCGGCTCCGCAGATCCGATACCGGGACATCATCAAATGGTTCATGTTCTATTCTGCGATCTGGATCCTAGGCGGCGTCGGACTCTATCTCATCGCCAATGCAGTGACGGTCGTCCCGGTCGCCGATCTACCCTACATTGTTGCCAGTTGGTGTTTGGTCGGAACACTGTCGTTTCTCGTCTTCTTTCTGCCGACCAACTTGGGCATCACGGAAGTCGGCCTTAGCCTACTGCTGGCAGCCATCATGCCTTCATCAATAGCCGTGTTTATCGCCATTTTTACACGCATTCTGCTAATGACATTTGAGTTGATCGCCGTTGGCATCGTCATCGGCGCGAGATCGATGGGCGGAACTGGCGCAACACCATCTAAGCCGCCGCCTCCAGAGTAAATACCGCTTATGGGGTATGGTAAATCATCCTAATTTTCGCAAGCAATCTTGGGGGTTTTCGCCTCAGAAGCTCAAAATAGACCATATGGGTGATTGTATCTACACAAGTTTGTCGCTATGCTACCGGCTGTTAGCAAAGCTTATCTGTTGAGTTCGTTGCTCGAGCTTCAACACCGAGTGTAATCACAGTGTGTAATCACAAGGAGAAAACGTTATGATTGCAAAAAAAGTCAGCAGGATAGTGCTTGCACTTGTCCTAATGTCGGTCTTTTTCGTAGCTGCCGGCACTTCAGTTGCCAACGCTCAGACCTGCGACAAGACATCCAGTGTAAACATGTCAAACCTGGATACCAAGGCGGCCAACATCACAATCACAGCCTATAAGGCTGACGGCACAGTAGACGGGCAGCCCTTTAGCGATCAGATCGCTGTAGGCAAGGGCAAGGCCTATTTCCCGATTCCCAACATCAGTGCCGGTTTTAGCGGTGCTCTTGTGGTTTCGTCGGATGCAAGCGTTGCGGCCATCGCCAATATTGTCTGTACAGACTTCTCAGCAGGCGGTTCCTACGTAGCCGGCACTACCGGGTCGACGACGGTAAATCTGCCGGTTCTGAACAAGGGCAATGGCGGGTTCACCACGACGTTTAGCGTCCAGAACACCGCTTCCGACGAGGCCAATGTCACTGTTCAGTACACTGATGGTACATCGGCCAGTGCAAAGATTCCGCCAAATGCTGCCGCTGTTTTCGACCAGGCAACTGAGAACCACACAGAGAAGAACTTCGCCGGTACCGTAACCAGTGACAAGCCAGTCGTGGCCTCGGCGCTTCAGGAGAGTTCATCGATCATCTTCTCCTACCTGGCCTTCTCCACCAGCGGTACACCGAAGCCGCTCTTCCCGTTGGTCAACGCCAACAACGGCCCGTACGTTACCGCGATTCAGATTCAGAACGGCGGCACCCAGTCCACAGATGTGACGGTTTCCTACACACCGTCAGGCAGCGATGGCACCGCGTGCACGGAAACGCAGACGATTGCGGCCGGCAAAGCGAAGAACTTCACATTGAATGTTTTCAGCGGCAACCCGGCTGGTATCACGACGACCTGCATTAACAAGCAGAAATTTGTTGGTTCCGCAGTCGTTTCGGCAAACTCTGCTGACCAACCCCTGATTGGTATCATCAATCAGTTGGGCAGCACGGATGGCGAGGCCTATGGTTCCTTCTCGGCAGATGATGCTACGGACAAGGTTTCACTCCCGCTGATCATGGATCGCAATGGCGGCTTCTTCACCGGCATCAACGTCCTGAATGCAGGCACCTCAGACACGACTGTAAACTGTACGTTCAGCGACACTGCCTACACGGTCAGCAAGACGCTCAAGCCCGGTGAGGCCTTGAACGACCTTCAGATTAACAAGATCGCTGACAAGTACGTCGGTTCAGGCGTCTGCACAGGCGGTTCAGGCTCCAAGCTCGTGGCCGTTGTCAACCAGTTGGGCACCGCAGGCGGCGTGGATCAGCTCTATGTGTACGAGGGCATCAACAACTAACATCGCCTCGTAATGCACGATAGCTAAATGGTAATTTCCCAGCCGACGAGAAACAGTGCTATTCTTGTTTCTCGTCGGTTGGTCTTTTCCCCCCACGTTCAACCAGCAATTAACTTATGCCGGCTGACTACCAGCCAGCAAAATAGAGTATCTAGTAAGAGACTACGTCGCATGAAAACGAATCAACGATTCCATTATTTTATCCTCACACTTTGCCTCTTGCTCAGCAGCTTCTATCTGGTGGCATGTCGGTCCTCAGGATCCGAAGAGGCAACTGCAGTGTCAGTAGAATCCGAGTCGGTGGCATCTGAGTCAGCAGAAGCGGCTGATGCGCCGGAGTCACCATTGCCTGTGTCGGAATCGGAATCTCCTGACGCACCAGTATCGCCGCTGCCTGTGGACGCGCCGGTATCCCCGCTGTTTGTACCTGTCGGTACGCCGCCGGAAGCGACGCCCTCCGAGACCACTGGCTCAGTTGTAGGAGCGGTTGTTGTCAAACCGGCATCTGAAGGCGAAGGCTATCGCCCATTTGCCAACTCACTTGTTTCAATTGCAGGCATTCTCGAACGACCCGGCGATAATGCGCAGGTGGCTGGTTATGAACCTTCGACTGCCCCCAAGGCAACATCAGACGAGTATGGACGCTTCGCACTTAATGACGTGATCCCGGGCAAATACGCTCTGATTTTGGATATGGTTATTCACCAGCACCTCGTGTTGGATCCGGACTCGGGCGACGGTATTGTGTTTGAGGTTGTTGCCGGTGAGACAGTTGACTTGGGCACATTCCTTTATGACTCCTTGCCTATTATAGGATATGAATGAGTATGAACCCAGGACAAAATGCCTTTTTTGCCACAGATTTACACGGATGAAAAAAGATAAGGCACAGATGGTACTGGGATTACTCTGGATATCTGCAATTCATCTGTGAAAATCGGGTCCCTATCTGTGGCTATCGGTGGCCAATTTTCGTTTTGCAGTAGAGTCATGAATAGGCCGTGACGCTGAGAAAGTGCTCTACCTTTAGCCGTTGAGAACCTGATGCGAGTGCTGTTTCTGACCGGCCGTGAAATCGGATATGCTCGCAATCAGGTTCTGCTCAACGCTTTTCAGCGTTTTGCGGATGTCGATACAATCGCCAGTACGAAAAAACCGCGTTCACTCATGCTAAACAGCTTGAGCGTTGCGGGCCGAGCGGCCGAGAAGCTGGCCCGCAACGAGTACGACCTCATCTTTGTCGGCTTCTACGGCCATCTGATCCTACAGCTTCTCAGGCCGCTAATACGTACACCGTTGCTCTTCGACGCTTTCCTCTCCACCTACGACACCCTCTGCTTTGATAGAGCGTTGTTTGCCCCTGGGTCACCCATGGGGCGTCTGGCTTTTCGTCTGGACTGGAGCTCTATTCGTCGCGCGGACCGTGTTCTATTGGACACGGAACAGCACGTCGACTATTTTGTCGAGACATTCAAATGGCCGCGTTCCAACTTCGAGGTGTTGCCGGTTGGATGTGATGACACGATATACAGGCCACACCTGAACTCTCCGGCGCGGAGCCCACTCACTGTATTAAGTTACAGCACCTTCCTTTCACTGCACGGCATCGATGTCATACTCCATGCAGCAAGCAAGCTGGTCGGTGAGCCGTCGCGAATTCGGCTAATTGGGCGCGGCCCAGCTTACGACCAGATGCGTACACTTGCTGATAGTCTTGCGCTCGCTAATGTCACGTTTTCGCCGCCGGTGCATCCGATAGAGCTTGCAGGGAAAATTGCAGATGCTGACATCTGCCTGGGTGGCCACTTCAACGACAGTGGGAAAGCAAGCCGCGTGATCCCAGGCAAAATCTACCAGATGTTGGCCGTGGGCCGCGCAGTGATAGCGGGGAATACGCCTGCAAATCGAGAATTGCTGACCCATAATCAGACGGCCTATCTTGTACCCGTTTCCGACGCGGATGCCCTGGCCCAAGCCATTCACACACTCACACATGACCATGCATTGCGAACGCGATCTGGCCTTAGCCGGCCGCTCGCTATACGAGGAGCGATGCAGCGAAACCGTCATTACACGGAAACTTGAGACCATTGTAAAGAAGATGTTGGGGTAGGAAGAACGTGGGGTAGGAGGCTGTCACGCGGGTAGTATGACCTGCCGTTGCCCACTCACTTGCTCCGCCGCATGGTAGTGGCTCACATGCCTTGCAGCATTCACCTCGCTATTGCTGCACACCAACCAATTCTCCGAGTGCGGCTTCCAAGCGGTCAATCACTGACTGCCAACGGTAGTTCTCCGCAGTCGCTCGCCCATTGGCGACAAACTTCGCACTCAATGCCCGATCTGCCAACAATCGCATGACCGCTTCAGCCAATGCCTCGGTATCTCCTGGCGCAGCCATGAGGCAGTTTTGACCAGGGCGGGCATAATCACGAACGCCAAATGAGTCCGTCAAGACCACAGGCGTTCCAGATGCCATCGCCTCCAGCGGTGGATAGCCCAGCCCCTCGCCCCAGGAAGATGAAACCAACAGATCGCTACTCCGATAGATTGCCGACAACTCCTCATCAGACGGAGCCAGATGGAATTCGTAGGGAACCGGCGTCTCAATCCGGCAAGGTTGCTTGCTGACAATGATCAAGCGGATGTCGGAACGTTGACGATAGACGCTTTCAGCAGCGGACAGGAACTCAGGCAGACCCTTGCGCGGCCTATCATCTCCTACATAGAGGATTCGTTTTCGCTCATCACCGGCATCAATGCGCGCACATCCGAAGAATAGCTCTTCCCGGCTGAGTCCGGCGCCAATGGTGTAGACCGGCGCGTGCGTTAGCTCGGAGACGTAGTCGGTCAGGGGTTGTGAAATGGTCAGAATCTGATCGACATGTTTGGGGGCCCGATTGAAGACCAGACGCTCGCTCCTGCGGTCCTGAAACATCAGCGGGTAATCCATATAGAGCCAACTCAGAGGTGTTGAGCGGTGGCGTGCCGTGTAGAGGTAGGCGGGGACAGTGGTTGGTGTGTGCGTGGCAATGACGACGTCAGACGGGGGGATGGCTGCTGCGAGGGCAAGTGTGAGGCGGGCAAAGGATCCCAGCGAGCGATTGCCTGGCAATCCAGTCGACGCCTCAACGATTCGAATGTTGTCGTGCAGCAAGTCTTCTATTTCAGGAGCAACCGTGCCTGAGGGAGTTACCATTGCTACCTGATAGCCGCGTTCGGTGAGCCTGTTGGCGCACTCAGCAGCCAGCATCACGCCGCCGGACAGCAACAACGATGAGAAGACGAAGCTCACATTCATCAATCTTCCGCGTTTTGCGCCTCCAGCTTGCGCAATCGGTAGAGCGTCTCCTCCATGATCTTGCGGTTGAAGCGCACCAGGTCTGCGACCAGCCCGATGAGGATGGTCTGAAAGCCGATGATCAGGAAGACGGCCGCCAGGATCAGCGATTGCACGTGGCCGCCGCCGGAGCCGTTCAGGTAGAAGACCAGGAAGCGAAATCCCAACAGGCTGCCGATCGCCAACATCGAAAAACCGACGATCAGAAAAAGTCGCAGCGGCCGGTAGAGCGTGAAAGCGCGTAGGATGGTGACTGATGAATTGGAGATAAAATGGGGCATGTTGCGCATGAGGCGCGAGGGACGAGTCGGCGGATTGGTGCGAATCGGCACAAACTCGACGGCGAACTGGCGTGAGCCCGCCTGAATCAGCGTCTCCAGTGTGTAGGAGTAGTCGCTCAGCACCAGGAGACGCAGGGCGACGCTGCGTGTGAAGGCGCGGAAACCACTTGTTGCATCGGGAACATCCACGCCCGATGCCTGCGAAACCACCCAGCTCCCAAGCCGCTGCAGGCCCCGCTTGAGCGGCGAAAAGAGCGGATGGTCGGCGACCCCCCGATCACCAACGACAAGCTCTGCTCTGCCGGCCAAAATCGGCGCGACCAACTTGTCGATGTCGCCGCCGCAATATTGGTTGTCGGCATCCGTGTTGACGATGATGTCAGCGCCCTGCTTGACGCATGCTTCAAGTCCGGCTGAGAAGGCGCGAGCCAGCCCCATGTTGTGGGAAAGGCTGACCACATGATGCACACCGATTTCCTTGGCCACATTGACCGTCTGGTCGCTGCTGCCGTCATCGATGACCAGGTATTCAATGACGTCGATGCCCTCCAACCGGCGCGGCAGTGCAGCGACCGTCTCCGGCAACGTCTCTTCTTCATTGAAGCAAGGTATCTGTATGATCAGTTTTACGGTCACCTGGAGCCAACCAATCCGCTATGTTCAGTGCGTCCACTGCAAAAAATCTTTTCTCGACACGAATGGTCACGAATTTAGGCCATTGCAAGAAAATAACTATCCGGCACGTCCCCGGCACGGGCCAGACGAATTCGGTGAGCCAGAGTGCTGCAGGCCCGTGCCGGGGACGTTTATTTCCGTTGACTGGCCTTACACGAATTGTGTCGTCTCCCCAGAGAGAAGATTCGTGATAATTCGTGTCCAGATCTCATTTTGCAGCGAACTACTAATTTTCAGTAGTTCATGAATTCAGTGCCAGTGTCATTCCGATGGAGCGAAGCGACTGCCTGTCCTGAGCCTGCCGAAGGAAGGAATCTCCCCTGTGCGAACCTGAGATTCCTCTTCCCTCCGGTCATCGGAATGACAAATCTTGAACTGCTGATTCTTAGTCTTGCGACTTGCCCTTGGATTCATCTTCCGAGGCCGCCGGCTTCCGGCTGAACATGCTGCCGAACAGCATCTGTCGCAGCATGCCGCCCCCAGCCCCCTCCGGCGCATCATCGGGTGAATCGTCCCATTGCTTGAGCGTCACCTGCGACGCCCATTGGTTTCGCTCATCAACCGACTCTTGCAGTGCGCCCAGCAATGGATGTTCTTCCCCCTCGGGCGCCTCTTCATTTGCGAGCAGGCTGTGCCATTGACTCAGTTCCTGTTGAAGCTGTTCCACACGCATGGCAAGATTCTGCCGATCCGACATAAAGGCGTCGAACATCTGCTGGGCAGTGCCGCCCTGCTCTGTGGCCAGGGCGAAGCGTCGGCCGGCCATCCGTTTCGACTCTTGCCAGCCCGGAGCGCCTGCGCTCAAGCGCATGAGCGCAGCCGACAGCAGCTGCGGCAGCAACTCGACGCCGGCAATGATCCCGTCGTGTTCCTGGCCGTCGACATAGAGCGGCTTGGCGCCGATGCGTTCGACAAAATCGCTGGCAAGCTGGATCGCTTCGGGCGCAGTCTGCAAGCCGGGGGCCAGGCAGAAGACGGCTTCATCAAACAGATCGGCCCGCGGCATCAACTCACTGCTCACACCGGGTAGAATCGGATGGCCTGCCACGAAGTGGACGCCTTCCGGCAATGTCGAATCGGCCAGTTCGATAACCGGTTGCATCACGCTTGTGGCCGCCAAAATCATATTGCCCGCAACCAAATCCTCGGCAATCAACGGAATGGTGTCCTTGACTTCGCTCATCGGCATGGCCAGCACGACCAGGTCTGCACCCTCGCACGCCTGGTGCAGGTTCCACTCGGTCCGCTGCACCGCGCCGATTTTGCGTGCCAGTTTTGTGGCGTCAGGCTCCTTGTCGTGACCGACAATCTCGAAATTACTCTCGTCACGCTGAAGCGCCAATCCCAGGCTGGAGCCGGTTGTCCCCAGCCCAATGATAGTGAGAATCGGTTTGGCCATGGTCTTCTCCTGCTAGTTTCTGAAATCTAGTTTAGCCCGTCGGCCCACTGCAATGCGCCGAGCAACTGTTGCCGGTATTCGATAGTCTTTTGCGCTCTGGCAGTTGGCCTCTCCCCATCGATCCCTGGCTCGACATTCAGAGCGTCCTGGTGATGAGCGTCTTGATGGTGAGCGATCAACCAACAAGTCAGTTCACTGCATCCGGCGACCCGAGCACGGTCAGCGCCGATGGTCGGGTGTTCGAGATGCACATGGATGGCATAACGCCAGCCGGCGTTTGGCTCCGGCCGCGCCTGGGCCCGCAGGAAGTCCGGGGCAATGGCCTCCGTCATCACCAACGGGCCGCGCATCCATAGGTTGATGCTGACCCCCGCTTCCTGGGCCGCGATCTTGCCCATATCGTGCAACAGGGCAGCGGCAGCAAGATCAGGATCCTCGTAGCCGGCCGCTTTCAACGTCGCCAGCACGTTCAAGCTGTGACGCCTGGCATCCAGCGGCATGGCGGTGAATAGGGGCCAGGCCGTTTCAGGCAGCAACGCCAGCGCAGCCGCCTGCTCATCGGCGTCGACCTTGGCCCGAAAACCACGTACAAATTGCTGAACTCGATAGCGAACACGCGCCGTCTGCGATGGCACCGTACAATCAGGCAGACATCGCAGCGGAGTCTCCGGCTTGCTCATACAATGGTGAGTAACAGATACGAAATTCCATCCGATATGGTGCGGATAATCGGACCGCCCAAGAAGATCACAGCAAGCAAGATGAGCATGCCATATTGCTGGATCTGTCTGCGCCAGCGGAAGCTATCGCCCGGCAACAGTGCAAACAGAATGTGCGAGCCATCCAACGGCGGCACCGGAATCAGATTAAAGACAAAGAGTAGTACGTTGATCGACAGAAAATTGAGCAGAAAACTTGTGACCAGGGGCGCAGCAAATGGATCCAAACTCATCGCGATTGCGGTCAGAAGCGCCAGCAACAGATTGCTCGCCGGTCCGGCAAGCGCCACAAGGATCGAGCCTATCTTGGGATCCATGCGAATGTTGCTGGGATTCCACTGTACGGGCTTGGCCCAGCCAAATCCAGTCAGCAATACCAACACGGCTCCGATCGGATCGATGTGCGCCTTAGGATTGAGCGTATATCGGCCTTGCCATTTGGGCGTGTCATCGCCCAGGGCAACCGCCATGGCGGCATGTGCGAATTCGTGAACGGGAAACGCCACCAGGATGATAGCAGCCACGGCAGCCAGGCGGGCAGGGTTCAGAATGTTATTGCCGCCGGTCAGAAACCAGATGAGTATCACAGCCCCCAACGCGCCGATCACGATCTGTTGTGTGCGCGTCAAAGTTTGCCACCGGCTGCCGAATGCTCCTAAATAGTTACCCACACAACCTCCAATCAGTCCGGGAAATCCCGGATGGAACTACTTGCACCAACATGTCGTATCAGCAGTGTTTACCGGCAGAAATGCTGCCGCACAAACGATCTGACAACGAAGGTGCAAAGTCAGGCCATTATATCACGCACCGCTGAGTCGAACCGAAAACAGGCCTACACTTGGCCGTGAACACGCTGTCAAGTGAAATGGCATGCTTGGTTCATTGGCTTCAACGCCCGTATAATGTGAGGGCGTTGGCCATGATCAGAGAATCGGCCGCAAGATCGGCCTGAAGCAGCATCGAGAATCACAGTATTCAATGAATGAAAGAGACAGATCAATCGATCGGTTACGCCGTCTTCTCCATGATCTCTACGAACGATTGCCTGCTTGGTTGCAAACTCGCCGTGCCGCATGGTTGCTGTTGGGCGCCCTGCTCGTCGCAGCGTTGCTGGCCTGGTGGCTATGGCAGCGTGAGCCGCCGGCAGATCTGGGACCACAGCGCCAGGTCGAGACGACCAACCCCAAGGCCGGGACCCACACTCGCTTGACCGACGAAGTCGAGCCCTGGAAAATCCGGCGAACCTTGGAAATGGTGCGCGAGATGGGCTCCCCGTGGATCGTCGAATACTTCCCGTGGTCCTATGTGCAGCCCCGTCCCGGCGTCTTCAAATGGAGCCATACCGATTCCGTCATCGATCATGCCAATCGACAGGGACTGACCGTCATCGCACGGCTGGGCTACGTGCCCGAGTGGGCGCGGCCACCAGAGACCACGCCGCTCTATCTTGACGAAGAACACTTCGCCGATTTCGGCGCCTATGCCGCCGAGTTTGTCACCCGCTATGCCGGCAAGGTCGACTACGTCATCATCTGGAACGAACCGAATCTGGCCCTGGAGTGGGGGTATGAGTCGGTCGATCCCAACAAGTATGCACGCATGCTGGAAGTCGTCTATCCCATGATCAAAGAAGCCAATCCGGATGTGCAGGTGCTGGCCGGGGCATTGGCACCCACGCTGGCGCCACCCGGCAGTGAGTGGGGCATGAACGATCTCGATTTTCTCCAGGGCATGTATGACGCCGGCGCGGCCGACTACTTCGACATTCTCTCGATCCACGCCTACGGCTGGTCCTTCTCGCCCGACGAGCCGGCCGCTGCTGAAGAAGTAAACTTCCGTCGTTCCGAACTGCTGCGCGAAATCATGGTGGCCAATGGCGACGGCGACAAGACGGCCATGATCACCGAGGGCGGCTGGAACGATCACCCGCGCTGGACACGTGCCGTGCGACCGGCCCAACGGATTGCCTACACGCTGCGTGCCTATGACATTGCCCAGGAAGAGTGGCCCTGGTTGGATGCGCTGGCGCTCTGGGCATTTCGCTATCCCTGGGATGCCAAGACCTACCAGGACTACTATACGTTTGTGCGCACCGATTTCGAGCCAAAACCGATCTATGAAGAGCTGCAACAACATCTGCGCGGAGGGCCACAGTGACGGATCGAACGACTCGGCCACTTGCGCATGACCTTCGCTTCTGGGCCATACTCATCTTGCTGTTGGTGATCACCGCCGCCGCACTATTCGCTTTGACCCCCAGCGGCAGCCGTACGTTGCTCTTTTTCCGTGAAGATCCGACCTGGCAACAGATGCAACAGCGGGGCACGTGGCGGGTCGGCATGGACCCCAGCTTTCCACCTTTCGAATCGCTGGACGAGAGCGGCAGGCCGACAGGCTACGATGTGGAACTCGCAGAACAATTGGCCCAACAATGGGGATTAGAGGTCGAGATCGTTGCCGTCGGCTTTGACAGTCTGATCGACGCCTTAGTGGCGGGAAAGATCGATAGCATAGTGAGCGCGCTACCTCACGATCCACGCTTGACCAAAGATATCGCCTACTCGGAACCCTATTTTGAGGCAGGGGTTCGATTGGCCGTGGCCAAAGGCTCTGACATCGAAACCGTTGATGACCTTGAAGGCAAGATGATTGCTGTGGAATGGGGGAGTGCCGGTGACATGGTCGGTCGGCGTATTATGCGGGATGGTATCAATGCTGAGTTGGCCAAGTATCCTACGCCCCAGGAAGCCGTAGATGGGTTGCTGATGGACGATTCCATTGACGCGCTCTTGATTGACAATGTAACTCTGCGCACCGCCCAAGGGGCGGGCGCCGCATTGCGCGCCGTCGGTCCGGCACTAGAGAGCGATCCATATGTGGTTGCCATGCCGTTGCGGGCCGGTGACCTTCAGAAGAATGTGGCTGAGACTATGGCGATTCTGAGGGAAGAGGGCACGTTCGATGAGTTAGAAGCGAACTGGTTCGGCCGCCAATGAGCAATCGGCATCACCATGCAGTAATCGGGCCAATAGAACCCGGATCACATGGGTGAGATAGATCAAACCCGATCTATTGATTTTTATCCGTGGGAATCCGACCAAATCAGCGTTATCCGCGTCCCATCATCCACCAAGGAACGACAAGGAGCGTAGCAATGTTCGTCAATCCTGAATCCATCGACCCCAGAACATCAAGCGGCACCGACATCGTTCGCATCGGTCTCGTCTCTGATACGCATTACTGGCCGGGGGGCGGCGCTTTCCGTGGCGGCACAGGCAATCTACAACTGCTTCAGTGGTCAGATCAGGTGATTGACACGTTGGTCGAGGAGCTGAATCAAGCTGATCTCGATCTAGCGATCCATCTAGGTGACCTCACCTGTGGCGGCGGTACCTACGAAGTAACCGAGTCGGAATTCTACGATCTGCAGACAGCCATGCATGATCGATTGCAGCAGTTGGAAGCCCCTGTCTACGGTCTGCCGGGCAACCACGATTGTCCGCCGAGCGGCCCGCCCTGGCGCTTCAACGAGGAACGTTGGGGGCTGAAACCGGGCCTGGGCAAGACAATCGACACGCCCGGCGCACGGCTGGTGCTTCTGAATACCCAGGGCCATTCGAGCGAGCAGATCGAAGCAGGCCCGCCCGGCGATCCGATCTACGGCTGGGCAAGCGATGACGAACTAGCGCGGCTGGACGATGCGCTCGGCAGTGCGGGGGATCGACCGGTGGTGATTCTACTTCATCAACTGTTGAAGCCGTGGGTAGGCGACCGGGAATGGGAACACTACTACCCTGTCGAAAATGCGGATGCCGTATTGGCGATCATGGCCAAACATGGCAACGTCCGTGCCGTCTTCCAAGGTCATGCACACATGCTCGATGTACAACAGGTTGCCGTGGGCGATCACCCCTGCTGGTTTGTCGTGATTCCGTCGACGGTTGAATACCCGTTGGGTTGGATGGACTTGACGCTCTCGCCAGAGAGCTTACATGTGAAACTGCGCATGTTGCCCTTGCCCGAACTTGCTGAGAAAACACGCACGAGTGGCGAAGGTCAGGATTGGCGAGCGGGCGAGCCGGAATGGCAGGATTTCACCATCGAACTAAGGGACTCGAACCGAGACTGAAAATTCTGTTCATAGGCCGGCTATTCCAGACGAAACGGTTCTCCGTCAAAGCGTTCGCAGCTCGCTAACTCCGACACGGGGCGCCGACGTAGCCTGGTCAACTGCTTCACTGGTTTGCCTAGAGGGACCACCGCGGCCACGGCAAATTGCGACGGGATATTGAGCAATTCTCGAACGCCGTCTTCCTCGGCCACGGCCTGGGTAGTGATGGTGCCGCCAAAACCGGCCTGGCGTGCGGCCAGCAGCACGTTCCAGACAAATGGGTAGATCGACGCGCCGCTGACTACGCCGATCCGTTCCAGATCCTTGTCCATGGAGGCGACGACACTCAGGTCAACGATGAAGACCAGAACGACTGAGGCGGTAGTGAAGGTTTCAGTCATCGTTTTCGAGGGCTTGGTAGCTTCGACCTCCGCATCCGTCACCTCGGTCGGCACGATGGTGTTCCACGGATTTTCGCCGGCCACTACCTGTGCAGCATAGAGTTTGGCCGCTGGCACAGCAAGGTCGGCCAGAGCCTGCCGTATGGACGCATTGCGCACCACGATGACCCGGTTTCCCTGCCGGTTGCCGCCACTGGGTGCAAAGCGGGCATTGTCGAGAATTTCGTAGAGGGTCTCGTCGGGCAGCGGCTCACCCGTGTATTGACGAGCCGAAAAGGTCGTTCGCATGACGTCATATAGTTCCATCGTGGTTGCTCCTTGAAGTGTGCGCGCTGCTGAACACGACGCTCAACCAATCACCAAGTAGATTGGTCGATGTGCCAGTGAATCGTTCTTGGTCCACATGATACATCAGCATGTTCATCTCATAAGCATGGGTTGATTTCCTACTGCGATGGACACGGATAGAGCCACCTAGCCGGCGAAGCCGCAGTAATTTTGGCTGGGCGGCAGGCGCTACACAAATAGTCTGTTTGATTTGGTGCAGTTCAGTAGAGGGAGCGGAGATGGGTCTAAAAGGGAAAAGGGAAAAGGGAAAAGGGAACTTAAATTCTGGAGGTTCAGGCATTGTGGCGGGGGAGCGAAATGGACAGGACATTGACCTCAGTGTGAGTTGAATCGAACAATGATGCTGAAATCAGCTTACCCGGTATTCGTTCAGACAGTTAGCTAGTGCTATACGGATGACGCTTTTATCCTCAAATATGCTTAGCCGGCATCTACGAGAGGGCCTTCGAACCGGCGGTGCGATCTTGGCGAACACGAGGCGGCACTACATGGCCAGCACGTGTGGAATCTGGCAGAGGGGCAGTTCGAGTTGGTCTCTGCTTGTTCACGACTGTTCTTTCACAGAGTGAGCAGGTGCCGGCGTTGTTTGCCATGGAATCAACACCGGCGAATGGTAAAGCCATTGACCTCTCTGCAGAGGCTGATGCCATGCAGAGGCCCATGACAAACAACATTGTGTACGCCCCCAATGCTACACAGACTATGGCAGATACTAGATAGATCAGCATCTCTGGTTCCCACCTTTCTTCGAAAAATGTCACTCGTGTCGAAGTGGTTGCTCCAAGTTAGATCGATGTAGGTCTTGACGTATCTGGACGATCGTCATCATAGCCTATCGGCGAAGGGATGTCTGTGCGCAAATCCTGCACAAGTAATTCCGCATCATGACGTTTGACCTACGGCGAACCATACGGGGTGCAGGTCAGAGCCGACGCAAATATGCCGGGCTGGGGCTAGAGGTTTACCATTGCCGGAATCGTCAACAATTGCAATCTCTGCATGAGGAACCACTGGAATCACTTTCGGATTGAGATCTCTTCAGACTGGGCATCTACGTGCTCTACCTTGCACTACACCGCTCGCCAATCAAGGACTCAAGTATGACTGAACAATTCACACAAGGGCCAACCGTCGTCATAATCGGCGCCGGCGGCGCGGGTCTTTCAACTAGCTACTATTTGACCCAGGCCGGCGTCGATCACATCGTGCTCGAACGGGGGCAGGTGGGCAACACCTGGGCCACAGAGCGCTGGGACGCCTTCCACCTCGTCAACCCGAACTGGGCGGTGCGCCTGCCTTCATTCAACTACGGCAGCGAGGCCTGTGGCGGAGACGACCCTGACGGCTATCTCTCGCGTGATGAAACGGTCGACTATCTCCATCGCTATGCCGAGCATATCAACGCACGCATCGAGATTGGCACTGAAGTCGAGTCGCTTTCACAGAATGAAGACGGGCGCTATCAACTCATTCTCTCCGATGGACACGCGCTGAACCGCGGCAGTTGTGGTCGTGGCGACGGGTGCGTTTGGTCCACCCAGGTTTCCGGACTTCGCTTCTCACATCTCGGACGAGATCACCCAGATCCATTCGGCCCACTACAAAAACGCAGCACAACTGCCGCCGGGTGGGGTTCTGGTTGTCGGTTCAGGCCAGTCCGGCGCTCAGATCGCTGAAGATCTACAGGACGCAGGACGGCGCGTCACCCTTTCCGTGGGTAGAGCCGGTCGTCGACCGCGGCGTTATCGTGGATACGACTCATCGTGGTGGATGCGCGAGTTGGGATACTTTGACCGCACCCTGGACAACGTGGACGAAGAGACCCGACAGCGCATTCTCAGTGGCATGGGCGGGGCTGGCTCAGGCCATGTGGGCGGAGGCAAAGGTGGCCACGACATCTATCTGCGCGCCTTCTGCCGCGACGGCATGACGTTGGTCGGCTCAATTGCGGACGCCGACTGCACAGTGCTCACGTTGCAGCAGAATCTGCTGCAGAATCTGCGTAATGCAGACGATTCAGCGCTTGCCTTCAAGCGCACCATCGATGAGCACATAGAACGCACCGGCATGCATCTGCCGCCCGATGATAGCCCGGATCCACCCGGCCTCGATGCCTGGCCCAAGCACGAAAGCCCGGTCAGCCTCGACCTAGCTGCAGAGGGCATCACCTCCATCGTCTGGGCCACAGGTTTCGGCTACAACTACGACTGGATCAAGCTCCCAGTCGGCGATCATCGCGACTTCCCTATCCAAAAACGGGGTGTCACACAGTGGCCGGGACTCTACTTCATGGGCCTGCAATGGATGTACGGCACAAACTCGGCCCAGTTCTACGGTGTCCACGAGGATGCTGAGTATGTGGCGCGTCATATTGCTGAATGTTATGGATGAGAGGATTAGTCACAGATTGCCACAGATAAACAACTGATTTTCACAGATGGTCTCATAGATGCCCAGAGAATCCCCAGCATTATCTGTGTCCTATCCCTTTTCTATCCGTGTGAATCTGTGGCGAAAAACACTGTTAGCTTTGGGAAATAGGAGAAATCCATATGAAGATCACCGATATCAAAACGTTCTCGCTCAAGGCAGCGCGTGACATCTTTGTGGTCAAAGTCGAGACCGACGACGGCATCTACGGGTTGGGTGAGGGGGGCTGCTCGTCGCGCGAGCTAGCCGAGGCTGAGGCGGTCAAGCACTTCAGCCGTTTCCTCATCGGCATGGACCCCATGCGAATCGAGCATATCTGGCAGAAATGTTATCGCAGCAACTACCACGAGGGCGGCCGTGTGTTGACCGGGGCCATCAGCGCCATCGACATCGCGCTCTGGGACATCATGGGCAAGAAGTTGGGCGTGCCCGTCTACCAATTGCTCGGCGGCGCTTGCCGGGAGCGAGTCTTCGGCTTCCCCACCATCTCCATGAACGATCCGGACTGTCTGGCCAGGTGTCAGGACTATATTGATGCCGGTTGGCCCTGTCTGCGCCTGGGCGCGGCCACGCCGATTCCGGGCTGGGCCAAGTCGCTGCATAAGGAAGATCCAGACGCAGCCAATATGTTCGAACCGCGTGCCTCCATTGCTGAGACGGTTGAACTGCTGAGCGAGCTACGCGCCAAGCTCGACAAATCCATTCCATTGGGCGTGGAGTACCATCATCGCCTCAGCGTGGCCGAGGCTGCGGCTTTCTGCCAACAAGCGCCCGTCGGCTCTATGGCCTTCCTGGAAGAGCCGATCCGCGATGAGACGCCCGCAGCCTACGCCAGTCTGCGTCAGATGACGGGTGTGCCCTTTGCCGTCGGCGAGGAGTGGTCGAGCAAGTGGCAGGCCCTGCCCTACATCGAGCAGGGGTTGACCAACTTTTCTCGACTGGATGTCTCCAATATCGGCGGTCTGACTGAGGCAATGAAGGTCGCCGGCTGGAGCGAGGCCCACTATATCGACATCATGCCTCACAACCCGCTGGGCGCGTTCTGCACCGCGGCCACGATCCATATGTGCTTTGCGGTCAACAATTTCGCCTGGGTCGAGATCAACCCGGGCATCAACGAGAGCGGGTCAGACATTTTCCCCGTCCAGTTGGAGCGCGATGGACCTTCGTTCCCGCTGCCCGCACGGCCGGGACTGGGCGTTGAATTTGATGAGATCGCAGCGGCCGATCATCCTCATTCGTTGACCGTCATGCCCCACTTCCACAAGCCCGATGGTAGCCACACCAACTGGTGAGCAGAGCGAGATCTAGTCATCATGAGTTGAGTGTCGCCTGTCATTCCGATGAAGCGAAGCGACTGCTTGTCCTGGCTTTTGCGAAGGCAGGAGTCTTTGCTGTACAGACCTGAGATTCTCTTTTCCTCCGTCCACCGGAGCGACAGATTGTGGTCTGCTGGATTTCGCACGATTGCAATCAAGCTGCCATTGTGCTTTGATGTAGGGTATGAGCATCTCCCCTGCTCCCTCTTCGATTATTCATATTCGTCTTTTGAGCGGATTCGGCGCCACGCAGGCTGGAAGTCCAATCCCCGAATTCGGCGGCGGTCGTACATACACGCTGCTGGCCTATCTGCTCTTGCATCGCGAACGCGCCCGTTTCTCGCCAACAGCTTTCCTATATCCTCTGGCCTGAGACGCCCGACAAACAGGCCCGCGCAAATCTACGCACGTTGCTCTCGCGCCTACGCAATGCCCTGGGTGACGCAGATGCTTTCCTTGACATTACGCATCAGTCAATCCAGCTGAGAGACGACGCGCCTCTGAGGGTGGATCTGTTCGACTTCAAGCAACACCTGGAGGAGGCCAAGCAAGCCGCCAATCAGGATGAGCGGATAGATCATCTTGAGCAAGCCGTCATCGCCTATCGCGGCGACCTGCTTCCCGACTGCTACGACGATTGGATCGCGCCGGTGCGAGAATGGCTGCGCGATGATTACTTGTCTGCGCTGGAATCGTTGATCTTGCTCCACGAGGAGCAACGACAGTATGAGAGTGCCATTCGTTCTGCCCAACGGCTGCTACGTTTTGACCCCCTGCATGAGGCCGGCTATCGACGTCTTATGCGGCTGCATGCGCTCAACGGCGACCGAGCCGGCGCATTGCGTGTCTACCATGCCTGTGTCGAGAATCTGCAGCGCGAGCTGGACGTGATGCCAGGCAATAGGACTCAGGATGCCTATCGGCTCCTGCTGCATCGGAACCCTGAAGCCGAGACTGCACCCGAGGTTTCACATGGTTCGGTTCCCCTGGTCGGCCGAGACCGGGAATGGCATACGCTCGTAGAGGCCTGGCGTGATGCAAGCGCCGGTCGACCGGGTATGCTCACGATCACCGGCGATGCAGGAATCGGCAAGACACGGCTGGCGGAAGAGATAGCGGCCTGGGCCGAGCGTCAGGGCGCCACCGTTGCCGTTGCTCGCTGCTATGCGACTGAGAGCGATCTTGCGTACGCACCGATTACGCAATGGCTGCAAGTCGAAGCACTGCGTGAGCGCTGGTCTTCTATCGATGATGTGTGGCTGGCCGAACTGGCGCGAATTGTACCCCACCTTCTGGATGGATACGTGGCGACAAAAGCCTCTGATCCGCTGAGCGCGCGTTGGCAGCGCCAACGGCTGTTTGAATCCATGGCGCAGGCGCTGCTGGCCGATGATCGCCCGACGCTTCTACTGCTGGATGACCTTCAGTGGTGTGATGCTGAGACCCTGGATTGGCTGCACTATCTCCTACGCCTTGACGTGCGGCATTGCCTGCTTTTCGTGGCGACGGTGCGCCTGGAAAATGTGGAGGACGATCATCGATATCAGCCCTTGCGGTTGGCATTGCAGCGCATCGATCGTCTCACTGAGATCTATCTTGGCCCACTGAATGCAGAGGAGAGCGCTGTCCTGGCCGGCAATCTATCTGGACACACCCTGACCACTGAACAAGCGACTGACATCTTTCAAGCTACGGAGGGCAACCCGCTCTTTGTGGTAGAGACGATGCAGGTTGCCGGAGAGAACATCCAGCCGGGGCTAACAGTAGAGACCGCTGACAGCTATCTGCCGCCCAAAGTGGCTGCTGTCCTCCAACAGCGATTGAGGCAGCTTTCGCCCTCGGCGCAACAACTGATACAGCTTGCTGCGGTTCTTGGTCGAACCTTCACGTTCGATACGTTGGCTGAAATCTGCGAGCTGGACGAAGACGCGGTGGTCGATATGTTGGATGAGGCCTGGCGCCGGCGCATCATTCGCGAACAGGGCATCAATGCCTACGATTTCAGCCATGAAAAACTGCGCGTAGTGGCCTACGCCCAAATCAGTCCAGTTCGCCAGCGCTACCTGCATCGACGTGTCGCCATCGTTCTTTCAGCGCAATCAACCGAGCAGACGGATGAGGTCTGCACCCAGATCGCTCACCATTTTCATGAAGCCGGCGACGCTATTCAGGCCGCCAACTTCTACCTTCAAGCGGTCTCTGTGGCATCTCGTCGTTATGCAATCGAGAGTCTGCTTTCCGCCTCAACCAAGGCATTGGCTCTGTTTCAGGAGATCGATCCCCAACAGGTCGATGAAGCCAATCAACTTTCACAAGTGGCGATCCTCAACGAGCGAATGTGGAGTTGGGAGATGGTCGGCGACATGAACGCCTACCTGCAAGATCTGGAATCGCTTAGGGCTATCGGCCTTGGACTTGAAGATGAGACGATTCTAAATCGGGAATCCAGGCTGCGTGCAGCTGCGCTGATTCACCTGGGCCGCTATCGGGAGGCCGAATCGTTGGCCCTGGCGAGTGCTGAGCGTCATCGAACTGCCGGCGCAGCCGAAGATGAGGGGATCTGCCTCACCGTTGTCGGGCGGGCCAGGCGTGAAATCGGCGAATACAACGAAGCAGTTGAAGCCTTCGAACAGGCGCTAGCGCTCTTGCACAGCGTCGAATCCCATGTCTATCAAGTTCAGGCCTATAGTTATCTGTCCACAACCTACTGGCTCATGGCCGACTATGTGGCGGCTTTGGAATGCGGGCAGATGGCACTAGACATCTGCGAAACACACGACTCCCATGAGCGAAAACGCTTTGCCCTGGGCGATATGGGCGCGGCCGCGGCCATGCTGGGCCAAGAGGCCCAAGCCCGGCAATGGCTGGCAGAGAGCTTGGCATTGGCCCAGCAGGTGACCGACATGACCCAAGAGGCCTTCTGTCGTGCGCACCTGGGCTGGATCGCGTTGCGGGATGGTGATGCCGAAGAAGGAGAGCGTCAGATGCAGGCGGCCTACGAACTAAGTCGAGATACCGATCTCATCAACTATGCGCCGTGGATACTGCGTGGCCTGGCTGAGGCAGCCAACGCTTTGGGACAACCCGAGCATGCGCGTACGCTTGCAGCTGAGGCGTTGTCCATTGCCCAGTCAAACGGACAAGCGCGAGAGCAACAGGCTGCACAACGGCTGCTGCAGACGATCTAAACTGAAAGCACAACGGGATCATGAGTTTTTTTTGTAGGTCACGCTTGCAGCGTGACAAGGTACGCGTGCCAAACGGATCCAGAGGTCACCGAAGGAGTCCGACTGCAAGTCGGACCTACGGAAATCATGTTGGCTCTTTCAGATCTTATGTGGTTGACGCATCCGCACGGGGCTGAAGCCACCGTGCTACTGAACAACGCCGGCTAAACCCAGCTCGCTTGTCGACAGGCCAGTCCCGTTTACGGGGCGTTGCTCCGTAGCGCCGTCCATTTATGGCGGTGCGGCCTTGTCAACCACATGAGATCCTGTTGAACCATCATGTTTTCATAGCGTCTTCAGTTTAAGAACTACCCACGCCGATTCACCCCACCTATTCCCGTCAACTGAGCAGCGTATTCCTTGAACGCTCCATATAACTTGTCATCTTGAAGCGCGGTTGAAGCGCTTTTGAAACGCGGGCCGAGATAGAGTAGACCGTGTTGCCGTTCTATCAAACCGTTGCAGGAACCAGAAAAGGAGAAAAATCATGGTGCTTTGGGTAATGAAATATGACATCCATCCTGACCGGCCCGACGAATACCTCGCATGGGCGCAAGGCTCGATACCAACGGTGGCCGGAGCCGACGGTCTTGTCGAATTCGGCGCCTATCGAGCCGTCAGTGGCAGTCACCGCGTCGTGACTACCCTCCAGTTTTCAGATCTGGCGGCCTGGCAAGCTTGGTATGAAAGCGATGCAGCTCAGGCCGTGCTGGCAAACGGCGCATCTGTGATGGTAAATGTCGAGACTGAACTCTGGGGCCCGTCTCCGGTTCTGCCGCAACCCATCCGCCCAGGCGGATAGTGTCAAAACAGACACACACTGGTGGCTGCCGATGTTCAAACAGTTGGCATCGCCGCGGCAGGTGACGTGGATTTTGTCGCATATGATGCAGGAGAACCCTGATCCACGAGGGAACACAAAACCAAACAAAGGTTGGCTTTCTTTGTGTTCCTTTGTGCTCCTTCGTGGATCATGATTCCTTTGGAAACGCCCAAACAAAATTGATCCAAGGAGGTAACGGATGGACAAATCGATTTCACCTGGACTGCGTACGACATTCCTAATCCACGCTATCGTGGCTCTTCTGCTCGGGCTGCCCTATTTGCTCGTGCCGGACATGGTAGGCAGTGTTGTGAACTGGGATATGAGCGATGTGTCCTACCGAATCGTGGGGGCGGCGTTGACCGCCATCGGCATCTCATCCTGGCTCTCCTATCAGGCGAGCACCTGGGGTGAAGTTCGAATCGTCGTACAGTTCGAGATCGTGTGGGCGGCGCTCGTTTCAGTTGTCACCGCCTGGGCGCTGTTCTTCGGCTTGGTTCCCGCCGTCACATGGCTAAACCTAGGAATTGCGGTTGTTTTCGCCATACTCTTCGGCTTTTTCTATGCCCGAGACAAGTAGGCTGCAGATTGACGTATGCGCCAACGTGCGACAGTCAAGACCTTCTCTCATCTTGTCGCAAGGAGCGACCGGGTCAATGAACGCCAACATCGACAACCGTTCCATGTCCCGCTCCCAGCTCTTCAGCGTTCGAATCTGGCGCGAAGAGCTGGCCGAGAGTCACCATGAATGGCGAGGCAAGGTGCAGCACGTCAGCAGCGGTGAAGCCTTCTACTTTCGTCGCTGGTCGGAGTTGGCTGCTCACTTGGAGGACTGGCTGGATCAAGGTGAGTGGGAAGCAAGAGCTGCCAGCCTGGAAATGAAAGGAACTAATCTAATGTCAACAGAAGCGAACAAAGCTCTACTACATCGATTCTTTGAGGAGATCTTCAACCAGGGCAACCTGAGTATGGCCGACAAGATCGTGGCCGAAGACTACTTGAACAACAGTCCGGCCCCCGGTGAACAACCCGGGAGAGCCGGGCTGAAGGACTTTGCCGCCCACCTGCATGCGGCCTTTCCTGACGTTCACTTTCACGCCGAAGATCAGGTAGGCGAGGGCGATAGGGTCGTCACTCGCTTGACTATCACCGGCACCCAGCAGGGCGAGTTCGCCGGTATTCCAGCAACGGGCAAAGCGGTCAGTTTCGAGGCGATCAACATCCATCGAGTTGCCGATGGCCAGGTTCAAGAAGGCTGGCTCAGTTGGGATGCGCTGGGGATGATGCAACAACTGGGCGTGATTCCTTCGGGGTGATGGAGGCCGCTCGAAATTGAACAATGCGCAGAGAAGATACCCGGTTCAGAGCGAGTCATGCGTACGCTAGAATGATTCGCTCAAACGGAGAAGTTGAAACGACGGTTATCTGAGCGAACGAAACGATCAGCAAATAAGGAGCGTGCTATTGTGGTTCAGTCTCAAACAGTGGATTTAGACGGCGTCCAGATACACTACGTCGAGGCTCCGGGTCCAGGACCCGCCCTGGTCTTCATCCATGGTATCACCGGTTCACACACGGCATTCTTGCCCTTTATGCCCGCATTGGCGCAACATGCCCATGTCTATGCCATTGACCTGCGAGGTCATGGACGTTCAGGCCGGATGTCCGGCGCCTATCAGGGCCCGGACTTTGGACGCGATGTGACCGAGTTCCTGCGGACCATTGTGGGGCGACCGGCATATGTGGTCGGGCACTCACTAGGCGGGCTAGTCGCTGTCTGGGCAGCGGCTCACGTCCCTGAGCTGGTTCGTGGCCTCTTGCTGGAAGATCCGCCGCTCTATATCACGCAGATGCCGCGTTTCAGAGAAACCTTTTTCTACGACTATTTTGTCGCGGAACGCGAGAACCTGCTGGGTCATCACGCTTCCGAAGGAACGGTTGACGACCTGATTGACTATGTTGCACAAATGCCGGTAGACGACGAACAGACGATGTTGGAAGCTATGGGCATCGAATCGGTGCGTGAAAGAGCGCACCAACTTCACCAACTGGACCCGACCACGCTGGATCCTGCTATCGACGGCACTGGTAGGGGGCAGGCCGACATCGACGAGTTGTTGACGGCAGTGGCCTGCCCGGTCTACCTCCTGGCCGGTGAGGTCCAATTTGGCGGTGCGTTGAGCAGCCAAGATGTGGAGCAGGCAAGCTCAGCGCTGTCTGAATGCGAGGTAACGTGTTTCGATGGCGTGGGACACGTTATTCACCAAGAGCGCCCCGACGAGTATGTCCAGACAGTGCGTCGGCTTGTCGCTGCGGGATAATCGGGCAGCTTCACGTTGCCGATTGATATCCGAAACCGCAAACACAACGAATTGACCACGTGAGAGCGAGCCCGCGTGGTCGCCGCCGCCATACGTGCGTGATGTTCAATAGATCACCTGCCCTGCCGAAACATTGAGATCCGCGCCTACGACCCAACGCGCCCACTCTGAGCAGAGGAAGACGATGGGATAGGCGATGTCCTCGCTATCGCCGACGCGCCCGAAGACGACCTCGCTGCGCACCTGCTCCTCTTTCTGCGGGTCCGAAAACATGAACTCGGTCATGGGCGAACGCACGTTGCCCGGACTGACACAATTCATGTTGATGCCGTGCTTGCCCAGGCCGCGGGCGCCGCCCAACGTCAGTTGGGTGATGGCGGCCTTTGCCGCACAGTAGGAACTCATGCCGCCGCTACCGCTGTGGTTGCAGAGCGAAGCCACGTTGACGATCTTGCCCGAGCCGTTGGGGATCATCACACGCTCGGTCACCTCTTTGATGCAGGCCGCCGTGCCACGCACATGCACGGCAAACATGGTATCCCACTGCTCCTGCTCTGGCAGGTTGCGCACCGCGCTGCCGCCGATGCCGGCCGTGTTGATCAGAATGTCGATGGTCCCGAACGCGTCCAGCGCGCGGTCGACCATGGCGCTGATCTCCTCGGCCACAGTGACATCGACATGCACGTAGGCGGCGTCGCCCAATTCCTTGGCCAGCGCCGCGCCGTCGGCATCACGGATGTCGGCCAGCACAACTTTGGCCCCTTCGTCAATCAGAATGCGCGCACTTTCCTCGCCCATACCGCCAACCGCGCCGGTGATCACCGCCACTTTGCCCTTCAGCCCCAGATCCATGTTTGTCCCCTCGTTTTGGTTGGTTGATAGGTTCTGGGATCCAGTCTATCATCGTTGTTGTTGGGACTCAATCCGATTTTTCACACCGCTCGTCCTGACTGAGGTAAATCTATACGTTTTGATGGCCGTTGTTAGCCTGACACATTCCATGTATAATGTTTATACGTACTGAATTCTGTGCCAAGGAGCGTGTCAAAATGAATACAAAAATTATGCCTGTCACCGATCTACGCCGGGACACAAGTGCAGTCATTCGTAGCATTCGCGAGCAGGGCGACGTTGTCTACATCACGCAACATGGCCGGCCGGCCGCCGTAATGCTCGACTACGAGCAATACGAAGCGCTCGTAGCGCAGGCAGAGCAGAGCGGATGGCCGCCCAACTTTTTTGACGAAACCTACGGGGCATTGGCGGACGATCCGTTGATCCGACCTGACCAGGGAGACTTTGAAACACGGGAAATATTCGGGTGATCTATCTACTGGATACCAATGTCTGCATTCGCTATATGAATGGGCGTTCGCTAAGCGTTCGGCAGCAGCTACATGAAAGGCAACCAACCGATATCGTCGTCTGCTCCGTGGTGAAGGCTGAACTCCTCTATGGTGCAAGTCGCAGCCAGGATCCGGAACGTTCATTGGTAGCGCAGCGCCGATTCTTGCAGATGTTCCGCTCATTGCCGTTCGACGACTCAGCCGCAGAACTGGCCGGTCTTCTACGTGCCCGATTAGCCGCGCAGGGCAGACCTATCGGGCCCTACGACTTGCAGATCGCGGCCATTGCTCTGGCCAACAACTGTACATTGGTGACCCACAACGTACGCGAGTTCGAACGTGTGCCGGATCTGATCATCGACGACTGGGAAACGGCGGCATAGGAAGAGAGCCGGGTTCGACGTTCATGAACAGGAGAACCACAATGGACAGACGCTCACGGCTGATGGCCACATTGCGTGGAGAGACCGTCGACCGGCCGCCGGTCTCGTTCTATGAGATCAACGGACTGGATCAGGATCCCCACGTTCCCGATTCGTTCAACATCTATTCCCATCCTTCTTGGCAACCACTGATCGATCTAGCCGGGGAGAAGACCGACCGCATCGTCATGCGCGGTGTTCCGTTCAAGGATGCGCCGGTCGATCCCATTGAGGAACGCACGTCGGTGGAGACAACGATAGACGCCGGCGGAAGTCGACTGGAGACAAGATCCGTCACCTGCGATGACCGGGTATTGACGGCGCACACACGTCGAGATCCCGACGTCAACACCGTCTGGAAAATCGAGCATCTGCTCAAGAGCGTGGACGATCTCAAGGCCTATCTGCGCCTGCCTGAGCCTACTTTCGGCGGTGAGCCGGATACGACCGCTGTGTTGGCAACCGAGCAGCGACTCGGCGACACCGGCATCGTGCTGATCGACACGCCCGATCCACTCTGCATCGCTGCCGAACTCTTCCACATGGGGGAGTATACGATCATCGCCTCGACCGAGCCGCTCCTCTTTCGCCGTCTACTCGACCGGATCGCAGCCGTCCTGCTGCAACGAACCCAGGCCGTAGCCAAAGCACTGCCCGGCCGGCTTTGGCGCATCTTCGGCCCTGAATATGCCTCGCCACCCTTCCTGCCGCCGCGACTCTTTAGGGAATATGTGACCGCCTACGACCGTCTGATGGTCGAGGCCATTCAACGTGAGGGCGGCTTCGCACGCATCCACTGCCACGGCAATATCAGGGACATCCTTGACGACATCGCGGCCACGGGCTGCGTGGGTCTCGATCCCATCGAGCCGCCACCCCAAGGCAATGTATCGTTGGCCCATGTGCGCGAGCAGGTCGGCGACCAGATGGTGCTTTTCGGCAATCTGGAGGCCAGTGACATCGAGTTTTTGCCCACCGGCCAGTTTGCGGAGAAGGTGAAGATTGCGCTTGATGAAGGCACGGCTGGAGCCGGGCGCGGCTTCGTGCTGATGCCGTCGTCCTGTCCCTATGGCCGGGAACTGCCAATTCAGGCGCTGCGCAATTATGAGGTGATGGTTGAGGCGGTTGAGGGGTTCTAAACGCAGATCCGACTGATACTGCCAGAAAATTACCGCAGAAATGATTCAGAGCCTTTTGGACAACGGCAAGATGCGGTTCGTGCAATGAGCGAGCTCAGTCGGCTTCTAGCATGGTCTTGACCTCGGCCAATGAGTGCCGAGCCGGCCCCTCCGCCTTAACGTTTTGCGCGTGAAGGTAGTCAAGGTAGTCGGCCAGCTTCTCCTCATCAGAGAGTAATTCTTTGAGCGTGACATAGTCTTCGAACGGTATGACGGCAAATCTGGCGTCTCCGTTCTCGCTGAGAATCTGTACTTGATCCAGCATATCACTTCCTCCGATAGGCCCGACCGCGGGGCAGAACGTCAATCACATCGATGACTCTGATTATATCATCCCGATCAAAGAGTACACGGTAACGTCCAACTCGCAGACGATAGGTCACGTCGTATTCCACCAATCGCTTCACGTTGGGCATGGCCAGCGGATCTTCTGCCAACTGCTCTATGCGTGCAAGAATCCTGAGCCGATCATTTCGTGGATAGTTGCGCAAATGTCTGAGCGCAGCGTCGGTGAACTGAATGTCATATGGGTGTCGGTGTTGAGCCATCTGTCCATCTCCCAGGGGAATGTCGATTTACGATGGTGTAGGCAAATGATACCATGAATCGCCACAGGTTCTACAACCGATTTCAGATCGGCCAAGGCAGCGAGACCATCCATGGACTCCTCGATGATCGATCCTTCAGTCACCGCCGCCATCCTCTCCACCGTGGGGGCGTAGACCTGGGACGCCGTGGGCAAGAGCGCGGCTGCCAGGCTGCGCGGCGAAGCCGGTGAACAGACTGAGGCTTTCGGCTGGCGCAAGGCCGCCAAGACCTGCGCCGAAGAACTGGTCCGCCAGCACAGCACCATGCGCGTGCTGGGCAAGCCGGGCAGCGACCGGCAGGCCATTCCGGACAGGTTGTCGGCCCCGCCGGCGTAGGGGCATATGGACGGATGGGAGACCCTACTCGATTTCGCCAATCTCTCCGGCCGCCCGTTCACGTGCCCGTCTTCGCACGATGATGATCGTTACGCATGTTCGTCACGGCGGGCACGTGATGGCTCGGCGATGAAGGGGTTATCGGTTTGGCCAAAATGCCTCCGCCGAACCACCATGTGCCCCTGCGTCAGCGACCGGCAGGCCATTCCGGACAGGTTGTCGGCCCCGCCGGCGTAGGGGCATTTGGACGGGCGAGAGACCCTACTCGATTTCGCCGATCTCTCCATCCGCCCGTTCATGTGCCCGTCTTCGCACGATGATGATCTTTACGCGTGTTCGTCACGGCGGGCACATGATGGTCCGGCGGTGGATGGGTTTGCCGTGTGGCAGAAATGTCTGCGCCGGACCACCATGTGCCCCTACGGATTGGGCGGCGTATTATCCGCGGTGATCCGCCGAATTTGCCCCATCCGCGTTCCATCTCTTCTCCCCGAACGAAATCAGGATTACTTGTCAACCCCTATTCGATCAAGTACAATGTGACTGCTGCTGGTTTCTTCCTTTGTGTACGTCTAGGAGGGTTCAGGCACCCTTAGATTTTCTGCCGCATTGTCGGCAGGGGCTCCCGTCGGATTTCCACCTCTTTCCACTACGATCCGGCCCCGGTGTTTGGCATCCTCACATGAGGAGTCTACTTGCCCTTGATACAGCCATTCCGATTAGGCGATACTTTCCTAATCCAACGGTTAGGGCGACAAGCAACCAATCTAAATGCAGTTCAAGCTTTGTTGCAACCCCGTACGCCGGCTTCGGCAGCGTTGACCGCTGTGATCCCCTGGGGTGACGCCAAGGTCGCTACCTTTGTCCTCAAACAACCGGGACATCGTTTGATTCGCGCCGGATTCATCCAGGTGCAGAAACGACCGCGGCGACCAGAGTATGTCATCAACCAGCTTGCACCCGCATTGGACACCCCGTCCGGCCATCCAGCCATCTGGGAAAAGCTGCTCTCCTATACCATCACGGAAGCGTCTCAACATCAGATTGAGCGCATCTATGTGGATGTGCCCGATCAGCCGTTGCTCGTCAACTCTTTTGCCCATGTCGGCTTCAGCGCGTATACGCGCCAGACCATCTGGCGTCTGCAAGCGCACGGGGTTGAAGGTCAGGGATTCGAGATCACAGATGCCCAGGGAGAAGGTGTCATCCGCCCGGCTGTGTCTGAAGATGAGTGGGCGTTGCAGCGACTCTACGCACAGGTGACGCCGGGGCCCGTGAAGCAGGCCGAATGTGGTGACGGGGGGGATGAGAGCAAGTCCCCAATTCTCTTCGACCGGGTCGCCGGCATCTGCAGTCGTTATGTGTTGGTTGAAGGTGGCGAGATCAGCGGTGCGCTGCATCTGCTGCGCGGAAAGCAAGGCACATGGCTGTCGGTCTGGACCGACACGCTCCAGGTGGATGGCTGCCGTGCACGCCAGTTGCTCTGTTTTGGGCTAAGGACCGTTCAAACCGATTCTTTGAAGATGCCGGTCTACGTAGGAGTGAGTGATTATCATGGTGGACTGAGTGCCCTGCTTGATGAACTTGGGTTTGCGCCGTTTACGGACCGGGCCAAGATGGTGAAACATATCATGGCCCGGGTGAAGAAGGGAACAACTGCGAAGATTCCAACATTGGAATCAATGGGCAAGGTTGTCACAACGCCCTACATCTCACATCATGAGTTTTCATATCAAGGAAACTCGAACCGTGAGATCTCATCGACCGTACATCGCAAACCGCAACACTCGACCAATGGACACGACGATCCAGACGATCCAGACGATCTAACGGGAAAACCAGAGAAAAATGCCGGAATTAGTACAAGATAGACTATCCACTGAAACCAATCTGTCAGATAGTGCCTTGACAGATGATCAGGTCTCTGACGAGAGTCTGTTTGAAAAAGGAAACGCACAGTACAACCGCATAGGAGAGAGTAAGAACCTGAAGACAAAAGAGATGGAGACACTCCAGATTACGGACAACCTTGAAGCGATGTTGGCGGTGCTGCCGCCACGCATCCAAGAGGCCCTTGAAGAAGTCGACGGAGACTATGAGCTGATCGAGGTGATCATGGATCTCGGGCGTCTGCCTGAGGCCCGCTTCACCCACGGCGAGATGTACCTCGGGGACATCGAGGTGACCGCCGGCGACCTGCAGATGGTCATCGCTCATATCGGCGATTTCGGCGACGACAACCGCGCCGGCATCGAACGGACGCTACATCGCATCTCGGCCATTCGCAACCGCAAGGGCGACGTCATCGGTCTGACCTGCCGCGTCGGTCGTGCCGTCTACGGCGTCATCGAGATCATCGAGGACATCGTCACCAGCGACAAGGGTATTCTGCTGCTGGGTCGTCCCGGTGTGGGCAAAACGACGCTGCTGCGCGAGGCTGCGCGTGTGCGCGGCGGCCAGAAGCGCGTCGTCATCGTCGATACCTCCAACGAAATCGCGGGCGACGGCGACATTCCCCACCCGGCCATCGGTCGGTCGCGGCGCATGCAGGTGCCCCAGCCCACGCTCCAGCACGAGGTCATGATCGAGGCGGTAGAGAATCACATGCCCGAAGTGATCATCATCGACGAAATCGGGCGCGAGCTGGAGGCCATTGCTGCTCGCACCATTGCCGAGCGTGGCGTACAGCTCATCGGCACGGCCCACGGCATCACGCTGGAAAATCTGCTCATGAACCCGACGCTCAGCGATCTGGTCGGCGGCATCGACTCGGTGACGCTTTCGGACGAGGAAGCGCGACGTCGCGGCACCCAGAAGAGTGTGTTGGAGCGCAAGGCTCCGCCCACCTTCGACGTGCTCATCGAGATCATCGACCGGCAACACATGGCCATTCACCACGACGTGGCCGAGTCAGTCGATGCCTTGCTGCGCGGGTGGAGCATTTCGCCCGAGGTGCGTAGCCTGGACGAAAACGGCCAGGTTGTGGTCAAGCAGGCCGAGTCGAGTGGCCCGGCCTCACCGAGCATGAGCGGCGATGGTCTGAGCCGTTCTCAGCGTCGACGAGGTCAGGAAGAGGATCGCAATGGTCGACGCAACGGCAAGCGTACCGGCAGTGGAACCGGTCAAGGGGTGGCCGGCGATATCCAGACCAGTGGCGAGTTGCCCAAGCAGGGCGGCGAAACCAAACGCAAAGCGGTGAGCATCTACCCGTATGGCGTCGGTCAGAATCGCCTGCGCTCGGCGGCCAAAACGCTGCGCGTGCCGGTCCAACTCGTGGATACGCTGGGCGCAGCCGACGTGGTGATGACCTTGAAGAACTACTACCGCCAACAGCCGCAGCCCATCGTAGACGCTGAACGTCGCAGTATCCCGATCTATATTCTGCGCAGCAACACGGTGACGCAGATGGAGCAATGCCTGGCCGACATTTTCCAACTGTCGAGCGAACCGGTCGACGCCTTTACCCAGGCGATGAGCGAAGCGCAGGATGCGGTCCAGCGTGTGCTCAACGGCACCGAAGTGGCCGAATTGCGGCCACAGGTCGCAACCATTCGCAGCCAACAGCACCAGCTGGCACGCGCCGCAAACCTGGTGAGCCACAGCTATGGCCGTGAGCCGGGCAGGCGTGTGCGGATTTTTCCGAAGTAGGGAATGGTGATTAGTGATTGGGGATTGGTGATCAGGGCTACTCGTTAGATCGCCCAGTCCCTAATCACCAGTCCCTAATCCCCAATCACCAATCCCCGATCCCTTCTACCACAAGCAGAAACGACGCCCATTTGTGAGCCTGTTTATCACCTTTGAAGGACCGGAAGGCAGCGGCAAGACGACGCAGATCCAGCTGTTGGCAGATCGATTTGAAGCAATCGGCCAAGTGGTGCTAACCACGCGCGAGCCGGGCGGCACGCGCATCGGCAATGGCATCCGCACCATCCTGCTCGACTCTGCCCACACAGAGATGAGTCCGCGAGCCGAAGCATTGCTCTTCAGCGCCGCACGCGCTCAGCTGGTGGATGAGGTCATCCGTCCCGCGCTGGACGACGGCAAGGTGGTCCTCTGCGACCGCTATGCCGACAGCACATTGGCCTATCAAGGCTATGGCCATGGCCAGGCCCTTGAGCCATTGGTCATGTTGGGCGACTATGCCACCCGCACGTTGGTCCCTGATCTGACCATCTATCTGGATGTCGAACCTGAGACGGGACTTCAGCGCAAGCAAGAGGGCGCAGCGGAAGAGTGGAACCGAATGGAGGAGCAGGCGCTTGCCTTTCATCAGGCAGTACGTGCCGGCTACCTGGAGCTTGCGGCCGCAGACCCGAGACGCTGGCTGCTTGTCGACGCTGCACAGACGGTTGATGCTGTTAATCAGGCCATTTGGCAACGAGTAGTGCCCTTCTGTGCGGCCGCCCTGCAAGACCGTAGCCTGCAAGAACGCAGCCTGCTGGGGGCACCCGACATGAGCGTCCAACATGAATCAGAGCAAGGATAAGCGATCATGAAACTGGTCATGGCAATTGTCAACAGTGATGACAGCCGCAATCTGCTGGACCGCCTGATGCGACGCGGATTTTCGGCGACCGTAACTGCGTCAGCCGGCGGTTTCCACCGAATTGGCAATGCGACAATCTTCTGTGGCACAGAGGATGAGAAGGTCGATGAGGTGTTGATGTTGGTGCGCGAGGCATGCACCAGCCGAGTGCAATATGTGACGCCTTTGCCGCCGGTGATGGAACCGGGCGAAGTGCATATCCCGACGCCGGTGGAGAAATACGTAGGCGGGGCAACCATCTTCGTACTTGATGTCGACCACTTTGAGCAGGTATGAGCGGCGTTTAGAACGAAGGCAGACCGGCATCATCGCCTAGATCCGGCAACGTGTCCTCGATGGTATCCATGCTTTCGCCGGCTTCCAATCGGCCGATCACCTCGCCCATCTCTGCGTCGATGGGCTCCCCGGTTTCATCGCTCATTCGCCGCATGAAGTGGGCCAATGCCTGCGGATCTTCGTTTTCCAGCCCGGCCATCAGCGATGAATCGGCCAGATCGTCCATGCGACTTTCTTCGGATTTGGTCACGGTCACTCGGCTGACCAAGCGGTGTAGTCGTTTCCCCTGGCAGAGTGGACAACGAGCGTTCTCGTCGCTGGCTTGTGAGAACGTTCGAAAGAAGACATTCACTCGTTTTCGGCAGTCCAGACATACATATTCATAGATGGGCATTTTGGCAGAATCCTCGTATGGCCTCCCGCAATAGATTTCCGCTCCCGCACGAACTTGCGTATACTTGACCGAAGCGCTTGAACTGAATTATAGCCAGACCAATTGCAGGGGGCAAGAAGTTGAACATTAGCACGCCAACCGATGATGAAATTGCACCGATCTACGCAAGCTTCAATGAAGCGCGTCCGGTGCTGGTTGTTCTGTCAGGGCCAAGTGGTGTGGGCAAGGATGCGACGCTTGATATGTTGCGAGCCAGCGGTCATCCCTTTCATTTTGTTGTGACGGCTACGACGCGCCCGATTCGACCCAATGAGGTCGATGGGAGAGATTACCATTTTGTCTCTGTCGGCGAGTTCGCTGAGATGATCGAGAAGAATGATCTGTTGGAATACGCGGTCGTCTACGGTGACTATAAGGGCATCCCCAAAGACCAGGTGCGTACAGCGTTGGCCAGCGGCAAAGATGTGCTCATGCGCATTGACGTACAGGGCGCTGCGACCATCCGCAAATTGGTGCCCAATGCCATCACAATCTTTCTCAATGCAGAGAGCGAGGAAGAATTGGTGCGTCGCTTGCAAGATCGAAAGACCGAGACCGTCGACAATTTGAAGATGCGTATTGCGACTGCCAGGCAGGAACTCAAGCGCATCGTGGAATTCGATTACGTCGTCGTCAACCGTGGCCAGCAACTCGATGACACGGGCAACCAGGTATTGAGCATCATCGCCGCCGAAAAGGCCCGCGTCGACTGGACACCCGTGAATCTCTAGAGAATTCCGACAGAAGCCGAAACCATGATGAATGATCAAGATCCATTGACCACTCGACCATCGACACCGGCATCGACATCAGCGCATACTTCAGCGCCGGTCACGTCGTCCATGCCTGAAATTCCCCAGGCATTTGAAGCCTCTCAGCCGCGCTTCTACATCCAGCGGGTTCCACCCACCTTGACGCGCATCCTGATCGGGATCAATATCGCCGTCTTCGTGATCATGACCCTCTACGGCTTCATGCTCTACCAGACCTGGAACGGCACCATGATCACGGATGTGCTGATTCAGTTTGGCGCCAAGGAAGCGTACCGCATCTATGTTTTGGGCGAGTATTGGCGGCTCTTTACGGCGATGTTCATTCACATCGGTCCCATGCACCTTGCCTTCAACCTCTATGCGCTCTATGCACTTGGCCCGATGGTCGAAGGCTACTACGGGCACTGGCGATTCCTGGCCATTTACATCATCGCCGGACTCGGCGGCAGCCTGGCAAGCTATGCATTCTCTCCGGCTCCTTCAGCCGGAGCGTCCGGCGCCATCTTCGGTCTTGCCGGCGCTATCATTGTCTACTTCCTCAAATATCGTGAAAACTTCGGTGCACAGGGCAAGGCCATTCTTCAGAATATGCTCTTCATCATTGTCATCAACATGGTCTTTGGTTTGAGTGTGGGCAACATCGATAACTGGGGCCATTTCGGTGGACTGGTTGGCGGCGCGCTGGTGGCCTGGGGCCTGCTGCCTCGCTACAGCGCACCCGCGGTCGTGCGTATGGGCGCTCAGCCCATCGCCGAAGAGAACCGTCGCTTGATCGAACTTTTTTGGGTCAGCGTGGTCGTAGGTCTGTTGGTGGCCGGCATCTATCTGGCCAATATGTATTTGATTCCTCGCATGCTAACGGGAGCGTAGGAGAGAAAACAGATGGACTACATACGCAGAAGCGGTATCCTGCTGCATCCCACATCACTGCCTGGGCGCTACGGCGTCGGCAGCTTTGACCAAGCCGCCTATGAATGGATCGACTTTCTGAACCAAACCCGCCAGACCCTCTGGCAGGTGCTCCCGCTTGGGCCGACCGGCTACGGCGACAGCCCCTACCAGAGTTTCTCCTCTTTTGCCGGCAATCCCTATCTGATCAGCTTGGAAGCATTGGTCGAAGACGGGCTGTTGGACCGGGAGATGCTTGATTTGGCCCCTGATTTTCCGCGTGAGTGGGTGGATTACGGCGCGATCTACAATTGGAAACTTCCTCTACTCTATGACGTGGCGGCCAATTTCGAGAGCCGGGCCAATGCAGAACAGAAGGCTGAGTTCGGACAGTTTTGCCTCGACAATGCAGACTGGCTTGACGACTACGCGCTCTTCATGGCGCTAAAGGACGCCCACGGCGGCGCTCCCTGGAACCAATGGGAGATCGATTTACGCAGCCGTCAGAAGCAGGCGCTCGTCGAGGCGACTGCGGAGCATGCAGTCGACATTCACGCGCATAAATTTAACCAGTGGGTCTTCTATCGCCAGTGGCTCGCTCTGAAAGAGTACGCCAATCACGAGGGCGTGCTGATCGTCGGCGATATCCCCATCTTTGTGGCCATGGACAGCGCTGATACTTGGGCCAATCCCGAGGAGTTTTTCTTGGACAGCGAGTATCAGCCGACCGTTGTCGCCGGTGTACCGCCCGACTACTTCAGCAAGACCGGTCAGCTCTGGGGCAATCCGCTCTATCGCTGGGCAAGTATGCAGAAGACGGGCTATGCCTGGTGGCTACGCCGTATCCGCGCGGCGCTGCGGCTCTACGACATGGTGCGTATCGATCACTTCCGTGGCTTTTCCGGCTATTGGGAAGTGCCCGCCGACGAGGAAACTGCGGTCAATGGCCGTTGGGTCAAAGGTCCCGGGGCTGATTTTTTCCGTGTCGTAAAAGAAGAGATGGGCGACGATCTGCCCATCATCGCCGAGGATCTGGGCGAGATCACGCCCGATGTCATCAAGTTGCGCAACCAACTGGGATTGCCGGGCATGAAGATTCTCCAGTTTGCTTTTGCCACGGATGCCAGTGACAAGTTCCTGCCGCATAACTTCACGCGCAACTTCGTCGTCTATCCGGGGACCCACGACAACGATACCACGTGGGGTTGGTACCAGGAGAGCGGCGCGGAAAAGGAACGGGATCACTTCCGGCGATATTTCCGCACCGATGGTCATGACGTGGCCTGGACCCTGATCGAGGCTTGCCTCAGCAGCGTGGCCGGGTCAGCAGTCTTCACACTGCAAGACGTGCTCAATTTGAAGTCCGAGGCGCGCATGAATTTGCCGGGCCGGGCTGCCGGCAATTGGACGTGGCGTTTTGTTCCGGAACAGATCACCGGCCATGTCGCCGATCGGCTTCATAACGCGACAGTCCTCTTCGGGCGCGATCCGGAGATTTATGCGGGCAAAGATGAGGAAGCCGGCGGCGATCCCCACCTTGCCGACGCCTGATTTCTTTTGCGATCCGCGTAGCGCCATTACTTGCGTGGAGCTACAAGAAGTTGAGGATTCGGACACGAATTCACACAAATTTTCACGAATCTTCTCTCTAACGGATCAACGTCTTTTCCTCTGTGAAACTCTGTGCCGCCTCCGTGCCTCTGTGGCAAATCAAACCTCCTTGTCGTGAAGTCTTCCCACAATTACCCATGAGTGTTCCTGACAGATTGGAAGGATTTCGATGAAAAAGATGCCGAGAGTTTTGGTCAGTGACAATCAACGTTTTCTGGTCACGGAGGATGGCGAGCCTTTCTTCTGGTTGGGTGACACGGCTTGGGAACTGTTCCATCGGCTGACCGGCGAGGAGGCGGAGCGCTATCTCGCCAATCGCCAATCCAAACGCTTCAATGTCATCCAGGCGGTAATTCTGGCCGAGGAGGATGGGCTCAACACACCCAATATGTATGGCGAACGCCCCCTCCTCAACAACGACCCGGCTACGCCCAACGAGGCCTACTTCGCCTTTGTGGATGAGATCATCGAGATGGCTGCGCAACACAATCTCTACGTCGGGCTCCTGCCGACCTGGGGAGACAAGGTGGCCCACATGTGGGGCGTCGGCCCCATTGTTTTCAATGAGGAGAATGCCTTTGGCTACGGCCGCTACCTTGGAGAGCGGTATGGCGACCGAAGCAACATTCTCTGGGTGATTGGCGGCGATCGGCCGGCCGTAACCGAGACCCATGACTATCGGGCTATCTGGCGGGCTATGGCGGTTGGGATTGATGAAGGAGCCGGTTTCCATCCCTTCATGACGTACCACATCAACGGCGGCCGTTCAAGCTCAGGCAATCTACACAACGAAGCCTGGCTCGATATGAACATGATGCAGTCCGGCCATGGTTCGGGACGGGATACGCCGGTGTGGGAGATGATCGCACAGGACTACGCGTTGACGCCGGCGAAACCGACCCTTGATGGCGAGATCAACTATGAAGATCATCCGGTCAATCCGTGGCCTGAATGGGATCCTGCCAATGGCTACTTCACAGACTACGACGTGCGCAAGCAAGCCTATCGTTCGGTCTTTGCCGGTGGCTGCGGCGTCACGTACGGCCATCACTTCATCTGGCAGATGTGGGATGAGGGGCGCTACGCCAAGAACAACGGCGACACACTGATGCCGTGGCACGTGGCAATCGACCGACCAGGCGGCAGTCAGATGCAGCACCTGCGCGCCTTGATGGAGTCGAGACCCTATCTGACGCGTGTTCCTGCACAAGAGATGCTGATCTCGAATAGCGGCGAGGGCGGAGATCATGTCCGAGCGACCCGCGATGCGAACGGATCCTACATCATGTTCTATCTGCCGAAGGCGACAGCAGTGACGGTCGACTTGAGCGAACTGTCGGGCGAATCGGTCCAAGTCTGGTGGTACGATCCGCGGAGTGGCGAAGCCATCGACCAAGGGATTTCTGCACGCCGCGACGCCGTCGATTTCCACCCGCCAGTCTCAAATTCAACCGATCTCGACCTTGACTGGGTGCTCGTGCTGGATGACGCGGCGCAGAGATTCGATCCACCCGGCGTCCATTGATTATGAAATCGCTGCCAAACATCGAAACGGACCGCCTGATTCTGCGCCCTTTCACGCTGGCCGACGCGGCCGATGTACAGCGCCTGGCCGGCGATCGAGCCATTGCCGCCACAACACTGAGCACTCCCCATCCCTATGAGGATGGCATGGCCGAAGCCTGGATCGCCGGTCGGCAAGAGGTGATGGAACGGGGAGAAAGTATACCCTTTGCCATCGAGCGCAAATGCGACGGCGCGCTGATCGGTTCCATCAATCTGATGGGCATCCAGGCGGACCATCAGGCCGAATTCGGCTACTGGATCGGCGTCCCCTACTGGAATCAAGGTTATTGCACCGAAGCCGCAGAGGCCATGTTGGACTTCGCATTCAATAAACTCGGCCTGGTGCGCGTCCATGCCGCTCATCTCTCCCGCAACCCGTCGTCCGGCAGCGTGATGCAAAAGCTCGGCATGCGCCACGAAGGTACGCGCCGGCACCATGTGCGCAAGTGGGGCGTGCTCGAGGACGTCGAGTTGTATGGGATTCTGGTGGCCGAATGGGCAAACGGGTCAGAGAACGAGCTAGCCGCAGATAAACGCAATTCGTCTTGACTCCCGCATCTTACAACTATCTTTGGAGACTCATCCGTGTCCTACTCTTCTCCGCTCAGTGAGCTTGGCGCCAACGATATCCTTTTGGCCGGGGGCAAGGGAGCGAATCTTGGCGAGTTGGCCGCGGGCGGTTTTCCCATCCCCTCGGGTTTCGTCCTGACGACAGACGCTTATGGTGCGTTTGTGGCCGGGCATGGCCTACTGAAAACGATCGTCGACCTCGCAACTGCAATCTCTGCCGATGAGCCAGGATCGGCGGCAGATGGCGCCGCGGCGATCAGATCCCTTTTTCTGGACGCAGAGATGCCGGTGGACGTTCGCTCCGATCTACTTATGGCGTACGAAAATCTGACCAGCGATGACGGAGCCGCCGTTGCCGTACGTTCATCGGCGACGGCAGAAGACCTGCCTAGGGCCAGCTTCGCAGGCCAACAGGAGAGCTACCTAAACGTAGTGGGGACCGGGGCGCTGCTCGACGCAGTGAAACAGTGCTGGGCCAGTTTGTGGACGGCCAGGGCCATGTCATACCGCCTCAAGCAAGGCATCGCTCCGGCTGACGTGAGCCTGGCGGTTGTTGTGCAGCAGATGGTCCCGGCCGATCTGTCGGGCATTCTCTTCACCGCCCACCCGACCACGGGCGATCGATCGCAGATGGTGATCAACGCCGGCTACGGGCTGGGTGAAGCGATAGTCAGCGGGATAATCACGCCGGACACCTATCTGGTTGATAGAGCCGGCGGCGAGATTCTACAGTCGATGATCGGCAGCAAGCAGGCCAAAGTTGTGGCGGCCAAAGGACAAGGTGTCAGGACGGAGCCGGTTATCGACGCGGAACGCCAAGCGGCTGCGCTTTCGCCCGTTCAAATTCAATCCCTGGTGCAAGTCTGCCAACGGATCGAGGCCCATTTTGGGACGCCCCAGGATGTTGAATGGGCCTTTGCCGGTGATGATCTGTGGATTCTGCAATCACGCCCCATCACTAATCTGCCGCCCGTGCCCCTGACCGATGGTCAGTGGAAGCCGCCGCGACCTGGCGGCAAGCTGATTCGACGACAGGTCGTCGAGCACATGCCCGGTCCCCTGTCACCCCTCTTCGACCAACTCTATCTGCGCGTCGGGCTGGATCGTTCGACGGATCTCTTTCTGAACGAATTCGATTTTGAGTTCGACCTTGATCGCTTTGTCGAGCGCCCGCTCTTTGTGACGGCCAACGGCTATGCCTATTCGCGGGCCGACTATCGACTTGACCCGGCTACGTTGCTCGATATTTTGCCCGGCATTCTCCAGGCCTACGTCAAAATGTTGCCTTCATTGATTCGCACGGCCATTCCTCGCTGGCGAGACCGGAAGCTTCCTGCCTATCTGCGCGTCATCGACCAGTGGAAGGCATTGGATACAACCACGGCAGACGACGGCCAGCTTTGGTGCGGTATTCAATCATTGGCTGTCGCTGATGCCACCTATTGGTTCGAGGTCTCGATTGTGTTGGGGCTGGCCAAGGTGACCGACAATCTACTCAACTGGTACGTGGGCAAGCTGGGCAGGGCGAGCAGGTTGAGTGGTGATACGGTGTTGACCAGCGGCCTCTTTCTGCGCGGATTCCCGTCCAAGACGCTAGAGGCGCAGGCCGAGCTAGAGACGATTGCGCATCAATTGCGTGGCTCGGCAACGTTGAAGACATTGGTGATGGAGACGCCGCCGTCTTCGCTACCGACAGCCTTGGCGGCTGAGCCGGAGGCGGCAGAGGCGCTCCAGGCCATCCAGCGCTATCTTGATCGCTATGGCCATCAGATCTACACGCTGGATTTCGCCGACCCGACCCTGGTGGAGAATCCGCTTCCCCTATTCGTCGGCCTGCGTGATCTGGTGCAGAAGCCCGGAAACTCGACCCGCCGGCAGAGCAAGATTGCCCAAGAGCGCGAGCGGCGAGTGAAAAACGTTGCCCAATCTTTGCCGCCTGTGCAGCGCCGGATCTTCGTCACATTGCTGAACTGGGCACAGAAGTATGGTCCCTATCGCGAGGACGCCCTCTTCTACATCGGCGCGGCCTGGCCCGCCCTGCGGGGCCTGGCCCACGAGTTGGGCCGGCGGCTGGTCGATGATGGCAGCCTGCAAGAGCCGGACGACATCTACTACCTGCATATGGCCGAAATAGAAGCAGCCCTGGTGGCGCGGGCCGCCGATCAGGACCGGCTTGATTTCAAAACTTCAGCCCAAGATCGACGGACGCTGCGTGAAGCCCGCAAGCAGCTTCAGCCGCCGCCCAAGATACCGGATGTGCCCTACAAGATCGGCCCCATCTCCATGACGATCTTTGAGACCCAAAGGATGAGCGAAGACGACTCAGACGACCTGACCGGCTTTGCCGTCAGCCCCGGCGCCGTGACTGCACCGGCAACCATCATTCGCTCGCCGGCCGACTTCGAGAAGATGCAACCGGGCACAATTTTGGTCTGTCCCACTACGACGCCGGCCTGGACGCCGCTCTTTTCCCAGGCAGGCGGCCTAGTTACAGAAATCGGCGGCATCCTGGCCCACGGCTCGATCGTTGCTCGAGAATACGGCATTCCAGCGGTGATGGGGGTGAATGGAGCAACGCGACGGATCAAGGATGGGCAGATGATTACGGTTGATGGGGATGCGGGCGTGGTTATGTTGATCGAGTAGGATCGTCTGTCCGCCTGTTCTGGCGGCAACGATATGCTCTGTACATTTTGTAGAATGGCGGGAAGAGAGAGGGGTAGAGCGTCCCCGACAGGATTCGAACCTGTGCACCCGGCTCCGGAGGCCGGTGCTCTATCCAACTGAGCTACGGGGACTTGCCTGTTCCTGCGTCCTTCGGCAGGTTCTTTATACCATAGCGTATGGTTTCGGAGCAAGATTCTCGTTTTGGATCCGACTACGCTCCATACTTGTCGGCCCCAATAAGAAGCGTGCTATAATTGCGATATGTACCTTGACCGATCGTACCGCCCCAAACGTCGGCGCAGCAAGTGGCGCTTCCTCTGGGTGCTGGTTGTTCTGGCGGTTGTCGCCATCATCCTCTATGAGCAGCAACCGGTCTGGCTCGTGCCCAGCGACCTGCAGCCGACGCCTGTTCCCACGCGGGGTGCACTCTCCTATCTGGCCGATGCCCAGAACCACCTCGCTGATGGTGACTATGCAAACGCCATAGAATCATATCGCCAGATGATACGGTTGGAGCCGAACGATGCCACGGCCTACACAAAGCTGTCTGAGCTCTATCTGCTTTTGGAAGATCTGGAGCGCTCTCATGAAAATGCACAACAAGCCGTGGCGCTTGAGCCGGACAACCCGGAGGCATTGACCGCATTGGCCCGCATTCAGGATTGGCGGGCCGAATACGACGATGCGATCAACAATGCGTTGGATGCCCAGGAACTTGATCCTGAGAACGCAACGACATTGGCCGTGATTGGTGAAATCTATACGGATGTCGGCAACTGGGATGTGGCACAGCAATATCTGGAACAGGCGTTAGAAATTGAGCCGGACAATGTGTTGGCGCTACGCAATCTTGCCCATCTCTATGAGTGGCAGGGCGAATATGAGACATCGGTCGAACTCTACAAGCGAGCGATTGCGGTAGCGCCGGATCGATTTGATCTCTACATTGAACTCGGTCGACAATATCGAGTCGGGCTCTTTGAATATGATCTGGCCAACGATGCCTACCGCCAGGCGGTTGAAGCCTATGAGTCGGCCGTCACGTTGGATGCACTGGGCTTCGGGCTATATAATGTCGGAGATCACTTGCAGGCCGTGCGGGTCCTGAGGGATGCAGTTGAACTCGATCCGGATCACGGTCCATCCTTGGTCCATCTGGGCATGGCGCTCTACGCACGTCGCAACTACGAGGATGCTGTCGTTGCGTTGGAAAAAGGCGTTAACGTTCTCGGCGAAGATGCTCGCATTGAGCATATCTATACGCTTGGGCTCGGACATATCTACAAAGATCCGACCGAGTGCGACAAGGCGAAAAAGTGGCTGCTCAGGGCCCTCGAAATCGATCCAGAGACCGGACCGGCGATTGAAGGGCTGGCGCTCTGTGCGGATTGATATAGCAAACGACTGGTTGTCCAAGACAAAATGAGCCTTCGCAAAGGACGTCTTAAATCCAATTTGCCGCCGACGGCAAAGTTGCCGCCGCAGCAACCAGGCTCTGACGAACACACGACCTCACTTGAAGCGGAAGAAAAGAGTGCTGAGCCAGTTGAGCCGGTGCGGGTCTCCGGCACGGCACGAAGGACAACAACCAGCAAGCGACGTATCCAGCGACGGTCAACGCCGCTGGATCTATTGCAGCAACCGCTTCAGGCCGGCGTCCGCAAGGTCTTTGACCTTCGTCGTTTTCTGATCGTGATAGGCTTGACGGTCATCGTCATGCTCTTGCCGCAGCCGCCGGGACTCAGCGCGCAGGGTCAGGCCGCACTTGCCCTTTTCGTCTTCACCGGCAGCATCCTGGCGCTGGAACCGGCTCCGCTACCCATCGCGGCATTGATGGTGCCCATCGCACAGATCGCCCTCGGGATCGACGACGCCCAGGGCGCCTTTGCTCCTTTCGGTCAGCCGGTCGTCTTTTTGATTCTAGGCAGTCTCTTTCTGGCCGAAGCATTGCGCAAGCACGGGTTGACTCGGCGTCTGGCCCTCTATGCCATTGTCGCAAGCGGCGGTGAATTTCGACGTCTGCTCTTCGGGATCATGTTCATTACCGGCATGTTGAGCATGTGGGTGTTGAACACGGCGACCGCGGCGGTGCTGATTCCCGTAGCCATCACCATCGCGCAGCGCGTTCAGGAGCAGGAAGTCGCCAAGCGAGTTCTGGCTCTATTGATTTTGGGCATCGCCTACAGTGCCAGCATCGGGGCCATCGCCACTATCATGGGTAGCGGTGAGAACGCCATCACTGCAGGGCTGCTGGGCCAGATCAGTGATTTCGGTTTCCTCGACTGGATGATGTACGGCTTGCCGATTGTGGTCGTGCTTCTGCCCCTGACGTGGTTCTTGCTGCTTCAGGCCATTCGGGTGCCGAAACTGACAATCGACACCGTGCCCGCGATCCGTGAGATTGCCCGGCTCGGCAATCTGAACATTCCGCAGAAGGAGTTGCTGATCGTGCTGGGCGGCGCGGTCTTCCTCTGGGTTGCGGGCCAAACGCTTGAGACCTGGATGCGTCTGCCGGCCACATTGCTCAGCAGCGCTGTCGTGGCGCTCGGTGCAGTGGCGCTGCTCTCCATCGAAGAAGTGATCGACTGGAACGATCTGCGCGGCGTGAACTGGGGCGTCTTCTTCGTGATCGGCGCGGGGCTGACATTGGGCGACGCACTCAACAAGACGGGCGCCAGCGCATGGTTTGCCGAGATCGTATCACCGATGCTTCTTGGCCTTCCCTATACTGTTGTCCTGATGATACTGATTGGCGGCGCATTTGTGTTGACTCAGTTCATGAACAATGTGACACTTGGTGCAATCTGGGCGCCCATCCTGATTTCGTTGGGCCAGGCAAGCGGTATTGCGCCGCAACGCTTGCTGCTGCCGGCCATTATGTCGCTTGCGCTTGCCTACATGCTCCCCAGCGCCTCAGCCCGTATGACACTTGTGTCAGTCACTGGCGCAGTTGAACGCAAGGACATGATGAGAGCAGGGTTGATTGCAGGTGTCCCTGCGGCCCTTTTTATTCTGTTCTTTTTCTCGGCCTTGGCCTATTTCAATCTGATCTAAGTACCAGTTCATGGGAGGACGGCCATGCGTGTATGGATGATCGGTGCAGATCGTGGCGCGATCGAGGCGTTGTACCAGCTCCATAAAAATGAGGAGATCACGATCATCATCAGCGCTCGCACCGAGCGCCCGATGGCGATGAGCCAGGGCATAATCGACCATGTCGACTACGTTGAGTATGTCACGGCCGCCAATATTAACACCCTGGCCCGGCGAATCCGCCCTGACCTGATCCTGATCGACGCCACAGCCGATGAAAAGAGCTATGGGCGTCTGAGCGGCGGCATGGTCTTTTCCGAGTCCATGGTCAGTGAGATTGCCGCCGCATGCGATTATCCATGCCTTGTTCTCTGACAGCGGACGACACGCATGGAGAAAGAGGTAGACCGCGCCCATCACTACGGCGCCGCTTCTGAATCCACCCGAATCGATAAGGTACCAGTATTTCATGCGCGACCACATAGAGTCTGAACTGAGTACGCCCAACAACCTGAGCCTCTACCGGCTGGAGGGGTTCAGTGGCTGCCCCGGTATCTTGACCCAGCTTCATGGATGGTTGACCAGTGGCGACCTGCCGGCCATGGCCATTTCAGGCGAACAGGGCAACGGCAAGAGCAGCATCGCCACTGCTGCCGCTTGGAACAACATCCATCACTTCAGCGATGGTATCATCCGTGTGGGTCCTGCCGGCACCTCGCCCTTTCGCATGTACGACGTCGTGCGCACGTTTGACACGGTGCTCGGGACGACATTGACCCGAGTCAGCGAAGACCGTTGGGGTATCAGCATTCTCGAGCAGCTTTATCGCCGCAAGCGCCTGCTCATTCTGGACAAACTGGCCGGCGCAACCGAGCGCGATCTGACTGCATTGATCGACATCATTGGCCATTTGCACGAGTCGGGTGGCAAGTCACGCGTCCTGCTGATCGACCGCAACTTCAGCCCCGGCATCGCAGGGCTTGTCGACAATCAACACCTTCACCTGGAAGGGTTGGTCAAAACTGAGGCCGCCAAGCTGGTTCAGAACCGGGCGCCGCGCTCTCTCGCGCCACTCACACAGGACCAGCTTGATGAACTATATGCGCTGACTAGTGGACGACCGTTGTTGATACGCCTACTCTTGGGTCTAATGCTCGACTTCTCCTGGGATGATCTGCTTTTCTTGATGGAGAGCCTGGTGCAGGCGGACGGCACGGTCCGTGTGCAGGACGTGGTTAAGTTCGCCGTGGAAAACTATGCCATCGCCGAACCACAGGTCGGTCCACTGCTGAATCGACTCGTCAGTGCATCGGGGGGTGCATCATTGGCGGCTCTGCGCGATCTATTCTGGCATGGCCTTGGTAAGCGCAGCGAACTCGACCTCGTTGTAGACGAATTGGTCCAACGGGCGTTGATCGAATTGGATCCGTACAACCGGCGTGTTGTCTTACACCCGGTTGTCCGCCGTTATCTGGAACAGAACGCCATTCTGTTGGGTGAAGATTGGGATCGTGAGCACGCCAGTTACTATTTGAGCTATGCAAAGCGCTATCAGGAACTACCGCAGCAACGCTGGCCTGAGATCGACGTCGAATGGGGCAATATTTACCAGGCTGCGGACTGGTGCACCAATCGAATGCGGCGCATTTGGGAAGGGGAGCCATTTGAATTGCTCTCCAGTCCAGAGCTGGATCTGGTTCCAATGGAGGTGCCGGAGGTTGCAATTGAATCCCTGGACGATCTTAGGCTGGCACGCGGGTATGCTCTGGCCCTGGCCTACTACGCATTCTGGCGCCATCCACTCGGTATTCTCTGGTGGTCGTCGGCAGGCGCGTTGGCCAGTCTGGCGCTCAAGGACACCAACGACTACGCATGGCTCCAGGCCAACATCGGACGGCAGCTATTCTTCGTCGGGCGTATCGATGAAGCCATCAAATGGCTTGAACGCGCGCGTGATATCTTCGAGCGCCAGGATGTGCTGTCAGAATTGGCCTACGTCTACACGGATCTTGGCACTTCGACCCGTATCCTGGATCAACCTCGTCGTGCCGTAACCTACTTTCTGGCCGCGCTCGACTGTATCGTGCAGATCGACGATCCTTATTCCCTAACGACTGCCTACATGAATCTGGGCAGCGCGTACTACAGCATGGAAAATTATGAGCGCGCGTTGAATGAACACCGTAAGGCGCTACGCATTGCCCAAAGACGCAATGATGACCACAGTCTCGCCAGCGCATTCAACAACATGGGTCTTGCGCTTGAAGGAATCGATCGACTCGACGAGGCGCTTCAGGCCTATAAGAACGCGCTGGCCGTATTCAAACGCGTCGATGACGAGACCGGCATCAGCACCTGCTACAACAACCTCGGCTCGGCTTGCTACGCTCAAGGCGATTTCGGGCGGGCGCTCAATTGGTATGAACTGGATCTGGCATTGTCGCAGATTCGGGGAAACTGGACAGATATGGCCGCGACGTTACACAACCTCGGTCACGTCGCGCTCGAACAGCGAACCTATGACAAGGCGCTTTCCTATTTTGAGCAGAGTAGGGAACTATATGCAGCCTTTGATCTGACCGACTATGTGAACGAAGAGGGAGAGATGATTTCGTACATACAGTCATTGGACTCAGAATCAAACGGAGATTAGCCGCCGGCAACAGCTGCGGCGACCAGGAAAAAGCCGACTATGCCGATGATGCCGACAATTAACGCCAGTGTAAATATCGAAGAACCGCCACCGCTATGATCCATCATGTTGACTCCTAATCAGTGTTTCGCTCCAAAATACAGACGGCGACGTGTTGAGCGGCGATATGAAAGCGAAACAGATCGAAATTGAACTCTACATATCATGACGTCAGACCTTATCTCAAGATACGGCAGATTTACCCGCCTACTTGTCCACCATCTAGATCATAGCCCGAATACAAGAAACTTTGCTCTTTCTTTGGATCGTCCACATCTGCCGTACCCCGCTCAATTGCTCCTGAAAGCTCAATTCACGAGGACTGACCTCACTCTACGCCACTGACCGTTCACCAAACGTTCTAACAATCCGCAAATGCATTGCCGACGTCGTTCAAACCTTGGTCATGTATGCTTGAGGCATGCACAGTTTTGAACGTTGAACTGAAAGCACGAAGAGCGCAGATCAATATGGAATCAAAGTGGCTACGCAATGGGCGTAGACGCTAATGCGAATTGGCGGGAATCGTGAAGAAGGAGGTCCGTAATGGTCAGAGTTGATCTCATGGCGACGGACAAGATTACGGCGTGGCGCATACGGGATGCGATGGCAAACCATCCCCTGCTAGGCGGATGCACGGCACAGATCAGCATTGACGCGGGCCATGAACATGTGACCTTGTCCGGCTGGACAAGCGATCAAGGCCTGTCTGAGATAGCCGGTCGGCTGGCGCAAAATGCAGCCGGACGACGGCTGGTGTCGATCAACATTCGTGTTGGTGTTCAGTGCAGTCGCTCGAACGAAATGACTGACCAGAGCAGCGTGCCGCAGTTGCGCTAACGTTTCGCTGACAAAGTGCATACCTGACGATAACGAGGCGCATACGTCCATCAAATAGAACAGCGCTATTCTGTTGAATAGATAGACCGAACACCAAGAAGCAGATTCATTTCGACGATACCATCAGTTGTGAAATGAATATCACCGGCAGATCCATCATTCGCACTACAGATCGCCGGACCTACCACCTACAAGGAGATCCAAAAATGTCAGTCAATACCTATAGTAGTTTCGCTCGTGAGTTCGCCAACATGGCCGATGCAGTGAATCGTGCAAACAGCGCCTATGACTATGCTCGAAACGGTGGCAACAATGGTGAGGGCAGTTCACCTCGTAAGCGTGTCACACGCCTGCCCATTGACGCCTGGGCCAGCGAAGAGGCTTTCACAATCAAGGCATACCTGCCCGGTGTCAGCCTGGACGACGTAGAGATCACCTTCGAGGGCGAGGAACTGAAAATCCGTGGCCGCTACGCTCAGAGCGAAGAGGAAGTCAGCTTTGTCACTCGGGAGCTGTTCAACGGCGAGTTCGAGCGACGCTTGACCTTCAATGTGCCGGTCAATGTGGATGAAATCGAAGCGACCTTCGACAACGGTGTGTTGACTTTGTCTGTGCCCAAGGCTGAAGAGATCCGCCCCAAGCAGATCAAGGTTCAGGCCAAGTAACAATCGGTTCTGGAGATCAAAGAGCGCCCGACTGCGGAATCCGCAGTCGGGCGCTCTTTCGATTTCCAGAACTTTACCTATGTCAGATTGAAAACTACGGGTCGGCGATGCAACCTTTGGATCGAGAAGATACTCTGTCATTCCGAACGGAGTGAGGAATCTTGAGATCGGTGGCGCCGAACCGTAAATTTCGAACGGCACGTAGTTTAGCAGTGTAGATCTGGGCAGAAAGGACCTCTTGCGGTCGAGGCACCGGCCCCCGGACATTGCGTAATTTCGCATGCCAAGGTTGACGGGACTTGCGTGCATGGTACAATAAGCTGCTACAGATTTGGGGAGACAGGATGCGCCGCATGAAACGATCAGCCGGCGTAGACCGTTATCACCGATAGAGAAGAAGTTGAGAGGACGAACCCGAAAACTTACCTGTGGCCTCTTGTTTACCTCGCAGCACCATTGCGTGACCTGCGTTTATTTGCAGAAGGATTCCCATGTTAAAGAAAATCTATTACGCCATTGCCGGCGACCCCAACGAAAAAGCGCTCAAACGGCTGCGTCCGATTGTTGATCAGATCAACGAATTGGAACCTGCATTCGAGACCAAGAGCAACGAAGAGTTGCACGCCATGACCGAAGATTTCCGGAAGCGCATTCAGGACGCAACCATACACCTGCGCGCCGACCAGGATGCCGCAGAAGAAGCCTATCTGGCCGTCCTCGGCACGGACCAGCAGCGCTTTGCCCGCATGGAGGTCGACCGGATCAAGAAGGATGTGCTGGCAATTGAGGGCGAAGTCCTTGACGAAATTCTGCCGGAAGCCTTCGCCGCTGTCCGCGAGGCCAGCAAGCGCACCACAGGCCTGCGCCACTATGATGTCCAGCTTATCGGCGGCATGGTGCTCCACAATGCCACCATCGCCGAAATGAAGACCGGTGAGGGCAAGACGCTTGTGGCAACCTTGCCTCTCTATCTCAACGCCCTATCCGGCCGGGGTGTCCACCTGGTCACCCCCAACGACTACCTGTCTAAAGTGGGCCTGCAACTGATGGGGCCGGTCTATCAACTCCTGGGCTTGAGCGCCGCTGTCATCCAGAACAGCGCCGGCAGTCCCGACAAAGGCAGTTTCTTGTTTGACCCCGAATTCCCTGCCGCGGACGATCGCTACCAGTCGTTGCGGCCGATCTCGCGCGCCGAGGCCTACCAGGCCGATGTCCTGTACGGCACCAACAACGAATTTGGCTTCGACTACCTGCGCGACAACATGGCGCGCAGCCTGGATCGACTCACCCAGCGCGAGCTGAACTACGCCATCATCGATGAGGTCGACAACATCCTCATCGATGAAGCGCGCACGCCGCTGATCATCTCAGGCGAGGCCAGAGAAAGCTCCAACTACTATGTGCAGTTTGCAAATCTGGTCACCAGTCTGCGACCAGAGACTCATTTTGTCGTCAATGAAAAAGAGCGCGTCTCCACGCTGACCGAGGACGGTATTGGCTTCATTGAGAAGCGCCTGGGCATTGAGAACCTCTACAGTGCCGAGCATTTCGATATGATTCCCTATCTCGACAATGCGCTGCGAGCCTATGCGCTCTATCACCGTGACAAGGATTACATCGTTCGCAACAGCGAAGTCATCATTGTCGATGAGTTCACCGGTCGGCTCATGGAAGGTCGTCGCTATAGCGAAGGTCTGCATCAGGCCATCGAAGCCAAAGAAGGCGTTAAGGTCCAAAAGGAATCGATGACGCTGGCGACCATCACATTCCAGAACTTCTTCCGCATGTACAACAAGCTGGCCGGCATGACCGGCACGGCCAAGACGGAGGAGGAAGAATTCCAGCGCATCTACAATCTGGAAGTGATCATGGTGCCGACCCACAAACCCGTGATCAGGGATGACCAGGATGATGGCGTCTACCGCAACGAGCCGGCCAAGTTCAAGGCACTGTTGGACGACATCGCCGATGCTCAGAATAAAGGCCAGCCGGTTCTAGTCGGTACCGTGGCGGTCGAAACCAGTGAACGCATCAGTCAGATGCTCAAGCGTCGCGGTGTTGAACACGAAGTGCTCAACGCCAAGAACCATGAGCGAGAGGCCACCATCGTGGCCCAGGCCGGTCGACCCGGATCGGTGACCATCGCCACCAACATGGCCGGTCGTGGTGTTGACATTCTGCTTGGCGGCAATCCCGAGGGCTTGGCCCGCGACCAACTGCGTCGCGAGGACGAAGATCTGACCGAGATCCCGCAGCGGGCCTGGAATGAGGCCGTTGACATGCTCAAGCATGGCCAGGATCCTACCGAGAAATACAACACCCGTTGGGCGCAAGTGCTCAATGACAAGTGGGCGGAGATCGATCGCGATCGCGAGCATGTACGCTCGGTGGGCGGACTCTATGTCATCGGCACCGAACGCCACGAAGCGCGTCGTATCGACAACCAGCTCCGTGGCCGTTCCGGTCGTCTAGGCGACCCGGGCAAGAGTCGTTTCTATCTGAGCATGGAAGATGATCTGATGCGCCGTTTTGGCGGCGATCGCATCGGCGGCATCATGGCCCGTCTGGGTGTTGAGGATGACATGCCCATCGAGGCGGGCATGGTGAACAAAGCGGTGGAGAATGCACAGACCAAGGTTGAAGGCCACAACTTCGACATTCGCAAGCATGTGTTGCGCTACGACGAAGTCGTCAACGAACAGCGTCATGGCATCTACGAACAACGTCATCGCATCCTCTTCGAGCCGTCACTCAAAACCTCGATCGAAGCGATGATCGAGGAAGAAGTTACGGTCATTGTCAACAGCTTCACCACTTCGGGCTACGAGGATGAATGGCAGATCGAAGAGCTAATCCAGGCGCTGAGTGGCATCTTCCACATTCCGTCCGAGGTCACAGTCGCAGGCTGGGAGGAACTTGACCAGCAGCAGATCACAGACGAGGCCGTTCGTCTGGCCCTGGAGACCTACGCGGCCAAGGATGAGGAGATCGGCGACGAAAAGATGCGCCAGGCCGAAAAGCAGATCATGCTCTCGGCCGTTGACTACCGCTGGGTCCGCCATCTGACCGATTTGGACCGGCTGCGAGAGGGCATCGGCCTGCAAGCCATCGCCCAGGTTGATCCGCTGGTGGCCTACAAGCGCGAGGCATTCGTGATGTATGGCGAATTGATGGAATCGATTCGCAGCGACATCGTCAAAGCCGTCTTCTCTATCCATGTTCAGGAGCAGCCCGTAATCGCGACGCCCATCGCCCGAAACATTCGCACCAACCAGGGCGCATCCAACGGCGCTGCTGCGAAGCCACAGACCATGCGCAAGTCGGGCCCCGATCTTAAACGCAACGATCCTTGCTGGTGTGGCAGCGGCAAGAAGTACAAGAATTGCCACATGAAAGCCGATCGAGTCAAGAGTGGCGCGAGCGCAGACCAACGCGTCAAGGAAGCCGGCTAAATTAAACAAAAACGAGGGGGCGTTGCCCCCTCGTTTTTCATTGGCCCGAATCGACCCCTCCATCGTAGACGGCTGCCCCCAATTGAGTTGAACTGACGAGCAATGACGCCAACCCTGATGATCGCACTGACTCTGGCAGTCCTCTTTGTGGCTGCGCTGGTCAAGTCCACGCTGGGATTCGGCGAGTCCTTGATCGCCATCCCCCTCCTGACGCTCGTTCTCGGCATCCAGACGGCTGCTCCGCTCGTCAGCATGATGGCAGGCCTATTGACGGCCGTGATCGTTCTTCAAAACTGGCAACGGATGGAATTCTCGACTACCTGGCAATTGATCGTTGCCGCTATCATCGGCGTACCTGTCGGCGTTTGGGGCCTGAGAACGCTGCCCGAAGCCTGGCTGACCTCCATATTGGGCGTCCTACTCATCTTCATCGGCATCTACTATTTGGCCAAGCCGTCGCTCGGCGCACTGCATGGCAGCCATTGGGCCTATCTATTCGGTTTCGTTTCCGGCGTCTTCGGCGGCGCCTACAACATGGCAAGCCCGCCGGTGGTGGTCTATGGCGCCATGCGTCGCTGGTCGCCTGAACAGTTTCGGGTCATGCTGCAGGGCTTCTTCCTACCCATCAGCATCATGATCCTGATCAGCCAGGCCGCTGCCGGTCTGTGGACCAAGTGGGTGCTACAGCTCTTTCTGCTTTCCCTGCCGGTTGTGATACTGGCCTACTGGCTCGGTAGCCGATTCAACCGGGCGATGTCGACCCACCTCTTCGAAAAGCTGATCTATGGTGGGTTGATCGTTCTCGGCGCGATGCTTTTGATCTGAGTTCCTGTAAAAAGCAGATCCACGAAGAAACACAAAGGGCCACGAAGGGTACCTGTCTCCTTTTTTTTCTTCGTGGTACTTCGTGCTTCTTCGTGGATCAATGTTGTTATGCCTTGGCCGAAAGCAGGTGAAACAGATGCAAACCCCGGATGTTCGATCGATGTCACCAGATGACTGGGAAGAAGGGCTGATAGCCACCGCAACCTATGCCAATCCGCATGCGCTTCACGGATTTCGCCGAACAGACGGCTTGAGCGGAAATATGCTGAACCCGGCTCAGATGGACTCCGATCAAGCCTTTGACTGCCAGTTGACCCGGACGATCCAACATCTACAGACAGCGTATCCTGACATCACACTGGGGCGATACCATGTGCGCATGCCTTATTGGCGACAGACGGACGAAGATTTGCCCACGTTTTACTCGGTTGTCCCTTCCCCCGAACACCTGACCACCACCTCTGTCACCGTTGCCCTGGTTCCACAGCAGAGAATCCGCTCTGCCGAAATGGGCTACTTCATGAACGGCCAAACATTGTTGTCCTTGCGTGAGCGACTGGCAGGCAGCAGACATTGTGGCATCGCCGGCAATCTCGGCTATCGCATGACCGAAAATCTGATCCACGGAAAACTCGCCTGGTCTCATCATTTTCGCTATCCTGATTTTCCGCTAACGCCCGTTCTCCCCTATTTGGGATTCTACTACTTCAAGGATCCGGCTACCGGCCAGATCAGCAGCACCTTTGAAGGAGCCCATCCGGCTGTTGTAGGCATTCGCCTCAACGGACAGGTCGACGTCCTTCCTCGCCTTGAGATTCCGGGCTATCAAGTGACATTGTGGAACCAAACGTTCACAGTGCGGGCCATCAACGTCGTCGGCGCAACGGCGACAGAGAGCGATGTTGTGCTCTACACACCCGGTCTATGGACCCGGGACATGCTTGAGCATATCGAAGCGTGGCAGAGCTTTGCACCCGAAGTTCCGGGACGGAATCGTGTCAACGTCTTCATTGCCAACGATGGGAACGGCAGTCAGCCAGTCGAGAAGGTGATGCATATCTGGGACGGTCGAGCACCGCTGCCTTCGTTTGGGGCCGTGCTCTCTTTCAGCCGCGAGCGTTTTGCTCAACTTTTCGACGGACGTCGCTGTCCGCTCAATCAACGGGTTGCCATTCGGCCAATCGACTGTCCAACGCTGGAGGGCTATTGCCAGGTACTGGGTGGTTTCGTTCCAGCCGTGGTGGATGGACGCCACCTCTTCGCCGTAAACACAGTCGAGCAGGTGCGCCGTCATCTACACGAGTATGGCAATGCCCTGTCGCCGCTGGCTGAATGCGGACGAGAATCTAGGAACTTCGATCCCCACATTCGTGAGCCGGCGGGTCTCTTCGTGCAGACCACCGATTCTCAGGTCGGCTGGGTGCTCTTCGACGGTCGCCATGAGCTGAGCATCGGCGCCAATGTTGTCGACGTCGGCCAGATTGTGAAGCTCCTACAGGAGCAAGGCATCTTCGAGATCGAGCAGGCTTTCTTTATCGACGGCGGATCTGCCATGAAGGTCTATGCCGTCGACACCGTCAGTCCCGACGACGAGAAGGACGACGAGGACAAGAGCGATGATTCAATCAAGCTTGACCTGCTGAACCGGGTAGCCGCCGGATCACGAAATCGCCCCGGCTCCGATCCGGACGGTCTGAACTTATACACGCTGCTGATGTTGGACCTCGTTGAATGAGGCGATTCCCGACAAACAATGACTCTACTACAAGAAGGGATCTGGACACGAATTTACACGAATTCCCACGAATCTCCTCTCTGGGGCAACGACACAATTCGTGATCATTCGTGTCAGAAAAAGGCTTTTTGCAGTAGAGTCAACAATAATCCATGAAGACGTACAAAGAGACACGAAGCAATGTGCCCTTCGTGAGAATTCGTGTTTCTTCGTGGATAACTGCTTTTCGGTCTTGCCTGAGATCGTTTTTAATCGGCGCCAATCTTATCCTTCTCGTACACAAACTCGCCGCCAACCATGGTGGCTACAATGCCGGCATCCAGAATCTCTTCGGATTCGATGCTAAAAATATCGGCGTCCAGCACCACCAGATCGGCCAACTTGCCGGCAGTTAGCGATCCCTTGATCGACTCCTCGCAGCCTGAGTATGCCGCGCCCAGGGTGTAGGCATAGACCGCGTCCTGGATGCTGAGGCACTCTTCCGGGTACCAGCCGTCTGCGCCGGGATAGCCATCGGTGCGACGGCGAGCCACCGCGGCGTAGAGCCCCTCCATGATGCTGGGCGTCTCCACCGGCGCATCCGAGCCGAAGGCAAGGACCGCGCCGGTGCTCTGTAGCGTGCTCCACGCGTAGGCCAGACGACAACGGTCGCCCCAATTGTTGTCGGCAGAGACGATGTCCTGGGTGCAATGGATGGGCTGCATGGAGGGAATGACATCGAGTTCGGCAAAGCGACTCACGTCATCCGGATGCAAGATCTGTGCATGCTCGATGCGATGGCGCAGGTGCAGGCCGATGCCGGCAGTCGCGCGTCGCCTCGATGGCGTCGAGCACGTTGCGGTTGGCCTGATCGCCAATGGCGTGGATATAGACGGCCAGGCCGGCGCGTGACGCCTTCTCGATCTGGGCCTTCAGGTGCTCGGCTGTGGAGACGGCGATGCCGAAGTTGTCCGGCTCATCCTCATAGGCCTCGACCATCAGCGCTGAGCGCGCACCCAGCGAGCCATCTGAGAATATCTTGAGCGCGCCGATGCGGATCCACTCGTCGCCGAACCCGGATTGCAGGCCGATCTCGATGGCCGCGTCCAACTCGCTCTCCGGGATCTGCTGAAGAATGCGCAGCTTCAGTTCGCCCCTGCGACGCAACTCCTGGTAGGCACGCAGCGCCGGGGCTGCCTCCATGTTGTGAACGCCGACGATGCCCAGTTCGTGGGCCTTGCGCTGCGCCAGCTTCACCGCTTCCACGGCCTCAGCATCGGTGGGCTCGGCGATCAGCGCCGAGATGAGATTCATGGCATTTTCCAGCAAAATGCCGGTCGGTTCGCCGGTTTCTGGATCGCGCACAATCTCGCCGCCGGGCGGGTCGGGCGTCTCAGCATTGATGTCGGCCAGGGCCAGCGCACGCGAGTTTGCCCAACCGGCGTGGCCGCATTTGCGGCGTAAAAAGGCAGGATGGTCTGGCGTGACGGCATCCAGATCAGTCTTGCTTGGAAATTGCTGGCCCTCCCAGAAAACCTGATCCCAGCCGCGGCCGGTCAGCCATTGGCCTGCGGGCGCTTCGGCAGCCCGGGCAGCCACCCGTTCCTGGGCGGTCGCCAAGGAAGGAACATTCATCAGGTCGATCTCGGCCAGGCTCAGACCGTAGGAGAGAAAGTGCAGATGGGCGTCGATGAACCCTGGCGTGACGGTGCACCCGTCTAGGTCGATCGCGCGTCCACCGTCGGCAAGCAACGCACGCATGGCCTCGCTGTTGCCGATGCCGATGATCTGCTCACCGGCGATGGCCACGGCCTCGACGCGGGGCAAGGCCGCATCCATGGTGTGGATGTTTCCATTGGTCAATACCAGGTCGGCTGACATTTTCTTCCTCGCTTTTCTGCTATAAATCAGTATAATTGAATGGGTAAATCTGTGGCTCGATTGTATCACAGCGGGAGGCTGAAATTGTAGCTCGACATTGATGTTGGTGCAGATTTTCTCCGCCGAAGTGGTAGGCTACGACATCAATGTCGAGCTGCATCTTGCATCGCAGACTGCAACGATAGACACCCATATCCACATGGAAACGGAGCCCCAAATACGATGAATGAACATGCAGACACCCTCTTTGTCCACGCACATCTCTTTACCATGCAAGGCGAAGGCGTGGGGTACATCGCCGACGGCGCGGTGGCGGTGGAAGGCTCCCGGATCGTGGCCGCCGGCACGACGAATGACTTGATCGGCCGATTCCAGGCTGAAGAGCGTATCGACGCCACAGGCCATGCCATTCTGCCGGGCCTGATCGACGGGCACATGCACACGCCGCTGGCCATTATACGTGGCGTGGCCCAAGATGTCAGCAACTGGATGCAGAGGGCTCTAGCGCCCTACTCTCGTCATCTGTCACCCGAGTCTGCGTTGGCTGGTACACGCCTCAACGTACTGGAGGCGTTGCGCTCGGGCACCACCACCATGGGCGACTATACAAAGCCCTATGACGGCTGGGCCGAGGTCTTCGTGGACGTAGGCGTGCGCGCCGTGCTGACGCCGACCATCAATGCCATGCCGCCGGGCGGGATGGCCGGCTGGCGCGTCGGCGATGTCTATCCGCTGGATGAGTCGGTCGGCAAACAGGCCATCGATGAGGCACTGCTCTTTGCCGAGAACTGGCATGGCGCCGAGCAGGGCCGCCTCACCGTCATGCTGGGGCCGCAAGGGCCGGATATGATCGACGCGGATCAGTTGATGATCGTCAAGCGATTGGCTGCGACCCATGGCTTGATGATCCACATGCATGTGGCCCAGGGCGATCGGGAGATCGAGCAGATGCTCAAGCGCTACGGCAAACGCACGCCCGAATTTCTGGATACGATCGGCTATCTGGATCACCAGCTACTGGCCGTCCATCTGACCGAAGCCACCGATGAGGAGGCAGCCATGATCGCCTACAGCGGAGCCAACATGGCGCTCTGCTCGGGCAGCATCGGCATCATCGACGGCATCGTACCGCCGGCCTACATCTTCCGGCAGGCGGGCGGTAAGGTGGTGCTCGGCTCTGACCAAGCCTCCGGCAACAACTGCAACAACATCTTTAACGAGATGAAGTTGACCGCGCTTTTCAACAAGATCAAGTTCCGCGATCCGACAGTGCTCAACGCCTGGGATGTACTGCGCATGGCCACTATCGAGGGCGCGCAGGCCATCGGGCTGGGCCACGAAATCGGCTCGCTGGAGTCCGGCAAGAAGGCGGATCTGATCATGGTCGACCTAATGGAGCCCAACCTGCTGCCCATGCTCGAGGCTCCCATCCGCACCATCGTACCGAATTTGGTCTACGCCGCTACCGGCCGCGAGGTGCGGCTGGTCATGGTCGACGGTCGCGTGCTCGTGCGCGACAGCCAGGTCCTCACCATGGACTCGGCCACCATCTGCAAGGAAGCGCAAGAGCGAGCCATGATCGTCGCTGGCAATGTGGCGGGGGATCCTGTTCATCGCAATATGGCGTTGCTGGATGCCATGGAGGCGGGGCGATTGTAGATCCACGGAGTCCCAAAGGGCCACGAGGAAAAACATGAAGAAATGATTAAGGGTGTGTTGAAGATGAGTTGAGCAAGTAGGGGCGTGCCCTTGTGGCCGCCCACCGCCAGCAGCCAAACGTTTCAACTCATTTTGAAGACACCCAAATGAAAAACAGGTGTTCCCATTGAGTTTCGTAAGTCTTCGTGGATCAAACAAACGGAGCCAAATTAATGCCAACAACCCTAATCCAAAACGGTACAGTTGTCCTTGGCCAGAGTGTCAAACAACGAGATCTTCTGATCGATGGCGAACGTATTGCCGCGGTGGGCGATCTGTCCGGCGTCTCTGCCGACCAGACTGTCGATGCATCTGGCCTGCTGGTTCTCCCAGGCGGCGTCGACACCCATGTTCACTTCAACGATGTCTTCATGAACACGATCAGCGTCCATGACTATGCCTCCGGCACACGCGCCGCGGCATTCGGCGGTACCACCAGCATCATCGACTTCTCCAACCAGGGACCGGGCGCCTCTCTGATGTCGACATTGGATGCCAAGTTTGCCGAGGCCCAGGGCAAGGCCATCATAGACTACGGTATCCACCCCGTCATCACCCAGCCGACCGAGGCCACGCTGGACGAGATTCCCGACCTCGTGGCCGCGGGCGCGCCCACCATCAAGCTCTACATGACCTATCGGGACGAAGGGTTGCTCATCAAAGAGCCGGACATGCGGCGCATTCTAGCCAAGCTGGGCAACGCCGGCGGCATGGTGTTGGTCCACGCCGAGGACAACGACATGGCTGAGGCCAGCATCCCCGGCTTCATCGAGCGCGGGCAGACGGCCCCCATCTATCACGCCGAGAGCAAGCCCCCGGCCATTGAGAATCACGCCATGGAGCGATGCATTGAGATGGTGCACGACGCAGTGGCCGACGGCAATCAGGCCCGACTCTTCATTGTGCACATGACCACGGCCGAGGGCGTCGACATGGTCGGCGTGGCCCGCGGCCAGGGTCTGGACGTGACCGCCGAGACCTGCATGCACTATCTGGTCTTCACCGACGAGATGTTGCGGCGGGCCGACGGCATCAAGTGGATCTGCTCGCCGCCGCTGCGCGACCAGGCCGCGGAGGACAAGCTCTGGCAGGCGCTGCGCGACGGCCGCGTCGTCCAGGTCACCTCCGATGACGCAGCCTATGACTGGGAGGCCACCTGCTACGGCCAAGATCGCTTCGACCTCTGCCCCAACGGCATGCCCGGCATCGAGCCCCGCTTCCAGGTGCTCTACTCTGAGGGTGTGGCCAAAGGACACATATCACTACAGCGCTTTGTGGAATTGGTCGCCACCAATCCGGCGCGCATCTTCGGCATGGCGGGCAAGGGCGAGTTGCTGCCCGGATTTGACGCTGACATTGTGCTGCTCGATCCGACAGAGCGCTGGACCATGGGGCAGGCCAATTCCCATTCACCCAATGATTGGCACGCCTATGAAGGGATGGAAATCACCGGCAAGATTCGACAGGTCTATTTCGCGTGGCGAATTGATCATTGATGGCGATGAATGTTTGGCGATGCCGGGGCGTGGGCGATATTTACGGCGGTCGTTGGTTGGTGTAGACGCGGGAGTGACAGTCACTGGCAGAATGGCTCCTGGGTGATGAAATATGCTTCTGCCAGTGATTGTCACTCCGCTTCGAGCACACCTCGGGAGAATCTATGTTGTCCATCAACCCCACTCGCTTTTTGAACACCTTGAATACCGTAGCCGAGTTTGGCCTGCTTGCCGATTCGGAGGGGGGCGGGCGGGATCGTCGACCCTTTTCAACGACGGAGCGACAGGCTCGTCGCCATTTCACGGAGCAGGCCGAAGCAGCAGGCCTGACTGTCACCACCGACGCAGCAGCCAATCTATCGGCGAAATTGGCCTGCGGACCGACCGGAGCCAAGACGCTGCTTCTCGGCTCACACCTGGACACGGTGCCCAATGGCGGTCCTTACGATGGAGCATTGGGTGTCATTGCTGCGCTTGAGGTGTTGCGAGTGGTGGCGGAGGAGGGGCTTTCTCTGCCCTTTGATTTGGAGGCCATCGCCTTCACCGACGAGGAAGGGCGCTTCGGCGATTTCTTCGGCAGTCGCTCCCTGGCCGGCAGCCACACCGACGGAACGCTGAAAGCATTCTTCGCACGGGCCGAAGCTTACCCGGATGATCTGGAAGCTATGTCGGAGTGGGTCCCGGGCGGCGTGACCCGGCAAGGCTTGGCCCAGGCGGTACGCGACCCGGAAACCCTGGCCGGCTATCTGGAACTGCACATCGAGCAAGGCCCGAGGCTAGAGCATGCGGGCCTGGCCATCGGCGTGGTCAGCGCCATCTTTGGGCGCTCTTCTTTCAGGCTCACGTTCAATGGCCGTCCCGACCACGCGGGTACCACGCCCATGGATCTGCGTGCCGACGCCCTGGTGGCAGCAGGTCAGTTTATCACGCGTGCGCCTGCACTTGTGGGTGCGACGTTTCCCGGTGCGGTGATCACGTGCGGCGGCATCAGCGTAGAGCCAGGCGTCTACAATGTGGTGCCGGGCCGGGTGACGCTGTTGGTCGAGTTCCGGGCGGCGACCCAGGTTGAACTAGCGGGAATCGACGATGCGCTGCAAGGATCGGCGGCGGAGATCACGTCGGCGC
>CAVXYK010000020.1:0-184934 GCA_963765875.1 uncultured Chloroflexia bacterium
CGCGGGTATAGCCGTCGATGATGGCTCCATTTGCGCCGCGGGCTGTGGATGCTGTGGAGAGCAATTCGCCCCAGAGACACGTGCGCGTGGACTGCTGGGTGGAGGCCACCATGACGTCGCCGGGGCCTAGGGCGTCAACGGCCGCGATCTCGACCTCATATTCGTTTTCGTCCGGCGCATAGACATCGACCGACTGCATGGTCAGCCACGCCCGACAACAATTGCGTCGGGATAAACGGGGCGGATGTCGGCGCGCATGGCCTGTTCGCGATAGCCGACCTGATCGAGCGCATCACAGAGCACAGCAGAATAGAGTTGTTCCTTCATCGCAGCGAAAAGTTTTAGGTCGTCTTCAAACGGTAGTGTCGGCATGGGTTATCTCCGGAATTTGGTTGAATCGGTCTGTGTTGGCAATTTGCCCATCTTACCGCAGGTCTGCACGCGGGCACAACGGCGAAAAGTGGATCGTCCGGCAGAGCAAGGCAATCGCGCCGAAATTGCTCGCAGCGGATGGAATCCGGCTGCGAAGCCCGGTGAAGAACGAGAACTATCCTCCGTTCGCCACTATCAGTGACTCCGCTGTAAGAAGTCTTTTCTTGACACGAATGGTCACGAATTTGCCCAGATTGTGTCTTCGCCCAGAGAGAAGATTCGTGAAAATTTGTGTAAATTCGTGCCCGGATCCCTTTTTGACACAGAGTCATCGGTGGCAAGTCTCCGTTATCTCGCTCTCAAAATTGTATCATAGGCAGATCGGAACCATGCCGCAAAACATATGCAATCCGGTCAAAGGGATGGTATCCTAACAATTGTGAATTTAGTAACAGACGCCGGCCGAACCATCGGCTATTGTTCATTTTCAGCAGCATGATTTTTTCCGCAAGGATCGCATTCCAGAGAGGTAAACCTTCATGAAACGCACAATGATTGCCATGACCCTGGCAATTGTGATTGCTGTGGCCGCAGCGTGCGGCGGCCACGAAGAAGAAAGTCAGATGATTGCCACTGCAGTGCCCACCTACACTGTCATGGCGCCAGGCTCCGCCCCGGCAGCAACGCAAGAGCCGGTCACAGATGAACCTGTGGACGATGCCGGCGCCATATCGGCTGATGGGGCCGATGAAGCAGATGCAGCAGAGGCCTCTGCTGCGCAGGACGCTCCTACCGCAGTCGATGAAGAAGCAGTTGGCGAATCTGAACCTGTTGACGAATCACCGATTGCAGAACCGGCGGCAGAGCCTGTGAAAGAAGAAGTAAGCGACTCCGAACCGGCGGCCGTGATGCTTGAAGTGGCCGAAGAAGAGCCTGCTGGTGAGGCAGTCGCGGACACATCGGCTGAACCGGTCGCGGAACTTGCTGAAGAAGAAATTGCCGATGAAGAAGTGGCTGACACAGAAGCAACTGATGCAGCGATGGACGATACGGAGATCCCCGATACAGAAGTCCCCGAAGCAGAAGCTTCTGATAACGAGATCATTGATGAAAACAACGCCACTGACCCGGAAGCAGCCGAGCCGACTGAGTCCGAGGCATTGACTGATCAAACGCCGGCTGAATCTGAAGCTAATGAGGCGAGTAGCGAGCCAGACGAAGGTTCAGTAGAGCCAGAAGCAACAGGGCAAGATGATATCTATGCCGGCCTGCCCGAGTCCATCGCGGTGCTGATGCCTGACGCCGACCCGACTCGTGGCGAACAGCTCAGTCTCATGAATGGCTGCATCGGCTGTCACAATCTGGACCCGGACCTGGTCATGGCCGGACCAACATGGTACAACGTGGGCAAAACTGCTGAGACTCGTGTCGAAGGCATGACAGCGGCCCAGTATCTCCATACCAGCATCGTCAACACCAACGAGTATATCGTTGAGGGCTACGCCGAAAACATCATGGTCTCCACCTATGGCGAGACCCTGAGCGAGCAGGAGCAGGCGGATCTGGTTGCGTATTTGCTCAGTTTGCGTGAATAGGTAGGGGGTTGGTGATCGGGGATTGGGGATTAGGAGTTTGCACGGAGCCGCCCCCTAGTCCCCGATCACCAATCCCTGGTACCCAGTCCCCCACTTTTGGCTTAACCCGCCCCCATTTGCTACAATTCGGGCAACGTTCGGCCATTTGTCAGTCAACAGGAGAACGCGCCGCCATGAAAGCAAGCATGTATCTGCCAGGAAACGATGATCCTGTCGCCGTCTTCGACGAGGTCTCGGTTGTCCAGATGAACGACAACCATAGCCAGAGTCCCTACCGCATCACCTATAAGTCCCGCTCGCTGAATGCCTCCAAGGTCATGCTTGAGCGCCATCGCGACAGCAAGATGCATCTCAAGATGGAAGACGGCAGCGAGGCCGACGTACTGCTGCAGCACTCCAGCCTGGACATGAGCGGCAATGCCGTCGGCGTCCTGCGTGTGCTCGGCGACATCCAAGCGTAGTTCCCACTCTCTTCTGCGTGTCTCAAAGTCGCGTGTCACAGACAAACGAACCCGTACGCTCACTCTTCTGGCCGGGGTTTGCCCTCGGCTTCCTCTTGCTGGCCAGCGTGAGCTGCGGCGGGCTCTTTGCCGCGCTGGGGCTGAGCGAGCTTTCGTTCTCCGATTTACAGGTCGGCGTGCCTGCATGGACACCGCCAACGATTGTCCCCACACCCGTTGAAGTCACCTCAAACGAACAGATTGCTCCCGTCGAAGGGCTGGCAGGCTTTGCCATTGGCTCAGCCGTGCGCAATGCCACCAACAGCCGGGTCAACATCCGTCAAGCCCCTGGCTACCTGGGCAAGCCAAGTGACGACGTGCTGGCCCAGCTCCAGCCGGGCGACCGCATGATCATCCTTGAAGGCGTTTCCGTGGCCGACGGCCTCAACTGGTGGCGTATCCGAACGATGCCCACCACTACCGGCGGCGGCAGTGCGCTCCCGGTCGAAGGCTGGGTCGCCGAGGCCACAGCCAGCGGGGTCAAGATTTTGGATGGGGTTGAGTAGCAACTGCTAGCGGCTGAGGCTATTCCAAGCAAACAGATGTCTCAGCGCAAGTCCCCGGACGGCCCAGTTGAAGTTGGGCCACCGGATCCCGTTTGTGGGCCGTGCCGGGGACTTTGGGAGATTCATTTCCTTGGTTTCGATTGACAGGCCGTTCAAAGAAATTGACGCTGGCGTGACTGGGCACAAGCGTTAAATCGATCATATCGCTCTGTTGACAGCAATGCTATACTTTTGGTAGGCATCGTAGGGAAGGAGTAGTAAACGACAGATGCAGCAGATACTATCCAAAGACGTTCTCTGGTATAAATATGAAGAACTCGATCCTATCCAGCAGGAGACGGTTGCGACCTTCATTGATTCGTTGTTGGCTGCCCGCGTGACAGCGGAAACCAATGACAAAGATCAATTGCTCGCTGCATCGGTATGGGACGCCGACGACGTGCAGCAGATCAAGGATGCGCAGGCACACATAAACAGATGGCAACTCCCCGAGTTCTGATCGACACCTCGATCGTCATTGAATACCTACGCAAACAGAACAAAGCGAAGAGCATCCTCTACTGAGATAATCTCTCTTCCCCATCTGCAGAGTTGAATCCGTCACGTGGTCTAGCATTGGCATGCCAACGACCTATCGCGCCACGAACATTCTGGTTCAAACCCCCTGCACAATCGCCAACGTCAGCGGCAGCGAGAAAAACGAGATCGCCATCTGAATCGTGACAATGGCCGACATGGCCTCGGCATCGCCGCCCATCTGGCGGGCCAGGGCGTAGGCAGAGCCGGCCGTGGGCACAGCGCCGAAGATGATGGCGACCATCAGCGCCGGTTGCGGCAGGCCAACCAGGCTGGCGACCAAGGCGATGGCCAGCGGGAAGACGATCATTTTGCCGGCGACCGAAAGCTGCACCGGTATGGCAGCCGCGCGCATGCGGCGGATCTGGATGCCTGCGCCAATGCCGATGAGCATGACGGGCAATGCCGCCCGCCCGATGATTGCGGCCAGATCATTGACCACGGGAATGGGCGTGATCCCCAGCAGATTGGTGCAGATGCCAATAACCACAGCAATCAGCAGCGGATTGCGGGCCAGATCGCGCAGTACAGCGCGCGACGATGCCTTTGCTTGAACCCTCCTGCAGCAAGATGGCCATGAGCGCGACAACGACAATATTGGTGACCGGGATCAACAAGGCTGAGGTGACCACGGCGGTCGAGAGTCCTTCGCTTCCCAGCAGCCGCTCGGCCACGGCCAGGGCGATGAAGGTGTTGTGCCGGGCCGAACCTTGCAACACCGAGGTCGAGAGCGGTCCGCCCAGGCCCAGCAGCTTGCCCGCAAGCAGGGCAAAGATCACGGCACTGCCGAAGCCGCTGTAGATGACCGCTGCGTAGGTGAGTACGGCGTCGCCGGAGAAATCGATGGTCGATGTGCTGGAAAAGAGCAGGGCCGGGAAGAGCACCCAGTAGACCAGCTTGTTGCTGCGCGCCCAGAAATCGCCGCCGGGGAAATCGGCCCGGCGTAGGCCATAGCCGAATAGAATCAGCAGGAAAACCGGCGCTATCGCCAACAGGATTTCGGTGTAGTTCATGGCCGTCTGGTTTCTGATCAGCGACTGAATGGATAGAACGCGGATCGAGCGGATCCGGCGGATTTTCGCGGATCAGTTTGAGGCAAAATCCGTGCCCCACCTTTGGGGTCAGAAAATATGATACCAGTCCCGGCGAACTCTGTGGGAATCGGAGCGCAAGTGACTCTACTGCAAAGGGTCTTTTTCACCACGGAGACACGGAGGAGGCACAGAGGTTCACAGAGGAAAACCCTATGATTATCTGTGTTTTTCTGTGCTGATCTTTTGTTTTTGCGGTGGTGTCACAAGTGAAGATCGATAGATGAAGCCGGGACGTGACAGATTTAATGTGGTAGGGTAAAATGGGGAATATCAGGACTATGGTCTGTTTGGGAATCAATGGAGGAAGAGGATGCACGAAACCAATGCAAGTATCGGGCAGGTGAAAAGCAATATCTCCGAACTCGTTAACCGGGTGGCATTCGGTGACGAACGCATCGTGTTGACATCTCGCGGTCGCCCCAAGGCGGTGCTGATTGGACTCGACGATTATCAAAAACTTGTGAACCAAGAAACCGATGCCGATATGACCGACTGGCAGGCTTGGTTGGACCAGGTCAACACCGTGAGCGCAGACATTCTCGAACAGCGTAGTGGCCAGAGAGTTGATGTCGATTCAATCATAAATGCCAGTCGGGCGGATTTGGAGACACGCAGTGACGAAATCCCCCAATCCTAATGTCGTAGTGGTCGACGCGAGCCTGATTGTTCATGCACTACTCCCAGGTGATTTTCAGCAAGCCGCACAACAGCGACTCACTGGATGGCGCTCATCTAGCGTTCATCTGCGTGCGCCTAGTTTATGGTTCTATGAGGTTACATCGGCCCTGAACAAGTCTGTCCACTTCGATCGAATCATGGACGCTGAGGCTCAGATATTGCTCCGCCTCATGGAGAACTTCCGCGTCGAACTTCATCTACCCACCGCAGCGCTGTCGCAATCAGCCTACAACTGGACGCGGAGACTAAAGCGAGCCAGTGCCTATGACAGCTTCTACGTTGCGCTTGCCGAAAATCTCAACTGCCGACTCTGGACCATGGATCAACGATTGGTCAATGCGGTCAACGTAGACTGGGTGCGGTTTGCAGGTTAATCGGAATTTCTCTGAGACGCACGTCTAAACACCAGACTCAACAGCGCTCCATTGATGAGCAGCACCAGCCAATCGATGGAGATGATTGCAACCTCAAAACGATCCTGGCGATCTACTCCATAACGGAGCGCGATCACTGCCAGCGCGCCCATTGACAGCCAGAACCCGGCGAGAAATATCCATGGCGATGCCCTCCGTTTCGCCATGCATCAGGCTCACCGGCACGACTGCAGCCAGAATATAGTACGTGCAAACCAGAATGATGGCTGACATGACCGAGAACGCCAATCCAATCTGGGCGAACACGCCTTTGTGCTCCGGTGCATAGCCATGGATGAAAACCACGAGGACCACATAGATCAACAGAAGAACGATGGCAGGCAACATCCAGCGATAATCTCTGGGAAACTGGGCAACCGTATCCAGATAGGGATAGCTGATGCAGTCTCCGGGGCAGTTCGTGCCCGAAATCGGGATTGCGGTCAGTGCTAGCGCAAAGGTGATGAGTGTGACCACGCTAAACTGAAGGCGCAATGAAAACATGACTTATGTAGGTCCGACTTGCAGTCGGACGAGTTTGGTGACCTCTGAATCCGTCTGGTATATGTACCTTGTCACGCTGCAAGCGTGACCTACAAAACTCATGATCCCGTTGTGCTTTCAGTTTCAATAGCTCGGTGAATTTGGAAACCCAGCGTGCGATGCACGCCGGCCCAATAGAAATTATGACTCATCCTGTGGCTGCTCGCCCTTGACGCCGATGCCGCCATCCACCTCATAGTTGGCGCCGGTGACAAAGCTGGCTTCATCGGAGACCAGGAAGACAAAGACATTGGCCACCTCTTCAATGGTGCCCACCCGGCCAATCGGATGCATGTCATCGAAAGCGTGGCGGAAGTATTCCGGGTTCGACTGCTCTTCGAGGAAATTGTGCAACATTGGCGAATCGATGGTGCCGGGCGAGACTGTGTTGACCCGAATGCCGTGTCGGGCGTAGTCTGTGGACATGGCGCGGGCTAGGCCGATCAGCCCTGCCTTGGTTGCCGAATAGGCGGCGATGCCGGGCAATCCCAATATTCCGGTGACGCTTGCCATATGGATGATGCTGCCTGTGCCGCGCGCCAACATCTCCGGAAGCACGGCCCGACTCATCAAATAGGCCCCGCGCAGATTGACACGCAGGCAGCGGTCGAAGTCGTCGGGCGATGTCTCATGGATACGCCCGGATGGCATGATCGCTGCGTTGTTGACCAACACGTCGACAGCGCCAAAAGCCGAGCGCACGGCGGCAATTGCGGATTCGACCTGGGCCTCATCTCCGACGTCCGCCCCCAGCGCCACGGCTTTTCCCCCGGCAGACTGAATCGCATCAACGACTTCCCGACAACCCTCTACGCGCAGATCTAGCACGCCCACACATGCACCCTCGAGGGCGAAACGTTGTGCAATCCCGGCCCCGATGCCCCCGCCTGCCCCCGTCACCACCGTAACTTTTCCCTGCAACCGATTCATATGCTTGCTCCCTTGACATACCCAATGAAAGTACATTATACTTTTTCATATCGATTATCGATAATCGATATGAAAACGCAGATCTTATTTCTTACTAGAACCCATTCCTCTTCAACACCATCTTTCTCGGGCGCGATCGCTGTCTGAACGCAATGGGATATCGAACACGTGATCGACTGAAGATTGAAGGCTGGCCATGCGCAAAGTCAAATCGCTAACAGATCAGGTCTATGACCACCTGCGGGCCGGCATCGTTACCGGGCGTCTCCAAGCCGATGACCGACTCGTTGAGCTGGAGATCGCCGCTTCAAGCGGGACCAGCCAGGCACCGGTTCGGGAGGCGCTGCACAGGCTGGAGCGTGAAGGATTGGTCATGCGCAAAGGCCGAAGCGGCACCTACGTCACAGACTATGCGCTTGATGAGATGCATGAAATCTTCGCTATTCGCTCCACCATCGAGGGCTTTGCCGCAAAACGTACGACTAAGACCATTACAGCCGACCAACTATCCGAACTCAACACACTTATTGGACTGATGCACGCGGCCGCCGATGACAGCGATATGGCCTTGTTGACAGAATATGACTTGCTTTTTCACCGGGATATCTGTGAATGGTCAGGCAGCACCGGGCTTCTGCGTACATGGGAGCCGCTCTATAGCCAAGTCCAACGTTTTGTAGTCCAGACCAACGTAAATCATTTTAGCAGCCTTCACGAAATTGCCGAATCGCATATTCCGATTGTGGAAGCGTTGAAGCAAGGGAATGAAGAGACGGCAATTCTGGCCGTCCAAGAGCACGTGATGCTGATCTGGTCCAAAATGGGGCCGGACGACAACCAGGAATCAATAGGAGAGACCCATGTCGGAGAGTAACGTTGCAGTCAATGGCGATTCAGGAGGAAGCCAAAACGGGTTCATATACTCGATCAAGCGCGTACTGCAAATACGTGAGATTGGCGTCTTGCTGGCGCTGATTGCCTTGCTCATCGCCATGCGCTTCCTGAGTCCCTATTTCTGGAAACCGACCAATATCTTCAACGTGATGCGCGGCATGTCCACCATTGGCATCATGGCCATCGGCCAGACGATGATCATCGTCACCGGTGGCATCGATCTCTCAGTTGGTTCCATATTGGCTGCGTCTGCCATGCTCACTGCCCGGCTCATGTTTCTGGAAGTGGTCCCACCCTGGATCGCCGTCGCTCTCGGGCTGACCTTCGGCACGGCCCTGGGGCTAACCAATGGCCTCATCATCACCAAACTCAAGGTAAACCCCTTCATTACGACATTGGGCATGTTGAGCATTGCACGCGGGTTAACCTACTTGTTGGCATCGGGGCTCAAAGGAACTGTGGCCAGCAACGTGCCCATGCGTGACGAGGCCGTGAACTACCTGGGCGGCGGCTACGTCGGCCCGGTCCCGGTCCCAGTGATTGAGATGATCGTGTTGGTCATCGCCTTCAGCCTCTTCCTCAAATATACTGTATTGGGCCGCCAGATCTATGCGGTCGGCAGCAACGAGCAGGCTGCCAGACTATCTGGCGTACCGGTGACGATGGTCAAAATCTTTGTCTACTCTATCACAGGTACACTCTGCGCATTGGCAGGCATCATGACTGCCGGGTTGTTAGCCACATCGGCCACCAACGCTGGCGTGGGTATTGAACTCTCGGTCATCGCGGCCGTGGTTATCGGTGGGGCCAGTCTGCAGGGCGGCGAAGGCACCATCATTGGGGCCGTCATAGGGGCCGCCATCATCGCCGTGCTTCGCAATGCCTTCATTCTGCTCCACTTCCCGATCTACATGCAGACCATCACTATCGGCGTGGTCATCATTCTGGCCGTCGCCGCTGACCAACTGCGCCATCGGAATCGATAAGACGGGATTGGGGATAGGGGATTGGGGATCAGGAGAACGCCTCCCGATCCCCAATCCCCTATCCCCAATCCCTCAAACAATCTATTTTCACAAAAGGAGTATTTCCATGAAGAAAACCCTGTCTATTCTGTTCCTGCTTGTACTCGCATTGGGCCTTGTCGCCTGTGGCGGGCAGGCTGCCGATGAGCCTGTCGCGGAAGCGCCGGCTGCCGCGGATGCCGAAACCGTTGCCGTCGCCGATGTGGAACGACCGGCTGCTCCGGACTTTGCCTCCTTGTGTCAGGCCGCCGATGAAGGCACAGTCGGCCCGGTCGACATGATGCCTGACCAGCCGCTGCGCATCGCCGTGCTCGGTCTGGAGAACAACCCGTTCTGGATTCCGGTCAAGGAAGGCGCGCAGGCGGCTGCCGATGAACTGGCTGCCTACAACACCACCGTAGACTGGATCGTCCCCGGCGAGACCCACACCGCTGACAACTTCAGCGGCGGCATCGAAGCGGCCATCGCCCAGGAATATGACGCCATCGCCACCATCGCCGGCGACGCTGGCCTGGTCACCTACATCAACTCGGCTGACGCGGCCGGTATCCCTGTCGCCACCTTCAACTCCGAGACCGATGCTGAGAACGCTCGACTCTTCTTCGTCGGCGCCGACCTCTACCTCCAGGGTGAAGCTGCCGCCCATGCCATGGCCGAGGCCATCGGTGGATCCGGTCAGGTGGGCATCATCACCGGCTTCTTCGCTGTTGAGGCCCATGAGCTACGTCGCCAGGGTTTTGTCGACACCATCGCCGCCGAGTATCCCGACATCGAGATCATCGGTGAGGTTGAGAACACCGACCAGGGCGACATCGCCTACACCCAGGCCCAGGACTTCATGACAGCCAATCCCGACCTCAATGGCATCTACGTCACAGCCGGCGGCCCCTTTGGTGCTGCTGCTGCCGTCGAGGACGCAGGCAAGGCCGGTGAAGTTGCCGTTATTTCCTTCGACTTCGTGGACGAGACCATGGAGTATGTCGAGAAGGGCGTCATCTACGCCACCATCGGCCAGAACCCCTTCGCCCAGGGCCATGACCCCGCCGTGCGGCTGTTCAACTACCTGGTCGGCGGCGTTGCGCCTGAGTGTGGTCGTCTCGTCACCGAGGCCGCAGTTGTGACCCAAGACAATATCAGTGAGTACTGGTCCGCCGAGGGTGGATTGGCCGACATGGCGGAAGAAGAAGGCGAAATGGCTGCACTGCCTGCCTTCGATTCCATGTGCCAGATGGCCGACGAAGCCACGGTCACACCGGTCGACGTCATGCCCGAAGAACCGCTGCGCATCGCCGTGCTCGGTCTTGAGAACAACCCGTTCTGGATTCCGGTCAAGGAGGGTGCGCAGGCGGCTGCCGACGAACTGGCTGCCTACAACACCACCGTCGACTGGATCGTCCCCGGCGAGACCCACACTGCTGACAACTTCAGCGGCGGCATCGAAGCGGCCATCGCCCAGGAATATGACGCCATCGCCACCATCGCCGGCGACGCTGGCCTGGTCACCTACATCAACTCGGCTGACGCGGCCGGTATCCCTGTCGCCACCTTCAACTCCGAGACCGATGCTGAGAACGCCAGACTCTTCTTCGTCGGCGCTGACCTCTATCTTCAGGGTGAAGCTGCCGCCCATGCCATGGCCGAAGCCATCGGTGGATCCGGCCAGGTGGGCATCATCACCGGCTTCTTCGCTGTTGAGGCCCATGAGCTACGTCGCCAGGGTTTTGTCGACACCATCGCCGCCGAATATCCTGACATCGAGATCATCGGTGAGGTCGAGAACACCGACCAGGGCGACATCGCCTACACCCAGGCCCAGGACTTCATGACAGCCAACCCTGACCTCAATGGCATCTACGTCACAGCCGGCGGCCCCTTCGGTGCTGCTGCTGCCGTCGAGGACGCAGGCAAGGCCGGTGAAGTTGCCGTCATCTCCTTCGACTTTGTCGACGAGACCATGGAATACGTCGAGAAGGGCGTCATCTACGCCACCATCGGCCAGAACCCCTTCGCCCAGGGCCATGACCCTGCCGTGCGGCTCTTCAACTACATCGCCGGCGGCGTGACGCCCGAATGTGCACGCATGGTCACCGACGCTTCCGTCGTGACCCAGGAGAACATCAGCGAATTCTGGACACCTTCGAACTAAGATAGAACGCTGATGACGCGGATTGGGCGGATTTTCACGGATCAGAAATAATCCGTGTTGATCCGCTTAATCCGCCAGATCCGCGTTCTATCGGTATTTCATGAAAGTATGGTGTGATGATGGCAAAGAATGGTGAGCAGATCCTCAAGGTGCGGGACATTTCCAAGCGCTACGGTGGCGTCCACGCGCTGGAGGGTGTGCAATTTGATCTGAACTATGGCGAGGTGCATGCGTTGGTCGGAGAGAACGGCGCGGGCAAGTCGACGCTGATCAAGCTGCTGGGCGGAATTGAGTCGCGCAATGAAGGCACCATCATCTTCGAGGGCCGCGAGGTCGAGTACCATCGCCCCATCGAGGCCCAACACGCCGGCATTGCCATCATCCACCAGGAACTCTCCATGATGCCGTCGCTGACCGTGATCGAAAACATGTTCATTGGCGACATGGGCGGCAAGATGGGCGTCATCAGTTGGAAGAAGCTGGAGCGCAAGGCGCGTGAGGCCATGGCGATGATCGATCTTGATGTCGATCCCTATGCCGTTGTGCGCGACCTGCCCATCTCCCAGCGGCAGATGGTCGAAATCGCGCGTGCCGTGTCGACCGATGCCCAGCTCATTATCATGGACGAGCCAAACTCGTCACTCTCCGACACGGAAAGCGAACGTCTCTTTTCGGTCATCGACTCATTGACCGAGCGCGGCATTGCCATCATCTATGTCTCGCACAAGATCGACGAGGTGCTACGCATCTCAGATCGTATCACTGTTTTTCGTGACGGGACCTATGTCGGCACCATAGACCGCGCCGAAGCCAATGAACAAATTGTCATCAATATGATGGTCGGTCGCGAGCTGGATCGTGGCGTGCGCAGCACGGTGGAGAATATCGGCGATACGCTGCTAGAAGTACGCAACCTGAGCGGCAACCTGTTCAAAGACGTCAGTTTCGATCTAAAACGAGGTGAGATCCTCGGTTTTTCGGGCCTGGTTGGCGCAGGTCGCAGCGAACTCATGCGCGCCATCTTTGGCGCAGATCCCTTTGAAAAGGGCGAAGTGATCTTCGACGGCGAATCTGTCCGCTTCAAGTCGCCGGGCCAAGCCATTCGGGCCGGCCTGGCCATGGTACCAGAAGATCGCAAGGTACTCAGCCTCTTTATGAATTTGGAAATCTACAAAAACATGTCTATCGCTGAGCTGCCGTTCATGCAAAAATTCGGCGTCAGCGAAAGGGCAGAGCAGCGCATGGTCGATTCATATGTCGACCAATTGGATATCCGTCTTTCTTCGATCAACGAACCGGTCAGCAGTCTGAGCGGCGGCAATCAGCAGAAGACGGTGCTCGGGCGTTGGTTGGCAACCGACCCCAAGTTGCTCATTCTCGATGAGCCGACCCATGGCGTTGACGTGGGCGCCAAAGCCGAGATCTACGAGCTCGTACGTACACTGGCGCGTGAAGGTCAGGGCATCATCCTCATCTCGTCTGAGTTGCCGGAGGTGCTGGCGTTGGCCCATCGTATTGTGGTCATGTACGAAGGCCGCGTGACCGGCATCCTCGATCAGGAAGAAGCCACCGAGCAGAGTCTTATGGCACACGCCACGGGTGTGGTCGATGACTTTGCAGCGGTGTAGTGAGACGCTACTGCAAAGATTTGTCACAGATGGCCACAGATAAATAACTGATATTCACAGATATTTTCGGTTTTTCGGGAAACCAGGGGTTGACAGGAGATCTTCCTGGAATATCGGCATTCTCAGCCTGTCGCTCCTGCAAATCTTCCAGGAAGGTTGCTTGCACCCCGTGAGATCCGAATGAGACATATTTGCCAGATGCGTAGAGTATTCCTGAACCTATCTGTGTCCCATCTCATTTCTAGCTGTGTAAATCTGTGGCAAAAAAGAGGAACCTAGGTCATGTCGAAAGATAGCATTTGTCGAGCATATCAAGGCGATTTCTGTGGCTGGGACGCGTACTTTTTGGAGAATGAATTCGTATGCCTTGCGGCGGTGCCTGATATCGGCGGCCGTATCATGGCCTACGACCTGGGCGACTATGCGTACATCTATGTTGAACCTGAACTTGAAGGCAAACTCTTTTCGCCGGAGGAAAACCAGGGCGACGGGTCTTTGGGGGCCTGGAAGAACTACGGCGGAGCCAAGACCTGGCCGGCTCCGCAAGGCTGGGACAATGACCAGCAATGGCATGGACCGCCGGATGCAGTGCTCGACACCGGTCATTATCAAGTCACCGAGTTTGGTGCAACCGACGACACTGCCGCCATCGAGATGGTCAGTCCGCCCGACCCGCGCACCGGCTTGCAGATCACGCGTCGGTTGACGCTACATCATAGCAGCAGCCGTCTTTCGCTTGACTTGTCCTTCACGAATATCTTCGACAGAACCACACGTTGGAGCATTTGGGACGTGACTCAAGTTCGAGCTGAGCAAACCGGCGAGGATGGTTCACTCCAGCCCGACACGTCATGTGTCGTCACTGCCCCGCTCAACCCGGCCAGCCGCCATGCACGCGGTTTTGACGTCATGTTTGGGGATGAGGATAACCCCCAATGGCAGACGGAAACTGAATCAGGTCTTTTCGTTGGCAGCTATCTCAATAGAGTCGGCAAGGTCAGTTTGGACTCGCCGGGCGGATGGATCGCATTTGCCAATCAAAGTGCAGGCAACGCTTTCGTCGAGCGCTTCACCGTCGATGCATCTGCCGAGTACCCGGATGACGGGGCCACCGTTGAGTGTTGGACAACGGGGACGGGTATCGTCGGCAACCTCAACTTTGAAGACAGCAAAATCTACCACATGGAGACCGAAGTACTCAGCCCGTTCCACACCTTTGAGCCGGGAGCAAGGCACTCATTCCAGATCGAATGGGGCGCCTGCAAGCTGCAGGGTCGGGTGATGGATGTGCAGGCTGGCGGATGTACGGCTGAGGCGATGAAGGTGCGAGGGGCGGGAGGCGAGGGGCGAGTCCAAGGAGCCTTTGGCGTCTTTGATTGCGCGGAGATCAGTTTGATCGCAAAGGACACGGCAGGCGCCGAAAGATCACGAATGTCGCTCGGCAAGAGCAGCCCATTGGCGCCGTTGACGGTTGATGTCTTATTGCCGCTGTCGCCCGATGTCGTAAGTTTGGAATTGCAGGCCATTGCCATTGCAGACGGCCAGTCCCGTCTGGTGGCTAATCTAGAAGTGAAATAGATACAGAATCTCTCAAACCAACCCAAACGGAGGTTGACATGAATTCACGCGAACGTGTCCAGGCCACGCTCAATCACAAAGAACCGGACCGTGTCCCCTTTGACCTGGGCGGCACGCCCATGTCGGGTATGCACAAGGTCGCTTACAAGAACCTGCGCGCACACCTGGGTATGCCGGAAGTTGAAATCAGGATTGTTGACAGCATTCAACAGCTCGCGGCCATCGACCAGGATGTGGCCGATTTCCTCGGCGTCGATATCCACAACGTGGCCCCGCGTTCCTCTGCCAAATACAATCTGGCCTACCGTGATGAGGGCGACTATCTGGCCTACACCGATGAATGGGGCATCGGCTGGCGCAGCCCAAAGCAAGAGGGCCTCTATTTCGACATGTATGAGTGGCCGTTGCAGCCTTACGAGACGGTTGACGACATCAAGGCCAACTACACCTTCCCGGACGCCGGCGATCCCAACCGCTTCGCCGGTCTGCGCGACAAAGCGCTGGCCACCATCGAAGAAGGCAAGGCCGTGGTGGTCGGTTCGCTCTCGGCCGGCGTCTCGGAGATGCACGCCTGGACGCGCGGCTTTGAAAATTACTTCACCGACTTCCTGCTCTACCCCGATGTGGCCGAGTACATCATGGACACAGTGGTCGAGTTGAAAATGATCTATTGGGAGAAGGTTTTTGACGAGATCGGCGACCTGATCGACGTGATGATCGAGGCTGACGATCTAGCCGGGCAGAAGCGACTTTTCTTCTCGCCGGACATGTATCGCAAATACATCAAGCCGCGCCACACCAAGCTCTTCCAGTTCATGAAAGCGCGTACCGACGCTAAGCTTTTCTATCATTGTGACGGCGCGCTGGTGCCCATCCTTTGGGATCTGCGTGAATCGGGCATTGATATCATCAACCCCTTGCAGAAGAGCGCGGACGGCATCGACTACGCCGCCATCAAGAAGGAATATGGCAACGAGATCAGCTTCTGGGGTGCGGGCGTGGATACGCAGCGTGTCTTCGACATCGGCACGCCGCAACAAGTACGTGACGATGTGCGCCAGAATATCGAGATCATGGCCCCGGGCGGCGGCTTTGTCTGCACGCCGATCCACAATACTCAGGCTTCGGTGTCGCCGGAGAACTATATGGCGTTCTGGGAGACAATGCGCGAGGTGGGTGTGTATTAATTGTCAATTTTCAATGGTCAATTCGTCAATTGTCAATGGTCGTGTTCAAGGCAGATCATTGACAATTGAACGTTGACAATCGACCATTGACTAATTTCTTTGTTCTTGGAGTTGGCCATGCAAAAACTGTTCGATGGCGTTTTCATGCTTGAAGGTGAAGTGGGTGGCCGCCCGCTGCAACTGATATATTTGCAGGGCGAGTCGGCCTCGATCCTGCTCGATACTGGCTGCGCCGGCGATCCCGAAGGCTTCATTATTCCGCAGATGCGAGAAGCGGGCGGCGATCCGACCGACCTGCGCTGGATCGTCATCACCCATTCGGATCTGGATCACATCGGCGGCAATCATCAGATGAAGCAGCATGCGCCCCAGGCGATCCTTGCCTGTGGCGATGCCGATCGGGCCGCATCGCTTGGGCCGGACGAGATCATCGCCCTACGCTACGACGCCTATCGGTCCGACCATCAGATTTTCTATGACGACGAGACGCAACAAGCGATCCGTGGTCAGTGCGGTCAATTCCAGCCGATCGAAGCCACCTTCGTCGGGGGCGAGCGGATTTTGCTCTCGCCCGATTGGGAAGTGGAGGTCGTGGCGCTGCCCGGCCATTCACACGGGCACATTGGTCTGCTGGACCGCAAAAATACCGCGCTATATGGCGGCGATGCCATTCATGGCCGGGTCTATTTCGGCTTTGATGGCACAGAGAAGCTGCCGCCGACCTATCTGCATGTGGACGAATATCTGGCCACCGTTCGCCTGATCGAACATCTGCCGATCACAACCTTTGTCGGCTGTCACTGGCCGGTCAAGCGAGGCGCCGAGATCGCTGAGTTCTGTGCCGAATCTCGTCAATTTGTGGAGCAGGCTGACTTATTGCTGCGCCAATATCTGCGTAAACCCCACACGCTACGTGAAGCCTGCGTGGACCTTGGCCCCCAATTGGGTGGTTGGCCCCACGGCGGACTTGACCTGGAATTAGTCTTTGCGCTCAACGGCCATCTCGAACAATTGCTCAACCGCAGGCTGATTGAGGCGCATGTCCAACAGCAAGAACCGCGCGTGTTGAGTTTCACAATCAAGACCTGACATCCCTATGAAAATTACCGCAATCAAGACCGTCGTCGTCAACGCTCAAATGCGCAACTGGGTTTTCGTCAAGGTGGAAACCGATGAAGCCGGCCTCTATGGCTGGGGCGAAGCTTCTCTGGAATGGAAGACGCGGGCCGTCGTCGGCGCGGTGGAAGACTTCGCGCCCATGCTCATCGGCGAAGATCCGGAACGCATCGAATTCCTCTACCAGAAAATGTATCGCCAGTCCTTCTGGCGCATGGGCGTGATCGGCATGTCGGCCATCTCCGGCATCGAGCAGGCGCTCTGGGATATCCTGGGGAAATCGCTGGGTCAGCCGGTCTACAAGCTGCTGGGTGGGGCCGTGCGTGACAAAGTGCGCATGTACACCCACCTCGGCGGCGGCGACATGGAGGCAGTCTACGAATCACAACAGAGCGATGATCCGCAGATCTTCGTAGATCGGGCGCTGGCGGTGCGAGAGCAGGGCTACAACGCGGTCAAGGTCCTGATCACGCCGCCGACCGAGAGCCTCAACTCCATCGGCGCCTACGACTATGCCGAACGCATGATGCGGGCGCTACGCGACGCAGTCGGTGACGAGATGGACATCATGATCGATTGCCACGGTCGCCATTTTCCCGCCAACGCCATCGAATTTTGTCGCGTGCTGGCCCCCTACCGTCCCTTCTTTATCGAAGAGCCGGTGCCGCCCGAGAACGTGGACGCCATGGCCGAAGTGCGCAGAGCCAGCACAGTGCCCATTGCGACCGGCGAGCGCTTGGTCACCCGCTTTGGCTTTCGCGAGGTCTTCGAACAGCAGGCCTGCCATGTAATCCAACCCGATCTCTGCCATTGCGGCGGACTGTGGGAGGCCAAAAAGATCGCGGCCATGGCAGAGACCTACTACATGGGTGTGGCTCCCCACAACCCACTCGGCCCTGTGGCCAATGCCGCCGCCCTACACTTTGCCCTGAGCACGCCTAATTTCCTCATTCAAGAGGACATGCTGACCGATGTCCCCTGGCGTTGGGACGTGGTGCAATCGTCTCTGCAAACCAAAGACGGCTACTGGCTGATTTGCGACACGCCCGGGCTTGGCATTGAAGTCGACGAGGAAGCGGCCAAGCAGCATCCCTTCCAACAAGAGGTCATGCATAGTACAACCGTGCGGGCGCACGACGGGGCCATTCTGGATTGGTAGGTAACTGGCGGCTTGTCGAGGCAGAAAAACTGGAACATCGACATGAAATCCGCCATGCTTGAATTTAACAGAAAATTTGTGCTATACTTGGGGTAAAGTTTCGGGCATGTTTGAGATGCATTTCGCTACCCAATGATAGACGGGAGAAACTATGCTAGATGTCATTGAAATTCCCAGGGATTTAGTTCATTTTCAGTTGCCCAGAGCAGTTCACGCCCGTCTCCAGTTCTTACTTGACCGCCAGGATTCCGGTGAAGTTCTATCGGGTGATGAGCATGATGAGGCGGAAGGTTTGGTTGAACTCGCCGAATTCTTGTCCCTATTGAACCTGCAAGCCGAACGCAAATCTCCTCAATCCTGATGCGCTACATTTCCCCATCGCTTCGCCAATTCGTCTTCGAACGCGCCGATAGCCGTTGCGAATATTGCGGTCTTTCTCAAACCGGGCAGGCCGCAACATTCCATGTCGATCATGTGATTCCTTTGGCGGAGGGCCGCCAAACCGCAGAAGAAAATTTGGCGCTCGCCTGCGTATCTTGCTCCCTCCGGAAGGCTGCTCGCCTGAACGTGAGCGATCCGGTCACCGGCGTCGAGGTTCCTGTCTTCAACCCTCGCCATCAGGACTGGGCCGAACACTTTCAATGGCAGGATCTTCGTGTGGTCGGCATTTCCTCGACAGGCCGAGCGACGGTCGATGCCCTAAAAATGAATCGGCCTGTTATTCTCGCCATTCGGGCTGAAGAGATCCTGCTGGATCGTCACCCTCCGCCGCCAAGGGGCTGACAATGTCCTGATCACGCCGCCGACCGAGGTCGGCCGAGACCTACTACATGGATGTGCCCCCGACAATCAACTCGGCCCCGTGGCCAATGCCGCCGCCCTACACTTTGCCCTCAGCACGCCTAATTTCCTCATTCAAGAGGACATGCTGACCGATGTCCCCTGGCGCTGGGACGTGGTGCAATCGTCTCTGCAAACCAAAGACGGCTATTGGCTGATCTGTGATACGCCAGGGCTTGGCATTGAGGTCGACGAGGAAGCGGCCAAGCAGCATCCCTTCCAACAAGAGGTCATGCATAGTACCACAGTGCACAGTGCGGGCGCACGACGGGGCCATTCTCGACTGGTAGGCAATCTGCGTCAGGCTGTGTCAATGCAGAGAGCGATCACATAGACTACGAATTGGGCAGATGCGGCGAACTAACGACCGAATTTCTCTGACTCAGTCCACCAAGCTCGCGTAATTTGCCGTGTCTAAAAAATCACTCCGCTACCAGATGCCATCCAGAGACCAGACGTTCACCGATTCGGCCATTACCTGGCCGCTACGTGCAATCAGCCCGACGCCCAAACTGTCTGGTCGTAGGGGATAGATGCGGTCCACGAGGTAGGATCGCCCGTCGTCGACGAATATCTCGATGACGGAACGATCCAGGTAGACATGCAGCTTGAGACCTTCGCCGTCGGCCAGATCCACGGTCGCTTCACGTGTGTTGCGTTCGACCTCCGGACTCAGGCTTGAGTCATCCCGTTCCACAATCAACCGACCCTCTTCCGGCTGATAGACAACACGCGTCTGCTCCTGGCCGTCAGGCGAACAGCGCAGGATCAGCCCGCACTCGCCCTCGCTCTGGGGAGCGAACTCAGCGATGATCTCAAGGCAGTCGCCTTGGACGTCATCCAGTAAGATCATGGTATCCGGAGCGACCACGATTTCGCTGAATGACCATTCGCTGGATCGCAAGGCTCTCAACTCGCTCGCCGGCTGGACCAACAGACGATCTTTGTCGTCCAAACTCACCTCCAGGGGCAACGAGGCCAGGCCTGCCCAGCCCGCCCATTCCGAGACCCGCTGACTGCGCGCCTCCTTGATCCAACCCCACATCAGATAACGTCCGTCGTTGGCACGCATCACTTGCGGTGCATAGAAGTAGTAGCCGTGAGCCAGCACGGCCGGATCACCGCAATTGAAGCGGTGATCCTCGAGCGTGCCCGCGAAGTAGATGGGCGTCATGTGATCCGACGGCGTGGCCTGGGTCGAGACGATGAGGGCGCGCCGGTCGCCGAAGTCGAGTAAGTTAGGGCACTCCCACATGGTGCCGGTCCAGAAAGGATCAGCTTTGTGAATATCGCCCACCATCAGCGGGTGCAGATATTCCCACTCGACCAGATCCTGTGATCGATAGAGCAGAACCATGCCGCCTACGCCCTCGATCTTGGAGGCCATGAGCAACAAACAGCCGCCGTTCTCGTGCCAGACCAGCGGGTCACGGAAGTGGCCGCCGGACATGTCGCGCATCTCGGCCGGCGGCCCGTCGATGACCGGATGGTCTCGCTTTTCCCAGGTGAGCAACCCGTCATGACTCTTGGCAACACAGACAGTCTGGGGGTAGACGCCGGTATAGAAGATTGTGGGCACGCCGTTATCATCCACAGTGCAGCCCGACCAACAGCCCTCCGCGTCTACGCCGGGCAAGGTGGGCCGCAGTGCAATAGGCAGATCGCGCCAGTGAATGAGGTCGTCGCTGACCGCATGGCCCCAACAGATGGCGTCATGATAGGCCGCATCGGGGTTGTGCTGATAGAAGATATGATATTGCCCTTGCCATTGAATCAACCCGTGCGGATCGTTCATCCAACCCGATGGCGCCTGAAAATGATATCGTGGCCGGTGCGGATCGTCCGCCAGGGCGACCCGCTTGGCTAGCGCTTCTTCGACGTATGTTGCAGAAACAGATTTGTCCATGTGCCATCACATTTCATAGACGACTCCACTGCAGAAAGGGATTTTGACACGAATTTACACAAATTCCCACGAATTTTCTGGTGCGACGACACAATTTGTGACCATTCGTGTCGAGAAAAGACTTTTTGCAGCAGAGTCATAGAAGTTTGCGATTTTGAGAAATGTCGAAACCAATGAAAATCATCTGTGTACATCATCCCTGCATCGGTGTCCATCTGTGGCAAAAATCACACCAGCCGATCGATCTTCCCCGCCAACTCTACATCCAGATTGCTGATCGAATCATCGGCCTCGTGGGTGACCAGATCGATGACGACCCGGTTCCAGACATTGTAAAACTCTGGGTGATGCCACAGACTGTTGGCCTCAATGGCGACCTTGGTCATGAAGCCAAATGCCTCGGTAAAATCTGCAAACTTGAACTCACGGTGCAGCTTGCCATTGACCACCGTCCAGCCATCAAGATCCTGAAGCGCCGCCTCAATCTCAGCGTCGGTCAACGTGCGTACGTCTGCCATAAAACCTCCTCGATTGATCCACGAAGAGCACGAATGGACACAAAGATTTCGTGGTTCTTCGTGTCCATTCGTGCTCTTCGTGGATCCGCATTTGCATCTTCTACCCAAACATTCCACCTACATCGATATCCCCAACAACCCACGCGTCAACTGGAAATCAACGTTGCCGTTGCGCTCAACAGCCGGTTCCCGTTCACCACAAAGAACGTCGCGCATGGCTGCGGCGATGGCCCGGCTGTCGGCCACGGCATCGTGGCCCAGCACCAGATCGATGTCATCGCCATAGCGACTGGCAATGGCCTGGCTATCCGTGACCTGTAGCACAGGCAACAGCGGGTGGCCTTCCAGCGGATGAACACCCACATGGGCGGTCACCATTTCGACGCCACTGGCGCCCAGGCCGACCAGTGTCTCGACCCAGTGCAATGTCGGCGTGGCCATGACGTGAAAGCCCGGTCGTTCGACTTGCTGTCCGTAGGCCAGCGTCGTGGCGGCAGGGCCGCCTGCCAACATCATATTGACGAACGCAGGCTCAGTCAGTAGGCTGGCGCTCTCTGGCACGACCACACTGCCGCCGCCGCCGACAATCTGTGCAGCCAGTCGAGCAAAGGTTGTCGCAGCCGCCGCCGAGATCGGCCCGTCGCTGAAGAAACCATAACATCCATCGACCAGACGAGCTTCGCCTGCAGACAGCGTAGCCTCTGAGGCGGCCTGTCGGGCAAACCATGCATCGACGTTGCCCAACACTTGCTGAATGCCCCCATCGGCCTGGATGCTGGCCCAGCCGAACTGGTCCGGCTCCAGGCCCAGCTCGGCCAATGCCAGGCGCATGTGGTCGTTGTGGGTGATCTCGCAGCCGTGCTCCAGCAAGAGCGCACTGGCCACCAGGGGATGGCGCAGATAGCCGAGCAGCGTACGGCTGGTCAGATCTCTGGCCTCAGGCGAGAAGCCGCAGCCTTCGGTGTGGACCAGCGCCACGAAGCGCGAGAGCCCCATCTGTGTGGCAAGATCGGTCTGGTTCAATCGCCGCACGGCCAACTGGGCGACCTGGGCCGCGCAGAGACTGGTCGGCAGCACAAGACCCACAGGCTGGCCCACCATCGTATCATTCACACGAAAGGCTGGATAGTGCAGCTGGGCGATCTCGGAATCCGTCGATTCCGCAAGTTCCACGGCCAGTGGCCGACCGGAAAGCGTCTCCATCTGCACCAAATGGTCAATTGTCGAGTCCGGCCCTTGACGCCAGTTGCGCCAGAGCTGCACCTGGGCGTGGCCGGCGCGCTCGCCGACCGACAACTGGCCAGAGGCCACGTCAACGGCCAGATCCGAATGTGGCAGCGCCCAGTTCGTCCATGGGCGTACCGTCGAGATAGGCTCCGGCGTTGACGTCCATGTCGTCTTCGAGCAAATCGTAGCGCTCGGACGTGGTGACGACCTTGATCGTGGGCACAAAGGGAAAGTTGGTGATAGAGCCGTTGCCGGTGACAAAGAAGATCAGGTTGCAGCCGGACGCAACCTGGCCGGCGATGCTCTCCAGGTCATTGCCGGGGCTGTCCATGAAGTAGTATCCCGGATCAACCATCGGCTCGGAATAGTCGATCACGTAGTCAAGGCGCACCTCGGGATCGCGCTTCATGGCCGCGCCGATGGACTTGAGCACAATGTTGTAGAGGCCGCGATACTTGTTGCCGCCCGATGGGTTGCCCTCGGCCGACGTGCCGTGCCACGATGCCCACTCCTTGAAGCGTTCGACCGTGGCCAAGAACTTGCGTGCCGTAGGCAGATCACGCACCTTTTGCAGCAAGTAGGATTCAGCACCGATCAGTTCATCGGTCTCGGCCAGATTGGCGGATCCGCCATAGCGAATGACTTCCCGCGCCACCCAGCCGACCAGCGGATTACCGGAGACGCCGGAAAAGGCATCGGAGCCGCCGCACTGGAGTGCAATCTTGAGATGCGAGAGTGACTCAGGCGTGCGTTCCGTCTCGTTGACCATCGGCAGCCACGCTTCCACAATCGCTTGTGCACTTTCCAGTGCCTCAGAAAAGCTCGTCTCTATGGTGAGAAAGTCATTGGGCACAGCGTCCAGCGGATAGCCATTGACGGACATATAATCACGCAGCACCTGATTGGTGACGGGACCTACGCCATCATCCACGGCCAGGACTGCGCCGACATTGGCGTTGACCATGAACCCGGCCAAGGTGGGCAGCACCAGGTGAAGGTTGTTGATGTCGTCCTCGCCGCCTTCGGTGTGGGCAATGGCGACCACGCCGTCCACATTGGGCAGCTCGGCGACCATCGATTGCAGACGCGCCTCCAGTCGCTTGACAAACGGCCCCACGCGTGAGGTTGTGCCCAGGACCACGATCATGTTGCGCGTGCCCACGCCTCGCGGACCAGGACGTCGGTAGCCCAAAAATGTACGGTCGTCTGCGTAGCGAGGCAACGCTTCAGCCGGCTGGAAGGTCGTCTCATCCAGTTGATAGGGTTCGATTCGGTCAGTGAAGTTGGCTGCTGCCGGCAATGCAAAGTCCAGTTGGCGTCCCGACAGCGCGGCCAGCGTGCTGGCGTTGCAGACGTAGCTACCGGGTTCGATCGGCGTGGTCGCGTAACCGAAGGGCAGTTGCCAGGAGAGGAGCGGCTCATCGGTATCGATGGTCGAAAGCGCGAAGCGATGTCCTTCCATCACGGTGTGGTCGATGGTGAAGATTTCGCCATTGCGCTTGATGCGCGTGCCTGCCTCCAGCCGGGTTGTGGCGATGGCGACATTGTCGCCAGGCAGCGGGAGTCGAGCAATCTCAGCGAACGGGATGGGCGACGTCATGGCGGATCTCCTTGTGCAGAACAAGTGCCGGGGACGGCCCGGAAGATTTTTCTTGAGCGCAATTGGCGCCGGGCCGTCCCCGGCGCTTTCGACGGCATCACGCCACGACTTGATCTTGAAGTCGGCTATTGGACGGAATTGCGCTGTTTCGCAGCACAATAGCCCCTTCGATGCGAACACGGTCGCCGATGCAGCAACCTGCCTCGATGGAGACATTTGGGCCGATGACACAATCCTGACCAATGGTAGTCCTGTCACCGATCTGCACCGGCATCACGATCTCTGTGCCGAAACCGATCTCAGCGGCATGGATATCGGCGTGGATGTCAGCCTGGCTGGACTCAGCTTGCAGAAAGTGACTGTTCAGCGCCAGTAGGTCATCAACATTGGTCAACTGGCGTCGGGAAGGCGTGAGCACGCCGATGACGCCGCCATCATTGTCGATCAGCGCCTGGATGGCGTCCTGGAGTTCGTATTCGCCACGGGGTGAGGGCTGGACGTTGGCGAGATGGGTCAGCAGCTTGGACGAATAGACATAGAGCGGCAGACTGGAGATGTTGGAGGGAGCCTCTTCCGGCCGGGGCTTCTCGACAATGCGCGCGATGCATCCGTTTTGCCATTCGACGATTCCGGTCGACGCTGTCTTCTGTGGGTCGATCTCCATCAGGCTGAGAATTCCATTGGCCTGCTTCTCCTGGAATGCCTGAAACAAGGCCGCGATATGATCGGAGGGAACCAGGTTATCGCAGGCAGTTAGCACGAAGTCGTCCCGGATAAAGGGGACGGCAAGTGTTAAGGCATGGGCCGTGCCCAGGCGCTCAGTCTGCCCAACAAAATCGATGGAGTCAGCACCAAACTGGGTGGGATCTGAGAAATGCGCCCGGATCTCATTGTCTGAGGGGCTGGTCACCAACACAAAATCACGCACACCATTCTCGACAAAGAGGGCAATCACCCGTTCGACCATGGGCTTGCCCGCTACGGGAGCCATGGCCTTGGTACGGTGGTTCGTGACCGGCTGGAGTCGTTTCCCCTTGCCCGCAGCCAACACAACACATTGCATACATTTCTCTTTTCAATTCCAATGATAGGACGCTGATGACGCGGATCATGCGGATTTCCGCTGATCAATCTATCAGAAAATCCGCGAAAATCAGCCCAATCCGCGTCATCAGCGTTCTATCTCTAGATCTCCACCAACTGTGCGCGTCCATCTGGACGGCAGAAGTGAATGCTGTAGCGTGCGGCGTCATCGGGATGGAGAGTCGGGTAGCGTGCATGAACGGCTTCGGCGATGGCCTTGCGTTTGCCAGGCTCGACCAGAGCGATGCAACTACCGCGAAATCCGGCCCCGCTGAAGCGAGCACCGTGAACGCCCGACGTCTCGTTGAGGATCTCGTAGAGCGAGATGAGCTGTGGGCTGCCGCACTCATAGTTAGAGACCGAACTGCCGCCCGATTCCGAGACAAGACGGCCCAGCTCCCCAAGATCGCCGCGGGTCCAGGCGTCGATGCCGTCTGAGACGCGCTGCATCTCTCCGAAGTAGTGGGCGGCACGTTTGCCCAGCGCATTGGGTAGACGATGGCCGTAGCTCTCATAGTGTCCAGGATCGACATGACGTAGCCGCGGATCAGGGCCGATCTCCTCACCGGCATAGCCGAGCAGCTGTCGGGCAGCCTCCTGGCACTCGATGACGCGGGTGTTGTAGCCGGACCCGACCAATCCACGCGTCATGCCCGAGTAGACGACCAGGATCTCGTAGTCATCATCGGTCAACGGCGTCGCGATCTGATCGATTTCAAAGTCAGCGCAATCGATCCGCGTCAACTGGTTGTGTTCAGAAAAGAGGATCACCGTCTGGTCCAGGATGCCGTTCTTGAGACCGATGTAGCCGTGTTCAGTCTGTGAGACCAGCGAGACATTGGCTGCTGAATCGACATCCAGTCCATTGACCGACTCCAACGCCAGCAGGTAGGCCACGGTGACCGCAGCCGATGAGCTGAGGCCGCCCACGGGCATACCGCTCTCGATCACGCCGACCAGGCCATTGCGTAGCCCATAGGCATTCTGCAAGGCCAGCACGGCACCACGCGCGTAGTTGGCCCAGTCATCCTGTATCAAGGACGGAACATCGTCAATTGCAAAGGCCGCATGTCCTTCGTAGTTGAGGCTGTCTATCTGCACCGCGCCGTCTGTGGTGGGCGCAAAGGCCAACAGCACCGTACGGTCGATTGAGGTGCCGGTGACGATGCCCAGCTGGTGGTCAATGTGTGCACCCAGCGGACAGATGCGCAGCGGAGCCCGCGCAATGCGTACATCTGATCGGGACACCTGGTAATGCAGCGCCAGATGGTCGATCAGTCGCTCGATACGTTCCGACTCTCCAAGCGGCCGACGAATCGGAGGCGCGCCGCTTGTCTTCTCTATGATCTCAATCACTTCATTCATTCCTCATCAAACCAAACCAAGTCACGCCAGACATTCAATTGCAGCATACAGATGACGCTACTGTAAAAGGGGATCTTGACACGAATTCACACAAATTACCACGAATCTTCTCTCTGGGACGACGACACAATTCGCGCAAATCCGTGACCATTCGTGTCAAGAAATGACTTCTTGCAACGAAGTTACAGATGCCCACAGATAAAGGCTGATTTTCACGGATGTCGAGCGTAATCCAAGTACCATCCGTGTCTCATCCTTTTTTCATCTGTGTAAATCTGTGACGAAAAAAATCCTTGCCATGTCCTCACAGATAGATGCCTTCGGCAGTCGATAAGCCTAGCACCTCAACCAGCAATTCGTCAACGCTAGGCGCGGCTTGGCCAAAAATGGATTCGTTATCGAGTCAATCACCCGCCGGCACGCTCCGATCCAGCGTCTCCGGCACAAAAACGGCGAAGATAGTGGCAGCGGCTATGCCGGCCATGCCCATCACAAAGGTCGCCGGAGAGAGACCAAGCAGATCGGCGATCGATCCGGCAACGATGGGCGCACTGGTCTGCCCGGTGTCGCCGATAAGCCGCCAGACGCCCAGGAACTCGCCCATGGAGTCCTCGGGCGCCAGATCCGCGCCCAGCGTCATCATGGTGCCGGAGCCAAGACCATTGCCAAAGCCGATGACGAGACCGGCAATCACAAACTGGGTGTAGTTGGTCGTGAACGGGATCATGGCCATGGCCACACCCTGGATGAGGAAGCAGGGCACGTAGGCGAACTTGCGCCCCCAGCGATCCATGATGACACCGGCCGGGTAGAACATGGTCATGTCGATGGCTGCTGCCATGCTGATGACGACGCCGATCTGGGCAACGCCCAGTCCGAGCACATCCGCGCCGAAGAGCGGAATAACGATCTTACGCCCGGCCCGAATCATCTGTGCCAGCAGTTGGCCCATGCCCGCCGGCGTGAGCGTGCGGTAGTTCTCGCGGACCACCTGCCAAAGATGATCGGTGTGTCCACGCACCCCGCCACGATGGACGACTCTGGTTGATGTACTCTCGCGTGCAAAGAAGGCCGGGAAGACCAGCGTGACGGCGGCCAGAATGCCGAAAACGGCAAAGGGCGCCCGCAGCCCATAGGCGCCGGCGATGAAGCCGCCCACCGCAGGCCCCATAAAGATGCCGATACGATTGATGCCGCCAAAGAGCGCGATGGCACGGCCGCGTGAGTAGGAGGGCGTGGCGTCGGTGATATAGGCATGGCGCGAGATGTTCCAGATGGCAACACCCAGGCCGGAGATGAAGCCATAAATGACCAGTTCCAGAACCGAGCCGGCCCAGCTCATGGCGAAGGTCGCCGCGGCCAGAATGGTCAGGCCCAGCAGCATGGAGCGCCGTTGCCCCAGGCGACCGAAAAGCATGCCCGCCGGAATATCGCCGGCCAAGGTACCCAACCCTTCGGAGGCCAGCACGATGCCGATGAGCCCGTAGGAGGCATCAAAAGAACGCGCATAGAGCGGCAGCGTGGGTACCAACATCCCACGGCAGAAGGAGAGCACCAACGCGGGCACATAGATCGGCAGCGTCAACGGATTGTGCAGAAAGGCCATCAGAAACGATCTGTTGCCGCTGTCCGCTCGTCGGTTTCGGGTTTTTCACGGTCTGACGCTCAACTCAAAAACTTCACCACGGAGGCACGGAGGAGGCACAGAGATCACAGAGGAAAAGCAAACGATAGTGCTCCGTAATCGATTTGAGCCGATGAGCGCCTGAGGTTGATTGAAGCAAATTCACGAGTGCAGAAAACGGCAGGGCAAACCCACAAGTCTTTTCTGTCCTTCCTCCGTGATCTCCGTGCAATCTCTGTGCCTCTGTGGTGGGCTTTTCTTCATCCTCAATCATAGTTTCCCAATCGCCGCCAGACATCGAGCATGAGATCGTAGCGCGAGAGACGCATGCCGGTGTAGATGCAGTTGCTGGTGGAGAAGATGTAGCCGCCGCCGGGCATGCCGTGCTTGAGCGCGTATTCGGCCGATTCGATGACCTCTTCGTCCGTGCCGGTGTCGAGCATGCCGCAGTTGACGTTGCCGATGAGGCAGACCTGGTCGCCGCAGATGCGCTTCATCTCGGCCATGTCAACGTCGCCTTGGGGGTCGAGCGAATGCAGCGCGTGTGGATTGGCCGCCAGCAGGTCATCGAGAATGGGCATGATGTTGCCGTCGGTATGTTTGATAACGTAGAAGCCCAGCTCCCGGTAGCCGGCGATGAGGCTCTTCAGATAGGGTGCGATGAATTCGGAGAAATGGGACGGTCGGATGAAAGGGCCGGTGTTGAAGCAGTAGTCGGCACAGAGTGCGAAGCCGTCCAGTTCGCCGTGGGCCTTGAGCTCCACCGCCTTGGCCAGGGCCAGGTCTACTCTTCGCTGCGCCTCGTCCTTGACGCCCTGCGGATCGTCAAAGAGGCGGTAGGAGAACTCGGTCATGCCGCGTGCCGTCGGGAATCGAGAAGGTGGCGTCGCCATGGCGCATGATGAAGTACTTGTCGCCGCGCGATCTCTCGGATCTTGTCCAGGGTATACTTGTCCTCTTCCAGTGTGTCGGGGTTGGGGTGCATGAAGATTGCACTGTGCTCGTAGCGTTCGGCGGTGTCGACATAGAGCTGCGCCATATCGGCCCGATGCAACTGGCGTTCTTTCTCCTCCATCTGCACCCATTGACTGATAGTTGCGATGGCTGGGATGAACCTTGCCGAACGCCTCCATGGTCAGAAAAAAGACCAGTTCAAAATGGGGGACACGCCCGGTTAACGGACGGCGTTCCAGTGCAGCGATGAAACGTTCTCGTGGTGTCATGATGTCTCCTGGTGGATGATCTGTCTGAGCGAAAAGGACTGCGTACTGCGTACTACGTACTCCGTAAGGTCTTCTTGACAGTCCACTTGTCGCTATTTGTCCGTCACTTTCTGGTTCGATTTCCATTGGCGGCAGATGATTCTTCGAAACCAACCTCACGCAGCAAGCAGTGGGCAGCAGCTCTGCCTTACGCAGTACGAATTACGCATTATCCCTCTCCTGCCGATACCCCACATGCATTGTATGCAGCGCCAGCAAAATATACTCGATATGCTCGTCCTTAAACTCTTTCAGGTGATGGCGCAGTCTCGCAAAATGGCATTGCTTGTCTCATCAAAATCGTCTGTCATCGGCAGTTTCGCCGCGATCTCACCCAGCAATTCGGCTCCCCCGGCCACATCGCCATGAGAGAGCACCAGCGCACACTTATCCATGAGTTTTGCAAGTTCTCCGCTCTTCTCAAGGTCATTTCCTATCTGTTTTTTGAAGGCGTGATTGCCTGAGACATGGTTGTACCGGGATCCTCCTGGACCTGGCGCTCCAGTTGAATGTAGTAGTGCTCGTCGCCGTGAAGGCGTGTCAGCGCAAGGGCCAGTTCCAGATCGAGCACCTTCGTTTTCGAAGTCATACAAAAGGGACAAGAGATCGCCGGTCGCCTCTGTTGACATCCAATTTGCCCAATGACGAAGCGTAGGCCATCTGAAGGCCTTTGTCTTCCTCCTGGCGCAAACGTTCCAGGAAATCGTCTGCGACTATACTCATCCCCCAGAGCGCCCAACGCACGGATACTCTGCCCTTGAATGGAGTGATAGCTCGAATCCGACGTGCCGCGCAGGGCTTCTATGGCATCCGGGATCGCCTAGGCGACCCAACGCCCAAGCGGCCAGCGAGCTATGGGCAAGCTCGGTGCCATTGAGCGCCTTGATCAGCGCCTCGACAAGGCGTGGGTCGGACTGGGAACGCGCGATCGAAATGATGGCCTCGAAGCGCACATTGAAGCGCGGGTCTTGCAGTGCTTCCAGCAATTCGTCAATCGCCAGCGGACTTCTTGCCTGGCCCAATCGTTCCGTTACCCGAATGACAGAATACTCATCCCTGGCAAATTGGTAGCGTACCAGCGAATTGACCGCCATCAGGGGGTTGCCGCGCAGGAACATGCGTGCAAACTCGCCTACCCCATAGTCACCATCAGCGCGGACGCCAAGAAAGAAGAAGACGCTGATGACTGAAAAGAAAATACTAAGCACAAAGAGCGGTGTATATGGATCGATGGTGATAGGGCCGTAGTCACCGGAGAGCCCGCTGGTGAGATCGAGCAGACGACCGGCCAGCAACTGGCTGGTACCGCCGACGAGACCGAGCCATGCAAAGTGCAGCGACATATATTCGGACTTCTTGGCCGGCGGCACTACGCCTACATAGAGTAAGCGGGAAGAGCTGATCATCCAGCCGATATCGACCATGCCCTGCAACATCGAGACGCCCATGGCGTAGGGCAAGCTGATCGGCAAGAAGCGCGGCGTGAAGAGATAGAGGATGGGTAGCAGTACACGCCAGCCCAGGCTGAAGATGAGCGCCGGCTTGCTGCCGTAGCGGTCGGCCGACCAACCCCACACATAGCTGAAGATCAAGGTGCCGGTCAGCGCGCCGATCTGCAACAGGATAACAAAGCTGGCACTGATGCCCACCTCTTCTTCCATGAAGAGGGGCACGAATGAGGCGATAGGGGTACCGGCCAAGACCACAAACGAAGTGCCGAACATGAAGAGCAGGAAGTTTCGGTCGCGCAACGCATCGATCATCCCGGCCCAGATGGAAGGCTCTGATTCCGCTTTCTCCACACGTGCGCCGCCAGGGATGTGGGCATAAAACCAGATACCCAACAGACCAATGAGGCCGGCCACGAAGAAAAGCAGCAGGTAGCCGCTCAGTCCAACAATCTGACCGACGACGAAGCTGCTGGCCAACACGGCAACAAAGCTGACCAGCGTCGAGATCACGCTGTTCTTGGCCGAAAATTTCCCCCGGATCGAGTTGGGAATGTATTCCTGCCGCCACGGCATATGTGCGGTCTCGCCGATGGCACGGCCGAGTGCAAACCAGACGACCAAGCACGGTCACATAGGCAAACATGGCCTGGAAGCCGAAGGTGCATGCTGATCCATGGCGTGAGCAATAGGCCAAATGCAGCTAGATTGCGCAGGCCCCAGAAGGTGAGAAAGGAACGCTTCAAGCCATAGCGCGAGGCGAAAGGCGCTACAAAGAGAGCCACTAACCCAAAATAGGGGATCAGTGACAGCAGGAAGCCGGTTTGCGTCTTGCTCATCCCCAGTTCGCTGAGGAAGAGGACAAAGACCGAGCCAAAGAAGGTCAGCTTGGCGAAGACGATGGTGGCCGCGTTGCCGGCCATGGCCCAGGGCAGGCCCTTTAGCTTTTCAACTGTGGTCGGTTCGGTTGTATCGGGATCGAGCAACGCTTTCAGGCATCACAGCCAACCTTTCAAGCGGTAGATCACGAAGCCGATATATTCTCTAATAATGCTTGTCGTCATGCTCGAGGTCACTGGCATTGGGCATCAGATTGGTCAACTGTATCTGCAAGACTCGGCGTCAAGTAGATAGTCCCAGTCGGCCTGTGTGACACGGTAGTCGGTCGGTGCAGGAATGACTACCGCACCTTGCCGTTCAAAGATCGCAACCGATCTTCGCATGTGAGAATGCTGAAGTAATCAAGACGATGCGCTCGATTTCTTCACATGCACTATCAATTTCTTTCTGGCTCAGAAACTTCATGCTTTCGACGGCATTTTCATAGGTGTTGCGCGAAGATCGTTTCCAGCCACAGATCTTCCGGTGGCATCGCCCATGGCAGTCAGTATCTCTGCCATCGTTTCAGCTTCCGCAGGCACGTCCGATTCGCCAAATGCAACCCCGCCGCCGCTCAGCAGCAATTTGGGAGCAATCCCTTGTTGGTACAAATGCAAGGCATAGAGCAAGCGATCCCCCGCTTCATTCATTTCATTGATCGGCCGCGGATAGGATTGAGGGCGAGTCGCGCCGCCGAGAACGACGATAACATCGGCTTCAGTTTGCGATTGAAGAGGCGGGTAGCGCCATTCCAGGGACTGGGCCAAGGCCATCGACACGATGCGGTTGCCGCCGATCCAGAGCACCAGCAGGGCAACAATGACGCCCAACAATGCCCAGCGACGCCAACGCCAGACGAGCAACGTCGCAATGAGCACCACACAAGCGAAACCGAGAGGAAGACGAAGAGCGGTAACAGCTTGGATAGATAGAGAAACATGGGTCAATCCGCCAGTTTCTGCAACTCGTACAAGCGGTTCAACGCATCCAGCGGCGTCAGGCCGTTGACATCCAGATCCCGCAGTGCGGTAACCGCCGGATGGGTCTCGGCAAAGAGCGAGACCTGCATGGCAGCCTTCTTGCCCCGTTTGGTCTCGGCCTCATAGAGCCGCCTGGGACCGGCCGCGCCGCTGCGCTCCAGATCGTCCAGGATCTCGTTGGCACGCGTCACCAGCGCTGTGGGCAGACCGGCCATGTGGGCCACATGCACGCCGTAGGAACGGTTGGCCTCGCCCGGAATGATACGTCGCAGGAATACGACATGCTCGCCGCTGTCATCCACGGCCACGTTGTAGTTGACCACAGCCGGAAGACGCTCCGAGAGATCGGTCAGCTCATGGTAGTGGGTGGCGAAGAGCGTTCTGGCGCGTAGCTCCGGGTGGTTGTGGATATACTCGATAACGGCCCAGGCAATGGCCAATCCGTCATAGGTGCTGGTGCCGCGGCCGATCTCGTCCAGCACCAGCAGGCTGCGATGGGTGGCGTGGTTGAGGATATTGGCTGTCTCGACCATCTCGACCATAAAGGTCGACTGGCCACGATGGATCTCGTCCGACGCGCCGATACGCGTGAAGATGCGATCGACCACGCCGATCTGGGCAGAATCTGCGGGCACAAAGCTGCCGATCTGGGCCATAAGCGTGATCAGTGCCGTCTGGCGCAGGAAGGTCGACTTACCGGCCATGTTGGGTCCGGTCAGTACATGGATGTCGGCATCGGGCACGAGATGGGTGTCGTTGGGCACGAAAGGCTCATCGGTCAACGTCAACTCGACCACAGGATGGCGTCCGGCCGCGATCTCGATGGCCGGTCCTTCATCCACCTGAGGTCGCACATAGCGGCGCATCGAGCGCAACTTCTGCCAGTGCCGCGTAGACATCCAGTGCCGCCAACCCGGCGGCCAGCTTGAGCAGCTCGCCCGTACGCGCCGCCACCTGCAAGCAGACCTCCCGGAAGAGATGCTGTTCAATATCCAGACGCCGCTCGTCGGCGTTGAGCACCAGCGACTCGTACTCCTTCAGATCCGGCGTGATGTAGCGCTCGGCGTTTGTCAGCGTCTGCTTGCGGATGTACTCTTCGGGCACCTTGTCGCCGTGGATACGCGTCACCTCGATGTAGTAGCCGAAGACCTTGTTGTAGCCCACCTTCAAACTCTTGATATCCAGCCGCTCGCGTTCGGTCGCTTGCAAATTGGCGATCCAGATCCTTGGCGCTGCGGCTCTTGACCACCAAGCGTGTCCAGCTCATCATCAAAGCCGTCACAGATGACGCCCGGTGTCGACAACGTGGCCGGCGGCTCGGCGGCGATGGCCATGGTGAGGAGGGTGAGGACGTCGGCGCAGTCGGGCATGGTGGAGAAGAGATTGGAGATTGGGGATTGGGGATTGGAGGATTGGTCGCTCGACACCCCATCTGGAATCTCCCGATCTCCCAATTTATTGATCTCAGGCAGTTTGCGCAGAACCTCGCGAATCCCCACCAGATCGCGCGGCAAGGCCACGCCCGGCTGGGCCACGCGGTTGCTCCAGCGTTCCAGATCGCCCAGGCCACGCAGGAGTTGGCGCAGTTCGAGGCGCAATGTCGTGTCGTCGTGGAAGGCCTGCACTGCGTCCAGGCGTTTGTTGATGGCGCCGACATCGAGCAATGGCTGGCTGAGCCAGCGGCGCAACAGTCGTCCGCCCATGGGCGTCAGCGTGACGTCGAGCACATCGAGCAGGCTGCCCTTGACCTCGCCCCGGCGGATGGTCTCGGTCAACTCCAGATTGCGCCGCGTCGACTCGTCCAGTGTCATGAACTCGCCGGTGGCGTAGTGATGCAGACTGGTCAACTGGCTCAGCGCCGAAGGCTGCATCTCACGCAGATAGGCGAGCACGGCCGCCGAAGCGCGTACGGCCTCGACACGCGCCTGAAGGCCGAAACCGTCAACGCTGGTTACATGGAAGTGGCGCTTGAGCGACTCCTCGGCCGTATCCGCTTCGACTTGCCAGTTCTCCACCGTCGAAAGCAGCGGATTGAGCACGGCAATCAGGACTTGAAGGTCTGATTCGTTGGGTTCCCAGCCCACATGGATCAGCTCGCTGGGCTGCAAGCGGCTCAACTCTTCGCTGATGCGTTGCTCAATGCCCTCCGTCGACTTGCCGTCGATCTGGGTGGCGGCAAATTCACCCGTGGTGATGTCGCAGTAGGCGATGCCGGTCGATGTTCCACGGCTGTTGACCGTGACGGCCATCAGGTAGTTATTGCGCTTGTCATCGAGCAGGCCGGGCTCAACCACAGTGCCCCGGGTGACTACACGCGTTACCGCCCGCTCGACCAAGCCGTTGCCCGGCTCGCTGACTTGCTCGGCAATCGCGACCTTGTAACCGCCCTCAATCAGCTTGGCCACATAACCGTCCACGGCATGGTAGGGCACGCCGGCCAGCGGCACACGCTGGTCGTTGCCCACCGGCCGGCTGGTGAGCACAACGTCACAGACGCGCGCCACGATCTTGGCGTCGTCGTCAAAGGTCTCGTAGAAATCACCTAGCCGGAAGAAGAGAATGCAGTCTTCGTGCTGGCTCTTCAGCGACAGATATTGACGTCGCATAGGAGTTGTCATTGGCGATTTTCTTTCGCTATTTAGGGGATTCGTGATCAGGGATTTGGGGTTAGGAAAACCTGACCGTATGCTAACTCTTCCCTATTCCCCGATTCATCTTCGCTATTCTGGTATTTCTTGGCCTCACAAAGACCTATTATCCCGTTGTTTGGTTGAAGTGGCAAGAGTGCGATCGGCCACTCTGAAACCACCCCACATCCCCAAAATCGGCTCGATTTTGACACCCCTCTGGCTTTGGCCTACAATCACAGGACTATATTGGCAAAGCGGATTCCAAAAAATCCGTGCGAATCCGCCGCCCGAACAGCGGCCTACCCTAGACTTGGGGCGATGCAAGCATGAAGAGACTCTCGACCACTGAAATTCGTCAGCTCTGGTTCGACTACTTTCACGAGTTGAATCACGAGGTTGTGGACAGCGGCAACCTCGTCCCGGACAACGATCCGACGCTGCTGCTGGTCAACGCAGGCATGGTTCCATTCAAAGATGTCTTCGTCGGCCTTGAGAAGCGGCCCTACAACCGCGCGGCTACATCACAGAAGTGTATGCGCGTCAGCGGCAAGCACAACGACTTGGAGAACGTCGGCCCCAGCCCCCGCCACCACACATTTTTCGAAATGTTGGGCAATTTTTCCTTTGGCGACTACTTCAAGAAGGAAGCCATCGATTTTGCCTGGCATCTGCTGGTCGACGAATTGGGCTTGCCGATTGAGCGCCTCTGGTTCACGGTCTACACCGATGACGACGAGGCCGAGCGCCTCTGGATCCAACGGGGCGCTGCGCCCGAACGCGTGCTGCGCTTCGGCAAAAAAGACAACTGGTGGGCCATGGGCGATGTCGGCCCCTGCGGCCCTTGCTCCGAGATCCACTACTACTGGGGTGATCTGGACAAGCAGACGGCCGAAGGCGTCAACGTGGACGATGAGTATCTGGAGATCTGGAACCTGGTCTTCATGCAGTATGACCAGAAGCCGGATGGCATGATGGAACCGCTGCCCGCGCCCAGTGTCGATACCGGAGCAGGCCTTGAACGTCTGGCCTCAATCCTCCAGGGCACCGACAACAACTACGACACTGATGCCTTCCTGCCTATCATGGATCGCATTCAGGAATTGGCCGGCCAGACCGATGCCCAGCGTCAAGAGCATCTCTATCGCTACCGCGCCATTGCTGACCACGCCCGCGCCTGTACCTTCCTGATCGGCGACGGTGTGCTGCCCGGCAACGAAAGCCGCAGCTATGTGCTACGCATGATCTTGCGCCGGGCTGCCCGTTTCGGCAAGCTCATCGGCTTCGAAGAACCCTTCCTGGCCGACGTCGCCGATGTGGTCATCAGCGAGATGGGTGGCCACTACACCGACTTGCAGGCCAAGCGCGACTTTATCCTGGGCACAATCACAGCCGAGGAGGAGCGCTTCCATCGCACGCTCTCCAACGGCCTCAACTTGCTGGACGATCTGATGGCCGACCTCCGCGAGCGGGGCGAGTCCGTCATTCCCGGCAAGGACGCCTTCTTCCTCTGGGATACCTACGGCTTTCCCCTCGACATCACTCGTGATGTAGCCGAGGAGAATGGCTTTAGCGTTGATGAGGCCGGTTTTGAGGCGGCGCTTGGCGAGCAGAAGGCCCGGAGCCGCACCAGCGTCACTGACAACATGGCCCCGGATGTGGCTGTCTACGCCCAGTTGCTCAGCGGGCTGAAAGAGCAAGGGGTCGTCGAAGAAAGCGGCGTCGCTCACTTGATCTACGAGAACCTGGATGAGATCGACACGATCGTCGCGGGCATTATCGCCGGCGGTCAGATTGTCGACGACGCCAGTGCGGGCGCAGCGGTCGAGATTATTCTGCCCGAAACGCCCTTCTATGTGGAGAGCGGCGGACAGATCAGCGATACGGGAGAGCTTTACTATTTCCCGGATGACATGGACGAGCCGCTCTGGGTCGTCGAGGTAGCCGATACCCGCCGTCGCATCCCTGGCCTGATCGTCCACATCGGCACGGTCATCAAAGGCACTGTGCGCGTCGGTGATCCGGTGCGTGCGGCCATCGACACGGTGCGACGCTGGGACATCATGCGCAATCACACGGCTACGCATGTGCTGCATACCGCGTTGCGCGAGCGGCTGGGCGATCACGTGCACCAGGCCGGTTCGCTGGTTGCGCCCGAGCGCCTGCGCTTTGACTTCACCCACGGCCAGCCGCTGACGGCTGAGGACATTGCTGAGATCGAAAAGCAGGCCAACGCCATTGTGCTGGCCAACTATGAGGTCAACACACGCGAGACCTCCTACGAGCGAGCGATAGAGGAAGGCGTGACCGCGCTCTTCGGTGAGAAGTATGGCGATGTCGTGCGCGTGGTCAGCTTCGGCGAAGAAGAGGGTGTCAGTGCGGAACTTTGCGGCGGCACGCACGTTGAGATGACCGCAGAGATCGGCAGCTTCCGGGTCATCAACGAGACCAGTTCGGCCGCGGGTGTACGACGCATCGAGGTGGTGACTGGGCGCGAGGCCGAAAAACTGATCGAAGATCGGCTCAATGTGCTCAATCAAGCGGCCGCCCTGCTGCATGCCAGGCCTGACGAAGTCAGTGATGCCGTGCAGAGCCTGTCGGCGCAGAACCAGCAGCTTCAGAAAGAGCTGGCCCAGATGCGCCAGAAGATCGCCCAACAGGGGACCCAGTCGCTGCTGGACAACGCCGTCGAGATCGATGGCATGCGGCTGCTGGCGACCCAAGTTGATGCACCGGACATCGACACCATGCGCCAGATGACCGATTGGTTCCGTGACCAGTTGGGCAGCAGCGTCGTTGTGCTCGGCTCGGTCATCAACGACAAACCCATGCTGATCGCGGCCGTCACCAACGACCTGATCCTGCGGGGAATGCACGCCGGCAACCTGGTACGCGATGCCGCCAAGATCGTGGGCGGCGGTGGCGGCGGTCGCCCGAACATGGCCCAGGCAGGCGGCAAAGAGAGCGAGAAATTGCCGGAAGCGCTGGAGAGTGTTGCGGGGTGGGTTGAAGCGAATTTGAAGTAAGTTTGCTGCGTGCTGCTTGCTGCGTGAGGTTTCCGGGTAGATTCAGCCGGCGAGATTCGAGTCAGCGTTGTGAATCTGTCAGGTTCTTCCCAAAGGAAGATCTCGTGCAGAATCCTTCACGCAGCACGCAGCACGCAGCACGCAGCACGCAGCACGCAGCAATTTTCCTTGTCCATCATCGAGACCCTATGACCGAAATCATCAACGTATCACCTGATGCTAGTTTTGAAGCTGTGCGACGTCAGATCGGCCAGCTCCGCGCTGCACGCGTGGCGCTTGTTCTGCCTAATGGCTGGACGGAGTTGGGCAATCTGGCGCGCATGCGTTTGCTTCAACGTCAGGCGCAGGTGCAACGGTCTGAGATTGCGCTGATTACAAAAGATGAGCCGACTCGCCATGCTGCGAAACAGGCAGGCGTGCCGGTCTTTTATAATACGCACAATATCTCCAACCGAAACTGGCAGATGGATCCGCTGCTTCCGTTGGTCGATCCACAGGATCCCCAGAAGAGCCTGCCGGAACCGCCGGCCTGGCGTCGTGATGATCTGGTCAATCAGCAAGCAAGGCCGACCCGCTTCAAAGCACGCCAGCAGCGCATCCAGGCCGAGGAACGCTATCGGCGTCCGTTGCCCGTCTGGATGCAGTGGCTCAGCCCGATCTTCATTGGCTCGCTGATCGGCCTACTGCTCTTCTTCTTCCTGATCTACATTTTGCCGGCAGCAACGATTACGCTGGTGCCGGGACGGGATGTCATCGATTTGACCGTTGCATTGACGGCGGACGCCAACATCGACGAGCCCGACTACGAACAAGCAATCATTCCGGCCCGGCTGCTGGAAACCAACATTGAGGAAGTTGGCTCCATTGCAACTACCGGAGCGCAGCAAAAGGCCACAGAGAATTCGATCGGTGCGGTGGTCTTCAGCAATCTGGGAAACACAACCGTGAACATCCCCATCGGCACGGTTGTGACCACAAGTTCGGGCACGCCGGTCAGCTTTGCCACAACGAGCGAGGCTGAATTGCCCAGTGGCGTCGGCGAGCGGGTCAGCGTGCCGGTTGAAGCGTTGGAGCCGGGCGTCAGCGGCAATGTGCGTGCCAACACCATCAACACCGTCAGTGGTGCGCTGCGCTTTCGAACGCGTGTTACCAATCAAGCGGGCACATATGGCGGCGGCTCCGAATTGGTTCCTGTGGTGACCCAAGCGGACCAAGATCTGTTGTTGGCACAGCTTGTGGAATCTGCAGAGGCCAACGCATTGGCCAAGCTGCAAGAGGAACTGGAACCTGGTGAGTGGCTACCGCCGGAATCGGTACAGACTTTTGTCATTGCTCAGGTCTTCGATCAACTCAAAGACGACGAAGCCGAGACGCTGGGTCTGACATTGCGCGTGTTGGTTCAGGGCATGGCCGTTGAAGCGGAAGAGATGAACGAGGCCTTGCTTGCCACGTTACAGGATGCCGTTCCTCAAGAAGGTCAAATTATTTCCGAGACTTTTCGCGCCCACGCGTACCGGCGATTCTGAGATTCTTGGGCGCACCACCCTCTTCACGACCACGGCCTCGGCGGAATATGTGATTCCCATCGATCCCAACCTAGTGCGCGAGGAAGTGGTTGGCCTGAGTCAGACAGATGCGTTACAGGCAATGCGAGAAAACTGGCAGATCGCAGGCCAACCAGACATCTATCAGGATCCTGCTTGGATGCCGACATTGCCCCGCTTCCCCAGCCGAATCCAGGTACGGGTTGAGTATGCAGACGCGCTGGCGGTGGGGCAATGACCATGGAAGGCTTGAGCGGACAGAATGAGCGGTTGCCTGATGGAAAGTTGATGGCGCTCGATGTCGGTCTCGCCCGTATCGGCGTCGCTGTCTGCGACCCTCTGAGGCTGGCTGCCCGGCCGTTGACGGTGATAGAGCGCCAGTCCCGGCGTGATGATTTTGCGAAATTGGCCCGGCTGGCGGACGAAGAGGACGTGGTGGCCGTCGTCTGCGGTCTGCCGTTGTCCATGGACGGCACTGAGGCCGATTGGACCCGGACGGTACGCAAGTGGGCCAAACGGTTGGCGTATGCACTGCGTGCATTGCTCGGCCGACCGGTTCCCATCATCTTCTGGGATGAGCGGCTAACGACCTTTGCAGCCAACGAGATTCTGGCCGAGTTGGGCGCCAAAGATATTGCCGAGGATGCCGCCGCCGCGGCGGTCATTTTGCAGTATTATCTAGATGCGGTGAAGAGGGGCGATGTCACCGACTTCGGGTGGATCGAGTTGCCGCCGAAGACTGATGGATAGCAATCCAGGTCGAGGTTTCGTGGGTCACGCTATTTGGCGGTTGACGAAATAGAAATGATATGGGCGAGATCGTTGCGCCTTTGGCCTCACCCTGCTGCGCCTCCTGGGCCTTATAGATTCGCGAGTGGCTACGCGTCCCTCTCCAATTTTTGGAGAGGGACCGCCATGGCGCCTTTGGCGTCATGGCAGGGTTAGGCGAGCCCGGTGGCCACAGCGACAGATCTACGCCAGTGCTTTTTCATCAATCATCAAGTGGCTGGGTCTACGGACGGCTTGTAGAGTTGAGTTTCTGAATATGTCGATAGACAATCGTAACGAACAGCTATTCCGCCATACGCAATCGCAGCCAAAGAGCAATTGGCGCGAACAGTTTCGTGGCAGCGGACTGGTCAATAATCTAATTCGCCTGGGTTTTCTGACGTTGGTTTTCGGCGTGTTGGCAGGCGTCTGGGTCGTGAGTAGCGCCCATCTCACCGAACAGTTGCGTGGAGCGCCACGTCAGACGGTCGGTCTGATCGATCCCAACGCAGGCGAAGGCGCTTTGACTCCCGATAACGTCGAAAAACAGGTGCTTGCCTTCAGCCTACGCATGCGTGAAGACGAGTTGACGATTCCTGCCGGCGTCGATCTGCGGCCCCGTCCGTTCACCGTAAATTTGGGCGAGCCTGCCCGGTTTGTGGCGGCACGCTTAGAATCTGAGGGATTCATTCGTGACGCGGGGCTGTTTAACCTCTATCTGCGTGTCACCGGTCTGGAACGACGTATCGAAGCGGGCAACTTTATGCTCTCCGATACGATGACCATGCCGGAAGTCGCTGAAGCGCTTCAGACGGCTCTCTTTGAAGAAGCCCTTGTCACAATTCCGGAAGGCTTTCGTGCAGAGGAGATCGCCGAGCGACTGTCGGAAGCCAACATCATTGAGCCGGATCGATTCCTGGCAGCTGTTCGTCAACCGGCCAGCCTCTCGATCTACGAGGACTACGATTTCCTGCAATCACTGCCTCCCGGCGCGACGTTGGAGGGATTTCTCTTTCCGGACACCTATCGTTTGCCCGTGCTGGCCAGCACGCCAGAGTTAGTCATCGCCCCCTTCCTCGACAACTTCGAGTCTAAGGTGGGGACCGAGGGCCTGGTCGGCGGCGGCAGCGGCCTGAGTGGACGAGACCTGATCAATCTGGCCAGCATCGTCGAGCGTGAGGCCGTCCAGGCCGATGAACGGCCGCTGATTGCCAGCGTCTATCTCAACCGCCTCAACGCCTCCTGTCCGGATGTGGGTGGCCGCTATCTCCAGGCAGACCCGACGGTGCAATATGCCCGCGGCGTGGTCGGTAACTGGTGGTGGGAGCCCGAAAGCATTGAGGAATATGCCCAGGTCATCAGCCCCTACAACACCTACCTGAATGAAGGGTTGCCGCCCAATCCCATCGCCAACCCGGGCGTAAGCGCCATCGAGTCGACCCGCAATCCTGACCCGAGTATCTACTGTTTCTTTGTGGCCACCGGCGAGGACGGTCGTCATGTCTTTGCCCAGACGTTGGCCGAACACGAGCAGAACTTGCTGATCTACGGTTATCAGTAGGAGCGACGAAACGTGGCTTTTGCAAGAGGTCAAAGATCAAGGATCAAAGAACGGTGGAAGACGCTCAACTCGTCTTCCACCGTTCTTCGTTCTTCGTTCCTTGTTTTGCTGGTGCTGATATCACTGCTTACCACTGCCTGTACGCCTATTCGCCCTGTCGCCAAGATTGGTCTGGTCGCTCCCTTTGAAGGGCTCTATCGGCGCAGTGGATATGCTGCGCTGGGGGCTACGCGCATGGCGATTGATGAAAACCCATCGGATGCCATTGATCTGTTGCCGGTTGCCTTGGACGGCACTGCCGATTCTGAACGTACACGACGTGCGATCCAGAAGTTGCTGAGCGACGACAGCGTGAAAGCCATCATCGGCCCGCTGAATCCTGCGATGGTTGCGGAAGTCGCTGATCTTCTTGATGGCCAACCAGTCGTCTGGATCGTGCCGTACGCCATCGATCCGGACGGGGGGTTTGCCGATCCGATTGCATCTCACGAATGGGCTACCGAATTGGTGCGCGTCGTAGCCGCAGAGGCAAAGAGGGACGGCGCGATGCGTCTGGCAATGGCAGGCGATAGAGCCGGCTGGCCCGATCTGAGCGATGAGCAATGGTCTGCTATTGCCGGCGTTGGCGTCGCCTCGATACGAGATTTTGATGATTTGACCCCAAATGACGCCCTCTTCTGGATGGGATCGGCAGCCGATGGAGCTGCATTCCTCAACGAGCTGCGCAGTCGTTTTCCCGGTATTCCGTTCTGGCTCGGGCCGCAGGGAGAAGATCCTGTTTTTGCTGAACATGCAAAGTCGATGCAAAAAGTTCATTGGGTAACATGGGTCGATGTGGCGTATAATAATAAATTCTCTGACCCATCCCTAGCCTCGCCCAGCGCGTATCAAATCTACCGGGCGACGGTGGCTGCAAGCAGAGCCGTTGCGGGCGAAGCGGGTACCGGAGAGGAGCTCACCGCTGGAGAGGCGATGGCTGAAGACGATTGGATCGTTCAGACATTTGCCTTCAGCGATGATGGAACAAGCATGCCGTTGCCGCCGTGATAGTTGGTCTGGGCTCGCATCTTGAGCCAACCGCTGTCGTGAACGCGTTGCTCGTCAAGTTCAACGAGGATCTCATTTATGCGAGTACTCATTATTTCTTGGGAATTCCCGCCATATGTCGTTGGCGGCTTGGGCAAACATGTCGCCGAGTTAGTGCCGCATCTGGGCGGCTTGCCCTGTGAAGACGGCGAATTGATTGTTGATGTGTTGACGACGCGATCCGCTGCCGGCGCGGCCGTCGAAGTGTTAAATCCGTTCACCACAATCTATCGGGTTGACACCCCACCCATGAATCCGCTCGATCTTTACAACAGCGTCGTGGCCAACAACGAGTCCCTGATAGCAGAGGGACGCCGTCTATTTGAGCAAGAACCGTACGATCTGATACACAACCACGACTGGCTGACCGGCGAGGCCGGCATCGTGCTAAAGCATGAATTTAAGGTGCCGCTGCTCAATACCATCCATGCCACCGAACGGGGTCGCCACCAGGGCAATCTGCCCGGATATCACAACTATCAGATCGATCGTATGGAATGGCGCACTTGCTTCGAAGCATGGCGAGTGATTGTATGTAGCGACTATATGGTGACGGAGTTGCGTTCCTATTTCCGTACACCGCCCGACAAGATTGAGGTCATTCCCAACGGTGTGAATCCAAAGGAGTTGACACGCTGCACGCAGAGTGATATCCGAGAAATGCGCCAGATGTACGCTCCCAACGGAGAACGGCTGCTCTTTTTCGTGGGAAGAATTGTCTATGAAAAGGGATTGCAGGTGTTGCTGCGGGCGATGCCGATGATTCTCGACAAATACCCCAATACACGTTTGCTCATCGCCGGGAAGAACAGCCAGGAGATGCTGCCCATGGCGCGGCGCCTAGGCATTGAGCCGGCCACTTCGATCCTCGGCTTCATCAGTGACGCCAAACGCGATTGCATCTATCAGGTCGTCGACGCCGCAGTCTTTCCCAGCCTCTATGAACCGTTTGGCATCGTCGCCCTGGAGGCCATGGCGCTCAACTGCAATGTCATTGCCAGCGATGCAGGGGGCCTCGGTGAAGTCGTCAGACACAAGCAGACTGGATTGACTACCATTCCCAACAACCCGGGAAGCGTTGCGTGGGCCGTCGATCAGCTGTTCAGATTTCCACAACAGGCGGGACAGCGCCGCCGATGGGCAACCTATCGAGTGCGCACACAATACAACTGGCATCGAATTGCGCAACGCACGGCCGAGGTCTATTCAGAGATCCACCATGAACGAGGGACGACTGATTGGTAAGGAGACCGTCCAGACAGGGCTGCCGGAGCCACAGGTGAGTTCCAACCGTGCTTGGTGATCCTGGCGCAATGAATCGCCTAAAAGTGGTCAGCTCTGATTGTACGCGAGTACATTAGGGCTGTCGATAGAAGATGTTAATGCATGTAACCGAGGGATCCGAGCCATTTCGTGTCGCCATTGCCCAAATGCCCATCACTGGGGATGTGCACAAGAACGGTAGCCGAGTACGAGTGTTAATGCGCGAAGCTGCTTTAGGCAGTGCCCGGCTGATCCAATTCCCGGAGGGGGCGCTGTCGGGCTATGCAAAACATCCGATACAAGATTGGGCGGAAGTCGATAGGCAGATCATCCAAAATGAGATCGAAACCATAGCAAATCTTGCTGCCGAGCTATATATATGGGTCGTCTTGGGCTCGGCACATCCTTTGACGTCCCCGCGTTGGCCACACAATAGTCTGTACATCATCTCTGATCAAGGGCGGATTATCAATCGTTACGACAAACGAATCTGCTCGAATACAGAGGTGACCCGCTTTTACACGCCCGGAGTCGAGCCTGTGATTTTTGATATCGATGGCTTTCGATTCGGTTGCGTCATCTGTATCGAAATTAATTTCCCAGCCCTGTTCAAAGAATACAACCAGCTTGGCGTGGATTGTCTCTTGCTTTCGGCCTATCCTGTCGACGAGATTTTCTACACAAAAGCGCGCGCATACGCGGCAATTCATAATTATTGGGTAGGATTGTCTGTCCCTTCTGAGTGTGCCCACATGATGATGTCAGGCCTGATTGGTCCTGATGGCAAGCCGCTGAAGCAGATGCAGACTGATGAAGGGATCGTGATGGACAAAATGGACAAGGGTGCGCCCGAACTCGATATCGCACTCTGCGCTGCACGGCCATGGCGGTCCAGCATAGACACCAACGAAAACTATACAGGAGTCGTCATATCAACGACCCCCGCAGTGTAAATCGAACGTGTATATGAGCCAATGGAGACTCTGTAGATAGAGGTTGCTCACTACTACAATCGCAATTTACGGTCGATGCCGAAATCCGCGAATCCAAATAGCCGGACCTATGAAACCGCAGGCCACAAGTTGCTGTCTGTAGGCATAGGGGCCGACACAGTGGTCAACACCGTGGTCAACACCGTGGGTAGGCCCAAGGCGTAGCGTCAAGACGCCACAATGCGCTCATAGACGATGGGCAACGGCTCCACTGGCGTAGTGCCGATGAAGTAGGCGTCTCGAAGACTTGCGGCAGCTGCATGGGCCATTGGCAGGTTCAACGCATGGATGACGCCGAGTACGCTGTCAGGCCTGACCTGTGCGCCCACTTTCTGCTCGACAAGACAGCCGACACAATGCTCAACCGCCTGATCCTTTTGCTGCCGCCCGCCACCAAGGCCGACGACGGCGAGCCCGATGTCACGCGCGTTGACCCGTTGTACATACCCTTCCTGTTCTGCGATCACAGGAAGCTGCACAGGGGCCTGTGGCAGCAAGGCCGGGTTCTCGACCTGAGCGAGGTCGCCGCCTTGTGCAGCCACAAACTCGGCAAACTTGGCAAAGGCGGCCCCTGAATCGATGACGGCACGCACCTGGCCCAAGGCATCCGCCTCAGTCATCGCAGTCGCCTGAGGTTGACCTAAAATTAGCATCTCCGTTGCAATCGCTTCGACCAACTCCTGGAAGTCTGCCGGCCCCCGGCCATGCAGCGTCTCGATGGCTTCAGCCACCTCCAACGAGTTGCCGACGGCCACGCCAAGCGGTTGCTCCATCTGCGTAATCAGTGCCGAGACCCGCCTTCCGGCACGCGTCCCAATCGCGACCATAAGCTCGGCAAGCTGCCGAGCCTGCTCACGTGTTTCCATGAAGGCCCCATGACCGCATTTTACGTCCAGCACAATTGCGTCGGCGCCTGCGGCCAGCTTCTTGCTCATGATACTGCCCGCAATCAACGGCAGGCTGGGCACAGTGCCGGTCACATCGCGCAGGGCATAAAGGTGCTTGTCTGCCGGTGCAAGCCTGGCCGTCTGCCCGGCGACCACCAGTCCCACTTCTCGTAGCTGACGGCAAAAATGTGCCTCGCTGATATCCGAACTCCAGCCGGAGATGCTCTCCAGTTTATCCAGCGTGCCGCCGGTGAAGCTCAGCCCGCGTCCACTCATCTTGCCCACCGAAAGCCCACAGGCCGCCACAATCGGCCCCACCGCCAGCGTGGTCTTGTCACCGACGCCGCCACTTGAATGCTTGTCAACGATTGTGGCCCCCGGTGATACGCATCCGTGCAGATCAAGCTGGTCGCCGCTGGCTGCCATTGCCAGCGTCAAGTCGGTGGTCTCAGCTTCTGTCATCCCTTGGAAATAGACAGCCATGGCCCAGGCAGCCATCTGATAGTCCGGAATCTCTCCCACTGAGAATCCCCCAACAAAGGCATTGATTTCAGCGGAAGACAGAGCCAAGCCATCCCGCTTTTTGACGATGATATCGACAGGGTTGATTTTCATGGTTTCCACCGCTTTTTTGACGAAAGTATGGATGAACTTCAAGTATAGCACGGGCGACAATTCACTGGGAAACAGGTTATTCAGATTCAGGGGACAGATCACCTGGCCTGTACCGCCTACTGTTTTGGCGTTGTTCGATCGTCTCTGATAGAATCACCAGCTTACGCTCTCAGATATTAGGCGGCCGGAGAAGCTCTCTGGAATCCTGGCCAAGGAGGATGAGGATGAAACAAGTAACGGTTGTCGGCGGCGGGCTGGCCGGTAGCGAGGCAGCATGGCAGATGGCCAACCGCGGCATCGAGGTTCATCTGTTCGAGATGCGACCTGAGCGCAAGACCGAAGCGCACACGTCCGACCGCTTGGCTGAGCTAGTCTGCAGTAATTCCATGGGCAGCATCCTGCCCGACCGGGCATTGGGCATTCTCAAGAACGAGATGGCGCAATTGGGCAGCATGATCATCGACACGGCATACCGCAATGCTGTGCCTGCAGGCAGCGCACTGGCCGTCAGCCGCGATGAATTCGCCGAGGATGTCACAGCCGCGCTGTCGAACCATCCCAATATCCACATTCATCGAGAAGAGTGTTCGGCCATTCCCGATGGTCCCGCCATCGTGGCCACCGGGCCGTTGACCAGCATGACATTGGCTGAGCAGATCCAAGCGTTAACCGGCCAGCAATATCTCTACTTCTACGACGCCATGGCGCCCATCGTCAATGCTGAAAGCATCAACATGGAGATCGCCTTTCGCCAGAGTCGATATGGGCGTAGCCAAGATCAGGGCAACGGCCAAGGCGATTCTGAGAGCGAGTCGGAAGGCGATTACATCAACTGTCCGTTTGATCGAGAATCCTACGAGGCGTTTGTTCAGGCTGTACTGGATGCGCCCAAGATTGAGCTCAAGGGTGCAGACAAAGAGTTGGAGCGCTATTTCGAGGGCTGCATGCCTATCGAAACGCTGGCGTCACGCGGAAGAGATTCGCTGGCATTTGGGCCGATGCGCCCCGTCGGGTTGACCGATCCGCGCACCGGGCGCCGTCCCCATGCAGTTGTACAACTCCGCCAGGACAATGTGGCGGGCACTCTATACAACATGGTCGGCTTCCAGACCAACATGCGCTGGGGCGCACAAGCTGAGGCGCTGCGACTGATTCCAGGGCTTGAAGAAGCCGAATTTGTGCGGCTGGGTCAGATGCATCGCAACACATTCATCAACAGTCCGACGCTCCTGCGGCCAACGCTACAGTTTGGGCAGCGAGACGACCTGTTCTTCGCTGGACAGATCACCGGCACCGAGGGCTATGTGGGCAGCACAATGGGTGGTCTGCTTGCAGGCATCAACATGGCGCGTCTGCTGGATGGACAACCGCTGCTTGAACCGCCGTCTACCACCATGGCGGGTGCTCTGCTCCACTACATCACCAATGCCGAGCCAAAAGATTTCCAGCCGATGAAGGCGAACATGGGCATTTTGGCCGATCTGCCGCAACGGGTACGTGGCAAGCGTGACCGCTACGCCGCCTACGCCGACCGTGCCAAGGCAGACCTGGATGCCTACCTAAATGAGTTGGCCTTTCAGCCACTGGACCAGACGGGGATCGTGGGCCAAGCACCGGCCTAGTGTCACGTCAAGCGCAAAATGATCGATTGAACCTCCGGGAGGGCTCAACCACTGTAGCTCGGTTTGCAACAGTATCCTCCCGGAGGTTCTGTTCAAGTCAGCATTGATAAGACACTAACCGATCTTGGAGAAAAAGAAGGTTCCTTGGGATTTCAACGTGCTGACAGGAATTCGTAGGGCAGGTTTCCCTGCCCGGCTAAAGGCCGGGCAGGGAAACCTGCCCCACCTCCTGAGCTCCTGTTGAACAAGAAAGGGGCCCACTTCGATTCGAAGTGGGCCCCTCTTTAATTCTACATAGCGCTGTCTATCGGGCTGGAAGTAAGATACGGCTAGTTGACCGGGTCCACAAGCAACAACTCTAGGCTGGTATCGTCCAACGTCTGTTGCAAGGCTTCACTGTCACCGAAGTACGCTCGATCGTAGGTGTGGCCGTCGAATTCACCGGTAAAGAGCCAACGCTTGGTGTAGTTTAGCAACACAAGCAGGCCCGTCCGTGTGTCATGGCAGGTCTCGCCTTCGTAGACAGTCGTCCACCCTTCGCCTTCGCTGATCTCTAGACTGTGGGGTCCGGAGCACCAGACCGCAACATTGCGACCATCGTCCAACTCGACGACCCCGTTGGCCTCACCGGGCGCAGCCCCGATCCAATATCGGTAGAGGAAATTGTCGGTGAACTCACCGGTGCGTTCTTCGCCGGTATACTCATCGACTTCGAACGCCCAGCTATCGGCGGGGAAACATGCGTCTTCCCAGACAACCTGGTGCTCGATGGGAATCCACTGCGGCGTGGTCGATTCTCCACCCGCGGCGCTGACCTCAGCGGCACATTCACTGACAGAACAGCGTTCGGAACCACATTGCCATTCAAGTAACCATGTCGCTTCGACATCGTTGGCCAACAGCGGTCCGCCGGCAGCAATGGCCTCAGCCGCGCCGTCGGTTGTGGCTACACTCGTGGCAACCCAGACCGGCACCGTCGCTTCGCCTTCGCCGTCATCAGGGCCGGCGACACAGCAGATTTCCCACCATTCGCCGTCCTCACTCCTGCCGACAATTTCATAGGTCTCGCCAGGATATCCCTTGCTGATGATATCGTAGTCGGTGCCGGGGCCGCCGCGCAGATTGGCGCGTGCGCCGCCGGTGCTGATCACGACGAAGCTATCTTCAGGAAGCTCTGGGGTCGGCGTCGGTGTCGGGAAAACATAATCATCGATATCGGCCACCAGGTCGTCGGTGCTGATTCCTGCCGGCGCGGCAGCGCTCTGGGAGGCAGTCGCCTGGCCACACCCGGCAAGTAACAAGAGCAGACCAAAGGCCACAAGAATGAAAAGGACAGACGGGAACGGTTTCGAGTTGAACCACGTCTTGGTCGACCGTGCCGGGGATAGTTGACTATCGGACAACTTGCTGGAAGTCATGGTAGTTTTTTGTCCACAATAGATACGATACTGCGCCAATAGTAAAACGATTAGGATCTGTCTGAATGGTCATGCAATTTCCCAACAAAAACAGCATTAACTATAGCATGGAACAGGCAAGTGCCCCAATCTTGACAATCCAGTTGCTAGGTTCTGTTGACATTTTAGATGCCGGGATGAATCCCTGTGCTAGCCGCGAAAAGCCGCCACAGCGGCTGGGCTGAAGCGTCTGAGGGTGCTTCTCAAGCATAAGAAACTGATGATACTGAGATTACGCTGGCCATCTGTAAATTACCTGTGGAAATCGGCTCCTTGTCTGTGGCTCGTTTTTGTTTTTGCGGTGGAATCACTGAAGCTCAATCGGGAAGAAGGAGAGGCGGTCAGAGAATGAGAAGTTGATTCTCCAGGAGGCCCATTTCGTCCAATGCTTCATAGGCGTATGAACGCACGAGGTAGTTCGGATCGTTGAGGTGCTGGTAGAGAACTGCCGCTGCTTTCATGGTCGCGATCTTGCGTAGGGATGCAGTCGCCCGGGTGCGAGCGCCATCATGTTTGCCGGCCAGAACGTCAGCAAGCACTGTCGACGGCATCGTCGCCACAGAGGGCCAGGGCGTCAGTCGCGGCCTGGCGAACGTACCCCTCATCGTCTGCCAGGCAGTTTGCCATGGGCGCAAATGCCGGTTGAAGCACTTCAGCGGACAGACGATCGTGGAGATGGGCCAATGCCAGCAACGTTGCTGCTCGCACGCCGGCATCCGGGTCATTGAGCCGTTCCGTCAGCGTGGGCAGACAGACGCCCGAACCGCAAAGCGCCAGGGCACGCACTGCCCACCAACGCTGATTGGCATCGCCGGCATACGCCAGATCAACCAGCCATTCTTCATCTTTGGGCAGCAATCGGTAGACGATGTCTTCAACGACTTCATCAACATCTGCGGCAATGGCCTGCAAGAATTGCTCTTGGCGTACTTCCTGACTCATGTAATCTCACTCGATAAATTTCGATAAGAGCCGTCACCAGGCTACTCAGTCGCTCCGCCGGCACAAGATGGAGCGTATAGTCGATACGAATCGAAATTCACTTCCGCCGGTTCGCCGCCTGCGCGACCGGCTAGACCAGTACTGCCGGTCGGTAATGCTGGAGAACTCGTCTGATAGAGGACTTGGCCGTTGACTGCGAATGTCATTGCTTCACCATCATCCTGCAGACTGAGCGTATTGGCCACGCCTGCAGGATTGATGATCGACTCAACTTGTCTCGCCTGTACGACCCTCCACACGCCGTCCTGTGCCGATAGCACTTCATAGGCGCCGGCGCCATCAACATGGAACAGATAGAAAGTGCTTTCATTCTGATAGCGCCCAACGAGACCCGCATAGCCCGAAGGAGACTCTGGAGCGACGATTGCCTCTGTCTCAATGTGATAGGCGCGGGAAGAGCAATTGGTCGCCAGGACCGACCAGGCGATATTATTGGGCCAGAGACGCATTCGATAGAGACCCTCATCTGAGACATGTCCCATGACGTAGGCGCCGGGTCGGTCCGCTGTCGCAACCGTACTATTCGGCTGATTGAGATCACTGCCTGCCAACAAGAGATAGCCCTTGAGGTCGCTTTCCGAGAGATCTGCCGGCGCTACACCGCCGGCGAAGCTCCGAATCACCCAGGGCCATGAAGTCGGCGCATCCGCCACTTTTGCAAAGACCAGCAAGAGGGTAGCGATGATAATTGCGGTAACCACGCCAGTCAAAGTCCACAACTGAGTTCGATTCGACGCTACCTCATCCGGCGGCCGCTGAGGAGCGGCTTTTGCAGTGGAGCGTTGAGCAGACAGACCGATTGACATGCGTTTCTGCATCTGCTCATCCTGAAAGGTTGTGCTTTCAGGTGATTCCAACGGTTCTGGGGATGCTGCAGCCGGTTGCTTTTGGGGAGGAGTCATGAAATTATCCTGATGCATGAATGTTGTCAGCGATGATACGTAGATTATAGCACCTTCAAAAGGCTGTGCGCAAGGAGTTTAGTTCGTTTTCAGGCAAGAGACGAAAATGCGGTCATTTTTGGTGTTACCTTGAAGACTTTGCCATGCAATCTACTGTGTACTGAGCTCAGGAAATGGCGTCGCTTGATGTCATGGTCAAATACCGATCAATGCGCTTCGCTGTCTCTGAATAACAACGACCTAGCCGCTTGTCAGAGAGAAAGCTGATGAGTCCACTGCAAAAAGGGTTTATTTCACCACAGAGGCACGGAGGAATCACAGAGTGCACAGAGGAAAAGCTCTTTCCATCTACGCTTATTTGCGCCCATCTGCGGCTGATTTTTTCGTCACTCTGACAGCCTGCTAAACTGAGGGCACAACGAGAACGATAGTTTTTCCGGCGGTTATGATAGACCCGGCTTCGATACTTCGACAAGCTCAGTAGAGACCGGGCTCAGCCTGCGCCCTCTGGGTAGCCGATGCCTGAGCTTGGCCTGTACTGAGCCTGACGAAGTACGGAAGGCAGAGGCGGTCGCCAATGAAAACCATGATTTCGTAGAAACTTCGGTTTAGGTCAGGTTTCGTGGTTCTTCGTTGACAAAAAAGCAGGTTGCGTTTCCCAATGCTCCGCGCTATACTTGTGGCCAGTTGACCTTTCTGAAAACCTAATCACCTGTTGAGAGAGACCATGAATCCCCCGAATTCTGTCTCATCCAGCTTGGATGTCCACTCCAAATCAGCGGCCAAAACCGACGATCCTGCAATGGTTCTGTCTGCCACTGCGAGCTTCCATCTCTTCTCCTTCACTCTCGGCGTATTGATGACGGTGATTTTGATTGGTGGAAGTCTCTTCCTGTTGCGAAAGCCGGACCCGCCGCCGATTGTGCTTCAGCCGCCCCCAACGCCATCGCCGACCGATACGCCTGCACCGACCGCGACACCCGCGCCCATGACGGTATTTGTCAGCGGGGCTGTCTCCTTTCCAGGTCTCTATCTGTTGGCAGCGGACGCGCGCGTAGGGGACGCCATCGAAAGTGCGGGTGGGCTGACTCAAGATGCCGACGCTGTGATCGTGAATCAGGCTGAGAAGCTGTGGGATGGGGCGCAGGTGCATGTGCCGTCTGTTGCCTCGCCGGGCATTCTATCGCCGGAAGACGCTGCCGCCGGCGAGGCTGCAACTCGATTCGGCGAACCGCCTGCCGGGGTGTCAGGCCTTGCTGATGCCGTCAGCCCTGAGAATGGGTCGGGCAGCTCGAAAAATCAGGGCATCGACATCAACGCCGGCAGCCTGGCTGAACTGGAGACGCTGCCCGGCATCGGCCCAAGCAAAGCTCAGGCAATCGTGGACAATCGGCCCTATGATGCTGTCGACGAACTGGCGCGTGTTCCGGGAATCGGGGCCAAGACCGTAGAACAACTGCGTGAGCTAGTCATTGTGAGATAGGCGGTCGGACAAATCGTGCCTAAGGCCGCTGCAAGAAATTGAATCCCTGTTTGATGATGCTTGCGCAGAGGCTTGCAGGCCGTCAAATAGGGATTTGATTTCTTTGAACGGCCTTAGGCCGTTCCAGAGATAGAGATGCCCCGGCGCAAGTCCCCGACACGGCCCACGAGCGGGATATCCAGACCAGGCTTCAACTGGGCCGTGCCGGCGACTTTGGAGGAATCAACTCCTTGGAACGGCCTGAGTAGATGCAGCGCCAGCGGGATGTGCCGCCTTGTGCAAGGGCGTACCGTCTGGAGCCGTCAGTGTTTCTGGATTCGCGCCTACGTCATAGACCCGGATCATGGCCGGTGTGCGTTTGGATACGAGGCCGGTGAGTACCGACGCATATTCGTCCAAAAGCAGCGCAATGATGATGAAGCTGTCAGAAGGCATCTCGTTCTGAATTTGTGTGAGCTGTGCTAAGGGGATGTTCAAGGTGGCATCGATCATGCTCAGATCGTTGTTGCCCACGGCAAGGTCGCTCACGCCCACAACACCGAGATCCCCGTACGCGTCTTTGGCCAAGACTGCGGTGTTGACGACCACGACTTCACCGCGATCGACCGCATTTTGCAGCAGATTCAACATGGATTGCAAGCGGCTGTAGTTTGGCAGCGCGATGGCAACGATATCGTAGGCGGTGCTCAGTGTCGGTAGTGCACGTGCGTTTCGCTCTGGGGCGCCCTTGTGAAACCAGCGATAGACCCGATCCACCAGAAACTCATTCTGTCGCGCACGCCATGAATAGATGACACAGGTTCCCACCAAACGGTCATGCAGGGTGCGCCGCTCCCTATCGGTCAACACTATCCAAAAACCGAAACCCAACGGAATGGCTGAGATGAAATAGCCCAGCCATCGTATGATGCTGAGCGGGATGGTCATGCGCTCACCGTCCATGCGAACGACGCGCACGCCCATCACATATTTGCCGATCGTCTGGCCGGCAATTGAAATCAACACAGCGAAATAGATCGGCGGCGTTAGAACAGTCACCAGAAACCAGAGTATGTTGACACTCGTGCAGAAGATGAAGGCCAGATTCTGGAAACTTGCCTGCTCCGTGCCGCACGAGGATAGATCAAAATTGAGAAAATAGGTGACCGGCAGAGAGATCACCCAGTTGATGATGATGACCGCCAGGCTGACGATAACGATATCCACGATTAGCGCAGTGCCACGTGTTACCAGGCCGGCATATTGGCCCATCATGGTGCGGTTACTTGAGGCCATAGGTGTGCTCCTGAACAAAATCGGATGGGAGTCGTCCATATTCCGCCCGTCGTCGGACATCTTCCGGCGGCAGCGGAAGCTCGTCCTGCGGTGTCAGGCGAAGTAGACTGCGAACGATGATATCGGCAATCGAATCCCCGGTTACCGTACGTTCGCGCAATTCATCGCGTACCTCGCTGGCCATGCCCAGGCTCTGGCCCTGAATCAGCGTTTGGACTGCAGCCGGATAGTGGTTGAGGTAGTCGACATAGTCATCGCCCTGGACACGGACCAACTCCTCCAGTTCCTCTGGATGTTCCTGGAGATATTGCAGGTATAGGCCGGCCTGGGCTTTGATCAGATCCTGGATCTGCTGACTGGATGCCAGCTCCGGAAGGACCTGTTCCATCTGCCTCAGCACTAAGTCCACCACGCCAGGGTGGAATGCCAGCAGAGGAATGACCCGATCTATCTGCGCCCGAATCAGCCGGTCCACCTGTGGACTGTCCTGGAGATATTCGAGAACGGCATCGATGATGCCGCTGACCGGCCCGATCGCAAATCCGGCGCCCTGATTCAGGAAGTCTTGCCCCTTTTCATCCAACGTGCTCACAGTCAACCCAACGCGATCTCCCACCGCCTCGACGGGGGTCATCACTCTATCGGTCACGCCCATGACACTGAGCGGAACACGAACGGGCTTGGTGGCGACATCGGCGACTCTGAGTGCCCCTTTGGTCACGTTGGTGGCCGTTGACACGCCGCTTTCAACTACGTCGCTCATGGTGTCTCCCACAATGGATACGCCGCCCAGCGCGACGCTGCCCAGTCGACCGACAATAGTTCGTTTGCTTGAGCGTTCATTTGCCATGGTGGTTTCCTTTCGACTTTCGTCAGCAAAAAGTGCGATCTGCTGCTATTCTAGCACTTCTGGGCTCAACCCCTCATCTGGGAACGGTGGTTTGCGGTACGCAACTCAAATTCATATTCACTCAGAGCCGGCATTTCGGCACTTCTGGCGCGTTCCAGTGAGGCGTCAATGTCATAGGGCAAACGAACGATCTCGATGGAGACGGGTCCGGGCGTCGTGCTGTTGCAGTGCCCTTTTAGGATCGCGTATCCGGCCAGCGTGATGTAGTCCATGGGATTACCCACGCTGCCGACGTTGAAGAGCGTCCTCCCTTCCACAGGCAGCATGTAGGCGTGGTGGATGTCTCCGTAGCCGACGATATCCGGCTCAGGCCGGGCATAGCCTGTGAATGGCGTGTTCTCGAACATGGCCCGCAGCGTGAACGGCTCATCAAAGAAGAGAACCCGCTGGAAGACGCCCTGTTGCGAGGCGTGGAAAAGGCGCACATGTTTGCCGCTCACGGTTAGGTCGATTGTGTTGGGCAGGCCGGCCAGGTAGGATAGTCGTTCCCGGCCGATCCGTTCCCGCTGCCAGGCCAAATGACCCGGCCGATCCCAGCCCTTGTCGATGAGCGTTTCCAGGTCAAGTGAGACGATGTCTTCATCCCAATTGCCCATCACGACCGTCGTGCACGCTTCTTGACAGATATCGATAACCTCAGTCGAGTCCGGCCCCTTGCCCGCCAGATCGCCCAGGCAATAGATTGTATCGATGCCACGTGCGCATATGTCCGCCAGGACAGTCTCCAAGGCCAGCAGATTGCTGTGGATATCCGAGATGATTGCGATCTGATCCATTTCCGAAATTCCCTTGGGGTTCAATCTCTTGGCGGGTTTGATGATCCGTGTCCTATTTGTTCGCTGGCTAAAGCCTAGGGCCAATGCAGGAAAATATTTATCCACGAAGGGTTACAAATTTCCACAAATATCAGCCTTCTTCGTGTTTCTTTGTGTCCTTCGTGGATCGTTATTTCTTTGGATTCGCCTTAGCCAATCTCTTCTCTCGCGCGTTCAAGCAGGGCTCGCATGTAGCCGATGGCGTAGGCTGTTGACGCCCCTTTTCCGGCATCGGGCGTGAAGGTGGGCGAGTGATCCAGGATCATCGTACCGTCGTAGCCGACCTCTTGGAAGGCTCGCATAGCTCGATACATATCGAAGTAGCCTTCGTCTACAAAGGTTTCGACAAAGTGTGGCAATGGAGCAGTCACATTGCGGAAGTGGACAATGAAGATCTTGCCCTGCTCGCCAAAGGTGTTGATGGCCTTCAACATATCGCCGAAGTCGTCGCCGCCTTCCAGCCAACAGCCCGTGCAGAACTCCATGCCCAGGTTGTCGCTGTTGCCGATCTCGAAGGCGCGCTGGTAGCTCTCGAAGCTGTTGATGAGGCATGGTATACCCGCGATGGACTCGACCGGTGGATCGTTGGGGTGCAGTGCCAGCCGCACACCTGCCTCCTCGGCCACCGGGATGATCTCTTTGATGAAGTAGGTATAGTTTTCCCAGATCTCGTCCTGGGTGTAGATCCGACCGTGGGTCAGATCTTGCTGGTTGAGCACGTCCATGTCCACGGCGCGGGCAACCGCCCCGCCGCGCACAGGCTGCGGCTCTGTGCTCCACACCTGATCCGGCTCCCAGGTGAAGGTGGTGGTATGGATGCCGGCGGCGCCCAGGTTGCGGATGAAACGTTTGAAGCGCTCGATGTCATGGTCGCGCTGCGGCGTGGCCAGGTGAATGTTGGGCGACTTGCCCAGTTCAAAGCAGCCGACGTTGAAGAGCGTTAGGCCAAAGGCGTTCACCCGCTCACGCAGAGCCGTCAACCCGGCAACGGTGGACTGTTTCTCCGGCACCCAGGCATAGACATGATCGACGCCCAATTGTTGAATAAAGATGAGCTCTTCTTCGGACGGTTGCGCGGGAATGTGAATCGACAGCTTGATGCCGGGTTCGAGCAGGACAGACATGATGGTGGTTCCCTTCATGGTGGGTAGTGTTCGCGTGTGAGTTTTTCACCACGGAGGCACGGAGAATGCACAGAGCGCACGGAAGAAGGGCAGCGATTGTCCCTACTCATCTCCATCTGCATCCATTTGCGTTTATCTGCGCCCATTCTTGTCGAACGTTGGAGCAGACTGTTACGAATAATCCTGGCTGATGATCGTCTTTGGCTCAAGTACGATCAGTACTGCTGGGTTCTTTTTGGCAATTTCGTAGTAGCGCTCAGTCTCTTGGTCGGAGGATTGATAGCGACGAATGATGCGTTTGCGCATCTCGGCCTGGATTCCTTGGCCGGGTTCGATCAGCGTGGCCGAGCCGGAGACGACGACGTAGCGAGAATCACCACGGCAGCCATCGATGCAGAGCGTGATCGACGGGTCGCGTCGCAGATTGCGAACCTTGACCGTGCTGTCGACGGCGCTGACATAGAATCGGCCATCCTCGTACAGATACCAGACCGGCGTCAACTGAGGCGGGCCGCTACTGCGATTGGTCGCCAGAATCGCATGCCGATCTGCTTCGACGAATTCGTCCAAGACTTTGGGGCTCATGGTTGCCATACGCCTTTTTCCTCCTTTGGAGAATCGTGCTACCATCGATTGTATCGACCGGACTGTTGAGAGAACGACGCTTATACTTTACTTTGCCGGGCCTGGAATCACAAACGAAATTCGGAAGAGTCCCGTCGTCATGAGCGTCACTGCCGCCATCCTGATCATCACCTCTGCGTTCATGCACGCGTCGTGGAATTTCATCAGCAAGCGGCGTAGTCCATCGCTGGCCTTTTTCTTCGTAATGGCGCTTTCGGGGGCAATGATTATGTCCCCGTTTCTGATTGGGCATCGCGATATCCTTCCGTCGATTCCGAGGTCGGTCTGGGGATTGATATTGGCGACCGGCGTCGCTCAGTTGATCTATTTCACCGGTTTGGCCGGAGCCTATCAGAGGGGCGATATTTCGCTGGCCTACCCGCTGGCGAGAGCATTGCCCGTGCTCATGATCGCAGCTATCAGCATCCTACTGGGACGCGGGGACGATATCGGCGCACTTAGCCTGTTGGGCATGCTGTTGATCACGGCGGGCTGTGTGCTCCTGCCGCTGACCCATTTTCAATCTGTACGTCCGGCAGACTACTTTGGGATGGTCTATTTGATGGTGCTGATTGCGGCCATCGGCACAACCGGCTATACGCTGATTGATGATCAGGCATTGAGGCAGCTACGGGAGACGCCTGCCATTCGACTTTCGAACCGCGAGATTACCCTGTTATTCATCTCCCTCCAGGCAATCAGTACCGCAATGATGATTGGTATGGGAACAATTCTGCGCCCAAGTGGGCGTAGTCAATTGAAGGCCGTTCTGCGTAGTCGTTCTCTCTTGATGTCCGGGGCGTTGACGGGCGTAATTGTAATGACAACATATGGCCTGGTGCTTGCGTCGATGGCCTACGTGACCGATGTGAGTTACGTTGCGGCATTTCGCCAGCTAAGTATTCCGATTGGCGCGATGCTGGGCTTCACGCTACAGCACGAACCCAGATACCGGCCCAAAATGCTGGGCATCATTATTGTATCGTTCGGGTTGATCTTGGTGGGGCTTGGCTAATATCGATAGGGTGAAGCGGCAAAATTCCGTCTGCATGGTAGGCAAAAGAAGAAAGTATGTTACAATTTTCGAAATTGACGCCTGCCGCGGAAAGAGAGTGGCGGAAAGACAGTAAATGTGATTACCATGGAAAGCATTCGGTCCATGACAACTGCAACCAACGATGTGCGAAACGATGAACTTGCTCCATCCGTCAAAGAGCAGGGGATTGCCTGGCTAGTCCATCTGTTTACCGCTACCGGAGCGATCTGGGGTTTTCTGTCGATCATCGACATCAACCAGCAGAATTGGGGGCGTGCGTTCGTTTGGATGGCCATTGCGATCTTTGTCGATTCGTTTGATGGCTTCATCGCGCGCGGGGCTCAGGTCAAGCGGGTACTGCCTGATTTTGACGGTGCACTGCTGGACAACATTGTTGACTATTTGAACTATGTTTTTGTCCCTGCCTATTTTCTCTACGCGGCTGGATTGCTGCCGGTTCAGTTGGAACTGGTCGTGCCGATTGTGGTGCTGCTTGCCTCGGCCTATCAGTTTTCCCAAAGCGATGCCAAAACGGAAGATCACTATTTCAAGGGATTCCCTTCCTATCGGAACGTTGTGGTCTTCTACATGTTCATGCTGCACATGGATCCATGGGTAAATGCACTGATTCTATTTGGTCTCAGTGTAATGGTCTTTGTCCCGATTAAGTATATCTATCCTTCCCGCTCCAATATTCTGCCACGCCTGACCATCGGGCTTGGCTTCATCTGGATGACTGTGAATATTGTTATCCTGGTGCGGTACCCGTCACAACCCTCATGGCTGGTTTGGGTCTCATTGAGCTATCCGGCCTATTACTATTGCCTCAGCTTCTATGCGATGTACAAGATGCGCCGCAAACCACTGGCGGCAACGATGACCTGACAGGATTGGAATGATCTCTAATCCTGCACGGCGAGAGTCTATCCATGCAGAATGCCTCAGAATATACCCAGCCGGATGTAACGCAAGCAGAAACACCCAAGCTTGGTTCAGCGGCCCAAGGCGTCGAACAGCAGAACCCCAAAGCCCCAGGCGATACGGAGAGTACAGGGACAATCGAATCGGGTGAGGCGGATGATCACGGCATTGCCTACGATCAAGGATGGTTGTCGTCGTTATTGCGCCCGACGCTGATTGTCATCCTCGCAACCTGCCTTAACGTGGCCCTCCTCACTTTTTTGCAGCGGTTTGCACCCTCGTTAGGCCCACCCGTCTATCAGGTTCTCATCGTTCTGGGCTTTGTGGCCGCATTGGTCGGCTGTGTCACCTCGACCTGGTTGGCCCAGCCATCACAACGTATGCGCCGTACGGCAGGATATCGTATGGCCGAATTTGCGTTGCTGATCTTGCTCACGCGTCTGGTGCTCTGGGCTCTGACCGGCGATATCCCGACACTAGGCGCACTGTTTCTGACGCCTCTGGCGAGCCTATTTGATGGGCTATTTATCATTGCGGCCATTGTCGTCACTATATCCTGGGTTGTCGCCACCGAAATGAGCCGTGAACTCCTGGATATGGCCCTACGGCCTGATGAAATCAAGGCTGCTGAATCGGGCACGCTCTATCGAGAGACGGTGCAACCTGGCTACACCGACCGTCAGACACTGTTGAACAGCTTTGCAAGCCGTTGGGTGATCGGCGGGATCCTGCTCGTCATGCTGGCCGCCGGCACCAACGTCGGATTCTCAGGGCGTGGTTTTGTCGCGATCGCGAACCAAAACGTTGCACCAGCCGTGATCATGGCAGTGGTCGTCTATTTTCTGGTTGGGTTGATGTTGCTAAGCCATGGGCAGCTGGCTATTCTGCGTGCACGGTGGGCACTTGAGCAAACGCCTAGCCGCGACACGATCCTGCGCTACTGGCCGGCCTATGCAGTGGTGGTTCTTGTCGTAATTGGCGCACTTGCGGCCCTAATGCCCTTTGGCGGCACCTACTGGCTGGCCGCTGCGATTTCGTTCGTTGTTGGAATCGTCTACTTCATTGTATTTGCCCTGTTTCAGCTGATTGGCGTCCTCGTGGCCTTGGTACTGGCGCTGTTGCCGTTTCAAGAAAATGCAGAAGTGAGACCTCCGCCGCCAATGCCGTCGTTTGCACCCCCGCCTGCTGCGGAAACTGCGTCATCAAATCTGCTGGAGATTGCCGGAAGTACTATCTTCTGGGTTATTGCATTGCTTATTGTCGGTTATGCCGCCTATGTCTACTTCACTGATAAAGGTGTTCGCTTCACTTGGCTTACCTGGCTGTGGCAGATGCTAACCAGTCGATGGCGCCAGGCTACATCGGCGTACACCGTTTGGCGCCGCGATCTCGTTCGCATGCCCGGCAGTGCCGGAGAGGGTGGCCGTAGCGGCGGACGGCGTTGGTTCTCGTGGAGAAAACGAAAACTGGAACCGGATGCACAGATTCGATTTTACTATCTCTCTATGTTGGAGGAGGCTGAGTCGAAAGGCATTGCGCGTCAGCAAGCGGAGACCCCGCACTCCTATGCTCCACGATTGGTGGCTTCCCTTCCGGTCGATGCAGAGACACCGGTCGCTGTGGATGCGTTAACTGGGGCCTTCATCCAGGTTCGCTATACCGAAGCGCGGTTTGACGCAACTGAGCTCCCGCTCATGGAGCAATTTTGGCAACACCTGCGTAGAAATTTGCGTTTGTGAATCGCCTCAAACCCGGCGAAAAATCTTGCCTTGACGGTGCATGATCCTCTTTGTTATACTCTATAGTGAAAGTATCACCCTTGGATGTAGTAGATGCGCTACGTTCTATTTGCGTATCGTGCGCCAAGCCACCCACCCACCAGCACTTGGAGCAGACTTGAATATGTCAGACATTGAGCAGTTCAGGCCGATGGCGGAGGAAGATCCGCAGCCGGAAAGCGCTGATCAAGTAGCCGATCTTGAGATGTTTGAGCGCTACCTCGAAGAAGACTTGGACATGGATATCCCTACGCGTGGGGATCTTCGCCAAGGTAACATCGTCGAGATGCGGGGCAACGAGATCTTGGTGAACGTTGGGAGTAAACGCGATGGCGTTGTACCCCAGTCCGACCTGGCGCGCCTGGAACCCGAAATCGTCAAGGCCCTGCATATAGGCCAAATAGTTGACGTTGTCGTCAGTCGTCAGCCCGACGATGAAGGCATCTTTTTGCTGAGCATGGCAGAAGCCGAGCAGCAGAAAGATCGGCTCATGGCCCAGGAACTGCTGGAAAATGGTGAAATCACCGTCCATCGTGTTATCGGCTATAACAAGGGCGGTCTTACGGTTGAGTTCAACCAACTGCGCGGATTTGTCCCCGCGTCGCATGTTGTTGATATGCCGCGTAATCTGAACGAAGATCAGCGCCGCGAACAGTTCGAGAAACGCGTTAACCAAGAGATGAATCTCAAGGTTATCGAAGTTGAACGGCGACGGCGACGTCTGGTGATGTCGCAGATGCTTGCTGAACGCGAGATTCGCGATGCCATGAAGGAGAAGCTTTTCGAGACGCTGGCAGTTGGCGATATTATCGAAGGCGAAGTGCGAAGCATTCGCCCCTTCGGCGCCTTTGTGGACATCGGTGGCGCAGACGGCCTGCTGCATGTCAGTGAAATTGACTGGGCTCCCGTCAACCATCCACGCGACGTATTGCAGGTTGGCGATATGACCAAGGTAGAGGTCATTCGTCTCGATCCGGAAAACCATCGCATCGCCTTGAGCCGCAAGCGGGTGCTGCCTAATCCTTGGGATGACATCGGTGATCGATATGTCCCGAGTACAATCGTGCCGATTACCATCACACGGGTCGTTGACTTTGGTGCATTTGCCCAACTAGAGCCGGGTGTTGAAGGGCTCATCCATATCAGTGAGTTGGCTGATATCGCTGTGGCAGAACCGCTGAAGTCCGTCAAACGTGGAGACGAGATCGAAGTAAAGATCTTGCGTGTCGATCAGCAGCGCCAACGCATTGGCCTGAGCCGACGACAGGCTTTGCAGGATATGGGTATAACGGACCCGGCACTGAAGGTCAATGATGATGCGGAGCAAGAAGTGACCTGGGTTGTGGGGCCGGCTGAGGGTGAGTCGGATGAGAGCGAAAAAGAAGACGAGGCCGGCGTTGCCGATCGCGGCAGCGAGGACGATTCTGAAGAGTAGGAACGGGCAAGACGTAATTCTTGCCACTTTCCTTGTCCGTGCTGTATAATTAAATGCTGTTAGCTCGAATGTTACAGACCTGTCAGCGCAAGAGTGACTAGACGCCCTGGCAGGTTCTGTTTGCATGGTTGTTGAGTGATTTTGATTGAGGAACAACAGTCACCGGATCAAAGGTGAATACCTCTTCAAGCCTCTTCCATCGTGCTTGAAATATACGCCGCGATAAGGAGGTGAACACTATGAGCGTAGAATTGCGACCTGGTGAATCTCAGGAAGGTCTGCTGAAACGATTTCGAAAGTCAGTAGCAGAAGCCCGGATTCTCCCTATCGTCCGACAGAAACGATGGTTCACATCGAAAAGCGAAGTTCGCCGAATTAAGCGACAGAAGGCGATCCGCAAGGCCCGACGTACGCCGCGTTACACGAAGTGACTTTGAGCCGATAGTGGCTCACAGCAGACTGCGTAGCTGTACATCTGGATGAAGTTGATCGAAAGTATTGAAGGGATTCCAAACTGGAGTTTTATGGCTGAAGAAGCTATCGTACTTGAAGGAAAAATCGTTGATACGTTGCCCAATGCGATGTTCCGTGTGGAACTAGAGAATGGGCATACAGTGTTGGCCTATTTGTCCGGCAAGATGCGCAAATACTATATTCGTGTGTTGCTGGGGGATCGAGTCAAGGTCGAGATGAGTCCCTATGACTTGACACGTGGGCGAATCACCTACCGGTATCGAAATTAGGAACTGAGATAGCAGCAGTGCCGATCGGTTGGTTTGATTGGCATCAGCGCAGGCAATGGTGCTGTCCTGAACAGTAGGTGACTACTTTGCCGCGCTACGCTAGCTGTATGGAATATTAAAAAAGTGGTGGACGGGTTAACCCGTCCACCACTTTTTTGTGTTTGTTATAGCTCGTCCAGTGCCCGGCGAACAGCATCCTGTTCTGCTTGGTAAGTAAGTTCTTCAAGAACCGAGCCTACTGACGCCCATCGGACAGTGAACTGGGCGGCATCTTTGGGATTTCGCTCACACTGGCGTTCGCTGCGCAAGCGCATCAGAAAATAGTGTTCGTTACGGATATAGTGATGGCCCTTGTAGTCGAACTCAACGACTTGAGCGCCAAGATCAGCGACGATCTCGAGATCGTCGTAGCCTGCCTCTTCGGCCGTCTCACGTAGGGCGGCCACGTCTGGTGATTCGCCGTCCTCAATATGCCCCTTTGGTAGGCGTACTTCATTGCGGCTAGGGCGGTCCAACAGCATGACTTTGTCTTCATGTACAACGACTCCGCCCGCAGAGCGATATCGACGTGTAGCCACTTATCTTTCCCATCCTTCTGCTAACTTCTCTGCTGCTACCCTGATTGCAATGACGACTTCTTCTGGCCCGTCTCAAGCTCAGGCTCGCCCGGCGACAGCACGAAAAGCTGATCGGCCAGCTCGCTCCCGAGGATCTTCGTCGATTCTGTATGTTGACCGACTTGAGCGCCGTTCGAGGGATGGCTCCTATTCTCGACCTGCAACGTGATCGGCCCGTTGAATGGCGCGCGATCGATTAACTTGATCTTGGAACCGGGCACTAGATTCAGTTGTCCAAGATAGCGCAGCACGCTCGCATCGTTTGTGCCCACGCGTCGCAGCAGAGCTTGCTGACCGGGTTCCAGCTGGACGACAGGCAATAGGTCTTCATCGGGCAATTTTCCATCTTTGCACGGAATCGGATCGCCGTGCGGGCAATGGGTCGGGAAGTTGCAGAGTTCATCCATGCGATCTTCGAAGGCGATACTGATGGAATGCTCCATCCGATGTGCCTCGGCCGCAACCTGATCCCATGTGAAGCCCATCACTTCGACCAGGAAAACCTCGAGCAGCCGTTGGCGACGGACCAGCTGCAGGGCAGCCAAGCGGCCTTGCTCGCATAGAATAATCCCCATTGCCGTGGACCGCTGGACAAAGCCCGACTCATCCAAGCGCTTCAACATGCTGCTGGCCGCAGCCGGCGTTACATGCATCGTTTCTGCCAGCGCCGAGGTAGTCACCTTTTTGTCGCCATTGCTCAGTTTGTAGATCGCGGCAAGATATTCATACATGCCATCGGTCGTTAGGCCACAGAAGGTCAGCATAGATCTAAGCTCAAATCGAGATATTCAAAACGATTCAAAAGCCCAATGAATTTTTCTGAATCTGATCAGAATTATTCCAGTTAATTATATGCTCGACCCCCATAGGCTGTCAATCGGACGTGCCGCAGATGTCAAGTCATGATAGAATCATTATCATGAATGAACCTGAGACGAGAGACCCATCTGCTGATAGCCTGGTGACGAATTTTGTCTTCTCACCGGACAAATATCAACTGCGTTTGCAGGACGGCTGTGCAGAGTTTGGTATTGACCTTTCAGTGGATCAGTTGGCCCAGTTTGAGCGCTACTATCGCGAGTTGGTGGCTTGGAACCGTCGTTTCAACTTGACGGCCATCACCGCCTATGATGATGTCCAGATCAAGCATTTTCTGGATTGCGTTGCGGGCTGGCCCCTGGTTGCCACCGAACTCAATCTGGCCACTCCGCTGTCGCAGCCTCTAAAAATGGTCGATGTGGGGGCGGGCGCAGGGTTTCCTGGTCTGCCGCTCAAGATCGCTGTGCCTGAGATCGATTTGACGTTGATCGATGGGACCGGCAAGAAGATCACATTTCTTAAGCATGTGACTGAGTCTTTGGGGCTTGAAAACGTGCATATGGTTCAGGGGCGGGCAGAGGAACTCGGACGTCAAGATAGATTTCGGGGTCAGTTTGATCTGGTGACGGCACGTGCAGTTGCACCGCTTAATACCCTGGTCGAATACCTACTGCCGCTTGTGCGTATGAGCGGCATAGCCGTCATCTTCAAAGGCAGCAGCGCACCGCAGGAGTTCATGGATGCGCGCAAAGCCATTGAGACGCTGGGCGGAGAAACGCTGCGTTTGGCCCCTGTCCAAGTGCCGTTTTTGGATGCAGCTCGTTTCATCCTGCTAATAAAGAAGGTCCGGCGTACGCCGGACCAGTATCCTCGTGGACAAGGCCTTGCTCGAAAACAGCCTCTGTAGTTTCTGGGTTGACAGCTCGCGCTATTCCTCCAGGCAACGCTGTTCCAGATAAAACGTCATGTGCTGAAAATGAATCACTGGATCAATGTACTCAACGCGAATGTGCTTGGGTATGTTCAGCGTGATTGGCGCATAGCAAAGGATGCTCTTGATGCCAACCTCGATCAGTCTGTCTGCAACCGCTTGAGCCGCTTCGGCCGGCACGGCCATGATCGCAATCTGACACTGATATTTTTGCACATAATCGTTCACCTTTTCGATCGGCTCGACGAAAAGCGATCCTATGGTGGTGCCGATCTTGTCAGCACTGCTGTCAAAGACGCCAACGATGTGAAAACCTCGATTTTCAAAGCCGTCGTAGCTGGCAAGCGCATGGCCCAGATAGCCGGCCCCAATCATCACCACCGGCCAGACACAGTCCACCTTCAGAATCTTCTCAAGCTGTCGACAGAGAAAGGCGATATTGTATCCAGTCCCTTGTTTGCCGAACTCGCCAAAGTGGCTCAGGTCCTTGCGGATCTGGGCGGAACTGATTCCCAGATGCTCTCCCAATTCCTGACTGGAGGTCACTTCCTGCCCCTGCTGCATCAACCGTTTCAAGGTGCGTAGGTAGATTGGCAGACGACCAATTACGATGTCGGGGATGCTGCCTTTTTCGGCCAGGCTCTTTGATTGCGAAACGTTTTTAGCGCTCATGGACATCGTATCCGATGCTGTGATCGTTTTTAATTCCGGTTGGTCAAAGCGAGAAAAAGTGAGGTGAATCTACTACTGATTTTAAGATGATTATGACGAATCGGGTACACCTCATCAGTATATTTGTGTATTTTAGCACAAGCAATGGCGGGTTGCCAAGCGAAAATCAGAGATCTTGTACAATCAATACCGACTGGGTCGAATTCATCCAGCGTCGGGGAGAACAAACTATACGAAGCAGGGTGCATACAGAATTCTCCCAGTTGCAAATGCCTCTGATCTCAGTACAATACCAGGCAGGATTCAATGATTTGTGATGCAGATAGTTACAGGTATCCAATAAATAGCAAGGTTGTCAACCAATATGAAACATCAATCTGAAGCAAAAAATCGGCAGAACGGTGAACAAGAGAGCGGTCAACCGATTTTGGCCTTTATCGATGCAGATATCGTTAGTGGCAAGGATGAGATTGCCAGCGAAGAATTGCTCGACAATTTGCGTCGCCACAGCGGCAATGCTGTGTCGCCCCTTTGGGTGAACTGGCTACGTCAGCGCGCCGATCTTCGCTTTGCCTGTCTTGTGCATGACCTGTCTGATTTCAATGATTTTATGTTGGATGTTGTGCGCAATGTAGATGGCGTGCGTGAAACACGCACGATGCTTAGCTTCGGCGGGCGCGCTGATCTGGATATGCTTCTCGACTTGGAGATGGAGGTCAGTCCAAGCAGCCAGCTTGTGGCCTCCAGCGTACTGATTGACGTTCGTCCCGGCATGGATCGCCAATGTTTTCAGGCACTGTTGGACCTGCCTACTCATGCCGACGTGCGCCGGGTATGGCTGCTAAACTGTTACCATAGCGACGACGCAGATCTAATGTTATTGCTGATGGGAAAGAACATCGCTGCATTGACCGGCTATGTGATGAGTTGGGTGCGTACAACACCGGGCGTCGTTGACACTGAAATGAGCACTGTATTGGATTGGCGCTGGCTGGCCAGCCCGGAGGATATTGTCGAGCTCTGTGAGTTGTTTTTCACCCACAATTACCGCGGCCAATATCGAACCGATTCCCGCAGCTGGTGACCGGAACCGGCAGTCAGATTGAGTCGGCCACAAAGCGGTGGATGATCGAGCGGTATCGCCCCCAATCTCGCCACTTTGGATCAACGGCTGCGATATTTTCCAGATAGTCCGCGACCGAATTCAGCTCACTCCGCGATTGCCAGCGCCAGTCGGCAATCATCTCGTCTGGATCCTGTGGCTCCAAAACAGCTCCCCTAGGCATTCGCACCAGAAATGGATAGGTGGCAAAACTGATGTCGCCAAGGTCCTTATGTTGAAAGCAATAGCTGACGACGCCCAGCAAGCGCTCAACCTGCACCTGGGTATCTTCCAAACCAGTCTCTAGCCCCGTCTCCTCGAAAATCTCGCGCTCCAGCGTATCGAACACGCTGTCACCCCGATGGATACCGCCCGTAGGCAGTCGAAAGGCGCCTTCGGGGTAGATGGTCTTGATGTGCAGCAGCAGGCCATCAGCAGGGTCCCCTTGATGCATCACATAGCATATCTCTGCCCGCCGCGGATCGTTGGTCAGCTGCTGTTGCGGACCGCTGAGAAACGGGTGGTCTACGATGAGTTCATGATGTTCACGCGCAAGAAGGCCCCACTCTGCATCTAGTGTGGCGAGTTCGGCCCTGTCCACGGCGTCCGAGAGATCCAAGATGTTGTCCGTTTCTGGTGGGTAATACGTGCTGCGTACTGCGTAAGGAAATAATCGCTCTCTCGGATCTTAGGCCGTTCCAGAGAAATAGATGCCCCGGCGCAAGTCTCCGACACGGCCCGCAAAGGGGATATCCAGGCCGGACTTTAACTGGGCCGTGTCGGGGACTTTGGGAGAGTCATTCCCCTGGATTGTCCTTAGGGGGAACACCGCTGGCTTCAGCCGCTACCGAATGTGTCAACCCCCCGAGATCCTGTTGAACCTGAATAATTGCCCCAAAGTGCCGGAGTGCTTGTCTTTCGGGAACGGTGCAAGATCTCGCGCAACACAGCATTACGGCGGCCAGATCGCGCCAGACCTTGAAGTGACCAATGCCGAAACCACTCACCCAATGAGACCTTAGGCCGTTCAAAGAAATCAAATCCCTATTTGACGGCCTGCAAGCCGCTGCGCAAGCATTATCAAACAGGGATTCAATTTCTTGCAGCGGCCTTACGCAGTACGCAGCACGTTTTAGTTTCATTTCTTACTCTTCATCCACGGATCCAACACATCTCTTAGACCGTCACCGATCAGATAGATAGAGAGTGTCGCCATGAATATGAAGATGCCGGGCGCAATGACCAGCCAGGGAGCATCGGTGAAGTTGCCCAGTGATCCCTGCATCATGTTGCCCCAGCTCGGCCGCGGCGGGCCGATGCCCACGCCAAGGTAGCTGAGACCGGCTTCAGCGATGATGGCTCCGGCGATGGTGAAGATGGCCGCCACAATAACGATCGAGGAGACGTTGGGTAGGACGTGTCGGGTCATGATGCGCCAGCTCGAACTGCCGACGGCCTGGCTGGCAATGATATATTCACGCTCGCGAATGGAAAATATCTGTCCGCGCACCAGCCTGGAGAGACTCATCCAGCTGAAGATGCCGATGAGAAACGCCAATCCCTCAGGTCCAGGCTGAAAGATTCTCGAGAGGATGATGAGCAGAAAGAGCAGCGGGATGCTGCCTAGCGTCATGATGATGGCATTGATGATGTCATCGATAAATGTCGCCGCATAGTAGCCGCTGATCAGGCCCACCGTCACGCCTAGGCCCAACGTGATCACTGCAACCCAGATGCCGATACGCAGCGAAATCCGTCCGCCGTAGAGGCCGCGGGTCAAGACGTCGCGGCCGGCCTGGTCGGTGCCCATCCAATGGCAATTCCCTTTTCCAGCACTGAAGCACTCGCTGACACCGACGCGGGACACGGCAAAAATGCTGCCCCAGAGCGACCAATCACATCCGCCGTCGTCTTGGCAGGTGTTGGTAAACTCCTGGAATATCGGCCAGGATTCGTCGGCCCAAGTCGGTGGTTTGCTACGCTCGCGCAGGTTGGTGTCCAATGGGTCGAAGCCCAAAATGTTGTCACCGATCCATTGGGCTCCCACCGAGATGGAGATCACAAACGTCATTAGCAGAATGCCAAAGACCATGAGCTTGTCCGCCCAGATTCTTGAGCCGACCATGCTCCAATAGCTGCGTTCCATAATCGGGGCGGACTCCGGCTCAGGTCGTTTGCGAGTCAATGATATCGTTGCTGGCGCCGTGCGGTCACTTGTACTCATCGTTCGTACCGAACCCTCGGATCGACAACACTGTAGAGTATGTCAACCATCAGAATGCCGATAATGCCGAGAAACGAGCTGATGACAAAGAGGGCCATCATCAGCGGATAATCACGTGCGTTCACTGCGGCGATCGCCAATCGTCCCATGCCGGGCCAAGAGAAGACAATCTCGAAAAGCAGTGAACCGGATAGAAAGAGCAGAAAAATGCCGCCCAGGCCGGTGACAAACGGCATCATGGCATTGCGCAGGACATGACGCGTAATAACACCATATTGTGATAGCCCCTTTGACTTTGCAGTGCGCACATAATCTTGGTTGAGCACATCCAGAATTTCGAAACGCAGAATGCGCGAAATGCTGATCCAACCGCCGATAGCGCCCACCGTTGCCGGTAAGATGAGATGATGGAGTCGATCGGTTAACGAGCCGTCCCCAATTGTATACATCCCCCCAAGCGGTACGATTCCCAGATATCCGCCCAGCACAACCAGCAGGATCAGACCGATCCACCAGTCCGGTACCGTGTTGATAAGTACGGTGCCCACGCGAATTGTGTTGTCGGGCCATCGGCCTCGCTTCATCGCACTGATGATGCCGAGGGGTACGCCGATCACAATGCTCAGAACCATGCTCGAGAATCCGAGCAAGAATGTGGCGGGAATGCGCTCAACAATCAGATCGATGACTGACTCACCCTTGAACGAGAACGAACGTCCAAAGTCAAGACGTACGATGCCTTTGCCGCACTTTTGCGGGTTTGCCAAACATTGGCCGCCTCGCCAGGTCGCAGTTGCGGGCACCCGATCTTCTCCCGTCATCCAGGTTATGTATTGGACTGGAATCGAGCGATCCAGGCCGTAGTGGCGCTCGAGTCGAGCCATATCAGCTGAAGTACTGGACGGGTCGTCGTCCAGAAACTGTAGCGGACCGCCAGGGGCCATCTGATAGACGGTGAAGGCAATTAGTGTGGCAATGAACATTAACACGATGGACTGCAGGCCACGCCGTACGATGTATCGAGTCATGATGGTTGTCTCATTCGGAACGTCTCAAAGAAGGTGAGTTGTGCGTACGCACAACTCACCTTGCATCAATCCGGCGCTATTCCCCCGCGTCTTCTCGGATGAACCAGTCTTCGCTGTTCCACCCGATGCCGAGGGGTGAGCTGTTGTCGATTCCATCGATTCGGTTGTTCTGTCCACTCCAGGCCTTCTGATAGAAGAGGAAGACGTAGGGAGCAGCATCTGAGATAATATTTTGGATTTCCTGATATTTCTCACGTCGGAAATCGGTATCGTAACTCTTGCCCGCCTCGTCAAATAGGGCCTCGACCTCCGGACTGTCATAGGCTACCGAGTTCAATTCCGGGATATTCTCCGCTGCCCAGATCGAGTTCATGATATGGGGTTCAATCGTAGAATTCCAACCGCCGATGAACATATCCCAGTCCGGCTCTTCCGAATCGGTGGCTTCCAAGAAGCTAGCCCATTCCAGCGCCTGGATCTCGACGTTGATGCCAACGTCACGCAGATTGTCCTCCACGGCCAGGGCGATCAGCTCGCGAGTCTTGCTTGTATTCGGGCCGTAGATCAGACGCAGCGTCAGTTGCTCGCCATCGGCATCCAGCATCTCGCCGCTGCCGGCATCATAGATGTAGCCCGCCTCTTCAAACTTGGAAATGGCTGTCTCTACATCGTAGGGATAACACTCTGCGTCGGGTGCATAGACCCAGGAGGTCTCCGGGAAGACCGAACAGAGACGCTTGGCCTGGCCCAGCATCACAGCGTCGGTGATCAGCTCCTTGTCGATGGCGTAGTTGATGGCGTGGCGTACGTTGATATCGTGGGTTGGATATCCCTCGCGCATGTTCAGGCCGACATAGCTCCAGCGTGCGGCCGCAGGCCACCACTCGTAGACAGAGATGTCGTCCAACGAACGGGCTTCATCCAATTTTTCCGGATCGATATAGGCTGTATCGGTCTCGCCGCTCTTCATTTTTTCATAAGCGATGTCCGGATCGGGCACAATGACATCAACCTGCCGGTCGAAGTTTGGTCGTCCCTTGTACCAGTACATGTCATTGGCTTCGTAGATCGAGTTCTGATCACGCTTCCACTCGACTAACTTGTAGGGGCCTGATACCACCGAAGGAGCATTGATTTCAGGATTGGTTTCAGGGTCAGCCCAGTCCAGTTCTTCCCAAATGTGCTTGGGCAGCGGTGTGATCAGGCCGGACATCTGCCCAAGCGCCGGAGCATAGATCTCATCGATTTTCACTTCCAGTGTGTAATCGTCCAGTGCTTCGTACGACGTCATGAACTCAAGCTGAGATCGATATGGGTAGCCGTTATCCGGGTCGTTGGCCATGTCGTAAGTCCACTTGAAGTCGTTGGCCGTGATCGGCTCGCCATCACTCCACAACATGCCTTCACGTAGATTGAAGGTGAAGGTCAGACCGTCCTCGGAAATCGCGTAGCTCTCGGCCATGTTGGGAATATACTCAAGCGTCTCTTCATCCAAACGCAGAAGACCACCGGCATAGACCATTCCTTGTGCGCCTCGTGACGCCGAATCCGTCGTGTTGTAGGGATGGAAACTCACGAAGTCGGAGGTGGAGGAACTGCGATACTCACCGCCAAAGTTGTCACGTGGCGTCGTCACATCTTCATCGCTGGTGACGGCAATACCGGCTTGAACGTCGCCTTGAGAAGCCGACGATTCCTGCACAGCCTCATTGGCTTCTTCTTCAGCTTCTTCTTCTACAGCAGCTTCTTCGGTCGGCGCCGCTGCCTCGACAGCTTCGCTTTCGACAGCGGCGGGGGCCTCCTCTTCCACAGGCGCGGAGGGCGCAGAGCGGCCACAGGCGCCCAGAACCATCGCGACGATGAGCAGAGAGACAACTAGCAGTAGCTGTTTTCTTGATTCAGGTCTGAACATTGATTTCTCCTCTGTGGGATATACGCTACGGGCATTGTAAATCTTGATCGTTTCGAGGCGTGAACAACATAATCAGTCTCATTCATCGAGACTGATTATGGATGACGGCGCCATGCAGATCAGATGCTATTTGAATACCACAGGTATCACAAGAAGTTTGGTGACTATCTACATTGTGGCAATCGAATATGAACAAAGTATGAAGTGGATATGAGGCATTGGCAAGAAATGAGTAGCGCGTCTGTGGTGTTTTGCTCTTTTTTGTCACAGATTTACACAGATGAAAAAGGATTGACACAGATAGGACGAAAGGCACTCCTGGAATCTGAAAAATATCTGTGAAAATTGTCCCTTTATCTGTGTCAACCTATGACTCCACTGCAAAAACGACCATATCAGCCACAGATGGACACAAATAAATGCAGATGGAAAGAGCTTTTCCTCTGTGAACCTCTGTGCCCCCTCCGTGTATCCGTGGTGAAAAGACCTTTTTGCAGTAGAGTCATCTGTGGCTAATTCCTATGCGTCTCTGCGTGTCACTTCTTGTTCTTCAACATCGGATCCAGCGCATCGCGCAGGCCGTCGCCGATCAGATAGAAGGCGAGTACGGTCAACGTGATCAGCAGCCCGGGCCAGAAGAGCAGATGGAGTGCGATAAAATCCTGGGTGATCGGCTCGCGCAGAAAGACGAAATTGTTGGCTCTGGTCAGCATGCTGCCCCAGGTAGCGGTGGGCGGTTGGATGCCCAAGCCCAAGAAACTCAGTGCCGATTCGACCAGGATCAACGTTCCGATGTCAATCGCCGTGACCACGATGATGACAGGGATGCTGTTGGGAATCAGGTGCTGCACCATGATGCGCCAGTTGCGGGCGCCGATCGAGCGTGCGGCCAGTGTGTAGTCCAACTCCTTGACCTTGAACACATTGCCGCGCATGAAACGCGCTGTGCCGAACCAGCCGAGAAATCCCAGGAAAAGTGTTAGGGTTAATGGATTGGGCTTAAAAATGGCTGAGACGATGATCAGCAAATAGATGGCCGGAATCGACAACATCGTGTTGATGAACCACATGATTGAATCATCAACCAATCCACCTGCATAACCGGCAACCGTTCCGACGGATATCCCAAGGATTAGCGAGATGGATGCGGCAGCCAGGGCAATCGTCAAACTGACGCGCCCGCCATAGAGCAGGCGCGCCAACTGGTCGCGTCCCAATTGGTCCGTGCCCAACCAATGGGGCACGCCGCCCGATTCGCCGAGCATCACGCGAGCCGTGATCGGATCCATGCCCAGACGCCATTTGATGTAGGGCCCCAGATAGGGCTGCTGGAAAGAGTTGTCCGGATTGGTGTCGTTGGGACCGACGCCGACGAGTCCGTTGACAATGGGACCGGCAAATATGGAGAGCAGGGCCAGCACGAGCACAAATGACAGGGCGGTCAGGGTCAGCCTGTCGCGACGCAAGCTCTTACGCGCCATGCTCCAATAGGTTTGGGGCTCGCGACGCAATTGCGGTTCGATGTAGTCTGCTGCAGACTCTCTGGTGACGGAGACTGGAGTGGCACTCATGAATGCTCTTTCTGACAATGTCCGACACATGGCCGGAAGTTTTCGAGTTCAGCCTTGGGTCCTCTACTGGACAGGCGCTGCGCTGTTATGAAAGCCGTACGCGCGGATCGACGAGACCGTAGAGGATATCGGACAATAGATTGCCAAGAATGACCAACAGCGAGAAGAACATGACCGCGCCCAACACCATCGGGTAGTCTCGTTGGAAGGCAGCGTTCAAGGTCAAACGTCCCATCCCCGGCCAGGCGAAGACCGTCTCAACGACCACCGCTCCGGTGAGCACGCCCAGGATGGCCGGCCCTAGGATGGTCATCATGGGAATCAGGGCGTTGCGCAGCGCATGCACAAACCAGACACGGCGGGCCGGCAGGCCCTTTGCCTGAGCTGTTCGCACGTAGTCGGTGTGAATGACCTCCAGCGTTTCAGTGCGCATGATGCGACTAAACAGGGCAATGCCGCCAAAAGAGAGCACAAGCGCAGGCATGATCAGATGCTGCAAGCGGTCCAGCGGATCAAATTCCTGGGTCAACGTAACGGTTTGACGCCCGCCGGTCGGTAGCCAACCCAACGCCACGCCAAAGAGCAGGATCATCATCAGCCCCATCCAAAAAGCCGGGACAGCCTGAAAGATCACGGCGAAGAATCGACTCAATGCATCGAACCAGGAGCCACGATAGACTGCGCTGATTACACCAAGCGGGACGCCGAGCACCAGCGATAGAAAAAGCGCGGCAATGCCCAATTCCAGGGTCGCCGGCATCCGTTCAACCAGTCGATCCCAGACTGGCTGTTTCGTCTGCAAACTGGTGCCCAGGTTGCCGCGTACAATACCGCCACCAGTGTTGCAGACGGTCATATCGACGCCGCCCACATAACCGCAGGTGTTTGTCGGTGAAGTGAATTGGGCCACCACATCACCCTTTCGAACGATCATCCCGGAAAACCAGGTCATATATTGCATGGGCAGCGGCTGGTCTAGCCCAAGCTGCTGACGCATGATCTCTCGCGTCTTCGTCCGTGATGCTTGGATCAAACGTACGAATCAAAATGGGGTCGCCGGGGGCCGAATTGACAAGCAAAAAGCTGATGATGCTGATGCCGATCATTGTCGGAATCGCCTGCAAGAGGCGTCGCATGATGTAACGCGTCATCGGAGAGCACCTATGGAAACGAAGATAATCTGAAAAAGAAAACGTGAAACGTGAGGTCTTGTGAAGACCGGCCGGGCGCTATTGGGGCAGTCTTGGACAGACTTGTCGTTTCCCAATAATCGGGGCCGTATCCTTCACGTCGACCTCACGTTTCACGCATCATTCAATACACATAAAACGCTTGACGGACTGCCTCACCGCCGCTACTCCTGGAACGACGTATCGTACCACTCATTCAGATTCCAGTAGAAGCTCCACGGACCCGGTTCAATCCCTTCCCAACCGGCGTCGTAGGCGTTGTTGCCGACCGAGCCGGTCACGAAGACATAGGCAATGTCGTCGTGGACCATCTGCTGGATCTCCTGGTAGAAGGGCGCCCGATCTTCCGGCGCGCATCCAGGCACGGAAACGCCCTGTTCCAACAGTTCATCCATGCGCTCGCTCTGGTAGCTGACAAAGTTGAATCCGCTGCCCGGCGTGTCAAAGCGGGAGTGCCAGAATGAATCGTCATTGGGGTCGCTGCCGATACCCGTCCAGCCGATGATGACCATGTCGAAGGTCTGGCCCAGCAGATTGTCGACAACAGTGCCGAAATCAATCGCTTCAAAGTTGACCTGGAACCCGACCGAGCCCAATTGGTCCTGGACCAACACGCCCAGATCCTCGCGGGTCGTGTTGCCCGAGTTGGTCATCAGACCCAGTTCGAGCTTCATCCCGTCCTTTTCGCGCACGCCGTCGCCATCTGAATCGACCCAACCTGCGTCATCCAGAATCTGGGCGGCCAGCTCAGGATCGTATGCATAGGGCTCAATGGAGGGATCGTGGGCCCATTCAACCGCGGGCAGGACGTTCGATCCGATCTGATAGCCCTGTCCCAGGTAGACGTTCTCGATAATACTTTCGTAGTCCAGGCTGTGAGCGATGGCCAAACGTACGTTCTTATCGCTCAAAATCGGATGGGGATCCTGTTCGATGAAGTTGCCGTCTTCATCCTGGCCGGGCTGCGGGTTCTCAGGGTTGGCCAGATTCAGGCCGATATAGTTATAGCCGTCATCCTTGAAGTTAAACCGTTCGAGGTTTGGATCGGCGTCAATGGTTGTGAGCTGTTCCGGCTGAGCCGCAATGAAGTCAACCTCGCCGCTTTGCAGTTGGGCCAGTCGAGCGCCCGGGTCCGGCACGATGCGCCAGATCATGCCATCCATGTTGGCCGCGCCGTCGGCGTATTCGTCGTTGCGTACCAGGATGGTGTTGTCATCTCGTGCCCAGCTCTGGAAGATCAGCGGGCCTGCGCTCACGGCAGGGGCGTCATTCATGGGATTGTCCATGATGTCGCTGAAATCTTCTGCATAGAGGTGGCTCGGGAGCCAACCCAGCGTCAGATCGTTGAGCGCATCGCACTTGACTTCCTTGAACGTGATCTGCACGGTCTGCGGATCTAACACTTCGATGGTCTCGATGAACTCCACATTGCTCTTGCGCGGCGTCTCGACCAGCTCACTGGCAATGGCATCGTAGGTATACTTGAAGTCGTCGGCATCGACAGCCTCGCCGTCGCTCCAGAAAACGTCATCTCGCAGGTTGAATTTCCAAATCAGTCCATCCTCAGAAACATCCCAGCTCTCGGCCATAGCACCGGCCGGCAGCAGATTGCCGCCCGGCTCCAAGGCGCCCGAAACTGGGTTGAGACCAATCAGGCCCGGAAAAAGAAGCGCATGAATGGCGCTACTCGCATTGTCCGACGACAGAATGGGATTGAGGATTGAGGCGTCGGTGAGTGACGCGCGTGTCCAGACGCCGCCTGTGGTGGCTTCACCGGCCGCGCCATCACCCTCGTCTGCTGAAGGTTCGGCTGCGGCCGCATCGGCAGGCGCATCCGCCGGAGCGAGGGGCTCAGGCTGGGCACAGGCGCCTAGCACCAAGGCAAGCACCAAAGACAACCCGACCAACAGTGTAAGTTTTCGTTGCATGGCTGACTCCTTCTATAGATTAAAAAATGGAGTATAAACGTGGGATGTGAGGTGCACCGATTGGCAGGTCAGTCGGCGCACCTTACATCTTACAAATATCCTATTGATTCAGACGAGGATCAAACGCATCTCGTAGGCCGTCGCCCAAAAAGTTGAAGGCCAGCGTTGTGATGGTCAGCGCGATTGCCGGCGCAAACAACTGCAAGGGCGCGACGCGCAGCGCGCCGTAGGTTTCGGAGATCATCATTCCCCAGCTCGGTGTCGGTGGGTTGGCGCCCAGGCCGATGAAGGAGAGAAAGGCCTCCGTCAAGATGTAGCCAGGGATGGCCAATGTTTCAAAGACAATGCAGGTGCCCACGATGTTGGGCAGTAGGTGCTTGAACACAATACGCCAGTTTGAACTGCCGACCGACTTGGCCGCCTCAATGAATTCTTTTTGCTTCAGAGAGAGCGTCTGGCCACGGGCGATGCGCGCCATGCCCAGCCAATTGATCAGACCCAGCGCCACGAAGACGAAAAAGAGACCACCCATGGCTTGATCAAGCTCAATCAGCGCCGTAGCGATCGGCCCCGTATCTTCTGTAGCCGACATCGCCTTGAAATAGACCTGCATGAGAATGATGAAGATGATGAGCGGAAAGCCGTAGAGGAAATCCACGAAACGCATCATGGCATTGTCGATACTGGGACGGCTGAACCCGGCAACCAAGCCGTATATCAGGCCAACCACTAGGCTGACCGTCGCTGCAATAACGGCAACCGAAAGGGAAATGCGGGCGCCATACATGGTTCGACTCAGATTATCTCGCCCCAGGTAGTCTGTCCCGAGGTAGTAGACGCCGCCGTCCGGCGCCGGCGTAAATGCCGGTGCATTGGTGTTGAGGAAATCGACTGTGGCATAGTTGTAAGGTGCCAACAGCGGGACCGCCTCTTGACCGGTGAAAATCGTAAAAACAAACGTGTCAGCAAAAGTGGCGACAAAGACCATGCCCCAGAATGACAACAATGCTCACGACAGCAGCCTTGTTGCGCATCAACTGACGGATTGCATCGCCGGTGGGCGTACGTCGCTTTGTCTTCGGTTCAGCTTGGTTATTGAGAGTTAGTGATCCAGCAGCCATCGAATTATCCTACCGTTCAATCATAGCGGATGCGCGGATCGATCCACGCATAGGTCACGTCTACCAGAATGTTTAGCGACACAAGCAGCACGGAGTAAAAGAGGGTTGTCCCCAGGATCACCGGGTAATCCCGATTGCTGATGCTGGTGACGAAAAATTCGCCCATACCAGGGATGCCAAAAATGCGTTCGGTGACAAATGAGCCGGTAATGACCGCGGCCAACACAGGACCAAAAACGGTGATGACCGGGATCAGTGAGTTTTTCATTGCATGCAACATCACGACACGATTCTGGCTGAGTCCCTTGGCGCGTGCGGTTCGAATGTAGTCCTCGCGAATGGTCTGCAACAAGCTCGCACGCGTGAGGCGAGCAAAGATGGCGGAAAAAGCTGTTCCCAAGGTGATAACCGGCAGGATAGCATGCAGCCAGAAATCTTTGGTCATGGGCGGGAAAATACCAAAATAGAGTTCCTTGTAATTGACGCCCCAGCGACCGGCCGGCAACCAGCCCAATGTAACGGCAAAGATAAAGATCAACAACGGCCCCAGTACAATATTCGGTATCGATACGCCAAGAATGGCAACAAATGAACTACTATAGTCGACCCAGCTGTTCTGCCGCAGCGCGGCCAGAACACCGGCTGGAATGCCGATGATGAGTGCCAACATGATCGATAGAATCCCCAACTGTAACGAGATGGGGAAGGTCTGTGCAGATGATCTGATTGACCGTGCGACCACGATAAGAGAATGAGGGACCTAAGTCGCCCTGGACGACATCAAATATGTAGGTAAAAAATTGCTCGGGCAGCGGCTTGTCAAGACCGTACTTGGCTTCCAGGTTGGCACGTACAGTGGGTGGCAGCGACTTGTCGCCGACCCGATCAAAGGGGCCGCCGGGGATGGAGCGCGACAACACAAAGGTGACGAGCACGATGCAGAAGAGCACCGGGATCGCCCAGAGTATCCGACGCACGATAAAGGCAAACATGGTTTGTTCCTCGGAAGAGCAAAAGGAATGAGACAACAAAAGGGCGCTGTCTGACGAATCTCGTCGACAGACAGCGCCCCCAATGCAAACTTCAGTTGTTCGCTGAACTATCCAGTGCGGTCTACCAAGCTACTGGGCAGCAGCTTTGGCTTCAGCATCGATGTTCCAGAGATAGAAGTACTTGGCATCAGAGTAGATGCGATCCAGCCAAGGCTTCTCCACACCCTGGTAGGTGTAGAAGTAGATCGGGGCGATGGCGACGATCTCATCATTGAGCAACTGCTCGGCTCGCTTATAGAGCTCGATCTGTTCCTCGGGCGAGGCGCTCTGCGCGGTATAGGTGGTCTCGGTGAACTCGGCCACCAGCATCGCCAACCTGCGGATTGTCGGCACTCATCATGACGTTGTTGGCGCCGGCTTCCGGATTGAAGACCTCATGGATCCAGTTGTTGGCGTGGGGATAGTCCTGGCACCAGCCCAGTCGGTAGATGTCGGGCTTGCCTTCCATGGGTGCATCGTTGTCGAGCGCATCCAGATAGACGCCCCATTCCTGAGAGTCAACAAGTCACCTGGATCTGCGGGAAGGCAGCGGTCCACATGGCCTGGATAGCCTGGGCGACCTTGGCATGGCTCTCGTTGGTGTTGTGGGCCAGGGTCAGGCTCAGACCCTCACCATCAGCATAGCCGGCGTCAGCCATCATGGTCTGTGCATCGGCTAGGGCAGCGGCGTAGCCGGTTCCGCCCTGTTCTTCGGTCATGGCCCAGGGGGCAATGTCCGGGTCACCGGCTGCCGAACCGAAGTTCAGCGGATCGGTGAAGGCATTGGCCGGGGTCTGACCGCCCTTGATAATCGCTTCGACCAATGTTTGGCGGTCGATGGCCATGGAGAGCGCCTTGCGAACGTTGACATCGCTGACCGCTTCCTTCTCCATCACAAAGCCATAGTAGTAGGTGCAGTTGCGTGGCGGAGCCACATATTCGGCATTGATGGGCTCGTTGGGATCGAGAATGCGATCCATTTGCTCCAACGGGGCCTCGGCGTAGTCGAGTTCATTGTTTTCATACATGGCGAAAGCAGTCCACTGCTCTTCGATCATGACGAAGTTGATCTCTTCGACGTTGCCGACAACGTCGGCCATCTCTTCCCAACCGTACCACATGGGGTTGCGGACCAGCTGCAGGCTGTCACCATGGATCCATTCGGTCATGACGAACGGGCCATTGGTGCTCATGTTGCCCGGCTCAGTCCAGATGTCGCCATATTCTTCGATATCCCACTGGGGCATGGGGCGCATGATCCACATGCTGGCGATCTGGCCAAAGAAGCCGGCGCCGTATTCCAGGTCAAACTGGACGGTGTAGTCATCCAACGCTACGGCGGCGATATCATCGACAGAACCTTCGCCTGTGTTGGCAGCCTGGCAACCCTGAATGATGTAGAGCACGTACGAGTAGTCAGAGGCGGTGTCGGGGTCACAGGTGCGCTTGGCGCCGTAGACCACGTCGTGGGCAGTGACCATTCGCGGCTCACCGTTCTCGTCCATCACCTGCTCAGTTTCGCCAGTGTCGAGGTTATACTTGACCCAAGGCACGTCATCGCGCATGGTGAAGGTCCAGACGCTCTGATCCTCGTTGGTCTCCCAGCTGGTGGCCAACTCAGGAATGGCATCCTGCGTATCCGCATCCAACTCGGTCAGACCCAGGAACATGGCGTTGATGACGTCAACCGACGTGGTGTCTGTACCGATGGACGGATCCAGTGACGGTGGCTCTGCAGCCAGGTTAAAGTCCAGGACAACCGGTGCAGCCATGGCGGCTTCACCGGCATCGCCAGAGCCGGCATCGCCAGCAGGCGCAGCAGCCGGACAGGCGGCCAACGCCATCGCGACCACGGCCAGAACCATGATCAACAAATAGCTTCGTTTTGACATTCAAATACTCCTTTTGGATAAAATTTCCCCTGAGAGTTCAGAGGGTGTGCAACATTGCACAGGGTGTGTATTGTGATACACGAAAAGGAACTTACAGATTGACACGTGAACCGATTGTGATCGTTCAGCAGCTACGCGCAATGGTAGCATCACCGTCTGGAGCGTGTCAATTTAATCTCAATCAAATCTGCACTCCACAGACACGCATTCCTGTAACTATACAAGCGTTTGTCATAGACAATGGCTAGCGATGGCTGAGCCTGTCGAAGCCGTAGCGGGTCTCGACCGCCTCTGCCTTCGACAAGCTCAGGCGACGGCTATTCCGTAAGGTCACTGACTAGGCTAATAGTGACCTACTCTTCGTAGAGCCAGCACGCAGCGTAATGCCCATCGCCGTAATCCTTGAATTCAGGATCTTGTTCATGGCAGATATCCATGACACGGGGACAGCGAGTGCTGAAGTTACAGCCATGGGGCGGATTGGCCGGGCTGGGCACATCGCCCTCAAGGATGATACGCTGGCGAGACTGTTCAATCACGGGATCGGGAATCGGCACAGCGGAGAGCAGCGCCTGGGTGTAAGGATGTTTCGGATCCTCATAGAGCGCATCGCGTGTGGCCAGCTCAACCATCTTGCCAAGATACATGACGGCGATACGGTCAGCAATGTGACGTACCACGGAAAGATCATGGGCGATGAACAGATAGGTGAGCCCAAGTTCTTCCTGCAAATCCTCCAAGCAAGTTGATGATCTGGGCCTGAATCGACACATCGAGGGCCGAAATCGGCTCATCACAGACAATGAAGGAGGGATTCACAGCCAGAGCACGGGCGACGCCGATGCGCTGACGTTGACCACCGGAAAATTCGTGGGGATAACGATTCACGAAATAGGGGTTGAGGCCCACGATCTGGAGCAGTTCCTGCACGCGCTTCTGGCGTTCGGCCTTGTTCTTGCCGATCTTATGAACTTCAAGCGGCTCGCCGATAATGCTGCCGACCGTCATACGAGGATTGAGGGAGGCATAGGGATCTTGGAAGATCATCTGCATGCGACGGCGCATCTTGCGCAGGTCTTCGCCCTTTGTCTCTGTCAGTTCCTTGCCTTCGAAGCGCACGCTGCCTTCTGTGGGACGGTAGAGCTGCAAAATCGCCCGACCTGTCGTCGATTTTCCACAACCCGATTCGCCCACTAATCCAAGCGTCTCGCCCTTGACCAAGTCAAAAGTGAGGCCGTCAACAGCTTTGATGGCGCCCACTTGCTTTTGGAAAATAATGCCCTTGGTAATCGGGAAGTGCATCTTCAAGTCTTCGACTTGAAGCAAGAACTTCTCCGAGACCCTGTGTGCCCTGTGTATCGCCGTTTTCGCTACTCACTCTGCGCTCTCCTCATCATCCTTGGCAGCCTGCTCGGCAACCTCCCCCTGCTCAACGGCTTGCTCTTCATCCTTGTCAACCATCTCGTCTACCGCCTCTTCCGCTGCGTTCTCTGCCTCGAAATTGTCAAGCAGGTTGATTTCCACGCCTGTCAAGTCAACCCAACAGGCCGACAGGTGGCCTGGCCCAACGGTTTCCAGTGCCGGATTTTCTTCCCAACACTTGTCGATGGCAAAGTCACAACGGGGGGCGAAAGGACAGGTTGTCGGCGCTTCCAGTAGATCGGGCGGGAGGCCATCAATTGGGATCAGGCGTTTCTGACGACCCAGGTCAAGACGAGGAATAGAGCGCAACAGGCCCAAGGTATAGGGGTGTCGAGGATTGGCGTAGAGTTCATCCACGGGGGCTTCTTCAACGATGAAGCCCGAGTACATGACGATCACACGTTCAGCCATGCCTGCAACAACGCCCAGATCATGGGTGATCCAGATGATGGACATGCCGAGCTCTTCTTTCAAGCGTCCGACCAGATCGACGATCTGAGCCTGAATGGTCACATCAAGCGCTGTGGTCGGCTCATCGGCAATCAGCAATTGCGGGTCGCAACTCAGCCCCATGGCGATCATCACACGCTGGCGCATACCACCTGAGAACTGGTGGGGATAGTCATCCAGTCTTTCGTCAGCGCCTGGAATGCCAACCATTTCCAGCAGTTGGATTGCGCGTTTGCGGCTCTGGTCCTTGCCCATATTGAGGTGCAGTTCCAGGGACTCAGTGATCTGGCGACCGATGGTCAAAACCGGGTTGAGCGACGTCATGGGATCCTGGAAGATCATGGCGATACGGTTGCCGCGAATATGGCGCAACTCATCTTCGCTGAGCGTCAGAAGATCCTGGCCGTCAAACCAGACTTCACCATCAACAATTTTGCCGGGCGGCTGAGGAATCAGGCGGATCAGCGACATGACGCCGACGCTCTTGCCGGAGCCAGACTCGCCCACAATCGCCAACGTCTCACCGGCATCCACATGGTATGAAATACCGTTTACGGCATGGACTACGCCGTCTTGGGTGAAGAACTGAGTCTTGAGATTCTTCACTTCTAATAGTTTTGCCATACAGTTACGCTCCTCAGATCAGATGCCGATAAATTCAATTTTAGGCGTAAACCGTTTCCGAATACCAGAGAGGTATACAGTACAAGGTGACTACATTTGATAACGAAGCGATCACACGTATTCCGATTCGTTTCTACGCTGTTCAAGTTCGTTGTTGCTTTCCGTTTATACGAGGTGCCGGGGGCGTGCAATGGCACGTTTTGCGTCTCATATTAGGTGGACGAATCGGCGATATTCAGCCTATCCGCCACGGTTTTCGATAGATTGATACTGAATTTTCATCGGATTTCTATCGTTGATTTGGTCGAGTACAGCCATGGCAAGATTAGCAGAGTTTATCAGGGATGTCAAAGCGTTACTCAAATAGCGTCACAACGGTCAGACTCATTGGGCGGGCGACTCAATGCGAGCCATTCGCGTAGCTGCTCAATCTGTAAGCGAACAGCTCGTCGGCTGGTGCCCCCGTCTACATCTCGTTGTTCGACGCTGTGCTCGAAATCCCAAATAGCAAGCACATCTTCGTCAAAGATTTCGTGGATCGACTGCAAGTCCTCCACAGTCAGTTCAGACATCGGGATCCCCTGGACTTCGGCCATGCGCACAGCAGCGCCGGCAATATGGTGCGATTGGCGAAAGGGCAGGCCTTTGCGAACCAGATATTCGGCCAAGTCGGTGGAGAGCATCTCCGGCACAAGGGCAGCCATCAGAAATGGTGGGTTGACCCGTAGCGTCGAGAGCACGCCGGAGGCGATTTGCAGTGCGTTGCCCAGGTTTTCCACCGCGTCAAAGAGTGGTTCTTTGTCTTCCTGCAGGTCTTTGTTGTATGTCGACGGCAACCCTTTCAGCGTGGTCAACAACCCTGTCATATCGCCCAATACTCGGCCGGATTTCCCGCGCAGAAGCTCCAGTGCATCCGCGTTCTTCTTCTGGGGCATGAGGCTGCTGCCGGTACTGTAGGCATCGGCGATCGTCACAAAGCTGAATTCCCGGCTGCTGTAAATGATCAGATCTTCGGCAAGTCCGCTCAGGTGAAGCATGGTCAACGTCGACCAGAAGAGAAATTCAGCGATAAAATCGCGATCGCTGACGCCGTCCAGGCTGTTGGCCGTGATCCCGGCAAACCCCAGATCGTTGGCCAATTCGTACCGGTCGATGGCAAAGGGATTGCCGGCCAACGCGCCGCTGCCCAGCGGCATGATGTTGACTCGCTCGGTCAGTTCGTCGAGCCGTTGGGCATCCCGTTGCCAGGCCCAAGCATGGCGCAGGAGCCAGTGGCTCCAGCGGATGGGCTGTGCCGGCTGAAGATGCGTGTAGCCGGGCATGAGATAGTCGATCTCGCTCTCTGCTCGGTCAGTTGTCACGCGGATCAATTCGTGGAGGTGGCCCCGCAACTGGCTGATCTCGCCACGAAGCCAGAGTCTGACGTCGGTGGCAACCTGGTCATTGCGGCTGCGCCCTGTATGCAGCTTGCCCGCAACGTCTGGACCGATCAGTTCGGTCAGGCGACGCTCGTTGGCGGTGTGGATATCCTCGTCGCTTTTCTTGATTTCAAACTCATCGGCAGCCCATTCAAGTGCCACGCGTCTCAAGCCCGTCGATGATGGTTGCCACTTCGTCAGCTGGTCAGCATGCCGGCTTTGCCGAGCGCCCGCGCATAGGCCTGGCTCCCATCGAGATCAACGCGCCACATGCACTGATCGAAGCCGATGGATTCCTGAAAAGTATCCATCAACGGATCGGTTTCGCCGGTGAATCGGCCGCCCCACAATTTTTCGGACATTCAATACTTCCTCTCATCTGCGTTGATCTGCGGCTGATCAGCTGTGACTGCATTGTGACCGGTTGCGGCCAATTTTGTCTGATTGTCGGGTACCGAATAGCTTGCCAGTTCGGTACAGATCCGTAGGTCGCCATCCCACCATCGGACCCAGAGCAAGATCGACAGCGCACCGAGCGCCATTGCGCCGACGCCAGATCAACCCGGCTTCAGGACCAAAGGCGCCGCCTGTCCACAGCTCGGGCCCGCCCTGGCGAATGGCGATGAAGGTCGCCGTGCTGAAGTCATTGCCGCTGACCGGGAAGCCAAAGACATTGCCCTGGAAAAAATTCCATGTGATGTGCAACCCAATCGGAATGGCCAGACTGCCGGTCAAAATATACCCAAGGCCCAAGAATAGACCTGCCAGGATCAAGTTGACCGTGCTTACAGCCGAAGCATTTGGGTTGAATACGTGCAGCAATCCGAAGAGTGAAGACGAGAGTAGCCACGCCATCAGGATAGCCCCGCGTGGCCCCATCCACGGGAAATTGAATCCTTCTGCCAGATTGCGAAGCTGATATCCCCTTGACAGCAATTCTTCGGTGATGCCCACCACGATAAATACAACGAATGGGCCCAGGATCGATACGGCAAAGGGAAGCCTGTCGCCGGTGACAGATCGACTTGATGTGGTGAACGAACCCGTGATTTCAATCCAGCCCAGCGACCATTCGGTCATAAAAATCAGCCCCATGAGCAGCGCACCCAATGCCAGCCCGAAGAGCAGATCAATCCACCACTGTCGGTTGAAATGGAAGCCCAAATCGACGAAAGGCCGATGGTCTAGAAAGCGGACGGCGATCCAAGTGCCGGCGATTGCCCCGACCAAAGTCAGCGTGGAACTGATGACACGCTGTGCTAGAACGGCAGAGCCTGGGATTTGCTGGTTGAGAATCGGACCAAGGAGACTGATTATCACCGCGCTTAACAGAGCGGGGATGCCGATCCACAGAAACAGATGGATAAGCAAACGCCACCCGGTGCGAATCCGATGTTGATCGCCATTCCAGAACAGTGTAGCCAAGAACAATACAGTCAAGCGGAACATCGCCTTACTTCCCGATCAACCCAATCGCCAGCGTCAAGCCAATGTCATGCTACTTCGTTGGACCAGGCATTCAGTGACATACAGGCCCAGGGAGTCCAAAAGTGCGTCACTTCACGCATCTCAAAAGAGAAACATTGACACATTGTAACCTGTAAACCCCGCCTTTGCTAGATCTTAGGATAACCCCTGTTCAAACACTCTTGACGCCTCCTTGATGCCGATACCAGAGCATAATCCCTGGGTGATGATATGCTGAACTCAGACCAAGAATCATCGAGAAAGAATCAAGTACAAAAGGGAACATATTCAATGGCTACACAGGACAGGACCCCCCACCACTACAACGACTATGTCAGTGCACTTTTTGCCGAGGAAGACGACGCGCTGGTTCTGGCTCAAGAAGAGATGCGACGCGAGGGCGTGCCCGAAATTCATATCTCGGCCAGCGAAGGCAAGATGTTGCATGTACTGACCTTGCTCTCTCGGGCCGAACGAATTCTGGAGATCGGCACGCTGGGCGGCTACAGCGCCATCTGGATGGCGCGGGCGCTGCCGGAGAACGGCAAGCTGATTTCGCTGGAGCTTGAACCGCATCATGCCACGGTTGCCAGGCGCAATGTGGAGCGTGCGGGGATCTCGGACAAGGTCGAAATTCGCGTCGGGCCGGCGATCGATACACTGACCGCCATGGAATCAAACTGGGGAGAGATGTTCGATCTGGTCTTCATCGACGCCGACAAGGACGGCTACGTCGACTATTTGGTCAAAACAGTGCCCATGGTTCGTGAAGGCGGGCTGATCCTGGCCGACAACACGCTACCCGATGCGGTGTTGTCCGAAGATGGCGATGCCGGGGCCAAGCGCTACAACGCAGCGGCTGCCGCCCACCCGGATCTCGTCTCGGCCCTGGCACCCATGTTGCGTGTGATTGAGGGCATTGACGGATTGACGATCTCGGTCAAACGCTCCTCTGGATAGATCAACGCGTTGGGGCACGGGGTGCGGCCGATGGCCCCGTCAATCGTGGAGACTACTTCATCTGCCGCATCACGTGCCCGGTCCGAACAATATCTCTTTTCCAAGATCGGGTACGTGATCGGACGGAAGGAATTTGAAGCAATTAGACGAGGGTTTTTTCGTCCGACCTCGTGCCTCTACGCGTGTTGATTCGGGTTTCCTACTTCGACGTGGGTTGATCCGCTATCCATTCCTCCAACACGACACGATGTTTCGGCTGCAGCTTGGTGAGCGCACGATGCGACTTCATCAGCGCATTGGCCTCGTCGATCGTCATGCCCTGCTCACGCATGAGATAGGCGGCCAACACCGTGACAGATCGCCCACGCCCCTTGGCACAATGAACCAGCACCACCCGACCATCGGCGATCTGATCCGCCATCCAGTCCACAGCCTCGGTCAGAACATTCCCTTGCGGAACGGTAACGTCCGGCACCATAAACTGGATGTGGGTGATGTCGTGGCTGTCGTAGAAGGCGATCTCGTCCTCGCGCTCGGCGCGCACGTTGACGACCGCTGTGATGTCCTGTTGGACAGATATTCGTAATCTCGGCCGTAGGTTGGCGCCCCGCCCAGCCAAAGCTGGGGTGTGATCTGGGAGAACCAGACGTGCCCCATGATCTTCTCATAGTAAAAGCGGATGAACGGGTAAAGTTGATCAAATGCCCGGTGAAACAAGCTGAGATTTTCAGGCTGAGGCTGACTGTTTTCAGACTGTGGCAATTGTGAGTACTCCTGGAAGAACTTTCACTGTGACGGGCGTGCGTCCCAAGTACTCGCCATCGGTCCACACGGGTTGGTCTGGAACGGTTGTGATTGTGACTTCGCGGCACTGGCGGTAGAACTGGCCGGCTGCGCGGGTCTTCAGATGGAGAAAGCGTTCGGCGGCTGATTTCAGCGTCGCCAGGTTCTTGGCATCTAGAACGAAAGCGTCCAGAAGGCCATCGTCAATGGCATAGTCGCTGGTGATCTTCAACCCAGTTCCCATCATGCCTGAGTTGATGACGTAGGTCTTTTCGGCGGCAAACTCAACCTTATCGCCATCGATGTCGACACTGTATTTCACCGGCTTCGCACTTTTCACCTGTTGTTTCATCGAAACGGCATAGGCGAAGACACCGTATTTGTCCTTCATCTCCCGGCTCGTCTGTTCTTCGGGCTCAGTTCCCACATAGAGCCGTTGGATGAAGTACTGACCATTGACCTGAGCTACATCGATTTGGCGGGTTTTGCTACTGGTGCAGAGCAGCTCGACCGCTGGAGCGAGCGTTTTCGGGATGCCCATCTCCCTGGCAAAACCGTTGCCGGTACCGCCGGGCAGAATGCCCATCACGGCATCGGTCCCCAACACCGCGTTGGCGATCTCGTGCTGGGTGCCGTCACCACCGTAGCCGGCGACCAGGTCCACGCCATTGGCGATAGCATCCTTGGCTTGATCCGTTGCTTCGCCATATTTGTGGGTGACGCTGATAGTCCAATCGACGCCGTACTGGCTAAAGATATGGTTAAGCACATTCAGAATCGGTTCATCCTTGCCGGAGGCAGGATTGATCACGACGTGGATGCGTGGATAAGGGACTTCTGCCATCGTTACGAATCTCCTGTACAAAACTGAGGGGGTGAGGGGATGACAAGGTGACGAATTAGCTGTCACATTGTCACCCCCTCACCCTGTCATTCCTTTTACTTGAACCACTTCGGCGCCGCATCAACCTCGCCCGGCAGCGGGATCGGCTCGTCGTCCTGGGGCATCGGCGTGTATTCCGGCAAGCCTATATTCTGCACCAATTCATCCACAACGATTCGTTGGCCTGTTTCCATGGAATGATTGGCCGCGATGCCGGTCAAAATCGAGTAGGCGCCCGCTCGTTGGTCGGCCGCTCGCAGGTATTGATCACGGGCCGGATCGGGCGTGAAGATATCGTCCAGCAGCAACTCATCGCCGCCGCCATGGCCGCCGCTGGCTGTCCACACATCGACGTCGTAGGCCGGCTCGAAATGGGGGAAGACATGGATGGTCGTGCCGTGGGCCTTGAGTGCGCCGGGCACCGAGTCATCGCCGCTGACGTAGACGCGTCTCCTCGCATTTGTGCTCCAGCCGCCCCTTGGTGCCGTTGAAGCTGACAACGTAGCCTTCCCAGGGCATGAAGGTGTTGAGCGAATAGCTCATCTTCACGCCGTTGGCATAGTCGACGACCAGGTTCATCGAATCCTCGATGTCGATCTTGTCGCTGAAGACACATCGATCGCGGTGGTAGCCGTCATATTGCTCGTTGTCCAGATAGACTTTGCGCAGTGTTTCGAACTCGCGCAGATCCAGATGGAATGGGCAGCGTTCGGCCTCGGCACAGTCTAAGCAGCGCTCGCTGCGCTGGGTCAGCCCGTAGGCGTCGGCCTGGCGCGGCGTGTAGAAGCGGCGCTGTCCGCTGGCATAGACCGCTTCCGGCACGGTCGACAGCCACCAGTTCACAAGGTCAAAATGGTGGGTCGATTTGTGTACCATCAGGCCACCCGAGTTGGCCTTGTTGCGATGCCAACGCCGGAAATAGTCGGCCCCATGCTTGGTGTCGAGCAGCCAGTGAAAGTCGACCGACAGAATGCTGCCGATGACGCCCGACATGAGCAGATCCTTGACCTGGGTGCGCACCGGCGAGTAGCGATAGTTGAACGTGACCCGGCAGGATCTGCCGGTCTCTCGTTGGGTGTCGATGATGCGCTGACACTTTTCGGCCGTCGTGGTCATGGGCTTCTCAGTGATGACGTCGCAGCCCAGTTCCATGGCGCGGCAGATGTATTCGTCGTGATGGCAATCCTTGGTGGTCACGATCACCGTATCCGGCTTGCACTCGGCGATCATGCGGTCGAAATCCTCGGCCAGGTAGCCGGCCACATCTTTGCCCTCTTCCCTGGCTCCCTCAACGTAGAGCTGAACCCGTCCTTGGTTGCTGTCGCAGACGGCGACGAGTTCGCTATCTTCATAGATGTTGAGCGCGGCGTTCTGATACATGAACGAACGCGTACCTGTTCCGACGACGGCGTAACGCTTGGTGATGCTCATGCGGTTTGGCTCCGAGTTCTGTGGATGAGCTGCGTAATGCGTAATTCGTATTGCGTAAAATGTAGCCCATGCTGTATCAGCCGTCAAGCAAGCATTGAGGTCCACCAAAGTCCTCTACTCAGACAACACCCAGTCCCATTCGAATACTTCGCTCAGTCGAACATAGATTGGCCGCGCATCAGTCAGGACAACCACTTCCCGGTTGAGCTTATGGCTGACCTCGCTGCCGTTGAGGCTGCCGACGGCCGACCAGTACTCGTCGCCCAGACGAACCAGCACCACCTTGGCGTGGATGCCGCCGCCGGTCGGATTGCCCAGACGCACTTGAATGTCCAGACCTTCGGTTGTGGACAGTGTATGCAGATACTCTCTTGTGACTTGATTGCTGCGCAGGCCGTCGCCGCTATCGAAGAAGCTATCGAGCAGTAGCCGAACACGAGCGCCGCGACGGGCTGCATCAACAATGGCCTGCAAACGCGGATTCGGATCGGCGATGGCATTGCTGGCAGCGTCGCCCCAGTGCGCATGATCGTAAAGCTGCCAGGCTGATATCTCATCGCCGGCGCCGGCCTGTTGCAGGAGTTCCATCAAACCACCATCGGGAAAGAGCGCGTTGTCCGGCGTACTGACCAGCCTGAACGACGAAGACGAGAATGTCGAGACAGCGTCACCAAAGGTGGACAACTCGATTGCTTCATAGACTGACGGTTCAGGCATAACGAAGTCGGGCGGCGGCGCGCCGTACTTGGCATGTTCGGGGTCGTAGGGGAAGAGATCGAGAAAGTGGTCGGCATCCCAGTCGTGTGCAAAGAGTCTGACCAGTTCCGCTACGACGGGGGCGGCGTCGGTGAAGAGATAGAAACCACGCCGTCCACCAACAGTTTCGCCGCTGTGCACAGGCATGGCATCCCAGGTGAAGTTCTCGCTGCCGTTGAATGCCCGATTGCCGTCGATGACCGTGTATTTGGCGTGTAGATAGTTGTAGCGAGTCCGGTAGCCGTTGGGCGCATTGGGCAACGGAGCCATGTAGCGAACCTCGGCCCCGGCATCAACCAATCGGGAAACGCACCACTTCTGCATATCGGAAATGCCGCCTGCCGGGCCGCCTTCCAGAAGCAAACGCACTTGCACGCCCCGAAGCGCTGCGTCGACCAAGACTTGCGTCATCTGCGGATGTTCGAAGGTGTAGAGGCTCAGGTCGATGGATGTCGATGCGGACGCCAGCGCGTGCGCGATGGGGAGATAGAGGCCTTCGGGTCCAACGGCGATTGCCGTCGTCGCTTCGACTGACGTTTGCAGCGGAATCCGCCCCTCCGCAGGCGTCATGCCACGCCACCCTGGAAAACGCACGCGTCGCCCCCATTGGAGATCGGCCAAATCGCCGGCCCAGTCACTTGCCTGGTCGGTGTCAAGTGGTTGTCCTGTCTCCGGATCGTGTTTACGATGCCAGACTTGACCTGATTTGGAGATGGCTCCGCGTGCATACACTTGCGCTGCAATGCCATGCCATCCGTCAATGGGACGACTCTCGTCGCCGTAGAGCAATGTGTCGACCAGGCGGCTCTCGGCATTCAGCAGGCGGAGGCTCCCGCCCTGATTGGCAAAGGTGAGGTTGCCAACCAGATCAAGCACATCGGAATCGGTGTTTGCATCCCATTCGCAGGCAGGGTCGAAGCCAAAGGAATGGCGAAAGGCATCGGCCTGAGCCGCGCACCAGAGATACTGTCCCGGCTGCAGCGTCAGTGTAGCCGTCAGCGGGATGGTCGCATTGCGTGTATTGGCGGCAATCTGCCAGCCGGCCAGGCGCGCTTCGCTGTGGCCAATGTTCCAGAGCATGACCGCCTCATCCGGCTCGTAGCTGACGGCGCTGTCAATGTGAGCGGCAGCGATCACCACCTTGACCGGCGCCGGTCCATGGATCGACGGGAAATAGGAAAGATGTGGGCCATCGTCGAGGCCATTCGATGGATTCGTCTTGGCCTGGACTGAGGATGTGAAAAGAACGAGCAGAATGGCAAAGCAGAAAAGGGTCGAGAAACAGAGTGGGTACCTCATGCCGGGGGATCGCATGGTTGCCTCCTTGAATGTGAGCTATGGAATTGTTGAGAAATCGACTGACACTCGAAGTATAGCACCGGCCATGTTTGTCCATCAACTGCCGAAAATGCGATGTTCCTTGGACAACAACGCATTCCGGGATTGCGCCACAAAGTCATGCGGTCTTGATGAGACGGCCGGCGCAATCCCGGAATGCTGGCCGGCAGCAAGCGCCAAGGCATGGTCCAAAGAGTTACCCTATCCACCGACAAGTTCCGGGTGCATCCGTTTCTCGCGGCGGCGTTGGCATTGTCGACGATTGGCGATATACTTTTCGCCCCCACCGTATCACTACTGACCCTTCGGTGGTCACAACGTTCACGTTTCAAGGAGGAATTGAGATGCAGAAGATATCGCACGTTTCCCTGCTGGTTGCTGACCAGCAAGAAGCCCTGGATTGGTATACGCAGAAACTGGGATGGGTTGAGAAGTCCAACGATCCCTTTCCAGGCGAACCGGAAAACCGCTGGATCACCGTTGCACCTGCCGGCCAGACCGAGATGGAGGTCGTACTCCAACCGCCGACTTGGGGCCCAGGCGGCGATGTCGAGGAACGCACGGCACAGATTGGCAAAGCGCCGGGCTTTGTTCTGGTCACAGACGACTGTCGCGGGGATTGTGAAGCCATGCTAGCAAAGGGCGTCAATGTGATCGATGCGCCCAAAGATCTGCCCTGGGGCATCTCGGCGCTCTTCGTCGATCTCTACGGCTACGTCCACAACCTGCTTGAGCCTTTTGAGGGGTAGGGGTTCGTTCCGTAATATTCCCTAATACAGGCTGCGGTCCATTTGCACCGCAGCCTGTATTAGGAAACATGAAGTGCCGAAACTGTATTGAAGGTGACTGTTTTTCTGTATTTTTAGCGTATCGTTGACTGGTTATACCCTAGCGAAGCTCGGTGGATACCCCTTTTCCGTTTCGGCCAGCGGCCGAAGGTCTGGATTCGGCTGTTACATATGCTGAATGCAGTCGGCTAACCCCTCACTGGAATAGAAATACTGGTTCCGACACATCGTCTCCCTGGCGATGATGCCATACGTTGCCCCATCTATTCAATTCTTTTTTTGCCTTTTAGGAGGCCATCTTTGTCTGAAGTATTTTTGTTCTGCCAAGGTAGCGCGCAGCAATTCCAGCAAACGACTACCCGGCATATAAAGGACCGCTTTGCCACCGGTCGACAATTGGTCATTAGCTTTCTTGTGCTGCTTGCGAGCGTAACGTTGCTCGGACTGCTGAGCACGCTGCCGGCGTCCGCAGTCAACTACTACAGTATGGTGGTTACCAACTCTACCGGTGCCACGCTCTACCTCTATCCCGCACCGTGGGACAATGTCTTGCCCACGCAATCAAGCTGTATGGATCTGGTCGGCGGTCTTGGCGTACAGCAGACCATCCCCGCCGGCGGGAGCACTACGCTGTTTTTCAACCGCAGCGGCCAGTGCAGCAGTCTGCAGGGCTGGCTGTCGCTGCGTGCCTCGCACAATCCCGGCTCCACCGGCACGGACTACCAGCAATTCTGGTTCGACGATGACGACGGAGATCTGACGAAGCATGGACTCATGTCTACCTACCAGAATCAACTCGTCGGCGGCTCCTGGAGCTATGCCCTCAACGTGCTGACAGCCACCGATAGCGGTCATGATTTTCAGCGGTACGGCTACAGAATGGCGGTCAAAAACACGTCAGGGAAGCCAATTTGGGTATTTGCAGCTCCCGACAATCAAGACGTTTATGGCCATGCGCGGTCGAGCTGTATTACCCCAAATTCAGCTGCCCCCTTTGGCCACTCCTATCAGGTACAAAATGGTCAGACTCAGAATTTCTATTTTTCGCGCAGCGAGGAGTGTAGCAGTTTACAGGGGTACTTCTCCATCCGTGCATCGGCAGAGCAGAACACAGATAGCGTCGACTTTCAACAGTTCGAATTTGATAATGAGGGATCTCTATTCAAGTCTGGGATAATCGCCACTTGGCCCAACAGCTTGGAATACATATCAAACGGTCACTATAGCCTCAATGTTGCCGGCGCCGAATACGCCGGTGGCTATAATTTTCGCAACTACGGTTATCAGTTGCCCGAGTATGCCGACTGGCCGGGTCTGAATGCGATTACCCCCAAGGTGGGCACCTGGGACGACAGGCGACACGAAGCAACCCTCACCTGGCGTACGAAAGGTCTCCCAGTCGGCAGATATACTGACTGCCGAGATATTAGTTTCGGGTTCGAACTAAAATATTATCATACACAATATATGGTCCAGCTCCCCAGCAAAAATGGACGCGCCTACTTTGCCCGCACGGACTCGTTCCGAAACCTGGGTAGCTTCTACGTTGTGGGCACGGATGCCGATGCCTATGATCCCGCCAACGATTATGTAATCGACACACCAGGTACCGATGGTGAAGTGGTTTTCCTGGAACAGTATTCGGACAATAGCCCTATTGGTGATTGGAATCACCCTGGCGATATGTCAGTTGTCGGCGACATCCTTGTGATTGCAGGCCAGCAATGGCACAGCCGGGAAGCCGCAGGATCGGCTTGGTATGTTTGTGGGGAATTCAGTGGCCCACCCGGAACTTTCTTGCTGGGACCGAAGTATATTTACGACAAGAATGAAGGCATAGATGCCGATGCGGCACTCTTCTATGATGTGAGTGATCCGGAAAACCCAAAATACCTGGGCAAAATCAGCGAGGCAGAGATTGGCTTCGGCGGGAATGATGCGATCAGTGCCGTTACGCTGTCCAAAACGACCAACGGACTCTGGGACCTGATGATCGGTGGAAACTCAGGTACCAAGCACTTCCGGACCAAATATCTGGGCCAAAAACCCTGGCCGACTGTCGATATTTGGGAAGAATATAACAACGAATTTGAGCAGTCGACCCGTGCCATCAATTCCTATGAAAATAATGAAGAACGCCTGCGCCATTACAGTTTCCCCGGCGACGGCCCACGAGGATTTGATCTTTCCACGATCCGCTTTCTTGGGCCAACGCCTAGCTATGATCTTGCATCCGATACCACCGGCACAAAGAATGAAGATCCCAAGTACAATCTGCCCGGACTGCGCCTAGACTGCAAGGAGGGCGGCGGCAGTGCCTCGGTCTCAGAAAGTGGTTCGGTGCATATCGACTGTCCGTTTCTAGGAAGCCCGATCGCTCCGGGTGTCGGTGATTGCTACGACGGCGTGAATCCGGGCGAAGCCTGTATCGGCAGCTATCACTACAGCATGCCTGATGTAAATCTCAGCGCCGGGTGCGCCGACGATTCCGACGCCGGTCGATGGGGCGACCAATGTCCCCATTGCGACGGTCCTCACTTGGTCCGGCGGCGATGATCCGGATACGGGGGACACAGCTACTTATGATGTTCTGCTCTCAATCCCCAGCGAAAGAAATGATCTTTTCCGCACGGTCTGTTCAGGAATCACCATAAAGAGCTGCGACGTCTCAAGTTATCTGCTGCATAAGAGTGGTTACGCATGGCAAGTCGTGGCAAACGACGGTTCGAAGAGCAGCCGTGGGCCGCTTTGGACGTTCACTACGATTTCCGGCAATATTGCCCCCAACGAACCGACAACGCCGGATCCGGTCGACAATGCCGTCGATGTTCCCGTTTCAACCTACCTGGCTTGGAGCGGCAGCGATCCTGACACCGGAGATACATTGACTTACGATGTCTATCTTGCTCGTTTTGGCGCACCAACCTACACGCTGGTCTGTGATGATATCACCACGTCGGTTTGTGAGCTTCCCTCCGAACTGATGTATGGCAGCGGATACTTCTGGATGGTGGAAACATATGACGGCGAAGCGACGACCAGTGGCCCCGACTGGCGCTTCAACACACCGCCCGGCTTCGCACTCAGCATCGACGTCTCGCCGAAAACGTTCCGAGAGGCAGGCGAGGCCTTTGAATATACCTACACGATTGAGAACAGACGAGATGAGCCGTTGGCTGAACCCTTCAGCATCATCGACAGCCGGCTAGGCACGACGATGCCCTGTGGCAACACGCCACTGGCTGCGGGTGCCACCACCAGTTGTACGGCTAGCTATAGTACCCAGGAGAGTGATGTCGGCGATTGGATTCCCACAACCGCCAATGCCCAGTATGGCGAACTGGCTTCCAAGCCGGCCGACACCTACATTTCCTATGACGATCCCGCACAACTCGAGTTGGCAGTCGATGCCGAACCGCTCGTCTACAGCCAAGCGGGGGATCTGATCACCTACACCTACACGATCGTCAATGTCGGCGAAGTCCCGCTGTCCGGCCCATTCTCTATCAACCACTTTCACAAAGATATCGGCGTCATTGATCCTTGTGGCGATGCCGCGACACTGGCAGTCGGCGAGCAAACAGGCTGTACCGCTGTCTATACAGTTGGCAGCCAGGATCTGGATCAGTCCCCGCTCAGCACAGAAGCTTCGGCCAATGCAGCGGGAAGTTCAGTCGGCACTCTCGGCTTCACTGGGGTCCGTGTCGACAAAGAGGAAAAGGCGTTGGGCTTCCGCATCAGCATGAACCCGCTGAGCTTCAGCACGGCCGGTGAGGTGATCAGCTACACCTACACAATCAGCAATGCAGGCAATGTGGCGTTGCCCGGTCCATTCACCGTAAAGATCGACGGCGTCGATCCGATATCCCCCTGCGGCACTGGTCCGCTGGCCGTGGGCGAAAGCACAAAGTGCTACAGCACGTACGAGGTGACCCAAGGCGATATCGGTGGTGGTTCATTGCCGCCCTATCTCGGCACGGCGCAGACTGATGGCGCAACCTCAGCCAACTTTGGCGTGGTTGTTCCCGGCGCAACCGGTGACCTTTCGCTACGCACGGAAATCACGCCAACGCGCTACAGCCGACTGGGCGAGGAAGTGGTCTATCAATACTTTGTCACCAATACCAGCGGCAATCCACTAGCAGGCCCCTTCAAGGTCATCGATGATCAATTGGGCGACGTCGTCTGTGGTGACTTCGTTCTTGATCCGGGGATTGTGGCGATTTGCCGAGGTGTTCGTGAGATCGACCAGGTGGATCTGGGACGCAGTGCGATTGCGAGCAATGCCGTGGCCCAGGGAAACAGCGCTATCTCGCAAAACGTTCGCTCTGTCATCACCGTAAGCAGCCGCGCTCTGCTTCTAACCAGCAGTGCATCGCCGCAGATCTATGACGCCGTCGGTGACACGATCACCTACGCTTACACGATCCAGAATACATCGGATGTGACATTGAATGGCCCATTCACGGTGGTTGATGACCAAACCGGCACCATCAGTGGCTGTGGTTCTGGTCCACTCAGCCCGGACGCAACAACGAGTTGCACCGCACAGCGTGTGGTCACCAAGGCCGATCTGGATGCCGGTTCGATCACGAGCAACGCGTTTGTGATTGGCGACGGCGCGACATCGCCAACAGTGCAGTTGACGCTGACGGCACAAGATAGCCCCAACCAGTCACCGTCGGCCGTCAATGATCGTGCCGAGACAACGTCCGGCATGGCTGTGACTATCGACGTGGCCTCAAACGACACCGATCCAGATGGGAACTCGCTGACCGTCGGTATCCTTGTCCAACCCACCAATGGCGTTGCAAGGGTAAGCAACAATCAGATTGTCTACACACCCAACGCCGGTTTCAGCGGCAGCGATAGCCTTACCTACAGCGTCAGCGACGGCAAAGGGGGAAGTGCGACGGCAACGGTGACTATCGTCGTAAGTGAGAGTGGAGCGCCCTTGCATAGCTTGTACCTACCTATTCTCTCGGCTCGATAAAGCAGAGTAGGTAGATGCGGGCAGGAAAAACTGACCAAAAATGGGGGATAGGTTCAGAACCTGTCCCCCATTTTCAGAAGTATACAGAATTCGCCAATAACCCCTAACAATTGGCAACGGAATCTTCAACAAAGCGGTGTCTAACAAATGCGCGGCAACTGCTCGCCGACCTGCATGTCGACGACCCGTGTGCCGCCGATGCCGGTCTTGGCCACCACCACGCCGGGATGTTGTTCCACTACATGCCCGAGGATGACGGAATCTTTTCCGTATGGATGGGCGCGCATGGTCGCCAGCACTTCCTCGGCGACATCGGGCGGCACAATGGCCACCATCTTGCCCTCGTTGGCAATGTAGACGGGGTCCAGGCCCAGCATGTCGCAGGCGGCTTGCACGGCCATGGGCACCGGCAACCTGCTCTCTTCGTAGGCGATGCCAACGCTCGACGACTGTGCGATCTCGTTGAGCGACGAGGCTAGCCCGCCGCGGGTCAGATCGCGAAAGACGTGGACATTGTGCGTCACGCCGAGAATGTCCGCCACCAACCCGTTGAGCGGGGCCGTGTCCGACACGACGGGCGCTCCGAATTCAAGACCCTCGCGTACACTCATGATGGCAATGCCATGCACGCCGATCTCGCCGTTGACGATGACTACATCGCCCGGCCGCGCCTGTTGCGGCCCGATCTGCACGCCGTCGGGGATCAGCCCGAAGCCGCTGGTGTTGATGTAGACGCCATCGCCGTGCCCCTTGTCGACCACCTTGGTGTCGCCGGTCACCAGCGTGACGCCGGCTGCGCGTGCGGCCGCGCCCATGCTCTCGGCAATCATGCCAAGCTGATCCAGCGGCATGCCTTCTTCCAGGATGAAGCCAGCGCTCAAGAAGAGCGGCTGTGCGCCGCTCATGGCCACGTCGTTGACGGTACCGTTGACGGCCAGTTCGCCGATGTTGCCGCCTGGGAAAAAGAGGGGTCGCACCACGTAGGAATCGGTCGAGTAGGCCAGCCGCGCGCCGTTGACGCCGGCATCGATATTGACGATGGCCGAGTCGCCCAGGTTTTCCAACGTTTCGTTGCGGAAAGCGGGCAGAAAGAGGTGCTCGACCAGTTCAGCCGACAGCTTGCCGCCGCCGCCGTGCCCCATGACGATGTTGGGGTGGTTGCGCAAGCGGCATGGGGCAGGTCCAGCCTTCGATGTTGAGTTCACTGGTCATGAGCGGTTACGACCTTCGATATGGCGGGGAAAGATCGGGAAACATTGGATAATGCCTCGTGTTTAGCGTGACCAGCTCAGCAGCACGCTGCTGTGCCGTTGCGGCGATGATCGCATCTGCAAGCCCTATGCCGTGGGACGCGAAATAGTCACGCTTCAGGAGGCCGCCGGCGCGCGCTAACTCACTGTCCACAGGAATAATATCAAACAGGGACAGAAATGCCTCCGTTGCGACACGTTCATGCGGGCGCATACCGGCGTACAGCTCAGCAACGGAGATCGCGGAGAGCTTGATTTCATCGACATGATGCGTAACGTACTCAACAGCTTCTTGCGTGCCGCGCAAGTAATCTATCAGCACGTCCGTGTCGACAACTCTTGACACGCTTCATTGCTCGATATCCCTGTCCCAAGATGACCGCAACTCCTCAAAATTGGGCAAGTCGCTTCGATTGCGCCACAGCCCGGCAGCAGCCTCAAGTATTTCAGTCTTGCTTTGGACTGTCTGATCGGCAAGATAGACGATCAATCGCTTCCCTGATCAATTGGCTTTGGGATCGTCCGCTTCGCTCGGCAAGCTCGCCTAGCGAGCGTTTCTCTTCATCAGTCAGATAAATTTGGGTCCGAATCAAAAGCCGCCTCCTCATTTGTGTATACATCATATATTAATGTATACGTGATTCTAGCTCACGATTCAGCCCGTGTCAACCACTAACTCCACTTCTGAAAAACGCCCATACTGATAGTACGCAGCACACGCGCCCTCATTCGAAACCATGGTCGCGCCCAGCGGCGAACGGGGCGTGCACTCTTTGCCGAAGGCCGGGCATTGGTTGGGCTTGATCAGCCCTTGCAGCACATCGCCGCTGCGACAGAGGCTCGACTCTTCGGTGTGAATGTCCTCAACGTCGAAGCGCAATTCGGCATCAAAATCGCGATACTGGTCGCTCAGACGCCAGCCGCTCTGGGGAATCTCGCCGATGCCGCGCCAGGTGCGGTCGGTCACCTGGAAGACGTCAGCCAGCATCTTCTGGGCGGGCAGGTTGCCTTCGCTCTGCACGGCGCGTGCATAGGCGTTGTCAAGCTCGGCACGGCCGGCTTCCAGCTGCACAACGACGCGGCGAATGCCTTCCAGCACGTCCAATGGCTCGAAGCCGGTAACGACGATGGGCACGTGGTACTTCTCGACCAGCGGTTCATATTCCCAGGTGCCCATGACGCTGCAAACGTGGCCCGCGGCCAGGAATGCCTGCACGCGGCTGACCGGCGAGTCCATGATGGCCGCGATGGCCGGCGGCACCAGCACGTGGGAGACCAGCATGGAGAAGTTGGTCAGCCCCAGATGTTTGGCCTGGAAGACGGCCATGGCATTGGCCGGGGCCGTGGTCTCAAAGCCGATGCCAAAGAAGACGACTTGGCGCTCCGGGTTCTCCTGGGCCAGCTTGACCGCGTCCAGCGGCGAGTAGACGATGCGCACATCGCCGCCCTGGCTCTTGACGCCAAAGAGATCCTGGCTGCTGCCGGGCACGCGCAGCATATCGCCGAACGAACAGAAGATCACGCCCGGCTGCGCGGCGATGGCCAGCGCCTTGTCGATGATCTCCAGCGGCGTCACGCAGACGGGACAGCCCGGTCCGTGGATCAGCTCGATCTCGTCGGGCAGCAACTGGTCGATGCCGTTGCGGATGATCGAGTGGGTCTGCCCGCCACAGACCTCCATCATGGCCCACGGCCGTGTGGTGATGGCGCGGATCTCATCAAAGAGCACACGCGCCAGTTCAGGATCGCGGAATTCATCTAGATATTTCATGGTTATGACTCCACGATAGAACGCGGATTATGCGGATCGAGCGGATGATCGCTGATAAAAAACGACAAAGAAAATCCGTGGGAATCCGCTAAATCCGCGTCATCTGCGTTCTATCCCTTCACTACCGAGTTCTTCTTCGAGAACACCCATCTCCTGGAAGAGGCCGAGCGTCTCCTGCGCGGACTCCTCATCGAGTTTGGTGATGGCGAAACCGACGTGCACGATGGTGTAGTCGCCGACCTCGATCTCAGGCACATACGAAAGGCAGGCTTCCTTGGTGATGCCGGCAAAGTCCAGCTTGCCCATCGTCATGCCGTTGGTTTCATAGATTTCAACAACCTTGCCGGGTATGCCCAGACACATGGTTTGCTCCTTCATTAGACAGTTCGATTTGTGGCAGTCGGACCTGATTTTGTCACAGATGGACACAGATGCTTTTCAGATAGGGCACGGATGATGTTCAGATAGGGCACGGATGCGGTTGAATGGAGTTCGTATCATTTGAAATAGCATCGATCTATCTGTGTCTCATCCTTTATTTCATCTGTGTAAATCTGTGGCAAAAAAAGACCAGCGCCACACTCCAATTCAAACAGAAAAATGTGCTACAACTGCCTGGCCCAGCGCTAGACCGCCGTCGTTGGGCGGAACCTTGCGATGGACCAGGATACGTAGATCATGCTGCCGGAGCCGCTGCATTGTCAAGCCCAGCAGTGTGGCATTTTGAAAGACGCCGCCACTCAGTGCAATGGTGTTCACGCTGCTCTGGCGGCTGAGGCGCAAACTCAATGTCTCAATCAGGTCGGCCACAGCATTGTGAAACTTGGCTGCAATGATCGAACGGTCGATGCCGTCTCGAAAATCGGCCACGATGTCGCGCATGATCGGTGCAGCGTCAAATTGCCAGGGCGCTTCTCCACCAACAATATCAAAAGCGTATGCCTGCGTGACACCGATTGCGGCCTGCGCCTCAAATTCGATGGCCGCCTGTGCTTCGTAGGTGACGGTCTGGCGTTGGCCGGCCAACGCGGCGACCGCGTCGAATAGACGTCCCATGCTGCTGGTATCGAGGCTGTTCAAGCCGGTCTCAAGCTGGCGCAGCAGGATATCTCGTTCCAATGGCGGACAGGCCTCAACCGGCGGCAACTCCTCCTGCCAGGGTACATCCGCTGCCCACAGATGGGCCAGTGCCGTGCGATAGGGTCGTTTGACCGCAGCGTCGCCGCCCGGCAGCGGTACATATTTCAGATGGGCGAGACGTCTGTAGTCTCGATAGTCGGCCAACATCACCTCGCCGCCCCAGATGGCCCCGTCGTCGCCGTAGCCCGTGCCGTCGAAACTGAAGCCGATGACGGATTCACCGTCGCCAAGCCCATGTTCGGCCATCACTGCGGCGATGTGGGCTTGGTGGTGTTGCACTGGAACAACCGCGCGGCCACTGGCATGCTCCTGCGCCCAGCGTGTCGACAGATAGCCCGGATGCTTGTCGCAGGCGATGATCTGCGTCTCAACGCGGAAGATGGATTGGAAGTGTTCGACGGCGCGCTCGAAGGTGTTCAACGTCTCCAGATTCTCCATGTCGCCGATGTGCTGGCTCATGAAAGCGTGGTCGTCACGGGTCAGGCAGAAAGTGGCCTTCAACTCGCCGCCCACGGCTAGGATCGGCTCTGCCTGAAAGGGCAGCTTGACCGGAAAGGGTGCGTAGCCGCGAGAACGTCGGATAGGCAGCTCTGCCCCTTCGAAGACGCGAACGACCGAGTCATCACAGTGGACATGGATGTTCCGATCGTGGGCGAGGACAGCGTCGACCATGCCCGACATGCCGACGATCACGTCGTCGTTTTCGCGGGCGATGGGTTCATTGGAGCGGTTGGCCGAGGTCATGACGAGGACGGGGGCGAGGACTGCTGCTCGCGCACTGTTGCTCCTTCAAAAAGGAGGAAGTGAAGCGGTGTGTAGGGGAGCATTGTGCCGATGAAATTGTTGCCTGGCGAGACGAGGGACGATAGCGGGCTGTCGAGTCGTTTTTGCAGGAGCACGATAGGGCGTTGGCGGCTGGTTAAGAGTGCTTGCTCTTGCTCATCGACATGGGCGAAGGTGCGAACCGTTTCGATATCGTGGGCCATGACCGCTAAGGGTTTGTCGACCCGACCCTTGCGCTCACGCAATGTTCTCATCGCCTGATCGTTGGTCGCATCGCAGGCGAAGTGGTATCCGCCCAGTCCTTTTACGGCAACAATCTTCCCGTCGACCAATGCGGCCTGCGCCGCTACAAGCGCCTCGTCACCAACAAGATCGTCCTCGACTTCGCCCCCCGCCCCTCGCCCCTCGCCCCATAAAAAGCTGACCCGCGGCCCACAGACCGGACACGCATTCGGCTGTGCATGAAAACGCCGATCCAGTGGATCCTCGTATTCGGCTTGACATTCAGGGCACATCGGGAAATCGGCCATGGTCGTCAATGGCCGATCGTAGGGAATATCGCGTGTGATGGTGAAGCGCGGCCCGCAGTTGGTGCAGTTGATGAAGGGATAGCGATAGCGCCGGTCGTCCGGCTCGAGCAGTTCGCGCAAGCAGTCGTCGCAGATGCAGAGGTCGGGCGAAATCAGCGTGGCTGCATTGGGATCTGATTGGCTATGGACGATGACAAAGTCGGTGTCGCCGAGGGCAGGCAATGCGAACGTACTAACAGATTCGATGTGGGCGAGCGGTGGCGGTTCGGATGCCAGTTGGTTGATGAAGCACTCTATTCGATCTTCATCGCCTTCGATCTCGATGAAAACGCCATCACTGTTGTTGCCGACAAAACCGGTCAAGCCCAGGTTAGTCACCAATCCGTAGACAAATGGCCGAAAGCCAACGCCCTGAACGACACCGCGCACATTGACCCGCCGGCGTTGCGGCTGATTGTCTTGCTGGGGAGTCGTTTCAACTGTTGTGGCAGTTCCTCCGGCCACACAACCTCCGAAATCAGGGGGAGAGCGCTTTTCTTTCGATTGCGAATCGGGATTTTGTCACAGATTCACACAGATGGTTGGGGGAAAAACACGGACATAACGACTGATGCCTCAGGCATAACATAAAAGGTTTAACCGAAAAGCCATCCGTGGGCATCGATTTTTCTATCTGCGTTTATCTGTGACAAATCTCTTCCAAGTAGGCCACCCACTCATCCATGCCGGCCAATGAGCGTGCCGATGTCTCGATAATGGGGGCTCCAGGGCACACGTTTAGAATGTTGGCATGGGCGGCTTCTCGATCAAACTCGCACGCTTCGGCCAGGTCGATCTTGGTGATGACCGCGGCGTCGGCTGAGTGGAACATGGGCGGGTATTTTAGCGGCTTGTCCTCGCCCTCGGTGACTGAGAGCAGAACCACGCGTACATCCTCGCCCAGATCATAGCTGGACGGACAGACCAAATTGCCGACATTCTCAATGAAGAGGAAATCCAGCTCGGCCAGATCCCAGCCCTCCAGATGACGCTCGATCATGTCAGCCTCCAGGTGGCACATGCCCTCGGTGACGATCTGGCGTACCGGAGCGCCGCTTTGGGCCAACCGTTTTGCATCATTTTCTGTGGCCAGATCGCCGACCAGCGCAGCCACGCGATAGCGCTTGGCCAACTCGGCCAATGTCTTCTCCAGAAGTTCAGTCTTGCCCGTCCCAGGGCTGGAGACAAGGTTGATCACACAGACGCCGGCTTCCTGAAAACGCGAGCGCAATCCATGAGCAATGCTGTCGTTCTTATCCAGAACGCCTTGTCGAATTTCTAGTATACGCGGCTTCATCAGCAATCTCTCCCTCTCACGGCAAGGAACTCAGCCACAGATTGACACCGATAAAAAAGGATAAGGCACAGATGTCTCTGATGCGTTCTTGCAGCCTGGAAAACATCTGTGAATATCAGTTTTTTTATCTGTGTCAATCTGTGACAAATTCGCTTTCTGGCAGCAGATGCATGCGTCAATCCGCCCACTCCCCGATCCCAGATCACCAATCCCCGAATCCTTACACAACCTCAATTGAGGTCAATTGCATCTCTCGTCCTTGGATGATGTGCGGTGTCGGCGTGTCGCAGGTGGGACAGCGAAAGCGTTGTGTGCCGGGCAACGCCACTTCCTCCTGGCAGGTAGGGCAGTAGACGACGATGGGAATGTCTTCGATCTCCAACGTCGCACCCTCCAGTAGCGTCCCTTCGGTGGCCACATCGAAGCAGAAGAGCAACGACTCTTTGACCACGCCGGACATGCGGCCCAGGCGCAAATTGAGCTGCGTCACCTGGGTGGCCCCGGCCTCACATGCAGACGATTCGGCCATTTCGATCAGGTTCTGGGCAATCGATAGTTCGTGCATCCTCTCAGTGTAGATCAATTCCTTATGTCGATCAATGGGCAGATGAAGAGCGTCCGAACTGGATGTGTGCATGGTCTTTTCACTGGTCAGTTGACCAGGTTTGGCTGAGTTCGGCTGCGCATGACTTGAAGAAGCAAGACGTCCTCAATAGTCAGCCTGTCATTCTGAGCATGTTCGCGTCGACAGTTCGAGCATGATGACAGACCAGCGAAGAATCTGGACAACCATATCAAGACCCTTCTTTGGCCTCTTGAGCGCCCCGACCTGTCAACGGTTACCCAATCAGGCCTGCCCTGAGCCTGCCGAAGGGGTGACAGAGTATCTCTTTACGTCTTAGGGTCTATTTTCTGGCAGGATCAGATGCGCCAAAAAAGAAGTCCGACATCTACCAGATGTCGGACTTCTTGAAGGACGGGTTTGAGAACTGGCTCAGTTAATCCCCACTGTCCTCGCCTTCACCTTCTTCTTCGCCATCCATTTCCATGTCGCCGTCTTCGTGGCCGTCCATCTCCATCTCTTCGCCGTCGCTATGGTCCATCTCGCCCTCACCCATCCCATCGTCCATATCCATGCCTTCCATGTCCATGGGCATCTCGCCCTGCATGTCAACGATGGGGACGGTCAGTGTCTGGGATTCGCCGTTGCTGAAGTTGATGGTCAGCTCGATCTCGTTGCCGGTCTCCAATTGCTCCACCAGGTTGATGAGCATGACATGCTTGCCGCCCGGCTTGAGTTCGACGTTGCCGCCGGCCTCAATCGCATAGCCATCAGGCTGGTGGACCATACGCATGACGCCTTCATCGTTGATGGTCTCGTGTAGTTCCACAACTTCTGATGCCGGGCTCACGGCAGAGACAAACTGGACGTCTTCATCCAGGCCATTGAGCACCATCATGAAGACTGCGCCATTGCCTCCCGCCATCGGAGAGGGGCGTGCACGCACGTTCATCAGTGTGATCTTGCCCGGCTCAGGCTCCATCATCATCTCGTCATCCATCATTTCTCCATCAGCGGCCATTGGCTGTACCGTCTGGCAGGCGGATAACAGCAGCAACGCCAATACCATTACTACGAACAGAATGTGTTTTTTCATCGGTTCATGAACTCCTCATAGCTCTTATTCTGGATAGTTCTTATTCAAAATTAGCGTCTGCAGTCATGCGAAAAAGTGCTGGGGACTTAGGCAACAAAGCGAGTGAGTTGAGCCTGCTCTTGAGGTTTCAGCATCGGGAAGCCCCCGGCACTTTCTGGTAACGACTTGCAGACTTCTACTTCGTTAGTCATTTCACGGTGACAGCTGAACTGGTCGCAACAACATCAATATCCTGAGCAAAACTCTCGCCGTCACGCTCTTCTATCTTGACGCTGATGATCCAGTCGCCCAGCATCGAAAATTGAAACGGGATCCGGTAGATGCCGTCCTCGCGGCCGTCAGCGCCGTCCCAGACGCTTTCGGTGAGCACCGGCACCATGCCGGCATGGGTCATGTTGCCCTCCAGACTCACCGTCACATCGGTGACCGGCAGCCCATCGTCGTCGACGATCTCGACGATAAGGTGGTCGCCTTGAATGCCTTCGGCAGCTGGGCGCAGCGTTACATGTAGGCCGGCTGCGGCTGCGTTGTCAGTGGTGCGATTGCACGCACCCAATGAAACCATCAGGAACAGCGTCGATATCACAGACAGCAACAGCACAAACAACCGGCCCATACGAAGACCCTCCTAGCAGCTTGACGATCAGGAAGTCAGGCTGTGGGACGAATAACGAGTGCCGGCTTTTTGAGATTGAGTGATTCAGCTTTCGGTCTGAGATTGGGAGATCGCCGGCACGTCCGCAAGCTCCCAATCTCAAAATCTCTTCAGCCAGGTATGCTCGTCGTCAGAGCACCATCAGTTTAGTAACTCAACACCCTCGCACCTTCGGCAAAGAGCGCAGTCCAGGTCATTTCCGGGCCGCCCAGCATCACGCCGTCGATGATGTCATCCTGGGTCATGCCGCCGACATTCTGCATGCAGAACGGGCAGATGAGGACGGTGCCGCCGTCGGCCATGAAGTTGACCAGCTTGTCCTGGACCGATTCGCCAGTGACATGAATGTTCTGTGGAATGTCCTTGTCGACCAGGCGCACTCCTTCGACATTGAGGAAAATCGTGACCGGGATCTCCCTGCCCTTGAGAATCTTATGGGCGAAGTTGACAGCCATAGCCGAGCGATCCAGATCGTCGGTGGAGAGATTCACGAAGAGACTCTCTTCCGATGCCGCAATGGCTTCCTGGAAAGCCACGACTGCCGGATTGGGCGCGTCTACGGTCTCGGTGACCGCTTCGGAGGCTTCCATTTCGAACCGGCTTCAGCCTCTTCCGCTGCTTCTTCATCCGGAGCCGGTGTGGCCTCGGCGCTGGAATCCTGGGCCAACGCGGACATGCCGATTTGACCGCTTACCATCACAGCAGCGAACAGGGCGATCGCCAGCAAGGCGACGCCAAGCAGATAGGTAATCTTGTGCATTCGAATGTTCCTATTCGGTTGATTGTATTTGAATCCAGACTTGACGATTGCAAGGAACAGACATCGGTTGTCGTGTCACACGGGGCGACTTCAACCAATTCCCGTTCCCCAATCCCAGATCCCTACGAACATCAACCGAAACGGGGTGGTGGTGTGGGGACGAGCGGAGCAAAAGGTGTTGCAATGCAGATCTGCCTCATACGCTCGGTGGTTCTGCGCAGGCTCTCCAATTGCAGCCAGCCGGCGAGCAAGATGAGCAACATGCTGACAACGAGGGTCGTATCCGGCAATGACTGACCGGCGAGCGATCCAATGTCGCTCGCTCCGTCAGGAACTGCGGTTGGCGCATCCGTTCTTGGGTTGCCGCAGTAGGAGTGCAGCGACCAGACGATCTGGTTTAGTGTGGGGCCTGAATCTGAGGCTTCGGCGAACACGGGCGTGGCAAAGACAAAGTGGGGCGAACCATGTGGATGGCCTGGCTCGGCCCAGGCGCCCCAACAGATGAATGGCATGATCACAGCCAGAAATCCCACATAGGCGAACAGCACGATTCGCTGCCAACCCGAGAGGGTTCGACGCTTTGAGCGGATTTTGCGCTGATACCGAATTGCCTTGTCTGGCGCGTGCAATGTCATGGTACGCAAAGTGTATCATAACGATTTTGTGTGCAGAAACTTTTTCTGTCCGAAAAATCCGCGTCGATTTGGGACAAAAGTTAGTGTGCATGTGACAATTGCCCCTTCGATTATGGGACATCTGACATTGTGAGTGACTCCTTTTTCGATATACAATGCGGGAGGTCTGTCCGAGTGTATCCTGGGTGAATCGCGAGAGAAATCCGTGCACAGTTTCTCCCTGAAATGGAAGAGCCTGATTTCTGTCACGGAATTTACAACGAGTTGAACTGGACTGGATAACGACCCCGTACTTAAAGGAAGGACAAGGTTGTGATGGATGGCGAAAAAAACGCCCCTGATAAGAAGGCGGCCGACCAGGGATCGTTGTTTGATGCGTTCGACCCGCCTTCGGCTGAGCAGTGGCGTGAGGAAACGGTCGCAGCCCTCAAGGGCATCCCATTTGAGAAGCTGCACACCCGCACCTACGAAGGCGTCACGTTGCAGCCGATCTACCGGCGTGCCGATGCCGCCGGCATTGCCCATCAGCAGACGTTGCCGGGCAGACCGCCTTATGTACGTGGGGCCAGCGCTTCCGGCTATCTGGAAGCCCCATGGCTTGTCGCCCAGGAGATCAATGTCGGTTCGCCCTACGCTTTCAACAAGGCACTGCGCCACGATCTGGACCGCGGTCTGAATGCAGTCAACCTGGCTGTGGATGCAGCCACACGCACCGGCCTCGATCCGGATCAGGCGTCAGCGGAACAGATCGGTGCTGACGGCATATCCATTGCCACAGCTGAAGACTTCGCAACCGCGCTTGACGGCGTCGATCTGGCGAAGACACCGATCTTTGTTCAGTCCGGCACGTCAGCCTTTGAGCTGGGTGCGCTGCTGGCTGCTGCGGTGCAAAGACAAGGCACTGCGTCAACGCAGTTGAATGGCTGTGTCGGCAGCGACCCGTTGGGTGAGCTGGCTCGGACCGGGCAACTGCCCTGTTTGCTCTCCCTGGCCTATGATGAGATGGCCGAGTTGACGGCCTGGGCAGAGACCCACGCACCGAATCTAGAAACCATTATCGTGGACGGCTCCACTGCCCACGATGGCGGCGGCAATGCCGTGCAGGAACTGGCCTTTGCGCTGGCCACCGGTGTTGACTATCTGCGTGCCATGCAAGCGCGCGGCCTCGACATTGACAATGCGGCCTCTCACGTGCGTTTTGTCTTCGCGCTCGGCGGCAATTTCTTCATGGAAGTCGCCAAACTGCGGGCCGCACGGTTGCTCTGGTCGCAGATCGTTGAGGCATTCGGCGGCGGCGATGATGCCCAAAGGATGGTCATCCACGCCCAGACGGCGCGTTGGAACAAGACGGCCATCGATCCCTACGTCAATATGCTACGCGTCACCACAGAGGCATTTGCCGGAGCCGTCGGCGGCGTGGGCAGCATGGCTGTCGCTCCCTTTGACGACGTTGTTCGCCCGGCTGACGAATTTGCCCGCCGCATCGCCCGCAACACCCAACTGGTGCTCCAGTCGGAGACCAACGTGGGCCGAGTCATCGACCCGGCCGGCGGCTCGTGGTACGTCGAGCAGCTGACCGACCAGCTTGCCCGCGATGCGTGGTCGCTCTTCCAGGACATCGAAGGGCAAGGCGGCATGTTGGCCGCCCTGGAGGCGGGATCGCCCCAGGCCCAGATTGCCGAGACTGCGGCCAAGCGGACGGCCAACTTGGAGACGCGTCGGGACGTCCTGGTCGGGGCCAACATGTACCCCAACCTGACGGAGACCCCGCTTGAGAGGGCTGACACTGCCGAAGCTCAGGCCTTCGTTGAACAGCGCATGGCTCAGATTGCTGGACAACGGAAGGGCGACCAGACCATCTCGTTGTCCACGCCGGCAGACGCTGAACCCGGTACGCTGATGGTCCAAGCCATTGCGGCTGCCGAGGCTGGGGCCACGCTTGGGCAGCTCAGCCAGGCGCTGCGTGGCAGTGGGGCCAACAAGGAAACTCTGTCGATCAGACCGATTTCCCAAGCACGCATCGCCGAGCCGTTTGAAGCGTTGCGAACTGCAGCTGACAGCTTTGCTGAGCGCACCGGCGCCGCGCCCAGGGTCTTCCTGGCCAACATGGGACCGCTGGCCCAGCACAAGGCCCGCGCCGACTTCACAACCGGTTTCCTGGCCGTCGGTGGCTTCGCGTGTGACAGCCCCGCCGGTTTCGACACGCCCGAGGCCGCGGCCGACGCCGCACTGGCGGCCGACGCGGAAGCCGTGGTCATCTGCTCGACCGATGCCACCTACCCGGAGATCGTGCCGCCGCTGGTGCAGCGCATCAAAGCGAGTAGGCCCCAGACGATGGTGCTGCTTGCCGGCTATCCGCGTGAGTATGAGGAGGCGCTCAAGCAGGCAGGTGTCGACGAGTTCATTCATGTGCGTGCCAATTGCTATGAGATCAATCGGCAACTGCAGGAAAAGATCGGGGTTAGCCGCGTATGATCGCAGAGAAATGCTGATAGGGAATTGAGTTGGGTCAATTGCTGAGCAGAGATGGATTGCGCTGCAAAAGTATTGAGGTTGACGCATGCTACACAATGGTTATAATATTGTTATAACCTGGAGGTTACTATGATCAAGCAACTTCGCAAAGTCGGCAACAGTAATGCTTTGATTCTCGACAAACCCATTATGGAACTCCTGGGCCTGGAAGAGGATAGCCAGGTGCAGCTCACAATTCAGGATGGCAACCTGATCGTCACGCCGGCGCGTCCGCAGCTTGTTAGCGCGGAGAAGCTGAGCGAGAAGCTCGACTACGTTATGAATAAGCGTAAAGCTGTCCTGCGACGGTTGGCCCAGTAATGTCGATGGTGGCTTTTCTTTCGGTCGAGATTGTCTTGATGATTCATCGCCGAGTCATCGAAGAATTCGGCGGCGATCCGGGGCTGCGTGACCGCGGATTGCTGGAGGCCGCAGTGGCAATGCCTCAGGCGACCTTCAGCGGAGTCGATCTGCACCCCAGTCTGCCGGAGAAGGCAGCGGCCTATCACTTTCACCTCTGTGCCAATCATGCGTTCATTGACGGCAATAAGCGCGTTGCTGTCGCTGCTGCCGAGCTATTTCTGCTGATTAACGGCAATGAATTGATAGCGAGCGATGGTGAAGTGGAAGCACTTACGATGGGTGTCGCCGGTGGGCAGATATCCAAAGAGCAGGTGATTGAATTCTTCGTCGAGTTTGTCGTGGAGTCTTGAGTGAGCTTAGTTTGGTCAGCCGCGTCCGGTCGAGTAGATGGCTGAGACGTTTGCAAAACAGGGAGATCCTGCCATGATGACATCCAAAGAGATCGTACGCCGCACACTCGAATACGAGCGACCTGAGCGAATCGCCAGATCCTTCGGCGACTCCGACTTCTGCGGGGCGGAATGCTCCGCGAAAACACATGCTTCTCAGTGGGTGGATCTCGGCGACGGTCGCTGGGAACGCACTGACGAATGGGGCAATACTTGGGGGCGCATTGATCCGACATCCAAGGGTGAGGTCATCAAAGGCGTGCTGGAAGACATTTCGACCATCGACGCCTACGAGTTCCCCGACTACTCGGATCCCCAGGACTACGTCGGCGTGGCCGAACGTTGTGCAGAAGCGCCCGACAGGTGGCTCATCGCCTGGCTGCCCGGCTTTGCCTTCAACATTGCCCGCAAGATGCGCAAGCTTGACCAGTATCTGATGGATCTGGTGCTGGAACGGGATCGGATGCACGAGTTACACGACCGCATTGATCTCATGCTGGCAGACATGATCCGCAACTATGCCGCCGCCGGGGTGGACAGCATCATGTTTCCTGAAGATTGGGGAACGCAGAATCAGACACTCATCAGCCCTGCCATGTGGCGGGAGGAATTCTATCCCCGATTCGAGAAGCTGTGTGCGCTGGCACACAAGTGCGAGATCAAAGTCTTCATGCACTCGTGCGGCCAGATCGAGGCGATTGTCCCCGGTCTGATGGAAGCGGGCATCGATCTCCTGCAATTTGATCAGCCTGACCTACATGGCATCGATGTGCTGGCCGGCCATCAACAGCAGGGCAAAATCACGTTCTGGTGTCCGGTTGACATCCAGAAGACGTTGCAAACCCGTGATGAAGAAATCATCCGCAGCAAGGCCAGGGAAATGGTCGACAAACTCTGGCAGGGGCGTGGCGGCTACGTTGCCGGATTCTACAACGACGATCCATCCATCGGCCTTGATCCCAAATGGCAGGGGTACGCGAGCGATGAGTTCAATACGGTTGGACGTGCGGCTCGCTATGGGGTCGAGTAAGGCTAAGCTGTTACTGCATTTGATGGTATGGTATATTAGACCATATGGTGGCCAAGCTAGTATTTCGCGACAAATTTGTCTACACAGATGGAGCCATTCGGGAAATGGTGACTTGGCGGCTTCCAGAAACAGATGATGAACGGTCTCATAGTCTCAAATACCGGCTGTTCTATGGGACTTCCGATAAAAGCATTGTGCGTTACGACAATGAGCGCGGCAAAGGCGACCATCGTCATTATGGAGATGTTGAAGAAGCGTACACATTCTCTACGGTTGAGCAGTTGATTCGAGATTTTGCTGCTGATATCGAACGAGATCGAGGTGAAGAAAAATGAGTACACAACATATTCACATCGGCGTGGAAGATTCTAAGCGGGGGCTCGAGCGGTTTATCGCCGCTTGGCATGACGCCCAATCGGATGCCACGCAAGAGACTGAGGTCCACCTCAATTTTGAGGACTTTGCGATGTTGGCATCGGTCCTGACACCTAAGCGACTTGAATTGTTGAAAGTGTTAAGGCAACAAGGCCCTTTGAGTATTCGGGCCTTATCCAAAGCGTTAAAACGCGACTACAAAAATGTCCATGTTGATGTCTCCAATCTTGAATCGGTGGATCTCATTCAACGCGACAACGACGGCCTTATCATTGCACCGTGGGATGTGATCGATGCACACGTGCGGTTGGTTGCATGATCCAAGAGGTTTGCCAAAATATCCTGAAGCCTAGACGTCAGCTTCAAGACGGTTCACATATTACTTTCGAGAGATTATCCAATGACACAGCCTGATTTCACCAAAATCGACTACCGCACCGACTATCCCCAAATGGGGATCGATGAATGGCGGGCCGCTATCAAAGCCGAGACCGGCCTCTCCGCCGACGAGTATGTCTGGCGCACCATGGAACAGATCGATGTGCGCCCGCTCTACACGGCAGAGGACACCGAAGGCATGGAGCATCTGGACTTCACGTCCGGCATCCCGCCCTTTCTGCGCGGCCCCTACGGCTCCATGTATGTGACACGGCCATGGACCGTGCGCCAATATGCCGGTTTCTCCACCGCCGAGGAGAGCAACGCCTTCTATCGCCGCAACCTGGCCGCGGGCCAGCGTGGCCTCTCTGTCGCCTTCGACCTGGCCACCCATCGCGGCTACGACTCGGATCACGAACGCGTCGTCGGTGATGTGGGCAAAGCGGGCGTGGCCATCGACTCGATCTTGGACATGGATGTGCTCTTCGACGGCATCCCCCTGGACAAGATGTCGGTCTCCATGACCATGAACGGCGCGGTGTTGCCCATTATGGCTTTCTACATCGTGGCCGCCGAGCGCCAGGGCGTATCCCACGACAAGCTGACCGGCACCATCCAGAACGACATCCTCAAAGAGTACATGGTGCGCAACACCTACATCTATCCGCCAGGCCCGTCCATGCGCATCATCGGCGACATCTTCGCCTACACGGCCAATGAGATGCCGCGCTTCAACTCCATCAGCATCTCGGGCTATCACATGCAGGAAGCGGGCGCCACGGCCGACATCGAGCTGGCCTACACGCTGGCCGACGGGCTCGAGTATGTGCGTGCCGGGCTCAACGCGGGCATGAGCGTGGATGCCTTTGCGCCGCGACTCTCCTTCTTCTGGGCCATCGGTATGAACTACTTCATGGAAATTGCCAAGATGCGTGCGGCGCGTATGCTCTGGGCCAAGATGATCAAGGGCTTCGACCCCCAGAACGCCAAGTCCATGGCCCTGCGCACCCATTCCCAGACATCGGGCTGGAGCTTGACCGAGCAGGATCCCTTCAACAATGTGGCTCGTACTTGCATCGAAGCCATGGCCGCAGCCCTGGGCCATACGCAGTCGCTGCACACCAATGCGCTGGACGAGGCCATCGCCCTGCCCACCGACTTCTCGGCCCGCATCGCGCGCAACACCCAGCTCTATCTGCAACACGAGACCGGCATCACCAATGTGGTCGACCCGTGGGGCGGCTCTTTCTACGTAGAGACGCTGACCCACGAGTTGGCCCGTCGCGCCTGGGAGCACATTCAGGAGGTTGAGGAACTGGGCGGCATGGCCAAGGCCCTGGAGACCGGCCTGCCCAAGATGCGTATCGAAGAGGCCGCGGCGCGACGCCAGGCCCACATCGACTCCGGCCAGGAAAAGATCATCGGCGTCAACCGCTATCGATTGGATCACGAGGAGCCGTTGGACATCCTCGAAGTGGATAACAGTGCGGTGCGCGAGTCGCAGGTGGAGCGGCTGGAAAAGCTGCGTGCCGGACGCGACAACGAAGCCGCTGAGGCTGCGCTGAATGCCTTGACTCAGGGTGCTGAAAGCGGCGAAGGCAATCTGCTCAACCTGGCCGTTCAGGCCGCACGCGTCGATGCCAGCCTGGGTGAGATCTCCGACGCATTGGAGAAACCGTGGGGCCGCCATCGAGCGGTCGTGCGTTCCATTGCCGGCGTCTACAGCGCCGAGTTCGGCGACGATGATGAGGTCAAGCGCGTGCGAGCAATGACCGATGAGTTTGAACTGGTGGAGGGCCGCCGACCACGCATCATGGTGGCCAAGATGGGCCAGGACGGCCACGATCGCGGGGCAAAGGTCATCGCCACCGCCTTCGCGGATCTTGGCTTTGATGTCGACATCGGCCCCCTCTTCCAGACACCGGGGGAAGTGGCGCGTCAAGCTGTGGAGAACGACGTGCATGTGGTGGGCATGAGCTCGCTGGCCGCCGGGCACAAGACGTTGCTGCCCCAACTGGTCGACGAACTGGCCGCCCAGGGTCGAGACGACATCATGGTCGTCATAGGCGGCGTCATCCCCGCCCAGGATTATGCCTATCTGTATGAGCACGGTGCCAGCGCCATCTTCGGACCGGGGACCGTGATCCCGGTGGCAGCGCAAAAGGTGTTGACCGAGTTGAATCAGCGATTGGATGGGTAGCCCCACGGCTCCCTACATTGCGCCAACATCCTTGTCTCTCTGTTTCGTGGTTGACGGCTTTGCTATAATAGCTAATGAACTCGTCAATTTGACTGTGCTCATGAGTATTCAGGGATTTCAAATCAATGAAACTAGACAGAATCACGACCAGCCCGGATCGTCTTAACGGTCAGCCATGCATCCGTGATCTTCGATTGACGGTGCGACGCGTGTTGGAGGCCCTGGCGCTCTACCCTATTCGCGAGGATCTGCGTCAAGAATATCCGGAACTTGAAGATGAAGACATCCGACAGGCGCTTGCATATGCGGCTGCGTCCTTGGACGACCGGGTAGTCGAGTTTGCTCATGAAACTGCTGCTTGATCAAGGGCTTCCTCGCAGTGTCGCCGGTCTGTTACGTGATGTCGGTATCGACACAGTCCACATTGGCGAAATCGGTTTCGCCACTGCCGAAGACGCCGCTATCCTTGAACGAGCACGCAATGAAGGAAGAATCATTGTCACGCTCGACTCAGATTTCCACACATTGTTGGCCTGGTCCGGTGCTTCAGCCCCATCCGTGATCCGCATTCGCATTGAGGGGCTGCGTGCTCGACCGACTGCGAACCTGCTCCGCAAGCTACTGCCCGAATGGGTCGATGAACTCAACCAAGGAGCCATGTTGACCGTGCAGCCAGGTCGTGTGCGCATGCACAAGCTGCCTATTCTACCCTGACTACGGAGTTGAATCAGCGATTGGATGGGTAGCGCAAAATTGAACGGATCTATCCGGTTATAAAAAGTGGGCGTGGCGTCAACATTGACGCCACGCCCACTTTTTGTAACCGGCAGAAATCACCATTGTGCATTGCCGTAATTGTCGCGAATCTTCTGATCACTGGTAATCAGGATATCTTTGTTCAGGCTGGCGTATGCCACCAGCAACCGGTCAAATGGATCTCGTGTCCATGTTAGCTGATTCGCGACTGGAATCACATCATTGAATGGTTTTGTACAGATGGTAAGGCCCACACGCTTATACAGGGCATCAATAATTGTATCTGCCGTGGGACTGATTCGATCGATTTCATACAAATATTGCAATTCCAGGCGCACAATCGGCGAGATGTACCAATCATGTTGGTTCATCAACGTCTGGATAGGTTCCGAGAATCGTTGTTTGAGATTGGCATGGTACCAAACGACAATGTGTGTATCAAGGTAGATCAACGTTGTACTCCCATTCGATGTGAACGAGGTCTTCAGGATCCCCGTTGATCACATCAGGACGGAATTCCATGTCGGCAAACTTATCGACCGGTTCGACAGGAGCAATGCGTAGCCTACGCTCTCCCTTTTTGACTTCAAGCGGGATCCCCGTCGCAAGAACTTCCTCAAGTAAGTTATAGATGTTGCCGCGAAGCTCTGTGACAGTGATGGTTTTCATCTTCGTTCCTTTCAATCCAAAGAGGGCGTACGTATTTCATTTTTAACACGTACGGTTATTGTAGAAAAGGATCGGCAGATTGTCAATAGGCGATGGAAAAAGGCGAAAATGAACACGTTTTACACCAATTGTGACGTTCATCAACAGGATGCATGGTCTCCCATAATTTGATACAGCCGATTGAGAGGTGTTTCACTGACTCTTGGGCATTTTGGTGTCACAATTGAGTATGGGAATCGTTGTCAGCGCGTGTTTCTTCGTTGGGACCACCATTGACAACCATCAACACAGAACGTATACTTTGGGCAAACTTGTACCATTTTTGCCCATGAGGTGTCACTATGAATCGAGTTCTGCCTACTATGCCCGTCAGTTATTTGCGATCTGACCAAGCCGGTATCCTGGCCCGGGCGCAGGAGAAGCCCATTGTACTGACCCAGAAGGGTGAGGCGGCCGGTGTCTTGATCGGCGTTGACAAATGGAACGCTATCGCTGAGTACATCGAGGACCTGGAGGCGCTGGCAGAGGCGCTACAGGCAGAGGTGGCGATTGCGACGGGCAAGACCGAACTGGTCGACGCCGATCTAGAGGAACTAGCGGAATGGGCCGGCCGAGATGCAGTACCGGCTTAAATTGACGCCCAAGGCGCAACAGTCACTGCGCATGTTGCCGGAGCGGTTACGTTCAGAAGTCTCTGAAATCTTAATCGACCTGCGTGAGGATCCGAAGCCGGTCGACGGCAAGCGTGGAAGGTCGGGGCGGGAACTAGATCAAAAGTGGATCATCCGAGTAAACGGCCTGCGCATTGTCTATCAAGTGAACGAAGCGGATCGAATCGTTGTCGTTTTGGCAGTTTGCCCCAGAAGCTCGAACACGTATTTGAATCTTTAATCAGATGGGTTGACACTTCTGGCGGTGGGCGAGGACAACGCAACGAATCTGTCGACGAAAGATCACAATCACACAAAACATCAAGGAGATAACCAATGGCAGTACGACATTCAGAAGCACGCTGGGAAGGCAATTTGCCCAAGGGCAACGGAACCATGAAGCTGGGCAGCGGCTACTTCGAAGGGCCGTTCACCTTTGCATCTCGCTTCGAAAACGGTAAGGGCACCGATCCCGAAGAACTGATCGGCGCGGCCATTGCCGGCTGCTATTCTATGTTCCTCTCGGCCCTGCTCAGCGGTGACGAGCATGTGCCCAACAGCATTGAGACGACGGCTGCCGTCCATCTCGGCGACGGACCGACGATCAACAAGATCGAACTGGTCAGCCGTGTGGATGTTGACGGCCTCACTGCCGACGAGTTCGCCGAGTACGCCGCCAATGCCAAGGCGAACTGCCCTGTCTCCAAGGCGTTGGCCGCTGTCGAGGATATCACACTGGACGCCCAGTTGGTCTAGCCTGAGATGAGCGCAAATCGCTGACTTCATGCGCCGGGGACCTTCAAAGTCCCCGACGCTTTTTGGGTGGAGATCACGTAGCGAACGGGTTTGCCTTCTGCTGCCCAAATCCAACTACGGCAGACGCACCAGATCGCTATCGTAGTCCGCCGGCGAGATGACCGGGTAGTAGGGTCCTTCGGCCTGAGATGGTGTAAGCGGCAACGATCCGTCACCAATACCCGTATCCACAACGATCTGCCCGTTTGCCAGCAGGCCGGTTTGCCCCTGGACGAGTTGGAGCATCAACAGATCGCCGCCGTCGCCGACCACGCGGAACATGGCTTCCCCTTCGACATCGGCCACATCATCGCTAAAATAGAACTGACTCGTCAGCAGGGTCTCGCCCTCTTGTTTGACCTTGTAATGGATGTGGCGCGGGCGCGGTTCGTAACGGCCGGGTACGATGGTGCGAAACGCATACCAGCCTGCGGCATCAACGGGCGTGGAGCCGAAGAACTGGAACGACCTGTCCCGGTCGGCTGTCCCAGGATCGCCGGGATGATCGTAGACGCCGCCGGCATCCGTCTGCCAGACTTCTACCAGGGCATTGGGGACAGCGTCACCACGGGTGTCCAACACCTGCCCGAAGAGGAAGAGGACGTCGCCATTGGTCTCAGACGCCCCTTCGTAACGGTCGATCAGCCTCTTCACAGGTTCGGGTGGCGCCGCCGGTGCTGGAAGTTGTCCGACGTCTGCCGGTGTAGATGCCGTCGGTGGGGCGTCCGGAATCACGCCTGTGCAAGCCGCGAGCAATGCAATGGCTATCATGCCGGAAAAGAGACACACTTGCTTTTTCATCACCATGGTCCTTTGCAAATACAGAAAATGTAAGCGCTTGTATCGCAGTTTCGTCACACATCACCTAGCAATTATGCGTTTGAAGCCCCTCGCTGATTCTTTTCAGATCCTCTGGATTCGTAGATTCGGTTACTGAAATATGCACTTGCCTTCCCTCGCAGAACGATTGGCCGGCCCTGTCACTTTTCGCCGCGCTGAACTCCGTTGGATACACTTGTTCCGCGTTGGCTCGTGCAGAACCTGGAGGCAGTTTCAGTCTCGCAGCCCTGATGTTTCCCCGACGTCATTCACGCCCTTGACCAGTAGCCACAATCCCAGTCCGACTTCGGCGATGAAGCTCAGCGCCAACCCAGGATAGCTGATAGCAGACCGAAGACAATGCCCACCGCGAACTGGCTCGAATCGGAAGTGAGCACGTCGTAGGCCTGATCGACTTCGGCGATGCCGATGTGGCCGACCGTATCGACGATGATCATGGCCAGTACGAAGGCGAGGTAGAGACCGCCTGTGATCCTGGCCGTCCTCTGCCGTGGAAGTTCTATGCTGACGCTGGAAGACATGTTTTCCCTCCCGTGTTCATTGAGTGGATGCTGCGATCTTTATCAGTTCATGCCGTAAATACAACCCTATGCCTAACAGTCTACGGCCCACCCGAGAAACGCGGCAAGTCCGTCGAACGAGGCAAGAGCAGCAGCGACGACTGGACAAGGCAAAGCGGTGGAGCGTTTCGTCGGCGTGCAGCCGCGGGTTATGCATCAGTGGGACTTACGGCCACAATCGATCTCGAAGACAATCGCAAAAATAGCAACGCACTCCGCTCTCAGGCGCGCCAAATTGAGCTCTTGGCCAAGGTGAGGAATACAGTCTTCTTCCATCACGTACGAGCGGTAGTAACGAACGCTGATTCCATCAGGCGCCGAAAATTCGCGACGGCTCCTCGCTGCGACATCAATGAACCAGCCCGCACCGGAGGCTCTCGTGAGAATGTCGGCGAGCCTCTCATCTATATGAGTCAATGCATTACGAACCTCGCGATCCAGCAAGGTGGCAGGTTGGAAGATTTTCTCCGAGCACCAGCGCTTGACGTATTCGATGCGCTCCCGCCTGAGCTTGTAAGCCTCAAGACTCTCTCGATGTCCCCGCTTCGCATCATTGAGCAGCATGGTAGATGCCAAGCCTGCCTGGTAGCAGAGATCACTTAAGGTCGGAGCTATGTCCGGATGGGTGCCAGCGTTCAGCAGAGGCCCTTCATGAGTGATCTCATGTAGCCAGGCAATTCGATCAATGGTAGCTCTCAGCGCCTACAGACCTTGAACCAGAATCACATTCTGAGTCAGGTTGATCTCTTTGGCGAAGAGAACCAACTCCGAACTCCATATTGCGGCGGGTTGATGCACAACGCAACAGGGTTATGCGGCGTGAAGAGAATCAACGTGCCACCAAGCCCGGTTGTCGGCACCGCGGAATCCGTGTTGAAGTAAGCTGGTGGGACCAGACAGTCTATGGAATATCAGTCTTGTTGCCGTGGTTTGGAGCTGCCCAGGAACAGCCACCCAAGTGACCTCAATTGTAGCCAATGAGCCGCCCAACGGCGAAGGGATCAATTGTAGCCCAAGGCCTGCCGCTCACGTCACGGCTAGCACGCCTTTGCCAGCAGTCCAAGCATCTCAACCGTGCTATCGATGACGCGGTTTTGCGGCCGTCGCCGTGACTCTGATAGCAAGAAACTGCTGTAGGGCCTGCGGGCGGCGCTACGCCCCAGATCCCAGAAGCCCTCCTCCGTTCGCTTTTCCCAGATCCAGTTGACCGTCTGCGACGATATCTCCGACCAGTCCCGGAAACGGGACAGTAGTTGATGGGTGTGAATCCATTCAAACAAAAAGAGTTGATGTTTAGAGGCTCGGGGTGGGGCGGGCGAATCCGCCTGCGTGGCGACGTGTGTTTTCCCTCCCACCCCGTGCCCATCGCTGACGAATTCTGACCCGCTTGACGGGCATGTGAACGGGCGGATGGGTGTCATAGCGGGGGCATTCCCGCCCGTCGCCATTCCCCTACGGGGTGCCACCCAACTCAAAGAGCATGGTAGCGCCCGTCTTGATGCCGTCGATAAACCTGTCGATCTCCAGGTTCTCATTCGGCGAGTGATTGGCCTCGTCCGGGTTGGCATAGGGTATCAGAAAGGCGGGGATGCCCAGGATCTTGGTGAAGGCGTAGTCGGGCAAGCTACCGCCCATGGCCGGCATGAGCAGCGGCTCCTCGCCGCGTCCCGAGCGGACGGCTCGCTGCAACGGTGCGGTGAAGGGTGAATCCAGGGGCGTCTTTGACGGATCCATGCCGTGGAGACGAACGAACTCGACGCCCGGCGCGTGGCGTTTGACGTGGGCCTCCACCTTGTCGAGGATATCGTCGACGGTCTGGGCCTCGATCAGGCGGATGTCGCATTTGCAGATGGCCTCGCTGGGCAACACGGTCTTGGAGCCGGGACCGCCGTAGCCGCCGTGCAGCCCGTTGATGGTCAGCGTCGGCCAGAGCGAAAGCCGGTCGCAATAGCCGCGATCCACCGGTGCGTCCAACTCAGTCAGCCCCAACTCTCGCTTGACCTCGTCAACATCGATAGGAAGCGCAGCCAGGGCCAGACGCTCCAACTCGGTGGGTGGCTCCACATCATCATAGAGGCCGTCGATGGTGATCTCGCCTCGATCGTTCTTCATGGTGCCCAGCAGATGGACCAACGTCCAGAGTGGATTGGGGGCCACGCCGCCAAAGTTGCCTGAATGGAGATCCTTGTTCGCTCCCTTGGCTCGCAGTTCGAACGAGGCCACGCCGCGCACGCCGAAGTGGATGCAGGCTTGCCCATTTTCGTTGACCGGGCCATCGGCGGTGATGACCAGGTCGGCCTGAAGCAACTCCTTGTTGGCTGCGACAAAGTTGGCGATGCGCGGACTGCCGATTTCCTCCTCACCCTCCAGCAGCACGATGACGTTGCAAGGCAGGGCATCAGCAACGGCCAGCCACGACTCGATGGCAAGCAGTTGGGCGAAGTGCTGACCCTTGTTGTCGCCCACACCGCGGCCATAGATGCGTCCATTGCGAATGGCCGGCTCAAAGGGCGGCGAAATCCAGGCCTCCAGCGGATCGGGCGGCTGCACATCGTAGTGGCCGTAGAGCAGTACTGTGGGCGCGCCTGACGCACCGGGCGCATCTGATCGACGGCCCAGAACCATGGGCCAGCCCTCAGTCGGCATCAACTGAGCGTCCATGCCCAGTGCTTGCAGCCGTGCCAGCAGAAAGTCGGCCACCTCACCGATGCCGATGCCGTGCGCGCTGATGCTCGGCATGCTCACGTATTCCATGAGCCGCTGCACAAAGTCAGCCTGCTGCGATTCGATATAATTATGGACGGCTCTCAACTCACCATTCGATCCAGGCACAACAATTCTCCGTTTTCTGTGTCCAATCTTCTTGCTATCCGTGAAAATCCGGATGAAACTGCGTCATCCGTGTCGTATCTCACCATGACCTGAATAGTTTCTCCAGTTCTCCTGCGGCTACAGCGTCATCTGTCCCGAAAGGTTCACGACATGCACTATCGCACTACCTGCGGCAGATAGATATGCTCGACTGGCTCCGTGACTGCACCGACAGTAACCCGGATGGTGTCGGTGGCCGTATGACCCTGGCCGTCGTCAGCGGTGAGGGTAATGGTGTGGATGCCGTCAGAGAGGGCCTCGATAGTGAGCTTGCCGCCGCTGCCGAGAGGGCCATCCATGCTTGAGGTCCAGGTCGCCGCGTTCGTGTGATCGCCGCTCTCGATGTCGTAGGCGTACCCCTCAAGGATTATGGGAAACGCGTCAACAACGACATTATTGGCAGGGGCGGTGATGTCGACCCAGGGTCCGACGTCGGGCACGGTGAAAGCCTCGGAGGTCACCACCGTTTCGTTGAATCCGTCGCTGGCAATTAGGCGGAGCCTGGCCTGTGCGCCCGCTTCGATCTGGGTTGCATGGACGCCCCAATGAAAGGCCTGGTCAAAATACTTGACATCGCTCGGCGAGAGATTGATGCCAATCGGTGTCCAACTCACGCCGTTGTCTGCGCTGTAGTGGACATGGTAGCGCAGATTGGGTGCGTCCTCAAGCGGCGTGGTCCAGGCAAGCTGTGCAGATTGATAGGTGTTGTCATAGCTCGCGGAGACCAATATGACGGCGGGTGGATTCGTGGGTATCACCATGGTCTTGACCGTGCTACCCTTGTACAGCAGTTGGAGTTGGCGGAGGCCCGATCTGGGCGTGAGGAAGGCCGTGAACGCGGCCATCGTACCCTCTTCACCTGTTCCGGCATTGGTGAGGGACAGGTCGAAGCACTTTTGCTCAACAACGCTCACTCCATCTCTGGCCCTGAGGCAGTAGTCGCCGCCGTTGGTGAGCGGAGTCATTCCATCAGGCTTGGGGCTGTCCTCCAACAGTACGATCGGATGGAAGCGGCCATCGGCAGGACCGACAAGCCCGCTGACGTAGAGGTAGTCGCCGACGTCTATTGCGTTGGCGCCTTGAGATGACGCCGCGTCAACCGGTATGGTTGCGAAGTTGAGATAGACCTTCTCATAGTGGAAGTCAGAGATCCAACTAGGCAGACCATCCCGGGCTTCAGTGGACATCACGTCATAGAGGTCGGGCGACTGGATCTTGACGAAATCTGAAGTCCCAGTGTCGTAGCCGAAGATGTGGGTCAGGCTGGGATCGTAGGGAAAGACGTAGTCAAAGGGTGGCGCAGCTCCATCGGCACTAAAGAGCAAAGGGCGCAGTCCAAACTGATTCCCAATCGCCATCATACAATCCTGTCCTTCGTTGCGCAGTCCGCACGCTGCCACGCCGTTGGGCGCGCCCCAGAAGAGCCAGGAGCCGGTGTAATTCTCGTCCTCTGTGCCGTAGATCGTGACGTAGTAGTCGGCCACGTTGTCCCGGTTGTTGATCAGCTCCCAGCGTCGGGCCACGGCGGCGATGTAGTGAAAATCAAGGCCGGGCATCACATCGCTGGGATCGGCGTAGCGATCGAGTGCCGGCAGGATGCGCATCGCGACATCGCCAATCGGAAAGCGAGCGAGCAGCTTCTCGTGCACGTCAAGGATATCCCGATAGGTGACGGGGTGATGGTCGCTGGAGACGGTGCTGACGGAAATCGGGATGTAGGCTATCTTGATGGGTCGGCGTTTGTTGAAGCGGGCAGTGGCAGTGGCGGAAGCGGATTTTTCGCCTGCAGAGACGTCTGCACTCAAAGTGACTACACCGCTGAGCCATTCCTCCGGCAGCTCGAAGTTGAGGCTGGATCCGGCGTCGGAGCGGGCAACATCCCAATCGGTGATAGCCCCCGCGCCGATTGGGCGATCCGCTTTCAGCGTGCCCAGCGATACGTCGTCGCGCAGACCGGTCAATGAGCCGTCGACCAGCGCAAAGCCGGCGTCGACATCAGGGTAGACGCGCACGACTGTGGCCTTTCCATCCACCAGTGGAATGGTGTTGGAGAGCGTTTGAACGCTCTGGATGACCTCAATCTTGGCAATGGCCAGCCCGGCGACATAGCATGCGTGTTCGGTCAGCCACGGGTCGTAGTTTATCTCGCGCCCATCATCACTGCACCAGAGTCGATCTCCTAGCCCCCCGGGATTGCTCGAATGGGTCGGACCCGTCCGGTGGCCCCAGTAGTTGTTTGTCGCATCGATGACGTTCAGATCGTTGCGGCAGTGGATGCCGGCTGTCACATTGGAGGCAATGCAGTTGTTGTGGGCCGCAACAGCGTTCGATGGGCCCTCCACATCGGCGCTGATGCCAAAAGCGTTGTTGGTGAGTGTGTTCCCGTTGATGGAGGCAACGATGAAATCGTTCGGGCAGGCACTGTTTGAGAGACTGACGGCCTGCTCGAAGCTCCCAACCGTGTTATCGGTGATGACGACATTCGGAATATCCACTCCGCAATCTGTAAGCACCTGGATGCCTACACCCCCATCGCTGCCGGTGAGTACGTTGCCGCTGACGGTGTATTCCACATCACCGGCCGGTGTGACAGCCGGCTTGATGCTGATGGCTGGGTGGCTTCCCGACATGGTCTCAATCTGAAGCGTGTTGTTGTCGATTGTGATTCCTGCATCGTTGGCCGCTTGGATCATGGCTTGCGTGTCGGGAATGTGGCCGGTGAAGGTGTTGTCACGAATCCTGGCCGTTGTCTGAGCGCTCAAACGTACTGAACTCTCGAGGAACGTATTGCGATTGACATCGGCGTTTGCGGAATCGGCGACGAGCAAATCAGTGTCAATGAAGGCGTTCGTACCGATATTGGCGTTGACGGCCTCTGCGACCGATACAGTCGAGTTGGAAATCGTGTTGCCGGACAGGATGACGTTGCCATCGCCCAAGAAGCCAATCGACGACTCCTCAATCGTGCTATCTTTGACATCCGCCCCTGTGCTAATCGAGCCTTTCGTAAGTTGGCTGCTATGGATCGTACTTGCTCGGTTTTCTAGATGGAACGAGGTTCCATCGAACGCGCCGAACTTGACGATGACGACGCCTGGCTTAATGGCCGAACCGACCTTGAAGATCGAGTCCGAAATCGTCCCGCCGGTTATCGTGGCGGCGTTCAACGTGAGGACGGCGTCTGTTGCGACATTGACGCCTGACAGCCTCAGAGATCCCCCAAGCGTCAGGCTGCGGTGGAGCTTGCCGCTGATTTCGCCTGGGGTCGCACTCTTGAAGGTGAGGTAGATGGTAGCGGGGGGATCGGCACTGTTTTTGACAATGAACTGATAGCTGTATGCCGTATCGGTATCCGGCGGAGAATCGGTTAGCAACCCTGCGCCGCACGCTGGGCTTGCAACCTCAGCATAGGCGCCACCGCTGGAGGGTTTGCGGTACAGCAAGATGGATGCGCAGCCGGGAATATCAGCAGGATCCCACCAGAAGTCGACGAAGTTTGGGCCGCTGAATAGGTCAACGGGGGCAACGGGAACGGCTGGACTGGTGGGTGAGTCGTCAGCGGCTTCGGCGTGGACGGGGGCTGAAACAAGCAACAACGCAACCACAAAACACGTTACGACAACGAGAATGGTCAGCTTGGGGCCGGCAATCATCGTACGTTGGAAGGCCCGGATATTTACCCTCAGCTTGGACAGATGAATCGGGACCCGATCTCCTTCAACAGAAGCAACAAGTTCGACCCGACGTTGAGACATGGATTCGCACCTCCTTGTGTGATATTCCACTTGGCTCTTGATCATAACTGTTACGGCTATTATGACACATTGGGGACCACGGTGTACAACACACCAAGAGAATCAGCATCCAAGCGTTTGCAAGTAGTTTTCGATATGTAGTGCGTGAAGGCTGGTGCACTTCATCGTCACAGTCAACATATTCCTGGTCGAGGGTGTGCTCTTCATGTGGGCATCCCTGACCGTTGCAACTTCATACGCGAAAAAGCCCAACACTGCGCTCTTCAGGAGCAGTGCTGGGCTTCTTGAGTCTGCGACAAAACAGGTGCCATGACGTCGAGAAAAGTGGGCAATGTGCCGCGTACTTCGCAAAGCAAGGTCAAGGCCTTGGGCCTACCGCGTTGTCCGCTCCACCCAACGGATATGTGCGCCTATCTTTTCGACGAACAGATTCGTGCCGATGGGTCCCGAAATACACTCGTCAACACCGGCGTCGTAGGCTACAACGGCAAAATTCTCGGCAACATTGGTGGTAACAAGAAGTAAAGGAGCATCGAACCGTCTTCGAAGATGACGGCACATGTCAATCGGATCTTGTGAGGTATCATTTGCCTCCACGATCACAGCGTCTGCAACTGCCGACGCTGCCTTCTCAGATAACATCGTATGCATATTCTCTTCAATAACTGAAATATGACTGCCGTCAAGGGCGGCCTTGAAATCTTGATAGTCGTTGTCCTGTCCGTTGCCTACCCAGAGGACCGTATAGGGCTTCACATTCCACCACCATTTAAGAAACCATTGTTGTTCACCGTCGACATGAAACGCCCAGAGATCCTAGCGGCATCGTTGAGCTGTCATATCGATCATCGTTTACCGAGATTCATTGTAGCGGCCTTGGCGATTAAACGCATCGGTCTTGAGGCGGGTAGTCCATCCAACCAAAGACCTATTGGGTGCGGCCAGATGCCCGGCAGCGTGGCCGGCAGCCGCACAGACGAAGGCCCTTCACTGGTTGGGGTAAACCAGTGAAGGGCCTTCTTTGTAGATCTTAAGTTATGTCTGAAGCAAGAAGATGACGGTAGCTCTGGATGTTCGTACACCGTCATGCGCGATAGACTAGCTTCCGTTCACCGTGATATCCACAGGCGCAGAGCGGGAGAGCGTCGTGTAGATCGGGCAACGAGCTTGGAACGCACTGGTCAATGCCAGCGCCTGGGCATCGTCAATGCCGCCGGCTTCGATGTTGACGCGCATGGCCTGGATACGGGGATCGTTGCCGTTGCCGGTCAGGCCGCTGGGGTCCAGGTCGGCCTCAACGTAGGTCGTCAGCGACGTGAGCGGGATGTCCAGTTCCTGCGCTGCCTTTTCGAAGATGAACGTGCCGCAGGTGCCCAGCGAACCGAGCATCAGGTCCAGCGGATTGCGCTCCTCGTTGGGGCCGGCCAGCGGCGGAACAGAGTCGATGACGAAGTGGTTGCCACGGGCGTTGACGATGGCGCGTCCGGGCTGATTGGAGAGCTGAGCCGTGACCTTGGCTGTGCCCAAGCCCTCGATGGGGGCCGATGCAACCTCATCGCCGACAGTGATTTCGATGTCGGTTGCGCGTGAGAGCGTCGTGTAGATTGGGCAGCGGGTCATGAAGTTCTCGACCAACGTCTGGCTCTGCTCGCCCTCGATGCCCTCTAGATCCATGTGGACCCGGAACATCTGGATGCGGGGATCGGTCCCGGAACCGGCCACGCCGCTGGCATCCAGATCGCCTTCGACGCTGACGATGGCGCCGGTCAGTGGAAACTCCAACTCTTCTGCTGCCTTTTCAGCCACGAATAGTCCACACGTAGCCAGCGAACCCAGCATCATATCCAGGGGATTCAGTTCCTCGTTTGGTCCTTCCAGCGGCGGCACTGAATCGACAATGAAGTGGTTGCCACGGGCGCTGACGATGGCGCGGCCCGGCTGGTTGGTAAGTTGCGTCGTGGCCTTGGCCGTGGCCAACTGTGGACCTTCGGGCGCCGCCGGCGGCGCTTGCAGCGGCTGGCAGGCGCTCAACAGGATGGCCATCAGCGGCACCAATGCAAGCAATAGGGTGAACGGTCGTCGAATACTCATTTTGTACGATTCTCCTTTGTTGTAAAACAGGGTTTAGTAGACTGTTGTGACTCCGATACAAAAAGTCTTTCCTCGACACGAATGACTCTACTGCAAAAAGCCTTTTCTTGACACGAATGGTCACGAATTTACACGGATTATGTCGTCACCCCAGAGAGAACATTCGTGATAATTCGCGTAAATTCGTGTCAGGATCCCTTTTTGCAGTGGACTCACGAATGGTCACGAATTTGCACGAATTGGGGTGTCGCCCCAGACAGAAGATTCGTGAAAATTGGTGTAAATTCGTGTCCGCATCCGTTTTTGCAGGAGAGTCCGCTGTGGAATAGAACACGGATGGTCTGAATTTTGATTGTTCACGTGTTGGGTGCAAAGCATCAAGGATCTTCCTCATCTTCCTCCTCCCATTCCGTGATCTGTCCGGCAAAAAACTCAACCAGCGTCGGCCAATCTCGGAAATGGCGTGTCTCTCCGCTCAATACGTGTTGGACCCGTCCGCGATATTCTGACGGCTCACCTTCCGGGCAATCGTCTACTGGGCGCTCGGCCCAGACACGTACAATAAAGAGATGGGAGTGATCCGACTCCTGGGGCATCGTCATAATCCTGTCTTCACCACTTCCGTCTGCAGAACAGCCGAGGTGATTACTGCGACAGTCTGCTATACAGTCGTTCTGCCTGATATATGGCTACTCTAGCGGGGCGGGCGTTTCAAAAGCGTTCCAAAATGGAAGAACAGCGTTTCAATCGGTGGGGAAGGTCGGGAAACTGACATCAATGCCAGGTCGCGACATGAATTTCTGCTCAGTCACGGCATGCAGGTCAGCGGCTTGCGTTTCGTTCTCTGCCTTGAGGAATCGCCGGCAGGTTTGGGAGACCCAGTACGCTTCGATGGTGTGGGCGGTGGTTCCCGCGTTTAGGCCTGCTACGATGGAATCGATCATCGATGGCGACGGATGGCTTCCGTCCAGAATATGGAAGATCCGCACAAGACCGGCTCGCGGTTCAAGGGATCGATTTACTTGTCTCGTTTGCTCGTAGATCGAAAGCGCCTGCTCATACGCCCGGCACGCGTCCTGCCACTGCTTCAGCCCTTCGAATGCGTATCCCTGACGAGCGAGCGCATAGGCCCGATCGCGTTGGATGTCGATCCCAACGGCGATTGCAAGAGCTGCGTTCGCTTGGTTCAGCGCTTCGTCATATGCACCCCTGATGGCCGAGAGCAGAGCCATTTCACTCATGGTCTTGCCGACGCCCTGGCGATATCCGATTGTCTCAAAGAGCGCCAGTGCCTCGTCAAGGGTTTGTTGGGCCCCTTCGAACCGGCCCTGGTTGATCAGTGCGTTGCCTCGAAAATTGAGTGCGAAGGCTTTGTGACGCGTCGATCCGGTCTCCTCTGCGATAGCCAGTGACTCTTGAAATCGCTCCATTGCCAACGCGTCCTTGCCCCGGTGATCGTAGAGCCTGCCCAGGTTGGTCGATAGCTTGGCGATGTAGGGGCGGTGGCCGATCTTACGTGCCAACTCCAGCCCGGCAGACAGATAGCTCTCCGCAGTCCCACCGTCGTCGTCACCCTGCTCGACCAAAAGGTAGCCGAGTTGATTGTTCGCCCAGATCTCGCCTTCGACATCGTCCGCTCGCTTTGCCGCAGCCAACGCCTGCTCGCAGATCTGATGAGCATCCGAATAGGGGGCGTGGTAGACGTAGAGCGCGCCGAGATGGAGCAAAATCGTGGTCTCCAGTTGTGGCTCGTCAGTCGCACGTACAATGTCGAGGCCCTGTCGATAGGCTTCTTCAGAACGGGTATAGTCGCCCCGGTTCCAGAGCGCTGATCCGAGTCGAATCACCCCTTCGGCCTCCAGTCGGCGGTTGCCGATCCCGGTTGCGCGTACCATGGCCTCCTGTGCGTAGCCAACGGCGCGGTCATAGTCACCTTGGCCTTCGGCGCGTTCGGCGCGCCTCAGCAGGACCGTGGCTCGTCTACGCTCATCCTCCAGACCATCGGCCAAAGCCATCATTGCCACCAGGTTCTCTTCCTGATCTAGCCTGTTTCCGCGCATATGGTGGGCGCGTTCACGCAACCCCAGCAGTGCAAAGGCTGCCGCCGGATCCTCTTCACCGGCTAGGTCCAGCGCCCGAGAGAAGTAGGAAATCGCATCTCTGTGTGCAAACTGTCGGGCGGCTCGTTCCCCGGCAAGACGGAAGTAACGGCCGGCTGTGGTCCGATTGCCCGCCTCGGCATAGTGATGGGCGAGTTCGGCGCTCCATTCATCTCTTTTGCCGGCGTAGATGCTCTCAAGCGAAGAAGCGACGGCACGGTGAAAAAAGCGCCGTCGAATGGTTGACAATTCTGCGTAGGCAACGTCACGGATGCGGTCATGGGTGAAATCGTAGGCATAGTCGGCTGCATTGACGCCTTGCTCTCTAATGATGCGTTGTCGCCACAGCTCATCCAGGCTCTGGACAAGCTGATCCTCGTCCAGTTCACTGGCCTGATGCAGGAGGTCGTAGGTGAATGACTTGCCGATGGTCGCAGCAAGCGCGGCCAAGGTGGCAGCGGGCGGCGTGAGTTGGGCCAACCGTGACTGAATCACGCTGTAGACCTTGAGCGGCAGTGCTGTTGCACTGTCAACCGTTTCGACGCCGGATGATGCAGCCTGTTGGCCGTGCTCACTCTCCCAGCCGGATAGGCCGGCACGTACCATCTCGACAACGAAGAGCGGGATGCCGCCCGCATCCTGATTCAGCTGCTCCGCCTCGGCGGGGCGCAGGTCGTTGCCTGCGATCTGGCTTCCCAACAGTTCGGTCTCATCCGCGGAGAGGCGGTGTAGATCAATTTCGACCAGCAGATCGACTCGGCGCAGATGGTGCGTGAGTTCAGCCAGCGGATGATTGCCAGCCAACTCTTCGTCCCGCGCTGTGCCCAGCAGGAGCAAGGGCGCAGCCGGTTGGTACTGAACCAGATATTGTAGCCAGGCCAGAGTTTCGCCGTCACACCATTGCAGGTCGTCGAGCCAGAGCAACATCGGCTCCGAGTTGGCGCAGATCACGCGCGCCAGCGCTTCGAAGAGCCGTAGCCGCTGCCACTCTTCGGCCAGTGGCTGCGGGGTCGGTGTCTGGGGGAAGTCGACCAGGATGTCCGGCAGCAAGCGCGCCAACTCGCTCAGCCAGATCGGCTCCAGCGAAGCCAGTCGCTTGGTCAACAGGCTGGAACGCAGCCATTCCAGCAGCGGTGCATAGGCAAGGCCTGTCGATGCGGCATAGGCCCGTGCGCGTACGGCGTCGATGCCCAGGTGGCTTGTCCAGCGATAGAGCTCCTCCGCCAGCCGTGTCTTGCCGATGCCGGCCTCGCCGCGGATCAGGACAAACGTGGCTCGACCAAGTGCTGCCGTGCGCCACGCGGCAAAGAGGCGGCGACGTTCCGCCTGGCGACCGATCAATTGGCCGCTTTCAACGGCATGGTCAGACGGCTCGCTGCCGGCGACAACTGGTTGTTCCACCTTGAGCAGCCGCTGGTAGAGCGCTTTCGTCTCGCTATGGGGCTCCACGCCCAACTCGCGCTCCAACTCCGAGGCGCAGGCGTGATAGACGCGCAGGGCGTTGGCACGGTCGCCGCTCAACGCGTGTAGTTGCATCAGTGAACGGTATGGCCGCTCGCGCAGCGAATCCTCGCGCAGTAGCATTTCGCCGTAGTCGATGGCTGCGCGGTAGTCGCCTTCGTTTTCGAGCAAATCCATTCGCTGTTCGATGGCGCTCAGGTAGCCTTGGCGAAGCTGTTCACGAACGGCCAGAATCCAGTCATCGTAGCAACCGGGCAACAGGTTCCCCCGATAAAGAACGATCGCCGCCTCCAACGCTTCGTGTGCGCGCTGGGGCTGATCCGACTGAATGGAGCGATGTGCCTTTCCCAGTTGTTCGTCGAAGCGGTTGACGTCCAGTTCATAGCTGCCGTCTAGGCGCCACGTAACGGTGTGGTCGCTACGTTCCAGAAACTCCTCGTGTTGTGGGAAGGCATTGCGCAGGCTGTGGAAGAGGCCGCGCAGATTGGTGCGGGCCTGTTTTTCCGAGGAGTCGGGCCAGAACAAGAATGCCAGCTGAGTCGCCGAGATCTGCTGACCGGCATGCAGCAACAGATAGCCCATCAGCGAGCGCATGCGCTTGGTCTGAAGACCGGTTACGACTTCGCCGTCGTAGATGAATTGACATTCGCCCAGAAAGCGGATGGAAAGTTTTGTCATATGCAACTTGATCGAAGCTTGGAAACCGTTGACATCAGCGGGCGTTGTGGACAATACTACAATGCGGTCGGCATCTGACCGCCGCTGAATTATACGCATTGAACAACAAAACAACAACGGAGTTTTCCATGCCTAGCCGCCAACAGACTCTTAACGACCACGCCTTGCTGCTTTATGCCTTCGACGACCCCAATCGGGGCGACAAAGTGTTGCACAAAGTTCGCAATCAGAGCACGCTGGCCATGCTCGACATCATCGCCGAGGCCAGCATCCGCCACGATGCAGATGGCCAGGTCCACTATCACATGACGGACACAGGCGCGCGTGGCATGCTCTCTTCGGCAACAGACGCGGGTGCACAGGTGCCGGGCGCCAGTTTCACGACCTTCGCGGTCACCAGTGCGGCCGGAGCGATCTTTGCGGGCATCAAAGGTCGGCGTGCCAAGAAGAACCTGGCGACCGCCAAGCTGGAGCAGATGGCCGACGCACTGCCGCCCAACAGCTCAGCCTTCGTGATCTTGGCAAGCAAGGAGACCATCGCCAAGGTGCCGGATCGCATGAAGGCATTCACCGATGCCAGGGTCGTCCATCTCTCCCTCACTAAGGATCTTCACACCGGGGATCTTCATGCTGAGGTACAACAGCTTCTGGCCGAAATCCAGTAGCGCCAACCGATGATAACAGCCAAAACGGCAGCCCCGTCCGACTCGCGCCTGTTCACCCAGATCGCGGCCGGGACGCTGGCGCGCACCGTGCTCAACACGAGCCGTCGCTTCATCTACCCCTTTGCACCGGTCATCAGCCGCGGCCTGGGCGTGCCCATCACCACCGTGAGCGGCCTGTTGGCCGTCAACCAGGCGGCCGGACTACTCAGCCCCTTCTTTGGTCCGGTCAGCGACCGCATGGGCTACCGCTTCACCATGTTGCTCGGCCTGGGACTGGTGGCCGGGGCCATGCTGGCCGCCGGGCTTGTCCCGATCTATGCGGTGCTGGTCATCGCCCTCTTCTGCGCGGGCATGGGGCGAGACATCTACGACCCGGCCCTGCAGGCCTTTGCCGGGCAGAATGTGCCCTACGCCTACCGCGGCCGCGTCATCGGCCTGATCGAAATGAGCTGGTCGGCCTCCTCACTCATCGGCATTCCGTTGATCGGCCTGCTCATCGACCGGCAGGGCTGGCGCTCGCCCTTCCTGGTGCTGGGCATGGTCTGTCTGGGGCTAATGTTGCTGATGGGCGCGTTGATCCCGGCTCACGCCGGGCGTAAGCCCAGGGTCGGGCTGGCAGGGGACATACTTCAGCGCTGGCAGCAGCTCTTTCACACGCCACGGGCCATGGGCATGCTGATCTTCGCCTTCGCCATCAACATGGCCAATGACGTGCTCTTCGTCGTCTACGGCGTCTGGCTTGAGGGGTCGTTCGGCCTGACCGTGGTGGCCCTGGGTGTGACGACCATTGTCATCGGCGTGGCCGAACTGGGCGGCGAGGGGATCACCGTGGTGCTGGCCGACCGCATTGGCCTGGGGCGGGCGGTGACCGGCAGCCTGGCCCTCAGCGCGCTGGCCTACGTCCTCTTTCCCTTCTTCGCGTCGAACCTGAACTCGGCCCTGGCAGCCCTCTTCCTCGTCTTCCTGATCTTCGAGTTCAACATCGTCTGCGCCATCTCCCTCTTCACCGAGGTCCTGCCCGACGCCCGTGCCACCATGATGTCGGGCTACAAGGCCGCAGCGGGTTTGGGACGAGTGATCGGTGCGCTGATCGGCATCCCCATCCTGCTGGCGACCGGCATAACCGGCGTTGGCCTGACCGCGGGTCTCATCTGCCTGCTGGGCCTGGCCGCGCTGGTCTGGGCGTTGCGGCGCTGGCGGGAGGATGAACAGTCGGCTGTGCTGGCCGCAGGGGCGTACCAGATTCCTGAGTGATGTTCCGGGAACGGCTTCACTATTGACTTCGGCGGTTGAAGGCATACCCGATTCTGAGATGGCCTTGCACTGCAAAGCTGTGCAAGGCCAAAGGAATACCATTCCGTCCTACGGGAAATGCGACTGCTCCTTGTAGGTCGGAATGCCATTCCGACCAGCCCAGCCCAGCCACTATTGACTTCGACAGTTGAACGGATACCCGATCGTGAGAAGGCCTTGCACCGCATTGCTGTGCAAGGCCAGACGGAATACCATTCCGTCCTACGGTAAATGCGGCTGCTCCTTGTAGGCTGGAATGGCATTCTGGCCAGCCCAACTAGCCTTGCCAAACGGGCATCGCGTCCTGAAATTGGGATGCTTGGCTGGCCGCAACGCCCGTTGACAATCAGCGACGACGGTACTATTCTTACAATTAACTGTACCTGCTAATCCAGAGGAAACCTGATATGCCCCCGGTATCACATCCGTTCAAGAAGGGTGCGCTTGTCGTCCTGATGAATTACAACGACCACGCGCCTCCTCACGTACATGTTCGCTATCAGAATGATGTGCGAAGTTATCGACTTGAGATAGGAAGCAGGCGGTGGATGAGACCAGGGCGAGAGCTGCCGCGGTCGTTGAGCCGGCTGATCGAAGCTTGGGTCGAAGCGCATGAGCAGGAGTTATTGGAGCAATGGGAAAACGCCCGCCACGGCCGGCGCATTTCGATAGTGGGGTAACAATGAACTGGCAAGAGTGGATTGAACTGGCCGACAATGAGGCCATCTGGTTCGACTATGAAGAGCCGGGGCTTAGTGAAGCGGAATACCGTCACGATCATGTGCTTCGTCTTTTCTTCAACGAAGGCTCAGGCATCGCCGTCTTTGACCTGGATTTCTACCCGCTCTTTGTCGAACAGAATCCCGGCGGCGTGTTCCAAGTGCTCGCCGATAAGCGCAGATTCCGCATCGTGCGTGGAGAGTATGCCCTGATCTGGCCCAATCCGGTGACCGGCGAGTACGATGAGAATTCCGTCGATCTGGCGCCCGAATGTGTGCGTTATTTCTGTGAAAAGTATGGGAAGCCGCTGAAAGCGACTCGCCGTCCACTGCTTGACCACGTCTCTCACTTTCAGAAAGCCTGATCGGCATGACCCCAATTGTAGCCACATTCCTCTGGCTGGCAGACAAATTCGGCAAAGACGCCATCGAGTCCGGCGTGCAACTGGGCTGGGACGCGGCCCGCTGGCAACGCGCCGCTCGCAAGTATGCCGACAAGATCGAGTGCGACTACGGCCGGCTGCCCATCTTCGGCAAAGACCGCTACGTGCCCATCGACGAGATCTACACCTACGTCCACGTCCTTGGCCAGCTCGATGCCTTCCACCAGTTTGCCGAGGAGAAGCTCTCCGAACTCTATGTGCGCCGTGACCTGCGCTACGACCCTGACAAGCGGCAGAACGGCTGGCCCATGGTGGCCGACGGCAAGGATCTCTTCATCCTGGGCGATCCGGGTGCGGGAAGACCACCTTTCTCAAGATGGCTGCCATCAAGGCCGCACGCGGCGAGCTACGTCGCCAGGACGACGCGCCGACACGAATCCCCATCTTCATCGCCCTGCGCCAACATGCGCGCACGGACCGTTCGCTCTACGAGTCGGTCAAGCATGAGTTGAACGTCTGCGGCTTTCCCGAGGCCGATACGATCGTTGATTTCCTGCTGCGCTCGGGCCGGGCATTGCTGCTCTGGGATGCGCTGGATGAGGTCGCCACCGACGACGATCAGCGCAGCACCCTGGTGGCCGAGATGCACGACTTCATGCGCAAGTATGATAAGTGCCAAGATGTGATCTCCTGCCGCATCGCCGCCGCCGACTACACCTTTCACGAACGCCGTCTGCGCTATGTGAAGATGGCCCCTTTCAGCGACAACCAGATCGAACGGTACTTAGAGAGGTGGTTTGGCGACAAGACCGAGCTGGCCGCCGATGCCTTCACAGAACTGCAGGAAGAGCGCCACCAGGGGCTGCGCGAGCTGGCGCGCACCCCCATCCTGTTGACACTGCTGGCCATCGCCTACGAGGAGACCCTCTCCTTCCCCTCGCGGCGTGTCGACATCTACTATCAGGCCATTGAAGCCCTGCTGCGCAAGTGGGACGCCGACCGGGGTATCCGCCGTGGACAGGAGGTCTACGCAGGGCTGGAGTTGGGCTACAAGTGGGATCTGATGACCGAAGTGGCTGCCGATGCCTTCAACAACGGCGAATATCTGCTGACCCGGCAGGAGTGGGGCGAGCGCATTCGCGACTTTCTGGAAGCGCTGCCCGACATCAGCCCCGGCGTGGACGGCGGTCTGGTACTCGATTCTATGGCCGAACGCCATGGCCTCTTTGTACAGCAAACGCCCCGGCTCTATTCGCTGCCTCATCTCTCTTTTCAGGAATATTTCACAGCCCGCGATATCAAGGAGAACATTCAGCATAGCAGTCTGGACCGGCTGCTGGACCACGTGGGCGAGGATCAGTGGCGCGAGATATTCCTGTTGACCGCGAGTTCGCTGCGCCGCAAAGACGCAGCGAACTTCTTTGACCTCTTTGTCACTCGGCTGGACCGGACAGTTGCGAATATCCTGCCGATCCAGCAACACCTGGGATGGGCTCAGTGGAAGGCGGAAATGGCGGTTGTCCATATGAAACCGGCCTATAGGCTGATTTCATTGCGCGCATGGTATCTTGCCCTAGCCCCCGTCCGCTCCTACGCCGACGATGCCCGCTCCCTCGCTTCCGCCCTCGACCGCGTCCGCGTCTTCGCCCGCATCCTAGACCCCGCCCTCGACCGCGCCCTCGCTCTAGACAGCGCCCTCGACCTCGTCCTCGAACGCACCCTCGACTTCAACATCAACTCCGCCCTCGATAGCACCCTCGTCCGCGCCCTCGACAGCGCCCGCACCCTCGCCTTCGACAGTGCCCTCGACGGCGTCAAGAAACGATCCGAAGGATTTGGGTTTGGGGAGTTGCGCGGTGCGCTGGATAAATTGATCATTCCGTCAGAGGACGCGCCGCGGGAAGAGTGGACGGCTTTCGAGAATCGGCTAGTAGAGACGGTTGAGGCATTTCGTGATTTTTCAGGCGTCCGCTATTTGCAGCAGGCAGATGAGCAGGATGAAAAGCGACTGGCCAAAATCTACCGAAACACAAGAAGTGCTGAAATCTATGCAAATTATCTGCGGGGCACGGCTCTGCTGATCGACTGCCTGGCACTGGTGACGGTCGCCAATCGCCGCGAGATCGAGGAGCGGTTGCTCTTGCCGGCGAACTCGACTTAGGCAAACAGGGTGCAGATCGATCATTGATCCTGCGGCAGGTTTCTGATAGAATCAATCTACGTGCTACGCTTGAGTGTTCGATAAGGAGATCGTGTGGATACTGTAACTGTGTCACCCAAGTTTCAGGTTGTCATCCCAGCGGCTGTCCGTAAAGCCCATGATATTCAACCAGGGCAGAAAATCCAGGTGATCTCCTATGGAGATCGCATTGAATTGATTCCACTTCGCCCCATGCGCGAAATGCGCGGCTTCGTGCGTGGCATCGATACACAGATAGAACGCGAGCCGGATCGTATATGAATGTTGTTGATTCCTCTGGATGGCTTGAGTTCTTCGGTGATGATGTCAATGCCGACTTTTTCGCTGATGCCATCGAAGATGTCGATTCACTCATTGTTCCGGCGATCGTGATCTACGAAGTCTTTAAGCGCATCCTGCTTCAGCGCGGCGAAAACGAGGCGCTAAAGGCGGCAGCACATATGCAACAAGGCCATGTCGTAGTCCTTGACGACACCCTCGCTATGATGGCCGCCAAAATCTCAAGCGATCATCAACTCCCAATGGCGGACAGCATTATCTTGGCAAGCGCCCGAGTCCACAAGGCAATTATCTGGACGCAGGATGCTGATTTCAAATTATTCCCCGGTGTTCAATACATCAAGAAATGATCCTCGGTCTTTTTCCTTTCCGCCCTACATCCGCTACAATTTGGCGGGTGAAAATCACTACAGCGGATTAAGAGTGCAACGGATTTTGTGTCGCCTGAGCCAAAATATTGGGGTAGAATCCAGCACTGTGCTTGCCAGACAACAATCCGTTCCCTGTCTAAATCCGTTGTAGTATCCAAAATAATCCGCGCCTATCCGCGCAAATCCGCGGTGAATTCCTTCTGTCATGACAGACCAACCTACCAAACCCGAATGGACTCCTGACGACGCCGGCGACGAGTTCGCCACGCGCGTCCTCCAAGGCGTCATCGGTGGCCACGATGGGCTGCAACCGCAAACCCGCGACAGCGCTGGCTCCAGCCAACGTCGTCGCCAACTCACCATCGATGAACATGTGGCCGGTGTATTGGCAGGTGACCGCACGGTGCTGGCGCGCACCATCACGCTGGTGGAGAGCAACGCGCCGGCCCACTTCAACAGGGCGCAGGAGGTGTTGCGTCGACTGCTGCCCCACACCGGCAATGCGGTGCGCGTGGGCATTACCGGCGTGCCCGGCGCGGGCAAGAGCACGCTGATTGAGGCGCTGGGCGTGGACCTGGTTGAGCAGGGCTACAGCATCGCGGTGCTGGCCGTGGACCCGACAAGCAGCGTCACCCGCGGCAGCATCCTGGGCGACAAGACGCGTATGGAGCAGCTTTCTCGGCGGCCCGAGGCCTTCATTCGGCCATCGCCCACCGGCGGCATGTTGGGCGGCGTGGCCCGCAAGACGCGCGAGACCATGCTCGTCTGCGAGGCCGCCGGCTTTGACGTGGTGCTCATCGAGACGGTAGGCACCGGCCAGAGCGAGATCACAGTGCGCTCCATGGTTGACTTCTTCCTGCTGGTGCTCATCCCCGGCGGCGGCGACGAGCTGCAGGGTATCAAAAAGGGCGTGGTCGAGCTGGCCGACGCCATTGCCATCAACAAAGCCGACGGCGACAAGCTGATCCAGGCTCAAGCCGCGCGGGTCGAGTACAATCGAGCGCTTCATTACCTAACGCCTGCCACCGAAGGCTGGCACACGCGCGCCTACACATGCTCCGCGCTGAGCGGCGAGGGTGTGACCAATCTCTGGACCGTGATCGAGCGCTTCCGGGAGATGACCGGGGCGTCCGGCGTCTTCCAGGCACGGCGGCAATACCAGAAGACCGAGTGGCTGCACACGCTGGTCGACGAGCAGCTGCGCACCTATTTCTACAGCCACCCTGCTGTGGCCGAGCGGCTGCCGTCCATCGAGCAGGCGGTCAAGGACGGCGACATGACCGCCACTGCGGCGGCGCGGGCTTTGTTGGCTGCGGTGCAGGACCAGTGATTGCGGATACGGCGCAAAAATTCGCCGCGGATGTTCGCAGATAAACGCAGATAAGGACGGTTTTTGAAAGCGTAGGGACAGGTCTCAGACCTGTCCCTACGCGCGATCCCACACCTTTTTGTGTCTCAGGAGGGATTTTTTTTGAGAATTCACCTGCGAATATCTGCGTCCCATCCGCGCCTATCGGCGTTCATCCGCGGTAAAAAATACCAGCAGGAAACAGGAAAACATGACTCAAATCAAAAAGCTGATCGAACGAATTCAACCGCTGAATCAGGATGCCATGGACGCGGCGGCTGCCCGCCAAAACATCCTTACCAAACCGGCCGGCAGTTTGGGCAAGCTGGAGGAAATCTCCATCCGACTAGCCGGCATCTTCGGTTGCACTGACTACACGCTCACGGACAAGGTCTTCACGGTCATGGCCGGCGATCACGGTGTGGTGGAGGAGGGCGTCAGCGCCTTTCCCCAGGCCGTGACCGTGCAGATGGTGGCCAATATCCTGCATGGCGGCGCGGCCATCAATGTGCTGGCACGGCATGTGGGGGCGCGCGTTGTGGTGGTCGACATGGGCGTGGCCGGCGATTGTGGCGACCACCCCGATCTGATTGTCCATCACCTTGCACCGGGCACGCAGAACTTCACCCAGGGTGCGGCCATGACGCGGGAGCTGGCCGTTGAGGCCATCCTTGCCGGTGCATCGGTGGTCGAAACTCAAATGGAATTGGGTCTGGACGTGCTGGGCACCGGGGACATGGGCATCGGCAACACAACGCCGTCGGCTGCCATTGCCGCCGCCCTCACCGGCCAAGACCCGGCCGAGGTCGTGGGGCTCGGGACTGGCGTAGATGACGACGGCCTGGCGCGAAAAATCGATGCCGTGCGCCGCGGGCTTGTGGTCAACCAGCCCGACGCCGATGACGCGTTGGATGTGTTGGCCAAGGTCGGCGGCTACGAGATCGCGGGGCTGGCCGGGGCTATCGCTGCTGCTGCAGCCAACGGTCGCCCGATTGTGATCGATGGCTTTATCTCCACCGCCGCCGCCATGATCGCAGTCAGGCTGGCTCCACAGGTGCGTGACTATCTGTTTGCCGCACATCATTCCGTGGAACGCGGCCACAAGATCATGTTAGACTGGCTGGCGCTTGATCCGCTGCTCGACCTGGACCTGCGCTTGGGCGAAGGCACCGGCGGCGCGCTGGCCATGTCGCTCCTGGAGGCGTCGGGCAAGATCCTCAACGAGATGGCGACCTTTGCCGATGCGGGGGTTTCCGGGCAAGAGGAGTAGGAAGGATTTGCCACAGATAGCCACAGATAGGTAGCTGATTTTCACAGATGCCTACCAGGTGTCCAGAGTAAGCCCGGTACCATCTGTGTTTTATCCTTATTCCATCTGTGCAAATCTGTGGCAAAAAAGCTTTTTGCAGTAGCTTCATCTCCGGCTGATCTTTGCTTCCTGGCATCTCAAGCATCCGCATTGTCTTTGACATAGCGACATCACACGCTGTATACTCAGAACGTAAAACTGAATACATTTGCAAAGGTACCCGATGCCCCGGATGGCTAGGGTAGTAATGGCGAAGCTGGTGAAAGTCCAGCGCTGTCCCGCAACTGTAACTCGACTTGGTTTGCTCAACGTAGCGAATCCTGTCGGGAAGTCAGGCCGCCCGCCTCTGCAAGTGCCGACACTCTCGTGGTAGGGGTGTGGCGCCTGGCCTGATAAGCCGTGCCACACCTTCTTGTAGACACAGGAAGGTGTTTTTTATGCAGAAGCGTACGACCGATCCGAAGACTCTGGCATCTGCCGGAGAGAACAACAAACCACTGTTTGAAAGCGCAGTGATGGCCGCCACGACAGCATTGGTATGCGATCTGTCGGTTCAAGTCATCTGTTTGTCACGCGATCAGCTGATCCGATGGCAAGAGGTCTTTGATCTCGCTGAAGCCGGCAATTTCCTCCTCAATGAACAGCGCCCACAAATACATGATCTCAATCGAGCCACGTTGTCAGAGTGGAAGGCGGCGCTTGGTCAGCAGCGCGCCGATCTCACTGTGCTGGCGGGTTTCCATGCAGCGAAACGCCGGCGCGAGATCAGTGCGGCCTATGCAAATGCACTGGTTAAGGCGGTGCCTTCAGGCATGGTCGTCATGGCATAGACCCCAAGTAGGCTCCCAAAGAGACCCTTCAATTAGAACGGCGCAAACAGTCAAAGGAATATGGAATAATGCAATTGCCACAAGCCAAACGAAGACCCGGATCAAGCCGAGTTGCTCGAACAATGTTCGGAATCATTTTGGCCGCCTCGATGGTCTCACTGGTCTTATTCGCAGCGACATCGATTGCCCCCCAGAACGCCCACGCCCAGGAGAAAAAGACTGCTGATGTCATCGTTCAATTTGATGACAGCGCAACAGTCATACGCTCTATTGAATTTAGTGATGCCATCTTCGGTGTGACTGCGCTTGAGCTGAGCGGCCTCGATGTCGTCATTCAGGTGGGTGAATTCGGCGCCAGTGTCTGTAGCATTGAGGGTGTCGGTTGCCCGGCCGACGATTGCTTCTGCCAGTGCAACGGTGGCGCAGTCTGTGAGTATTGGGGCTACAACTACTGGGACGGCAACGCCTGGCAGGGCTACCAGGTCGGCGCAGACTCATCCGTTATCAGTCAGACGGGTGCAGTCGAAGGCTGGCGTTGGGGCGAATTCGGCGATGCCGTATCACCGGCGACCAATGCCCAGGCTGCACAGCAAGCACTTACCTACCTGCGCAGCACGCAGGTCATCACCGGAGGCTTCGGCAGGCCAAATGCATCGATGGAATCAGCCATGGCCATTGGCGCCAACATGGAAGATGCAACTGATTGGTATGTGACGGCCGGTTCTCCGACTTTGGCCGGCTACCTCATGGCCAATGGCACGCCGTATGCCGGTGAAAATGCTGCGGCATCGGGCAAGGTAGCCGTGAGTTCGGCCTCAACAGATGCCTGTCAGCCGAGCGGCTTCCCCGCTCCTGCCACCTACTATGACGCGTCGATCGGCGCCTACAGCAAGCACAATGGCTTCAATGCCTGGGCCATTCTCGGCGCACTGTCTGCCGGTGAAATGGTGCCGGAGCCGGCGGCTCAATCGCTCCGAGACACTCAGAAACCCAATGGCGGCTGGGAGTGGATGGAGACCTTCGGCACCGACACCAATACCACTTCGCTGGCGATCCAGGCGCTTGTCGGAACTGGCCAATCAATCACGTCGACCGAGGTGATCAGTGGACTCGCGTTTCTCAAGAGTGCGCAAAACGCCGACGGCGGCATCACCTACGCCCCAAATTCGGCCAATACCGACAGTGAGAGTAACTCAACAGCCTACGCTCTTCAGGCGATCTGGGCTGCCGGACAGAATCCCATGGATCCTGCCTGGACATCGGGCGATATGAAGACGCCCATCGATTATCTGTTGGCCCTGCAATTGTCGGACGGCAGTTTTGAGTATAAGGCGGGTGTGGGGACGAATCTGCTGGCCACCCAGCAAGTAATTCCGGCACTGCTAGGTAGCGCTTATCCGAACGGCAGCGGTATCGAGGTCTGTGATTCACTTCATATGCCGATCGTCATTGCGCAGTAGATAGGGACAGAACATGTTGGGGACGGCCTAGATCAATTTGGCCATGCACAATAGTTACGGGCCGTCCCTGGCATGTGGAGTCTCACTTTCAACGGGTGCATGTCATGGTCGGGGCGGGTTTGCCTCACCCTGCCGGGCGCCTCAAGCGCCCGGCGGTCCTTCTCCGAATTTTTGGAGAGGGACGCGGAGCCACTGGCGAATCTATGAGGCCCAGGAGGCAAAGCAGGGTGAGGCGTCCGAGCCATGTGCCTGAATCTGAAATGTACCCACTTTCAGCACCCACATGTCGACCGCCCACAGATACTTGCGCTATAATAGGCAGTCGAGTGAAATCGGACAGCGTGAACATGTGCCGTTGACATTTTGCTGACAAGCACTGGGAGATGATTGACAATGACCGGAAAAGACAAACTGTATCAGACTTTGCTCTGTCAGCCTTGGCTTGGCTGTAGCCCTTTTCGTGATCGGTCTTCTTCTGCCAGGCGCCGCAATGGCGCAAGAAGAGAATCGTGTCGGCCTGGTCATCACCCACGACGACGGCACTGTTGTTCAGCGGTGCATCTCTTTCAGCGAATCGGAAATCACCGGTCTGCAAGTGCTGGAGCGTTCAGGTCTAGACTTGAACTACGATGCCGGAAACTGCCATGGGCGCATCTATCTGCCGTATTGACGCCAAAGGCTGTAATTTTCCGCAAGAAGATTGCTTCTGCCAATGCCTGGAGCCGCCATGTCGATTCTGGTCCGATTGGACCCTTGGCGAAGATGGACTGGATCTATTCGTCAAGCGGTGCAGCGAATCGCAGTGTCAGCGACGAAGATGTTGATGCGTGGGTCTGGAGTGAAGGGACGATCAACAGCAACGCTGACCGTCGACCGCCGGCTGACCTGACCTTCGATCAGATCTGCGGTGGGCCCAAGAGTGCTGATGTCATCGTTCAGTTTGACGACAGCGATGCCGTCATTCGCTCTATTGAATTCAACGACGAGATCTCGGGACTGGATGCCCTCGTGCTGAGCGGCCTTGATGTCGTCACGACGACGACCGACTTCGGACCGGCTGTCTGTAGCATTGAAGGCGTCGGCTGTCCGGCCGACGATTGCTTCTGTCAGTCCAACTATTGGGGCTACAACTATTGGGACGACGATGCCTGGATGAGCTATCCGGTCGGCGCAAGTTCATCCGTTATTAGCCAGACCGCATCGGTTGAAGGCTGGCGTTGGGGCGAATTCGGTGATGTGATGTCGCCGGCCACCAATGCCCAGGCCGCACAGCATGCACTGACCTACATCCGTAGCACCCAGGTCATCACCGATGGCGGCTTCGGTACCCGCGGTTCATCGTTTGAGGCAGCCTTGGCCATCGGCGCCAACAGAGAGCATGCATCCGACTGGTCTGTCATGGATGAATCTTCGGCAAATTCATTGAACCTGGCCGGCTATATGCTGATCAATGGCCCGATCTATGCGGCGGAAGATGCGGCGGCATCGGGCAAGGTTTCCGTCAGTTCGGCCTCGACACGTATCTGCCAGCCCGCCGGTTTCGCTGCGCCCAGCACCTACTATGACGGTGCCATCGGGGCCTACAGCGAGCACAACGGCTTCAACGCCTGGGCTATGCTGGGCGCGCTGGCTGCCGGTGATGATGTGCCGCCGAAAGCCGTGCAAACATTGGCCGACGCACAGATGCCCGGTGGCGGGTGGGAGTGGATGACAGGCTTCGGCGCTGACACCAATACCACTTCGCTGGCCATACAGGCGCTTATCGGCACGGGCGAATCGATCACGTCGACTGAGGTAATCAGCGGGCTCGCTTTCCTCAAGAGCGCACAGAACGATGACGGCGGCTTCACCTACGATCCCGTATCGACATTCGGCACCGACAGCGACGCCAATTCAACTGCCTACTCGATCCAGGCAATCTGGGCTGCGGGCCAAAACCCTGACAGATTCGGAGTGGACATTGGTCGGCGGCAAGACCCCCATCGACTTCCTGTTGAGTTTGCAGCGATCCGACGGCAGCTTCGAGTGGCAGCCTGATACAGGGACGAACATCTCTTCAACCAAGCAGGCGATTCCGGCACTGCTCGGCAGCCACTTTCCAATGAGCGGCAGCCTTGAATCGTGCGACACACTCTACCTGCCAAGAGCCGTTTTTCAATAGGCAATCTTTCATGATCCGTATCGGTAGACTCATCAATTTGAAATGGATATTTGCGCTCTTTCTGCTCTGTGTCGCCATGCCTGGCTCCACTTTGGCCCAGGATGCTACCCCTAACCGGGTGGGCTTGGTCGTGGTACACGACGATGGCAGTGAGGTTAATCAGTGTATTTCCTTTAGCGAACCGGAGATCACCGGACTACAAGTGTTAGAGCGTTCCGGGCTGAAACTGGACTATGATGGCGGGAATTCCATGGGCGCCGCCATCTGCAGTATTGATTCCCAGGGCTGTACCTTTCCTCAAGAGTGATTGCTTCTGTCAATGTCTTGAGCCGCCATGCCAATATTGGTCTTACTGGTATCGATCTGATGGGGACTGGGTCTACTCATCGGCGGGTGCATCCAACCGCAAAGTCCGCAATGGCGATGTCGAAGCGTGGGTCTGGAGCGAAGGCACAATCAACACCAATGCGGACCGCCGTCCACCTGAGAATGTTGTCTTTGATAGCTATCTGCCTGCCGCCGACTGCGACACCGACAGTCACGTCAACGGCTACGGGGACTTCGATACCGACTGACACACCGACACCCACTGAGACACTAGTACCAACCGCCGAATCCGCCACGGCCACGCCGACCATGACGGCCACGCCGACGCAAACGCCGACATGGGCGCCCACGCCGACGGGCACAACAACGCCGACTGCTACGCCGACCGGTATTGCGGCGCCGTTCATCAATCAGTTTGGCGCTGATCGAACCCGGATCGATTTTGGTGAGACGGCAACGCTTTTCTGGGACGTCAGCGGGGCTGACAGCGTGATCCTGTATACATCTGTTGGACAAGAGCAACTCCCGGCTCAGGGTAACAAGCCGGTCTCACCGGAACGCAATACGGCCTATTCCTTGGTTGCCCAGAATGCCGGCGGCAGCACCGGGGCCGAGGTAATTATCGACGTGAATCCAGTCTTCTGGACGCCGACGCCGGCCAATTCGGCGGGTGTGGCCGCGCCACTGCCCGTTGCCACCGATACATTGACACCCGTTCCAACGCCCGTTCCGACGCAAACACCGCTGCCGACCCCCAGCGAGACGCCGACTGACGTCCCGACTGAAATTCCGACAGCAATCCCAACAGAGATTCCAACAGAAAGTCCAACGGATACGCCCATCCCGACCGACACACCGCTGCCGACATCGACTTCCACGCCACGCCTCTGCCGGCGGCGGTCAACACCGGCAGCGGCTCTCAGGCTGATACAAATGCGGCCGGCAGCGTCGGTCAGGTGGTCGTGATTGCCACGCCGGCGGCCAGTCAGGGCAATCAGCTTCAGCAATTGATGCTCTTTGGCGGATTCATATTTGTGATCGGCGTGCCATTGTTGTTTGCCGGCATCTGGTTTCTCGTCTATTCGCTCTGGAAGCAGAAATAGAATCCATGTCGAAATCTCGTGGCCTGAGCGTTATCATCTATACATTGACGACAGTGATCGGCATTGTGGCCTTTCTCTACCCGTTCTGGATGCCCGCGGTTCAGCAGGGGCAGATGGGCCTGGCCCATAGTCAGGACGCGCCGTTGATGTTGACGGCGTTGGTCGGCCTGGCCTTTGCCGTGCTGCTGCTTGAGATCCAGAGCCAATCCATCAGCGCCAAGTCGATTGCGCTCTTGGGCGTACTGGTGGCTATTAATACGGTTCTGCGATTTGTCGATGTGGCCATTCCCGGCCCCGGCGGATTCACCCCCATCTTCTTTCTCATCGTGCTCACCGGCTATGTCTTCGGCGGTCGCTTCGGCTTTCTGATGGGCGTGCTGACGCTGGGCGTCTCATCATTGGTGACGGGCACGGTCGGTCCCTGGTTACCGTATCAGATGTTCACTGCCGGGTGGATGGGCCTGTCTGCACCGCTCTGTCGCCCGTTGGTGCGGGCCATCCAAGCGGAGGGACGTTGGGGCGAGGTCGTGGTGCTGGCCATCTTCGGCGGTGTTTGGGGGTTGCTCTACGGTGCGATCATGAACATCTGGTTCTGGCCCTTCGTCAGCGGATCGACCAGTCAATATTGGGAGCCGGGCATTTCCTTGATCGATACCTTGCGCCGCTACGCCGTCTTTTACATAGCCACTTCTCTCGTCTGGGACGTCATGCGTCTGGTCGGGCAACACTATTCTGATCATGGCCTTTGGCATGCCTACGCTGCGCGTGCTTCGGCGATTCCAGCAACGCTTCGCATTTACCTACAGCCCCGCGAAACCGAAGAGTGAGAACGCCCCGTCGGGTTGGGCACGATCTCCGCGACCAGTGGTGATGCCGCAGTCCAGCGAGGGCCAGGCGTGACTCGAGATGCGTCCATCCATGCGCTGGCCTGGCTGGCCTGGCTGGCGGCCATCATGGTTGTGCTGACGACGACGCGCAACCCGCTCTATCTGGGCGTTGTGCTGGCCTGGATTGCACTGGTTTCGGTAGCGGTTCGCCGTACCACGGATGCCGAAATCAGCACACAGGCCGTGAATATCTCGCCTGTGCGTTTTGGCCTCTTCGTGATTGCTGTGTCAGCCATCTTCAACGGGCTGACCGTCCATTTCGGGTCAACGATCCTCTTCACGCTACCCGAGCAACTGCCCCTGATCGGCGGCCCCATCACCCTGGAGGCCATCGTCTACGGCGCGCTCAACGGCGTCGTGATCGCAGGACTCTTTGCCGCCTTTTTGGTCATGAACCGGGCGCTCTCGGTCCGCGAGCTTGTACAGTTGATCCCGCGTGCCTACTACCCGGTGGCGGTTGTGGTCTCGATCGCCATCACCTTTGTGCCCACTACATTGCGCCAGTTTCGCCAGATCCGTGAAGCCCAGGCCGTGCGTGGGCATCGCATGCGTGGCCTGCGTAGTTGGCTGCCGCTCTTCATTCCGCTATTGACCGGTGGGCTGGAGCGGGCATTGCAGCTCTCCGAGGCCATGATGGCGCGCGGTTTTGCCAGTTCCGAAGGTGAAACCCACGATGCGGGGTCACGTGTCGCCATTATCGCCGGGCTACTGCTCTTTGTGGCGGGGTGGCTCCTGCGCCTGGTCTGGAATCAGCCATGGCTGGGGTTGGAACTCTTGGTGATCGGCATGGTGTTGGTGCTGGGTAGCATCTGGCTCGTCGGCCGCCGCCATCCGCATACCGTCTATCGTCCGCAGGCATGGAGGTTTCGAGACTGGGTCGTTGTTGCCGGAGCCGCGGTCACGGTGGCCGCTTTTTTGATTCCATGGCCGGGCCTGGATCGCTCATCGATCTTCTACTATCCTTATCCCAGACTCACAGTCCCAACCTTTTCGCTGATTCTGGGCGTGGCGACGTGGGGTCTGGTCGCGCCGGCGCTTGTGATCATGATCGACAGCCTAGATGCGCCGCGGCGCCCTGATGATCAACAAGAACCGGATGTTGAGAACGAAAAAACCAGACCCCTCCAGATCGATAGTATCGGGCCTGATCGGGATCAACGAGAGGGAGGCGGGCAAGCGTCCGTTTCAGCGCTATGATCTTTTTTGAACATGTCAGTTTCACCTATCCGGGCGCGTCTCGGCCGGCACTCAGTGATCTCTCTTTTGAGCTGTTTCCAGGTGAGTTCGTCCTGCTTGTCGGTCCATCGGGCGCAGGCAAGTCGACGTTGCTGCGCTGCATCAATGGCCTGGTCCCCCACTTCAGCGGCGGGTCCTTATCCGGCAACATTCGCGTCGAAGATCTGGATCCGGTGGCGGCCACGCCCCAGGTGATGAGCCGCCACGTGGGTTTCGTCTTCCAGGACCCGGAAGCCCAGTTTGTGATGGATCGGGTTGAGGATGAGCTGGCCTTTGCGCTTGAGAATGCAGCCATGCCGCCGGTCGAGATGCGTGTGCGTGTTGAAGAGACACTGGATCTGCTCGATCTGGCCCCCCTTCGCGATCGGGCGCTGGTCACACTTTCCGGTGGCGAACGGCAGCGTGTGGCCATTGCCGCGGCGCTGGCCTTGCGCCCGGCGATTCTCATTCTGGACGAGCCGACGTCGCAGCTCGATCCCAAGTCTGCCGAAGATGTGCTCACGGCGCTCGTTCGCCTCAACCAGGATCTGGGACTGACCATCATATTGGCCGAGCACCGGCTTGAACGTGTCCTGCCCTTTGTCGATAGTCTGCTCTATTTGGATGACGCGTCCGGACCCGCGCGTGTCGGCGATCCGAGAGAGGTGCTGCCCGAGGTTGAGCTTGGGCCGCCGCTGGTCCAGCTTGCCAAGCGACTCGACTGGAAACCCTTGCCCCTGACGATTAAGGAGGGACTGCGTTTCAGCCGTCGGCTGCCTCGACTGGAAACGGCATCAGAGGAATCAGCGAGTGTCCGGCCGGCACAACCGGCCGTTGATGCTCGCATTCGGGTGACATCGATCCGGGCGCAATATGAGCGCTTCGTGGCGCTCAACAACGTCAGTCTTGACGTTTTCCCCGGCGAGATCGTGGTGCTTATGGGGCGCAATGGCGCCGGCAAGACGACGCTGCTCAAGAGCATGGTCGGCCTGGTGCGACCGGACGGCGGAACGGTCTCGGTGGACGGCGAATCCATTGCCGGCAGAGATGTGGCCGACATCTGCCGGGATATCGGCTATCTGCCCCAGGATCCCAACACACTGCTCTTTGCCGACAGGGTGATCGACGAGTTGGAGATCACTCTGTGCAACCATGGCATGCTTCCCGAACAGGGCGGCCATCCGCCCATCGAGCCGGCGGTATTGCTCGATCAACTGGGTCTTGCCCACAAGGAACAGGCCTACCCGCGTGACCTCAGCGTCGGTGAACGGCAGCGGGTGGCGCTGGCCGCCATCACCGTGACGCAGCCCGGTTCGCTGCTTCTGGACGAGCCAACCCGGGGTCTCGACTACAGCGCCAAAGAGCAGTTGATGATACTGTTGCACGGTTGGCGCGATCAGCAGATGGCGATTGTCGTGATCACGCATGACGTCGAGTTTGCCGCCTCCATCGCCGACCGCGTGGTGCTGATGAGCCAGGGCGAGATCATCGCCAACGGCCCGCCGACCGAGGTGATGGCCACGTCGCCGCTCTTCGCGCCCCAGGTGGCACGGCTTTTTCCAAAGAGCGGATGGTTGACGCCATGGGATGTTATGGTGGGGAATAGGGGAATAGGGGAGTAGGAGATTCGGCCGCAATTGGGGCCACGGCAAACTTTTTATCGCCTTTTCTCCGTTTCCTCTGTGAATTCTTCGTACCTTCGTGGTGACCGTTTTAAGTTTCGATTTGTAACCAATACTGGAGAATAGCATGCCTAGATTGACGAAGATCTATACCCGGCAAGGCGACGAGGGAATGACCTCCCTGGGCGCGGGCCAAAAGGTGTCGAAAGACAGCCTGCGCGTGCAGGCTTATGGCGCGGTTGATGAACTCAACTCGCAGATTGGCGTTGCCATTGCCCTTGGTATCAGCGATGAAATCGCCGATGTCTTGCGCTCGATCCAGAATGAACTCTTTGACCTGGGGACGGATCTATGTTTTACGCAAGAGGACAAAGAGACAATTCCGCTGCCCAGCATGGAGCCACGCCATATCGAGCGCCTGGAAACGACCATCGATGCGATGACGGCGGTCGTCGGGCCGTTGGAGAACTTCATTCTGCCCGGCGGCTCCATCGGCTCGGCACAGCTCCATGTCGCACGCACCATTTGTCGTCGTGCTGAACGTGATGCCACGTCACTGGCCGCGCAGGAAGCCATAGGCGACAACGTGTTGTCCTATCTGAACCGGCTCTCCGACGCACTCTTCGTCATGGCGCGCTACGAGAATCATCTGCAGGGCGTGCCCGAGCCGCTTTGGAAACCGGGCGGATAATTTTTTGTCACATATAGCTTCAGTGCAAGAACAGAAGATCAGCCACAGATGAACACATATGGTCACAGATAACCACAGATAAGGTCTGATAGCAAAGGAGCAGCTCAAATATCATCTGTGAATATCACTCTTTTATCTGTGTTCATCTGTGGCAAATTTTCGTCAGTCAGGCAAGGCAGAGATGATTCTTCGGGAATGGTGGATGGCGCTGGGGTTTCTTACCACGTTGCCTGTGCCGCATGTGGAGTACGATGCTGATGCTTTCGTGCGGGCGGGGCGCTGGTATCCGCTGGTCGGGCTGGTCATCGGTGGGCTGCTCTGGGCTGCGTATGTTTTGCTATCGATGATTTTCCCGCCGTTGGTCGTGGCCGTCCTGGTTGTGGCGCTTTGGGCCATCCTGACCGGCGGCCTGCATCTGGACGGGCTGGCCGACTGCTGCGACGGTATGCTTGCCCCTTTCGAACCGGCGCGACGCCTGGAGATCATGCGCGATTCGCGCGTTGGGGCCTTTGCCGCCATCGGGCTACCGCTGGCGCTGCTGCTCAAGACTGCAACTGTGGCAGCGCTGCCTGCGGCACTGCCTGCCCTGCTGATGGCTCCGACCTGGGCACGCTGGTTGCTGCTGCCTGCGGCGAGCCAGCCCATGGCCAGGAGCGACGGCATGGGCAGCGCTTTTGCCGCCGGTCTAACCAATTCAGTCTTGGGCCTGGCACTGGTCGTACCTATCGCGCTCCTGCTCATCACATCACCCACTTGGCAAGGACTGATCGCCGTTGTGCTGGCCCATGCGGTCTGTGCCTCTGTCTGTTGGTCGGCCCGCAGGCGTCTGGGCGGCGTCACCGGCGATGTCTTCGGCCTGGTCGTCGAGGCAGGCGAGCTGGCGATCCTACTTACCTACGCGGCCGCGCTATGAACATCTGTGAACTGGATCTCCCCTTTCGGGTGGGCACGACCTCATACATTCTTGAAGACGATCTTGTGCCCAATGCCCGCCTTCTGGCTCACCACGTCCAGGAGATGCAGCTTGTACTCTTCGATCTGCCCGGCGGACCCAGCAACCTGCCCGATGCGCAAACGGTTGATGCGTTGCGAACCATCGGCGACGGGTGCGACCTGGTCTACACCGTCCATCTGATCGAAGATCTGCGCCTCACCAACGCAGACAACACACCCAGCACCTCTCTGGCTCGTGCCCGGCAGGTCATTGAGATGACGCAGCCATTGAGGCCTTGGGCCTACGTGTTGCATCTGGACGGCAAAGAACATCGGCAGATGGGCGAAACTTGCGAGGCAAGGAAATCCCTCGCCCTCTGGCAGGATGAAACAGCACAGGCGCTCGACAGAGTGGCCAAGGTCGCCGGCGATCCCGTCTTGCTGGCCGTAGAGAACCTGGAGAGCTACCCACCCGAGTTTGTGACGCCGGTCATCGACCATCTGCCGGTTTGCCGTTGCGTGGACATCGGCCATCTCTGGCTGGACGGGCACGATCCGCTGCCCTATCTGAGGTCGGCATTGTTTCGCACACGTGTCGTTCACATTCATGGCGTCCACGAGGTCGATGGTCAGAAACGGGACCATCAATCGCTGGCCCACATGGTCCCGGAGCAGCTCGATCCGCTGTTCGAGCTGTTGCTGCGCGAGCGGTATGAGGGCGTGCTGTCGATGGAGGTCTTTGGCGAGGATGATTTCGAGACGTCGTTTGAGGCTTTGGTGGAGAGCGTGGGCCGGTGCGGCCAAAGATAGTAGGTCCGATTTGCAGTCGGACGAGCTTGATTGACCGAACGGTCACATCTTTAGTCGGGCAGATTTCCGTGGCAGAATTGTCACAATGCAAGTGTGACCTACATCAGTCGTGTTTTCGTCACACCTTCCTTTTAGGACACCGGAATCAACCACATGCAACCAACCAAACAACTCACCCTGATTCTAGGCGGCGCACGTAGCGGCAAAAGCACTTATGCCGAACAGCTCGCATCTGCACGGGATGGTGACGTCCTCTACGTGGCTACAGCCCAGGCCTGGGACGACGAGATGCGCGAGCGCATCGCTGTGCACCAGGCAGATCGTCCCGACCACTGGCGCACGCTGGAGAAGCCGACTGGCGTCGGCGCAGCCATCGCCAATGCAGCGCGGGGCGACGCACCCGCGCAGACTATCCTCGTCGATTGCTTGACCATGCTGGCCAACAATGTCATCCTGGCGCTGCCCGAGTCGACAGGGCAACGCGATGCCGACGAAGCGCTCTACGCCGAGGTTGACAGCTTGTTGGCAACCTATATCGCCGGCAGCGCATCCTTGATCGTCGTCTCCAACGAAGTCGGTCTGGGCATCGTCCCGGCCTATCCGCTGGGTCGTGTCTACCGCGACGCGCTGGGCCGCGCCAATCAACGGCTAGCCGCCGCGGCTGACCGGGTGGTCCTGATGGTGGCGGGATTGCCAATGACGGTGAAGGAGTGAAAGGGTTGATTCGGCGGCATCTTGAGGTAGTGCCCTATGATACAATGTAAATTCAGTACTTCACGATTTGTCATTCTGAGTACCCGACGAAGCGGGGTTTTGCAAAGACAAGAAGAAACAAGGTGCGTTTAGGCGTCTGACTGTCATTCTGAGTGAGTATACGTCGCCAGTTCGAGCATGATGACAGACTAGCGAAGAATCTGGACAACAATGTCAAGACCCTTCTTTGGCCTCTTGAGTGCCCCGATCAGTCAACGGTTACCCAATCAGGGTGACAGAGTATCTTCCGCCGCGCCGGAGCATGTTTCTTAGAAGTGGGTCTGCCGAACAACTTCACTCTGGCAAATGACCAGCGAAGAATCTTGTTTTGCTTGAATTCGTGAACTACTGAAATTCAATGTGAGTATCTGTCGAAGGGCAGATTTCCCTGCTCTCCAGGTCGCGCTGGCCGAGATGGATTTTTGCAGGAATCGCTGAACAATACTACAGAATCGGGCACAGGATGATCTGTGTCCCATCCTTTTTTCATCTGTGTAAATCTGTGGCAAATTCCGCAAGCCACTCAAACCCAGAGAAACACCCTTACCATGCCCGCAATGCTCAACCGCTCCGCACCCCACGACAGCCAGGCTCCAGCCCTGGTCTTCCAATCGGTCAGCGTCTTTTACGGCAACACGCCTGCGTTGGAGGATATCAGCTTCCAGCTTGATCGCGGCGCACAAGTGGCCGTGGTCGGCCCCAATGGCGCGGGCAAGAGCACGCTCTTCAACATCATTGCCGGCATCACCAAGCCTGATCAAGGCGACGTCCACATCTACGGCAGCGGACCCGATGGGCACATCTGCGTCGGCTATGTCCCTCAGCGCAATCGCATCGACTGGCGCTTCCCGGTCACGGTCAGCGATGTGGTGATGATGGGCCGTGTTGGCCAGATCGGCCTCTTCCGCTGGCCGCGCCGGGGTGATTGGGCCATGGTCGAGTCAGCGTTGGCCCAGGTCGGCATGGCCGAATTCGCCAAACGCCAGATCGGCGAGCTGTCAGGCGGCCAGCAACAGCGGGTCTTCCTGGCGCGTGCACTGGCTCAGGAAGCGGAACTGTTGATGCTGGACGAGCCCTTGACCGGCCTCGACATGCCCAGCCAGCGGGCTATCCTCGAAATCCTCGAAAACCTGAGCCGCCAGGGCATTACGACGTTGGTGGCCACTCATGACATCAACAGCGCCGCGGCCCAGTTTTCCACCATGATGCTCATCAACCGACGGTTGATCGCCTATGGATCGCCACAGGACGTGCTGACCCATGGCGCATTGACTGAAGCCTTTGGGGCCCACTTCCATCTGGTTCGTGATGAGGAGGGCGAGGTTATCCTCGGCGACGCCGGCTGTATTGGCGGACATCCGCCGGTCGAACCGTTGCTCGGCCACAGCGACAGCGCCACGGCGCCGCTTCTCTCCAACGAAGAAGCCGCCATCCTGACCAGAAAAGGGAAGCGCTGATGGAATGGCTGTTGTCACTCACCGCACTGTTCACCGATCCGTTGGCCTACGGCTTCATGGTTCGTGCACTCCTGGCCTCGGTGATGGTCGGCATTCTCTGTCCGATGCTGGGCAGCTACATCATTTTGCTGGGCATGTCCTTCTTTGGCGATGCCCTGGCCCACGCTATTTTGCCCGGCGTGGTGCTGGCCTTTCTCCTCGACTGGCCGTTGTTAATCGGTGCACTGGTCTTCGGCGTGTTGACGCCGGTGGTCGTCGGGCTGCTGACCCAGGGCGGCGAAGTGCGTGAGGACGCGGCCATCGGCATCGTCTTTGCCGGTAGTTTTGCGCTCGGCGTCGCCATGATCAGCACGCTGGACTCGTACGCCGTCGATCTAAGCCACATCCTCTTCGGCGATGTGCTGGGCGTCTCTTCCGGCGATCTGTGGGCGACCTTCATCCTGGGCATGCTGGTAATCCTCACCATTGTCATCTTCTACAAGGAATTTCTGGTTCTGGCCTTCGACGCCACGCTGGCCGTGGTGCTACGTCTGCCCGCCAAATCACTTCGTTACCTGCTGCTCATCCTCATCGGCGTGACCATTGTCGTCTCCTTGCAGACGGTGGGTGTGGCGTTGGTGCTGGCCATGCTGATCACGCCGGCGGCCGCGGCCCAGTTGCTGACGCGACGGTTGTCGACCATGATGGTCGTGGCCGCCATGATCGGCGTCTTCTCCAACGTCACTGGGCTTTACATCAGCTACTATTGGAACATCGCCTCAGGACCGACCATGGTGTTGGTCGCCACGGTCGTCTTCGTGATCGTATTCATTTTTGCGCCGCAGCGGGGTGTGTTGTGGCGGTCGTTGCGGAGGCCGCAGGTTGGGGCGGCGTAGCGTAAAGCAGATACCAACCTTGCCTCAATCGACAGGAAGCAAACGCACCCGTATGGCATCGTCGGTCACGCTGATCGAGCGCGCCGTTGAGGAGTTCCTGGGAGAAACGATCGATGATATCGTGCAGTTGTTCGTTGACATTCTTATGACGCATATTGGTCAGGCGAAACGTCACAACACTTGGCAGACGCAAACGGCTCAGTGCCACAATCCGCCCAAAGTCCAGATCGTGGGTGAGGATGACTCGATTTTCGGCGCTGGCCTTTTCGACGATGAGAGGATCGGAAAGACGCTGTAGATTTTGTTCACGGAGATGAACGGCGTCATAACCGGTCGAACGCAGAAATCTGGCCGTTGAGGCAGCCAGGCCCATGTCCAGTAGAAACTTCACGCGGCGGTGCTCACTGGAGCGTAAACGGCATCATCGGCCGTCCAGGCCGCGTACTGAAGCGCTTGGCGGATGTCTTCCGGCTCCAGATCCGGGTACTCAGCGACGATCTCCTCAACGGTCATGCCGTTTGCAACCAGGTTGACAACCAGCGATACGGAAATACGCATCCCACGAATAGCCGCCTTCCCTCCCAAGATCATGGGATCCGCTGTAATGCGATCGTAACCCATCATAGTCCTGCCCCTTTGTCCAACTTTGGAAAACGCACGCAACCACGCTAGTATGTCAGCATTGTACCATATACGCCTATCGTCGTCTGGTTGCAGACCGTGGGCGTGGCGCTGGTGCTGGCCATGCTGATCACGCCGGCGGCCGCAGCCCAGTTGCTGACGCGACGGCTATCGACCATGATGGTCGTGGCCGCGATGATCGGCGTCTTCTCCAACGTCACTGGGCTTTACATCAGCTACTATTGGAACATCGCCTCAGGACCGACCATGGTGTTGGTCGCCACGGTCGTCTTCGTGCTCGTCTTCATCTTTGCGCCCGAACGGGGCGTGCTGTGGCGCTCGTTGCATAGGCCGCAGGTCAGTGGCGCGTAGACCACATATCGGAGCGCGCGAAAGTCCCCGGCACAGCCCAATGACAGTTCGGAATGCCAGATTGCTGCTGGGCTGTGCCGGGGACTTTTCGGAGAGGATGATCCCATATGAACGAAGCATACATCGTTTCCACTGCACGCACGCCCATTGGTAAACTGGGCGGGCGCCTGAAGGAATGCTCGCCGGTCGACCTGGGCGCGCATGCGATGAAAGCGGCGTTGGCAAGAGCCGGGCTGCCCGGTGAGGCCCTGGATCTTACCATCTTTGGCAACGTGTTGAGCGCGGGGCACGGCCAGCTGATTCTGCGGCAGGCGGCCCTCGTCGCGGGCATCCCGGCGACCGTCGACGGCTACGCGCTCGACATGGTCTGCTCCTCCGGCATGATGGCTGTGATGAATGCAGCCACGATGATCAAGGCCGGCGAGGCTGAGCTGGTGCTGGCCGGCGGTATCGAGTCCATGTCCCAAGCCGCCGTTCTCCTTCCTCGTCAACCTGGTGGAAGCCCCATGAACCGGCTATCGGGTTCGGCCCCCGGCTACAATAGCTTGACCTATGACGGATTGACCGATCCGATCACCGAGGACGGCATGGGCAGTGAGGCCGAGCGGCTGGGCGCTGAATATGGCGTCACGCGGACCGAGTTGGATGCGGTCGCGGCTGAGTCCCATCGGCGGGCGCAAGCGGCCACGGCTGTGGGGCTGTTTGCCGGAGAGATTGCTGCGCTGGAGGTGAGGGCGAGTGACGGGGTGCAACTGATCGAAGCCGACGAGGGCATCCGCCCCGACACCACGCCGGAGATTCTGGCAGGACTCGACCCTGTCTTTCGCGACGACGGCAAAATCACTGCGGGCAATGCCAGCAAGATCAGCGATGGAGCGGCTGCTCTGCTGGTCGCCAGTGAGGAAGCGCTGAAACGCTACAATCTGACGCCGATGGGTCGAATCTTGGGTGGAACCTGGTCTGCCGGTGAGACGTGGCGTTTTGTGGAAGCGCCCGTGCCTGCGGTGCGTAAGCTATTGACCAAGTTGGAATTGACCATAGACGACATCGACCTCTTCGAGAACAATGAGGCATTTGCAGCCAGCAGCGTGCTTTTTCACAGGTTGCTGGACATTCCCTACGAAAAACTCAATATCTGGGGCGGGGCGATTGCCCTGGGCCATCCCATTGGTTGCAGCGGAGCCCGTATCATCGTCACCTTGATGAACGCGCTGACTGCCACCGGGGGCCGCACAGGCATTGCCTCGCTCTGCCATGGGACCGGCGGGGCGACCGCGTTGGGGATTGAACGGGTGTAGCTGCGGGGATGCCGTAAGGGCGGCCACGAGGGCCGCCCTTACCGGTTTCGAATACGCTCGATTCTCTACTCTACGACCACCATATCACTTCCACTGCGCCCAAACACCTCAGGCGAATACATCTCCTCGGCCTTGGCCGGCGGCACGATGAACTGCCCCGGCGTGGTTGCTCGTGCCGTGTAGGTGTACTCGTAGACGCCGTCCCACAGCGACGTTGTGAAGGCCTCGGCCTGGTGATCGCGCAGGTTCTGATGCTGGTACCAGGGGCCCCACCACCAGCTGTACGGCTCAGGCTGGCCCGGGTCCTGGGGCGGCGCGGCTGAGACAGCCAGATCCGGATTGACGATCTCCAGACCGGCGGGCAGCGGATCGACCAGGGCCACGTGATAGCGGCGACTGTCGGCCACCATGGTCAGGCGGACACGGACATTGGCGCCGGCGCGGATGTGCCAACTGCCGTCGGCGTACTGCACCACGTCATCGGGATCATCGATGGCCTCGTACGCCCGCTGCACGACAAAGCCCATCTCCAGCGGATCCAGATCCAGATCGTCGGGCGCGTAGCTCATGCCCAGGCGATAGTAGAGACGGCCATCGTCGCCGTCCTTCTCCAAGATCAGATCGTGCTCCGGCTCGCTGGAGTCGACTAGATAGGCCATGGGTACTTCGGTGGCGTGGCTGTCGGTCGAATAGCCGACGTACTCGTGCTCGCCCACGTAGGTGTTGCCCAGCCACATGCGGGCCACGAAGTCCGGTGATTCGGCCTCGTAGGTGTTGAAGTAGCGATCCAGCGCCAGCAGAATGAAGACGTTTTCCTGAGTGTTGTTCCAGCGTCCCTGGATTTGGTGGGCCAACAGACCGTTGACAACCTTGGGAATCAGGTCGCTTTCCGGCTGGTCGTTGATCAACGCTTCCAACACGATGCCGTCGGTGCGGCGGTTGGAGTGCAGCATGACGTAATTGTCATCGCCGTAGGAAGTGATAAAGTTGGCTGCGCCTGCGGTCTCGACCGCACTGTTGTTCACATAGCGCCGGATCTCTTCGACCTGGGCCGTGTAGCCCGGCTCACCGCTGAGCACCTGCCAGAGCCAGGCGACGGCTTCCAGGCTTTGGTCCTCCAGCGGCATCTCATCAAGCAGCTGAGCAGCCTTGGCCGTATCGACATCACCGGCCAGCTGGCGCACGAAGAGTGCGTAGCTACTCAGCGCATGTTGGGTCTCCCGGTTGTACCAGTATGGGTAATAGAACTCGATGTCACGCAGATAGCTCAGGGAACGGGCGATACTTTCATCGGAGACCTCGTAGCCTTTGATGCGCGCTTCTTGCAGCGCATGGGCTACGTGGACACTGTAGAAGGGAATCGACTCCTGGCCCTGTCGCCAGATGGGGAAGCCGCCGTCCATGTTCTGCATGCCTTCAAGTCGCTCGACGTCGCGGGCCACGGCTGCGTTCAGCTCCTCCGGCGAGGGCAGGCCCTCGGCCTGGAAGGACGTCAGCACATCGCGCAGGGCAGCGATGCCCAGCACCCTCGAAGCCAACTGCTCAGAACATTCAAACGGGTAGGCCGTCAGGTAGAGCACCGCGTCGGTCAGCGCCTGCAAGGAGGTCGATGAGGTTGTGATCTCCAGCCCGCCGAACTGAGGGAAGACATTCTCGGGCGTGGCAATGGGCTGCACGATTGCGCCCTCGTCGACCACGCCGTAGGTGGCGAAGGCCTCGGTGGTGGCCGGTGTGTAGACCGGCAGCACGACATCGGCCGCATCGGCCAGCTCGTCCCCATTCGAATCAACCGCAGTCGCGGCAAAGCGGATGCGGGCCGTGCCGGCGTTGGTTGTCTCAGCCGGGAAGCGAATCTCGACTCGGTCGTTGGCCGGCACAGTGACGCGTTGACCTGCGTCTCCAGTCGAGCCGGCATCCGTCAAGGTCAGGTTGGCCGCCTGGGCCAATACGTCGACGGTCATCGGCTCATCGGTCTGGTTCTGTAGCACCACCGGCACCTCAAAGACGTCGCCGAAGTTGAGGAAGCGGGGCGCAGACGGACGAACCATCAGCGGCATACGGGCCGTTAGATCGGCCTCACTCGAGCCGAACTTGTCGCCGTCTGCGACAGCCACCACCATGATTCGATAGCGGGTCAAGTTGTCGGGCAGGGTCACATCGACGCGGGCCTGGCCGTTTTCGTCGGTGCGGACTTCAGGCGCGAAGGTGGCCAGCGGGTTAAAGTCGGAACGCACTGAAATGGCCGATGATGCGTCACTGCTGTCAGCGCACAGACGCCACTGCTGCCATCGCCATCGGCGCAGGGGCCATCGCCATATCTGCTGCGAAGCTCTCCCACTTTCGTCGAACGCCATTCCCGCAGCCATGGGAGGCATGGCATTGAGCGATTGAGTACCGTTTCTGGCTTTGAGATTTACCTGCGTATCGGCGAGTCACCACTTCTGTCTCCTGGACAGGCTCGTCCGCGTCCTGCAACACGATCTGGCTGCGACTGTGATAGCCGCTGACATCCGCGTATCGCTGTTGGTAGAAAGCCGCCACCGGATCGGCCAACTGGTAGCCGGTCAAGGCAAGGATGGCCTCATCGACCACCACGACGGCCAGTTCACCACCTTCGACCGGCAAACCAGCAGCGTCAGTGAGCGTCAGGTCGATGGCCGTCGATTCGCCGGGCGCCAGTTCTGTCGACTCGGGCACGATCTCCAGTGCCAGCGTGCGGTTGAGCGGCGGCACGATCAGATCGATGCTACCGGTGGCGAAGGCGGGACGACTCGGCGCTCCTCGACCGGCTCGCCCTGGTCATTGACGCGCGGGGCGGCTCCGTTCAGATCGACCTGGACGGAGATGTTGGGAATGTAGGCATCTTCGATAGGCACACGTAGCGTGATCGAATTCTCGTCTATCGTGAAGCGTTCCGTGTAGAGGATGCCGCTGCGGGCGACGGTCATCAGCCCTTCGGCAGGCGAGAAGGGGGCCTGGACCAGGATCTCTGCCACATCACCCGGCTCATACTGCTCCTTGTTCGGAATTAGTTCGACTTCTTCCTGGGTCACCTCACGTGTGGGCGGGCGCTCGCCGCCGCTTACCCAACGGATCATACGGCTGCGGTTGATGCGGCCCTGATCATCCATGACACTGGCGGAGATGCGCATCCTGCCGCCGATCTCGGTGTCAAAGGTGCAGGCAACCGCTTCCGTCGTCGATTCGATTGTGCAAGACTGCACATCGACTGCTTCCTCCACCCACTCGCCGTTTCTGCTCTTCCACTCCAGACGAGCGGTCTCCATGCCAATGGTCTGCTCGGAGATCGCATTGCCGTCCAGATCGGTGACGATGGCCTCGATGACCAGCGGCTCACCCTTTTCTACAAAGGTCGTTTCGCTACGCATCCCCACGTAAAGGGATGCGGGATGGACGAGGAGGCTTGTGCTCGCGTTCCAGGACTGGCGATTCACATCCATGACATCGGCGCTGGCGATCACGCTGTAGGGGCGCGGTTGATCGATTTCGGTGAACGCCATTTTCAGAAAGTGGCGCCCCGACGCATCGGTCTGTCCGTTGAATGTCTGGGTATCGGAGCCTCGATATGCATCATCCCACCCCCAGCCACCATAGCCCCACCATGGCGACCACTCGCCAAAGATGAAGTCGGGCCAATTGGGCGGTGAATAGCTCCCTCGGTGAAGCGGTTACCGCCCAGAAGGTCTCTGCATTGGGCAGGGGACCGCCGGCAAAATAGGCGGCTGAGGCGGAGACAGTCGCCTCGTCGCCCAGGAAGTAGGGGCCCTCCGACTCGTTGCCCACCGAAACCTCGAACTCGGGTCGGCGGAACTCCTGGACTTGGAAGGTGTGATCATATTGTTTCTGCCATGTGTCGTTCATCCGGTGTCGCGCGTCGAGGTCCGGCAAGCCCTGGGCTGTCAACCTGAGATAGGTCTGTCCCAGATTCATGTTCCCCGGCAAGGTGAAGGCCATATCGAAGCCGGCCAGGTCATTGACCTCGGCCACGTCGGTGAGCACTTCATTGCCACGAGAATCGACCAGCGTATATTGCGACGGAGACGCCCGATGTTTGCGGCAAACCGACGTCGCCATCCTGCGTGCCGCCGATCAGACGCATCCAGCCTTTGACATGGACCTCTTCGTCCGGCCGGTACATCTGCCGGTCATCGAAGACGTACCAGCGCAACGAATCAGCAACATCCCGCCGCTGCCAGCCGCCCTCTCCCCAGTAGTATCCGCTTTCCGGGAGAATGGCCATATCAGATCCCAGCCGGCCGACGAGGAGCGAATCGCCTTCGTCAGAGAGCATCAGCGTGGCCAGACCCTCTTCGTTGGTCGTGGCCTGGGCGACTGTGGGTAGCAGTGAGAACTCGACATTTTCCAGGGGCGCGCCATCGTTCAAGGCTGTGGCCCATGCTGTCATCTCGCTGTGGTCCACCACAGCGTCCAGCCCGATCTGGGTCACCTGCACCCAGGAAATCACAGTGGGCCGGCTCCGTCGCATTAGGTTATCCAAGACAGGGATGCTGGGCACGGTGACCATCATGATCACGTGGCCGGTCTCACCCTCCAACGCCGGGCTCAGGTCGATGGCTGTTTCGGTGAGCTGATCGTCGGCGCCGTCGATCTGGATGGTCTTGGACATCACCTCGACGCCCGGCGGATCCGGCAAGTTGTCTTCATAGCGCAGCTCACGCATATACTCGACGTAGGTCGTCCAGTCACTTGGGACTACGGCATAGGCCTTGACGACCAGACGGGGATAGTTGATCGAATAGACATTGAAGGTGGGCTGGACGGAAGACGGATCGAGCGTGGTCAAGAAGTCGGGTCCGGTCAAAACGCTGGGCATTGCCGAGGTTCTGAACGTGTGCGTCTCGCTCTCACCCAACGTTTGGCCGAAGATGTCGCGCACGTCCCCGTCGACCGTCACCCGGTAGGTGGTACTGCCTACTTTCATGCCCTCGATCTGGATACTGTTGCCGAACTGGTTGATGACAACGCCGGGGATTGCGGGGTCAATGCTGATCTGTGACTCGTCAAAATATTCCGAATCAAGGGGGTTGTTGAAGATAATTGAGAGCGGTGAAAAGGGTGGACATTCGTTGTCATAGTAGCTGCAACGTGCTTGTTCGATGCGCAGTGGTGCGTAGGTCTGGAATGAGTAGCTTTGGGCCTTGGGCGTCGTCAGTGGGCCTTCGGCCGACGGCGTGCTCGGCCCGACTACTACGTTGATAGTTGTGTCAGTTGGAAAGAGTTCGTCAGCGCGGAAAGCCAGCCAGCGACTCTCCGGCGTCTGCTCGACCATCCTTTGAATCGCTTCGTCTTCAGCGATCTCCGCCTCATCCGCTAGACGAATCGCGTAGGAGCGGCGGTCGGCAGTCACACTGATGGTGTCCAGAACGGCCTGGGGGTCGATGCGCTGATCGAAGGCGACAAAGAAGAGCGGGTCAAGTGGTTGCGGCCCATAGTTTGGCGCGGTGGCGATCACGCCGGCGCTCGGTGTACTGAAAGTCCAGACAACGCTCTCTGCCAGGACGCCGCCCACTGCCGATGTCGTGCCGGCAGGGATCTCGACCCTGTATTCAGTCGCCATGGGGAAGCGATCGATCTCGTCTGACCTATATTCAAAGGAGAGCGTCTTGGTCCCCAGCCATTTCCAGACGCCGGGCAACGCCGGTGTCAGCACGACGGGAACATCGGCCGCACTCAATTGCTCCAGCGTACCCAGCGGAACCATGGGCTGGTTGAATGTGACGTTGAGGAAAGGTGCAATGGGAACCGCGCCTTCGGGTGCGTAGCGCAGCACTTCCAATGGCCCGCTCTCTACACTCGTCGGGCACGGCAGGCGCGTCGATCTGTTCGGCCGGCGGGAAGGGTTCGTCGATGGTATCGCCGGTGCGTGGCGGCGGCAAAGAACGTTCAGGCAGGCGTAATTTTTGCGTGTCGCTTGTTTCCGCTTCCAACGGCGGCAGCCGGTCGGAAATCTGCTGGACTTCGTTGTCGGTCAGCGGTACGGTTTCAGCAACCGGCATCTGCACTGATTCGGACGGCTGCTCGGCGCCTTCGCTCAGCACGATGGTCAGGCCGGCAGATTGCTCGCCAGGCAAGACTTGGCGTTGGGGTACGGAACTCGCCCGAGACAGCGGACTGGTTGAGTGGCTAGAGTACGGTGCACTCTGCACCGGCGCCGCGGGCAGGATGGTCAAAAAGAGTCCGACCAGCAACAGGGTACTCAGATATGTTTGAAGTAGATTTTCTAGCCATTGCCCACCTCGTTTGATAGTTGAACGACTGAGTCGTCTCTGTTTGTGACTGTGTACGTGGCCATATTTGTGTACGTGGCTATAGTGATGAAGGGTCCTCATGTGTCCGTGGATGACACGCAGATCGTTCATCGGCCTATTGTGTATGGTCATCTGGGGCTAAGACGGCGATGATTCCATGAATGTTCCGACAATGTCGGGCCGGCGGCGATTGCGAAATCGAAAGAGACGCACGTTTGGGACATGTCCCAAACGTGCGTCTCTTCTTATGGCTCAGTTGAGTGGTAGCGACTACTCGACTTCGATGGTGATTGACTCGATCACGTCATCCACGGACAACAGATCCAGAATATCCTGCCCTTCGACTGCTTGGCCAAAGAAGCTGAACGAGGCATTGGATTCGATCGGCGGTGCAATCAGCGCGATCAACAGCTGGCTGCTGCTGCTGCGAATCGGTTCTGACGGCCGAGTTCTGGATCGGGATGTAGGCAATAGAGCCCTTGTCCGGCGTCACATCCAAACCCACTTCGGCCTCGAACTGGTAGCCGGCGTCATTGACGGGATCGTTGTCCGGCGAGCCGATGATGACGACCTGTTCGGGAATGATCTGATTGACGGGAAGACCATCGTAGAATCCGAGATTGGCCAGCGTGACGAAGTTGTTCACGGCTATCGGGGCTTTATCGGCATGCAATTCAACGACCAGATCGCCCTGGCTGGTGGCGATGGTCGCCGTGTGCTTCTGCGCCGGGTCAATGGTCATTTCCGGTTCGGTATTGAAGTAGTTGACACGTTCTGCAGGCTCAACCTCGGCCAATGGGCGCTCGTCCGCATCCAGACTGCTGGGCGGGAAGGGGGTCGGCGTAGGCGGCAGCGGCGTGGGCGTCGGCAGCAGGCTCTCCGTGCCTTCCTCGATGACGATCGCTTTGACCAGATCGCCGTCCGTGCCGCTGTCTGCCATGGGATCCCGACGGGTGATCTCGTTGAGGATCTCGTTGCCCTCGATCACTTCGCCGAAGATGGTGTGCCCGCCGTTGAGCCATTCAGTCGGCGCAAAGGTGATGAAGAATTGGCTGCCATTGGTGCCGGGGCCGGAGTTCGCCATGGCCAACAGGCCCGGGCGATCAAAGCCGAGGCCGGGCACAATCTCATCTTCAAACTGATAGCCGGGGCCGCCCATGCCTGTGCCGGTCGGGTCGCCGGCCTGGGCCATGAAGCCGTCGATCACACGGTGGAAGGAGGTGTTGTCGTAGAAGCCCTCATTGGCCAGATAGACGAAGTTGTTGACTGTTTTTGGGGCCTGATCCGCGAAGAGCTGCAGCTTGATATCGCCCTTCTCGGTCTGGATCGTTGCATAGTAGTAGCTTGCCGGATCGATGGTCATCTCCGGCGGCGCGTCGTAGTACTCGTTGCGCTCCGCCGGGTCGATGTCGCGTACCGAAGCGGCATTGCCATCGGTATCGGCGTCATCATCCGCAGCCGCTTCTTGGCTTCTTCAGCGTCGCTTGTCTCTTCTTCCGGCTCAGGCGTGGCCGCGATCTCTTCTGCGGCACACCTGCTTCGCGTCTTCGGCGACCGGCGCAACGGTGACGAACATGCGGACAGGACGAGCGCCAACAACAGCGTCAAGACCAGACCGAATCCAACGGTTCGAATCTTGCTTCGTTCAAATGAGTCGTTTTGTACAGTGTTCAAAGAATCCTCCAAAATGTTTCTAGAATCTGTCGGAGAAACCGCAGGTAGACTGAGGATTAGGCTGATAAACGCCGGTGGGATCAAAACATTGGCGTTTTGGCCTAATCCACCGCATCCGGTCGATCCTTCGGGTCTCCGATAGATTGCAAGGATGTACAAGCGAAACCGGTCATCCGGGCTGACCGATGCCTCCGTTGTGAAAATCCAGACGCCAGAGACCATAGAGCCCGGTGCAAACGCCGAGCTGCGGCGACTGCTATGGCTTCCGTGCGTGTGGCCTGGGTCAAGAATACGGCGACGAGACCACCGGCCCCGCCGATGAGATAACAGAGCAGCACGGCTTCTCGCCGACTCCCCGTCTGGATCGCAAGGCGGTGGCTTAGATGATCACGGCCCGGCGTGGTCAGTGGATTTTTCCCCCGTCGCAGTCGTCCGATAAAGACCAAAGACGTATCGAAGATGGGCACGCAGAGGACCATCAACGGAATCATCCACGTGATCGTGTTGCTGTTGGTGGGGAAGCGCAGTTTGATCGCAACCGCCGCCAACAGAAATCCAATGAACAAGCTGCCTGTATCCCCCATGAAGACATGGGCCGGGTTCCAGTTATGGAAGAGAAAGCCGGCGCAGGCGCCCGCCAAGTGCGGCAGCCAGGACGCCGACCAAATATTGGTCGCTCATGGCTGCCAGCAAGGTAAAGAAGATCGATGCAATCATGGCGATTCCGCCGGACAGTCCATCCATGTTGTCCAGCAGGTTCATGGCATTGGTGATGCCAATCACCCAGACCAAGGTGATCACGATATCCAGCCAATTGTTGAACAGGCGAACCTGAACGCCGCTGTAGATCGAGAATCAAGGCGGCGGCCATCTGGCCGACAAGCTTGACATAGCTTCCTAGTCCCCATCGATCGTCAGCCAGTCCCATGAGACTGACCAGTGTAGCGCCGGCAAAAATGCCCACAATTTCATTGACATAACGTCGATCTCCGAAGAAGATCAAGGCCAGAATGAAGGCGATATAGATCGCGGCGCCGCCCAGCATGGGAACAGGGCTGCCATGGATCTTGCGTGCGTTCGGAGCATCGACTACGCCCGTTCGCAATGCAACACGCCGCAACAGCGGCGTACTGCCAAGCGCCAGGATCAACGCACTGATTGCCATCAAGAAGTAGGGGGTCATGCGGCTCAATCACCTGCCATCAGGGTGATGAACTGTTCGATCTCCTGCTTCTGGCTGTCAGGCGCCAGCTCCAGCGCCTGTCGGGCAAAGGCGATTGCTTCATCAGTCTGTCCTACCTGTTGCAACACCTGTGCAATGGACAGCGGGTGGTGATAGTCGCCCGGCTGCAGGGCGTATAATGCCCGCAGGGTGTCGACCGCTTTGTTCCAATCCTGACGCTGCATGTAGTACTGATTGAGCGTCTGAAGGTTCTGGATATCCTCCGGATCCAGATCGCGAATCAACTCGTACTGGGCGATGATCTGCTCTTCATCTTCTGTCATACTGAAGATCTCAATCAGCACCGAGCGCAACTGCTTGATGTCAGAGATTCGCTCCGGGTTGGTGGCATCGATTGCCTGATTTGCCCACTTGATGGCCTCGGGATAATTGCCGAGGTCTCGATAGAGCAGCGCAAGATTGCGCATGGCTCCAATGTTGTTGGGCGAGAGTTCGAGCACATTGAGATCGGCATCGATTGCGCCCTGCGTGTCGCCACTTCGCGCCTGGGCAACGCTCAATAGCTGTACAGTCCAGCTGTCGCCCGGTGACGGGGGCTGGCATCGATCTTGGCGATTCCATCTTGCAGTAGTTCAACTGACTTATCGTACTCTTCGTTCCCGTCGTAGAAATCGGCCAGCAGTAGATAGGTCTGATCGTAGAGTTCATCGATGGAGAGGCTATGCAGGTAGATCTCTTCGGCCACATCACGCTCGCCCTGGGCCAGATGGGCGTTGCCCTTCTCGTTCCATAGATGGGCAGCGTTGGGGCTCAGCGTGAGTAGCAAGTCTCATACTGTGCGATGCTCTTGTCGAGCAAGTGCCTGTCTGGCTTCGGGATCATCTGGCGTCAGATCGGCCCAGGTGCGGTAGAGTCGCGCCAGATTGGCTGTGTGGTCTGTGTTCAACGGGTTCACCCGCTGCGCTTCCAGCAGAACGACTTCGGCAGCTCTCAACAGATCGGATCTAGGCATCAGGCTGATCTGTTCAGGCGCCAGCGCCAGTACATCGCTGAGGTCAGGCTCTGCCGGCAGCCTCGACGGCGCATCCGCCGGCGCCAGCTTGGCCTGCTCAAGCAGGCCGCGTCCCAGGAAGAGCATGTAGTGATCTTCGGTCGCGCGTGCCCTCAGTGCACGGCGATAGAGCTCGATGCTGCTCACCCAGTTGCGCTGGCTGTCGAACTGTTGGCCCTGCTTGTAGATAATGTCGGCGCGAACTAGGCCGATGTTGAAATTGCTGATGGCCGTGAACATGATGGCGGCCAGGACTACGCCAACCACTGCAGTTACGATGGTTCGATTGCCGACGGGCAGGCGTTTGTCACGCAAGGTGGGCCAGGCCCAGACCGTTCCGGCTACCATTACCCAGAGTACGACGATCCAGGTGAATGTGGCGAAATGATTGCTCACCACATTGAGTTGGCTATCCAAATCTCGACCGGAGATGCCTGGAATCAGACGCCGACCTTGGATCAGGCCGTAGAGGAACCAACTGCCCCAAACAATCAGGGCATGCAACGCATAGGCACGCAGCCACCAGGAGATGCGAGCGCCGTTTCGCCGGCTCAGCGACTCTTCTGCCAGCCCAATTGTGGCGCCGACCAGCCAGGTGAAGAGCATGAGGAAGAGAATCGCCGGGCTGGCAACTGCACTGCCCTGTTCAATCCGCTTCAAGATGCTGTTGAACAAAATGGACAAGGCGTTGTCGAGCCCAAGCCCATTGGTCGTGTAGATGAAGACAAAGGTTAGGAAGATGAGTTGGACGACAAGAACCGTTGACGGTACAAGTGGCCAGCCCTGCTGGGCAGTTGCTCCATTGCCTGCCGAACCTGATTGTTTTCCTCTCCGTCCTCTGCCCCGTTTTGATCGGGGCGGTGTGGCGGCAACAGCGCCGTCCCCGCTGACACCGGTGGCCTGTTGTCTGTGCTTGGCGAACGGTTCGACCACCGCCCAGCGCATTCCCAAAACGAGCAACAATGCGGTCAAAATCCAGAAGTAGGTTCGTGTGGCAGCAATGGCGATGCCAAAGTGAATCTCTACAAAGTGGGCAGCGATTGTGGAAAGAATGGCGACGATCAGCAGTTGTCGTGGGATGTCGGCAGGATCAGGCTTGTAGTCCGGATGAAGAAAGGGCGCGAGCATGATGTAGATCACCAGACCCGCTTCCAGGCCCGCGGGCAGAGCAACGCCAAAGAAGCGCCAACTGCCGTCCGTCAGGTAGAAGGTTACGATCAGCCCGATGCTGAAAAAGGCCAACAGCCCGCCGAAGAGCAGCGTGTCGCGCCGGTTCACCAGCAGGCCCAGCCAGCGTAGCGACCAGTAGAAGATCGAGATGAATAGCGACATGTAGGCGATGAAGCCGAGAAACCCCGTGATCACCAACGAATCCCATGTCTCATTGTGAGAACGGTCGGGGCTGGCGTTGCGTTTTTCCACATGGGCCAGATCGGGGGGATAGAAGGGGTTAAATGCGACCCACATAGTCTCCGGACCATAGCCGATCAGGGGACGGATGGCGTTGACCATATCTTTCTCGCCATCGGGGTAGGTGAGCGGCTCATGGGGTGTCGACAGACCGTTTGCGCCTTCCCAAATCAGGATACGAACTTGTGCCGTGGTGCTGCCTTGATCGAGCAGTGTTGTCAGGCGTCCCACATAGGGCACCGAACGCAGGGGATCGAAGACAGAGGTCGTGTTCATTATCACCAGCATGGCGATGCCAAGAACGCCCAAGCTAACCCAACCGATCAGGGCGCTTCGATAAAATCTTGGCCGCAGTGCGCTCAAGGTCAGCAGGACAAAGACGTAGATGCCCAGGAAGAGACCGAGCCAGGGGCCACGACTCTGGGTCCAGAAGATGGCCAGTACCTGTACCATAAAGATGAAGAGATAGGCGCCGCCGGCCAGCGCCGCCGGCATGTCTTGGCTGGATTCTTGATCCGCTTGATTGCCGGAGAGCAGATAGGCGAAACTGCTGTAGATGCGTTCCAACGTGAGAAAGAGGGCCATGATCAGATAGGCCGCCAGAAAAATGGCGTTGCCTGCGTTGGAGGCGACGCGTGTGCTCACATCACCGCCCCAGGGCAGCGGATCGATGCCATAATGTTGGATGATGCCGTAGACTGGCAATCGGCAAGCTTGTGATGATGACCGCGTATCTGAAGCCGACGAATCTGCTCTGGTCGGCGCAAGTGGGCCATCACCAGCAGGGCGATGATCACATAGGCGAAGAACGTGTAGGTGCCTTGGAGCCGCTGGTAGGATCCCCACCAACTGACAAATCGGGCCACGCTGAAGATCGTGCTGATGCCATAGGCAGAGATCAGGAGCAGAATGGGGACGAGGAAGGGGATACGCCAGAAATGGGTCCAGCGCACCGTAGACTCTTCGGCGTCGATCTTCGCCACTGGTTCGAAAAGCGGGCAACCAGGCGAGGCCGCCGTTGACAAGTTTGAGCAGCCAGGCCATCAACATGATCAGCGCAAGTGACCGCAACAGGCTGATCTTGTCCGGCTCAAAGACACGGCTGGAGAAGACGTTGAAGAATAAGGGCGCCAACACAAGCGCCGCCAACCATCCGGCCTCGATAACGGCTTCACACCACTGGTCAATTTTGGTTCGGGTTTTCATGGACAGATCTACCGGCGTGTTTGATGAATGATCGATTGATGGGTGACAGATCGATGAGTGTCGGCTATGCGCGTATTGAATTGACGACGATGGTCTCTATCCTACCGTAGCGCACAACATGGGTCAAAAGGGGCATGAGATTTCAAGCAGATCTCAACTCAGGCCATCGGGTTCAACACCACTTCGCGCCCGGTTTGGGCCGATTCATAGATGGCCAACACCAGGGCCAGAGAGTTGCGCGCTTCTTCACCAGGCGTGCTGGGCGCTCCGCCATGGATGATGGCGTTGGCGAAGTCGTCGATGACTTCACGATGGCTGTAGCCATAGACGGTCGGCGGATCGACACGCTGGCTGGTCAGCAGTTCAGCTTCTTGCTCCAATTGGCCTTCCACCTTCCAGAGCGTGATTCGATTGAGCGCTGTCCCGCCGATCTTGACGGAGCCGCGTTCGCCGAAGATGGAAACGGATCCCTCCAGATTCTGCGGCCAGGTCAATGTTGAGCCTTCGATACTGCCCAGCGCACCGTTGGCAAAGCGCAGAACAGCCACGCCCACATCTTCGGCCTCCATGTTGTGGGCCAGCGTCGATGTGTAGGCCTGCACCGAATGGACAGGTCCCATGAACCACTGCAATGCATCAATGTGATGGATGCTCTGGTTCATCAGCGCGCCGCCATCCATGGCAATGGTGCCGTGCCAGTCGTCTTCGTAGTAGGACTGTGGGCGATACCAGCGCACACAGGCATTGCCCAGGTTGAGCTTGCCGAGGCCGCCCTCATCCACCAGCCTGCGCAGCCGTTGCATGGGCGAATTGTAGCGATTTTGCAGCACGACGCCCAGTAGCCGATCATTCTCTTTGGCCGTGCGGATCATGGCGTCGGCGTCGTCGAGGCTCAGCGCGATAGGCTTTTCGACCAGCACATGTTTGCCTGCGTTGAGGGCGTCGATGGCCACCTGGGCATGTAGTCCGCTGGGCACGCAGATCGTCACAGCGTCGATGTCCTCGCGTGCCAGCAGTTGGTGGTAATCGACATGGGCATCAGCGCCGTATTCTGCGGAGAAATTCTGCGCGCGCGGTCTGAACGGATATCGGCCACAGCGGCCAGTTGGGTCTGGGGCAATTGCTGCAACGACTGGGCATGGCGTGGGGCGATTCTGCCACAACCGATCAATCCAAATCTAGCTAGCATTGTTTGACGCTTCCTTTTGACCTATGTTCTATCTGTCTCTTCGATTTGTCTCTGGTATTCGATCATTAACCTTTTCACAGAACCATCATCCACGAGACCCGGAAATATGGCAACTCACAGTCTTCCTTATGATTGTCGGGTTTCGCTCATGCGGGAATGTTTACGGTCTCAGCTATCAGTGCTTGATATTGCGCGGCCACCGCGCTGCGAGAATGGTATTTGGTAACGTAGCGTCGGCCGGCGTCGCCCTTCTCCTGCGACAAGTTCTGCTGCTGGCGCGCAGCAATGATTGCCTGGACAAGGGCCGGCGCGTCATCCGGCGGTACATGCCAACCGCAATCAGCTTGTTGTACAACCCAGGCTAATTCCGAGTCTTCATCGGCAGAGGCAAGTGTCGGGCGTCCCGCGGCCATGATGGTGTAGATTTTCGAGGGGAATGTGTCTTGGGCCATGCCTTTTTTCATCGGCACGAGGCAGAGATCGGCAGCCGCGTAGATCTGCGGAACCAACGAACGGGGCTGATAGGACAGCAGGGTCATGTTGTGTAGATTGCGCACCGCAATCTGTTCGCGAACCCACTCAAATCGGGCGCCGCCACCGATGATCAGGAAATGGATTTCGGGTCGATCATCCAACGCTTGCGCCGTATCCATAACAAACTCAAAACCTTGAGTCAGGCCGATATTGCCGGCATAGAGTACGGTGAATTTACCGTCTAGGCCCAGCCGATCCGAGAGAGAATTCCGTCTTTCGCCCGGCTGCACAAACTCGGTGTCCACAAAATTGGGGATCACAGTCAGCTTCTCGCTCTGAACATCCTTCGATGCTAGAGCACGCCGGAACCATTCGGAGATGACCGAGATCTTGGTCGCCCTGCGATAAATGAAGATCTCCATCCGCTCCATCAGCCGGATCACGCTTCTGTTGCGCAGCATGCCCAATTTGACCGCCACATCGGGGTAGATCTCCTGGACGTTGTAGACGAACGGGATGCGATGCCACATTCCCAGAAGCCAGGCATGAATGCCAATGGTCAACGGCGGCGAAGGCACAAAGAGTACATCCGGGTCCTTGACGAGAAAACATCCGGCCACCAGCCCCAGCAGATGATAACGGATGTAGTCCAATGCGCGCAGCCAGAGGCGGCTGCCCTTGGGCGCGACCTGGACATGCAGCACACGCATACCATCCAACTCGCTTTCCTGGAGCCATCGCCCCCAGAGCGGACGCAAGGGCTGCGCGCCCAGCGCCTCCTCCTCCAAATTATAGTGGGGCGTGGTGGTGATGACCGTGAGCTGATTGCCCTGGGCCTGCAAGTCTTGGGCCAGTTGAGACATGAGTACGGCCGTAGAGAGACCGTCTGGCGTGAAGAAGTAGGAGAGGAAGACGATGTGGGGCATAGCGTCCTTTAGGTCAGTGAGTGCAACAGCGATTCCCAGCGGTCGATATGTTTTTCATATGAAAAACGCTCGTTGAACAGATGCAATCCATTGGTTGCCAGTTTTTGGCGTTGCCTTGGGTTTTCGACTAGTTCCTTGATGGCGTTGGCAATCTGATCCGGCGTGCCCCCGTCCAATCGAATTGCGCTTTCGGGGCTAACCGTGCTTGGGATCTCGCCGACTCGCGTCGTGACAATCGCGCAGCCGCCGGCCAGGGCTTCCAGAAGTACAATGGGCTGGGCTTCGACCTTGTAGTGGCTGGGCAGCACAAAGATGTGCGCCTTCAGAAAGAGATCGATCTTCTCAACGCCGAAGGCGCCGGGTATCCATTCAAGATGTACCGTAGACGACCGATTGATCTGTTGGACGGTAGCCTCCAGCCAGGCCTGGGCCTGGTTCAAGGATTCGAACTGCCGGTTTGTATCAACGTCGATGAAGCGGCCACAGAGGGTAGCGTCGATGGGGAGATCGGTGCTCTCTGCCAGGCGTTCGATACCACGGACAAATTCGGGATAGCCCTTGCTTTCAAGCAGATTGCTCAGGAATAGAACCCGCATGCGATTGCCGTTCGCCTCTATCTGTTTTGCATCGCATGCGTCCTGTGTGATTGCATCCATCGTGCATGTGTTATCGACATGAACAATCTTCTCCGCCGGAACATCCATGGCCACAAGACAAGCGCGTTGATGTTCGCCGAGGACTGTCACGTAGCGTGCCGGTTGTGTCAGCCTGCGCAACAGTCTTGCCTGGCTTGAGGTAGGATCCCACCCTGTGAAGAGGTTGCCGTGCAGTGAGACGATAGCATTGTCTCTGCGACGTAGAATGGTGTGTACGAGCAGGGGAAAGCCATCGCGGATCATTGCGAAACGAGTCTGGCCAAGGTTGACGACTAGGCTGCGCTGCTCAACGGCGGCGACCAGCGCCTGTATCCATACCCACAGCAAATGGAAGAGTAGGCTAACATATCCCAACAAGCGTGATGAACTGCCGGTACGGTCTTGAAGTGGTGTTGTGATGACATTGATTGACCAGCCTCGCGCTTGAAGGCCCACGATGAGCATCTCGGAGGCAAGGCGTTGGCCGGATGGGAACGATCCTTTCCCGTAGATGACGGTTGCTGAACCTTGGGCTTTTTCCCCGTTTGCTTCAATCAACGGTGTAGGCACGGTCGTGTCTAGGGTCATGGTTGGTAGGCCCCCGAAATGCAGACAGCGCCGCTCAGAAGAGTCGGCCACACATCGCGCAGTCGACTCAGTCGACTGCCAAACCCCAGTCGTCGTTGCGGTCTGAATCCGGCGATCTCATAGAGCATTTCAACTTGACGAAAGGTGAAATAGTGCAGGTGGCCGCCGTCGAGCAGCACGGTTTTCTGCGCATCCGGTAGGAATCCGTTGTTGCGATGCAGGGGCAGACTCGTGCAAACTGAACGTCCTGCCAAGAGCTTCAATCGTTGCAGCAAGTAGGCGATGTTTGGCGTCACTGTGATCAGTTGCGTGCCGGGCCGGGACAACTGTGCCAGCAAGTGCATGGTTTCGATGACGTCTGGGATGTGCTCGATGACATCGGCCCAGACGATGCAGTCGAATGGAGCATCAGCCTTCGTGGATAGATCACTCACAGAACCACAAATGACTTTACAGTTGGAAAAGTGAGCGAGGTTGCGCTGTGCGTGGGCCACCCGTTCAGCGGATAGCTCTATGCCGATGGCTTCGTCATAATTGGGAGCCAATGTGTTCAGGACGCTGCCATTGCCACAGCCAATTTCCAACAAGCGTCCGCCGGCGTGCGCCTGGTGAATGATCGCCTCGTTGCGATTTCTTGGCCACTGCCCGGAAGCAACGGAAACCAGATGGAGTCGGTTGTCTGAGTCCGAGGTCGGTCGGTAGATTTCATCATACTTTGCGCTCAGGTTTTGTTCATTCATGTTTGCTGGCCCTGGTTGAATGGAGCGCAAACTGAAAACGCTCGACCATGACATCCACGTTGTATTCAGTCCGTACCGTTTGCAGAGCGTTCTCTCCCAAGTAGTGCCTCAGTTCGCCATCGGACAACAGCAAGGCAACTGTTTCATAGAGAGAATCAATGTTGTTCTCGGCGAAGATCAGCCCGTTGACCCCATTTTGGAGCGCCGCGATTTCCGGCATCTGGCGTGCGGGATTGTCGTGGGTGATCACCGGCAACGCGTAGCCAAACGCGTGCATCAAAGTCAGGCCAATGGCGCCAGGATGCACGAGGAGATCGCTCGATAGGAACCAAGGGGTGAGCGCATCCTCGTCGTAAATGGAGCCAAGCCAACGAATATGGTCGGCAACACCGTTTTGGGCGGCCTGACTCTGCAGCGAGTCCAGTTCAACGCCATCACCAATAACGATCCAGATCAAGTTGGGCTGGGCCTGTAGGAGTCTCGGCAGGATTTCTATGACTTGATCGAAGCGATTCTTTTTGTCCAGCCGCGCCACTGATAGAAGTACCGGGCGCTCAAATATCCCATACTGTTTCTGCCATGACGCTAAACGTTCAGCAGGCCAAAGCAGTTTTGCGTCATCGATCTGTTTCTGATCGAGGCCATTATTCAAACCAATGACCTGCCCGTTGGCAAATCCCTGCTCTTCCAGAGATACCGCTTCTTGGTCGGTGTAGACCAAGAGCCTATCGAAAACTTGCCACCATCGAAGTCGCAAGCGCTCTGTTCGCTGATTGGCCCCCGCTGTATGTCCTTGACCCCAGAGAATGACGTGCTTACCTGCAAACCGAAAGAGGGTGGCCCATATCACATTGGAGACGATGCGCGGGTTTCCATAGAAGACGTAGATGTCAAAGTCTGACCACAAGCTACGAACGGGAAGCCATTGCCAAACAGCACCCTTCTCTGAGCCCCGATAACGAATCTCCTGGCTGAAACAATCCAGTTCATTGTGTATGGGTCGGATGTTGAAATCGGGCATGGTTGGCTGGCAGAAGAGGGTTACCTGAAGATCCGCAAGATGACAAAGGCGTTCATAGAATCCACGTCTATAGGTTGGGATGACATTTGTGACAATGGCGACGCGCATTAGGATTTGGCCAGAAGACGATCAAATAGCAAAGAAGAGAAGTTCGTTGCTGAGTTAATTTCCGCAAACTCCGAAGCTCTGTCCGGATCGAATGCGCCATCGCATCCCCGGTTTAGGAGGCGTCGAATACCCTTGGAAAGTTCGCTCGGGTTCGTTGAATCGACTGCCAGGCCCAAACTGTATTGCGCTACCAGTGCGCCAATCAGCCCGTAGTCAGAGGCGAGCACGGGATTTTGGGCAGCAGCCGCTCGAACCAAGATACCACTCATACCCACATGGCGTTGGTAGGGGATCAGAACCACATCCGACAGGCCAAACAGGGCCTGTACATCCGACTCAGTGACGTACTCATCGAGCAGCACCCATTGGACTGGAAGAGAATCCTGAAGGGTCGCAATTCTTGTTCCGATGGCTTCTTTGACCGCTGCATCCATCTGCCCTGCGATCACCAAGCAAAGCTGTCCACACTCGTTGGCAGAAAGATGCTCGATCGCCTCAATGAGTTGATAGATGCCTTTTCGATGAATATTATCCTCGCCACGCAAGGTGCCGAAGAACAAATAGACCTGACGGCCAGGCTGGATACCGTAAAGTCCTACGCGAAGCCGATCTGCAACGGCATCTTCGGAGGGCAGGACGCGCACAGGATCGGCAGAAAAACCGCTTTTTCACTGACGATTGACAATTCTTTTGCTGCGAATGGATCCAGGCAAAACAGAGTGTTGAATATCGGATTATGCAACACGCGCTTTAATCATCAGGTTTGATGCCGCCAGATTCGTATCTATCCTTGAACATGGGTTGATGGTGCATCAGCTCAGGATAGTGAAAGGTCGGCCAAACAGATGCCGGAGACCTGGCCCGGCACACGGGTCTGGAGCGCCAGCGGCAGTTGATAGTGGTCAAAATAGGCGAGCAGCGAATGGGATGGATTCAGATTCCGAACATACCTGGCAAAGAGACGCCACCTGTGAAAACTGTTTCTGACCAAGGAAGGCTCGTGGGCGTCGCCAGTTCAGACTGCTCGGAGTCGCTGAGGTAAACGAATTGCAGGCCGTGGGCAGTGCGGAATTTGGACAGGTTCACAATTTCAGGATGCCTGTCCGGAATTTGGGAGGCGACGACAAAGATCAAATCGCAGGCCGGCATTTGTTGATCGATAGACCACCAGATGGTGGACATAGTCGGCATGGTGGCCACCTATGTCGGGATCGAAGATTAGCAAACGAGCCCCACTTCTGTCCGTTTCTATCATTGTTTGTCGGATCCCAACGTCTGAATACAGTTCTGCATATCGTCGAGCCTGAAGGTTTAGAGTGAACTTATCCTCGACCCGTCTTCGCGGATTGATGGACATTCGCTTCCATCGCTCCGGTTCACTGATTACCCACGCGATCCCAGCAGCCAAATCTGAAATGCTGAAACAATGGACAAGATATCCACAGTCTCTTGTGCTCAACGATATCGCTCAGTCCAGACGTGTCAAAGCATACTGACTGGGGTACCACAAGCCATCGATTCAATCGCAACTTTCCCAAGGTCCTGAGTTGAGGGCACCACAGTGACATCTGCAGCAGAGTATACCAAAGCCAATGTCGAATCATCATGCAACGCCAAATAGTGTGCCTTGACTCCAGTCTTTGGGGGTTCTAGAGGCGCCGATGCTCCAAAAATGACAGCTTCTGTGTCTGAACCCAATACAGAGCTGGAAATTAGCTCCAAAGCCTTGGCCATATAGTGATACCCTTTTCGAGAGTCACTGATCGCATTGATCGCACCGAAGGCGACGAGCTTTTTGTCTGCCGGTAGATTTAGCGCATACCTGGCCTCAGTTCTGGAAATGGGCTTATAAATGGCTTCGTTCACCCCATTGTGGATCATTTCGATACGTGAAGAGCCGAAATAGCGAACTTTGTTTTGCGCAATCAGCCAACCATTGGCTGATTGCTACAATTGTGATATCCAGGTTCTTCCAGGCGTTCTTTTTCTGGTTCCAGACTTTACGACTCAAATCGTTGTCTCTTGACGAACCAAGGTGAGAACACTTGCCGCATTGTTGCGTGTATCGGTTGCATTCGAGTGCATAATGGCATCCTCCGGTAAACGCCCACATATCACGCAATGTCCAAACGAGAGGGGATGGAAACCTACACAGGTCCTGTGGTTTCACGAACCCTCCGCAGATCCAATGGAGGTTGATAAATCGGGATTAGTGTGCGAAGGGTTGAAGCGGTATCTGTTGCAGAGATCACGGGAGAGAATAGCGCCGACGGATTCTTCGAAGGATATCTCCTGAGGGGCCGCAGAATCTAAGTTATATCGAAGCGCTGCGCTATATCGAGACGAATACCCTTTCCCGACAGCGACCACCGTAGATCATCGCTCAGTTTTCTGCCGACTACCATCTGTGACTCCACATCGATCTCGCTAAGCTCTTTATGGAGCCAATAGGCGCCTCGGGCCGCGCCGCCATCGATATCGGAAGCACTAAGATGGACAATATTCATGGATGTCTATTCCTTACGGAAATCATGGTTGACTTTTTTTACAACGGCTTCAATCAAGTGGCTGGCACTTTTGGATGCAACACCGTGATCCCTTTTTCGCCGTCAAGTAGTTCCATTTGATAGTTGAGCAAATCGGCCCACTCATCGGCGATCCGCCGCTCGCCAGGTCGATCCACATCATCCAAGATAATCACACATTCATCGGAAAGATTTTTCTTGAGCAGGGGCATGGCCGCATAGCGCGCGTTATCATCAGCATACCCTGGCGGGCCATCCACAAAAACGAGGTCAATGGGACGAACCCGTTGGGCAAGTTCCTGTTGTAGCTGAGCAAGCGAATACCAGAGCATCTGGCAATTTTCAGATCGAGTCTCCGTAAGTGGTGCATACATAACTGTGACATACTCATCAAAATCGTAGAGGCTCACCCATTCGGCATCCCGACTGTACCATTCCTTACAATCATGTTCCAGGGAAATCAAGTGACCAGATTCGATGGATTTCAGAATATGCCCCAGCCAGACCGTGGACGCTCCCACTCTGAATTCTACAATGAAGCTGGCCGTTCCAGAACAATTGTTTGGCACAAGATCCTTCAGAGTGACTGGGAAAGCAGCGCCGGCTCTGAGTTGGGAAGTTGTCGCTGTGAATTGACAAGGCTGTTGACCTGGATAAATGCTTCAACCCGATGGTGTTCCATAATACACGTTTGGGTATCGACAATCTGATCTCGCCGCCGCACCACAGGCCTATTGCCATGGCCACCAATGTGGGGATTTCGGATTGTGAACCCCATAGCCAGGCTGTCGCACACTGGTCAAGGTCAATTTGCTGGCTGAGGCAGTGGGCCATAAACGCTTGCCCGCTGATATTCCGAGCCGGCGCAATTTGCGTCTGATCCGTTTCGGTAGGCTGTATTGGTTGCCTATTTCGTCTGCTGCAGCACGGTCATAGGCGCGGTTTACCATCACATATTGGGGATGTGTCAGAGGAAATGATAAGGTTTGAGTCTCCGTCCAAGCACGTTCGTGGCCCTCGTCCGTGGTGTGTGTAGCTTCAGCACCAAAACCAATATTTTGGACCAGATTCTGTGCTGCACGATACTGATACCTGAATTGATCATCGTGGCGAATCTCCATTCGTAATCCCACGTGTTGATCTTACCATCATAGGTCTCGTCAAACTTTCGCGAAGACGTGGTAGGAATGGATAGTCACGATGTAGCTTCTCTTGTTTAATCACAGGCCAAAGTTTCATGTCTACGTCAAAATGTTTCCATGCCCGACGCCACGTCGCCCAGCCCCAGGTGAATCCCCATCAGAAAACAGATAGCTATGGTCTGTAAACCTCCGGCTGCTCAACATGTTGTATCCGGACACTTGCATCACCTGGCTATGATCTTGGTATCGTTGAATCATCTCGTCGGAAAACCGAAAAAAACTTGGATCCGGCAAACAATCATCGTTTCCAGTATTATCGCATTTTCAACCTGTTCAAATACCCAATCAAGACCACTGGCCACTCTTTCCTTGCAGCCGATATTTGTGCTGGAATAGTTATGTTTGATCTCACACTCCCACCCAACTTGCTCAACCACGGCCCGGGCTGCTGCACACATTCTTACGTCATCCGGATTGTTCTGCAGGTCGATCAGCGATCACGAAGAGTTGGGATGGCTTTGCCCTGGCGATCTCGGCGAAGACGCGTGCCGTTTTGTCTGGGCGATTGAAGATGATGAGTACCACTGGCGTGTCTAGAATATGCTGATTCACAGTAGTGATCCATCCCTTTGATACAGGGCCTTGTAGTCTAGCTCTTTTCATTTGCCGCTATGCCGGCGCTGATACATACCGAAACGGTGACGAAACCCATAGGTCTTCTCAATGAACCACCGTGCTGGCCGTGAACGTCTGAGCTTCTCATAAAGGAACACTTTCGGCAAAGTGTGAAAAGGCGCATTTTGGATCATTCCAGCATAGTTTCCCGGAATCCATATGAACCGTCGATGGCGCCCTGTGACGGCCAAATTTAGAGCAGAAGCCAGTGTTACAAAATGGGCGTTGTTCTGACCGACTATCCAGTCACATTCCGCAAGCAATGCAACAATCTTCGTCGCTGTCAGCGTCTCCTGCTCACTCAGCTGCGGATTCTCCATTAGGAACAGATGATTAGCATTGTCATACCGCTTTTCATCCCGATCATAGACATAGATAACCCCCAATCGATCGGCAGACGTTCGAACACGTCATCTGAGTCGCTACAGACGAAGACATTCGAAATCCCCGTGTTGTCGCTGATTTGCTTGACGTTATCCATGCATACTGAATTAACACAGGCGTTCTTGCGGTTTTGTCGCCTCGCCTAATATGGCAGCCAATAATTGGGTTGGCGAAGCCGATTCTCGTTCGAGCCTCTTCTACGTGCTCCCTGTATTCATCTAGTAGCTTGAGTCGAGTTAATACTTCTCCATCAAAACGTAAACGGTCAAGGCCCACATGCTCGAACATAGGAGGAATCCAATTGTATACGACTGTCGTGCTTCCTGGTTTCTCCAAAACCGGTCGAAATCCAAGTGTACTACGAAATCTTCTTGCCGTGTACCGATCTCCAGTGGAATCGAAGGCAGATTGAGAACGTCGTCAAATGCATAACGGCCAGTTGGATGGTAGCACGTTGAGTATGGGGGATCATTTGGCTGTCGAAATATGACGGTTCGCTCGCAGATATAGCCTATTTGAAGTGCAAGCATACGGCGGCTAAGTTGTCCACCAAACCCATGAGGCTGCTGATCTACGACCAGGAACTCAACAATCGTCAAAGTCCTGCTCAAATTGTAGATAGTCAAGCTTGGCATGGAATTTACTGACTACCTGGCCTGAGTCTAACACTTTGCATTTCTCCACGATGAGGCTGTTTGTTCGGATCCATATTCAGAAAAGCCGTGTTCAAGTCGTATTGGACAGACGGGCACCCCAATAACTGGACAGTTCGTTAAGCAAGACCAACTGCTCCAGAAAGGGGAAGAAAGATGCCACAAAAACGGAAGCGACACAGCGCCAGATTCAAGTTCGACGTGGCCATGGAAGCGGCCAAAGGTCAAGAGACGGTCAACCGGATCGCGGCCAAATACGAAATTCATCCAAGCCAGGTAAGCCAATGGAAGCGCCAATTGCTGGATGAAGGGACGACATGTTCGGCACGGCCAATGAACGAAAAGCGACATGAAGCGCTGCATCAGACTCAGATGAGCAAATCGGCCGCCTCAAGATGGACCTGGAGTGGCTGAAAAAAAAAGTTACCTACGTCGATTGAGTATAAACGTGCCTTGATTGAGCCGGAACATCCTGAGTTCAGCTTGAATCGACAGTGTAAACTGCTCGAACTGAACCGGTCGACCTGGTACTACAGACCGGTGACCGAAACGGCAGAGAACCTGGAA